>JAVBQL010000014.1:0-149881 GCA_031549085.1 Spirochaetota bacterium
TACCCAATAAGTGACAATTGGTCTAAAATGAGATATTTAGTAAAAAACTATCAGGGTAAATATGTAAAAGATTTCTTTTTGCGTGAGATATCATCGCTCTATAATAGTAGGGCTTATGCTGATATTGATAAGAAGACTATGGATTATTTTGGTTATACGGGTAAGTTTCCAAAGGATTTTGTTCCACCAGAGAGCTACTATAAAAATATGGAGATATCAGAAAAATATTATGCAATGATGAGTGAGGAGTATAGAAAGAAGTTGGAGGATTGGAAAAAGGTAAAAGAGACTGCTGATAATCCAGCTTCCACAGAAGATGGAGGTAAGGCAAAACGTGAGGCGATGCGGGCAGTTCAAAAGCTCTATAACGAAAACATGGGCTATGAATAGATCTATTTTGGAGAGATAAGCATGAAGCGATTTGTAGTAGTGGCTCTTTTGATAACTTTTTGTCTTGCTGTTGTGTACAGCAGTGAGATAAAAAGGAGCAATGATATGAACGATACAAAAACGAAGGATATGGATGCTGTCTATTACGATCTATCGACAATATATGATATTACAATGTATGAGGGCAGAAAGATAGCAAATTATTATTATAAGAAGGTAAGTGAGGAGTGGAGGAGAAAAAAGAGGGATGGAAGACTACTTGTTAATTTGCCAAATCAAAATAGCATAGAGACAATATTCAAACCTAAACATAAAACAACAAAGACAGAGTTCTATAGCATTCTTGTTGATTATTATGGAGAGGGGGACTATAATGAAATATTTTCTCAAGATGTTGCCTACTACCACCTCTCACTGCTATATAAATGGAGGGGAGATAACAAAAAATCTGATGAGTATTGGGGTAAGATTGGTGTAGATTTGCGGGAGACTCTTGAATATATTGATTGGGATGGCATTATTCTTCCATCAACAATCGATAAGATTAATAAAGAGATAAAGTTTCATGAGACGATCTATGATCACAATCCAACAGATGAGGAGCTTAGGGCTGTTACAAATCATTTATGGCTTAAGGAGAGATATTTGATTGCATACGCTAACTTTGAATATGATGTAGATCTTTTTTTTGAAGATATATCGAAGTTATATAGCAAGAGGGCTTATGCTTCGCTTACGGAGCGACACTATGTAGACTTTTGCCTATTCTTTCCAGAAGGGTATGTTTTTCCTGAAGAGTATAAAAAAATATGGCTATATCAGAAAAGTACTATGCAATGACCAGTGATGAGTTTAGAAAAATGAGAGAGTATAAGATAAAGAGAAAAGAGTTGGCAGAGAGTTTCCCTACTACAGAGGAGGGGTTTAAGGCAAAACAGAAGGCAGCAGAGGAGTATCAAAGAAGATTTATTGATGAGTTAGAGTAGGGTATGAAGCGATTTGTAGTAGTGGCTCTTTTGATAACTTTTTGTCTTGCTGTCGTGTACAATGGCAATGTGTTTTTAATTTAGAATAAATTGCTAGACAATTTTTATCATTAAGAATATAAATAATGGATACTTTTTATTACAAACAGAGACAATATTTTATAGAGAAAAATAATTATGAGTATAGAGCATAAAAACAAAGAGCTAAACTTTTTTAAGAGAGTGATTTTTATTTTTGCAATTATTCTTTTATATAGCTATAGTCTTTTTCCAGCCTCCATCACACCTAATGAAGAGAAACAAAAAGAGGTTGCAGCAAAAAAATATTACTCTATGGGAGATGCCCAGCTAAATAAAAGAAAATATAGAGATGCAATTCAATGCTTTGATAAGGCTTTGGAGGCAAAACCGCTCTATAAAGAGGCTCTTTTAAAGAAAGGCATTGCACTCTCTCTTCTTGCTGAGCTTGAGCGTGCGCTTGATTGTTATAACCAAGCTCTGGAGATAGATGAATTCTATATTGATGCGCTAAATGAGAAGGCCTATATTTTATATCACAAAGATCTTTTTAATGACTCTATAGTCTGTTCTGATCTTGTCTTGGAAAGGGATAAAAAAGATATTAGAGCACTTACCAACAGAGTTGCCTCCTATATAAAGCTTGAAAATTATAGCGATGCCATAAAAGATCTGGACGCTTTGATAAAACTTGATAAATCCAATAAAGATAACTATTTGGAGCTAAAATCTGAAATAGATAAAAAATAGAGAGCAACTTAAAACAAAATTTTGACAACTCTCTCTTTTTTTGATATTCTGTTACAATAGGATAATTTGTATTCTTTATTTAATGTAGAGAGGTTGCTTTATAATGAAAACAATAAAATTGAAACATATAGTGCTTTTCTTTGGAGTTTTACTCCTGTTATCTTCATGTTTTTCACAAAAAATCTTTTTAAATGCAGATAAAAAAAGCGGAAGAATGGTTATAGAATATACCCTTGATAATGACTATCTAACAATTCTTTCAACAGCTCTTGCTAATGTTCCATCAGAAGATGGTACAACTATAGATCCTGAAATACTTATAGATGAAGAGGCATTCAAAAAGAGTTTTAAAAATACGAAAGATATTACTCTAAAATCTGTTAAAATTGATACAAAAAATGGCTACAAAGGGAACATAGAGGTCTCATTTACAGATTTTGAGAAGGCGCTTGCAACTATGCCAAAGGATCTTTTGGATATAACAGTTGTAAGAAATGCAAGTGGTTTGCAGATTTCACAAACAGTTGATATAAACAAAATTGATCCAAGTGGTATATTTCTTGGCTTTTTAGATCAGCTTAAACTTGACGATGTTGCTTTATATAACAAAATAGTAAAGTCTGCACCATTTACGATAGAGATT
The DNA here is from genome assembly GCA_031549085.1 of Spirochaetota bacterium. GTDB lineage: Bacteria > Spirochaetota > GWE2-31-10 > GWE2-31-10 > MWDO01 > JAVBQL01. The sequence continues at coordinate 2,788 of JAVBQL010000014.1, forward strand.
AATGCTGCAACCCCATTTAAAGAGGTAAAGGGTGTTACTCTCTCAGCTGATAAGAAAAAGGTGTCATACACTTTTACTCTTTTTGATTTGTTAAGCAGTAAAAATAAAGAACTAAAATTCTTTATCTCTCTTTAAAAATTTAAGAATTTCGGGAGGAAGTCTTGATTATTAAAAAAATATCTCTTGTGTGTGTATTTTTTTTATCGTTGACTGCTCTATTTTCTGCAGAAGTTTCTCTAGTAAAAAAAATATATAATGTCCCTTTTAATGGAGGAAAAGAGATAATATCATACCTAGAAGAGGGTGATATTGGCTCTATCTCTATTCTATCTAAAAATGTTTATATCGATCTCTATGAGAATTACTCAAAAGTAAGAGTCCTCTATGTTTTGAAAAACAACGTAAAAAGCAGTATTAATATAAGATTTTTATATCCAAAAATGGATATTGATAAGAATAATATAAAGAGTGTGAATGGTGTTGAAAGCAAAATGAGAGAGTATATAAGTGGAGACTATAATGGATTTATTGCAAAAGTTGATGAAAAATTTGTCAATGTTGTAGTAAAAGATGATACCATTACAGAACCAAATATTCCAATCAAAACAGAGCATGTGATTATAAAAAGCTCTACTGAAAACCCTGATAATATACATATGGAAAATACAGACTCTTTTGTTTATGAGTATGGATTCTATTCAGTTCCTATTGCCTTTTTGGAAAAAGATAAGATTGAAGTTGAATTTTCTTATATAACAAAACACTACTATAATGATATAACCTCAACCAACTTTCAAAATAGTGAAAAGTATGAAGAGCCTTCATTAAAATATTGCTATTATAATGATAATGAAACAACGAGAGCTGAGAGTGATAAGCTTTTCTTCTATAGTTTTTGGACAGATAGATACTTTAATAATGGTGGAAAAGAGGACTCTTCTATAAAAAATCTATCTGTTGAGCTTCGTTCACACGTGATTGATAATGAGTATTTAAATATATCACCAAAGAATTATAAACAAAAAAAGAATCTCTTTATATGGAAGTATAGTGATTTTATTCCAAGATCTATAAATAATATTATAGTTTGTATATCATCTGAAAATGAGCATAAAGCCTATCCAAGGTCTCTGTTTGATATTACTCCAGACATTATTCCAAACCCATATGAGAATCTATATAAGCTTGATCGCGGAGAGGATCTTACTATCCAATATAGGGAAGATAAAGAGATTAATATATCTGAAATTAGATTTTCGCCTAAAATACATAACAATAAGTATGATGTAAGAGAGGCAAATAATCCTCTTCTTTTTGAGATCTCCTTTTTTGATAAAAGCAGTATTGATAGACCAATATTAGTAACAGAGAAGAGTATAAAATCAAAAGCCTATTTTGATACAATCAAAAAAAGGTCATATATAACAATATTTAAAGATAAGCCTGTAAAGTGTAATCTGATTAAAATAAAGATTTTAGATGGTTCTATCCCTTATAATGATATATTTTATATAGGTAATATACAATTAAGGTAAAAAATGATTTATTTTCATATTTTATGTATCAATTTTGATTGAAATCAATTTTTTAAAACTTGTTATTGAAAATTGATGTTTTATGTTATAATTAAAATTAGTATTGGTCTTATTTTTAGGAGTTAGTATGAGTGCAAGAATACTTTTAGCAGATGATCTATCATTTATGAGAATGGTACAAAAAGAAATTCTTGAAGAGAAGGGATACACAGTTGTAGGTGAGGCCTCTGATGGAGTTGAGGCGGTTGAGATGTTTGGAGAGCTTAAGCCTGATATTATAATTCTTGACATAACGATGCCTCATATGAATGGTTTGGAAGCTATGCATAAAATATTTGAAATTGATAGAAAAGCAAAAATTATCATGTGTTCCGCACTGGGACAACAACAACTTATTGTTGAAGCAATCAAATCTGGAGTAAAAGATTTTATTGTAAAACCTTTTAAACCTGAAAGAATCATATCCTCAATTGAGAAAGCTTTAAAATAGTACATTTTTAAAAGCTTTTTTTAAAAATATATAAACCCCAAGAAGATAAAGATGAAAAAAATTAAAGTCTTTACTATTGATGATTCTCCTATATATAGACAAATCTTAAGAGACATAATAAATAGCGATCCAAATTTGGAGTATGCAGGTTTTGCTTCAAATGGAGTTCTTGCATTAAAAAAGATCCCCTTTGTAAATCCTGATATAATAACTCTTGATGTTGAGATGCCAGAGATGAACGGCATTGAAACGTTAGAGCATATAATGAAAGATTTTCCAAAGCCTGTCATAATGATAAGCTCTTTTACAAGAGATGGGGCTGAGATAACCTTTAGGGCACTTGAGCTTGGAGCTGTTGACTATATTCCAAAACCGGAGTATTCAACAACAAAAGAGAACCTTGAACATATTAAAGATTCTCTAATAACAAAAATAAAGCTTTTTTCAAATTTTAAAATGTCCGATAGGGGGAGTTCAAGTGCAGCCAAACCAATTTTTAAAGAGTCAGTTATTGAAGATGGAATGCCCCTGTTGGGAGGCTTACCCTCATTTGAAGTCTCAAGCAGGATTAAAAGCCCTATTGAGATAGTCTGCATTGGTTCATCTACAGGTGGAACTGTTGCTCTCTCTCAAATCATCCCAAATATAGATAAAGATATAGGTGTTCCAATTGCGATAGTACAGCATATGCCAAAGCTCTATACAAATAGCTTCGCAAATAGGTTAAACTCCCAATCCAAATTGAGAGTTATAGAGACACAAGGGGGAGAGGCATTGGAGCCAAACAATGTCTATATTGCTCAGGGTGGACTGCAGATGTTAATAAAAAATAGAAGAATCTCTCTTGAGGATACAGCACCAATAAATAGTCATAAACCTTCAGTTGATCCGCTCTTCTACTCTGCGGCAATTGAGTATCGCTCTCATGCTTTGGCTATTATTTTGACAGGCATGGGGTCTGATGGTTCTAAGGGGATTGCTGCAATTGCTGATGCTGGTGGCTTTACTGTTGCTCAAGATGAGGAGAGCTCCGTGATATTTGGAATGCCGGGTAGTGCTATAAAAACGGGGAAGATTAATCGTATTATCCCTCTTGATAGAATGGCATCATTTATAAATGATACTGTAAAGATCTCATCTAAATATAGATAGTTGGGGAAGGCTACTTTTTCTACCACCCCTAACCCCTCCTACATAGGAGGGGAATTAAAGAGATAGAATTATATGATTTCTTTCAATTAAGTAGTCTATATTATATACTAATGAAAAGAGAGAGAATAGATAATATAAGTCGATTTTTGTTGGAACTTTCTTTCAAAAGTAACACAAAAATCTTTGTTATATCATCTATTCTCTCTCTTTTCTTAAGTAATATAGATCTAATAGCCAATCAAAAGCAGGTAAAAATGTTGCTTTTCGTTCGATTTTGCTTTCACAAAATATACAAAAAGCTTTTATTTTCATCTTTTATTTTGTAAGTAGTATGCTAAGATAATTTTATTGGGTAAGATAGCATGGCATACATAAGTCGATTTTTGTTAGAACTTTCTTACAGAAAGTAATACAAAAATCTTTGTTATGTACACCATACTATCTTACCCTCTTTTTTCTTAATAAGCTAACACTAAACTATTTGACAAGCTCCCATTTTTTTGATAGCATAAATATATCAAGAATTTGCTTAAAAAAGGAGATTTCATTATGACAAATTATAAAGATTTAGGTCTTGTTAATACAAGAGAGATGTTTAAAAAAGCTATGGCTGGTAAATATGCTATTCCTGCATTCAATTTCAATAATATGGAACAACTTCAAGCGATAATTTCTGCAGCGGCAGAGGCAAAGTCTCCAGTTATTTTACAAGTTTCAAAGGGTGCTCGTGACTATGCAAACAGTACACTTTTAAGATATATGGCACAAGGTGCTGTTCAAATGGCTCGTGAGATTGGCTGGGCAAATCCACAAATAACTCTACATCTTGATCATGGTGATTCTCTTGATTTAGTAAAATCTTGTATCGATTATGGGTTCTCATCTGTTATGATTGATGGCTCTCACTATGACTATGATAAAAATGTTGAGGTGACTCGCTCTGTTGTTGACTATGCACACAAATATGATGTAACAGTTGAGGGTGAGCTTGGAGTTTTAGCTGGTGTTGAAGATGATGTGAAGGCTGAACACCACACGTATACACAACCAGATGAAGTTGAAGACTTCCTTAAAAAGACAGGGGTTGACAGCTTGGCTATCTCAATTGGAACTTCACATGGCGCTTATAAATTTAAGCCAGGTACAGATCCAAAGATTAGACTTGATATCTTGGCTGAAATTGAGAAGAAGATACCAGGCTTCCCTATTGTTCTGCATGGCTCATCTTCTGTTCCACAAGAGTATGTTACTATGATAAATAAATATGGCGGAAAATTGGATGATGCAATTGGTATTCCAGAGGAGCAATTGAGAGAGGCAGCAAAATCTGCTGTTTGTAAGATCAATATCGATTCTGATGGAAGATTGGCTATGACTGCTGCTATTAGAAAGATTTTTGCTGAGAAGCCAGCTGAGTTTGATCCTAGAAAATATTTGGGACCAGCAAGAGATGAGCTTAAGAAGCTCTATCTACACAAGATTCAAGCTGTTCTTGGAAGCAATGGCAAAGCATAATATTTAGTTTGTTATATATTTAAAAAGCATTAGAACTTTTGTTTTAATGCTTTTTTTTATTTAATGGCTTTTATTGTAGTAAATAAACACTATATAAGGTTTTATATAGCTTTATCTTATTAATAAAGCCTATCCAACTTATATGAGCTATTTAAACTTATTTTTTGGATTACTTTTCATTAGAAGTAGTTATAAGGAGCAAACGCTACTTAAAAATGAAAGAAAAAAAAAGAAAAAGTAAAAATGTATAGGGTGGGATTTTATCCCCCCTATACATTTTTATTCTCTCTTCTTTCTCTTTTTTTGAGTAGCATTCGCTTGTTTTATATTTTCGTACTGATAGGGAAGCCAGAAACAGAGAACTATTGCTAATTTTATACTAATAGTATTATAAATATTAAAAAGTGCAACACATACTTGTATATGTTAAATTACTCCATTGATACTATATAAGCCTCAAGAGGCTTAAATTCTTTTATCAATATCTCGCCATCACCAATATCACGTCTTTCACCTTTATATGGATCTATTAAAGTAATATTTTTATAGTTACTCTCTTTTGGAATAGAAATATTTCTTGCCCCATTTTCCAAACTAGGATTTACTAATATAGTCAACTTTCTACCCTTACTTGTAATTTCCCACTTACATATTTTAGATTTTATTGTTTCAAAATTATCAAGATAGCCCTCTTCTATAACAGGCTTAAACTCATCAAATGTATCCTCTATATTATGGTATATATCGTTGAAATTTTTATCATTTTTCCACTCAATAGAGGTCAGAAGTGTGTTTGCATCATAGAGACCAACAGTACTATCTTGATTACCTATAGCCTCATACTTTGGCCGAAATGAGTTGCCTGAACCTGAAAACCTTGATAGAAAAAAACGAAAAGCCATACCCATATAACCATAAAGGTTGTATGGAACACAATTAATTAATGGATTTCCAGTATCCTGCGTATCTATTGTAAATAGGATAGAGGCTCTCCTCTTTGCTCTAAAATTTATTGACTCTATCTTTTTATTTTGCTTGTAGAGATTTTTTATATATTGAATAGATGGCGGAGACAAAACATCATCACCCAAGATTAGGTCAAAGCCATATTTTTTATATTTCTTTAGGTCACTCCCCATCCTCTCAGCCATAGCTCCTATATATTTCTTGCTTCGCCTTGCTTTTGAAATTGTCTGTTTCAATATTTGTGGGGTAACCCTATCAGATTTTGAGACCCTATCATTTATAATGCTCTCAAACATATGATCAACAAAATCAAACCTAATAAAATCGAAGTTATATTTCTTCTGTAGTTTTGGAAAGATCGAATTGAAAAAATCTATAACATCAGTGTCTGGAGTAACTTTGCTTGGATCTGGAAGCTCATTGATGGGTATATTATCAAAAAATTTAAAAGGTGCTAAAATTCCAAATGCATGTTCATTATGGTTATCTCCCTCCCATGAGGTGTAGTCAAACATTGGATAGCTCTTCTCTTTGTTATATTTTGTAAATCTTGGAAGCCCTCTCCCTCGCCATGTATGTGAAGGGATTGTCCATAGCCCATTTTCAATTAACTTATTTATAATCTCAAAGTAGACAGTTTCATCTGTCTTTTTGTCATCAAGTTTTTTAAGATTATATTTCGTTAGAATAGAGTCTCTAATCTCATTAACCTCTGTATGAATTGCTACCTGATTTACCCTTTCTAATATCTCATCTTGTGACATATTATCAAAGAGTCCATCTCGCTTTTCATCTAACTTTATCCATCTAACAAGATTTGGATTCTCAATAAATACTCTTGAAAATTGTGACATATGTGGCTCCAAATCAAAACCAACACTCATATTTAGCAGATGAGCAAAGTCAATAAAAATTCTTAATTGCTCCTCCTCAGATAGCCCCATCTTTAGATACTCTTTATTAACAATCTCTTTATCTATAACATTAAATGAGGTTACACTATATATAACCCCGAGTGATGACTCAAAAAATGGTGCAAGATGGATGGAATCTACCCTAAGGGAGGACAATATTTTGATGGCATCAATTAGGTTTCCAAGACTATTTTTACTATTTGATGTCGCTCTAACATTAAAAAAGCAGAATGAACTTTTTAATATCCAATCTGGATTTTTCTCGTCCGTTAGAGGAGATGGAATTCTATCTCTGTTATTAAGCAGGTATTCTATCAAAGGAATAAGTGAACAATTGTCCATATTAAGCATATCAAGAGGAGTCTCATGTATATATGATTGTTTTTTATATGATTCTAGCAGAGTCTCCCCTGCTCTTAAGAGTTCCTCAACATCTTTTTTGTTTTTAACTGCGATCTTTATTGTAGCCTTTATAAATTTATCAAAAAGTCTGTTCATTATGAATCCTTAAATATTTCTTTTATTGCTTTTTTAATAGCTATGGTTGCTTGTTGCGGTATAGAACAAGTTTTTTATATATTTTGTGAAACAAAATCAAAGAAAAAACTTGTTCTATATCGAAAAAACAGCAACCCACGACTGCTCTGTGGAATAAACTATCTATGTGTAACTAAAATCTCCAAATAAAAAATGGCTTGTATCCATAATGGCAAGCCAAACTCTTTTTTTGTAAAGTCTCTTTAAACTCCCCCTCTCATAACAAGGAGAGGGGGTAGGGGGGAGAGGTGTAAAACTAAACCTCTCCTATATTTTCTTTCTCAACAAATCATTGATTATCTTTGGATTTGCTTTTCCTTTTGTCTGTTTCATTATCTCACCAACAAAAAATCCAAAGAGCTTCTCATTTCCATTTTTATATTCAGCGATCTTGTCTTGTACTGTTGCAAGATATTTATCAACAATGTTTTCGATCTCTTTTGTATCACTTATCTGTTTCAAGCCTTCGCTGTCGATTACATCATTAAGTGCAATCTTTCTGTCAAATGCCTTTGCAACAACCTCTTTTCCAATCTTTCCGCTTATCTCTCCATCATCAATTCTTTTTAAGAATTTAGCAAAGTCCTCATATGATATATGAATCTTCTCTACATCACCATTAACAAAAGATAAAATCTCATTGAAAAACCAGTTTGCAACATTTTTTGCATTGTCATAATATTTTAGTACACCCTCAAAATATTTAGAGTAGGGCGGGTTCTCAACCAATTGCACTGCCTCAACATGAGAGATCTTAAGCTCCTCTTGATACTTCTTTTTTCTCTCTAAAGGAGATGGAATTATTGTCTTTTTAATCTTATTGATAAGCTCATCACTTACAATTAGTGGTGCAATGCCTGGATCTCTAAAGTAGCGATAGTCCATTGCAGTCTCTTTACTTCTCATGGCAATTGTCTTTTGAGCAGCATCATCCCAAAGCCTTGTTTGCTGTATAATTATTCCGCCATTTTTTATAACCTTTTTTTGTCTCTCAATCTCATGTTCAATCGCCTTCTCAATTGCCTTGAAAGAGTTCATGTTTTTGATCTCAGTTTTTGTACCAAGCTCTTTTTGGTCTCTAGGCTTTACAGAGATATTTGCGTCACAGCGCATACTTCCCTCTTCAAGGTTTCCATCACATATACCAAGGTTTAGAAGTGTCGTACGAAGGGTGGCAACATACTCTTTTGCCTCTTTTGCTGTCTTTATATCAGGTTCAGTTACAATCTCTATTAGAGGCATACTTGTTCTGTTAAAATCTACAGCACTAGCCTTTGCTCCCCACACACCTGGTGCTCCAACGTGTACCATCTTCCCCGCATCCTCCTCAACGTGTATTCTGTTGAGTCTGATTCGCTTAATTGTTCCATCATCAAGCTCAATATCAACATGTCCACCAATGCAGAGTGGTTTCTCAAGCTGTGAAACTTGATAGCCAGCAGGCAGGTCTGGATAGAAGTAGTGCTTTCTTTCAAAGAAAGATTCATGGTTTATTTTACAGTTAAATGCGAGCCCAGCCTTTATTGCAAGGTTTATTACCTCTCTGTTTAGAACAGGCAGGCTTCCGGGGTGTCCGCTGCAGACTGGACATGTATTGCCATTAGGAATAGCTCCATATTCAGTAGAGCATTCACAGAATATCTTTGTCTTTGATTTTAGCTGAACATGCACCTCAAGACCCATTATAGCTTCATAGTCATCTGTATCTCTTGGAGCATTAACCTCTTTATGCTTCTCCTCACCCTTGTTTTGCCTTTGAGGAGGAACAACATAACTTGTCCCCTCAACCATTGGAGCATCACTTATTACTTTGTTTGTATCAAACTGCAGATGGATATCATCTCTCAAATTCACATGTGTACCAACAGGAGCTATAAGCGGAGGAACATTATTGGTGTCTACTTTCTCTATTATAGAAACTTCCTGTAAGAATTGATCAATCTCTTTTTGATACTTTTTCTTCTCATCTTCAGTTGCACTAAAAGAAGATAGATCAATCAATGTTTTCATATCTAACTCTTCATACATATCATTTTCCTCCATCGACTTATAATTATAATTTTTTTATCTATCAATTATAACATATAAAATATTTCCATTTTTGTAAATGAAAAATGTCTCTTTATATTCTACAAAATAGCTCGTTTTTTAAAATTGTTAAAATATACTTCAATTTGTTTTATTGTTATTTTGAATGATTACTAAAAAAAGATAAATAGATGTTATTAAACCAATACTTAATAAGGCTTTTGTCTGTTTTTATTAAATATTTATAAAAATTAATATTTTTTTATGGCTATTTTAACACAAAACTAAATTTGTATGGTATAATAGATTATTCTTTTCTATATTAATCCCATTATATTTTTAGCTAATCATGTCTTTAATAGAGTTGTAATCAATAATAAGGAGGTGTGGTGTTCTTATAAAAATACAAAAAGTGTGTTTTAATACTTCGCCAAAAGTTTAAAACACACTCGTAAAAATTGAAGAAATTTTAATTAAAAAGGTCTTCATTATGAAGATATATCTATAAATGACATATCAAAGTATATTGATGTTCATAATAGTGTATCTTCTATAAAAAATCAAGTTTTTTTTTCATTTCAAAAACTTCTATCAAATAAAAGGATACATAATTATGAAAAATTTCAAAGAGTGTCCAAGACTAGATGTATTTAAATCTAGCTTGGTCAAAGATGCTTATTTTAGTAATCTTTATGAGTTTCCTCTTCTTAAAAAGAGTGAATACAAACCCAAAACGGCAATACCATTTGACAAAATTAGAAAAACATCTAATTATGAACAATGGGTACATTTTTATATTTTTGATTGTAATTTTCAGTCTATTTGGAATAATCCAAAACAATATTTAAATCTTTTAAAGAAATTTAAGGGGGTAATAACACCAGATTTTAGTATTTATAGAGAATTACCACTTGCAATGCAAATATGGAACACCTATAGAAACAGAGCTATTGGTTACTACTTGCAAAGTAATGATATAAGTATAGTTCCAAATGTGCGTTGGGGTGACGAAAGAACATATGAGTTTGCATTTGAAGGATTGGAAAAAGGTGGAACTTTTGCCATTAGTACAAATGGAGCTATACAAAACAAGACTAATAGATACTATTTTGAAAAAGGTTTGGCAAAAATGGTTGAGGTTTTAAAGCCAGAAGCAATTATCAACTATAGCCAGACTCCAGACGATATATTCAAATCCTACAGAGATAATGGTATAGAAATTATAAATATTGAAAACTATGCCCTAACTGTAAGAAGAAAGGGGGAATAGTATGGGAGCTGGAGGTGGCGGAGGCGGATTTGGAAATACAATGGGTGGCAGAACACAACTATCAACAGGTACAAAAGCTAGTGCCATAAAGTTAACTAGCAGTTTGCCAGAAAATACACAAAAACCTGTAAAAGATTTTTTTAAAGGTGGTTCAAATAAATATAACAATTTTAATGTAGAAAAACTAGATAATGGAAATACCCTTGCAAAAATGGAGAAACCTGGGAATGTACCTGGTTCAAAAGCAATCTATTATAAAGAAATTAACCCTGAAGGAAAGACAATAAAAGTTTATAAAGAGACTTATGCGCCTGATGGGAGTCTAATTCATACAAAAGAAAAATAGGAGGTATATTATGGAAAATATAGAGAACATATTAGAAGATTTTAAAAATTTGAAGATCAATAAAAAACAATTACAGGAGAAAGTTGGAGAAGATCTATTTAATATTAAGATATCAAAACCGATTGTAGTTAATAATAAAGATATAATCTATCTTTTGGAATATTATAGAGATGAGAAAATTTCTTTAGATGACTTGATAGATTGGGTAAATGTTGTGTGGTTTAGTGATTTATATGGTTATGATGAAAGGTATGAAGACTCTATTGCAAGCATAATGAGTATACTTGAAGAGTTGGATGAGGAGGGACACATTATGACCAAAGATGATATAGAAAAGTATATAGATGCTCTTAAAAACAATCTAGAGATATAATAATGAATAGCTGAATTTATAATTTGTAGAGCTGCTTATTTTACAAAGCAGCTCTACTTCATAAAATAGCTCTTTTTTTAAAAAAGTATCAAAAAACTCTTTTATAAAATACAAAATTATAGTAGACTGTCTCCTAAACTAAATAGATATATTTTAAACAAGTAAAGATAAATTTTAGGCAGGTTTAAAGTTATGGCTAATATTAATGTGATCTTTAATGGAGCATCAATCTCCACTAACCCAGATCAAACAATTTTAGAATTTGCAAGCAGCAATGGAGTTCAAATTCCAACCCTTTGTCATGATGTAAGAATGTCCCCGTATGGCAGCTGTTTCTTGTGCGTTGTTAATGTGAAGGGGGCAAAATCTCTTATCCCAGCTTGTGCAACAAAGCTTAGAGATGGAATGGAGATTGAGACAAATTCAGAAAAAGTAATAGATTCTAGAAAGACGGCATTAGAGCTTATAACCTCAAACCACTATGGTGACTGTATTGCACCATGTAAATTGGCTTGTCCAGCAAACTGTGATATACAGGGCTATTTGGGACTGGTTGCCAATGGTAAATATGATGATGCTATAAAACTTATAAAAGAGACAATTCCATTCCCAGCAAGTATTGGACGTGTCTGTCCAAAATTCTGTGAGGATAAGTGTAACAGACAATATGTAGATGAGTCTATATCTATTGATGGCGTAAAGCGATTTGTTGCTGACTGGGATCTATCTAAGGAGTCTCCATATATTCCAAAGGTAAAATCAAGCCTTGATAGAAGGGTTGCAATTGTTGGTGCTGGTCCTGGAGGACTTTCACTTGCATACTTTCTAGCAAGAGAGGGCGTTGAGGTTGAGGTATTTGAAGCAAAAGATAGTGACGGCGGAATGCTTCGCTATGGAATCCCTGAATATAGGTTGCCAAAGGCTGTTCTTGATAATGAAATAAATACAATCTCTATACTTGATAGCGTCACTATAAATTATGAGACTGTTTTTGGAAAAGATATCACATTTGAATCTCTAAAGAAAGATGGGTTTGATGCAATTGTTCTTGCTATGGGTGCTTGGAAACCATCTCGTCTTGGTGTTGCCAATGAGAATGCAAGCGGCGTTCTTGATGGTATAAAGTTCTTAGAGGCTGTAACAGAGAAGAGACAAGAGAGACTATATGGAAGGGTTGCTGTGGTTGGAGGCGGAAACACTGCTTTTGACTGTGCAAGAACTGCTCTTCGCATGGGTGCAGAAGAGGTTGTTATGGTCTATAGAAGAACAAAAGAGGAGATGCCTGCAAATGATATAGAGAAACATGAGGCAGAAGAGGAGGGAATTAAATTTATGTTCCTAACTGCTCCTGTTCAGGTTGTTGTTAATGAAGAGAGTGAGGTTGTGGGTTTGGAATCTATAAAGATGGAGCTTGGGAGTCCTGATGCTTCAGGAAGAAGAGCACCAATTCCTGTGCCTGGCAGTGAGTTTGTAAATGAGTATGATTTTATAATCACAGCTATTGGTCAGGCTCCAGACTATTCACTTCTTGGCGAGATGAAAGATGAACTTACAGATGGAAAGAAGATCGTTATTAATCCTGAAACTATGCAAACAAAGGTTCCATATATATTTGCTGCTGGAGACTATGCTATTGGAGCAAAAACTGTGGTTGAGGCAATTGGAAGTGCGAAAAAATGTATGAAGGCTATCCTCAAGTTTTTTGATGATGAGGCTATTGTTCCATCTCCAAAAAAAGAGTTCTTTAGTAAAAGAGAGGGGATGGGAAATGAAGAGGGGCATAAGCAATTCTTTGACTCTTTCGAAAAAATTAAGCGTGTAGAGGTTGATGTTACTGCTCCAAATATCAGAAAGAGCAACTTCGAAGAGATTGAAGCTGTTATGTCTGAAGATGGTGCAGTCAAAGAGTCATCTCGCTGTATCGAGTGTGGCTGTATGGATCTTTATGAGTGTTCATTAAAGAAGCACTGTGATACATATGAGATAGATGAAAATAAGTATAAGGGTGCTGCAAACATATATGCAAAAGATGACTCTCATAGATATATTTTAAGAGAGCCATCAAAGTGTATCTTATGCGGCAGATGTGCTAGAATCTGTGATAGCATAGTTAGCATTGGTGCATATGGATATGTTAGACGCGGTTTTGATAGCATTATCGCTCCCGATTTTGAGGGTTCGCTTAATGAGACTGATTGTATAAGCTGTGGTGCTTGTATCTCTACATGCCCTGTTGGAGCATTGACTCCTAAACAGAAAAACATAAAGCCAGCTCCAATAAAGACAGAGGAGATTGAGACATCATGCTACCATTGTAGTATAGGCTGTTTAAATAGTGTCTCTGTTCTAACAGACTCTATTTATGAGGTAAAAGAGCGTCCGCTATCATTGTGTAAGAAGGGAAGATTCCACTTTTCATCATTTAATAGATCAAAAGCGGCAGATATAAGTAAGTTTGATATATTCCAATTTAGAGACGCTTCAGTCTATCCAAGCCCTCAGTTGAGTGCTGAAGATTATGAGGCACTAAAGCTGGTTGCTCCTGTTATGGATTGGGAGATAGTAAACTACTACTCTAAGAGCAGCCTATGGCAAGCTTTTGCAAAGGCTAAGACTCTTCCTGCTATGGACTTCTTTGTAGATGTAATATCAGATAATGCTTTGGTTATTTTGGCAGGTGATATTGAAAACATAAATCCTATAGTAATTAATAGACTCTCCAAACTTATGAAAGATAATACAAAGATAGTTCTTGTTAACAAAGAGATGACAACTAGAGTTAGATATCTAAATGGTGAGCTTATCTCTATTGAAAATTTGAAAAAATATGATTTCAAGAAATATAGTGAAGTTATCTTCTTAATAAATCCAATAGATTTTGACTCTATATATGGCGATGATGCCTCTCTTGATCTATACAACTCTATTGTTGGAAATAGTAATAATTTAAAAACTACACTATTTAGTGAAGCAAGAAACTTATATTCCTACTATGACTCATTTGAGAAGAGAACAAAGAGTTCAAAGAGAAAAATCTATATTCAAACAATGCAAAATGAGAAAGATAAATGCAGTAATGATATAGCAAATTTTAGTATTGTGTTTGAAGAGGATGGAAAAATAAAGACTTCATTTCCACTCTCATTTTCAGTACAAAATAGCGGAAGCTTTTTAAATAGCAAAAATGAGTTCTATAAAAACGTTCCTATTTTTGAAAAAGAGTCTCTAACATTGGCTGATTTTCTAAAGGAGATGTTTGGAGCAAAGCCTACTGATTTAGTTGTTTTCAAATCTGATGCAAAAGAGAAGGTTTTATCAAAAGAGGGACTACACAAACTTAATAGTTATCCATTGGATAGTTTTAGATATTATCACACCACTAAGGCACAAAAAAAGTAGGTGTAGACAAGAGAGGAGTAGAAAAACTCCTCTCTTTTTTTATCAAGAGAGATAAACTAATGGAGGCTTATATATTATATTTAAAATATAGGCAGTGTTTGTTGGTCAAACAAATATTATTGTTTTTCTTCAGTTTTTAAAAAAGATAAAAATGAAGAAAACAATTAAATAAAAAAAAAGGAGATTTAGACATGTCTTTAGGCTTAGGTGATTTTGTTAATATTGAGTCAGAAGAGGCACTAAAAGAGCTGAAATCAAGCAAAGATGGACTGACCAAAGAGCAGGTTGATGAAAATGAAAAAAAATATGGTTTAAATGAGATTGGCGGAATAAAAAGAAAGAGCCTCTTTAAAAAAATTTTAGAGCAGCTTTTGGAACCAATGGTTATTATTCTATTTGGAGCAAGTATATTCTCATTTTTTATTAAAGATATTATAGAGGGGTTTGCTATAATCTGTGTTGTTATAATAAATACAATTATAAGTCTTATCCAAGATAGAAAAGCAGAGAAGGCTGTTGATGAGTTAAAAAAGATGCTCTCTCCCCAATTTAGGGTTTTGAGAGATGGAGTTGTTGAGATCATTGCATCAAAAAATATTGTTCCTGGGGATATTATTGTCTTTGAAGCTGGAGATATAATCCCTGCTGATGCAAAAGTTATTGAGACAAGCAATCTTTTGGTTGATGAAGCTCACCTAACGGGTGAGAGCGAACCGATTGAGAAAAAAGTTGATAAGCTTGATATAAAAGCTCCAAAGCCATTTGAGATGAAAAATATAGTCTTCTCTGGTAGTAAGATTTTGCAAGGGTTTGGACAGGCAGTTGTTGTTGCTACAGGTGTAAACACAGAGATGGGTAAAATTGCGAAAGATATAGCTGAAGCAAAAGATGAAAAAACACCGCTTCAAAAAAAGATTGATAGAGAGATTAAATTCCTTGTAGGCATTGCAGTTTTTGCGGCAATTTTTGTCTTCTTAGTAAGTATATTTAAGAGTATGGGTATCAATGAGGGGATACTTCTTGCGGTTAGTATTATGGTTGCTGTCTTTCCAGAGGGGCTTCCTGCATCAATTACGATTGCACTCTCCCTTGCAGTTGAGCGTCTTGCAAAGAAATCTGTTATCATAAAGAAGCTCTCAAGTGTTGAGACATTAGGTAATGTCGATTTTATATGTACAGATAAGACAGGGACAATCACACAGCACAATATGACTGTGAAAGAGCTTTTTCTTGGAAATAAGTTCTACAACAATAGTGATATGTTCAAGTTTGTTGCAGAGGGAAAGGGAGACTTGATTCACGATATCTTCCTTGCTTCATTCAAAACCTCGACGGCAACAATAGAGGAGACAGATGGAAATATCACAAGTGAGACTGGAGACCCAACAGAGGTTGCACTTCTTAAGGCAAGTATTATGTGTGGGTTCAAAAAGAGGGAGTTTGACTCTTTTAATATGGAGGAGAGAATTCCATTCTCATCAGATATTATGTACTCTGCTGCCTATATAAAATCGAATAATAGAGACTCCATTCTCATAAAAGGCGCACCAGAGAGAGTTGTTGAGATGTGTAACTCCATCTATATTGATAATAAGGTTCACGCTCTTAATGAGGAGCACAAAAAGCAGATAATACATGCTCTTTCAACCCGATCTGAAAAGGGCTTTCGTCTTATAGGTTTTTCAAAGAAGGATGCAGCATCAAAAAACTCTATAAATGATAAAGATGGCTACACATTTTTAGGGGCTGCAGTTATATATGATCCTCCAAAAGATGAGGTTAAGCACGTTATCAAGATGACAAATGAGGCGAATATCAATGTTGTTATGATAACTGGTGACAGCAAGAAGACAGGCTTTAGCATTGCTGAAGCTGTTGGCATTGCAACAGATTTCTCACAAGCTTATGAGGGCAAAGACCTTGATGTTATGAGTGAGGAGGAGTTTTCTGATAAAATTGAAAACATCCATGTCTACTCTAGGGTATCACCTGGTGATAAACTTAGAATCGTTAATAAATTGAAAGAGAAAAATCATATAGTTGCTATGACAGGGGACGGGGTTAATGATGCACCAGCATTGAAGCGAGCTGATGTAGGTATTGCTATGGGTAGAGCAGGCTCTCAAGTCTCTCAAGAGGCAGCAAATATGATTCTGACTGATGACAACTTCTCTACGATAGTTGAGGCAATAAGAGAGGGACGAACACTCTTCAGCAATATTCAAAAGCTGATTAAATATCTAATCACAAACAACGTTGGTAAGGTTTTGGCTATATTAACTTGTCCTATAATTGGACCAGGTGCACCATTTACTGCACTGCAAGTTTTGATAAGCAACGCTATAATGGAGTCTGTGCCAAGTATTGGGATATCAATTGATCCATCAGATGATGGTGTTATGAAAAAGAAGCCATCAAAAATAGATGAGCCTCTTGTCTCTGTCAAAGATAAAGTTGGTATGTTTTTTGATGGCATAATTTTTGGTATTGCAATCATTTGCGGCTATATGCTGACCCCTATACTATTTGGAGATGCTATTAAAGATATTGTTAGTGGAGCCACTGATCCAGAAATTGTTAAAAAACTCTCTAATTTGCTTCCAAGTACGGTTGCGTTTCTTATAACACTTATCTCTCCGCAGCTATATATATTTATGCTTAGAGATGGAAATATTATTCAAAAATTTTTGCGACCAAACATGACATTAAAAATTTCTACTCTTGTTATGCTTGGACTTATAGTATTGATGGTCTATGTTCCATTTATAAATATTGTTTTAGGTACTACTCCTATTTTTGATATTAAGATATGGGGTTTTGTTTTGGGGCTATCATTGGTAACTTCAATTGTAAGGCTTCTTGTTAGAAGGGGAAGGTAATTTTTTTCTACCACCCCCTGCCCCCTCCTTCAAAGGAGGGGAATTTTTTTTATTAGATGTCACGAAGTAATAAACTTTTTCATCTAACAGAGACAAAATATTAGACAAGACACTAAAAAGTCGCTTTTTCTTGGATTTTACAGGTAAAATATAGAAAAAGCTCTGTTTTTAGCATCTTGTCTAATATTTTTAATACTAGAAACTTAGAAAATCTTTGTTATGTATACCATACTTTCTTTATCTCTAAATATAAAAGGTATTTAGTAAAATAGTTTTTTAACAAAAATCCTATTAGTATCTAATGAGCTAATTAGATCTATTTTTTGGTTTACTTATCATTAAGTATAGATGTAACGAGTGAACGCTACTCAAAAAAATAAGAAAGAAAAAGGGTAAGTTTATATAGGCGGGGTTTTACCCCAGCCTATATAAACTTATTCTCTCTCTCTTTTTTCTTTTTTTAAGCAGCATTTATCTATGAAGTACGACTTGCTTATCTGGAGGAAGCTTAAAACGATTTAAATTTCTGTGATGTTGGTTTTATGCCTACAATGTTCACTTAAAATATATTAAATAGCTATTTTTTCAAGATACCTAATATAAAAATCAACAATATTATTGATTGATTGATAGAGGTTTTTGGTCTTCTGCCACAGAGACTCCTCCTCATTTTCAGAGTAGCTATAATTTTCAGAAATCTCTATTATCGCGTCCTGCACCCCACTTGAGAGGATATTCAAAATCTCTTTTGTTTGTACACTCTCTGTCAAAGCCCTCTCCTCTCTCTCAATCTGCTTGACACTATCTCTCTGAATTTTACCGCTGCTTGGAATGAGGGATACAATTTTATTTGTAATAGTTTTTATCTTTTTAGACTCTTTGAGAAATAGGTCTATCTTTGTTTGGATAATAGCTGGATCAATATTGCTATTGTTATTGAGTATAATCTTTTTTATCTCTGTAAATCTTGATTTATCAGCTGTGATATCTATTGAATCAAGTTCTATCAAGTTTGCTCCATCAAGCATAACCCCTCCCAAATTTGGAAGATTTACCCTTTGTTCTGATAGCGGAATCTCTCTATCAAACCACTTTTTAAAGAGAAACATTCTCTGGTCAGAGTCAACTGTTCCCTTGTTGGTGGATAAAGTTTTGGAGAGCCCAATGCTTAAGAGATAGTTGGCTTGCAAATTGTTTGCTGTTTTAAAGTATGTTGCCTCTGTTAGAAAGCGAGTCTCAAAATAGGCGCCTCTAAAGTGGGTCTCTCTATTTGGAAACGACAGGTCAAGCCCAAAGAGATATATCTCATCAACACCCAATATACGAAGTGCATCAAAGGCTGTTGTTGCAACAGAACCACCAGCCAATATTGTTCCCCGCTTTTTTAATACATCAAAGTAGGTGGATACAAGAAAAACTGAATCTGGAATAAAGTAGTTTGATATTGGAGCAACTCTAAATATTTTGCTGTAGACAGATGAGTCACAAACGATGAGTGAGTCTGTTATCTTCTCATTTTCCAAATATTTGTAGTTCCAATATTGCGGGTCTATGGTTGCAATTATATCTGGTGTGATTCCATTTTTTTTCAAATATTTGTATGCTGTCTCAACTGCGATGACAATTGCCCGATCTTTATATTCTTTTATCACCTCTATCGATTTGCTTAACGTTGGTCCGCCAGCAACTAGAAAGCCAACACTTCCCTTACCAAGATTTTTTAGTGAGCTGACAGGTTTCGATTTTGTATAGTATGGAATATTTTCTATAATGTTTTTTGTCCATAGCGTTTGGAATTTTTTTAATGTGTTCGAGTTCATATCTTTTCTATCAAGTACATATGAGAGATAGTTCTGCAATGTTTTGAAATACTCTTCGTTTAGTGCATATGACGAACGCTGATATATATATTTAACACTCTTGGTTGGTATACTTTGCAGAAAACTTCCAATTGTCTCTTTTGATGAGTTTATAAAAAATTTAACATTTTTTGATGATAGAAGATTGCTTATATCAAAAAGCTCCAATGATTTTAAAAATAGCTTCTCATCTTTTTCTATATATATGATGTTTGGTTTTATTGTTGATTTGGACTTTTCAATTAGTCTTTCAAAAATAATTCTTGATGTATAGCCCAAGCCATTTCCAAAGAGAATTATTACATCTGGAACATCATCTTCATTCAAAAGCAGGTCAACAAGACGCTCTGCCTCTTTGATAGGGCTGTACTTTGAGTGTATATAGATATTATCTATCTTTAGAGTAAACATATTATCTTTTGTTATCTCTTCAGAATATAAACTACTTTTTAGTGAGTTGTAGAGGTCTCTTATATCACTATTTATAGATAGATTTTTATCTAGTATTTCCATTTTATCCCTGTTTTTATGTATGTTTTTTCTATTTATAGCCCATTTTTGCTAAAAAAAGATCTTTTGTCAAGATATTTGAAAACCTATTTTTTTTGATGTTTAGTTTTTTTATATTTGCACCCTTCTGAAAATGGTTCCTAAATCTTTCAATCCCTACCTCTTTTTCAATTGACATTTTTCGTAAAAATTGTTACTATCCAGCTAGTCTTTTGGCGAGTCTATGTATATATTATAGGATATAAATAATGCAAGTAAGTTTTGTAGTAGAAGAGAAGGGCGGTTCTAATGTTGTTGTAAAGGTTACCGTTTCTAAAGAGGAGACAAAGAAGGCTTATAAAGAGAGGCTTCTTGATATCCAAAAAAATGCAAGCCTTAATGGTTTTAGAAAGGGTAAAGTGCCTACTTCTATTATAGAGTCAAAATTTAAAGAGTCAATTTTGGCTGAATGTTCAACCTCTATTATGGATGAATCTTTCAAAGAGGTTTATGATAAACTTGAAGATGGGAAAAAACCTGCTCACTTCAGCAGACCCTCTATAACAGAGGCGAGTAAGCCATCTTTGGATGAAGATATCACCTATGAAGTTAGTTATGATGTTGTCCCAGTGATTAAATATGGGGACTTTAAAGAGGTAAAAATTACAGAAGATGATGTAAAAGTATCTGATTCTGATATGAATAAAGAGATAGAGCTCTTGCTTCAAGATTTTACAACAATTGAAATAAAAGATGATGCAGCAGATAAAAATGATATTGTATTGGTAAACTACACTGTTCAAGATGAGACAGGTGCTGAAATTGATAAAAAAGAGAATGAACATATAAACATTGCGAAAAATTATGATTACTATAAAATTGGCAGCGATCTTATTGGTCATAAGAAAGGCGATGAGTTTAAATTTAAAAAGAGCTATAAAAAAGATGATATAGAGTCCCTTGCAGGAAAGAAGCTATCTTTTGATGTTAAGGTTATTGAGGTGAAAAGAGAGGTGGTTCCAGAACTTACAGATGAGTTTGTAAAGACTATGGATGAAGCCTATCAGTCAGTTGAAGATTTGAAGAAAAAGACAAAAGAGAATCTTGATAAGATGGCTTTAGATATGAAGAAGGAGAGGACCCTTCAAAAGGCTATGGATAACCTTATAGAGACTTTTGTTGGTGATATCCCAGAGTCAATGATTGAGCATAGCAAAGATAACCATATTGAAGAGGTTAAGAGCAGATTTGGCGGAGACAAGGGGTTTAAACAATTTTTAGCATCTAAAAAAGAGAGTGAAGAGGATTATAAAAAAGAGATTACTGAAGATATTATTAAGAGCATAAAGAGCTCTCTTATATTGGGTGATATTGTTAAAAATAATAAGTTTGAAATTTCTGAAGAAGAGATGAAAGATCACTTGAAAAATTATGCTAAATATTATAGAATGGATGTAGAGAAGCTTTTTGAAAGCTTAAAAAATATGAATGGACTTCCTAAAATTGAGGAAGAGGTAAAGACAAAAAAGGCCTTGGATCTTATTTATGATAACATAAAAAAAGAGAAGGGTAAAACATACTCATTAGAAGAGTATGCAAAACTTGATGTCAAGAATGATTAATCTTTATCGACAGATAGTCGATCTTTAAATAAGATTAAATTTTAAAAATATAAAAGGGGGAGCTATATGAGCAGTGCTTTTAGCAATGTTCAAGAGATCAATCTTGAACTAGAAAACTTAGAGAAAAAATTATCTTCAGTTACAGGAAGACCAACAGAGGTCTATACTAGAATTGTTGGTTACCATAGAGATGTTTCAAACTGGAATAAGGGTAAAAAAGAGGAGTATTATGACAGAAAAACTTTTGATGTTGATAATGGCTCTTTAGACTCAAAAAAGAGTGCTCTTGTGAAGGAAGTTTCCACTTCTGAAGTGGTAAAATCAGTTGATTTTTCTAAGAAAGCCTCTTACTACAAATTTTTCTTTACAAACAGATGTATTAACTGTCCTCCAGTTAAAGAGTATATGAAAAATATCACTCTTGATGGAGAGAGCATTGATGCAAGCCTTGATTTAGGTTTGAATGAAGCAAAGAAGTATGATGTTATGTCAACTCCTACAGTTATTCTTTTTGATGAGAATGATGAGATAATTTTTACTGCACATAATAAAAATGAGTTGGAAAAATTCTTTTCATAAGTATTGAATATTTTTAGAAAAAATTTGGCTGTCAAAGAGATTTGGCAGCCTTTTTTATTTTTTGCGTGCCACGTCCTTTCTGATGAATATTTTGTATAAGAAAAATATTCAGTTTCTAAATTGGAAACAGAACTAGGATATTTGTCAAATATCAAAAACAAAGTTTTTTGTATTAAGTCGCTTGAGATTTTTTTAAACTTTTAATAAGCAAAAATATTAGACAAGGCTCCTAATTTGAGTTTAGTTTTTCGCAGTTTTTGAGTTTAGTTTTTCATAACTTTTCGACATCGAAATTATCACTTTTAACCAAAAAAAACAACCATTTTATCGCTGTTTAAATAGCTTTAAAATGGCTGTCAAATTGCGTTTACTATTTTAATAATTCTTTATTAAAACTTCTGTTGTATGTGTTTTATTCAATGGATTAAAAATACCGACCTCACTTATCTCATAATCTTTATATAGTTCTCTAATAAACTCACAATTGGAGTTTGATTGTAAAAACCTAACACCCTTTTCTGTTAGTTTATCGCAAGAGCTTTTCAATACCTCATGAGAATCAGCATCAAAAATATTGCTATAATAGTTGCACTTCCCATTCTTCTCTTTTTCTAAATAATAGGGTGGATCGAGATAAACAATGCTATCTTTATCTGTAATATTATCCAAAATGATATTACAATCCTTGTTTAGAATAGTGATATTGTTATAATTAAAATAATCACTTATCGCTTTTAATTTGGGGTATTGAAGTTCTAGCTTTGTCTTTTCTATAGCTTCTTGATTTATGCTCGCCATGAGTTCACTATTTTTATTAAGACTCATTCTTGAGTAAAAACTATACTTTGTAAGGTAAAAAAATCGAGAAGCTCTCTCAATATTAGTTAGTTTTGAAAAAAGTTCTTTGTCTCTATCAATGTTTCTTAATGTGTAAAAGAACTCTTTAGATACTTGATAAGTATTAAGAACATTAATTAACTCACTGATATTGTCCTTTATAATACTATATAGATTTGTTAGTTCGGGGTTATAGTCATTAATAACCACGTTTTTTGGCTGCAAGTGAAAAGTTAATGCTCCTGCTCCAAAAAACAGCTCATAAAATTGAGTATAATTTGTTGGCATTAACGCTATTATCTCTTTTGCAAGTCGTCTTTTTCCTCCAATCCACTTAAATGGAGGTTCAATAGGCTTCTTAAGAAGAATCGATTTGTTCGGTTCAATTGTCTTGATTTGTATGTTTCTATACGATTGTGTACTCATCTTTTTGTTCCTTGATTATTTTATAATAAAAAAGGACGGCGTACGCCGTCCTTTTATTTTTAATTTTTTGTTTCTATCTCTACTATTTTTTCTCTGCTACTATCGATTTCTACTCTCTGTTCCTTTCTCTCTGCAAAGCTAGGTAATAACTCTTCTTTGGGATATGGTAAAATCTCTTCCATAGTTTTCCCAAAAATTTCAACTATTCTTTCTTTTGGTAGTTGCAGAAAGGCTTCTACTATGGCTTCGATACAATTTATTGCTCTATGATTTCTTTTTGTTAGTTGGTTTTGCAAACTAAATATCTTTTGTTCAATTTCAAAGATAACCTTCTCATTTTCATCAACAACCCACTCCCCATAAGCAAATTGAGAGTCATATTCGGACAGTTTTTCTCTATCACTATTTTCTTGCCATAGCGAAAAATCAATAGGTTTCAACGGAGTTAATTCTAATAGATTATACTTATCTTGATTATTATTTATTGTAATTTCTTCTTTTGTATTAATATTATAGAAGACACCATCTATTTTTCTAGGCAAAAATCCATTTTCTATAAGCTCTTCCTCATTCATCTCTCGTATCATGTCAAGGCTATCATCAAAAATGTATCTTTCAGATACTGCAATTAGCCCCTCTTCAACAATTTGCCTATTAGATTTTCTAGAGAAATCTTTATTATAGAAATTTATATTGTCCCCCTCACTAACCAAAATGCCAGCTGGCAGCTCCATTAAGTTTTTATTTTTAAAATAGAGACTCTTTTTTGCGATCTCTATATCTCCACAATTAATACTTATTACGATGTCATTCTCTATACATATAAAGTATTTATTCATAAACTACTCCTTTTATGCTATTTTTTCCCAAACTCTAATTGTTCTATTTCTGCTCCATGTATCTGCCCCACCCCCAATATTATCGTTTGTTGTGAATGTATGAGTATGGTCAATATTTGCTGAAGCTGTTGAATTGGCAAAACCATTTGAACCACCAGAACTGATACTCCAGCCACCACCAGTCCCCATAAAAAATTGAGCTCCAGAACTACCTGTATGCGAGTGAGTTTGATTTGTACCCATATAACCAGTTGTTCCATTATGTTTGTGATTTTTTATGGAACTCTCTTGAATGCCACTTTCAAAATTTGAGGCTGTTCCTCCTTCTGTTCTAAAAAAAATACCTTCAGTATTAAATCGTAGCCCCCATATCCCGCCATATAAATCTGTTGGCGAAGCTTCTCCAGGAAATTGTATTCTAAAACAGCCAACTGGGTGTACCACATTAATTATAAAAGTCTTGTTAAACAACTCTTTTAGATTGTTTCTGATGGCTTGCAAAATGGATTTTACTGATGTTTTAGTAATTGTTGGTAGTGTAGTTGTTGCTGCTTCATCGGATAGAGTAATATTGATTGCAGCTTCATTTTCAACAATATCACTTATCTTTTTACTTTCACTCTCTACCTTGTTGCTTAAATCAATTAGTTTTAGATTGTTGAAGAGCCTTGTAACTCTTGATATATCGATAGTTAGATTATTTTGTGATAACAATACATCTGCAATAACAATTAAATCGCTTGCTATTGCGGGAGTTGATGGGCTCTCTGATTCTATACCTTGTAAAATAACAACTTCAAAATGCTCGTCACTTCTATATTTTATTTTATTTCCAAGCCCGTTGGTCTTGTCATCATATTCTTTTCTAGCAAATTTTATACCGATTGTTATATATTTGCTATTAGTCTCTGGCATGTAACTAGACAAATCTACTTGAGAATCTGCAGTTAAAGCAATTCTATTCCCATTTTTATATGCCACCCCAGCCTTAACAGTCACTTTAGAGTGACTGTTTTCTGCAACTTCAAGTCCCTCTAAAATACCATCTCCAATGGCATCTTTTATTATATTTCTATCTGCATTTTCAATATTGATTTGTAAAATATCATTAAAATCCTCTGGAGTTATCTGTTGCCTTTGATAAAACTGTTGCCTGTTCATTTTTTCTCCTTTAATATTTTTTTATGATAATACTTCATAATTTAGTGTGCTTATTCCCAGCTCAAAAATTGGGAAATCAAAAAGCTCTTCTATGTAATAATCAATGTGACATGGTTTAATTTTATCTAATATTGTTTTCAAAAGATTTCTTGTTTTGTTGTCAAGCTCCTCGAAAACTTGTACAACAAAACCATCTCCACCATTGCCTCCTAAAGAATCAACACCTAAATAACTATAATTTAATATGAAGTTTCCGAGCTCTTTGCAATCGAAAACATTAAACTCTTTAAAATAATATTTTGAAATAATCTCTTTTATGCCACTTTTAGTTGTCACATGTTTTAGAAACTTATAACTTGTGTAAGTTTTCTCTTTTAAAATCTCTTCTGTATCAAGTGGGAATATTAAAATCGATTGCTCACTAGCTTTCTGTTTGATGTCATCGCAACTATGAACAAAATAATTTGCGATCATTTCATAATTGAGTTCATGAAGATGATCAAATGTCTCACAGATTATTTTAACAATCTTTTCAAAATTAGAGTTTTCAAGTATTGGATATATTGTTTTTATATAATCAAACATTGTCATATTTAAATCTCTTCTGCCATCTCTGTAGTTATATTAATAGTTCCTTTCGTTGCTATTTGATGATTACTTATTTCGACATTGTCAGTTGGCTCTATAAACTCAATATATTTTATGCCTTTAATATTGTTCATAATGGTAAGTTTCATTTTATCTAAAACGAAATCCTCACCAATTTTAAATATTTCTATTTTCTCATCTGTAGAAACAAACATTGTATTTATTATTTCAATTGTTTTTTGCTTTATGTTTTCGACTTCATTCTGCAGACAAGATGGCAAGAGATGTAAAATTATACCTATATCAATTTCTACTGGTATAGGGGAGTAGACAATTGCATCAACTCCTATGGGTTTATTTTGTTCTATTACACTTTTTATCTCTTCTATTATTTCTTCTGATGCTGTACCATTGGCTGTAGAAACGATAATATCAACGGTATTGTAGCCTCTTGGTATTGGCACTACAACAACATCAGTCACACCATTAACTGAACGAGCCCATGATTCATAAGCCTTTTCATTAGCTCCCGTTATTAACTCTCCCCACTTTGCAAAATACCTCTTTCCTAAACTCTCATCTGTCTCTCCATCTGTACCTGCCTCAATTATCCAGTTCAATTCATTTTTTACATAATCTATTCCAGAAACAGGATTAACTAAACGAGTGATGTAGTTTTCTGGAACATTATAGTAAGCTCCTGTCTCCTCTGCTGTAACTTTTACTAGTGTTTTATCTATGTTCATTTGCATTACAGTATCTTCAACCACAAAATAGCGATACTCTTTGCCAAGCGAGTTCAATTTTGTTTTAACAATTGTATTTTTCTTGATTTGTATAGCTTTATCAAGCTTTCCATTCCTTCCAAAAACTACATAGCCAGTTGTCTTTGCTGCCTCTCTTCTCTCTATTCCGACTTGTCCAACTAAATAATCTAATGCAGCCCCACTTGCAGATTGAATATAAGCCTCTTTGGCTACATTCTTTTGATGTTCTCTTATTAAACTTGCTGATTCTGCCAATATTTCTAAAAGCCCTTTCAAAACTCCTGCGGAGGAGAGGTTTGTTACATCAACATATTTAGGAGCAATCTCTCTAAATATTTTATTATGAATTTCGTTATCCATTCTTATCCTCCGACAAAACCAGCTTCAATTTCATTATTTTTCAGTGCAATGTTAAGTTTTTCTTGTAATCCAAGATTCCATAACTGAAAACTTGTCTTTATATACAACCCATCCCCAACTCTTACAACTGCTATGTTTATTGTTGTGGGATTTATCTCGTCACATTCAATCAATATCTGCTTGACATGTGTCTCTATATATTTGCTTGAGACATCTCTTGCTTTTATCCACTTATACAATTCACTACCGAAATCTTTGTCAAAAAAAATAGCACCTCTTGGAGTTGTAAGGCGTCTTATTACATTTTGCCTTAAAAGATCGTTATCTTTAGCCTTTATAAAATCTCCGCCTTGAATAAAGATATTTCCATTCTCCATTAGGATATCAAATAACATAGAGTTCTAACTCCTTACTTGTTAGTTTATATCCAATTATAGTCCTGCCTTCTATTGTGTCAAAAATATTTGGAATATTCTCATTTTCTACTACTATTGTGTTCCCCTCTCTTCTATATATTCTATTACTAACTCTATTTTTTTTATCGATTTTATCAAATAGATAGATTTTATCACTATCATCATACCAATATACTTTCTTACTTAATCTCGTGTTATATACAGATAGAAGATTTGAAAACGAGGTTGCTGGGGTTGATTTTGGAAGCCAACTAATAGAAAAATCGCTAATATTAGATTCCATTTTTATGCTGCAGACATCCAATACATCTTTTATTATATTTGTAAGATTTTCATCGCCATAACATTTTATCTTGGTTGTAGATTTGTGGAACTCAATATTGGATAGTACAATCGCTTGATAGTATCCCTCTTTGATTTTATTAACACCATTTATATAGCCTTTAAACACCGTTTTATTACCATGTTTTATCTCTATCTTTTCCTCTATTTTAGGGGTGATATTAAATATTTCCAAAAAAACAGTTGTTAAAGTGTTTAACTGTTTAATGACAAACCCGTTTGCCTCTATTTCACTATCTGCTAATTTAAATATCATCCCTATCCCCCTGTTTTAACACTCATTCCCCCAGCCTCAATATATCCACGTCTCCACTCATTTTGTAATATCATCTTCTCTAGCTCTGCTCTTGTTAGCTTCTCTGCCTCTTTTTCAGTTGTCAAACCGTTATCAACAGCCTCTTTTTTCAGCTGCTGCTCTTTAGTTTTTATTCTGAGAGAGTCATACTCGATAAACTCTAATTCTACTGTTGCTCTATTTTCTCCACCCCTTAAGCTTGTGGAGAGGGTTGTAAAGACAACTTTTGTTATATCAATTGAGTTTATCAGCTCGTTTTCTATCTCAAAAAAGTAGTCTTTCATAAATAGTTGATGTAGAGAGTGGATAGTAGAGTGAACATCTGTCAAGTCATCCTCTATCTTCTCAAGTGTCTCAAGCCTCTTTAGAGCCTCCTCAAAAGCTCCATCATCTTTAGAAAAATCTCTATGCCAGTTGTTAATGTCAAAATCTTTTTTATTAAAGTTAGTAATTATTAGGCAAGAGATTGATATCTTTCTATCACCATAGCCATCAATTATTTGTATCTCGCCCGATTTGTCCTCAAGCTCTTTTGATGTTATTTTTAAAGCATCATCTATCTTTATATTTTGTTCTATACAAGGGAGAGGTTTGTTATTAAGAATCAGAAAGCCTTTTTCGTCAAAAACAATTCTATTCATTTACTGCCTTTTTTATCTCTACTTCCAATATTTTAATGAAATCCTCCATACTTTTTATAGAGTCTATATTGTCTATCTTTATGTTTAGATTCTGTATAACGATGCCATGTTCTCCACTCTTTTTATCTGTCCTATATTTATCACTACTTTTTGTCTCACTCTGATTTGTTACCTTAGGGGGTTTTACAGATTCTATTACCTCTTCTCTTGTAGCGATTGCAGGTTGTACTCCCTTTTGTACAGCCATATTTTCGACTATTGCACTTTTTCTTACAATCTCGACCTGTTTTTGCTGCTGCTCTATTTCTTTATTTTTTACTTTATCTTGCTGTCTTTTGATTTTTTCCTCATTTTTGGTAGCTTCTTCTATATTCTTTGCCACCTCTCTTGCCTTGTTTAGTTTTTCTGTCTGTTCATTAATTCTTTTTAGCTCTTCAACACCCTCATCACTCATTTTATTTGCAGAAAATACATCTACCCACTGCTCTTTTAGGTTGTTGAAGTGGTCTCCAATCATTTTTCCCGACTCATCAACAGCTGCTTTTATTTTTTGTGGGTCGAAAGTAAAAAGAGAGGCTAATATTTTGCCTGCCGCTTTCCCAAATATTTCAATTGTTCCAAAAATGGAGTCTAGGGCAGCTTTTATTGTTTGAGTTACCTTACTTAGTAGGAAGACTACTCCTCCAGCAATCGCCCCAGAAAGATAGGCTAGTTTTTTTCTTATTTCAAAAATGATATTCCCAATTCCCCCCATTTTTTTTAGAACTTCACCAATTTTACTCCCAATAAAGTTAAATAACTTTCCCAAGAGCACAATTAGCAAGGTAGGTAGTGGGAAAATAATTGCGAAAATAACTTTAAAAGATTTGATAATGCTCTTTCCTAAATCAATAAACATCTTTCCAACTGCTCTAATTGAGTTGCCAACCAAATCCCAATTTTTTATTATCGCTCTGATACCAGCTACCAATAGGGCAATTGCAGCAACAGCTCCAAGAATGATCCACGTAATAGGATTAGCCAAAATCGGAGGCAACATCGCCCATAATCCGCCAATAACCAGTTTTATTGGTGCTAATAGCCCCATAAGTGCTCCTCTTGCTGCTCCAGCGAATCCTTTTAATGCTGCAGAAAATAGGTTCGTGGGGACTATCCCCCCAATCATGCTTCCAGTTACACGAGTTATGGCTTGGCTTAAGAGCTTGCTATTTGTTATGAGTGATGTCTTTATCATGTTCATTTTTGAATATAGAAATAAGGACACCCCCAACACGACACCCAACACTGCAAGAGTACCGACAACGATACCAATTCCATTGGCAATTTTTGGATGTGCATCAGCAAAATCAAGCATTTTTGAGAGGAGAGAGCTCACCCCATTCATTATATTTTTAACTGGGGCGAGGAGAGATTCTCCAAATTTCGCCTGAAAGTCCCAAAACAGCCCAGTCATAAGCCCGAATGCTCCAGAAAAAGTCTTTGACTGTTTATCCATCATCCCACCAAAGTTTTTCATATCATTTATGATTTTTGGTAGAACAGCCATCATCTCTTCAGCACTGGCATTTTTTACATCTTTTCCAAGTGCCTTTTGCCAATCTTCTGTAGAGATAAGTAGGCTTCGAAACATATCAACCGCCATGCCTTTCTCGCCACTAGCAAGTTTAGAGTAGGCTGTTGCCACTTGCTCCAAAGGTTTCCCTGCACCACTCGCTAAGTTACCCAAATCAATCATCAAATCGCTTGAGTAGCGACCTATAGCCTGCAGTTGATTACCAAAGGATACTATCTCTTGAGTAGAGTAGGTAGTTGAGTTAGATAATTCTGCAAGCTCTCTATATCTCTGATTTGCTTTCTCTTGAGAACCTAGCATTACTTCAAGCTGTGTTTTGTAATTATCTACCTGAGATGCTGCACTTACGAAACCAGTTCCTACAGCAATAACGGCTGCGGATGTTCCAGCCATTGCAAGCCCCATATTCCCGACAACATTTCTTGCTTCATCAAGATTTTTAATCTTATCACTTATCTTGTCAAGTGGGTTTGAAACTTTATCTACCATGTCAATAATAAAACTTGCTTTAAAAGCAGACTCAAATCCCACTTTTTTTAGTTCCTTACCTTTTTCCTATTTTAAATAATGTTTAAACTCTGACCAAAGTTTAATAGCCTCTACCATTTGGGTCATTATCACAAAAACTAAACAAAGCCCAACTCAAAAAAACTATTTTTTCCCTATTATAGTTTTACTTAAGGCGTTATCTACTGGGTTTGTTGCCCCTGCCAGTGCAGCAGAGGGTTCGGTTTCGCCCTTTCCGCTTGGGGCTTGTGTAAATCCATGAGTATGTCCCTGTATCATGCCAACTAGAGTCGCAACAGCAGTGTTTAGAGTGTCTCCTAAAACATAGCTCTCTGTTGCACCATCTCCACCGAGCTTTATTTGGTCTGCCTTTATTGATACTTCAGTAGTTTCAACAGAGACCTTACTATCATTGATTTCTATTTTTGTTTTATTATTTATATTAAGGTCTAATTTATTCTCTTTTAATTCTATTTTTGTTTTGTCTAATGTGATATGCAGTCTGTGTGTTTTGCTAAAAAAACATACCACATAGCTATTTGTAATATCCCCTTCTGGACAAGCAATAAGGCACTCAAGGTCATCATCTTTGTCGTTAAGCCCAATGATAAATGGTGATTTTACATTGCTTAAAATTAAATCACTCTCCTCATCACCTTTATAGAGCTTTGCATTTATAGTGTGGTCATTGTTAATGCTATCAACTTTAGCTTTATAGATATATGTCTCTTTCGCTATTGCTTTTATATATTCAACAACTTCAGCTGTATGTATCATTTTCTTTTTTTGCTTCTCCTATATGACAAAGGGGAGAGTACAAAAATTAATCCTCATCCCCACTAAAAGCTAAACTTATTGCTCTCGCTTGATTCTCTATATCCCTCTCCTCTAGCCAGAGGGCTTTTGCAAAGTTTTTTGCGAACTCTTCAAGGTCATTTGAAACATCTAAACTGTATCTCTTTATAATTAGTTCACCTTGCGAGAAGATATCTCCCTCAATTATTTTTTTTCGGGGGACAACTTCTCTCTCCCAAAATTTACTAAGCCAGCCCTCTCCAGTATTGCATTACTCAAGCTTAAATATATTGCTGGCATGTCATCCTCAAGACTATCCATCCCTTCTTCAGTTGGGTAGACAATAGACATTTTTACAAAGTTTTTTTGAAGCTTTCCGTAGTTAACGCTTTTATCTTTAATCTGTTCAGTAAAATAGTCTATAACCTTTTTAGTTGGTTTTTTGGCATAGACAGAGACATCTCCAAAAAAATATCTATCTAGTTCCTCACCTCTTTTTAAAATCTCTTCTACCACTTCTGGTATAATATCATTATCCATTTTTTCTCCCTTTTTTTTATTATATTGATGCCATCTTCCAAAAAATAAACGGAAGATCAATTTCCATAGATTTATCTCCGCTCTTCGTTCCTCTTGATAGGTCTGTAAATGCCACACCAATAAGAGTATCTGTTGTCATTTTGTATCCATTCGCATAAACAACGGTGAAGTTTAGATTTGCTGCTGGTACACCTAAAATATCTTCAAAACCCAATTTTCTTGCCAATTCATTTAGTCTATCAACTCCAGTTTTGTGTATTGTAATAGACCCTTCATACGATATTTTCCCATTTCCCATTCCAATTGGTTCATTGCTTTGTCCATACACAAGCTCTTTATCTTGCTTTTTTGAATATTTGATGTCAGTACACCCTATCTCAACACCTGTCAAAGTGTTAACTATGATAACATCTCCCCAATCATAGTTAATGCCATTTACTTTTAATCCATTCATTTTTTTTCTCCTATGTCGTAGGATATGTTATATCCATGTATATCTTTATGTTTCTTATAATTGGCACGCCTTCAAGGTGCATATTAAAAACCAATCCTATATTATTTATATCCTGCCCCTCAGGGAGCTCTAAACTAACATTTGTAAGCAGTGCAGGGATTCCATAAACCATATAATTTTTTACATACTGAGTTATCTCTTGTTTAATTGACTCTAGTATAGGTCTTACATCTCCATTTATGGGAGTCGCTCTTGATTTAACATAGGTCAATGCTTTTGTTCTTGCCAAACGAACGGCATAATAGACAGTACGCAAGGTCTCAAGATATTGATAATCACTTGTAGACTCTGCCATAGTTCGACCTTCTACAATAAAGCGACTGTTTAACCCTGCATAGCTTTTTACCGTTATATACCGTGCATCTTCCAAAGTTGTAGAATGAGCAGAATTAAATCCCTCTGGCAAATAGAGAGATGATATTGGGAATTGAGCAACCTCAGCAATTGATTGGTTCACATCAGCCTTTGTAATAATTCCAGCAACAATACCAGAGATATCTCTTACTTTTTTTTGTCCTAAACTATCAACTATCTCACCATAGCCTGAGCATACAACAATATCTTGACTAGCAAACCCGTTTGAATCTGCCACCATATTGTTCACCCACTCATCAACTGACTCGTTTTCGTTTGGGGTTCTAGTAGAACAGAGGAAAAAAGTTGGTCTCTTTTTGTTATATAGCTCTTTGGCTTTTATATCTAACACTGCCCAGTCAACAGAGTTGGTTGGTTCTGTGATAAATACAAAAGGAATATCATATACCTCTAAGGCTTCACTTATTGCTGTTAGAATCGAACCAATGCTTGCTGACTTAGATTTTATATCAACACTAAAGGTATCGTCTCTACTTAGATTGCCGTTTAAAACTAATTTAATCCCCGTTTCACCTATAACGACAACGCCATCAAGCGGGAGAGTAAAAATACCACTAAAATTGTCCCCGCCATCAGTAGAATATCTATATTCTGCTGTATTTAATGTTCCTGTTTTTGTAATTTTTACAACTATCTCAGCGTTACAGAGAGGCTCTCCCTCTGTTATTGCTGTCGCATCTCCAGTTTTTACACTCCTTACAGTACCAATAACTCCATCTATATCGCTTGCAGCTTTTACAACATATGCACCTGCATTAGAGTTAGAATTATTAAACATATCCTTTAGTTTATCAACTAAATTCCCACAGCCAAACTTTTCATCAAGTTTCGTATCACTACCTGCTACTACAACCTTGCCAACTTCACCTAAAGTAGAAGTTCCAACGACAAGAGGGAAGTTCGAACCGCTTGGAGAACCGCTATTATTGTCTTTTATAATTATATCTACATCGCCATTCATATTTCTTAGCTCCTTACCTTTTTTCATTTTTTAATAACGTTTAAACTATGACAAAAGTCTAATAGTTTATCTTTTTTGGTTCATTATTCAATTATGCATTGTCCCAACTGATCTATTTTTTAGCTCTCTTCTAGCTTCATCAACTTCTTTTTTTGTTACAGATTTTCCACTCTTCCATCCTCTTAACCTCATTATGCCAGCCACCTCCCAAAGTGGAATACCTAGCTTCTCCGCTATTGTATCAACATCAAAATATCCATCTTTTTTATTTTCTTTCTTACCATCATCGTTTTTGCTGTTCCCTTCCATATATACACTCCTAAATGGTTACTTTAATTTCACTAAACTCATTAGTTAGCTTTGTCTCACTATATACTCCATAACTAAACAACATCTTTATTGTTGCAACATAGATATTTCTAATAGATGATTCTGTATCTGAATAATCAATATTCTTCACATCTATTAAAACGATTTGATTATTAAGCTCTATTTTATGAGCTATCTTTTGTAATATCTCATATACCCACTTATCAATATTACTGTTCTCTTTTGATGCAAGAGATAGAAGAATGGGCTGTTCTATACCATATTGCTTTCTATATAATATGTTTGTCTCTTCATCTATCATATCCATCTGTAAAGATTTTTCACTACTTGCACTAGCAGTCAATATTGATACCCAATCAGGAGTTAAGTATTGATTCTCATCTTTAGCCTCAAGAAATATCTTTTTATCTTCAATATTGGTTATCTCTTTTACTAGCTGCCTTAAATAATCCTTAATTTTTAAGACCACTTAGCCACTCCTTTAAACCTTCAACTATTATAGCGTCCTCTTTCTTGCCTAGCCCTTTTTTCTCATCAGGTATATATTGCCTTCTTGGAATATTCTGTTTTGATTTCTCATCAGAGCCAAAATTATGGACTGCAGCATATTTTATATGGTTATTTCCAGCACCAATTATTACCTTTAAGCCATCTTGTTTAATACCTATAGATTTAAAGAGAGCGTTAGAACGCTTTAAGGTTGTTGCAGAGCCTGTTGTCCTATCTTTCTTCTCTGCATATTTTGGTTTTAGTGGTGTCCACTTTTCGCCATATGGAGACTCCTCTTCGTCAAAATAGCCATAGATAGCCTCATTAACGATTCTTCTGCCTATCTTTTTAGTAACAGCCTCAAGTTGTTTAGCTTCTCTTTTTACTCCACTAATAAACTCTTTTATAACATCAAGCCCTTCCATCTCTACTGTAAAAGCACTCATCTAAAACCTACCCAGAATTCATTATTAAAAAGTGATTCACTAGATTGAAAAGAAGGGGCACGATTAACACCACTACTTAGCTCCCCATTTTCAATTGCCCCAATATCATTTTTTCCATCTCGTATAGCTTCAAGAAATTTTATTGCCTGCAAATATCTTTTTATCCATATCCCCTCAGGTTTATCTTCATCGATTCCACATCTGCAGATAATTTTGTAGATAGAGATATCTATACAGATATTAGTTATAGCGTCAGGGATAGGATTAAGTGGCACTCTATATCTAGCAGAGATATAGCCATTTATCTCTGCTGTCGCCTGCTTTATTGCGTTCTCTCTATCCTCATCACCATTTTCAGTGGAAAACGACTCTAAAAAATCTTTTCTTATCGCTTTATAAAGATCATCTACTTTACAATACATCAGCAATCCTCAAATCTTCTGATAGAAACAATTTTATCGAAACCAATACTTTTTATTTTTCCATCATAGACATCAAAATATCTTATCTTGTCATCTTCAAATTTAACCACATTGCAGAAATGAGTGTAAGTGACACAGTCAATTTCAACTATGTAATAATCTTTCTCTAACAGAGATTTATCCATCTTTTCAAAAGTATTTTTTGAATATTTTGTATGTTTTAGTTTGAAGAGTGTATAGACAGAGTCCCATAAAACAAGATTTTCCTTTGTTATGCCTCTATTGGAAACAAGCATGGATAAAACAACTTCAGGTGTTAGAGACAACCCTCTTTTTAGCAATATGTTTGTAATACTCGTTACTAAACATCCTATCTGTCCAATGGTCTTTTTATAATATGGGAACTCTACATTTTTCCATTTTGGATCTGTTTGTGTAAAATATTTATCCATGCTTTTTTACCTCTTTATGCTACCGCATTTTTTATTAGATATCCGCTCGCAGAGTCTATTATCACTGGCTCAAGAGCATCTTTATATTTCAATACATCAGAACTTGCTCTCTCTTCACGGTAAGACTTCACAATAGGGTAGCCATCTTGTCTTACAGTCGCTCCAAAAGCTGCGTCCTCAAGGCTGTTAATGTTGTCTGGGACATATGCAAAGATAATATCATTCCCCCAAACACTAGCTATTGTTCCACCTGCGGTTTTATACTTTGCTGCCCCAATCACAAGATTTTTCAATTCTAAAACCTGCTTCATTTTCTCTTCACTCATTAGTTTCCTTTCAGAGCTAGATAACAAATTCATAATTGCAGGGTGATTTTTTAGTTTTGTATAGACATTTATCGACATAAGACATGTCAATTGGCTTGTCGAAACATTAGCCTCTGTTGCAACCTTCAATTTTGCAGTCTCAATTACGCTCAATGGATCAGAATTAGAGTAGTTGTTAAACTGTAGATTTTCCGACAACGTTACATTATGCCCACTCCCATAGTTAGCGATGGTTGTTGCTAATTTTGCCTGCAAGAGTTCAATTTCTAGAGCTATCCTATTTTGTAAATATTTAAGCTTTGACTGTTCGCTTAGAAGTTTAGATTTCATCGGCTCGAGTGCATTCATCCACTCACGGTCATCAACAGCTCTCTCATATTCTCTCTCTTCGATTGTAAATGGAACAAAGTCATCTGGATCATCTTCAACCCTTATAGCACTAGCCCCCATCGCACGGCGAGAATCTTCAACAATATATTTCTCTTTAAACTTTGCAATCTGCCCAACATTAAGAGGGTGTTTCGCTATTGGGAAAAGCGAAAATCCAGCATATTGTTGGAATCTATTATCATACGCAATCTTTTGCAGAATTGGCTTGTTATCCCCCTGCAACTTATCTAAATATGTCATCTATATACTCCTTACCTTAATACAACTTCAGCTATATTGCCGCTTACATTTTTTATTGGATAGACACCATTGGTATTATCCACTATTAAATAGCCATCGTCAGAGGCTCTTGCCTTGTCTCCAGCTACTACTGTTGTACCTGTCTTAATTTCAACTTCAGCGATACCAACAACGACAACATCTATTGCTTCTTTCTCTTTTCCACCTTTCCTTGTTACACCATACTCTTTATTTGCCCCAGTAGTTCCATCAATACCCACAAATCTTTTTGGCGAAATCTCTGCTATTTTGCAAACAACAGTATCAACAAAAATATCTTTATACATAAGAATCTCCTCTATTTCTTTCCTAAAACTTTGTTATGTGCTTCTTCAAAAGAGACATTATGTTCTTCACTATATTTAGTTATCTCATTGAATAGCCTCTCTTCATCATCAAAACTTATAGTTATCTCTGTTGCACTGCCTTTTGAGTATTTTTGGACAGAGTTTTCTTTTCTAAAAGTCCCGTCTGGAACTAAAAGAAGCTGTTCTTCATAGAACTGTAGTTGACTTTTACCTTCATCAAATTTTATAGTGTCATCTTTGTTAAGCTTCTTCATGAAAGCAACAACGTCATCTTTTTTCTTTGTTTCAAGTTTCCCTTTTGTAATTAACTCATCACAAAACTTACTAGCCTCTTCAGCAAACTTTGCTTCTTCCTCTTTTCCTCTTTTCGCCTCTTCTGCTTCCTTCTCTTGTTTATATTTTCTTAGTTCAGCAAGTTCGACTTTTTCATCTTCACTCTCTTTAGCTTTCTCCCCTTCAACCTCTTTCTTAAAAGCTCTTAAGTCCTCAAGCTCTTTTCTCTCCTCATCATTTAACATCTTATCCCTCTCTTGAAAAAATTGCATAAAATTGGTCGCCAATGTTTTTAAACTACTAGCTTTTTTGACCTCTGAAAATCTTATATAATCACCTTTTGGCAATTCGCTTAACTTTATGGGCTGCATTCCTTTTATCGCAGGGAATGGTACAAAAGAGACTGCTCTTAGATATGCACCTCTGCCATCAAGGTCTTTATAAAACTCTGCAGAGCGTTCTGTATATGCTTTCGTTTTAATTAGAGTTATCAACTCATCTCTAACATCAACAAACTTTGCAAATAGACTCTTATTTTCAAATTTTAGACTTTCAATTCTTCCATAAGTCTCTCCATTTTCTTTATGGTCAAGAGTTATGGGAGATTTAAAATAGTTTACATCATAACTTGCTACTACATTTTTTAAAAAGTCCTCTGACAAATCTCCCTCTTTGTATTCCCCTACTTTTGCTATTTCAATCCACTCATTCATCTATTTGTCCTATTTTTTTAAATATGTAAGAATAATACCAGCAAGACCTGCCAAAATTGCAATTATTGCCTTCTCAATGATATTCGAAACAACCTTTATTTTTGTTGCCTTGTTGCTCTTATGCTTTGCAAAAATCTCAACAAGCTCATCTCGATTCTCTTTTATTGTCCGTAAAGCTATAACTATGTCAGGGTCAAAGAAGAGCTTTCTTATCTCTTTTATAGCCTCATTTTGTTCGTTTAGCATTTTTAAAATAAGGTCTTCTTTCATATCACTCATTTATCATTTTCCTTTTGATTGCTATATATATCAATCAAACCTTCTAATTTCTCAATATATGTCCTCATCTCAATTATATTTCTCTCAAGCTTCCTATAATCTGCATAGCTGATAAAGAGCCCATCATCTCTACTATCAAAATTAACCTTTTCATAAATAGGTTTTGCGGGAGCGGGAAGTTTGAGAACTACATCAAAACTACTCTTACAATTAAAAGAGATTATTAGCCCTATCAATAAGACTGCTATCCTTAGTTTCATTTAAATTGCTCACCTCACTATTTTTTTTCTCATCAGCTCTATTCAACCCTTCAATATATTTTTCATATTTTTTTTTCTGCTCTTCATGTAAGGCAATTATCTCTTTTTGCTTCTTTACTTTTTCAGCAAATCCTTTTATGACAAAAGATAGAACTACAATTGCCACAATGAGAAGAACTATAAAAATAATAACACCCAATATTACATATCCCACAGCAACCTCTCCTATTTTTTGCCGAATATCTTTTCTAGCCAAATCGATAAATATACTGGCGAGAAAAACAGAATTAGACCGCTGCCTAAAACAAGTATTGATTGCTGTTCATCAATTGTTGGGACTTTTCTTGTAGTGATTACAACAAAAATATTATAGGTTAGTGTAATAACAGCCGCCAGTATCATTGCCCACTTTGAAACATTTTTGCCATCTGTTACTTTTTTCTCTTCATTTTTCATTTCTAGCTTTTCATCATTTTTTTTATCTGTCATTTTTTTAAAAAAATTTTATCCTTTAGCCATTTAAATACTTCATCTATAAGCTGTTAGAATAGTGTTTAAATTCGCTTTAGTTTCTATTTTGGTATAATTTTATATCTTGCGTAAAAAAGAGGGTTTTTGCCTCAATTTGTTTTTTACCCATACAAGTTTCAAAATTATGTTTTTTTTTATCCTTTGTTTAATTATACAAAAAGCAAAGTAGCCGTTTTGAAAAAAAACAAGAAAATATTTTTTAAAAGATAAAAAAAGAGGATTTTTGGCTCAATTTGTTTTTTACCTATTTAAATTATAACTTTTTATATTTGCTGTTCATTGCAAAACTTTATAAAATCTATCTGAGTTTACAAAAAAAAATAACTTCATTGTTAAAATGAAGTTATGCTTGACTAAAAAAAATAAATGCCGTATATTAAAGATGGTTAGCTAGTAGTGGATAACAACAAATGCACCGCTAGAAGAACATCCTTGCAAGATGACGTTATCATAATCTTGTCGAGTAAACCCATTCTTAAAATAAAACTACTTACTTATTATTATTCCATCTATCTCTTTTGAGGGTATTAAAGTCCATCCAGTATAATTTTTATTATATGTGTTGGTTATGCTAGATACAAATTGTAAGAAATACTCTTTTTCATCAACAGCAACTTTTTTGATGTATATTCTTCCAATTTTTGTCATTCCTTTTTTTATCGCTTTTTTGTTAGAAACAACAACATTACCTACTATCATATCTGGATTTGTTATACACTCTTTCACACCGTTTAGAAGAGACAATCTTGTCTTATCTTTTTTTAGATGCTCTACAAACCGCTCTAACTCACCTATATTTACAGGAATATTATATTTATCAAAGGCGATACCGCTATCATTTGTTATAGAGGATAAACTCTCTTTTAGTTTTTTTGCGATGTCTCCACTAACATCAAATTTTTCTATCTTTGTCGCTTCTATATTTTTTAACTCATTTTTAAGATTTATTTTTTTATTAGTAACAACACTCCAGATATTTTTTTCATCTCCTCTTGGCGTCTCTTTTGCTTTTACCCAATTATACAAATCCTTTCCACTGTTATTATTAAAGCCTTTCGCTTGCTGCAGCTGAACAATTCTATTATTGCTATTTTTATATGTCTCAATTTCGTTATCAAGCCACTTATCATAACTTTTGTTTTCTTCATCATCAATTTTATTTAATCTATTCGCTCTTCTCTCTTTTACAGCCTCAAGGTTTTTGAGTGCTTCCTCTCTTGTTAGATTTCCACTACCTATTTTGTCAACATCAATCCCTTTTGACCTCAAATATGCAGCAGATAGAGACCGCACGTCACACACACACTCAAAACCATTGGGAGGAAACCACTTATCCCAAAGAGGATCATCATATCGTCTAATAGTGCCATGAAGAGCAAGATGCTCAGGTCTTGTCGTTCGTCTACACTGTGATATATATTCCAAATATGGAGCTATATCAGCATCTTCCATAAACTGCATATATTTTCCGCTCATCTCAGAAGCTCGAATGTTTTGATGATAGACTATATCATCAACTTTAAGATTCTTTTCTGAAATGTTGCTCTTCCATTCATCAAAAGAGAGGTCTTTCTCTTTTGCATCTATCACAGAGCTAAGTATTTCGCTTATTTGGTTTTCGTTTTCATAGTGTGCAACTGTAAAGGCATAGTTTTTCATCTCATCTTTTAGGGCATTAAAGTTCTCTTTGTTCATCGCAACTTTCATGCGTAAAAAATCTAAAGAGTAGTCCTCTTCTTCAGCATATTTTTTTACACTTTTCCTATTTAAGAGGACATAGTAACGCCCTAACAAATGAGCTTTTAAAAAACTATTTGCTATAGTATCAATATTTTTTGGGGTTATGAGTATTTTTAATAATTTTTCTATTATTTCATCATAGTTTTTTGACTCTTTTAATACTGTTTTTATAGCATTAAAAAGAGGTTTAAATGAGCCTTGAAATGCAGGAAGTGTATTAGAATATAGAGCTCCAAGCTCTCTGTCTTCTTTATCAAGAACTTTTTCATAATCATATTCATTAAAAGAGAGAGTATTCTCTAGTTCAGAAAGAAGTTTTTTTTTTCGGAGAATGGCAATGCTCCCAGTGATGAGGTCATATCTCGCAAATCAAAGTGCTCTGTGTTAATATTATATGTATAAGCATAGTAGTCTTTATTGAATATGACTCCAGTATCATAGAGAATCTTGTCTCTCTCTGCTCTCT
Organism: Spirochaetota bacterium; assembly: GCA_031549085.1. Classification (GTDB taxonomy): domain Bacteria; phylum Spirochaetota; class GWE2-31-10; order GWE2-31-10; family MWDO01; genus JAVBQL01. Next base: position 44,382 of record JAVBQL010000014.1, read on the forward strand.
CTTTTGCGATATCCTCTTTTTCAAAAAAGCGAAACTCTGGATATGTTTCAACTTCAAAATTAAGGTCAACAAGCTGTCTAATATATTTGTTCATATATTCAGTTACAAATTTTTTGTCACTTTCTATTATGTCGTTTCTAACTTGAAAGTGAACATTGCCAAGAGCTTGACTTCCGACCTCTCCCTGCTCAGTGGTTAAGGTTTGCCCAAGAATAGATTTTGATATTTCAGCATTGCAGAGCCCAATAAAGTCAATGTAGAGATTGCTCGACCCACTTTTTTCTACATTTATAGTTTTTAACTCATCACCAGTTTCAACAACACCAACACCCGCCTGAACCATTGACATTAGCATGCTTAAGGTTTCTTGCTTTTTTCTCTCATTTACATTAGAGGAGACTACATACATAAAGACACTGCCAAACTTCTCTGCGAAGTTTGCCCCATATTTGAATAGTATTTTCTTAATACCCACTGGGAAATATATACGAGAAAATTTTCCCTCACCATATGGATTTTGATATGTGGCGTCATGCTGTATCAAGTTTACAACTTTCATGTCAACCAGCTCGCCGCTTGGATTGTTTTTCGATAAAAATAGAAGTCTATTTTCATTGTCAAAAGAGAACCACTCTGGGGGGAGTCCAATAATTTTATCATAGATGTAATATATGCCATCTCGTTTTATGAGGTTTTCAGTAACCCCATAACCCCAATAGACTACATGATGTATATATTTTATAAGCTCGTTAATATTCAAATCATGATAGTTATAAAAGTAGTCCCTTACAAACTCCATAGCCTTTACATCTTTGCTATTTTTTGACTCTGTCGTAATGTCCCACTCAAAAGACCTGAGTCCTGTAGAACGTGAAGTCATACAACTGTCAACATGACTATCATACATCAAATTTCTATACACGCTGACATTAAGCCCCTTATCTCTAATAATAGGGTCAGGGTTCTGCAGAAATAGATAACTTTCTAAAAAGTCGTTAAAAGATTTTTGCCTATTATATTTACTGTTCATCATAATCTAAATCCTTGTATCAAACAAATCGTTCAAGCTTCCACTGTATCCATCCAAAAGCGTTTCGCTGTCTCTTTTTATACCACTCCCATAAAAAGAGAATGGCTTACCAGAAAAGTTGGAGAGCATGTTTATAGCCTCTGCCAGTGCATCAGGAGCATCATCATTAACTGCGCTTGATGGATAATATAAAAGCTGTTCAATCAATATTTTTGTGTCATCAATAGCCGCTTTTTTTAAAAATATTTTTCCTCTCTCCATGAGCGGCGACAGCTTCGCAATACGAATCTCTTTTGAGTTATAGTGTGGGATTGGTTTAAACGGGAGACTTATCTTATATTCCTTTTCGAGCTCTTCAAGTAGGTCTTTAAGGAGTTCTTGAAAGCCATTGCTTTCAAAACCAATTAGGTTATGATGATAATTTAGATAGAGTCTAAAAACTGCTCTTAGCATCTCATTTATACTCGTTTTTCTTACCCAAGCATCAACTATATAAAAATTCATAGTGCTTTTATCAAGCCCGACTGTTATAATTGCCTTAAAATCCGCCTTTTTTGTAGCTTTTACGGAAGGATCTATAAACATAACTTTAATCAATTTATTTATATCAATATCTTTCTCATCATAATATTTAATCCAACTCTCTTGAAACATTGATGTTTCATCATCCGTTGGCGTGTTTTGATATTCACTGTTAAACGAAGATGTTCCAATTATCTCTCTAATTTTATATAGCTGTTTTAATGGGAATCTATCTTCCCATAAAGATTTTTTTTCCCCATTCTCGTCAAGCTCAATCGCATTAAAAATTTTCCTTGACCAGTTTTTATATGGCTCTTCATCACTATACAAAATTGTACCTAACACACTTCTCTTCTTTATTATAGTCCCGAAGATAAATAATTTTCCATTAGGCTTTAGAGATGGGTAGAGACCTTTTGTTATGATGCCTAGTATCTTTTTTACAGTTGCAGGACTCTCTGCATCTTGGTCTTTCTCAACATCATCAATTATTATTAGGTCTGGTCTATGATTACGGAAACGAAACCCTCTTACCATCTGCCCTTTTGAGCGAGAAAAAACTCTAATACCATTTGCCATAAAAGAAGACTTCTTTCCAAGCTTAAACGTGATATCAAAGTCCTCTTTTATTCTCTCATTATCAGAAAGCTCCATCCGAATAAAATCAACAAAGTCTTTTGCCAAGTCATCATTAGCAGAGACATAGATTATAAAATCATTGAGCTTATAACAAATTGCATGTATAATTCTAAAAAGAAAGTAAACTGACTTTGCAAAACCTCGAGGTGCGGCATAAGCGACAGGGATTGTAACATCACTGCTTTTGTTAAACTCGCTATCTATATATTGATAAAAACTAGGGAAAGACTTTGTCTCGCAATAGTGTGTAAGATAGGTTTTTGCAAAATAGAAAATATCATCTTTAGCTTTTTTAACCCGTTCATCTTTTTTGCCATCATTAAAGGGAGTTGTTTCAGCAAGAAGTTTCTCAATTATTTTTTGGCTATTTTTTATATAGCTTGCGTTTGATAACTTAGCACACATTTACTTTTTTTCCCACATAAAGAACTCTGTTATAACCTTCCCAAATTCATCTTTTTTATCAGGGTATTTTTGTTTTATAAAGTCAGTAAATTTCGACATAGCAATAATAACAGCACTATTCTCATCGATTCCACCCTTCATCTCTTTAAGAAGCGATTTTAATTCTTTTATTATTTTTATATCTGTATCAGAAACGGCTTGTCCGTTTAAAGCCTCTAGCTTTTCAAAAATCATATTTTCTATTTTCCTAGTGCCTCCAAGCCCCTGCACTACATAGTTTTTTCTCTGCTCATCCCAACTCATTTTTTCTTTGTTTTTCCAAAGCCCAAGAGTTTTTGCAGAGACGGGGATAATTGTAGAAATTTCAATCAGAGTTTTCCCTTCTTTTACATATAGGTCTCGAGCATCTATGTAGTATATAGCAAATTTATCATTCATGCTGCGGCTTTTCTCTTGTTTTTATTTATTATTACGTAAATTCGTGGTACACTTATTTTATATTTTTTAGACAATTCTGCTATCGTCATGCTATTTTCAAAATAGTCTTTAAGTAGACTTTTTCTCTTCAAAAATTTTAAATAAGATTTTAGAGGGGGAATATAAAATCTTTTACCTACCAGTAGCATTACGCCAAGATACAAACTATTTTCTAGCATGTTATTCCCTTTATAATACCCTCAATTTCTGTTGCGCTTTTTCCCTTGTCTATTAAAAATATTGTAAGGTCTGCTACAGATATAAACCTGCCGCCTTTTTCCAAAATGAGAGCATCGATTTCTGCATGTGTAAGGTATTTAACTAATGTTTCTATTTTCATATACTAATATTTTATTATATTTCCCCTTAAATTTTTGAAAAAAAACAAGAAAATCTCTCTGCTTTTGCTATTTTTTGAGAATTACAATCAGCTTTGATGCTTCTTTTGTTGTTAGGTTATCAAGAGATTCTATTTTTCTTTTAAAGAGCGTATTGCAAAAGCCAATTAAGTTATTGATTTTGGATTTTAACAATAGACTCTTTATATAATTTTTTTGTTGATTGCTTATTTTGTCGTTTTGTTTTTTTAGTTTTGACATTTTGTATAGAATTGTGAGCAGTTGAGAGATTTCAAAATCACTCAACTCTTTTGATGTTGTTACATAAAACTCTTTTTCCAACATATTTCTATATTGTTCTTCAGTCAGTCCACACTCTTTAATTTTAATATGAATTTCTGCATATTTTTTAGTCCTATCCATTAGTTCACCCCCTTATATAAAAAAAAGGGAGACTAAAAGCCCCCCCTCTAAATAAAAAAAAATAACATTCCCACACCCAAATACTATTCTTTTAGCTTGTCTCATCAGTATCAAAGTTGCCAACTTTAATAGACTTGCCCAAAAGGGCAAGTTTCGACTTTTTTTTATAAAAAAAATCACTTATCAGGAGCTTTTAAGCTTATTTATTTCTTCTCTGTTGGCTTCCAAAAAGAAGTCATCTTTATTTTTTCTATGAGCATCAACTTTCGCTAAGTCAATATCGCTTAACTCTGCCATCAAATCCTTGTTAGGCTCTTCTTTAACTCTGATAAATCTATCCATTTTAAACTTTTTTAATAATTCAAGTGTTGATTTTTTTACATGAATTGATGTAGATTTTCTAAAACCAAAAACTCCAAAAGTTAATGTGATGCTTTTTTTGTCAGAAAATAGCCCCTCTTTGTTATATTGTGCAAAGTTACCAATCAAATTTGATAGTTCTTCAATTCTCCCTCTTATTGATTCACCTCTTAAAAGAGCTTTCTCTCTTATTGCAATAATCCCTCTCTGTGCTTCTGCATCAATCTCATCCAACTCAATTTGTAAAAGCCCAACTTCTTTTAAAATATCATTAGCTTCCTCAATAGAATATATCTTTTCAATTTTTGGTTTTAATCTCACTCTCAAATCCCCCTTAATCTATTTTTTATAACCAATATAAGCAGAACATTTCACACAATTATCATGTGCTATCTCTTTTTTTATTGATTTATCAAAACCCAAACATTTGCCCTTGTCTGTTCCAGTCTCTCCATACTTTTTTATTAGCTCACACTTATCTACTATCTTTTTTATACTCATCTTTTCCCCTTATGCAGAAATGATTAACTCATCTTTTGCTTGCAAAATAATATCTTTTGTCAAATCACAGCTATTTTTTTTCATTATCCTTTGTACAAGTCTTAATAGTGCACTGATATAGACTGTTATCCCTTTTGATGTAGTAAAAAACATATCAAGAACATCGTTTGAAGCATCTTTAAACACTGTTTCTACCATGTTTTTAACATCAATTTTATTAAGTTTCCCGACCTGTATCAGATTCATCCTACTTGATACTTGTGCCATATTAACATCCTCTTTTATCCTCGTAAGCAATTTTGGAAGCCCAACAATTACAACAGGAATATTAGCCATATCATAGATACGTCTCAAAATCGATAAAACCTTTAAATGAGCTCTCTCTGCCTCATCAAGTATTATCATTCTGCCAGAATCAGCTAACTCCGCAATTATTTTCTCCATCAAGATATCTACTTTTACTTTTTCATAGCCAATTTTCAGTTTTATTGCCAAGTTGCGTAGCAAAGTATTCACCTTGTAAGTGTCATCCGCCTCAATTAAAATGCAAGATGGGTTGTCTTTAGCATATTTCTTTAAAGCGATTGACTTCCCAACACCTGTGTTGCCAATAATAAGCCCCATTCTTTTGTCAATGCTCAAAATATTCAGAGCATAATTGATCTGCTTTGAAATAGAAGTATCTACAAAAGGAACAGCGACAACCCCATTCTCATATCTTGCCATCTCTGTTGCCATTGCAGAATCAGCAGCGTTAATAACAGCACTATTATCGCCCAGATATTTGCCATTCAAAACCTGACTAACTGTTGCTGCTGTATAGATAGTCATTCTTGCAAGTTCATTTTGAGACATTCCTGTAAGCTCTAAAAACGCTCTTACCCTTTCTTTAAAAGGGATACGTCTCTCTTCATTTTTTTGATATAGCTCTTCATCGAGCCGAACTCTTTCATCACTCATATTTTTTAACCTCTTCTCTCTTTAAAAAGAGAAAACTGAAATATGTAAATCTCTTAACAAGAGATATGAGCCACGTTAAAAAGTTACTGTAAAAGTCAAAACTGCTGCTGCTATCCAATATACAAATCGCTTTATATCGCCATTTGAGAGATAGACAGCGGAAGCCAAAACATCGATAATAATTAACAATAGTGGAAGTATTTTTTCATATCCAAACATATATCACTCCTATTTTATAGTTCATATGCACCTTTAATCTTTTTTCTACTCTCATCTTTACCATCTTTTTTATCTTCAATTTGCAGAGAGTCCTCTTTATACTCAATTGTGTTTATCTCTAGTGTGAGCTCTTGCAAATCGCTGTTAAGCTTTTCTATATTATTTGCCGCTCTTCTAATTTTACCTTTTATCTTGCCATGCTCTTTATATTGTGCAATATTTTTAGCATCACTTGCAAGGAATGTGTTTTTAGTCTCCCGCTTAGCTTCGCAAATATAGCGTCCCTTATCATCAAAAACAAATAGATGTGTTAGGTCATGCCTATCTATTCCTATTATTACATTCTTCTTCAAAAAATCTCTAACTAGCGTTATATCGTCAGTTTGTCTATAATCCCACCCCATATAAAGAATGCCATTTTGATGCACCTGCCTAACTTCTCTATAAAGTGATGCATGAACAAGCTCTCTATTATCAACTCTCACAAGCTCGTTGCTAGAACTCTCCCATTTTTGAGAAGGCGTAATACCGCCAATCCCAGAGTGTTTATGTTTTGTTCTATAATTTTCTAAAAAATTGCCAAAGGCATCATATAATTCTTGTAAAGAGATCATTTTTTCAAGATTTTTTAGTCGTTTATCCATGTCATCTGGCTTCTCATTTATATTTTTCCCACAGTAAGTATTAGAAAACTTGCTGAAATGGTTATCAACATAGTTCCAAAACCCCTCAACAACGCCTTTGCTTTGTGGGTGATACTTTGTTGCATACCTTGCATCAATTCCAAGCCTGTTTAAAAGCCCTGAAACTCTAATGTTGTCTCTTGTTGCACCAAGTAGCCACTTGTTTTTAAATGCCTTTCCATTATCAACATAGATGCTTAAAGGTTTTCCATACTTTTTTATCCCACACATCAAAGCATCAACAACCATTTCACTGTTTTCATTCTCAGAAATCTCAAAACCGACAGGCATTCTTGTATAGATATCAATCCAAACGACAACAGTCGCTCTAAAAATCTTTTTCCCATCATCACTCTTCACATAAAAGTTTAAAAGATGCCCATCAGCACTCCAAATTGAATTGCGGTCAAGCCCTGTCTCCATATCTCTTTTAATATAAGGAATACATTTGTCACTAAACACCTTCTCCCCCTTTCTATGTTTAGTTTTAGTTAAAGGGGATATCTTATCTATATATTTTCTAATAGACCAGTAAGAAAGTGGGCTTGCTGACCTTTCAGAGTACTTTTCATGAACTGCAGATAGAGGAAGCCTATTTTGATTAAAATAGAGCGTGTTTATAAAGGCTTTTTCATCTTCATTTAGTCTGCTTTTACCCTTATTTTTACCATATTGCTTTATAATATGATTCAAATCATTTGTTTCATTATATTTCTTCTCTTTTTCAAGGTATTTTTGCAATGTTCTAACAACAAAAGTGCCATTACTTTGCAAGACCTCCTTGTCTACCTTGCCAGCATTAAAATCCTCAGTAAATTGTGTTAGAAGTTTTATTTTAGATACTCTTCTGTTCTCTGCCTTATTAGCAAATTCTTTGTACTTTTTAAGAATATAAAAGAAAGTATCAACCTGTTTCTGCTGCCACTCTGGCAAATCTGCATAAGCTTTATGCTTTCTTATATACTCTTGTCGCTTTATAACATCTTTTTTTATATTTTCAGGGAGTTTGTTGATTTCAAAATAGGTTATCTTCCCGCCACGACCAATTCCATCACCATAAGAGAAGCTCCAAGCCTCTCGCTTGGCTCGCTTCATCACTCCCTCTTTGGTAATGTTTAAGATTGTAGCAAGCTCTTTTGTTGTTATATGAGTGTTTTTTGTTATAATGTTATTTCCCCTCTTCTCAATCACTCCAACCATCTCTACCTATCCCGCATATATTCTTTCTAAGATTTTGTTATCTTTAAGCAAAAGTTTAATACTTTTCAAAAGTTGAGATATTCGACTCTCTGTCAATTCCAACTCTTCACCTATCTTTTTTAATGTAACATCTTCAAAAAAGTATAATTGTATAATTTTCTTATCTTTTTTGCCTAATTTTTCCATTTCACTATGCAACACACTTTTTTGTACCTCAAAATCAACTTCATCATCAGAACTTTTAACTCTTCTGTCTTCAATTGTATCAATTATCATTGTTTTACTGTCGTCGTTATCCAAAACTTGCTTAAAGAGAGACTCTATGTAGAAACACTCTATATAAAACTTCTTTTTACGCAATTCTTTCATGTCCCATCCTAAAAAATCAGCAATCTCTGCCTCTGTTGCTTTTTTTACCTGTCTCATTTTCTATCGTTTCTGTTGCAATCTCTATCTTTTTCATATCTGCCCGCAAAGAACGTGGCATAATGCTTATTTTTCGTAGTTCATCATAGATAGCACCCATCACCCTCATATTTGCATATGTTAAAAAACCAACATTCTTCTCTGGTATAAATCGCTCTATAGCATCAATTAAGCCAATAGTTCCGTATCCAACCAAATCATCATATTCAAGATTGTAATCTATCCCTTTTACAGCAATCTTTCCCGCAACATGTTTGACAAAAGGGTAGTACTTCTCTATAAAATAGTCTCTTATACCCTTATCTTTTGTCGCTTTGTACTCTATCCAAAGCTCTTTTTCTGTCATATTCTTATAACCTCATAGCTTTTGCCGTTTTTTCTACATCTAATAAAAGTCTGCCTGATATTCTGTCCCAATCAAACAAGGCACTCCTCAACACTCTATCTAATTCTTTAATATCATTATCTTTTCTTGCATGTCGTTCTCTTTTTTTTGTATCTAATTTTAACAACTGAAGCTCTGCTACAAATCTAAGTGTGTATAAGAACCCCAATGTACAGATGTTTTTAAATAGAATATGTTGATTCCTCTCCAGTCCTTTATATAAGAGATTAAAAGCATCCTTTTCATAATTACTATTTTCATTTTTGGAAAAGCTCTTAATCATCTCATCCACCTTGATATTCATTTCAAAAAGCTTCCCAATAAAATCGTGTGTATAACAATTAAGCTCTTCCAAACATCTATCTAGCTCTTCATTGTCATTATCAAGTCTTGCATGGCGTTCTCGCTTTTTCATATTAGCTATAAATGTATTTAGTTCATCAACCACATTGAACATTTCAATATCACTCATTTTTAAAAGTCCCGCACAGCGAACAAAACCTTCTTCAGCCCTATCAAGTGTTTTATAAAACTCTTCAAAAACCTCATTTTTATATTCACTCATCACTCAGAACACTCCATTTTAAAAGTCGTTTTATTGGAAGAAAAGAAGTTTTATATAGATCCAAAATGTCTTTTTGGGTATCCTTATCAACTCCTCTTGTCTTGACTAACTTCGTTACTATCCCTCTAGCTCTGTTTATGCTCTTTTCCATTTTTGAAATACTCTCTTTAGTCTTATCCCCATAAAGAAAAACCTCAAAAGAGTGCTCTAAAATAGAAAAAAAACCTTTTTCTATCTCTAATCCAACATACCCAGCTACATTTTCAAGACTTACACAGCCAATCCTAAAATTGAATAGCAGTTCTTTGCGTCTTTGATGAATTCTCTCTATTCCGACCTTAACAAATGTTATTTCCATAAAAACAGCTCTCTATAAACAACTTTACAGGCAAAAAACACTCAAAGTATATGGGATGAAGTGTTTTTTTATCTATACCATCCAACAATCCAATTTTTTGAATAGTCTCCATAGCATTACAAAGCAAAATTAAAAGAGAAAAGACAGCAATTTCATCAAAACTATTTTTTTCAATCTCTTTAGCTAACCTATCTATCTTTAATGCAAACTGTCTTATATACATTCTCCCTACAAAAGTTTTGTTTTCTAACATCTCTAAAAGCCTGTTCACAGAGTTGTCTAATCTCTCAACTATCCAAGCCTTTCTACTCTCAATTCTCATTATTGCAGCAGTAGCATTTTCATCAAACAAGCCCTTATCTTCATCAAGAGTAAAATCTATCCCTTTTTTCCCATCACTCATTTTTATTTTCTCCCACAAACAAAATTTGTAAAAGTTCTTGCAAACCACAAAAATTGTAGTAAAATAATATAAAGACAGCTAACTATCCTCTTAAAGATAATTAGCTGCGGTTTGTAGATGGTTATCATAAATAAAAATACAAAGCCCCCGCTCGCATTTTTACTTATCAAGTCCATCCACAAACCTAATATAAATATGTCAAGCAAAAAAAACTAAAGGCGGAGCGAATATCATCGCTTGGGGGGTGATACCCGCTCCAATTATTAATTTTTATAGGTTGTTAGCCTATAATAGTATTATTAGGGATTTCTCTAAAAAAGTCAAGTAAAATTTGAGAAAAATCTAAAAAAATATTTTATTTTAAAAAAAGGGAACAAATGTCTCAAGGCAAGAGGCTTTTAGAGCTTTATGAAGCATTAAGATCTAAAAAAATAGTAAAAAATAAACAAGATTTCTGTGATTATTTGAGAATTGACAACTCTGCTTTTGCTAAATATACAAAAGATAGATATGAACTAAAAATAACATCTGATATTTTTAGAGTTTTCTCTAAAAACAACATCAATTTAGATTGGTTTTTAAGTGGTGAGGGTGAGATGTTTCTTCCATATAATAATGCAAATATTAATAACCAAGTTTTTGGAGATAATGCAAATAACAATCAAGTGATAGGGAATAACAATATTGCCAATAATGGAAGTGTTCAAGTTGTTGGACATAACCTTAACCAAATTAGTGCTAGTAATGAAACTGATGAGATTGTAGAGCTCATCAAAAACTATGCAACACCTAAGATATTACAAGATTTAAAAAGTAAGCTTTTAAAAATAAAAGAAATTTCAGAAAAAGAGTAGGATGATTGAATATGAAAAAAAATGATAAGAGGGGATGTATTGGTTGCTTATCAGTGATTATTATAATTCTTTTAACTCTTATCATCATTGTCTTTATTCCTGATGATAAACGTTCCCTTAGCAATTTAGTTATTGGCATAGGTATAGGCTTAATTATAGTAGTTGGAGTGATTACTACTCGTAATTCAAAAAAAGAGCAAACAAAAGAAAAAATAGAAAGCCTAGAGATAACAGAAGAGCAAAATTCTTCAGGTAACATTTCTGAAAATATTACTAAAGAACAAGATAAAATAATGAGTAAACACCCAAAGACTAACGATGACGCCTATTGGAAAAGCGAACGTGCATCTGAAATGTCCAAGAAGTATATAGAGATGATGGATGATGTTGACATTGCACCATATTGGCAATATATATCACCACTAAAAAGAAATACTCCTCTTGAACATTTGCTTCTGCACGGAACGATAAGACTCTATAACGACTCTTTTTGGGAAAAGTGGTTTCCTCCAAATGATTTGGAATGTGAGTGTGATGTAAGGTCTCTCTCTGCAGCTTATTTAAAAGCGAATGGGTTACAGACTGGAAGTGGAGCTCTAACAATAGCAGAGGCTTTAGCAAATCTTAAAGCTGTTAAAGAGAAAAGAGAAAATCGTCTTAATAAAATTGATAGCGAAGAAGAAAAAAACTTTTTAAAAATGATTGATAACAAGATAGAGGAATTAAATAAAAATGAGAGGGGGAATGATGGCAAGTAAGTTTGTTAATAATCAAAATTTTGGTAATAATGCAAATAATACTCAAAACATTAACAACTCAAGCTACACTACTTTTAGACTATTTTCAGACAAATTAGATAATGCCCTTACAAAATTTATTAATACAGTAGAAAAAAAATTGTTAAATATAACAACTATAAAAAAAACATTTTTCCAATATTAAAAGCATAGGCTCTGCCCAGCAAAGAGCGAAAGCAATTCAATAAACATACAAAAGCCCTCTTATTTTTTAGCATTTAGAAAAAACTATAAAGTATAGTGTTCTATAAATATTAAAAACATTGAATATCGTATATAATTTCAATTTATTTTATATTATAAACAATACGTTGTCAAATTAATAGTAATAAAAACAAAAAATAAATTTTTTATTACTCATATTAATAAAAGTCGCTCAATTATAAACAAAAAATTTAAAAACTAGATTGGGCTTGAATAAAATAAAATTAAGTTCTATAATAAAAAAACGAAATATAAAAGAAGTGGAGAAGTTATGGTTGAAAAAATAAGTTTTAAAGAGTCTATACATTTGTTAATAGACACAATGAAGAATGCAGAAGCTATTTCCAGGGTTGGAATCCCTTTTTTGAAAATGTGTAACGACTATAAAAACCATGTATCTACATATTATTATTATATAGATGAAATAATAAATGCCTTCTCTATGCCATCTAAATACCATAAAGAAAAAAAGGCGTGGTTTGAACGGTTTTTTATTTGGCACATTCGTGAATATACGTTAGAATTGCATAACGGAAATAGATCAATAATACTCGCAACGGAAACAAATTTTATAAGTTTTTTGACATGTGGCTCTGGGCGAACAGATTCAATACTAAAATTATTAGAAGAAAAACTTACAAAAGAAGACTTATCACTTTTTAAAAAGGTCATCAGAGAGAAATTTGAGGAAGATTTGACTTCACATGTTTTTTATCCATCAGTAAAAGACTTTTTAAACAAATAAAAAAAGGTGTTTAATTATTAATTAAACACCTTTTAAAAACATCTTTTTATTATGCAAATATCAAAAAAGTTCGTTAGTCAAAATGCCTATTTTCAAACAACTCTTAAAACGACTTCATTTTTCACTGTTAAAAAAACTTGTTTTTAAACTCTTCTTAAATTACCGTACATCGTGACTTAAACATTTTTCTAATACCATGTTAATTTTCATTAGAAAAATCTAACATTTTACTTCAGTTCGTTAGTCATACTTTTAGAGCTCATCCTAATAAGTCTGCTAATTAAGCTTTTTAATAGCCAATTATCAATTATGATAAGATTTACTTCCTTTATTAAACAAAATACTTCGCTTTTTATCAAAAATAAGAAAGAAAAACGGATAATCCATAACTTATAAGTGAAGTATGTATAACCTTAAAAATGAAGTTTAGTAACAAACTTGACTAACAAACTTTTTAAGTCTTTTTTTGTATCAAAAAGTCAAATTATCAATTAAATATTGACAAATCACCTCTAAAACACCATTAATCGCTACGTAGTTTACTATTAAGTTATGAAAAACTACTCTCAAAAAGCTAGCACTAACTATTATCTAATAATAAAAGGCGCTAAAAACAAAGCTTTTTCTATATTTTGCTTGCAAAATCCAAGAAAAAGCGACTTTTTAGTGTTTTGTCTAATATTTTGTCTCCGTTAGATGAACAAGTTTATTACTTCGTAATATCTAATAAAAAAATTCCCCCTCTTTTGAAAGAGGGGGCAGGGGGGAGTTAGATAAAGAAACTTACAAATCATAGCCAGCATATGATAGGTTAAAACTTTTGTTGCATAGAGGGAAATCACTGATTTCAGCATTTCTCATAGCCATAGATAGAGCCAGCCAGTTGTTAAAGCTTGGGTCTTTGACTTTATAGCGCTCTATATTTCCGCCCCAGCTGTTTGTAGTTATTGTATGTACAATCTCACCTCGCCACCCCTCAACAAGTGAGGTAACAAGATATCCGCCGCCAATCTTATCTATTGATGGTAATGACTCACTCTCTCTATCAATATGTTTTAGCAGATCCAATATGTAGTGAATGGATTGCTTCATCTCAAGGTATCGTATATAGGATCTGGAGAAGACATCAGAATTGGGCAGCATATTTAAAGCATATGGGTGTAGCTCCCATAGATCATATGGATGATCCACCCTAATGTCCTGTGGGATATTTGAAGCTCTTGATGCCATTCCAACAGCTCCAATCTCCTTTGCTGCCTTTGTTCTAAGTACACCTGTTCTCTCAAGTCTTGCAAGCACTGATGGGGTCTCAAACATCAAGTTTGCCATATTTGTTGCTTCTGTTAATATTTTTTCAAGTCTTCTTTTTAACTCATCTTTAAATTTTAGAGGAATAGATCTGTTTACTCCCCCCGGTTTTATGAGTGATCTTCCAAATCTGTTGCCAGAGATTGAAGTGAATATAGATAGAAGTGTCCCTCGCAATGCACTAAAGACATTGTAGCCAAATGAGTATGCAACATCATTGCATATAGCAGCCAAATCTCCCAAATGAGCACCAATTCTCTCAACTTCAAGATAGATGGCTCTGTTTAGCATGCCAATCTCTGATGGAGATATTGAAGCAAGCTCCTCAATCAATAGGCTATAGGCGGTGGTGTGTCCAATTACGGTGTCTCCTGCAATAGATTCAACCAAGCGAATATTGTAGTTGCCATTGTTGCAAAATAGCCCCTCCACACCCCTGTGCTGATAACCAAGTTTTATCTCTAAGTTTATAACCTTTTCGCCATCACAAGAGAATCTAAAGTGGCCGGGCTCTATAACTCCTGCATGAATTGGCCCAACACCAACCTCATGTAGATCTCCATCTATTGAGGTGAAGTTATAATCATCAATGTTAATTTTTTTATAACCATTATATGGAAATCGAACGGACTTTAGGTATGGATGATCATATGGTTTTATACCAAAATCTTCATAAAATTCTCTCTCAAAGAGATAAAACGAGAGAGCCTCTTTTGAGAGGGACTCATATCTAGTTACGTTTTTTGGAAAAATAGTTGAGTTTATATATAGTTTAGAATTTTCATCATCAGCTAGAATTGAATATAGGATAGTCCCGCTGTTTCTTCTTGAGCCAAAGAAGGAGACAACACGCCTTCCAGACTTTACCTCATTGATATTTACTTCACGGAATCTATCAATGGGAAGCTCTGGTATATTTGAGAGTTTTACTTTTTTACCATTTTTTGTTACTACAAAATCCATCTGCTTTCAAAAATCTCTACTTTAATATTTATTTTTTTAGATCCCACGTTCTTTTTGAAGCCGTTTCAAGCAAAAGAGAACACTGCTCTTTCTAAGAGTAGCTTTATATAGCTTACACCTTAAGTTAAGGTATATAAAAAGCTTACTTTTAATATCTTAACAAACCAAACTAACTATAAAAATCTTCTATTACCTTAATTAGCTCTTTTTGAATATCTCTATCTTTCTCAAAAATTGTTATTGTGTTGTCCTTAATAGTAAACCTTCCAAAGACCTCTTCTCTAGGTTTTCTTTGATATACACTGTTGTTAAGCTCATTTTTTACTATTTTTTCTGCTTCTCTGTAGGTTGTATTGTATATTTGAGCGAAAAGCATATCTCTTGTGTCTCTTATTTTTAAGAACTTTATATCGTCAGAGAGCTCTCTATCTCTCTTTATTTTATTTAAGAAGGGTATCAAAAGCTTTAGTTTTGCCCCAGCCTCTTTTGTCTGCTCCTCTGTAAAAAACTCATAGACAGAGATATAGTAGTAGGCATTGCTCTCCGACATCTTTAGAACAACATTAACATAGATTTTAAAAGAGAGATAACCCCTCTCCCTGTAGAGTTTGTTGTCTCTGATTATCTTTATTCTTTGCCCTATCAGATAGGTAAACTCTCCCCATCGTAATTTTAGTCTATCTATCTGCAACTCTATCTCGTTTAGAGTCTCAGGGATGTTATTGATAGTAATATCTTCACATAGATCCGCACTGCTCTTTTCTATTACTTCAAAGAGATTCTCTTCTTCTAATGTAGAAGAAGAGTTTTTCATATCTATTATCTTCATAAAGTTCTGTCCCCCCACTTTCCTTTATTAAGAATTATTTTTTTTAGAGGTGCTACTCTGTGCCATCTCCAACAACCTCTATAACTTTGTCAGTCTTCCACTTCATAATGGTAGCAACTGCCAAAAGCTGTTTCATATTTATATAGTAGAGCCTTCCGTTTCTCTTTACTAAGGCACCATCATAAGTTGTATACCTAAATTTATAGTTAACTTTTCCCAAAAAAGCTACATTTCCCCAATCATCACAAGTCTTTAATTGAGGGATAGATTTTAGATATATCGCTTTTATCTTATTATCAGTAACACTGTTTCTAAGAATTTCTTCCCAATTAATATCTCCCATAAACAAAACTCCCTTTTTAGTTTTTAGATGATTGGATAAAAAACATCCATGTTGACACTATTATACAAAATATAAAAAGATATGTCAAAAAAAATAATTAGCATGAAATATTTTCGATCCAAACTATGATATTGAACTTAAATTTAAAAAAAATATTATCCATGTCTATTTTTTTAAAGCTTCAATTCTTCTATAAATAGTGATTTTTTATATATAAAATTATTATAACTAAATATAACATCTTTTGAAACATTGTATTGATAGAGAAAGTTAAATACTAGACTTGCATTTTTTATATTGTTTGGCAAAACAACCTCAAAAAATAGCTCTTTTCCTACAAAGCGAGGTATAAAAAATTTATATATATTCCCCTCATTTTCATCATATTCAACAGAGCTATCCTCAAGAAGATCAAAATCGAGATTTGATGAGAGTGGGTGTGCCCCCCTTGGGAGTGTCAAATATAATTTTGCCTCATCAATAAGGGTTGTTGAGTTTACAAGAATTCTATGTGTAGTGTAGTTTTTATCATGCTCTCTCTCTATTCTGTATGAGAATGGCTTCTCTATTTTTGTTGGAATGGTGATATTTGATTCATATCTTTTGTTGATATCATATACTTGATTTGATACTCTTACATTGAGGTCTCTTATCATCTTGTTGGAGAATATATCCAGCGTGCTTTCGCTCTTTTTATTGTCAGCTATTATTTGTGTAAAAATTACTGGTTCCAGTGGAAATAGATCTGGCAGTAATTTTATCATATAGGTAGTTAATACCAGTACAACCAATATAGAAATTGCATAAAATTTTATATTTGTTGCAAGTTTGAAACTGATTCTAACCAGCGAGAGAGAGACCATTACAAGTATTACAAATGGAGTTGATAGGATAGCCAAAAGAATCTGTTCTAAATATAGATAGTTTAAAACATCTTCTAATATTACTTTTTCTCTGATTACCACAGAAAAGCTTGATAGTATATAGAAAAACATAAAAGATGATACTATAAAAAATGAGATCTTAACTATTATCTTTCTTGCATTGTGTCCAAGAATTATAAAAAATAGTGCCCAGAGATATACATACATAAAGGATATATCAATAACCAATGTTATAAGTAGATTGAATAGGGAGAAGATTATTGCATAATTTGTTAGGATGAAGGTTTGCCTTGTCGCATTTATTATTGGGGATGATTTTATATAAAATATTTTTATAGCTAGTATAGCTATCATAAACACAGAAGAAAAATAGAGAGCAGGAAACTGAAGAACCGAGTTTATTGATACGATTGTTGTGTTTCCTAACATTTTGCTTAAGAAAAACGGAATGAAAGAGACAGCAAAGAATATAATTGGGGTGACTAGGACAAATGGAAAATATTTTATGAGATCAAAAACTCTCGCTCTATCAAATATTTTCATAAAAGTTCTAAGAAATATAAATATAAAGCAGAATAAGAGAAATATTATAATGCTCATGTATTCTGGTATAAAAAATTGTTTTCCAAATATTTTTAGTGGATAGTAGTTATAATCAAAATCCATAGGGAAATCCTCCCCATCAAGAGAGGTTATCCACTCTTTAAAAAAGGAGGATAGGTTATCTTTATATTCATTGTTCTGGTAAAATGGGCTATAATTTATATTTCCATAGTTTGAAAAAGAGACTGTTGGAATTCCATTGGTAAGTAGAAACCTTGAATATGAATCAGGGTTCAATTCTGTAAGCCTTGACTTTGTAATCTCTTTATCGTCAATATAGAAGAAGGGGCTATTTTTTGTAAGGGAGAGCATCTTCTTTATTAAAATTAATGGTATTGGTTTTTTTGTAATTGTTCCTGTGAATTTTATTTTTTCATTTGCGGAGATAATATCAAGAAAGACAACAAAGCTATTGTCAAAATCGGTTCTTGTGGAGATAAAAGATCTTAACCCATAAAAATTATAATCAAATTCTCTTGTATTTGCCCCGCTGAATAGAAAAGTTATATTTTTATTATTGTTTTTATCTTTAAAATTTTTTATTAAGTCTAGCATTATCTGTATGGATATTGAGTTGTCATAGAAGACCTGCTCTTTTACTCGCGAATTTAAGGTTGTTATTACTATTATATTGTCACTATTTTTGTTTTCATTAAATAAATTTATTTCAAAATTGACAGATCTTGTATTCTCTATATTGCTTATCTTATATGGCAGATTTTGATCTCTACAAAAAGATTCAAGATAGGATATTAGCTCTCTCTCATGAACACTTCCCTCTATTGAGGGGTATGATATGGATTTTATATAATTATAGTTGTTAAAATCATCAGAAAAGAGAGAGATGATATTTATTAAAAAAAATAGAGCTACAACAATCTTTTTTTTCATAAATTTTTTATAACTGAAAAGAGCAAGAAAATCAATATCTATTTAGAGTGCTTAAAAAACTTGACAATTAGTTAATTTTTTATGATAATTTTATTGAGCAACGAATGAGAGCAATGTGAAAGCTTGTTTTTATATTGCCGAATGAGGCAGCTCAACAAAGGAGTTTAGTGTCCTTTATAGTGGATAGATAAATTATTTAAAAAGAGTTTTAATAAAATATGAGTTTAAAACAATAAAAAATGGGCGAAAATAGTCTTACCATTGATGACCCCAAGATATTTTTAAATGTATCAGGGGTTAATGATAAAAACATAAGGTATATAGAGTCGATATCTGGCTCATCGATCTCCTCCAATGGGAATGAGATCTACTTTGAAGGGAATAACTCTTATATAGTAAAAGAACTCATTAGCAACCTTATCCTTGTTTCAAAAAACGGTGGGAATATCTATAAAAATCTGATTAATATACTCTACTCTGAACTTGAACGTGATATTAATGTAAATCTGAAGAATATATTAAATTCAAAAATAGAGCTTTCAAAGGCGAAAAAAGTTTTTTCTCCAAAGAGTGTTGCACAGGCATTGTATATAGAGGAGCTTAAAAATAGAGATATAATCTTCTCTTATGGACCAGCGGGTACAGGGAAAACTTTTTTAGCGGTTGCATATGCCGTGAACGAGCTCTTAAATAAAAATGTTAAAAAGATTGTTTTGACACGCCCTGTGGTTGAGGCTGGGGAGAGTCTTGGCTTTCTGCCGGGAGACTTTATACAGAAGATAAATCCATATCTTCTTCCACTGTTTGACTCTATTATAAGTGTAACATCTATGGAGATATATCAAAGGCTCTCTGAACAGGGGTTGATAGAGATTGCCCCTTTGGCCTATATGAGGGGACGCACTTTTGAAAATTGTATTGTAATATTGGATGAGGGGCAAAACACCACCTATACACAGATGAAGCTATTTTTGACAAGGCTTGGAGAGGGAGCAAAGCTAATCATAACAGGGGATATAACACAGATTGACCTTCCAAGAAAAATAAAGAGCGGTATGGTTGAGGCTTTAAATATATTGAAGAATATAGACGGTATATCTATACTAGAATTTAGCGAGAATGATGTTATTAGACATCCTCTTGTTAAAAAAATAATAGGTGCATATAGTAAATATGAAAAGGAATTATGACAAAAAACAGCAGCTCGGGTAATATAATAAATAATACAATCTCTTCTATTGGAGCCTTTTTTTCTCAACAGGGAAAGGCAACTCCAAATCTGGTTGTATTTTTAATCTATTTTATATTGATTTTACTTGTCTCTATGTTATCAAACCATAGATCTTTCTCAAACCTCAAGGTTGGTGATGTTGTATTTTTTGATATTGTTGCAGATAAAAATATCAAATATTTTGATTATGTGGCTGCAAGAGATTTTGAGAAGAAGATTAGAAATGGAATTGTTCCAGTCTTTGTTATGAATAATGAGGTGCTTGATAAGACAACAAAAGAGCTTGAGCTAATTTTTAATAAAGTAGGTAAATCTTCAGAGTACAAAGATCTCTTTTTAGATACCAAGCAGAGTATCTATATAACAACAGAGGACTTTTTTGTTTTTAAAAACCTTATGGGGAGATTCCCCGGTTTTAGTGATATTTTTATTAACATATATAAGACTATATGTTTTGAAAATATTATTGATCTCTCATATATGCCAGAGATCGATTTCTATTTTGATGAGATTATAGTTGAAAAAACAATTAATGGAAAACTTATAAGCAACAGATATCCTTTTAAAGATGTGAGGGGAGTTCTATATGCCAGAGATCGATTTGAGGTCTTGGCACTAAATAATTTTCCGGGCATTGGTTATACGGAGCTTTTTGTTCTTGTGGTATTTTTTCAGCGGATCTTTAATTCGCCATTTATCTACTCTGATGATAGGACAAGCAGCTATCTTGATGATAGGTTGAAGCAGAGTGAGCTGTTTCAAGAGACAATAAAGAGAGGGCAAATAATAGCAAGAAAGGGAGATCTTATAACAGAGAGCCAGTTTGTAAAGGTTGAGGCTCTTAATGATGCAAGGGGTCTTATCTTTAATATAAGAGCAATATTGTCTAATGCCATATTTTTTCTATTTCTTTCAGTTGTTACCTTCTTTTTTATAAGGCTCTTCTCTCCGCTCTTTTTCAATGATACAAAAAACACAATTTTTATACTGCTGGTTATTTTTACATTTACTCTCTATATAATTCTCCTGTTTTATATAGGGGTTGGAAAGGATGATGATTATCTTGGTATGCTGATTCCTCTCCCCGCCTTTGCCCTGACCTTCTCTATTCTCTACTCGCAGAGGCTATCTATTGTCTTTATATTCATACTCCTACCAATATTGTTTATTTTTTCTAATTTTAATAATTTTGCTATTATCTTTACAGCTTTTTCTGGAATTATCGCGACATTTACGGTATCAAATATTAAGAAGAGGGCAGATCTATTTTTAGTAGGTTTTATTATTGGTTTTCTAAATTTGATTTTGGTCTCTGTCTCAATATTTGTTTTGAATATATCTAATGTTGATCTATTTAAGCTCTATGTTATCTCATTTTTAAATGGGCTCTTGTCAGCAACACTTGCATTTGGCTTTATATTGCTTGGCGAATCAATCCTTAATGTTCCAACCATCTTTAGGCTGCAAGAGTTATCTGATATGTCAAACAAGCTTTTGAATGATCTATTTAATAGAGCAAATGGAACATATAGCCACTCCATTAATGTCGGAAACCTTGCAGAGCAGGCAGCAATAGAGGTCTCAAGAAATGGATACCTTGCAAGGGTTGGTGGCTACTATCATGATATTGGTAAAATTACTATTGCAGAATATTTTGTAGAGAATCAGACAGATCATAACCCCCATGACTACCTAAAACCATCAATGAGTGTAACGATTATAAAGAGTCATGTTAAGTTTGGAGTCGATAGAGCCATTCAGGCAAGGCTTCCAACAAAACTTATAGATATTATTAGGCAGCATCATGGAAACTCTTTGATAAGGTTTTTCTATAATAAGGCAACAAATTCAAAAGAGGCCAATAATGAGGAGATTATGGAGACAATGTATCGATATAATGAGAACAATCCACAGTTTCCAGAGGCAGCAATAGTGCTTCTTGCAGATCAAGCAGAGGCAGCAACAAGAGCTATGCAGAAGAAATCTGCAAGCAACATTGAGAAAACCATAGAAAGTATAGTCGATTTTAATTTTAAAGATGGAATACTTGATGATTCTGGTTTAACATTAAAAGATTTGACTAAAATCAAGAAAGTTTTTATAAAGGCAATAATAGGGATGTACCATGCGAGAATAGAGTACCCTGATCAGGTTGCACCAAAAGAGGCAGATGAAAAGAAATAATCAAATTGGGTTTGAACTTGAAGAGTATAAGAGAGATATTAAACAGAGAGGGCTTAACAGCTGGATTAAAGAGATCTTAAGTGAGCTTGAGCTAGGTGATAAGTATTGTTCTCTCTATTTTTGCTCTGATGAGAAGATGAGAGATCTTAATAGCAGCTTCAGAGGAAAAGATAGTACTACTGATGTTCTCTCTTTTCCAGAGGATAGCGGAACCTCTTTCGATAAATTTTTTTTGGGTGATATTGTTATCTCTATTCCCCAAGCGAAGAGACAACTGAATGATTATGAGGGAAGTTTGGAGAGAGAAATAAAGTTTTTGGTTTTGCACTCTATACTTCACCTTATTGGATATGACCATGAGGTTGATAATGGAGAACATGAGGAAAAAGAGAACTATATTTTTAAGAAGTTATTAGGAGAGTAAGAAAGGAATTGGAAAAGAATAATTTATTCAAATCGATTTTTAAAAAAGATGGGACAGAAGAGCCCCCCGCGCCCCTCTACACAATAATAAAAAAGGTAGAAGAGCAGATAGAACCATATGAGAGAAATATGATTCTAAATATTGTTAAGTATATGGATGCGACAGTAAAGGATATTATTGTCCCTAGAGTTGATGTTATTTCAGTATCTTTGAACGCTGAAATTGATGATATAATAAAGCTTCTTGATGATAATGGAATATCAAGATTGCCTGTATATGATGGAACGCCAGATAATGTGGTTGGTATTTTGCATGCAAAGGATATTTTGAAATATTTTACAAAAAGAGAAGATTTTAACCTATCTTCTATTGTTAGACCGCCGCTTTTTGTTCCTGAATCAAAAAAGATTAATGACCTGTTGTGGGAGCTTAGAGAGAAGAAAACACATTTGGCTATAGTTGTTGATGAGTATGGCGGAATGTCTGGTCTTTTGGCACTGGAAGATATAATTGAGAAGATTGTTGGAAATATTCAAGATGAGTTTGATAAGGAGAGTGAGTCTATTGTTAAGATAGATGACAAGACATATGTTGTAAATCCTAGAATTAATATATGGGAGCTTAATGATGAGATTGGCACAAATATAAATGAAGAGGATATTGATACTCTTGGAGGGCTAATCTTTATGCTATCAGGCAATATTCCAAAGAAGAATGACAAGATAAAATATAAAAATTATCTATTTACTGTCGAAACTATTGATGATAGGAAGTTAAAAAAGATTAAGATAGAGATATTGGATGATGAAGAAGATGAAAGTTAAGATTACCATTTTATTTTTATGTTTAACAAGTTTTCTCTTTTCTGAGAGTGCAATAGACTTTTATAAAAAGGCGAAAGATGCATTCTATCAGGAGCAGTATAACGAAGCCATATACAACTATAAAGAGGCTTTGGTTTTGAATCCTCACTATGCGGAGGCTCTCTTAGATCTATCAAAGCTCTACTATGAGATTGGCAATTATGACTATGCTTCATCTTACATTGCAAATGCGATGAAACTCTTTCCAAAAAATGATGAGCTCACTATATTTTCTGCAGACATTGATACAAAGCTAAAGAGATATGAGCTTGCAGAGAAAAAGTATAGAGGTATTTTAGCAAAAAATCCACTAAACATAGATGCCTATAGAGGCTTGGCAAATCTTTACTTAAATACAGATAGAAGAGTTCAGGCTAAAAATGTGTTAGATGAGATGTTAAAAGCGGAGCCTAACAATTTTAATGCTCTAGCCATGATGGCAAACTACTATGAGAATGTTCCTGATAAAATTAGGGCAGAGAAATATTATATAGCAAACATAGAGGCAAACTCTACAAACCCAGAGGTCTTTTTTAATTATTCAATATTCAATTTTAATAATGGAAATATGCCAAGGGCGATTGATAATATAAAGCTTGCAATATCTATAAAAGATATTCCAAAATATCAAAAATTTTATGGCAAGTATCTTCTCTTTATAAATAAGGGAGATGATGCTCTTAAGGTTTTCAAAAAACTATCACTTAACAGCGAAGTTGACTATCTAACATACTATCACTTGGGCTATTCTTATTATCTATTGTCAGATTATGATAATGCTAAATACTCTTTTAATAAGGCGCTTGCTTTAAGGGATGATGATGAGACGACAGGCTTCTTTTTGAATCAGCTTTTGATAAACTACTTTCCAGTTAATGACCCTGATAAGATAAAGAGATCAAACTACTACTATGATAAGGCGCAGAAGTCAAAAAAAGAGTCAGAGCTTGATATCTATATATTCTCTCTAAAAGAGGCAATCAGAGTCTATCCAAAAAATGTTCCAGCAAGGGTAGAGCTTGCAGAGCACTTTTTATCTCAAAAATTGCCAGAGAGATATATAAGAGAGCTAAAAATTGCAACAATGTATAGTGATGATATAAAAATTAAAGACAGATTGGAAGTTGAACAAAAGAGAGTCAACAACAAGCTTGGTGACAGCTGGAATATTTCTCAATACTCGATAAAAGAGGATAGATTCTCTATCCCTCTATTTGTAAAGCAGGAGATAACAAACCCTCACTTTGCTTTTGAGAAGGTCTATGCAAGACTTTTAAGCACAGTGGCCTATGACAGCCCTAAGTATGAGATAGTGCTCTTTGATGATACAGGCTACAGTGATGATGAGAAACTTGAGATAGCAAAAAATAATAACTCTCCATTCTACCTACTGCTTCATGCAAAAGAGGACTCTATCAATGTTAATGTTATTCTAAATTTGATAAACTCTACAAACAATCAGACTATTGGAAGCTATGATGCCTTTAGATATGGAAATGACAGGCTCTTTATTACATCAAACACACTTATTCAAAAATTCTCTGTGAATATTCCATTTGTGGCTCATGTCGTTAAGATCTCTAATAATCGAGCTATTATAAATGCTGGAAGACGCTCTGGGCTTGCTTTGAAAGATAAATTTATTATTGTTCAGAAGAAAAATTATCCAATTGAGATAGATAGAGCGAAATTTTTGATAAACAGCAATGATATAAAAGCAAAAGCTATTGTTGTAAAACTTGATGAGAATATCGCTGAGATTGAGATTAAAGAGAATAGCTTTTTTAAGAGTGTTGATATAGATGATCTAGTTTTGTTTTAGTTTTTATTTAACTAATCCCCCCTGCCCCCCTTTTCAAAAAGGGGGACTAAAGAGGACGTTTAACTAATAGATAGGTAAAACTTGTTGATTTATAATAAAACAAAGTTTTTTATTTATGCAATAAAGACGGAAGTTTGATAAGACACATAAGACGAAGATTTTTTTGTTACTTCTTAGAGAAGTAAAGAAAAAATCTTCGTCTTATGTATCTTATCAAACTTCCTAAATTATAAAATACTAGAGACATTGTAAATTTGCTTAATTTCAAACATAAGTTTATTATTTATAATAATTATTTTATAGAACCATACTAATAAAAGATATTTATAGAGAGAGAAGAAATGAATATTGATAATATAAAAAGTGTTCATATAATTGGAATAGGCGGATGTGCAGCAAGCGGAATTGCTGAGTTTTTAAACAAGAAGGGAATAAGGGTATCTGGATCTGAACAGAAAGAGCGAAAAGATCTGCAGTATCTAATTGATAAAGGTGTACAAATTGCCTTTAGACACGATAAAAAGAATCTACTTTTAAACTCAAACTATCCAGACACTGTTCTCTACTCTCCAGCAATTATCTCTCTTAATCCACACAATCCAGAGATCCTTGAAGCAAAAGATAAAAATATTCCACTTATGAGCTGGCAGGAGTTTTTGGGAACATATCTGCAGTCAGTTGGTTCAATTGGTATATTGGCATCTGGAAGTGAAGGGAAGGGGACAACCTGTGGTATTCTCTCATCTATTTTAATTGGAACAAAGCTCGATCCACTTGCTATCTTTGGAGCAAAGCTGAAAGACAAAAGGCTTGGTGCTCCAACAAATCTATATATTGGAGTTGGAGAGTCATATATACTTGAGGGAGATGAGTATAATAGAAATTTTCAAAACTATCACCCGGAAGTTAATATAACAGTCAATTTTCAATATGAACACCCTGAGACCTACAAAAACTTTGATGAGTATAAAGAGGCCTTCTATAAATATTTTAAGGGGATGGTAGGAAGAAAACTTCTTATCTTTAGAGCAACCGATTCACTAATCCAATTTACTAAAGAATATAATCTTGATTCATCTCATGAAGTAATCTTCTTTGGCAATGAGAAGATGTTGAAAAATGTTGATAGTAAATATGAGAGATATCTTATAAAAGATGAGAGAACTGATCTCACTGGAGACCACTGGAGTATAACGGGCAATGGAATTGATGAGAAATTTTTCATACCATCATTGCCAGCCTATCTTATTCAAAATGGAAGCGGTGCAGTGATTGCGGCTCTCAAATTGGGAATTAGAGCTGATATTATAAGAGAGAATCTAAAGAGTTTTTCTGGAATGGTTAGAAGGTTTTCACTCTATAGAACAAAAAATGGTGGGATTATAATAACTGACTATGGTCACAGTCCTGAATCGCTGAACCATATAATAACTGAAATTAGAACACTCTTTCCAAATAAAAAGCTCCATATGATCTTTCAGCCCCATCTATTTTCTAGAACATACAACTTTTTTAATGAGTTTGTTGATGCTTTAGCTCGTGCTGATAAGACAACACTTATTGAGGTCTATCCTGCCCGTGAAAATAGAGCTGATTGGATAGATAGGGTCTCATCATACATGATACATGAGAGGCTCTGCTGTTTAGAAAAGATTAGTTTCTATGGTGGAGAGGCAAAAGATATTGTTAATAATATATATGATAATATCGATGAAAAAGATATCAACTGCTTTATAGGGGCGGGAGATATGGACTTCTACTATGGAGAGCTCTTTAAAAAACTTGGTGCAGAGGACTTTTTTAAGTAGTTTTTTTTGTGTATCTGTTTTTTTTTTTTTAGTTTTTAAACATTAGAAGCTAAATAATTTTCTAATATAAGATATTTATCAAAAAGGACGTGGCACGCAAAAATAAAAAAAGAAAAAAACCTTTCAGACACATCACAAGCAGTTTAATTCTAATTATTAAACAACATGTGTTTTGATATAAATTTTAAATCATAAAGTCTCTTTTTTGGAAAAAGATGGTTAGTGTTAGAAAAGTAGTGTTCTTTTTATATATAAAATATATGTATCAGAAACTGTGCTGCACGCAAAAAACTACTTACTCTCAAACATTCTTCTATTAAATATTGAATCACTGTTGCCCAATTTTACTCCAATATCCCATATTCCCAAGGCCTTATCTACCTCTCCAAGTTTGTAGTATGATGCACCAAGCAGATTATAGTTTTTTATATAGTTTTTATCATATTGTAGAGACTTCTCAAAATAGACTATTGCATCTGTATATTCTGTGTTGTAGTAGTGGATATAGCCTAGAGTGTAGTATAAAGAGGCCATCTTTTGGTTTGAAACATTGCATTGTAGTGCCCCCTCTATGGCAACTGACATAAACTTTTTTGCTTCGCTGTAATTTCTCATCAAATAGTAGTTAAGCCCCATGTAGTATGCAGCCTCTTCAGCTCGATATTCAAAGTTTAATATCTCATTAAAATCTCTTATACTCTCTTGGTGCTTATTTTCTTTGAGTTTTGTATAACCTCTAAAAAATATGTTATCAACAACCTCTTTTGAAAAGGGTATGTTTCCAGCAATTTTAGGAATTTTACTGAAGTAATATATTGGCTTCTCTATATTGATTGTAGTTGCCAAATCTGCATCAGTAAGTATAGGCTCTGTTATAGTAACAGGTATTGGCGGTATGGTTGTGGTTGTTGTGACAACAACTGCAGGGGCTATGTATATTGTAGTAGTGGTAGTTGGTGGAATTTCATATCTTAAAACAATAGTTGTGGTTGTTGTAGGTGCTGTATATATAGTTGTGGTTGTATTGGTAGTAGTTGTTGTTGTAGGTGCTGTATATATAGTTGTGGTTGTTGTTGTAGGTGGCATTTTTGTTGGAAAAACTCCCCTCTCTATTATCACTTCAGAGCTTTTAGGTTCTCCAATCAATGGGGCTGTATCATAAACTCCATCTTGTATATCTGTTGGTTTGGCATTTATGAATAGAAGTGTAGATATAAGTAGTAAATAAAAGATTTTAGTTTTTTTCAACTTTAGAAGCCCTCTTTTTTAAAACAATTTTGCTATTAAAACTGTTTATTAAACTGAAATAGATAATTTTAAAAAAAAAATCTATTCAGCTTTGATTATCGAGTTTTATGGCTAAAAAATATAGGATAACCACTCATTTATTTTTTGTTAGATTCTTTTAATTAACAATTATTTTATAGCATTTTTTAAAAAAAAGTAGTATAATCATCTTTTAAAATAAAAAGATCCTTGATTTTTTTATAATATTTCTTATAATTTAATATTATAGGGGATGGTCAGATTAATAAAAGAGCAATTTTTCAAAGTTTTGTATTTTAAACATACTATTTTTATTTTTTGTTAAAATAAAAAAATTGTTATTATAAATAGATTGCTTCTTGTTTTAAAGCTTAATTTAGTTCTTTAAACAGTTTGATTCATTTATTGGACTTTTGAAAGCTTTTACTTACTTTAGGAGTTTTTTATATTATGAATGAGTTTCGCAGTAAAGCATCAATACTTATAGTTGATGACGATTACGGAATAAGAAGGAAGCTTGAGACACTGCTTAAGGCAAATGAGCTTAATGCGGTATCTTTTGAGAATGGTAAAGATGCTCTATTAGAGCTTGAAAAAAATGATAAAGATCACTATAGTTTAATTCTTTTAGATGTCTCTCTCGCTGATGAGAGTGGTTTTAACACAGCAAAAAAGATAAAAAATAATGAGCGTTTAAGAGATATTCCAATAATATTTATAACAGGCAGTGATAATTTAGAAGATAAGAGGACAGGATTTAGCATTGGCTGTGTCGATTATATTACAAAACCTTTTGACAACACAGAGGTTATATTACGTATAAGGCTTCATCTTGAGCTTGCAATAAGAAGAGAGGAGGCGATTCTCTATGCTCGTATACTTGAAGAGAAGGTAAAAGAGAGAACAGTGGAGATTCTTAATACAAGAAAGGCTCTGATTGTTAGTCTTGCCTCTCTTTCAGAATCAAGAGATAATGAGACAGGTGCCCACATATTTAGGACACAGGAGTATTCAAGAATTTTGGCTGTTGAGCTTAGAAAAACATTGAAATATTCTATGGTAATAACAGATAGTTTTGTTGAAAATATGCATGATTGTTCACCTTTGCATGATATTGGCAAGGTTGGTATTGCAGATCATATTCTTTTAAAACCGGGAAAACTAACGGCAGAAGAGTTTGAAATAATGAAAAGCCACTGCATTATTGGTAAAAAGACTTTGGAGACAGGTATATCTATGTTGGGTAAAAATGCCTTTTTTGATTTTGCTTCAGATATAATCTATACCCACCATGAAAAATTTGATGGCAGCGGTTATCCAGAGGGGCTTGTTGGAGAAAATATACCACTTAATGGAAGAATTATGGCTTTGTCTGATGTTTATGATGCTCTTACTTCGAAGAGAGCATATAAAGAGGCTTGGTCACATGATAGGGCTAGAGACTTGATAGTAGATCAATCTGGAAGACATTTTGATCCCGATGTTGTGCAGGCTTTTTTGAATGCACAAGATGATTTTATTAGCACAAAGAGTAAATTTAAAGAATATGAGTAAATATTTGGAGTTCATTTAATTATGGAAAAAATACTTGTAGTGGATGATGACTACGGAACGATGAAACAGATAGAGATTATTCTTAAAAAGAATAATTATCATCCGTTCTGTTTTACCTCTCCTCAAGAGGCTTTAAATAGCTTTGAAGTGTCTGACTATGATCTAGTTTTATCCGATTTTTATATGCCGGAAATGAATGGAGAGGAGCTTCTCCATAAAATACGTGCAACAGATAGATATATTCCATTCATTATTTTAACAGTCAATATGGAGATAGATAATGCTATAAAGCTTCTAAAAGAGGGAGCTGACGATTATCTATCAAAACCTGTTGTTAGTGATGAGCTTATTTTTAGAATTAAAAAAAATATAGAAGAGAAGAATAATAAGAGAGTTTTGGATGTAGTTGAGAGAGAGCAGGCTATAATGGAGCTTGAGAGCAAAAGAATGGTAAACTGGAAGCTTCTCTATGCAACTAAAGATGTTAAACATACAGATCAGGTTATAAATCTATTCACAAGAACATTAAATCAAGCAGGTGGTTTTGTTTGGCTTGATATACTAAAAATGCACACTGAAGAGATTGATGATGAAAACTATAAAATAAGCAAATCTCTTGTAGATTTAATAATTCAATCAACAGAGCAAAATCAGGTCTTTTTTGACAATATCACATTTTTATCTAATTTAGACTCTCTTCAGCTTCACTTTGTTAGATACAATTATGGTGACTTTTCAAGCAAACTATTTGATTATGTATCGAAAGAGTTTGATTTTCTAAAGACACTCTACAACAGGCAGCTCTTTGTACAGAAGTCATCAAAAAGCTTGGACTATGAACTTGTTGTTGATATTGGGTATGTTAAGCAGATTGTAAAAGAGCTTATTCTTAATGCTCTTAAATATTCACCGCCAAATACACCAATATTCTTTATGGTTGAAAAGAGTACAACAGAAGAGGATAGTGTTGATATCAGTGTAAAAAATACACCAAAAAAGATGGATGCAAAAGACTTTGATGGAAATGATATCATTGGTATCCCATATGAGTATTCAGAATTGATTTTTGATCTCTTCTATACAATAGATCCTTTTCCAACAACCTACAAAGAGGAGGATTGGACAAATGGAACAGGGCTCTATATTGTTAGAAAAATATTAAAAAGACACAATGCATGGATAAAGACTGTCAATGGTGTTGACTATTCAAGAGATGTCCCTATGCCATATATAAAGTTTACTGTAACTATACCATGTTCTATATCAGACTCGTTTTAGTATTTGCCAAGTGTGAGAGTTAGATAATTATTATACATTTAGAATATTAAATTAAGAAATAGTTCTTTTATAGTTATTAAGAGAGCTATTTTTTTTTATTTAAGATAGATGTAAAAGTGATTTTTTTCGATATTGCATATTTCCTATTTATTATATATAATTATTTTAGTATTTGTAATTTTATTTAAAAAAATATTTAGAAACTTAACTTAAGGAGATTAAATTGAAAAAGTTTTTTTTTATGATTATGATTTCTCTTTTTGTTGTATCAAACTACTCTTTCTCTCAAGGCAAAGATGTTGCATCAA
This sequence comes from Spirochaetota bacterium, assembly GCA_031549085.1. Taxonomy (GTDB): domain Bacteria; phylum Spirochaetota; class GWE2-31-10; order GWE2-31-10; family MWDO01; genus JAVBQL01. The sequence continues at coordinate 75,435 of JAVBQL010000014.1, forward strand.
AGGGTTATGGTATAAATAATAAAGATGATAAATTTCACTATATGGAATTTTCAAGACGGCCTGTCGGAGATAATGACATATTAATTAATATAATGTACTCCGCTATATGCCATAGTGACATTCATACGGCAAGAGGTGATTGGGGGAGTGCAATATATCCATTAGTTCCAGGTCATGAGATAGTTGGTAAGGTTGCAGAGGTTGGTAAAAATGTTAAGAATTTTAAAGTTGGTGAGACAGCTGGGGTTGGCTGTATGGTCGATTCTTGCGGTGTTTGTGAATACTGCAAAAAAGACTTGGAGCAGTTTTGTTCCAAAGGGGCTGTATTTACCTATGACAGCAGAGACTATAGCGGTAAGCCTACCTATGGAGGCTACTCAAATAATATAGTTGTAAAGTCATCTTTTGCTTTTAAGATCCCAGACTCCATACCTATCGAGAGGGCAGCTCCACTCTTATGTGCTGGAATCACGACCTACTCTGCCTTGAAGAAGGGGGAGATAAAAGCAGGGGACAAAGTTGCTGTTGCTGGCTTTGGTGGTTTGGGACATATGGCTCTTCAATATGCAATCTCTATGGGAGCTGATGTTACTGTTTTTGATATTACAGAGAGTAAACGCCAGATAGCACTGGAGATGGGTGCTAAAAAGTATGTGAATACAAAGAGTGCTAAAGAGAGCACTGGAATGCATAGAAATTTTGATCTAATTATTTCAACTATATCAGATAATTTTAACCTCGATTTCTACCTAAATATGCTAACAATAGATGGTAAAATGGTTATTGTTGGAATCCCTTCAACTCCCCTTAGATTTTCACTATTCAGTCTTATTAATGGCAGAAGAAGTGTTATAGGCTCACTGATAGGAGGCCTTAAGGAGACTCAAGAGACAATAGACTATTCAGCAAAAAATAAAATATATCCAAAAGTTGAGATTATTTCAGCAGATGAAATAAACGATGCCTATGCTAAGGTTATAAATGGAGATGTGTTGTTTAGATTTGTTATAGATATGTCCACATTAAAAAAGAAATAAATTTTATTTTTTTTATAATTAAACTTGTAGTGCTACACTACAAGTTTTTTTAATAGTTTTTTCTTTTTTTTGCGTGCCACGTCCTTTCTGATAAGTATCTTTTACAAGAGAGTTTTTTAGTTTCTAATTAAAAAAGCAACCAACAGGACAAAAGCAGGTAAATTTGAAAAGGGGGTAGGGGGATTAGTCTTAGACTATTTACCACATCATATTGCCGCTCTCTAGTGCCTCATCAAGAAGTGCTTGATCGTTTGTAATATCACTATTCTCTTTTTGTGCTGGCTTTCCAATAAAATTTAATCCAATCATAAATATCTCTACACTTATCTTTCTTGATGATTTTGGTTTGAACCACTTTGCAGTTTTAAAGGCTCTTCTCATCTCATTCATAATATCATTCTCATCACCACCCTGAAATATCTTTGCAACGAAAAATCCATCTTTTTTTAGATTGTCATAAGTAAAAGCTAAAGCCTCTCTCACAAGTTCTGAAGAGGCAAATGCATCAACATACTCATCTCCCTCTGTATCGGGAGCCATATCGCTTATTATTCCATTAAATGGAGAGTGTTTGGAGATCTCATCTTTGTTCTCTTCAGAGCTAAAGCTTCCCTCAATTGTAACTATGTTTGGTTTACTTACTTTTATTTTTTTATAATCTATTCCAACAACCAAACCATTTTCACCAACAAGCTTGGAAATATATTGCAGCCATGAGCCGGGAGCAGAGCCCAAATCTGCTATTTTTTGGTTTTTTTTGATTATATTGAATTTGTTTTGAATCTCTTGAAGCTTATATATACTTCTTGCTAAATAGCCATCTTCTTTTGCTTTTTTAGCATAAAAATCTAATATTTTATATTCATCACTCATTTTTTTTGTGCCGCGTCCTTTCTGAACTCGCTTTAACTAAAAGAGTAGACCACTTTTTAATTTTAAGGTTCAATATGTCCAGTTGCAACATGGACATCTAACAAGCTACATATTTGAAAAATATTTGAGACCTCTTCAACTTACTTAATTTTAAAAAAAGGTCTATTGATAGTATTTATAATATAAGAAGTGTATAAAGACAAGAGTTGATTTAAGAAATTATCTCTTTTTTTCTTCACTATTTTTGCAGACAATACATTTTGTTGTCCATGGAATGGAGTTTAGTCTCTCTTTTTCTATTGTTTTTCCACAAGAGATACAGATGCCATAGGTGTTTTCATCAATTCTTCGAAGTGCAGCATCTATTGCCATAATAGTTTGCTGTGAGACATTTGATAGTTGGGAAAGTATTGTTTGAGTTGCACTAGATGTAGCTTCATCAATTGAATCATTCACACTGTTGTGACTGTTGTTTATCATATCTTTTACAGATTCACTAGTATCATCTAATTCTTGAACAATATTTCTTCGTGCCTCTTCCAAAACCTTTTTAAAATTAGCCAAATTCTCTTTGTCCATATTAAATCCAAAAAATATAATTTACGCAGGATATAATATTCGCATATAAAAGTCAAGATTATTTTAAGTTAATATAATTTTTTAAAAATATCTTAAGTAAAATATATTAAACTAATAATTAACAGGCATCATATAATTAAAATATCCATTGTTGTAAGAGTTTCCATTTATTGTATCATAACTATTTAATTCTCTAGACGAGTTGACATTTTCATAAAAAATAAAAGTTGACATTGGATAGTATCCATCAGATATTGCAACACTGCTCTCTTCAGAGTAGATATAGTTTGTATTTGATGAATATCTATTATTTATTGCTCCATTATTGTTTCTATCAATGTATATATACAAAGAGAACATTACCACAAAAAGAAAAACGGAAGCCACAACTACACTGGCATATTTTATAAAGTTTAATGGCTCCCGTTTTTTATATGGGGTGGTATGAGAAAAATGAAAAAAATTATCGCTATCTATACTATTAAACAAAATTTTTAAGGAGGTTATTTTTTTTTCATATAGATAGCAACGTTCACATATATTGATATGATTGTTTAGATCAATCAATTCACTATTTTTAAGATCATTATCAACCTTTCTGCTGATTAATAATCTGTAATCCCTACAAAATATACTCATATGGTAACTCCCATATTTAATAAAATTTTTAAAAGCTTCTCACGTGCTCTTGATATTCTGGTCTTTACTGTATTTAAGGGGAGATTCAAAAGCAGTGCAATCTCCTCATAATTTTTATTTTCATATTCCAAAAGTATTATAGGAAGTCTATAGGGTAGATCAAGCTTATCTAAAGCAATTCCTATAACAATTTTTGTCTCAAGGTTCGCAATCTCGTTTTTGCCATTTGGATGATTTGTAAAATCATCTTCGAAGTTAGTCTTTTCTCTCTTTTGTTTGCGAACAAAATCGACACTCTTATTTACCGCAATCCTATATAAATAGGTAAACAAGTTTGAATCATTCCTGAACTTATCCATATTTTTATAATATGAGATAAAAACATCTTGTACGATATCTTTTGCCTCTTCATCGTCCTTTGTTATTCTAAATGCCACCGAACGAAGAGAGGACTCATAGTCTCTAACTATCCTGTCAAATGCCAGTTCCATTTTTTTACTTTACCTGCTCTTTTTCAAAGAGATAATTTGTGCACACATTATATAAAAAAAACAAAAAAAATAGTACAAAAAAGTCAAAACATGTGACTTTAGAAGTTGGACTCTAAAGTCACGTTAGATAAATTAGCTATCTATTTTTTTGGCTTTGTTTTACTATCTTTGTTCATCTTGTTATCGCCTTTTTTCATTCTATCATTATCATGAAAACGCTCTCTCTTTTCCATCATAAATTTTTTCATTGTATCTTGAAACATAGTAAACTGCTCTTTTGTCATAACAGCTTTTATATCAAGATCTCTTTTTATGGATAGATACTCGATTTCTGCAGCAATAGAGGCCTTCTTATCAAGCATTGTTTTTAATTTACTTAGCTCTGGCGAATCTTTGAAGAGCTCCTCTTTTATATTTACTCTCTCTTGTTGAAGCTCTATCTGTTTTTTATCAATATCTATTATAGTTTTCTTCTGAATAGCATCTATTTTTGATAGTTGCTCTTCTGAGAATTTAAACTTTGGGTCTCTAAGTATTGGCATTATGTCAAACTTTCCATGTCCCATATATCCCATTCCAGACTCCATCATCATTGGAGGATTCCCCATTCCAGGTCCCATTTTATCATAGTTTGGCTGAGGTTGTGCTGAAATTAGCTTAAGAGATGCAAACATTAAGATTGATAATAAAAGTATCTTTTGTTTCATTGTTTAATACCGTCCTTTTTAAATTTTCTTAAAAAAGGTTTGGATGTATACAACACTACACCTAAATTTTGTAACTCTCCAAACCTTTAATTTAATATTACACACACAAAACACATAATATTAGACGATAGATAATTCAAAAAAGTTTCACTATTTTTTTAATTAATTCTCTTTTTTATAATTTTTTTATTTTGACATCTATTTTAGTTTATGTTAAATTTTGTTTTTCTATTTTATTAAAAAAAGAGCAAGATAGAAATAGAGAAATATATGAGATATTCAATAAACTAGATTTTGTTATGATCAATAATCTACTAAATATTCCCGTTTATAAAATATTTGAGAAATGCAGCAATCTAAAAACTATTTTTTTGACATAATGATTAGTTTTATGTATTATATAGTTATATTAATTATATTTAAAATATAGGAAGAATTATGAACACTATAAAGATTAGGGATACAGTAATATCAGACACCTCTTCGCCATTCATAATTGCTGAGATAGGTCTAAACCACAACAATGATCTAAATTTGGCAAAAGAAATGATCTTAAGGGCAAAAGAGGCTGGGGCTAATGCTGTAAAATTTCAGGCATTTATAACAGAAAAACTTTTAGTGGAGCAGTCTGAAGCCTTCTCTATGTTTAAAGAGCTTGAACTTTCGGAAGAGAGCTTGAAAGAGATTGCAGACTATTGTGAAGAGATTGATATAATATTCTTTGCAACACCATTTTCCATCGAGTCAGTTGATATGCTTGAGAGACTCAATGTTGGCTGCTATAAAATTGCCTCTATGGATATAAACTACTACCAGCTTATTGATTATGTAGCAGGTAAAATGAAGCCAGTCTTTCTCTCTACAGGTGGTGCGTCAATCTATGAGATCGACAGAGCTGTTAAGATGATAGAGAATCAGGGGAATAACAAAATTGTTATTCTTCATTGTGTTTCAAAATATCCGCCAGCTTATAGCGAGATGGATATGGGAATGATAAAAAAATTGAAGGCTCTATATCCTCAATATGTAATAGGCTTTTCTGATCATACTATGGATTCAACTATGAGTATAGTTGCAAAAGCATTGGGAGCAAATGTTTTTGAAAAACATTTTACTGTATCAAAAGAGCTTCCGGGACCAGATCAAAGCATATCAGCAAATAAAGAGGAGTTTGAAAAACTCATTATCGATTTGGAAAATGCATCTGCTTCATTGGAAGAGCCAGAAGAGAGGGCAGATCTATTTGTAAAAAATGGGGGAAGAAGAGGACTTCATGCGGCTTTAGATCTTGAACCCGGAACACTACTTAACTATAAGATGATAGATCTCATTCGTCCATATGATAATGGCGTATCTACAGAGTATATTGATATATTTGTTGGAAAGAAATTGAGAAAAGCTGTTAAAAAAGGTGAGCAGCTTACATTTGATCTTATTTAGTTTTAAATAACGCTCCAAAATACTATTTGGATGAGGTATCTATTTTAAGGGAATTAAATTAGGTTTTTTTAGAAGGGATTGATAAAAACGGTTTGTCATTTTTTAAATAGACTTTTTTTATTAAAAAGAGGACCAGTTTAATTTCTTTTTATAGTACCTCTCTTTTTATTTATAGATGAATATCTTAAAAAGATTTAAAAATAATTTTTTTTCATTAAAACTCCTATCAAATAACTTTTCTAAACATATAAAACATATAAAACATATAAAACATATAAAACATATATTTAATCTTATTTTTGATAAGCGCTGTTTTATCTGTGGAATTGAGAGGGTAGATGAGCTTATATGCAGTGGTTGTCACGATTTTTTAATAAAAATTGATGATGTTGATAGGTGTCCAGTCTGCAAGCATCCTATTAAGAATATTAATATTAGATGTCAATATTGCGGCGATTTTGAGAAGATCTATTTTGACTCTTTCGAGTTTGTCCATGTCTATGATAAGCTTTCAAAAAAGTTAATGGTAAGATGGAAACTTGAGAATAAATTTTTAGTAAATGAGCTATTTTTTTCTTTAATAAAGGATAGGCTTAATAAAAATATTCCAGTAACAGTTGTCCCTGATTATCTTTTTAATAGGATAAGGAGAGGCAACTCCTCTTTAGACTATATGCTAAAGCTATTTAGGAGAGATGGTTTTAAAACAATTAGAGATATCTATAAGAAAAATTTCTCATTTAAAAAACAGAAACAAAAAAGTAAGAGAGATAGGCTTGATACAATTGATAGATCTTATACTATTCCAAAAGAGAATATAAATAGGTATAGTGGTGAGATTTATCTGATTGATGATCTCTATACTACAGGGAGCACAATCAACTATGGAGCAAAACTACTGAAGGATGCTGGCTTTAGCAAAGTACACATAGTTACTTTTTTTAGAAATGTGCTGGAGTAGTTGTTTACTGGTTGGCAATAAATAAAAGTATTCTATTATAATAGAGAGACTTTAAAAACGCAGATCTCTCCAAATATAGAGTGCTGTTTTATTACAATAAATCCTTGCTTTACAAGCTCTAATATAGCAAGAAAGGTACATATTAGCTCAAGTTTTTCCATCTCAACATTTACAATATCAAAGAAGTTAAAAGAGTCTCTATCCTGAAAAAAGTTTCTCAAAAATTCAATCTTCTCCTCAACAGTATACTCATATGGTTTTAGATTTATTGCTCTGCTCTCTTTTTTATTATTGAGAATTTTTGCAAAGGCGTTTATTAGATCTATGACAGAGAGATTTAGCCATTTTGAATCTTCAAGATCTCTATCTTCAAAAAGATATTGAGTTCTCTCTTTCTTATATATTATCTCATCTTCAAGAAATTTTTTATCCAGATCATTTGCAGTAAGTTTATATTGTTGGTACTCCAAGATTTTTTCTATCAACCCTTTTTTTAGAAGGTCACTATCTTCATCAAATTCAGCCTTATCAACAGGCAGCATGGTTCTAGATTTTATGAGTATTAAAGTTGAAGCAATATCTATAAAATCTGATATGTTATCAATGTCAAGATCAATAAGCATCTCAAGATACTCAAGATATTGGCCTGTTATCTCAGCAATAGGGATTGAATAGATATCAACCTCATAACTTTTTACAAGATGAAGCAGCAGATCTAAAGGCCCTTCAAACTCTGGTAATTTTATACTATATTGCTCTCTAACCATTGTAAGTTCCCACCATTTTTACGCCATAATTTCCATTTTTTGATATTAATTCTTCTAAATAATCTATCGACACAACCTCTCCAAATTGTTTAATAATTTCTAATAGTGGGATCAATACAAAATTGCGATTGCTAAAATTTTTATGAGGGATTGTTAAAAGCGGACTATCTATAATCTTGTTTTCAAAAAATATTATATCAATATCAATTTTTCTTGGCCCTTTAGGGCGATTTATATCTTTATCACGCCCAATATTCTCCTCTATATCTTTAACTATCTTTAGGATATCAAATGGGTTATCAATCTCTGTTTCGTAGAGGGTGGTAATATTATAAAAATAGTTTTGATCCAAATCATCAACAGGCTCTGTCTCATAGAGAGAGCTGAAGATAACTTTTTTAAAATTATTGTTTAATAGCTCTGTTGCCTTTAAAAGAGCTTCAAGCCTTGGCTCTATGTTTGAACCAAGAGATAAAATTAGCCTATTCATTAATTATGCCTTTTGTAAAATTTATGGGGGAAATAGTTCCCCCATACCCCCTTTTATTTTTTTTGCGTGCCATATCCTTTTTGACAAATATCTTATACAAAAAGAGTTTTTAGTTTCTAACTTAAAAAATTAAAAAAAATTGAGATATATCACAAAAAAGTTTAATACAAAACACTGCAGTAGCCAACAAAATTTTCATCTTTCCTTATATCATAGCTTGTGTGGTATCCAATAAGCTCTCCTTTTTTTACTCCCATCTCTCTTGCAGCAACAATTGTTCCAAGTACTGCCCCTGAAGAGCAGGCAGACATATTTTTTTCTGCATATTTTAGAGACTCCTCCTCCTTCATGTCTACGATTAAATCTATATATCCCTTGTCATTACTGTTTTTTACCCACTTAACAGAGCTCTCCTCTTCATGGTTTTTTAACATAAAGTTGTAGTGAGGCCCATAGTGAGTCAAATCTGTAGAGCCTATAAAGATAGAACTATCTCCAAAATTTTTGACAATCTCTTCAATCATTGGAACAATCGCCATATTTGGCGGAAGATACAAGGCTGTTATATTAACATCACTAAAAAAATATTTTATGATAGGCAAAATAACCTCTACTGTGTTATCAGCAAAATATAGTTTTTTATTAATGTTATTATACTTTGATAGAAACTCTGCAACATTTTGGTTGTTTTTAAGTTCACCTAAAGGGGTATCAGCTTCACTAAAGAGCTCCAATATTGGCTCACTCTCTTTATGAAGATGTCCACCAAAGATGAACACATTTTTAATATTACTGTTTTTCTCACTTAATATTCTAATGGCATTAACAATAAGTTTTCCACAATAGAACCAGCCTGCGTGAGGTGAGATTGCCGCAATTGGCTTCTCCTTTTTTATTGTGATTTTATGATCTATAAAGGATTCAATACTCCTTTTGGTTGATTCATAATCCTTTGAGTACCAACCATTTGTGGCTAACAACATTGGCCTTTTCAATTATTTTCCTCCTGCTTTTATTAATATTTTTGATAATTACATATCAAAAATATTAATGGTTTAATTATTAGAGAATAAATTAGAATTACTTTTTTTTAAAGAAGGTGTTTTAAAAATTGAATACTCTATAAAATTGCTTTCAATTAAAGAAGTTTTATAGAATATTTTTTTATTCCCTTAACTTATGATTGATATCTACCCTTTAGGGTGAAAGATACTCAAAGGCAAACACCTTAAAGAATCAACATCTCCACTGCAAGTGTGTGGGCGTTGATTATTAAATTTAAGTTAGTTAAAAAGATCATTAATTTCAACTGTTTTTACACTATTTTCTATTTTTTCACTCTCATCTTTTTCGATAGAGTAGGTATCTATACTTTTTAGTGTCTTGTCTATGCCAAGTGTGGTCTTCTCTATACTTTCAAAGTCTTTTGAGACCTTATCTATGTGGTTTCTTGCATCACTTATCTTATTATTAAAGGTTAGGAAATGCTTTTTAAATTTACTTAGTGTTTTTACTATTTCAATTGCATTTTTTTCTATTGTCAGTGTCTTAAAGCCAAGCTGGAATGCATTTAACAGAGCAAGTATTGTGCTTGGTCCAGCAATTGCTATCTTATATTTTCTCTGAATCTCTTCAAAGAGCCCTGTTACTCTTGCAACCTCAGCATAGAGCCCCTCCGCTGGCAGAAACATTATTGCATAGTTGGTTGTTACTGGAGGCACTATATACTTTTCTGAAATCTCTTTTGCGTGGTCATCAATATCTTTTTTGAAGGCCTTTTTTAACTCTTCAAGTCTTATATTATTGTTCTCTTTTATAGCTTCCATCATATCGAGGTAGTTCTTTGTTGGAAATTTGGAATCAATAGGCAGATATAGAATATTTTGATCAGCGTTTTTATCTGGAAGCTTTATAACAAAATCGACCTTCTCTTTGCTTCCTCTCTTTAGAGAGAACTGTTTCTCATAGTTAGTAGGAAGCACTTGCTCCAATACACTCTCAAGCTGCATCTCTCCAAAGTTTCCACGAAGCTTATTATCTGCCAATATTTTTTGTATATCAACAACGCTCTTCCCATGATTTGCCATCTCACTAGCAATTTTAGTAACATTGTTGAGCTGCTCTAGGACATTACTAAAAGAGGTATCAAATCTCTCCTGAATGGTCTTTTGCAGCTTCTCGTCAACAACACCTCTCATCTCATCAAGCTTCTTTTCGTTGTTGGCTTGCAAGTCTTTCAAGCGATTCTCTACGCTATTTCTTACCCCTTCCATCTGCTTTTCAAAGGAGTCTCTGTTCTCTTTAAGGTTTGTAGAGAGAGCCTCTGTTTGATATCGAAGTGTGTTTTGTAATTTCTCATCAACAATTGTTCTAATCTCAGATATCCTCTTTTCGTTATTTTGCTGTATGTCAGACAATCTATTTTCAAGGCTGTTTTTCGTATTTTCCATCTGTCTATTAAGAGTATTAAGCTGGGAGTTGAATCTTGAGTCAAACTGGGTGCTAATATTGGTAAAACGGCTGTCCATCTCTGTCTTATTATTTAGAAAATTTTTGTCCATCTCACTCTTATTTTTTGCGAATTCACTTTCCAATATTTTTGTTATATTTTTCTCAAGCTCTGTTGAACTATTCTTATTTTTACTAAACAGCTTTATTATTGCAAATAGGTTTACAGTAACAGAGATGAGTAGAATAAATAGTGTTATTAAATATGCTGACATTATCTTCCTTATTTAATGTGAGTTTGATATTATTCTCTCACAAAAATACAAGTTGCACCCTTTTTTAGCCAAAAAAGTCTCCCGCCCTTTTTTGATAATGGTGGTAGGGAGATTAGTCAAAAAGGAGTTCATCAAACTCACATTACTAAAAATAACTATGGAGTTAACCTGTTTATATCTCTAGGGAAGAGGCTTGCCTCTTTAACATTTGAGAGACCACATATTTGAGCTGTCAATCTCTCTAAACCTAGACCCAAACCGCCATGAGGAGGCATACCATACTTAAAAGTTTGTAAGAATGAGTCAAAAGAGTCTATGTTCATATTAAGTTTTCCCATTCTATCAATATAGTCCTCATATTTATTTAATCTCTGTCCACCTGTTGTGATTTCGAGCCCTCTAAATAAGAGGTCAAATGAGAGTGAGTAGCCGAGATCGTTTTTATCTTCCATTGTATAGAAGGGTCTCTTCTCCATAGGATAGTGGGTAACAAAGACAAACTCTGTATCATATGTCTTCTTGACATAGTCACAGATTAGCTGCTCCTCCTCTGGAGCTAAATCTTTCTCGCCTCTGAAATCTTTTTTATAGTTTTGGAATACTGTTTCATGAACCTCATTAAACTTCATAGTAACAATTTTATTTATAATTGGAACATTAATTTCTAGTAACTCAATCTCATATTTGCAAGTCTCTCTGATGTTGTCAAAAATATAGGCCAAAACATTTGCCTCTGTTACTATCAAATCTTCAAAGCCATTGCTTAACATCATCTCAAGATCAAGCGAGATATACTCATTTAGATGTCTTGAAGTATCATGCTTCTCTGCTCTAAAGACTGGAGACTCCTCAAAGACACGCCCAAAGACACCAACCATCATCTGCTTATAAAATTGAGGAGATTGAGTCAAAAAGGCCTTTCTTTTGAAATAGTCAAGCTGGAAAATGTTTGCTCCGCCCTCAGCTCCACTAAAAACTATCTTTGGAGAGCAGATTCTATTGAAGCCAATATTTGTAAGGTAGTTACCAAAAGCATTAAAAATAGTTGACTGAATCTTAAAAATGGCTCTCTGTTTTGGATGTCTTAGAGTAAGTGGGCGAAGATCAAATTTTGTATCAAGTGCAACATTAAGCTCTCTCTTTGTTGTATCAACAGGGAGTACATCTATAGATGGAGTAGAGAGAACCTCTATAGATTTTAGTTCAATCTCATAATTGTTAGGTATTATAGATTTATCTTTTATTGTCGCTGTTTTTAGAAGTCCAACTATTTTTATGACAGATTCAACAGACAAGTTTTCTATATTAACACTCTCTTTTGCAGCAACGCATTGAACCATATAGCTGTTGCTTCTAAGTATTATAAATCCGCCCCAGCCCAACACACGTAAGTTTTGAATGCTGCCTGTTAGGGTTATGTCTTTGCCCTCATATTTAGAAAAATCGATAAAAGATGAGACTTCGCAATCCATTTTTAATTCTTTCATAAAATTTATCTCCTTAATGCTAGTAAAAGTTAGCAGTAATATATCAAAATATTATACCTATATCAGCTTTTAGTATACAGAAAAGTTAGAATGTTGTCAAAAATTTTTACTCTATTTATTTCTTCTATTATATTAGTTGTTAGCTATTCACAACTATATTGCTTTTTCTAAAAGCTTTTATACTATTGTTAATCTTATCCAAGATTTAATGGGTGATTAAATCTTTATTTTTGGGTTACTGGTCACTAGCAACAGATGTAATGAGTAAACGTTACCTAAAAAAGAAAGAAAAAAAGAAAAAGTAAATATTTAGAGGGGGATCAAATCCCCTCTAAATATTTACTCTCTCTCTTTCTCTTTTTTTAAGTAGCATTCGCTCATTTTATACTTTCGTACTGATATGGAAACCAGACAGATAGTTTTACTGTTAGCGTGATATTAATAATATCACTAATAGCAATGACACTTTTTTGTATGGCTTAATATTTTATAGAGGAAAAACCTCTATATTTAAGTTATATAAATAATCTTTTTGACAAATAAATTTTCTTTTGTTAATAGTATTAACTATCTATATTTTTTAGGGGGGGACCTTTTTATGAAGAGATTTTTCATATTTCTAACTATAATCTTTGTAACTTTTAACCTATTTCCGCAAACAGTTACCTTTAAGGCAAGTCTTAAGGTTGTGCCAGAGTATAAAAGGCAGAGCACAGGACTGTTTGTTAAAAAAGGTGAAAAGATACAAATTACCACAAAGGGCAAGTGGTCTATGTGGGAAAAATATATGGCTGTAAACGCCGATGGTCACAAAGATAAAAAACTTGCCAACAGTATAGGAAACTGGGGAGCCCTGCTTGGAAAGGTGGGTGATGGAGAGATGTTTCTGATTGGGACAAAAAAAGAGTTTATTTGTCCAAATAGTGGAATACTCTACCTTTTTCCAAATAAGGGCAATTTTAAGATAGAGAATCCAACGGGCTCTTTGGATATAGAGATTCAAGGCGGATCATCTATTGATGATTTTATCTCATCACTTCCAGCGGATACAATAAAGGTTGAGTTTGATTCAAAGAACACTCCCTTTATATCAGCTATAGAGGTGAAGGCAAATAAGAGGGTCTCTGTCTATGCCTTTGGTGAGTGGAATATGTTTGATAAAAAACTTCAACCAACAACAGCAGCTGGATATGATATGGATATGAACTATCAGATCACTGATGAGCTTGGAAAAACCATTCCATGGGGAAAGCTCTATGGAGCAGTGAGCACAAGCTATGGAGCATTTTTTGAGGTTTTTCCAATTGGAGAGGCAGAAGAATTTACGCCAAAAAATGATGGTCCATTAGCTTTCTATCCTAATATTGGAGGCAATGAGACAAACAAAGCTGGTAAAATCACCCTCTATGTTGTTGGTGCCTCTGCTCTTACTGCAGATGATATTGCCAGTGCTGATAATAGGATGATGAGAATATATGGCGATGGAGCAATTCAACGAATAAATAAGTTTAGAAAAGAGCTTGGCCTTGATCCAGTTATATATAATGAAACATTGTCAAGAACTGCATATAACCACTCAAAATATTTAGTATTTAATAACCAGTTTGCAGACAAAGAGGATAAGGATAAGAAATTCTTTACAGGAGCATCTTTTAAAGATAGACTTAAAAAAGAGGGCTATGAGGGAACAGAGAGACCCAATGAGATGTTTGTTTTGGCAGATAGCTATAACAGTGCTGTTGATCTGGTTTTAGATGGGCCATACCACAGAATGAGGTTTATGAATCCAGATCTTAAAGTAATAGGTTATGGATGTGCAAAGCAAGGCGACAAGATGATCCATACTTTTGATTTGGACTATCTTCCTGATGAAGAGGCAAAGAACAACACAAAAGTGGATGTCTCATTCTCTCCAGCAATGAACAGCAGTAATAACAAGACATCTTGGAATGGAGATGAGAATCCACAGATACTAAAAAACTTTACTCCGCCTCTTGGGTATCCAATAGTTGTCTTTTTTAAAATGTATCAAATGCAGAAGTTGATTAGTGCAACTTTGAAAAACAGAAGTGGAGAAATTGTTGAAGCCTACCTATTCTCTCCTGATCAGCATGATGCAGTTCTAAGTTTTAATGGTATAATTATTGTTCCAAAGAAGCCTCTATTTAATAATGAGAGGTATGAGGTGGATATCACTTGTAATGTTAGCAGTGTTGATAGGGTCAACTCTGTAAAGAACTTCTCATATGGCTTTAATACTGGAAGTGAAAAGTAGATTAAGTTTACTTAAAAAAATTATATAAAGAAAAAAAATAGGAGAGGAACTAATCCTCTCCTATTTTTATATCATGATCTATTCTAATAAATTATATAGTCTCTCTTTTTGCTGTTTTATCAATAATTGTACCAACACCAAAGACAATTGCAAATGTTATAACAATTCCAACTATTGAGCTTATTGCTGTTGAGATATATGGATTTGAGACAAGTTTGAAGTTATAGTCTGAAAATGGAGTAACAAATGTAGGTAGTCCCTCTCTTAGAAAGTTTAATTTTAGAGCGACAGATTCAAGTCCGTCAGGGAAACTGCTTGCAATTGGTGCCAATATTATTGCAATAACCAAAAGTGATAAAATTGGTACTATTGTTTTTATCTTTGATGGAGCACTATTTTCTGCAAAAGATATTGAGATTACTGAGTATAGAGCAATTGTTATTACTATTTCAAATAGAGCTATTACTGCGTGAACAGAGAGCATTGCTGGGAGAACTTTTGAGAGTTCTGCTGTTCCAGAGATTGCAAGCTCTACTCCGCATGCAAATGAGGCAGCTACTACAGAGATAAATGAGACAACTGCTAAAGATATATACTCTTTAGATTTTCTATTTTTGAGACCTTTTTTAAGAGCACTAAATAGTATGCCAGATACTCCAGCACCAATTATTGCCATATTAAGAATATTAGCTCCAAGCAGAGCTATGCCACCATCAGAGAAAACTAGGGCTTGTATAATAAGAACCATGCTAACCGCTAAAATTCCAAATGGAGTCCCTAAAAGTGCAGAAGCCAATGCTCCTCCCAAAAGATGACCTGATGTTCCATTTTGGATAGGAAAATTTAACATTTGAAAAGCAAATATCACAGCTGCAACTGAAGCAAATTTTATTACTGAGGGCTTCTCTTTTGACTTAAGAGCAAAATATGAAGCAGTTATAATTCCAGCGCTGCTAACAACTGCAGTTACTGGGCATATAGCTCCACTCAACATCTCATTTGGTATGTGCATAATGTTCTCCTTATAATAATTTAAATATTCTAATGCAATCTATATTAAAGTCTAAAATAAAAAAGGAATAAAATCAATACATTTTTATTTTTTAACGTGGTTGATAGACTTTTTTCTGATTTTTTTACGAGCCACATCCTTTTTGAATTTTTTTTGATCCCACGTCATTTTTGATGGATATCTTTTACAAAAAGAATATTGTCTTTCTAAAAGTATGAGGTGATTTGACCTCCTTTTTGTATATTTTAGATTTTAAAATTAAAAAGAAGTGCATCTCTTTTACTTGAAGCGAATTTAAAAAGAGTGTGGGAGCTAAAAAAATAAAAAATTATTTTATTAGAAGAGAGACTCCGTTTGCAATAAAAAAATTGAAGACAATAATCATTGTTCCAACAATTATTCCAACCGATATTTTTTTTAGTTTTATCTCTTTTATGGCATCAATATTTTTGTTGAAAAGCTTGAAACTATTTATAGTTATAAAAACATTGATGGCTAGAACCGCATGTACAATTATAATAAAGAGTATAAAATATATTAAAAAATTTAATATTAACTCTTGTATATGAAGCTCTTCTATTAACACAAATAACTTTCCATAAAGAGAGAATATAACACCCTTAATCATAAACATCATTGCAAAAACTATCGAAGAGATCACAAAAGCAAGGGCTATATTATCCTTTCTTATCTCCTTATCTGCTTTTGTTCCTTTTATAAGGAGGTTTATAGTAACAAAACTTATTAGAATTATATAGATAAAGGCAATTATTAGAGTTCCCATCTGGAGCAGAGTCTCCGAAAAGAGAGAGATATCAATGAAATGAGATCGTAAGCCAAACTTCAGCTCTTCTAAAGGTGGAGAGAAGCTGCTTATTAAAAGCCTAAATGGTGATATAAGTACATATGTTATTGTAAACATGAAAGATGATATTATAAGGGCAACTGATATGTTCCCCTTTTTTATCTCTCTGTTCTCATCAATTATGCCTGAAAATATTAGAAAAAATTTTATTGAGAAGAAGATTATTAAGTATGATAGTGCAATTGCAACTACATAAAACATTACTATTTTTGCAATAGCAGTCAAAATATTTTCTACTGATAGGTATTCTATGCCAAATATGAGTTTTATGGTTGGCGTTATAACCGCTATCATAAATATGGAGATAACAAGTATATATGCGGTCTCTATTATAGCAAGTGCTATATTGTTGTTTTTTAACTCAAGCTGATTGTCTATCTCCTTTGTCATATATGATGACAATCTAAAACTAATAAAGAATGAGAACAAACATAAAATGATAGATAAGATAATCTCTGCTACTCCTTTTATGAGAACAGTGTCCTCCATTTTATATCCCTCTCTTTTTTATATTTGTTTGTCTATAATTATAGAATCGATAAATTGGCTTTATAAATTTATGTAAGAATCGCAACTTATTGCCTACCCTTTACTATGTTCTCTATTTTTGCCCTATTTGATAAGGGGTCTTTAAAAATTGAACTGCTTCCGCAGGCAGCGATAGCTGGAAATTCCAAATAGCTCTCAACATTATCAAAGCCTATGCCACCTGTTGGCATAAATTTTATTTTACTCTCTTTTATAACAGCACTTACTGATTTAATAAATTCGACTCCACCAATGGTATTTATTGGAAAGAGCTTTATAATCTTAAAGTCATTTCTAATTAATTCCATAACTTCTGAGATAGTTGCTGCTGCTGGTATATAGGGTATATTTGTAAATTTTGAGTAGTCGATCAAGGTTTTTGTATAACCTGGACTTACCAAAAAATCGACATTGAGATTTACCGCTTTTTTAAACTGAAGCTTATTTAAAATAGTTCCAACACCAATTTTGAAATCTTTATAGTTCTCTTTTGCATGCTCTACAAGCTGAAATGATTTCTCATTACGAAGGGTTATCTCTGCTATTTTGTGATCAATCTCTCTTAAAAAGAGAAGAAGAGAATCAAGCTCTTCTATTGAAGAGAGATCCACGACTGGTATAACTTTGTAATCAGATATGGTTAACATAAAACTATCCTAACCTCCAATATAATTACACTTTTTTGATTTGTCTATTTTTCATCTTCTCTTGTTTTTAAAAAAGGTCTATGAAAAATATACAAAACATCAATATATTATAATAGCCCAAATATATAAATAGTGCAATGCTAAAAAACATTGCACTATTTATAAAAAAAATTAATAATTGCTCTCTTTTATTTCAAAAAAGCTTTGTGGGTGTAGGCAAGTTGGGCACTTGTCAGGAGCAGTATCTCCTTCATGTACATAACCGCAGTTTCTGCACTTCCATCTAACTTTTGTGTCCTTCTTAAAGACTTTACCTGATTGAAGGTTTTCAAGAAGTTTCAAATATCTTTTTTCATGTTCAACTTCTACTTTAGCAATAAGTCTAAATGCATTAGCAATATCAGGAAAACCCT
Source organism: Spirochaetota bacterium (assembly GCA_031549085.1). GTDB lineage: Bacteria > Spirochaetota > GWE2-31-10 > GWE2-31-10 > MWDO01 > JAVBQL01. The sequence continues at coordinate 93,369 of JAVBQL010000014.1, forward strand.
CTTCTTCAGCAACTTTACCAAAGCCCGGGTAGAGAATGGTGTGCTCCTCATTCTCTCCATGTGCGGCAGCCTTAAGATTTTCAGCCGTCTTTCCTATAACTCCTGCAGGATATGTTGCTGTAAATTCAACATCTCCGCCCTCCAAAAACTTAAAAAAACGTTTTGCATGCTCTTTTTCATTCTCTGCAGTCTCCAAGAAGATTGCAGCAATTTGTTCATATCCTTCAGCTTTTGCAGCTGAAGCAAAATATGTGTATCTGTTTCTGGCCTGTGACTCACCAGCAAAAGCTGCAAGAAGATTTTTTTCTGTTTTTGTTCCTTTTAAACTCTTCATAACATAAACCTCTCTAAATGAAATTCAGATGAGTGTAAACTCCCTATAACAAAATCTATTTTATATTACTCTTTTTGTCAAGCTAATTCTTTTTCTATTCTTAAACTATATATTTTACTTCATTACTAATATAAAAAATACTCATATTTATGATACAAATAGTTATTTTTTTTATCCATCGCTTATTTATATTTTTCAAACATTGATTTTTAAGGTAATAATACCATAAATAGAGGGGTATTTTGATATTATCAATAATGGTTAGAATAAAATATAAAAAAAATTATTAATATTTTACAATTCCTTTGACAAAATAAAATGTTTTTTGTATATTGATTTTATGGATTTATATTTTGGACAATATTATTTTTATTATATAGGCATATAAGCTGGTATTTCCTTAATATTATATATCTTGATTGTAAAAATGACTTTGGTCTTAAAACTTTAGTTTTAGACTTAAGTTAAATATTTCATTAAAATTTTTAAAATATATTGAGGTGTTTTATGCAGACTAGAAAAAGAATTATGGTCATTGATGATGATAAAAAAATGACAGATTTGATTAAAACCTATTTCGATCAATACGAGTTTGATGTAATAATCAAAAACGATACTTCTAATGTAGAGGAGACAATTAAGACAGAGAAGCCTGATCTTATACTATTGGATATAATGTTGCCAGATATAAGTGGTTTTGATGTTTTGAAAAAAATTCAAAAAGAGTCTGACTTGCCTATAGTTATGCTCACAGCAAAGGGAGATGAGATTGATAAAGTAATTGGTTTGGAGCTTGGTGCTTATGACTATGTTACAAAGCCTTTTTCTTTTAGAGAGTTGATGGCAAGGGTTAGAAATATATTAAGAAGAACTGTTAGTACTAATAAGTTTGAAATTAAGAATAAAAAGAACCTTGTTTATCATAATGTTACAATAATGCCAGATAAGAGGGTTCTTAAAGTTGATGAAGATGAGATAGATCTTACAAAGACTGAATTTGAGATACTATTTTTATTGGCTTCAAACCCTAATAAGACATTTACTAGAGAGGAGCTTTTGAAGGTAATATCAGATAGAAACTATGCAACTGTTGATAGATCAATAGATATGCATATAAGTCACTTAAGAAACAAACTAACAGTAGATAACAACCAATACTGTTTTATAAAGACGGTTTGGGGAACAGGTTATAGATTTGAAGTTTTGAGTGATGAATATATTTAAATAAAGTATATTTTAAACTTGATTTTTTAACAAAAATTATTTATATTTTTCTAAAATAATATTAAACGATGGCGTAGATATATAATTTATACCATCGTTTATGTAAATTGTGGTAATTGTCTATAAAGTGTTTGATTATGGTAAATAAAAATAGTGGTACATTAAAGAGCAAAATAATTGCTTCTTATGCTTTCATATTCATAATATTTCTCGTTGCTTTTGTCTCTGTTTTTCTCTCTATTTTTCAATTTTTAATAAATAAACAATTTTTACTTATTGAAAATGATTCAAAAATAATTTCAGAGAGGGCAGCTCTTCTTGTCTCTTTATATGAGGATTTGTCAGATGGAACTGTTTTGACTGATAGTGATAACAAATATGTTAGAGATGATCTGATAGCTGAGTTTTTATCAAAAAAGCTAGAAGAGGAATTTGTTGAATATAAGATCTATTTTGATGCTAATATTGGCGGCAGCCTTCACCATCCCCACTCTATAATATTTGGAACAGATAATACAACGCTGTTTAAAGTTAAAGAGGAGTTGGATATGTCATTCGATTTCTCTTATAAGACTATTGAGGTTGTGAAAGATATCAGTTTTATGGTCTTCTTTATTATAGCCTTTTTGTCAGCACTATTTTTAGGGGTCTCCATCTCTTTCCCATTTCTTGTCTACTTTTCAGACTTGATAATAAAACCTATAAGGGTTGCTTCAAATACAGCAAAGTATATAGCCAAGGGCAACTACAATGTTGAGATAGAGAATAATGCTCAATATGAGCTTGGCGACTTGATTGACTCTCTTAACTATATGACAAAAGAGTTTAATAAATCTAGCACAGAAAAGAATGAGATGCTTGCCTTTGTTGGACATGAGCTTCGCTCTCCTATTGGACGTATAAGGTGCTATGCTGAGCTTTTGGAAGATATCAAGGATATTCCAGAGGAGGATAGGGACAACTACTATGAGGATATAATAAAAGAGGCTGATCTGCTTAATAATATGATTACTGAAATTATTGGTATATATAAGCTCGATTCTGGAAACGAGGTTTTTTATAAAGAGCAGAGTGAGATGAGAGCCTTTTTTGATTCTCTTAAGAGAGATCTATCTGTTATGAAGAATTTTGAGGGAATGGAATTCTCTTTTGATATTGAAAAGGGAGTAATTGCTGATATTGATGCAGCGAAGGTAAAGAGGGTCTTCTTAAACCTTTATGAAAATTCTATGAAAGCACAAGCGAAAAAGATAAAGACAACCTTGAGGAAGGCTGATGGTGATTTTGCAGAGGTTACCATTGTTGATAATGGTATTGGAATAAAAGATGAGAATATTGATAAAGTTTTTGATAAGTTCTATACAAATGGTAAACTTGGCGGTTTTGGACTTGGGTTATCTATCTGTCAGGTTATAATAAGGGAGCATGGCGGTAAAATTGGTTTTGTGAAAAATCAGGGTGGAGCTAAAGTCCTTATTACACTACCAATTATTGTTGGTATAACAGGTATTTAACATATTTAACAATTATTTATATATCACTCTATACAAATATACCTCTCTATACAAAAAGTTTTATTATCACAAACATCTCATTTATATATAACTAATAATTAAATCTTTGTATCTGATTTCCTAATCAGTAAATAGATATACAACGAGAAAACGCTACCCAAAAAAAGAGAAAGAGAGAGAGTAATTTTATATATGAGAGGAGCTTTGCTCCTCTCATATATAAAATTACTTTTTCTTTTTTCTTTCTTTTAAGTACCATTCGCTCATTATATTTCTTCGTGCTGACAAGTAATACGAAAATAGAAATATAATGACTTGTCAAGGTTTGGATAGGCCTATTGTTATGATAGAGTTATACAAAAATCAATATTGAAACAGGTCTCCTATAATGTCAAACGAAAGAAAAAAACATTGCAAAATATAAAAAAATTTGTTAATAATCTTCTATAATATATATAAAAATTGATATTTTTATCCTATATTTTTTTGCTTTTATATGGAGAATTTTTATGGATAGTGAAATAAAAGAGATTCATGAACAGGTAGAAAAAGAGCAGCCACTGATATCATTAGTCTTTTCTGAGATGAAAAAGGTTATTGTTGGTCAGGAAGATATGATTAGAGGAATCCTAATTGGCCTCTTTTCGAAAGGGCATATACTTATTGAGGGTGTGCCGGGACTGGCAAAGACCCTAACTATAAGCACACTGGCTTCAATACTATCTCTCGACTTTAGAAGAATCCAATTTACTCCAGATCTGCTTCCTTCAGATATTGTTGGTACACTTATATATAACCAGAAAGAGGCGAAGTTTGAGACTAGAAAGGGGCCAATATTTACAAACCTAATCTTGGCTGATGAGATAAACCGTGCTCCAGCAAAAGTTCAAGCAGCGTTGTTAGAAGCTATGCAGGAGAAACAGGTTACCATTGGCGAAAATACATATAAATTGAGTGAGCCATTTTTAGTAATGGCAACACAGAACCCTATCGAACAAGAGGGAACGTACAATCTTCCTGAGGCACAGGTTGATAGATTTATGTTAAAAATAAAGATATCATACCCAAAGAGAGAGGAAGAGAAGATAATACTTGATAGAGTTATTGATAATGTTGATATCCCTGTTGGCAAAGTGCTGGACTCCACAAAACTTAACTACCTATCAAAGCTTGTTGATAAGATTTATGTAAGTGACAAGATTAAACACTACATAGTTGACATTGTCAACACCACAAGAAATCCAAAAGAGTACAATTTAAATATAGAGTCTCTAATATCATATGGCGTCTCACCACGTGCAAGCATATCTCTTGCTAGAGCTGCCAAAGGTAATGCTCTTCTATCAGGAAGGGGATATGTTACTGCTGATGATATAAAAGAGGTTAGCTTTTCTGTGCTTAGACATAGAATAATATTAAGCTATGAAGCTGAAGCAGAGGGAATAACAGCAGAGGATATTGTAACAAAGATATTTAACTCTGTTATAGTTCCATAAAGCTCTTTTTTTAGGATATTAAATAAAGTGGCAAAGAGAGAAAGCGATAAAAACGATATTAAGATCCCTAAAGAGATAGTAAAGAGTATAAAGCTAATAGAACTCTCCTCCAAAATATTGGCAACGGATACAATAAGCGGTGGTTATACATCAGTATTTCGTGGCTATGGTATGGAGTTTGAGGAGGTTAGAGAGTATTTTCCGGGTGACGATTTTCGTAGAATCGATTGGAATGTAACTGCTAGAAACGATATCCCATATATAAAAAGGTTTAAAGAGGAGAGACAGATAACTGTTATGCTCCTGATAGACTCCTCTGGTTCACTTGAATATGGTTCTAAAAGTAATACAAAAAATAGGCTGGTTGCAGAATTCGCCTCTCTTATATCATTTGTTGCTCTATCAAGTCAGGACAAAATAGGCTCGCTCTTTTTTACAAATAAGATAGAAAAATATATCCCGCCAACAAAAAGTAGAAATTCAATATTGAGGCTTATAAGGGAGATAATGGTCTTGTCTCCCACAGAAAAGAGAACAGATATTAATGTCGCACTTGACTTTGTTCTTGAGACTATGAAAAAACGCGGTATTATATTTATTTTGTCAGATTTTTATAGTGATATAGATTATAAGAAGCTCTTTATTGCAAAGAGGAAGCATACAATTGTTCCTGTTGTTTTTAGTGACGCATTTGAAAGAAATGCCATTGATGTTGGTCTTGTTGATATGGTTGATAATGAGACTGGAGAGCTTAGGCTTGTTGATACCTCATCACTTGAGTATAAAAAGAGGATAGCAGAGAGAGAGAGAAAGAGAGAGAGATTTTTAAAAGAGCTTAAGAAGATTGATATAGAGCCAATGGAGATAGATACAGACTCAAAAATTGAGAGAGTTATAATAGAGAATATTAAAAAGAGAAAAAAACATCACTTATAATTGTATAAATTATGACTGCTTAAATAACTTTTAAAAGGGAGAGGGGCAGGAGTTTAGAAAAAATTTGGTGTTTGCTGATTGTTAATAGAGACTTGTACTGAATAGAAAGGGACTTTTTTGATGCCTACAAAGACTTTTATGGGCTTGCCGATTTTGAAGCAAGATAATATTTTTTATAGTGCAATAAAAGAGTTTGCAGATAAAGGTTATACAATGGCTAGTACAAATAGTATAGCTAAAGAGTCTGGGATATCGAAAGGTTCAATGTTTCAATACTTTGAGACAAAGGAGGAGCTCTTTTTTTTCGTTGTAAGAAGGGCGCTGTCAGAGGTAATTACAGTCTATAAAAAGCAGTATAGCCTCAATTTTGATAAGATGGATTTAAATGAGCTCTTTATAACATCTTGTCTGCAGCTGGTTGAGTTTTATGATAGATACCCCTATCATTATAGGCTCTATTTGAGAATCCATTATGAGATAGATTCTCCAAACTATAAAGAGATTAGGAGATACTTAAGCCGCTATATTTCGGCTGTTACAAATAGGTTTATTGATGAGGGAAAAAAGAGAGATATTATTCGCTCCGATATACCTTCAGATCTATTGCTCTTTTTTATAAATAATTTTTTGCTTAGGTTTATAGAGATCCACTATGATCCTGATATTGAGCCAACACTTAATGGTTCATATTTTTCGAAAGATAAATTGATAGATGGTCTTAATATGGTATATAATCTTTTTATGGAGGGTATCAAAAAGAAATAGTATTGTTTGCAGATGGGGGAACAGCAGAATATCCTTTTTGGATACATTATTGCTGCATTAATAATGAAAGTGATGAAAAAATTCTCTAAATGGTGGTTTTAGAGAAGTTTATATATTTTAAAATTAGGAGAGAATAATGAAAGATATTGATCTACCAGTTATATTTGAATCAATGAAAAAGAATGATATTAACGAAGTGATAATTAAAGTAGGTAATATTAGTTACCAAGTAAGACGTGGGGTATTAAAAACAAGTAATGTTGGTGGAATGCCTACTAATAATGGAGCTATGCCTGCGGCTCAAAATCAGGCCGCTTTTGAAGTTCCTATGGTGGGTTCTCAGTTTATAAATAATATTCAAACATCTGCAGCAAAAGATGGTAATGATAAGAATTACTTTGAAGTAAAATCTCCTCTGGTTGGTACATTTTATAGTACTCCAAAACCAGATGCTCCTCCATTTGTTGATGTTGGTACTAAAGTCTCTAAGGGACAGGTTCTTTGCGTTATTGAAGCAATGAAGAATTTTAATGAGATAACCAGCGAGGTTGATGGAGTTGTTAAGGAGCTCTGTGTTAAGAATGGAGAGATTGTTGAATATGGTAAGATTTTATTTAGAATTGAGACTATATAGGATATTATTATGATAAAAAAGGTATTAATAGCGAATAGAGGTGAGATAGCTGTTCGTGTAATTAGGGCGGCAAGAGAGCTTGGCATTAGAAGTGTGGCTGTCTATTCTGAAGTAGATAAAGATGCTCTTCATGTAAAGCTTGCAGATCAGGCGGTTTGCATTGGTCCTGCTCCAAGTGCAAGAAGTTATCTTCACTATCAAAATATTCTAGCTGCTGCTGAAGCAACAAAGGCTGATGCAATACATCCCGGCTTTGGGTTTCTATCCGAAAATGCAGATTTTGTTGAGGCTTGTCAGGCTTTGGGAATAGAGTTTATTGGTCCAAAACCGGAGTCAATTAGACTTATGGGCAACAAAGCCAATGCACGTGAAACAATGATAAAGGCTAATATTCCAATAACTCCGGGAAGTGATGGTGTTATAAAGTCCGAAGAGGAAGCTGTTGAAGTTGCAAAGAAGATTGGCTATCCTGTTATAATAAAGGCCTCTGCTGGTGGCGGTGGAAAGGGAATGAGAGTTGTTTATGATGAAGCTGAACTCATTAAAAACTATAATCTTGCTGCAAATGAGGCTTTGGTTTCGTTTAAGAATGCAGATGTCTATATGGAACACTACATTGAGGGTCCGCGTCATATAGAGGTTCAGATTTTAGGTGATAAGCATGGGAATATTATTCACCTTTTTGAGAGAGACTGCTCTATACAGAGAAGGCATCAAAAGCTTATTGAAGAGGCACCATCTGTTGCACTCGATGAGAAGACACGTATTGAGATAGGCGAGACTGCTGTTCGTGCGGCTCGTGCAGCCTCATATTATAGTGCAGGAACAGTAGAGTTTCTACTTGATAAGAATGGAAGATTCTACTTTATGGAGATGAATACTCGTATTCAAGTTGAGCACCCTGTAACAGAGTTTATTACAGGTGTTGATTTGATAAAAGCACAATTTTTGGTGGCTGACGGAAAAAAACTTCCATACAAGCAGAGTGATATAAAGATCAATGGTCACGCAATAGAGTGCAGAATAAATGCTGAAAATCCAAACAACAACTTCTCTCCATGTCCTGGGAAGGTAACAAAATATATTCCTCCAGGGGGATTTGGTGTTAGAATAGACTCTGCTGTCTATCAAGATTACACCATTTTGCCATTCTATGACAGTATGATTGCAAAGCTTATCGTTAGGGGAGATACAAGAGATGAGGCAATTGCAAGAATGAAGAGAGCCTTGGAAGAATTTATAATAGAGGGAGTTGATACAACAATTCCATTTGATTTAAAGGTTATGAATAATAAAGATTTTATTAATGGAAAGCTTGATACCAAATTTATGGAAAAACACTTTCCTTAAGAAATATTATCTTTCTTTCTAAACCCCCTGCCCCCTTTTCAAAAAGGGGGTAATAAAATTGGGTTTTCTTTAAAAAAGTATGGTTTGCATAACGTAATATACAAGTCGTTTTTTGTTAAAATTGTTGCACAATTAATACAAAAAACTTTGTTGTATATCACATTATGCAAACCTTGTTTATTAAAAAAGCGAGCTTAATAAAGTAGGCTCGCTTTTTTGATTTTCAATAAGAAACTAAAAATCTTTCTTGCACAAAATATTTCTTAGAAAGGATGTGGCATGTAAAAAAGAAAGAAAAAAGAAAAATTAAATATATATAGGTTGTGGTATATCCCAACCTATATATATTTATTATCTTTCCTTTCTCTTTCTTTAGTAATGTTTGCTCATTAAATACTACTATCTTAACTTATAAGTAAATTAACTACTTCTCATATACGTCTTTTGGATCAAAGATCTTTTTTTCATCTTTTATTGTCTCCCACTTTCCATCTACAAGATGTCTATAAAAGCAGCTCTCATATCCTGTATGACAAGAGGCTTTTAGTCCATGCTGTTTTACTTTAAAAATTAGAGAGTCATTATCACAGTCTAACAATATATCAATTATCTCTTGATAGTTTCCAGATGTCTCCCCTTTGCACCATACCCTATTTTTTGTACGGGAGAAGTAGGTCGCCTTTTTTGTTTGAAGGGCTATGTTGAAAGCCTCTTCGTTTACGAAAGCTAGCATTAATATCTTTCCGCTCTCATAATCTTGTGTAACTACGGGGATTAATCCATTCAACTTATTAAAATCTAAATCTTTCATCTTATATATTTCCTTTGCATTTTATTTATATATAAGGGTAAATAGTCCCTTTGTATTCTCAATAGTCCTATTAATATTAAATTAGATGTGCAACTTTTTATCTAGTTTACTTATCAGTATGAAAATATTTAAGGAGCGAATGGTACTTAAAAGAAAGAAAAAAAGAAAAAGTAGATATCTATAGGCGGGGTTCTACCCCAGCCTATAGATATCTATTCTCTCTCTTTCTCTTTTTTTTAAGTAGTGTTCTCTCGTTATATATCCTCTTACTGATAAGTAACACAAAAAAATAGACTTGAACAGCTAATTTAATCTTGGATAGGATATAGTTATAATAGTGCTATACGAAAAAGAGTTTTATTATGCTACTTTCTAGTTATCAAGAATATATTGTGTCCAGTGACATATAAAAGATCTTTCTTAACATTCTTTGAAAAATTTCCCAATTTTAATACAGAAGTCTCATTATTGCTGGTTATATAATTCAGCTTTAATATAACCTCCTCTGTATAATTATTTTTTTTAGCATCAAATGCATATTGAATGATATCAGTCTTTTTATCTTTCTTGTTGTTTGTGAAGTAGTAGAAATCGGGAAACTCCCCATCTTTATAGTGATCCAATGGCAGCCCCTCTATAAAAGAGACAATATTTTCCATTCTAAATGGAATCTCAAAAAGTTTCTTCCCCTTCTTCACATCAAAACTACTATTAGTCTGTTGATAATAGAGAAAAGGAACATTGATTATTCCGCTGCCTGACAGAATACTAAATATAGTAAAGATGTTGAACGGTATTGCTGGTATAATAAAATCCTTATACTCTTTATTACTGATGTTTAAAAAGTATGGAAGATTGAGCGGAACACCCTTTATAACAATCTGTTTCTCTGTATCATTTATGTAACTATCATTGTTATTATAATAGATATCTCCAAGAGCTTCAAAACGGATTTTTGGTATATCAAGGTGTGCAGATGATACTATAATCTCTTTCTTATTATCATTGTTTATATCACTAATTACTGGAAAGGTGAATTTTACGAATGAGTTTATTAGAAAATAGATATTATCTCTTGAAATTTTAATTACACTCTTTAGATGCCAGCTCTTTAATGAGTTTTGGGCATATATGTTTATTGAGTTTGGAAATTTTGTTATAATCTCACTTTTGCCATCTCCATCTATATCTGTTATAAATGTCATTGGAAATGTATAAAAGATATATTGAGGATAGAACTGACCCGGCACCATAGAGAACTCAAGAAATGTTTCCAAGTTTACTGAAGAGAGCTTTGTATAGTTTAGGGTTTCATAAATTTCAATAGCTTTTATATTTTGTATAACAAGCTCATTTTTTCCATCACTATCTAAATCCATTATCAGATTTACTGATTTCAGTAATTGTGGTTGAGAGACAACAATTTCAGAGGTTATTGTTGAGACACGGTTTAAAGGCTTTGCCTCTCCAATTGTCTTAAAATAGAGCCCATCACTTGCTAAAAAAACAACATCTGCCTTTTTATCGTTGTTCAGATCTCCAACATCAAAATAGATAACTCCCTTAGGAACTCTTACTGAATCAAGAAGTTTAAGCTCTCCATTAACTATTTTGTATACATCAACTTTTTTCCCATCATAATCATAATATGATATTGCAACTTCATCAATTCCATCATTATCAAGATCTTTTATAACTGGATCTGATATTCTAACATAGTCTCTGCTTTTAAAGATTTTCCATTCATCAGCCCCAATGAAGAATAGAGTGAAAATAAAAATAAAAATAATGGATATCTTTTTCAATTTTATGATTCTCCTTCTATATTTCTATAAAAGATAGATAAGTTATGCTATTTTTTTTTGTCAGAAATAACCTTTAGTTTATTTAGAATATCGTTTAATCTCTCTTTTTCAACTAATTCTATGATTCTTGATTCTACAAACTGCTTTGCAGTATCAGAGAACACTCCTGCAGTAACACAAACCGCTCTGTTTAGTTTATGCTCTTTTATTCTGTTGTACAAGCCTCGTATAGTTAGGTCTCCAGTGACACCTGTGCTTCTTATAAACGTGAATATGACAACATCAAGAGAGCTGGTATTTGAGATCTCAACCTTTACCTCAATTGTTCCATCTTGAACTATCTTAAATTCAACAAAATTTTGACTCCCTCTAAGTGTTGTAAATTTGCTTAAATAGTATTTGATAAACATTTTAGTTATTTGGATAAAATCATTTTGGTTGCCAGTTAAATATTGCTCAAATAGATTGTTCTTTGTCATCATTTTATATAGCTCTATCTTATCTTTAACACTTTTATAATCAGGGTTTACATTATATACTCTAGAAAAATATTCAAGAGCATCTTCATTTTTATTTGTAGTTGCACAGCATTCAGCCATAGAGTAGTAGGCATCTAAAAGAGCATTGTCTTTAAGAAAACCAAGCTTTATTGCGATATCATAATTTTTTATTGCGTCATCATACTTCTTTTTTCTTTTGTATATCTCTGCTAAATAGAGTGTTGCCTCATTGAAATATTTGTTATCTTTTTGAAGTATTAAGAAAGCCTCTTCAGCGTCATCTAAATAGTTTAATTGTATTCCTAAATTTGCATAGAACATCAGCATCTCTAAGTCTTCAGGCTTAAGTTTGCAATATTTTCTTATATAGGCAAAAGCCTCACTTGTCTTATTTACGTTTTGGCAGCAGATACTGATATATTTTAAAGCTTCAGTGTTGTTGGGCTCTGTTTTTAAAATACTGTTAAAAAAGGAGTAGGCCTTTGCATAGCTCTTATTTCTAATTTCAATCATGCCAAGTCCTAAGTTTGCCTCAACATTGAATGTGTCAATATTTCGAGCCATCTTATAATATTTTTCAGCATCAGCTGTATTCTCAAGGGCCTCATAACATTTTGCAATATTTATAAGACACTTTACCTCATTGATGCTTCTATTAATTTTTGCACTTTCAAGCTGTATAAATAGCTCTTTTATTGCTGGCAGATAAGATTGGGTCTCTATCAAGAGGGGAATAAGCTTGTCTCTTGCTTGAAAGTTATTTGAATTTAGCTTGAGTGCTTTTTTTAGCTCCCCTATTGCAGCAAATTTATCGATAGAGGCCTTGTTTATGGCCTTTTCTATGGTTTTTTTTGTCTTTTTTTTGAACATCGATCTAAAGAACATTATAGCAATAACAATGACAACTACAGCTGCTAAAAAAACAATTAGAACTTCCATTCCCATTTTCCTTAAACTTTAAAGAGTATCTCAAGCGAATAAAAATTTTTCTGTAATATTAACGACTATAATTCTTATTAGCTAGAAATTTTTTTCAACTTTTTTCTAATTTCATCTTTGTTTTTGTTTCGATATTTCATTAACTTATAATCTATTAGAAATAAGAATACTAAAATAATAATAAATTGTCAAAATTTTTGATATTTATGATGATTATTATGCAAAATATAGACTTTTTTAGCGTAATAACTGCGCAAAAGATCAGTAATACATCATGGTTTTTTATGTAAATATATATGATATGTTCAATTTTTTATTTTTTAAAAATTAGATATATTATTTTTATTTATATTGAATAAATAAAAAATATAATAAAATGACTTTTGTTTTATTATATGTGATATTTTTTAATAACTAAACTATAATCCATTTTTGAAATAAATTGAATTTATAATGGTTTTTTGCATGTTAAAAAAGATCTGCTATTAAGTAAATAGAAAGATTAAACCATATTGTAATCAATTTATTCTCAATCATTAATTATTGTTTTATAAAAATGTAGTTTGATTATAACGTTTTCAGATAATTTATTTTATATAAAATTATTTTGATTATGTTTATTATTTAAAAATACAATTTTAATTTAATAAAAACATAAGTCGAATTATTTTATAGCTAAAAAAACCAGTAATTAATTAGATTGTATATATTATGAGTAAAAGATAGATCGTTTAGTGTCATTTAATTGATAAATATTAATTATTATATGTTTTATTGATTTTTAAACACATTTATATCAATATTTTTTTACAAAAAAAGTTTAAATTATAAAAAACTAAAATTTTGCTTGTCTTTTTTCGATTTTGAAACTATAATTTCATATGTGGTGATCTAATTGCTTTTTTAGGAGGTTGATTTTTTTATGTCATCATCCAGTGGAGGTAAAAAATTGACTTTTATTGAAGAGGTTGAATTAAAAGGATTTAGATATAGGCCAAACGGAATATTGGGCAACGGCTTTTATGGCAATGGTATTTTTATATCTCTATCTGATATGGAAAAAATTTCTAAATCTTCACTCTATCTTACATCATTAGTCTCTAGCGATGTAATTCTTGTTGATACAGATAAATTTGTTGAATATGAGGCTGTAGAGCTATTTTATACTAACCATATTTTGGCACTCTTTTCTGGGGCAAAAAAACATCAGCTTCATAATCTCTTTAACAAGCATAAAGAGGCGTTTCAATCCCAAAAGCTTTTCACAATTAAAAATAGAAAGAGAATCTTTTCTAAAGATGCAATAAAATTTATCTATGATAAATTGGTTAAAAAAGATGTCCCACAACTTAAAAAGAGAGGAAGAAAATCAATAAGATCTGTTACGGAGCAGAATTAAACATGTTTATGTTTAAGCGATAATATTATTTTCTGCTCTATTTTAAGGATGCCTGCTTTGATATGCTTAAATAAGGGATGTTTTTTTTAGTATTGTAAAATGAATATAGCAAACAACAAACTATCAGAACAATTTTTATCAAACTCAAAAAAAGTGACACATAGGTTTGGTTATGAGCTTGCACCAAAACTTAGTGTCCCCTCCATTATATCATTTGACGGAGAACTTGGTGCCGGAAAATCTGTTTTGATTAGAGGTATATTAGAGGGGCTTGGTGTTAAAGAGATCATACCTAGCCCAACTTTCACAATAGTCAATGAGTATAGAGTCTCATATCCAATCTATCACTTTGATCTATATCGAATAAACACTCCTTTTGAGCTATATGAGATTGGATTTGAGGACTATATTTATGGAAATGGCATCTCTCTTATTGAGTGGGGGGCAAAAGCGTTGAATCTTCTGCCATCAAATTATCTTAAAATAAGTATTGAAATAAGAGACAAAAATAAGAGGCTTATTACTGTGCATTGAATATTTAATATAAATGAGTTTTATTAAATGTTGGGGGGAATTATATGAATGATACTAATTTGATAGTCATTGATACAGCATCTTTTGACTTAAAAATTGCTGTTAGCATTATGGGTAGGGAACTCTTTGTTGATAAAAAGGATAGCTCAAATCAAAATGTAGAGATGCTGATTCCCATTATAGATAGTGTTTTTAAAGAGCTTGAGGTCTCTCCTGATATTATAAATAATATTGCTGTCTGTGTTGGACCTGGCTCTTTTACAGGGATAAGGGTTGGGCTTGCGGCAAGTTTTGGACTTATTCTTGGCAAAGAGATAGATATTGTTGGCTTTTCTCAGTTTGATGTATATAGGTTTTTATTAAAAAATAGACCTAATTCTGCAATTATACCTGTTATAGATGCTAAAAAAAATAGTTTGTACACCTCTTTCATATCTACTAGCAAAAGTAGTAGTGATAATGAAAACAGTTATCCCGCAGGAGAGTGTCTGACTATAGATGATTTCTTCTGTAAAATTAAAGAGATAGATAACAATATCTGTTTTACTGGCAAAGATTTTTCTCTTATTAAAGAGAGGGTTGATAGAGAGCTTAACAGAGATTATGAGTATTGCTATCCTGATAACTATTCAAGCAAAGATATGTTTTATGCTATAAAAGAGATGATTGAGAGTGGAGAGAAGGGCTCAACAGAGCCGCTCTACTTAAGAAAGAGTGATGCAGAACTTCTTTTGCTGACATTAAGCAGATAAAAAATATAACTTATATAATATTTTTCTTACTCTATATAAATTTCAAAACTTTAAATAATATAATTAGGAATGTGATTGAAATAAGTATTAGTATTACCCAGTTATACCACTTTAATGGACGATTATTACGAATTATATTGTCAATAAATAGAACAATGCCTAGAAAAAAGTTAAATGTAATGAAGGTTAAAAATAGATATATCCAAAAATAAGTAATACTATCTAAAATATGATTAATAGACACCTCATTTATATTTTTGTTTTCTTCATAATTAGCAATTGATATCATAACTATGTAAATAAATGAAAAAGCATTAATAACTGATATTGCAAAATAGAGAATTAGCTTTCGCACTCTTTTACTTTTTTCAAATAAGTTATTTTTTATAATAATGATATTAAAAACTATCAAAAAAATAGAAAAAAGAAGTGGTAAAATAAAGGTTACAAATGGAGTGAATATAGACATTAAAACAGATGGCAAATATAGTAAAACTATAAGTATATATAGAATTATTTTTATAATTTTTTCTTTTTTAATATCCATTTAGTTATTATATATTAGATAAGTTAAGAAAACAATTCTTTTCTTAACAGAAGGTAACTATATATATTGCTATATATAGTTACTTGTAACTTTAATAAAAGTTATTTATTTGGTATTTTGAGCTATAACGAGACATTCTATCAAATAGTTCATTATGTTTGGCAACCTCATTTTCCATAGGAGTGTTTGGGACAGCATCTGCTAGGTTTATTTGTGATCTAAGATAATCAGATATATTACTATTACTTGTATCTACATCTTTTCCACTCCAATTGGGCAAAAACACACCATTTTCGCTTATACTAGTTGCTGGAATAATAAATCTATCTGTTGCAGGTGTTTTTTTAATTTGCTATATAATGTAGCGATTATATCGGGCAATACTTTATAGAATTTTCCTCTCCAATATACAAAATCAACATCAACACCACGAGGGGTTTTCTCTCCATATCTAACAACTCCCTCAAAAGCCCCATGTACTCCATCTCGCTCATTTCCAAGAAAAAACACATTTCTGTCAGAGTTGTTTTTTAGTACTCCATCTTCGCTACTAGAATAGCGGTCAAGTCCTCTAGCCAAGGCAAGCCTTGTTGTCATAGGTTTGTATTTTCCACTGGTATAACCCTTTTCACCAATATATAGTTTGTAATCTATTATTAATCTATTAACATCCCTCATTTTATTAAATAGAAGCTCAATATCATCATACTTTATATTTCTAAAAGACTCAGCATAGAGAGTTTTATATATATTTATCATTTCAATAATCTCATCATCTTTTTTGGCTTTCCACTTTTGATAGTTTGGCTTTAAGAGCTTTTTTAGCTCATCTCCCTCTGCCTTTACATCAGCTAATCTAACATCAATTTCATATTTGTATAGAAGCTCATCTATACTTCCAGTTGTAGTGCATATAATTTTTAACTGGTCAAAATCAATATTTTGATGATCTCTTATAGCCCTATCATAAAAATGTACCATTTTAAGCTTTAGATTATCATCTTTAATATCCCTCCACTTTCTATCATTTAGAAGCTGATATCTATAGTTCATGCTCTCCTTTGTAGAGACCTTAATCTCAATTGGTCCAATTGAAAGAGTGTGCTCTTCAAAAAATAGCTTACTGCCATGATCAATAAAAATTTTATTTTGATAGATTCTAGTAAAGATATCAAAAACCCATCTGACCTCTTTAATAGGGCTCTTCTTATAGCTTGGGATTGCTCTCTCATAAATCTCTTTAACAGCTTTCTCAATCTTTGTAGTAAAGCTGTCGCTATTAAAATTTTTATTTCTAACCATCTCATTTTTAATATCACGTTCAAATTATCGCTTGATTCTATCAAGTTTATCCTTTACATCACGTTTTATATCCATGATAAAACTCCTTTTTAACATTAATTTAGAAATAAGTTGTTATACCACACATCTATAGCTGGATGCTGCCAAACTCTTCGGAAATCTTTTGATAAGCAAACTTTTCCGAAAGATTTGACGAAAGTTGCTTTGTTATTTAGTTTTTATGATTTAAGAGATTTTTTTAGCTTTAAAGAAAATGCTTGATTTTAATTGTTATAACAGATATCTTTCTACTATAAATTTACAATTTAAAATGTATCTATTTCTATCTACAAATGAGAGACCTTTATGAGATTAAAAGTTGTTGATGCAGAAAAATGTGTTGGCTGTCAATGCTGTATGTTTGCGTGTACAAGACGATTTGGAAAATCTGGGACATCAAAAAGCTCAATACACGTAAAATCCAATGGAGATAATGGCAAGGGCTTTATTGTTGTTGTTTGCCGTGCTTGCAAGAATCCGCCATGTGCTTTGGTATGTCCTAATGATGCCCTAAGACTTCGCAATGGCGGCGGCGTGATACTTGATGAATCAAAGTGTATTGGCTGTGGCATGTGTAAAAAAGCGTGTGTAATAGGTGCTGTCTTTACTGATAACAAAAACAAGCCTATGATCTGTATCCATTGTGGTTTTTGTGCAAAGTATTGCCCATATGGGGTGTTGACTCTTAGAAAAGAGGAGGGTGATGATGTTAAAGAATGATACTTTATCAAAAGTTTTATATATAGACTTATCAAAAAAAGATTACAAAATAGAGGACAGAAGTGATCTTTTCTCAAAATATATTGGCGGAACAGGTGTTGCAACAGAGCTTCTCTTTGAGAACTGTCCAAAGGGTATCGACCCATACTCCAAAGAGGCACCAATAATATTTGCCATAGGGGCGATAACTGGAATGTTCCCGCTTGCATCAAAGACAATCGCCATGTTCAAGTCTCCCCATACTGGCAACTTGGGAGAGAGCCACTGCGGAGGGCGAACTGCAGCCTCAATCAGAATGGCGGGCTTTGGAGCTATTGTGATAACTGGTAAGAGTGATATCCCTGTCTATCTTAGTATATTTGATGGGAAGGTAGCCTTTAAAAATGCAACAACCCTCTGGGGAATGAGTGTTATCTCTGTTACTACAAAGATACTTGGTGATATCGAACAGAGCCCAGGAGACCGCTCTATTATGTGTATAGGGCGTGCTGGCGAGAATCTAATATCATATTCAAGTTTGACGGCAGATACATTTCGCCACTTTGGAAGGCTGGGGCTTGGTGCAGTTTTTGGGAGTAAAAACCTTAAGGCGATTGTTGTTGGCGGTAAGGACTCTATCTATCCAAAGGATTCAAAGCAATATCGCGAGACATATGATGAGATCTTTAAGGCTGCAACAAGTTCATCATTAATGAAAAAATATCATGAGCTTGGTACTCCAGAAAATATTATCCCTCTAAACAAACTTAAGGGCTTACCAACGAAAAACCTTCAGCAAGCCTCCTTTAATGAGGGAATAGAGAAGATATCTGGAGAGTACTTTGCTGAAAAGTATCTCGGAAGGCGCCTTGCCTGTGCACACTGTCCTGTTGCTTGTATACACGTTGCAGCATTGCGGGAGCCATATGAAGATGAGCCCTATTTTTATAAGACAAAGATGATTGGCTATGACTATGAGCTTATATATGCCCTTGGCACTATGCTTGGCGGTACTGATCCAAAAGATGTGCTTAGGCTGATTGATGCAATAGAGGCTGTTGGGCTTGATACTATGAGCAGCGGTGTTATATTGGCTTGGGCAACGGAGGCCTTCGAGAAGGGGATAATTAGTGAGAAGGAGACACTTGATGTAAAGCCTGTGTGGAATGATTATAGAGCCTATATCAAGATGATAGATTATATTGCTTCAATTAAGAATGATTTTTATAAGGCTTTAGGGCTTGGGGCGGACTATGCTTCAAAAGTGTATGGCGGAGAGGATTTTGCTCTCACATTTGGCAAGAATGAGATGCCAGGCTATCATACAGGGCCAAGCAGCCACTTGGGTGCATTTTTGGGAGCAAGACACAGCCACCTTGATAATGCGGGTTACAGCATTGACCAGAAGGTCTTGATAACAAATACAATTGAACCGAGAGAGCTTGCATTAAAGATTATCAATGAAGAGAAGTGGAGACAGATCTTATCAAGCCTTGTAGTCTGCTTTTTTGCGAGGGGTATTTACACTGAAGAGGTTGTATTAAAGGCTCTTGACTCTGCTGGCTTTGAGATGACAAAAGAGGACTTGGTAAGAATAGGTGAAGAGATATACAATAGAAAATATGAGTTTAAATTCAGAGAGGGATTCAGCCTTGATGAGTATAAGCTTCCAAAGAGGATATTTGAGACAGTTGCTCCAACAGGTATGATTGATGAAAAATATATGAAAGATACCATAAAAGAGGCAAAAGATATAATAGTCTCTGATATAGCTAAGAATAATTTGACGAAGTAGTACAGAAAAAATAGACGCTATTTCTTTAAAATATCTATAAACACTCAAGCTAAAAAAAACTAATACCAAAAACAGATGACACTTAATAATTATTAATTTATAAATAGAGGCCTACCTATTTGAGTAATGGTATTTATATTAAATTAAAAAGAGTTTTTTATATGACCTTAGATAAAAAAAATAGATTATTAAATTCGTTTTTAATAGCTTTTCTATTAACATTTACTCTACTTATTTTTGGGGAACTAATGACCTACCTTGGCAATATAGGGGAGCTCTCCTACTCATTGGTAAGTATTTTTGCCTTTTTTTCTATTATGTTTCTATTTTCACTAATATTATTAACATTCATCTTTTCACTCTTTTCTGAAAAGGTGATCTATATATTTTTTATAGCTGCACTTTTGATATCTATACAGAGCAACTTTATGGTTTGGAGCTATGGCGAGTTTGATGGTTTAGCCATAAAGTGGAGTAAATATTTCTACTATGGAATTATTGATACTTTGGTATGGGCTGCAGTGATTTTTATTGCTGTAAAAAAAAGAGATCTGCTATTGAAAAATATAAGACTTATAACAGTTATGTTTATCTCTTTTGAGATTGTTGTGCTTCTATTAACAATATTTTCAAATAATGTGTTTGAAGCAGAAAAAAAGAGATGGTTCAAAAATATTGAACTAACAGAGAATATAAATTTTTCTAAAAATCAAAATGTGATAGTCTGGCTTCTCGATATGACAGAGTCTGAAATATTTGAAGAGATAATAGATGAGAGAGAGGAGTATAAAAGCTATTTTAAGGATTTTACTTATTATAAAGATTATCTAGCAGCAACTCCATATACAAATACGGCGATCTCTCCATTGTTTACAACAAAGGTCTTTGATAATCAGGAGTCAAAGATAGATTTTTGTATAGAGGCTTTTTCTGATCCAAGCCACTCAATACTAAAAATTTTAAAAAACAGTGATTATAATATTGATATGTATATGACTGCAAAGGATCAGCTATCCTATGAGTCATATTATATAGATAACAAAGTTGTTTCCAACACAAAAAAGAGAAAGATTATCTCAAAAGAGACAAAATCGTCCCTATACCTTTTAGATTTTTCTCTAATGAGAGCCTCCCCTCATATTTTAAAGAGATTTATATATAATAATGGAAGATTGTTGTTTTTTGATTTTTCAAATCGGGTCTCTGTCAGCACTCTGTTTTTTAATATGAAGAAAGATAAAAAAGAGAGTGAGCCTCTTTTTGAATCAACAGGAGAGCCGCTATCAAAATCTGAAGATAGTGTAAAAATAGTTGAAGAGAAAAAAAATGATAGCCTCTTGGATAGAGCTCTGCATCCAAAGGATAGTGATGGGCTTTTTGTTAGGGGGCTTATTAATGGCTCCTCCATTATAGATAAAAACTGCTTCAGCTTTTTTCATTTAGATGGAGCCCATGTGCCATTTAATTTTGATGAAGATGGAAACTACATTGCAAATCCAAAAGAGAATAAAGATTCATATAAAGGGAAGTATATATATTCGCTAAAATTGACAAAACTATTTTTGGACTACTTAATGAGCAAAGAGATATATGACAACTCTTTAATAATTATTCTAGGCGACCATGGTGCATCAAGCGGAGCGATAGAGAACAATAGGCCTATACTAGCAGAAAAAGTGAGAGGTAGCGCCCTTTTTATGATGAAGAGACCAAATGAAACAAATGTGACTTTAAGAGAAAAGAGCAGCAAAATATCAGCATTTGATATTGAGAAGACCATTTTAGAAATAATGAATGTAGATTCAAAAAATATCAGCGGAGATAGTATAGATAGTATAAAAGAGAGTGAAGAACGATTGAGAAAGTTTTACTATCATGGATTTGGCAGCAAAGATAGATTGAACTATTTACCAACAATCTATGAGTATAGCGTTTCTGGAGTTCTCAAAGAGAACAACTCATGGAGGCTTACTGGAAAATTATTTATTAAAAATGAGATAATAGATTTTCTTGATAAAAAAGCCATATCAAAAGCCAATTTTCAAAGAGAGATAGTATCAAAAATAGATAATACCATTGACAGAGAGTTTGTTCTATCTCTATATAGTGAAACAGAAAACGGATTTGTCATAAAAGATATTGACAATGAGAGTAAATATAGGTTAATTGATATTTTGATAGATAGTTTTGCAAAAGGACTTTAATTGTTTGAGATAAAATATAGAGACAATGGCAGCAATGCCCGTGCAGGAGAACTGAAGTTATATCACAACAGTGTGAAGACTCCTGTCTTTATGCCTGTTGGTACAAATGGGGTTGTGAAGACCTTCTTCCCAAAAGAGCTTTATGAGATGGATATAGAGATTATACTCTCAAACTCGTATCATATCTATCTTCGGCCCGGAATGGATGTAATAAAAAAGGCAAATGGGCTTCATAAGTTTTCAGCATGGAACAGAAATATCCTAACCGACTCTGGCGGTTTTCAGGTCTTCTCTTTAAGTAAAATTGTTAAGATAAAAAATGATGGCGTTGAATTTCGCTCACACATAGATGGTAGTAAGCATTTTCTTACCCCGGGCGATGTCGTTGAAATTCAGAAGACGATTGGAAGTGATATAATGATGGTTCTTGATCACTGTACACCTCCAAATATATCATATGAGAAGGCGAAAGAGGCACTTGATACCACTACGCGCTGGGCATCACTTTCAAGAGACTACTATAAGAATAATATTGATACAAATAGGCAAAGGCAGTTTGGAATTGTTCAGGGCAACTTTTTTAAAGATTTGCGTGAAAGAAGTGCTAATGAACTAATCAACTTGGATTTTGATGGGTATGCAATTGGTGGGCTCTCTGTTGGCGAGACGAAAGATGTTTTTAATGATATCATAAGTTTTACTGCTCCAATTCTTCCAGTTGATAAGCCTCGCTACCTTATGGGGGTTGGTACACCTGAATATATATTGACCTCTGTTGAAGCAGGCATTGATATGTTTGATTGTGTCTTTCCAACGCGAATTGCAAGAAACGCCTCTGTGCTAACTAAATATGGAAGACTTAATATGAGAAATGAGAAGTATAAATTTGATGAATCACCTGTTGATGAGAGCTGTGGCTGTTATGTATGTAAGAACTTCTCAAAGTCATATATCAGACACCTCTTTAAAGCAAATGAGATAAGTGCCTCAAGGCTTGCAAGCTACCATAATATCTACTTTATGAAGAGCTTTATGGATAGGGTTAGGGAATCTATAATTTCATCAAATTTTGCTGAATTTAAAAGAGAGTTCTTGTCATCATATCTTGTTAATGGAAGCTAGCTTAAATGTCTCTGCTGGTTTCCATTAAAAAACTATAGAATCATTCTCTTAATCTCACCAACAAGGCTGCAGATCATATTTCCGCTGTTTTTTATATTATCACTATCAAGAAATTCAATATCACTTGACATAAGAAGACTTGCGATAGTCCTTATATTGTTAAGCTTCTCCTCAATGGTGTAGTTGATCTGAAAGTTATAGTTTTCATCCATATGAATCCTCCAAAAAAAAAATATTATAACCTATCTAATTTTTATAGAGGCCTAATCTTTTTATGGGGATAGTAGGAAGCCCATAAAAGAGGTCGAACACCTGAATGCTCCCCCACATTAAAGAAGCAGACAGCCCTACAATTATGGGCTTACTGATGGTCAATTGAAAAGGTAGCTATACCTTTAGAACTGACCATTTAATGTGGTAACAATGAGAAGCTGTAACAGGGTGTTCGGACCCCATTTTTTTTTAGCCTAGAGACATTATAACCTATTTTTTACAAAATTCAACTACTATTTGTATTTCTTTTAATATTCAATTGTCGATTTGCATCTCTTTTTTTGATTATTTTATAGATAATTTTTTTGCACTTTAAATCTAATCAAAAAGAGATGAATTTTGAAAATAAAATTAAAGAAAAAATATTATCAATCCGAATATTAAATTGTGATGAATGATTAAGATTACCCTCCCAAGAATTTTATCATTCGACTACTTTATGGGGAAAAGTGAAGCGTTCCCCATATTTTTTTATTAATTTGGCTTTTCTGTTTTTTTAATCCAACTATTTCATTTTTACTAATTTAAAAAATTGAGTGACAATATTGCAAATGCTCTCTATGCAGTTTAGAAAGATAATATTTTTTTATACAAAAGATATTTATCAAAAAGGATAGGGGGGGCTATTAAAAAAAGAGAAGGAGGATTATTCTCCCCCATAAATTATTACCCTATTTTCTTTCAAAATGATTTGACAAACCAATTTCTAAAAGTATAATATATAGATATAATTAGATATAGTTTTCTTTAAAAATAGTTAAAAAAAAATATGGATTGTTTTTTTGTCCACTTTTTGGAGATGAGATGTTCAAAGTTCGATTTTGGGGAGTTAGAGGTTCAATTCCCGTTCCCGGAGCAACAACCAGTAAATATGGAGGAAATACCTCCTGTATACAGATAATAACCGATTTGGGATATCAAATTGTTATAGATTGCGGAACTGGCTCTAGAGCACTTGGAAACTACCTTTTGAGAGATCCTCAATTTGAAAAACCTTTGAAGATTCTTCTCTTTTTTACACATACCCACTGGGATCACATAAATGGCTTTCCATTTTTTAATCCAATATATGTGCCAAAGACCAACATAACTATGTATGCACCTGTGATATACAATGGTGACAGCATAATGAAGGTTATTGGCGATCAGCTGACCTATAGATACTTTCCAGTTCGATTGGATGAACTTGCAGCAACTCTTCAATATAATAACATAAAAGAGAGCTTTTATGACCCATCAAATGCTATTCATCTTCCTGGCGGAATGGTTGTAAAGACAAAACTTCTAAACCACCCAATTGCATGCTTAGGCTATCGATTTGAATATGAGGGTAAGGCCTTCTCTACATGCTATGATCATGAGTCATACAGAAACCTTTTTGTTGGTGATCCTGAAAATGAGGCTGATGGCGAAGAGGCTGCGAGAGAGCAAAATGATCAGGTGCTGGAATTTTTTAGGGATTCTGACCTACTGGTTCATGATACACAATATACAGAGAAGGAGTATAAAACCCACATGGGTTGGGGACACTCCACATATAGGTATGCAATAAAGCAGGCTATGAAGGGGAATGTAAAGAGGCTTGCACTCTTTCACTATGACCCAGAGCGCACAGATGCCGAAATAAGCTATTTTGGCAAACTGGTAAAGAGGATAAAGAGTATTGAAATTTTTCCAGCTTATGAGGGACTAGAGATAGAGCTATGAGTTATAATTTTGTTCATCTCCACAACCACACAGAATATTCATTACTTGATGGAATGCTAAATATCGAAGAGAGCGTTGATAAAGCAAAATCGCTTGGAATGAAGGCCCTTGCCATAACTGATCATGGAAATATGTATGGTGCTATAGAGTTCTATAAAGAGTGTAAAAAAAAGGGCATAAAACCAATAGTTGGAAGCGAATTCTATGTAAGTCCAGATATCTCTGAAAAAACTAAAGATCTCTATCACCTAATATTGTTAGCCAAGTCCGACAAGGGATATAAAAACCTAATTAAATTATCATCAATTTCATATGTAGATGGATTCTACTATAAACCTAGAATTGATAACTCCCTTCTGGAGAAGTATTCTGAGGGGCTTATCTGTCTATCTGCCTGCATAGGTGGGGAGATTCCTCAATATATATTGCAAGATAAGTTTGATGAGGCAAAGAGACTTGCTTCATACTATAAAGAGCTCTTTGGTAATGACTCCTTTTTTCTTGAGATTCAATATCATGGTCTTGGTGAAGAGAAGAGGGCTATCGCTGGATTGAGCCAGCTTTCCCGTGAGCTTATGATACCGCTTGTTGCAACAAATGATGCTCACTATCTTGATAAAGAGGACTATGAGGCACACGATGCCCTGCTCTGTATTGGAACAAAAAAGCTTGTGAAAGATACAAAGAGACTTAAGTTTCCAACCAACGAGTTCTATCTAAAGACAGAGGAGGAGATGGCTAGACTCTTTGCAAAAGATTTTCCAATGAGCCTCTCAAATAGCTGCCATATTGCTGAGATGTGTGAGCTTGATATAGAGCTTCCGGGCCCTATTCTTCCTGATTTTGATGTTCCATCAACAGAGACAAAGGACTCATACCTTAAAAAGATTGCCATTGAAGGATTATCGAGGCGATACCCTCTTGTAACTGATGAGCTTATGGATAGGCTTAACTATGAGATTGATGTTATATCACGCATGGGTTTTGCTGGTTATTTTCTTATTGTGTGGGACTTTATTCGCTATGCGAAGATGAATGATATATGGGTTGGCCCGGGGCGTGGCTCTGGAGCGGGAAGTATTGTTGCCTACTCACTTGAGATAACAAATATTGATCCAATTAAATATAACCTCCTTTTTGAGAGATTTCTCAACGAAAAACGTATCTCAATGCCCGACTTTGATATTGACTTCTGTCAGGAGAGGCGTGAAGAGGTTATTGACTATGTAAATAAGAAGTATACCAAAGATAAGGTAAGTCAGATTGTTACCTTCTCAAAGATGAAGTCGAAGGCAGTCCTTCGTGATGTTGGTCGTGTGCTTGATATTCCTCTTGATAGAGTAAACTATATAGTCTCTCTATTTAAAGAGTTCTATCACTCTGAGGGAGATGAGAATAGCTCCCTTATAAAATATGCAAGAAAAAATAGTGAGCTTAACCTTATACTTGAGGGGAGCAATGAAGATGAAAAGAAGCTTATCTTCATATCAGAGAGGCTTCGCGGTATCACAAGGCATACCTCTATCCATGCTGCTGGTGTTGTTATCGGAAAGAGCGATATCACAGACTTTGTACCTTTGCAGGTTATAAAAGATGATAAAATTGGGGACATTATTACAACCCAGTTTCAAGGGCCGCTCCTTGAGGAGTGCGGGCTTGTAAAGATGGACTTTCTTGGGCTTATTACTCTAACGGTGATTAGAAACTGCCTTGCGACTCTTGAAAAAAAGGGAATCGTAATAGATATAGATAAGATTGACCTAAATGATCAGAAAGTATATGAGGTCTTTGCAAACGGTGAAACTGATGCAATATTCCAGTTTGAAAGTCCTGGCATGAAAAAGTACCTAACAAAGCTAAAACCTACCTGCCTTGAAGATCTAATTGCTATGAATGCCCTCTATCGACCTGGCCCTATGCAGTTTATTGATACATATATTGCAAGAAAGCATAAGAGAGAGGAGGTCTTCTATGACCATCCATCAATCGAGCCAATATTGGCAGAAACATATGGTATAATGGTCTATCAAGAGCAGGTTATGATGATTGCACAGGTTCTTGCAGGCTATGACCTTGGGGCTGCTGATATTCTAAGACGTGCGATGGGTAAAAAGAAGGCAGAAGAGATGGAGATGCAGCTTGATAGCTTTGTTGCTGGTTCAATGGAGAAGGGTGTTGAGAGAGAGGTTGCTGTCTGCGTCTTTAAGAAGATGAGTGAGTTTGCCAACTATGGCTTTAATAAGAGCCACGCAACAGCATATGCCTATCTTGCATATCAAACAGCCTATCTTAAAGCCTACTATCCATTAGAGTTTATGGCCTCTATATTGACATCGGAAATTAGAAACAATGAGAGGGTTCTAAACTATATAGATAGTATGAAGGCAAAGGGTATAAAGATACTTCCGCCTGATGTCAACTCCTCTTCGCTTGGATTTATTGTTGAGGGAGATGCAATTCGCTATGCCCTTAATGGAATAAAGGGTGTGGGGGAGAATGCCACCAATAGCATAATTAGTGCAAGAAATAGGCTTGGAAAGTTTACTAGCTTTTTGGAGTTTTTAGAGAGTGTCGACTTAAGGCTTGTTAATAAAAATGTTTTGGAGATCTTTATTAAGTGTGGAGCCTTTGACTCTATGGGAGAGAGAAGGAAGTACCTCTTTTCAAATTTTGATCTATTTATAAAAGATGCTCAAAATAGACAGGCAGATAAGAAGGCGGGACAAACAAACCTCTTTGATGATGATAATATTGAAGTTCAAACTATAGATGATGGCAGCAGATATGAGGAGTGGACAGAAAAAGAGAAGCAGCTCTTTGAAAAGGAGTATCTTGGTTTCTATGTCTCTTCACATCCTCTCAAAAAATATAGAAATTATATTAAGAAAAATATTACATATAGCTCTTCATCAGTAAAAGATATCTTTTCCGATACTAATAATAGTAAGCCATCCTACAACAAGAGAGTGCCGGTTATTATGGCTGGTATAATTGATAACATCAAGTTTAATAAACTTGATAATGGCTCAAGCTGGGCTATTCTAGATGTGGAAGATCTTGAAGGGAAATTTAGTGTTACACTCTATAGTAATGAATTTCAAAACAATAGAGAGTTTTTAAATATAGGTCAAATTATTTTTATTAGGGGGTATGTTAAGATGATGAAGAATGAGAGTGCAGTAATTGTTGGGGAGGGGATCTCTGACCTTGAGGAGAGGAGACTCTCTGAACTAAAAGAGTGTCACGTCTTTATAAAGAATTGCAACACAGATGAGAGGGAGCTTAATGAGTTTAAAAATGAGCTTAATCAGGCAAATGGTGAGCTCTCACTATTCTTCCACCTAAAAGATAATCAAGGCAGAGAGACAATCATAAAATCTGCTGATATCAAAGTTCCAAAAGATGAGCTTATGACAAGAGAGTTTGTCAGAAGATATGATTTTATAGAGAATATAAAAAATACATAGAAAAAACGCAAATTTATAAAAAAAATGTAATAAAAACATAAAAAATATTTCTTTTATTCTACTGTTTTTCCGAAACTATTCATAAAACATGGGTCTATTTTTTTTTATAAAATGGATTTTGATATTGGTTTGGTTTTGGAAAGTGAAAAAATCTAAAGATATCTTGATAAGTTATTTTTTACCTATAACAATAAACCAAAGTAATATCAATCTCCGCTATTATTATTGATCAGCTCATTAAGAATAATGTATAAACTTGTTTTTGCATTACCAAATGAGATAAATCAAAAAAGAGGGGTTAATACCCTTTATAATTTTAGGAGGTTCTATCTTAGTTATGGTTAGAGAAAACGATTTTTCAAATCAATACTCTTTAAAAGAGGAAGATCCTTTTGATGATCTTCTATTTTCAGACTATATCGGCAAGGGGCTCTTCTTTAAACATTGGGATCAATTTAAGATTCTAGAAAAGAGGGTTTTTGAAATTCTTAAAAGAGAGAAGGGGAAGAAAAAAAATATTAAAGCTTGGGTCTTAGGCTGTGGAACAGGGGAGGACACATATAGCCTTGCTCTCTCACTTCTTAAAAATTTTAAAAAACCATGGAAGCTTGAAGTTGTTGCGTCAGATGTCTGTTTAAACTCTCTGCTGCAGGCAAGAGAGGGGTTTTATAGTTACAACAATGTGCACAATGTATCAGATGAGATGCTCTCAAGGTATTTTGAAAAATATGAGGATATCTACTTTGTTAATAATGAGGTTAAGGATATTGTAAGATTCGATTATCACAACTTGATACATGAGGCAAACCTTAAGGATTGTGATATCATCTTTTGTAAAAATTTATTGCATGGGCTCAATGAACAGATGAAAGATTTTATGACTGATAAGATCTATGATGCTATGAATAGCGTAGCATTTCTATTTTTAGGTGAAGATGAATCTATCTCTGGAATGGAGAAAAAATTTAAGTCTTTTGTTCCATTTGGAAACTCTATCTATATAAAAAATATGGAATATATGGAGTAGAGTTTTTTGGCAGTGCTATTTTTTAAAAATGAGATTGAAGTAGTAAATTTTAAATAGCACTGCTAATTTTTTTATCACATCATAAAATTGGACAATAGGGTGTGTTGATAGAGAAAAAACTTTTAAGTATATGTGATAGCTCTCTAATCAACTATATTATCATTTTTATCTATATAGAACTCTTTACCATTAAGTTTAACTTTTGATAATCCATTACTATTAAACCAACTTCTATCTTCTTGGCTCCAGTAAATATCATCATATTTCAAAGGTATTACGACTTTGCCTGTACTATCAACAAAGCCATACCTATCATTAAGCTTGACACGAGCCAATTCTTCACTAAAAACACCAATTTCATCATACTTACAAGGCACTATCTCTCTGCCTGTTTTATCAACACATCCAGTTTTGCCATTAAGCTTGACACTAGCCCTACCATCAATGCTAAAAAAATAAGCAATATCATCATACTTACAAGGTACCAGTTCCTTACCTTTCTTATCAATATAGCCATATTTACTATCAATCCCAATAATGGCTAATCCATCAATAAAAGTACCAATTTCATCATATTTGCAAGGCACTACTTCCCTACCACTCTCATCTATAAAGCCCCACTTGCCATTAAGTTGAACTCTAGCTAATCCATCTTCAAAATCGTCAATATAATCATACTCTTTTTTGCTCTTATCGCGTTTCTTGTCTACGACATAAGCACTTTCGCCAGCTTTTACCCTCTCAAATTTTTCTGCATATATGTATAGAAAATTTTTATCAGCTGATAGAGAAAAATTGTTCTCTTTTCCATTTCTGCTAGTTGCAGCTGCATCACCTAGAAAAAACCAAGTATCAGTATTGCTATCATATTTTTCGACCTTCTGTTGTATAAAAGAACTATTGGTTAAATTTTTTAATGTTATCCTAGATATCTCATTATCAAAATTATAAAGGTAGATATAATCACTATTCCATATTAGGGTTAGATTTGGATAATAAAGCTTATATTCTCCATAAACAGGCTTTCCACCAATGATACCTAAAAATTTTTCGTTGGCTTTTTTTATTGCACTGTTTAATATTTTGTCTGTCTTATCATCTTGCCCGCTCAAAAGGAATAGAGCAAAAATAGAGATAATAAAAACAATAAATCTTTTTTTTAACATAAAAAAAACTCCTCAATTAGTTTTCAACCCTATTGCCATTTTTATCAATTCTAAAAGATTGCCCATTAAGCTTAACGGAGGCTCTCCCATCTAATCCGAAGTCTCCAGCCTCATCATACTTAATAGGTATTACAACTTGGCCACTCTTATTTATATAGCCATATTTAGTGCCTATTTTAATATAAGCTAAATCCTCTAAGAAATGGCTAGCATAATCATATCCAATAAATACAACTTCTTTTCCTGCTTTGTTTATAAAACCATATTGGCCATTAAACATAACTCTAGCTACTCCAGAATATACTCTATTAGGCCCCTGATAGAAATCATCTATAACGTCATATTTAATAGGAGTAATCTCCATACCACTCTTATCAATAAGACCATGCTTATCACTAAGCTTAACTTTAGCGATCTCATCTTCAAAGTCCCAAACATAATCATATTTAGCAGGAATAACTTCTTTTCCTGCCCCATCTACAAAGCCCCACTTCCCATTGTCTCCATGCTTTGTAAAAAGTTCTATGTCATCACTATATTCAGTAGAAGTTGATTTACTATCGGTTATTTTACTATTGGTTTTATTAGCTGTATCAACTTTATTGGGACTTATATAGTTAGAGAATCCTTTGCTTAAGCTATCAAGCCCATCATACTTAATAGGTATTACGGCTCTACCGCTCTTATCTATAAAGCCCCATTTGTCATTAAGCTTAACAGGGGCCATCCATCTGAATTTTTCAGCAAAATTACCAACTCTATCATATATAAAGGGTACTACAATTTTACCGCTTCTATCTATAAATCCCCACTTGTCATCCAGCTTTACTCCTGCTAATCCCCCATTAAAGAATCCAGCATTATCATACTTTACCTCTATAATGTTGTTGCCGTCGATATAACTAAAACCCCACTTACCTTTATATCTAATTTTAAGGAGCTCATCTTTAGGAATGTTAGTGGTAAAATCACTCTCATTGGTAGTAGACCACCTACCAGTTTTATTGTTATACTTCATAGTAATAATTTTACCGCCATCAGTAATAGCATTAGTCAGACAAACTACTGCTTTGTTGCCACTCTCATCTATAATTTCTCTATATATCTCAATAGTTTCACGTTCTTGTCCATTCAAAAAGCAGAGAGTAAAAGTAAAAATAATCAAAGTAAAAATATATTTTCTATACACAGAAAAACCTCTTTATATATTAAGTAAATATTATTGTTGTTATTATTGACTATATAAAAGAAAGTAACAAAAAGTCAACTGTTTTTATTAATAGGACAATAGCTATAATATATTTAACTACCATATGCTTAAATTTTGTAATAGCTAAAAATGATTTGATTTTTTTTCTATTTTCTTATAAAGTAGTGTCTGCCATTAAAACTATGGTTGTTTTTTAAAAAAATAGGGAATAATTGAATTGACACTGAAAAAAAATAGCAGATTTGTGGGATCTGCTCTGCTGATTGCCTTTTTCTCACTCCTATCACGTCTATTGGGAGTTTTAAGGTCCTCGCTTCTTGCGGCTTTCTATGGAGCAACAGGCTCAAGCGGACTCAGTGACTGCTATACTGCAAGCTTCAAACTTCCTGATATCATATTCAATCTCGTCGCTGCAGGTTCAATCTCCATAATACTTATTCCATACTTTTCATCTTTTATCTCAAAAGATGATGAAGAGAGCCTAAATAGAGCATGTTCAAGCTTTTTTAATCTATTTCTATTATTAATAGTAGCTTTTACCGTTTTTGCATTTTTTTTTGCTCCATACTTCGTTAGAAATTTTTTGGTTGCTGGCTGGACAAATGAGAGTAATATCGTTCTTACAATAAAGATGACACGCATTTTACTCTTGCAAGTGCTCTTTATGACGATGTCGAGCATCTTTGGTTCATATCTCAATTCAATTGAGAGATTTTTTAGTTACTCCGTTGCGATGCTTTTTTATAATGTTGGAATAATATTTGGTATAGTCTTTTTATCACCTATTTTTAGCATAGAGGGTGTTGTTTGGGGGGTTGTTATTGGTGCTTTTGGCCATTTTCTAATTCAGCTGATTGGCTCTATCAAAAACGGCTTTAGGTACTCCTTTGTTCTGCCATCTTTTAATAGAGAGGAGAGAGAGCTTTTTCTTGTTGCAATTCCTCGTATAATTGCTATAAGCAGTGAGCAGCTTGTTAGGTTCTTCTTTGTTAATTTTGGTTCTTTCATATTTTTAGGCTCTATATTTATTTTTGATAATATAGAGAATATAGGAATGCTCCCCTATGGAATAATTGCTGTTAGCGTCTCTACAGCGGCCTTTCCAATCTTTGTTAAGCTCTTTAACCAAGATTATATTGGAGAGCTTGTTGATACACTCCTAAAAAATATAAGGTTTCTTCTCTTTCTTATTTTGCCAGCCACCATCTTTATGATTCTCTTTAGGTATGAGATTGTTGAACTTCTTCTTGGTTACAATAAATTCTCTGCTAATGATGTGAATATAACTGTTAATGGTCTGCTCTACTACCTCTTTGGGATTCCATTTTTGTCAATTACAATAGTTGTTGTAAAATTTTATTATTCGATGAAAAGATCGATATTGCCAATGATAGTTGCCCTTATTTCAGTTGCTGTAACAATTGCAGCATCATATCTTCTTGTTGACAAATACAATATTGTTGCCCTTTCACTTGGAAGATTTTTTGGCTACTCTCTTCAGGCTTTTCTATTGCTATTTTTTCTCTTTTCAAAAAGGGATTTTAGAGAGATGGTTCCAAAACATGAAGTTTTTCAGATTGTTAAAATTGTTTTTGTTTGTATAGTTGTCTTTTTTATAGGACTGCTTTTATATAGATATGCCAATTTCACTGCTAATATAAAATTGAATTCTATTCTCACAATTTTGATAATAGGCGGGACACTATCGCTTCTATATATTATATTGTCTGCCATATTGAGAGTTGATGATGTTCGCTATTTTATTGGTTTTATTAAGAAAAGAATAGATAAATAGTGCTTATTAATTTATTCAAAGAAATATTACTTGTCAAACGGTAGATAATTAGTTACTATAAATTATATAATTCTTTATTTTTTAAAAAAAAATATAATTATTAAAAAAGTAATCAATTATTTAATATTTTAGGAGATTACATTGAGTAAAACTTTTCGCAATTTTTTTGTTTTATCTGCTTTTATCTTATCACTTTTAGCATATGTTGCTTGTAGTGCCACAGTTTCAGATGATAGCGCATCGGATGATAATAAGACAACCCCAACTACAATTACACCAAATGATAGTGGTCCTACAACCACGCCAACAATTCCTCTAACATTTACTTCGTTAGATGAGATGTTCAATTTGGACTACCTATCAGAGATAGTAATAGATGTTTCACTGGATCAGTGGAATACACTTTTAACTAACTATGCAACATATGATAGAAATGAGGAGATTGTTAGAGCAAACTTTTCATATAATGATGGAAATGGAAAGGGGGTCTCTATAGATAATGTCAGCATTCGTACAAGAGGCAACTCAAGCAGACGTACCCCTGAAGATCCAATCGGCGGTCCACACAATGCAGTCAACCCTCAATGGAGAGCTGCCCACTTCAAGATTGCATTTGATAAATTTTCTGATATCTATCCAGAAAACAAGGATAGAAAATTTCTTGATAAGTATGATGGGCTAATATTAAAGTGGTTCAAAGATGATCCTATGTTTGTAAGGGAGATCTACTCATATAACCTCTTTACGAAGTTTGGTGTATGGACTGCTGCTAGAGTAAAATATACAAAAGTATATATCCATGTTGAAGGCGATGCAAAACCAGCATACTTTGGTATGTATGTTATGCTTGAGGACTTTGGTAAGAATATGATTACTCAGAGACAGAAGAAAAATATTGATCCAAACAACAGTTTGGGAATTGGATATACAAAGAATGATGGAAACCTATGGAAATGTACATGGCAAGGTAACGATCCTGCAGACCTATCTTCTAATAATATAGATAGTAAGATGGGTGTAGAGGCTGTTACTCTCTATCCAGCTACTTCAAAAACATACTCCTATGATTTGAAGACCAATAAGAAGACTGACGAATCTATCAATGCTGCCAAAGCTGAACTTAAAACTTTTATACAAAATCTTGAAAACAAGACAGGAAGTGATTTCAAAACTTGGATTGATGCAAGTGTTGATGTTGATCTACTCTTAAAGACATATGCAGTAAATGTCACTCTTGGTATGTGGGACGACTTCTGGGTGAATTCAAATAACTACTATATATATTTTGATAACACAGACGGAAAGACCTATTTTATACCATATGATTATGATAATACTTTGGGTACTTCAGCAATAGTATCAGATAGTGGTACACAAAATCCACTCTATTGGGGAGATAGAAGCACAAGTCAAAAACAGCTTATTACAAAAATTCTTAATATCCCAGAATATGAGACAAAGTATAAAAATTATCTTAAAGAGCTTATCGATCCTTCAAAAGATCTATTCTATGTGGATAAGAGTATTGCTCGTATAAACAAGTGGCAAAGTTTGATAGCAAACCATCTAAACAGTGATATTGTTAATTGTAATCAATTTGAATCACCTATAACATGTGTTGAAACCTTTAAAGCTTTTGAAGATAAACCTGCATGGTGGGGAAATCAGTCTAAATATAGACTCCTTACTGGGGATGATACAACAAACTTCTTTAGAGCAAAGACAAACGCTATAAACCAATATTGCAATTAGTCATATAAGATTATGATTTAAATTAAACAAAAAGAGAGCAGTTTTTAATTGCTCTCTTTTTTCTTTTTTACGTACCACGTCCTTTCTAACACCTATTTTTTGCAAAAAGGATATGGTCTTTCTAATTAGAATTGGAGCTCTACTTAGAAATGAAAAATCCCTTTTGTATAAGATATTTATCAAAAAGGACGTGGGATCTAAAAAAAAGAAAAAAATTTTAAACTGCAATTCGCTCCAAAAAACTTTTTAAGTATTCCCACTTTTTTTCTAGTGGCAGTTCATCATCATCTATTTTTAGGAATATAGAGTTTGGCTTATCTCCAAGGAGATAGATCTTCCCTTTGGAGTTTTTAATCTCCTTCATAATTTTGTTGAAGTCGATTTTTTTATCGTTGCTAAAAACAAGCTCAATTTTGCTCTCTTTTTCAATGATCTCTTTTATCCCCATCTCTTTGCATATAATTCTAATGTATGCAACATAGAATAGTGCCTCAACCTCTTTTGGAATCTTGCCAAACCTATCCTCTATGTTTGTCTTAATCTCGTCAATCTCCTCTCTATATGAGACCCCAGCTATCTTTTTGTAGAACTCTATCTTCTGCTTTATGTCAGATATATAGGTATCACTTATAAAGCCATTGTAGTTTAACTCTATATAGACCTCATTCTCTTCTGGTAATATTTTGTCCTCATCATCTTTTTGAAGCTCTCTTACAGCCTCCTCAAGAAGCTTTGTATATAGATGAAAACCGACAGCCATAATATCACCACTCTGCTCTATACCAAGGAGGTTTCCAGCACCTCTAATCTCAAGGTCTTTCATGGCAATCTTAAAACCACTTCCCAAATCTGTATACTCAGATATTACTTTTAGCCGCTTCATAGCATCCTCTGTTATGACACTATTTGGAGAGTAGAAGAGGTAGGCATACCCCTTTGTCTCTGCACGTCCAACACGCCCGCGAAGCTGGTAGAGCTGTGCAAGGCCAAACTTATCTGCTCTATCTATAAATATTGTGTTTGCTCTGGGGATATTTATCCCAGACTCTATAATTGTTGTTGTGAGTAGGATATCATACTTATAGTTTATGAAGGAGTGTATTATATCCTCAAGCTCCGACTCATCCATCTGTGCATGTGCAACAACAATTCTTGCGTTTGGCAGAACCTTCTCTAAATAGGTCTGCATCTCATATATTGTCTTTACTCTATTGTGTACAAAAAATATCTGCCCATTTCTTTCAAGCTCTCTCTCTGCTGCATCAACCAGAATCTCCTCACTAAACTCTGTTACATAGGTCTCAATTGGGATACGCCCCTGCGGAGGTGTATTTATTATTGACATATCACGTATTTTTGCCAGAGAAAAGTGGAGAGTACGAGGAATAGGGGTTGCTGTCATTGTAAGGCAGTCAAGGTTCTTTTTTAGCTGCTTTATCTTCTCTTTATGACGAACACCAAAGCGATGCTCCTCATCAATAATTAGAAGGCCGGGATTTTTTAAAACAATATCTTTTGAGACTAGCCTATGTGTACCAATAATTATATCAATCTTTCCAGCTTTAAGGCTCTCTAATATCTTGTTTTGCTCCTCTCTTGTTCTAAAGCGTGAGAGCATCTCTATTGTTATAGGATAGCCCTTAAATCTATCTATAAAGTTTTCATAGTGCTGCTCTGCAAGAATTGTTGTTGGAACCAAAACGACACACATCTTTCCGCTCATAACAGCTTTAAAAGCTGCCCGCATGGCAACCTCTGTCTTTCCAAAACCAACATCGCCGCAGATAAGCCTATCCATAGGGGTAATTCGCTCCATATCACGCTTTACCTCCTCAATGGCAAGGAGCTGATCTTCAGTCTCCTCATATGGAAATATTGCCTCAAACTGCTTCTGCCATGGAGTATCAGGCAGAAATTGGATGCCTTGCTCCTGCATTCGATAGGCATATATTTTAATCAAGTCCTCTGCAAGCTCATGGATAGATTTTTTTACTCTCTCCTTTGTTCTGTTCCACCCCTTACTTCCAATTCTATCAAGGCTTGGCTTGCTTCCTACATCTGATGAGATATATTTTTGTATAAAGTTAAGCTGCTCTACTGGGATAAAAATCTTATCATTATCAGCGTAGAGAATCGCAATATAGTCCTTCTCAACACCCATGCTTTTTACACGCTCTATGCCAGTAAATTGACCAACCCCATGCTGTATATGCACCACATAATCACCAGGCTTTAGGTCTATAAAGGAGTCAATCACCTCTGTTCTTCTGCTATAAAAGTGTGATGAGAGCTTTTTTCTCTTTCCTAATATCTCATAATCAGTTATGAATATCAGTTTTTTCTCTTTTGATAGAAAACCATTTGATAGATAGAGGGGAAAAATTGAGAATCCACTCTCCTTAAAATCAAATCTATCATCATTAGGATTAAACTGGCTAAAGATTACACTTAGTCGGTTTTTTTGAGCCTCGTTACTTGCAAATATTATTACCTTGTATTTTTCATCTATATAGTTGCTCAAATCTTTCTTGAATATACTGATATCACCAGTGTAGATGGGAAGCCCTCTAAAGTCAAAATTTGCCGCTGGTAGATTCTTTGGATTTGCAATATAGTTTGACTCTACTATTTTTGAAGAGAGAGTATAGATCTCATCAAGTGTGAAGAGAATCTCATCTGGCTTAAACTTAACCTTTCTATGGTTTGCGGTTAGTGTATAGTAACTCTCAAACTCATTATTTAGATTACCAACTCCACTGTTGATGCTATAGTAGTCGTTGATTATGATGGTTGGCTCTTCAAAGTAGTCCAAAAGTGATTTTTTTTCGTAGAAGAGATTTAGATAGTAGTACTCTCCATCAAACTTAGAGTAGTTTGAGACATTGCTGGTTAATGCCTCCTTTTCAATTGGATCACCCTGCAGTTTTTCGATCATATCTTTTGCAAGGGAGAGCTCCTTCACATTATAGACAATCTCTTTGTATGGAGGGATAATAATCTCCTCTATTGTCTCTTCCCGCTTCTGTGTCTCAGGATCAAAAGAACGAATTGAGGTTAGCTCTATGTCAAAAAAATCTAATCGTACAGGATTTTTAAATGGTGAATAGTAGATATCTATTATATCTCCCCTGATTGAAAACTCGCCAGCATCAGTAACCTTCTCAACTCTATAGTAGCCGCTCTGTACCAATTGGATAGCAAGTTCATCTCTATCAATCAAATCACCAGTCTTTATATTTAGAAAGTACTCCGATATTCTCTCTTTTGGAGTTACCTGCATAAGAAGAGCCTTTATTGATGTTGATATCACAAGAGGCTCTCTGCTTACAATAAGCTGTCTTATTACATCAAGCCGTCTTGATGTAATCTCCTCCTCAACAGCCCCAAGAGAGTATGGTGTTGTATCAATTGATGGAAATAGAAAAGCCCTCTCTAAGCCAAAGGTCTCAAGGTCATAAACGATGTTTTCTGCCTCTTCATCTGTACGTGAGAGGATGATTATAGATTTTGATATCTTCTTTAATAGGTTTATTATAAACAGTGAAAGGCTTGAACCAAATAGCCCTTCAACAGGTGTAATCTTCTCTTTTTCATAATGGGCAAAAAAGTCATCAAATTTTTTATTATCAACAATATTAGAAGAGTAGTTTTTAAATATCATTATTTAAGTTTCCTGTTAAAATTTCCGATATTTTTT
The DNA here is from genome assembly GCA_031549085.1 of Spirochaetota bacterium. Taxonomy (GTDB): domain Bacteria; phylum Spirochaetota; class GWE2-31-10; order GWE2-31-10; family MWDO01; genus JAVBQL01. Next base: position 132,164 of record JAVBQL010000014.1, read on the forward strand.
GTTATGAAAAGGCTTTTATTTTTGCTTTGTTATACATCTATTTTTATTCTTTGTCTATCCTCGCAAGAAGTTTCTTATGAGCTTTTTCCCGATCTAGTAATGAAGGTGGAGCTTGGGAATCCCAAAATCTATAAGGAGGGGGATAATATTTATTTAAATGTAGTACTTTTAAATAAAAGTGGCACGGTTCAATCTTCTTACATATCTGAGGATAAGAGACACAGTTTCGATTTTTCTATTGTTACAACAAGAAACCAAGAAATTGAGTACAAGAAAGAGTACATAACCTATTTTTATAGGGTCCAAAATATCTATATGAGTAAAATTACTCTTATGGAGGAGGAGGGCTATCTATATAAAATATTGCTTAATGACTACTATGATCTCAATATGACTGGTCAGTTCTATATAACAGGTTACTACTATCCAAATCTTAAGACCAATAATGACAGATCCAATGCAATCAAGTCTAACCAATTGGTAATCAATATCAGAGAGAAAAACTTTGATGACAGACATTTTGTTAATACTGTTGAGATTGATGATACAAATGGTACACCTGTTGAGACATTAAAGAAGATTCCGCCTGATGAGGTGGTTGACTATATGCTAAGTGCTAGAATGAAGAGAAATTGGGATAGATATTTTCTCTATATGGATATGAATGAACTAATAAAGACAAATACCATATTTGGAAGAGATTTTAATAAGAAGAATCTAGAGCAACAGAGAGAACTTATAAAAAATTATAAAGATTATCTAAAGAAGGATAATATAAATGATATTAACTTCTTGCCGCATAAATTTGATATTGTGAAGACAACATACTCTCAATCTGAGGCGAAGGTTGATGTTATTGTTCAGTTCAAGACTTTAGACTTTATAGAGCAAAGATACTATACATTCTTCCTGCATAAGAATGGTGAATATTGGTTTGTCTACTCATATGAAGTTATGGATATGGGTATAAAATAGGTTTTTGAAACTTTTGCATAGATATTTTTAACTAAAGGTTGGCTTAAGATTTAAGCCAACCTTTTTTTATTTTTACTAGCCACGTCCTTTTTGACAAATATCTTTTATAAAAAGAATATTACCTTTCTAATTTTAAAATATTCAATTATAATAAGAGCGTTAAGTTAGACGACAAAAAGCTCTGCTTATTATGAACTTGCGAATAACAAGCTTTGCTTATTTTTTTGACAAATTTTAATCCTTTTGATATAAGATAAACTATATATGTTCATAAAGCTTACTATAAAAAAAATTATTATTTTCCTTTTTCTCTTTTCTTCTCTAAACCTCTCTTTTTCGGCAGTAGTTTCGAAAAACATGGATACTATAAACAACCCATCTATGAAAGCTATAAGAAGCAACAGAGAGGCATACCTGCAATTGAAATATAAGAGGCTTACAGCCTTTGACTATGTCTTTGACCCATTTTTTTTATATGCAAATTTATGGGTAACCTTTGCAGCAACCATTCCTTTATGGGAGACAAATAAGATAAGCTTTGCAGAAAACTCAGATCAGTTTGCAGATAGAATGAAGATGGAGCCATTTGCAACGGGAAGAGTCGATCCTGTCACAAAACCACTTACAGATAGTAATGGAAATGTTCAACATGATGATTTTGGCAATCCTATAATAGTCTTTACTAATGATGTTTATGCAAAAAATATTGTAGAACCAATTCTTTTTACGCAGGCAACACTCTATCTTATGGCGAAAGGATACAATATTGGGATAATAATTGCTGAAGTTATAGGAATGTCTTTTCTTTATGAATTTACGATAAGACCCTTCTTTATGAATTCCAGTTTTGAACAGCTTATAAAGAACCCAGCCATATCTTTGATAGTTGGTACACTGTTTGACGAGATTGCAACCTTTCTACTAACAACACCATACACACCACTCCATGTTTTGGCCTATATATTAAATCCTTTTAAAGCGCTTCCAACAAGCAGGGTTAGACCGCTGGTTATCTTTACACCATATAAAGAGGCTGTTGCCATAGAGGCTGTTGTCTCTATAAAATTTTAAGCTTGATCTATTTTTTTTTTAACATTTAAAATACAATTTTATTATATTTCTCTGTTTAATGGGCAAATTATATTTTTATTAATAGCTTACTTGAGAGGTTATTGCAAGCGGTTGCCTATAATATCTTCTCTACCTCTCTTAAGACCTGCTCCTTTATAATCTCAAATGTTCCATTTACAGTTGTTGCAGCAGCAACTTTGTGCCCGCCACCACCAAAGAGAGCTGCAATTTTTGAGACATCAGTTTTATCTTCCCTTGAGCGAAAGCTGATGTTTATCTTATTCTCTTCCTCATTTATTTTGAAAAAGATAGCAACTACTGTACTTTTTATTGACATCATCTCTTTGAAAAGCATACCAGATTCAAATATTGGATTGCCAAAATCGGCTCTTTCAGAGTTGTATATGTATGAATAGAGAACTTTTTCTTCATATATTGGTGTCAAGCGGCTTAGTGTTATTGCAAGCAGCTTCTCTGTCGCAATTGAGTTATTGTTAAACATTGTAGTGTAGGTTATTAAAGGATTTGCGCCTCTTGCAATTATTTCATAAGAGATCAATAGAGAAAGATATTTATCAGCCCTTATATGGCTAAAATAGCCATTATCAGCCAAAACACCATTTAATAAGTTTTGATATATCTCTCTATTATTAAAATCTCTCTTTATATAGTCAATTAGCAAAAATACCATTTCGCTGGCTGAGAGGAAAATATCATCTACCCAGCTAAGTATCCCAAATCCTGCGTTTGTTGCATGATGATCGATGACTATTGTCTTTGATAGATCGATCTTTTCGCTCAATGCTCCAACTCTATTTAGGCCTGCACTATCTAAAATGATGAATAGTTCAAAATCTTCTGTTATTTCGCCTTCAAAAATTTTCTCATACTCTTTATAGACCACAGAGAAGGGTTTTTCACAAATCATAGTTATATCATATTTATCATCATACTCTTTCAAGGCCAATGAGAGTGCGATTGATGAGCCAATACAGTCTCCATCAGGGTTTGAGTGCCCTATTATTGCAATCTTTTTTACCTGATCAATAGTATCTTTTATCTTCTCTAATACTTCCCTATTTATGTCTATTAAGTTACTTAATGATTCTATTTTCTTTTCCATATTCTTCCTATCTGCTTCCATATTTGTGTTGATTTTTTATTTAAGTGAGTGTATATTAAAATCTATTACTGGTCAAATATTTTTTTTAAATATTCTTTTATGGAAGGTGACTTTATGGATAACTTTTTTCTAAGCATGCCTCTGCTTTGGCTCTTTATTGGTATCATTATGCTTATAGCAGAAATTTTTACTCCAGGTTTTGTTTTGGGACTTATAGGGGTTGCCGCCGTTTTGACAAGTATTGTCTCTCTTATATTTAAAAATACATATATGCAGCTCTTTTTCTTTGGTGTTTTTTTGGTGCTTCTTGCAGTATTTGTAAGGCCTATTTTTGTGAAGTTCTTTTTTAAGGGAAGCAAGAAATCCAATGTTGATGCTCTCATTGGAAAAGAGTGTATTGTCACGGAAGATATTAATAGTTCAAAGGGAACGGGATATATAAAAATTGGGGCTGACTATTTAAAGGCAATTTCCAGCAACAATGAGATTATTCGTAAGGGATCAGTGGTTAGAATTGAGAGCCTTGCTGGCATAACGGTTACTGTCTCTCTCCTTGAAAATCCCAACGATAAATAATGAGGTAATTTTCTGTTTAAAAAAATCTGTGTAGTTACAACTCTATCTCTATCTATGTTTTTTTCTTGTGAGTCATCTCTTGAAAAGATGCCAACACCAAAAAACAGAGAAAATCATGAAGAACGCGAAGCAAGACCAAAATTCAACAAAGATGCTATCAATTTTTATAGAGAGGGAGTAAAGCTTCTAAAACTTAAAAAGTATGATGAGGCTCTCTCCTATTTTGATGAGACAATCAAGCTTAATGAAAAATTTGCAAATGGCTACTCTGGAAAGGGGGATACTTTAAAAGAGCTTAAAAAGTATGATGAGGCGATCTCATATTATGATAAAGCAATAGAGATTGATGAGAATAACCCCAAATTTTATAACAACAAGGGTGTTGTTTTAGTAGAACAAAATAGGCTGAAAGAGGCGGAAGAGTTATTTAATTTAGCAATAAAAAAGAGAAAGTCATTTATTGATGCCTACTATAATTTGGCCAATACTATTATGCTTCTTGGCGATTATGAGAAGGCACTTAACTATGCAAACAGATCTATCTCAATGAATAAAAGAGTCCCTGATGGTTACTATTACAAAGCGAGAATTTTGGATACTATGGGGCATAAAGAGCAGGCTTTAGAAGAGTATGATGATGCTATCAAGTATAATAATAGATATATTGATGCCTACTATTATAAAATGATGTGCCTTTTAAGTTTATCCCAGAAAGACGAAGCAAAAGTAATTTTGGATAGACTAATAATTATTGACCCAGATAATGAAAATATGTATAGGAAAGCTTTTAATAAATAGGCTTCTTTGATAAAGTTACTAATTTGGTAAGATTTTCATATCACTGTTTGTGATAGCTCTTAAAGTTTTTTTTCTTTTTTACTAGCCACGTCCTTTCTGATAAATATCTTTTATAAAAAAAATATCACCTTTCTAATTTTTTTAGATCCCACGTCCTTTTTGATCAATATCTTATATAAGAAAGATTTTTAGTTTCTAAATAGAGAATTCAAAAAATGACAGATATGCTTGAGTATTAGTTTTTTAGTAACTCTTTTATATAATCTGCCTCTACTTTTGATGAGTTTAGCCAATTATATACATATTTACTTCGAAAAGCCTCTATTTTATTTAGATATTTTTCTCTATTCTCTAATAGCTCTTTTATTACACTCTTTATGCTGCCAATTTTATCCATATCCAAATTTTCTCCAAGTTCAGTTCTGGAGATAAACTCAATTGGTTCAATCCCAAGCTCTTCATAGTTTGGATTATCAATTCTGGTTGGGGTGTTTATAAAGAGGACAGGGCGCTCTGTTCCAAGAGCATACTCATAGCAGATGCTTGACCAGTCTGTAATCAAAAGATCCGCACTGTGAATACTAGCACCAGAAACCATATTTAGCTCAAGCTTGATGTTTTTACTTCTCTTTAAGATTTTTTCTATCTCAAGAACTCTCTTATTCTTTCTTTTTATAAACTCTGGATGGGGTCTGATGGTTACATCATATTCACTATCATTAAGTTCATTGATTATACTCTCTATACATGATTCAAGAATTGAGTCTTTGTTCCATGATGGAGCGATAAGAATTGACTTTTTTATCTTTTCTCCGCTGTTTTTTGAAAGATAATCTTTATGCTCTCTATATATTTTTTCCAATCTGTAGTAGCCAGCTTTTATCAACTCTTTAGGTTTTTGGTGATAGAGCTCTTCTGCTTTTTTTATCTCTTCATAGTGGTGCTCTCCAACACAGAAGATTGTGTCATAGTGGAAAAAGGCCTCTTTGCTATACTGTATTGATGTGCTTCCAATTCCATGAAACATATAGAGGTGATTTACATCAGGATTGTTGGCTCTCTTTATATAGAAGTTTTCTAAATCTGGCATTGTAAAGACAATAACTTTTGAATTTAAAATTTTAATTAGGGCACTTAAAGTTGAGTTTATATAGAAAGGTTTAAACCTATCGTTTGCCCTATCAAAAACTGGATCTTTTGGGTCTGAGGTGATATAGCATATTTTTATATCTGGGGATTTTAGAAGTTCATTTATTACCCCCTCATAGTATTGATAGTATATTGCGCTTTCAGAGTAGAAGACAAGTTTTGTAAGATCTGTATTATTTGGATCTATCAATTTATTATAATCTGACATCTCTCTAAAGAAGAGAGACAACCCATTAAAGAAGCCCATAGAATATCCTTAAAAAAATAAATATATATAATTACTATTTTTTCTCTTCAGCTGAAACTGCAGAGTCTGTTTCTTTATTTTCTGTAACTTTTTTATCTTTTTTTCCAAATGTCTTTGCAAAAAAAGCCTTTATATTGTTTTTGAAGACAACAAAAACACCCGCCAAACCAACGATAGCAGCAGCCAATGCCTGCAAAGCAACATTTATTGAGCTTGGATCAAGATAAGCAAAGGTGAAAACAGGAACCATCAAAATAAAAAGTGATATATAAAATATCTTTAATTTTGAAAAAAAATTCATAACGCTACCCTTAAAAATTCTAAAATATATAATATTATATAACTAATACCCTAAATAAAAATGATACTTGAATTAATAAAAAAAATCAATATTTTTATTGAATTTTGAATATGATAATGACAATTTTGTGGTGAGTATAACTACTTTATTAAATTTTAATTATAAAAAAAAATATCTTTTTCATAATTTTTTTCTTAAAATTTCTCCTTTTTTGATACATATTTTATGTAAAAAGTGATATTATCTCTCTAGTTTTAAGAGAAATTGAGAGATGTCTAACAATATTATTATTATAAATTTGCTATTTTTAATAATAATAATTATATTAATAGTAAAAATAATATATAAAATTCTGTAAAATCGGCAGTAATTAAAGTTTATATATTGCGCTGACGAAATTTACCGAATAGAATGAGGAGTTTTTTATGAATTCTATAAAATTAGCAGACATAAAGGTTGGGAATATAGTTTCTGAAGATTCATTTGTATTAGATAACTTATTCTTTTTACCTCAAAAGACACCTCTTACTGAAGCATATAAGAAACTTTTAATAAGATGGAATATAGAGCAGATAGTTAGTAATGGTGTTGTATCTGAAGTAAAAGAAGAAGATGCAGAGAAAGATGCTGCAGAAAATAGTTCTTTAGATAAAAAAATAGGTGAAGCTGCTCCAACTGATGTAAAAAGAGAAGAAGAGATAGTAAGCACTATTGATGATGAGTTTTTAAATAGATATAAAAATTGGATATTTATGACAATGTCCTTTTTTACTTCAATCATAAAGACAAAATCCATAGAAAAGGATAAGGTAACCTCTTTTATTATAGAGATAAAGGCCGCTATGGAGAAAGAGAAGAGTCAATTTCTAAAAATAATTGGTCACGATATTGAAGGTATTCCATATATATACAGAAAAACATTGGAGACAATGACACTTGCCGCTTTGGTAAGTAAGAATATGAACCACAATACCTATACAAGTAATAATGTGCTCTTTGCAACGCTGTTTCATGATATAGGTATGGTAACTATTCCAATGAGTGTGCTTAACAAAAAAGAGCCTTTGACAGAAGAGGAGTCTACAATATTAAAAAACCATACAGTTCAAGGGTTTAAATATTTGCAAGCTGTTGGTTACTCTCCGCTTATTGCAACAGGGGCGCTGCAGCACCATGAGAGGCTTGATGGAAAGGGCTATCCAAATCAGGCTAGAGGCGATAAGATTTCTGAAGTGGCAAAAATCATAGCAGTTGTTGATTCATACTGTGCCTCTATATCACAGAAGCCATTCAAGCCAGTGCCTATACATGCAAAGGTTGCTATACAGGAGCTGTTAAAAGGAAGCGGAACGCAATATGATGCCGAGATAATAACACACTTAATAAAAAATATATCTTTCTATCCAATTGGAAGTAATGTTGTGTTGTCTGATGATAGTATTGCATCAGTTGTGGATACCTCTGGCGTTCCTATGAGGCCAATTGTTAGAATAAATTCCACCGGAAAAGATTTGGATCTAAGTAAGAATGCAAATATTTTCATAAAAGGTGTATATGTAAAAAAGACAAATTAAATGTTAAATTAAGTTTTTTTTTATTTATTATAAAAAATTATAAAAAAAGTTTTGTTTATTTCTCTCTAATATAGTAGAATATATCAGTATCCTTATACTAGTAAGGATACTATGTAAAAAGGGTGCTCTTTTTTGGCACTTCTTTCTGGCATAAATGATATTGTTTTTTGAAGGAGAACAGTAGTGGCTTTAGAATCGAAGAGTGTTGGTATAAAACTGTTTAATGATGATTTTGTTCCTGTCTTATCAGAGGGCGAAATAAAAACTAAGAAAGTAGTTCTTACTACAGTTAAAGAGAATCAAAAAAAAGCAGTAATCGAACTATTTGAGGGAGATAATGAGAAGTGTGCTGACAATAAATATGTTGGTAAGCTTGTTGTTGATATAGATAGAGACACGGAGAAGGGGACCCCTCTAATTGATGTTTTCCTTAGACAAGATGAGAGTGGGTTGATATTTGTTTCTGCACAATATACGGAGAGCGGAGAGAAGAGTGAAATAACAATAGAGTCTCCATTTTCTGATGAGCATGATGCTGAGAGAATTCAGGAAGACAGTGATATTGATGGAGATGTAACTCCTGAAGATACAATAGAGTATGAAGATCATACAGAAGATGATTCCACTGAAGAGAGCAGCGAAACAGAGATGCCATTAGAAGAGTTTAATGTCGATACTGAAGAGCCCTTTAAAGAGGAGGCTGCAGATAGCATTTCACACTTAAGTGAAGATGATGGTATTATTGAAGATGACTTTGACGAAATATTACCAGAAGATGATTTAGAAGAGATCACTATTCTTGATGATGAAGATGAGACTAAAACTCTTGATGAGAGCTCTATACTTGATGATGACTCATCTGATGAGGTGAAGATTGAAGATAGTGATGAAGATTTAGATTTTTATGATTTTGACAATTCTGGCTCTGCTGAAGATAATATTGTTTATGAAAATAGTGGTGACTCCTCCTCTGAAGAGGAGACAACAGCAGTATATGATGAAGATGACTCGGTTGTTGATACAGAAGAAGATGATCTTCCATTAGAAGATGAGGTTGATTCAAATGACTTTAATATATATGATGAAGAGAGCACATCTAAATATGATGATTCTGTGAAAGAGGATGAGGATGAGTCTGAACACAGATCTTCATCATATAGTAGTGATAGTCAGGAGAATAGGACATTTTATAATGATTCAAATAATGGAGGCAACGGAATGCGGAATTTTTTTATAGTATTGGCTATAATAATTGTAATAGTATTATTTGTTATTATAGGTGCTTGTTTTGTTATGAATAAGGATAAAAAGGAGACAGATACTACTCCTTCAACAACTATTGTAGAAGAGATTATAACAGATACTATTATAATTGAAGAGGAGATAACAACCACAACAACTTATTATGCTGCTCCAACCACTACAACTACTGTTAAACCAGTTGTTAATGATGATGTGAGGGGGAAAAAGAGTATCTCTGGAAAGAAACACTTCATAAAACAGGGTGATAACCTATGGAATATTTGTAAGAAATATTATAGTGACCCTTGGTACTATCCTGATCTATCAAAAGTGAATGAGCTTAAGAGTCCAAGAAGAATTTATGCTGGACAATATCTAGTTATTCCTGATAAGTCTGAATTAACTAGATGGAATTTTGAGAATGATATAAAAAAAGCAACGAAATAGGGTTCCATTTTAAAAGTTTTAGTAAACAAGATGCATTAAGGTTCCTCTGAAAAGAGGAATCTTTTTTAATGTAAATTGATAATTTATATTATATTAAACAGAGGAGGAGTTTTTATGGATTTTACTATCTTTATAATAATTGGAGGGCTGGTTACCCTTCTATTGTTATTGACCACTGTTTTAATAGGGCTTAGGGTAATAAAAGCACCATTTAAGGTTCATAAGGTTTTTGGTATAACAACCCTATGTTTTGGCTTCGCACATGGGCTTTTGGCTTTTCTCCATTTTGTTGTTGGAGTAATCTAGCTTTTTTTAACCCAAACCGCTTTTTTCAATTAGTAATAGCCCAACTGGCTTTAGTTTAAAAAGTCTATTGGACTATTACTTTTTAATAATGGATTTTTTTTTAAATTAATGGGGGGCTCTCCTCCCATTACCCCCTCGTGATAACTTTAAAATTCACATGCACATTATCACTGTTTTTGTATTATAAGATGTAGTATTTAAATAAATATTAATTTAAAAAAAGGTCTATCGGGGTGAATGCTACATTTTGATAAGAAATATATTGACTAGTTAATCTATTTTTTCTACAATCAACAAACTGCAGAAGTTATATTTTCTTAAAGTAAAAGAATAGAATTAAGGAGAGATTAATGAAGGATATTTCAGCTTTACAAAAGGCTCGCTATGAGTATAAACCTAAGTTACCAGAAGATATAAAAGGGGATATAAACAATATAAAAATAGAGTTTGGTGAAGCAACAGAAGCTATCTCTGATAAAGATGAGATAAAAAGAATGTTCTCAAACACATATGGAAAACCAATTGCGAAGTTTGTTTCTAGCAAAAATGAGAATAGTGCTAAAAAAATAAATGTTGGAGTTATTCTTTCTGGCGGGCAAGCTCCGGGAGGACACAATGTTATTGCTGGGCTTTATGATGGTATAAAGAGTGCAAACAAAGATTCAAAGTTGTTTGGTTTTTTGGGCGGACCATCAGGTATCTTGGAAGATAAGTGTGTTGAGTTTACAGATACTTTTATCAATGATTATAGAAACACTGGCGGATTTGATATCATTGGTTCTGGAAGAACAAAACTTGAGACTGAAGATCAGTTTGACAGATGTATTGAGGTTTGTAAATCAAGAAAGATTGATGCTATTGTTATAATTGGCGGTGATGACTCAAATACAAATGCTGCTCTTCTTGCTGAATATTTTTTAAAGAAAAATGCAAATATACAAGTTATTGGAGTCCCAAAAACTATTGATGGAGACCTAAAAAACAAGTATATTGAGACCTCTTTTGGTTTTGATACAGCAACTAAAGTCTACTCTGAGTTAATTGGAAACCTTCAAAGAGATGCAAACTCATCAAAGAAATATTGGCACTTTGTTAAACTTATGGGACGCTCTGCCTCTCATATAGCATTAGAGTGTGCACTTCAAACACAGGCGAATGTAACTATTATCTCTGAAGAGGTTGAAGAGAAGAGAGAGACTTTGGAGGAGATTGTTAAGCAGATAACCGATTCAATTGTAGCTCGTGGAAACAAGGGCGACAACTATGGTATTGTCCTAATCCCTGAAGGATTGATTGAGTTTGTTCCAGAGATGAAACAATTGATTAGTGAAATTAATGATGTTTTGGCTCACAATCAAAATGATTTCAGTAAAATTGATAATATACATGATCAATCAAACTGGATTGTTAGTAAACTATCTCCAGACAGTGGAAAGGTATTCTCATCTCTCCCTGAAGATATCAGAGGCCAGCTTCTTATGGATAGAGATCCTCATGGAAACGTTCAGGTGTCTAGAATTGAGACAGAGAAACTTTTGATTGAGATGGTAGAGGCTAGACTAAAGACTCTAAAAGATGAAGAGATATATACTGGAAAATTCTCAGCATTAAACCACTTTTTTGGATATGAAGGAAGATGTTCAGCTCCATCAAATTTTGATGCTGACTACTGCTACTCACTTGGTATGATCTCATTTCTTCTTATTGCAAATGGGGTTACAGGCTATATGGCTGCGGTATCAAATCTATCAAAGAGTGCTAAAGAGTGGAAAGCGACTGGAATACCAGTTACTATGATGTTTAACCTTGAGCAGAGACATGGACACAAAAAGCCAGTTATAAAAAAGGCGCTTGTTGATCTTAAAGGAAAACCATTTAAATATTTTGTTGAGCATAGAGATAAGTGGTCAAAAGAGACATGCTTCATTTTCCCTGGTGCTATACAATATTATGGCCCAAGCGAGGTTTGTGACCAACCAACAAAGACGCTAACTTTAGAGCATACATAAAAGCGTCTGACTAATCCCCCTGCCCCCTTTTCAAAAAGGGGGTTAAAGGAGGAGATTTAAATAATAAGCTTTGTTTAGACAATGAAAATGGCAGTTTTTATAAAGACACAAAAGAGTTGATTTTTTTTGTTGAAAGAGTCAAAAAAATGTATAGGTTTAATAAAGGAAATTTATTACTTGCACAGTAGATAATTACTCTTTTGTGTTATACAGCATGTAAGTCGATTTTTTTGGCGGTTTCCTTTGGAAAATCCGAGAAAAAATCTTTGTTACACGCTATACAACAAAAAGTGTAATTATCTATCTCTTATTATAGTCCTCTATAGCGTCATAGTAGAGTTTTTCCATTGTTTTTGATGTGTTTTTTATATCGTGATTTGGAACAAGCTCAATTGCTCTTTTTCTGCACTGGTTCCTTACCTCATCATTATCAAGCATAGTTCTCATCTTATCCGCAAGGTCATTTACATCATTAGATTTGAATATTAGTCCATTTCCATCACAGATCATCTCTGGTATTCCCTTAGCATCTGGACCTATCACAGGGAGACCAAACATCATTGCTTCAAGTATTGTCATTGGCTGATTTTCAGATGTACTTGCAGTTACAAAAAACTCCATCTTATTGTATATACCAGACTCTAAGAGCTCTTTGTTTGGAATCATGTCGGTAAAAAATATATTGTCAGATAGATTCTTTTTTCTTGCCTCTATTTTATGTTCATCAAGGTGGGGTCCGCCTCCAACGACAATCAATTTTAAATTGTGGCTCTCCTTTATCATAGAGATAGCATCAAAAAGTACACTTAAGCCCTTCTCTTTTGAGACACGTCCAACATAGATTGCATACCTATCTTTTTCATTTATCTCTATTGGGAACCTATTTGTTGGTGTAAAGTTGGAATATTTAAAATATTCAACTCCGTTTGAGATAACATGGAGCGGGATATGATTTTTAAGCTCTCTATCCTTAATTATGTTTGCAGTTGCATTACCAGGGCTTACCACAGCATCACATCTGTCAAAAAATTGATTTGAATACCACCAGCCAAAGCTTTGTAGAAACTTTGAGTGTCCCATTCCAATAACATCGAGATACTCAGGCTCTGCAAAAAAGGTATGGAACGTTCCAATCACAGGGATTTTAAGCTTTCTTGCAATTTTGATTGCTTGGTATCCTATAGTAAATGGTGCATGAAAGTGAATTATATCTGGAGCAAATTTTTTAACTGCTTTGAATAACTTGCCCGAAAACGGGTAGGTAAATATGAAGTCTGGATAGAAACTTGCTTCAAAGCCCTTTTGTATATAGGTAGGGAAGGGGAAGTATTCACTGTCAAAGTCCAAATGTTTCTCAACAGATGGGACAACTCCAAAAACCTCATGCCCAATGTGTGCCATCTCCTTTGCAGTATTTATAGAGGAGGTCACTACCCCATTTATTTGAGGATAGAAGTTGTCAAGGAAGTATGCTATCTTTAATTTAGTTTTTTTATCACTCATATCTTTAAACCTTTTTTATAATTAACTGTTTTTTCCGCCTACTGCCAAAAAAAACTGAGAAATAGAATAAAAATAGATCAATTAATTTTATATTAAAAAATAGAGATCTCTTTTAATTATGAACCTCTCTTATATGAAAAATATTTCATTTTGTCAAAGCCTATTGTTAAAACTATATACAAATATTAATAGTTTTTAATAGTTTTTGACAAGCTTAATTTATTTTGATAAATTGTAGTAGCTAAGATTGGATTAGAGTGATTTTTTTGTGCTGACAATCTATATGAAGCAGGTTTTAGATGAATAGATTTCTCATACTTCCCATATTCCTACTTTTTTCATTATCTTTTCTATTTTCGGACTCTGTTCCAAATATAATTTTACCTACAATTGATGTCGAAATTACTGACGAACAGAAGATAACACTTGATGTTAATGCAGCAGGACTCTTTATATTGGACTTGACAAATGATAATGTGACAAATCCAAATTTGGCAAGCAATATAAAATTTGACCTTGAGGAGACTCTCCCAAAAAAGATAGATTCTCCAGATAGGCAAAAGCCAATTGATACCTCTATTATTTTTGGATATGGGTTAAATAATAACCTTCTTGTTGATGTTGGTCTATTTATAGCCAATCAAAATCCAAAAACGTCTATAAGCTATACTAGAACCTCTATGGAAAACTACTGGATTGATAAGCCAAATGATAAAAACTCTATGTCTCTTGACGACCTAAAGGCAGCAGTTCTATTTAACTATAAAAACTTTATGCTAAATTCAAACCTTGGTTTTTATGGCAAGACATATAATCTCCAAAGTGAGAGTATCTATAATGCTCTTCGCAAGAAGGCTTTTAATCTTGATTTAACCCCATCTATAAAGATAGATTCTACAAGCAGTATCAGTTTGGATTTTTACAACTCATTTCTAATTAACAACTGTGATGGAAGGGAGAATATTGATGTTGATAAAAATGACTTCTCATACCTTATGGATATCAATGTAAACTATTCCAAGATTTTTGGAGATAACCACTTTTTTTCAAGTTATGTAGGATATAGCTTTGATTATCAGAGTGATTTTACATCTGGTACCTATGTAAACCCCGACAACACAAGTGATGTTTTTAATGGTGAGGGAAGTGACTACTTTTTTAACCATATGAGAGCAGGGGTTGGCTACTCAACTATAATAAAAGATGCTTTTCTAATAAAGGCTGGATTGGATTTTCTTGGGATATTTAGAGATACAGATTTTTTCTGGTATATTATGCCCTATGCAAGATTTGGATATAGCTTTCTAGAATTTTTCCACTGCTATGTTGAGGGTGGGGTCTCTAATGTCAAGAAGCCTGATATATACTGGTATAAAGAGAATGACTATGTTGTCTTTCCTATTGATGCTGTCAGCGGGTATAGATTTTATGGTAAGACGGGCTTAAAGGGATTTTTGCTTGGCTGGATTACAGGGTATACAGATTTTGAGTTTTCATACAATATGAGCGGTTTTGGTTGGGATAAGATCTCAAAAGAGGAGAATCTCTACACCCTTAAGAGTATAGATTTTTTCTCGCTTGTTCTATATGCAGGTTTAAGGTTTACCTTTAAAGAGATTGTTGAAATTAATATCGAGTGGCAGCACAATTTTTGGTATTTTGAGAATAGGTGGCAGGAGCTTCCTCTCTATGCAAGAGACTCTCTAAAGGTTCTATCAAAATTTATAGTTCCAAAAACGGGACTGACCTTTACTCTCGATTTTATTGCGGAGTTTTATAGACTTGATTTAGATGGAAACATAATGAATAATATATATCTTATGAATGCTGGTATCGATTGGAGTATACAGGGCGGATTTGGGCTTGGTGTAAAGTTCAACAATATTCTCTACTTCCAAAAGTATCAGATAATGCCTAGCTATGATGAGCCGGGATTTGGCTTTACTGTCTATGCGAAGATAGGGTTCTAAGTTTTTTTTCTAATCCCTCATAAAATTAGAGAGGTAGTATCTTTTTTTACATAAAATATTTATCAAAAAGGACGTGGCACGCAAAAAAACCTTTTATCAACATGATCAAGTAAGAGTTGTTGAATGTAAGATAAATGCTATGAATTAAGTATTGAAATATGAACTAGATATTAGAAAAGAGGTGCGGTTCATATTTCTATTCAGAAGTAATAGGCTTTTATTGTTTTTTTTGTAAAAAGGCATTGACAATTATAATACAATATGCTAATATAATTGGTCATAGCTCTTCTCTCTTTGGGAAGAACTCTTTGGACAGATGAAATCCTTTTTTATATATTTCTAATCATAAAAAATAATCTATAATTAAAAAAATAGCTCAAACTTTGGGCTACCTATATCAATAACACAAACCATTAATTTTTAATCAATTTATGAATAATAAACAATCACCTTATTTTTTCACACTAAAAAAAATCATCACTCTTTTTTAGGTGAAAATAGATTACTCAAAAGTCTCATCACTAGTGAATAACAAAATCAAAACTGATTTAAAAACTAATAAAAAAGTAAAATAGTGGATAAGTTTATCCCTCTTAAAATAAAAAAACAGAAAGGAGTTTTATTATGAGTATTAAAAATGATACAAAATCAAATTTGGAAAGGTTGCAAAGGGAACTTGAAAGTGAGCTAAAAAATAGTAAAAATATCAATATTTCTAACTTTCTATCTAAGGTAGAGCAAAAGGTAAAAGATATTTATAGCAATGCCATCTCCTCCTCCGATAGGCGAGATATAAGAAATATTGGTACCATTTTTGATGTGAATACAAAGGTTGACAAAAGTAAAAACAAAATTGATGTGGAGCTTGGTAGTAAATTATTTTTTGATAACTATGCTTTTGAGTTGGGTAAAGTTATCAGTGTCAAAATTGTTGTAAAAGATGTGAGTAGTTATAGGTATGCTATTCTTAATAGCAGCGACTTTCGTAATGTGAGTGATGACAACTTTAAACTAAAAATGGTAAAGACCTATGACTTGCTTGTTGGTGGTGGATTTCACGATATTCGTTTTGATGATCTAAAAAAAATGTGTATGGAGAATGCCCCTCCAAAACTTCTAGCTGATAGGTATGCAAAAGAGCTTGTTTTTTCTAAAAATTCAAACTTTAGCGGTATAACCAAAGATTTTATGAAGGCAAATTACAATGGGTGGCGGGATTTGACAGGTGCAGAAATTAAGAAAATTGCAGAGATTTATCAAGTTTTGAAAAGTGAGCGGAAGATAAGTGTTAAGTTTGATGATGTGCTGCTGTTGCTTAAGAGGTGGGGCGATGTTGAGGGGATAATAAATAGGTATAAGTTAGAGATTGGCAGAGAGGGTGAAACAAGTGGAAATTATAGAGCAATGACAACAAAGCTTGCGTTGGCAAAGGGTTTGAATGGCAGTGGAGCGATAAGCAACACATCCAGTATTCCTATCTTTTTTGCAGGGAATGATGAAAGTACACATGGTGGTTTTGAGGGAACTTTAAAACCGGGAGAGAGGGCTCCAAAAGGTATCGATGTTGACTTTATCTATTTTAATGGCAATTTTTATAAGGCAAATCAAGGTATTCTTGTTACTTTATTTGGAGAAACAGAAATAATGAATAAAAATGTAAAAAATCCTAATTTTATAAGATGGAATGATGTTGACTGGAGTAAAAATAGTGCAATGAAAAATAATATAGTGATTGATAACCAGTTAGAGAGTAGAAGAAAAGATTATGAACGTAAATATAATATAGATTTTGATAAATTCTTAAAATATCTATTGAATTTTTATGGAACATAACCTATAACTAAAGTTATGATAAAAAAAATAGTAATATGGCTTGTTTCCTTTTTGGTTGCAAGCCTCATATTTTTACCATGCATCATATATCTTTTGTTAGCTTTTTTTGACGCTTTGTCTGAAGGTTGTTGGTATGGATTATATTTTTATTTGTTACTACTGCTTATCTCTATGCTATTTGTTGATGGGATAGCTATCAGATTTTTTTTTGTAGAAGAGCTTGAAAGATGGAAAAAGCTCATCCTTTATGTTGTTTTTTCTATAAGTAATTTTTATGTATTTCTTGTTAACGCTGGTATTTCTTTGACTTTTTTTGATAATCTTGATAATCTTATAGATGATATACTTGTAGGTGATTTTGCATTTAGTATCTTTGGTTATTTTATAAGACAATCCATTTGTATTTCTATTTTTGTCTTCTTTTTTGTTATTGTTATGCTTATTGACAACATCATTCGCCAAGATGATATTTTATTCGCAAAAAATTGGCTGATAATTACACTTACTTCTGCAGCTATAACAATATCTATAACTATTTTTATGATAAATAGCTATCCAAAATTCTTTTGATTATTATTGATTAGTAGAGATATT
>JAVBQL010000017.1:0-42509 GCA_031549085.1 Spirochaetota bacterium
CGCCTTCAACAAAGAATATTACGCTTACACTTACAACCTAGACCCTAAACACTTTTCAATTAAGAACGAGAAAAACACTGAAACCAATGACATTAATAAGGAAGAAAATGCAGCAGAAAGGGATAAACCACTAACCTATGCGGAGAAGAAGAGATATCGTACAATTAGAGAAGCAAATGCTAAACCATGTGAAACCTGTGATGGTGCACCAACTTCAAAGCCAGAAGGATTGTCACAAGATGCGAAATATTGGAGCAAGCTCTATGTTAATCCATTCACACTAAAAGACCCACTATCAATAACTGACATCCACCACCCAAACTGTAAGTGCAAACTTGTGGAGGTTTTAAATAGTGACAAGTCTAAGAGTAGTCCAAAAAAGCAGGCTAGTAAAGTTCCTGTTATGATTGCCTCTACAGATAATAAAATTATTGGAGAGCTGTTAAATGAGGATGAAGCTCCTACAGATGAGGAGACAGAGGAGAACATCGATGATATGATCGATACTAAAGATTTTACAAATCTCATTTCAGCGACAACAAGTAGAGCAGGAGATATTAGTGAGAAAAAGAGAGAGGAACTTGCTACACTCCTATCACTGATAGGTGATAGGAGTGTAGACGAAATTAAAGAATTTTTGGCAGAACCAGAAAACAGCAAGCACTTGGGGAACTTTAATTTGCTTGCAGAAACATCATTGGACTATATGCTTGATAATCTTAATTGGAAGTGGGTTGATGATGAGTCCAAAAAGAGTTTGGAAAATATTGGTAAGTACAGAATCAACAATATGAGTGAGGCTGAGTTTGAGAAGTATATAAGGAAATTGGATGTTACTCTTCATGCGCGGGAGACAAAGAAAAAAGAGGAAAGAGGTATATGCCTAGATAAGATAAAGGAGTTGGAGGAGGAAAACAAGAAGATAAATTCAGAAAAGAATAAGAGAACGGAAAATGATAAAAAAATTGCAGAGGCTAAGAAGAAGGAAAATAATGATAAAATTGCAGAGTATAAGGTAAAAATTGATAAGATTTATGAGGAGTACAACTATACATATAGCAAGACAATGGAGATTGTTGCTTCCAGAGTAAAGGCTGACTTTGAGAAAAATAGGGATAAATATATTGAGGGCAAGGTTCTTAATGGAAAATATACAAGCGGAAAGATCTATAAAAATCAGGTTAACACTTTAGAGTATGGCGGAGTATGGAGAACTACATACACTGCAGACTCTCCTCATAGTGGAATTGATATAATTATAACCTCTGATGGCACAGACAAAGGAACGAGAAAAACTATGTTTTTCCCTGTTGTGGCGATTGAGGATGGAAAAGTTGTCGAGGCTACAGAAGATGAGAATGGGGCGGCGGGAAGAAAGGTTGGTATTAAAAAAGGAGGTGAGTATATAATTACATATCAGCACCTAAATTATATATATGTGAAAAAAGGTGACCCCATAAAAGCTGGAGATATTATAGGGCTTATTGGAAGTACAGGGAACTCCTATGGTGCACATCTCCATCTTGAGAAGTACTACTACTATCTTATAGATGCGGTTGCGTCTGGTAATAAAGAGTTTGTTGAGTATACTTGGACGAAGGATAAGCCAAGATACTATGTTGAGCCATTTAAGAGGTCGGAGAAGATTGCGACAAAAGAGGGGGATGTGATCCGAGTTTGGGTAAATGGTAAGTATGGTTTGACTAAACAATCTTTAAATGATAAGGGGAAGATAGTTGCTACATTTTTGGTGAAGCCTATATATGACTTTATCTATAGTTTTGTTAATGGCTTTGCCATAGTTAAGAGTGGTGAGTTTTATGGATTTATTAATGAGAGCGGAAAGGAGATTGCTAAGCCTAAATATCATGCTGTACAAGATTTTGATACAAATAGCTGTGCTAAAGTAAAAGTTAAAAACAGATGGAGAGTTATTAATGCTGAAGGGAAAGAGATTGCATGGAAAAGCATTAATCATAAAGACAAAGAGATAAAAAGGGTTGAGTTTGACTCCATTGATAATTTTCAAAATAGGAAAGCAAAAGTAAAATGGGGCTGGTATAGAGGAGAGATTGACCTCGATGGAAATTTAACAATATTTTATTGATTGTTTTTTGCTAACATAAAAGATGTTGACATCCCCTATCTGTTGATTTAATATATATAAAAGTTTATCTTAAGATTGAATAGGGGATCATTATGAAAAAAACAATATTTTGCCAGATTGTAGTAATGAGTTTTATTTTATTGAATCAAGATATTTTTGCTCTTCTTCCTGGTGATATTGAACTTTCAAATGGTGGTCATGTAGCAGTAAGAAATGGTAAGTATGGTATTTTTGGTGCAAAGGGTAATGTCATTGTTCCATTTATATATGATGATATAGATGATGGGTTTCATAACGATCGGCTTGCTGTTCGCAGTGGTGATAAATATGGCATGATTGATGATTATGGAAATATCATCGCTCCTCTGGTATTTAACTGGATACACATAATAGAGGGTGAGGGACATGATGAGGAGAGAGAGGGTATTGCAAATGTTGAAAAAGATGGAATCTTCTATATACTCTTTAGAGATGGAATGTGCATACCTGAAGAGGAGTGGTGGAAGAAGCCATACAGAACGTACAACATTGATAAGAATAGAAAAGTCTTCTACACTGATGATAGGGCGGTGACTTTTTGAAAAAAACAATATTTTGCCAGATTGTAGTAATGAGTTTTATTTTATTGAATCAAGATATTTTTGCTCTTATTCCATCAGGTGGTTTTGATCTTTCGAATGGCAATAGCATAGCAATGAAGGATGGTAAATATGGTGTACTTGATCCAAAGGACAATATCATTATTCCGTTTATATATGATCAGATGGTTGGCTATTTTAACCTAGTTGGTGTCAGAATTGGTGACAAGTATGGGATATTTGATGACTATGGCAACACTATTGCTCCTATGGTATTTGACTGGCTACACATACTCGAGGGAGAGGGGGATTATGAAGAGATGGAGGGAATTGCAAGTGCAAGAAAAGATGGGGTATGGTATGTACTTTTTAGAGATGGAATGTGTATACCTGAAGAGGAGTGGATTAAGAGACTATACAGAACATACAACATCGATGATGATGGAAATGTATTCTACACTGACGATAGGGGAGTAACTTTTTGAAAAAAATATTTTTGTGTATTTCTATTTTAATAGGTCTTACTATAACTATTTATAGTCAGAGACCTATAAGTGGTTTTTATATAGATGAAAAAGAGGGAAAGTACGGTGTAATTGATCCAGATGATAATATCATTATTCCATTTATATATGATGATATAGATGATAGATTTGAGTTCCTTGTTGTTAAGATTGGGGATAAATATGGAATCCTTGATGACTATGGCAACACCATTGCTCCACTTATATTTGACTGGATATACATGATAGATGCAAAGGGACATGATAAAGAGAGAGAGGGAATTGCAAATTCAAGAAAAGATGGAATCTACTATTTACTTTTTAGAGATGGAATGTGTATCCCTCAAAAAGAGTGGTGGAAGAGACCATACAGAACATGTCGCTCTGACAAGGATGGAAATATCTTCTACACAGATGATAGGGCGGTGACTTTTTGAAAAAAATAATATTTCATTTATAAGCTTAAACTCAATTGAGTTTAAGCTTTTTTTATTTAGTTAGAGTTTTTTGACAAAGAAGATATCGCCTCAGACCGCGCAGAACGAGACAAAATACTAACAGACATGGGAGTCGCCTTCAACAAAGAATATTACGCTTACACTTACAACCTAGCCCCTAAACACTTTTCAATTAAGAACGAGAAAAACACTGAAAACAATGACATTAATAATAAGGAAGAAACTTCTACAAAAAATGATAAACCACTGGCCTACGCAGAGCAAGCTGAACTTGAAACTAAGTATCGAATCGTCACCAATGAGTCAAAGAGTGGGAGCTGTGAGCACTGCAACTCTATCGCTGATATGAGTGAGCGTGGTTTTTCTGGTAGCAACAAGGAACTTTGGGAAAAAGTTACGGGCATAATCAACATGAAAAGAAAGGAATCTAAACTCTCTCCAATAACTCTCTTTGACAAGGAGGGAGTTCCTGCGAACTCCTCAAGTTTGAAAAATCTAGTTCATTGGAACTGTAAGTGTGAATTGGTTGAAATAAAAAATGCAGAATATGGGATAAGATATATCCTTTTTAAAAAAGGAGAACTACCCTCTGGAAAGATGATAGAAGAAGATAATTTAAAAATGGAGGAGTTCATATCTATATTCAAAGACTCTAGCGATAAAGAGATAGAACTTTTTTTTAATAAATCTTATTATGATATGTCTAATAAGAAAGGTCCTGCTCAAGAAGTATTTCCCAATAGAGTATTTCTTGAATATATAGCTGAGAGGATTTTAAATAAGATCCATGATAACCCAAAAGGATGGAATAGTTTGGATATAGAATCGCAAAAACATCTAAAGAAGATCTTCATGTATGCAATTAAAGATAACCCTAAATGGTTTATAAACAAGATATATGGCTATAAGATTAGCAATGCCATCATTAATAATAAAAATGATAAACTTAAAAAATTTGAAGAAGAACACCCATTAGTATTTGACTTTCTGTTAGAGAAAGCTATGGATGATTTTATTAATGGTAGGAAATTAGATTTGGCCTTGAGTGCAATTTTGGAGTTCTCTTTTATTGATAAGCCTGATATTAGAAAAAAAATATTAGGCTATTTGGGGACGGATAAAAATAAAATAGAGGAGCTATCAAAAAATAACCCTGTTCTATTTGATAGAATATCTGATAACTATCTGAGAGATAAGAGCAGTTTTGAAAAAAAATATAAATCATACACGGCACAAGATAAACTTATTATTAGATGTAAATTTAAGAAAGATATAGCAAATAGCTCCACAAATGAAAAACTTATAGATAGCATAGGGAAAATGATAAATAAAGGTAAGAAAAAGAGTGATTTAAGCCGTCAAGATTTTGAAGTTTTTTTTACAACCAATCCCTCCCTATCTTCTGCTTTGGCAGAGGCCTGCATAGATAATATATTTGAAAATAGGAGTTTGGATGATTTCTCACAGAAATTTTTATCTTACTATATGAGTAGTGGGAAAAATCTTTCTAGCTTAATATCAAGAGTTGAAAAAGAGTATAAGGCAGGCAACTCCATAGCTTTTGATAAGCTGCCAAAAGAGTTCTACAATTTTATATATGAACCCTCATTGGACTCAATGCTTAACCCTGCAGAGTGGAAAAAATTAAAACCTGCAGAGCAAGAATCTTTGAAAAAACTTATTGAGCAGAGAATTAAAAACTCAACCGATGAAGAGTTTGAGAAGCTTATGCTTAAGCTCTGCAAAGAGGCTACATGGAGCAGTTATGACAAGTGCAGCAATGTTGAAGACTATAAACTTATAACAGGCCTATTTTCTGGGAGAATCAAGAACTTTTTTGAGAATGAAGCAAATAGGAAGAAGTATGTTACTGTTGATCCAACAACAGGGCTTGCAACAATGACCGATGCAAATCTATACAAAGATTTTCAAGATCCAATTACTTACCAAGGAGTAACCTATCCGCATGCTGGACTTGATTACCACTATAACAATTCAACAGGGACAATGTTTCATCCAGTCTTTGCAATTGAGGGGGAGAGGTATATAGAGTGGAAAATAAACCTAGCAGTACAGGTAAAGTAGTTAAAACAAAACATACAGACATAAATGATGCTGAGTATAAGAGAACCTATCAACACTTGAGCTATATTTATAAAGAGTATTTAATGGAAAATCCAGAAGAGACAAACCCAAAAAAGATAAAGTATAAAAAAGTAGTGGCTGGACAACTTATTGGACTTGTAGGGAACACAGGAAAATCAACAGGTGCACATCTCCATACTGATATTTATTATCCGGATATAAAACATGCAAAAGCTGCTGGATATAAAGATACGGATATGGTAGAGAAAACTTATGGACACCATATAAACCCACTTACCCCTCCCCCAAAAGACGACTACAACTACAACAATACCAAATAAAAAATAACCATTTGACAAAGATATTTTTTTATGGACCCCTTATATTAGGGAGTCTTCTTTTATGAAAAGTAAGGTTATATGTTTGTTTTTTGTTTTCTATCTGTTTTCTATCTGGAGTGGAGTATGATGGAATTTGGAATTTTAAGGAGGGGCGTGCATTAGTAGTACTTAATGATAAATATGGATATATTGATGAGAACAAAAAACTTGTTATTTCTTTAAAATATGATGGTGGAAGTGATTTTAACGAAGGGATCGCTGTAGTTAGGTTTGGTACAAAATTTGGGTATATTGATAAAAATGGGGAAGAAATTCTTCCATTTAAATATGATTATGCTGGGCCTTTTGATGATGAACTTGCTATTGTAAGATTAAATGGAAAATATGGTTATATGGATAAGATGGGAAGAGAGATTATTCCACCTATGTATGATAATTCATATAGCTTTACAAAAGGTTATGCCTCAGTAAAACTTAATAGTAAGTGGGGACTTATTGATAAAAAAGGGAAAGTGATTGTTCCATTTATTTATGATGAGATTAGACCCTATAATGATATTGCAGAAGTAACCCTTGGGGACAAAAAGGGACTCATGAATTATGATGGAAAAATCCTTTTTCCTATTATCTGTAGCTCTCTAACCTATCTAGCTCTTGAGTGGGAATATGATGGAACTGGTGATGAATATGTTGCAAATGCTTTTGTTGATGGAAAAGAGGGACAAATTAATAAAAATTATAAATTTATCCCTGGGACTTTTAATGACCGTGGTCATTTCGTTCCTGATAAAAAGTAACAATTTGACAAAAATAATTATTTATGACTCCCTAATATAAGGGAGTCTTTTATGAGAAATAAAATTACATTTTTTCTGTCTTTTTTTTATCTATTTTCTATTTCTCTTCTATTTGGGATTGAATATGATTATGTTTGGAACTTTAAGGAGGGAAGAGCGTTAGTAGAACTTAACAATAAAGTTGGATATATTGATGAAAACTACAAACTTGTTATTCCTATAATATATGATAGTGGGAATGATTTTTATGAAGGTATTGCTTTAGTTGGGCTAGGTACAAAATATGGTTATATTGATAAAGATGGAAAAGAGATCATTCCAGTAAAATATGAGGATATAAAAACTTCTGGTAATGGACTTATTCTTGTAAAACTAAATGGAAAATATGGTTATATGGATAGAACAGGCAAAGAGATTATTCCACTTATGTATGATTATGCTGACTCTTTTTATGATGGAGTTGCTCTTGTAAAACTAAATGGAAAATATGGATATATTGATAAGAATAACAAAATTGTTATTTCTCTAAAATATGATAGTGCAAGCAATTTTAATAGGGGACTTGCTCGTGTTCGTTGGGGTACAAAATATGGATATATTGATAAAAATGATAAAGAGATTATTCCATTTAAATATGATTATGCTGGCTCTTTTTATGATGGAGTTGCTCCTGTAAAGTTAGATGAAAAGTGGGGATATATTGATAAGAGAGGAGAAGAATTTATCCCTCTTATATATGATGATGTGTGTAGTTTTGATAAAGATTATGCATGGGTAAAATTCAGTAGCAAGTGGGGGCTTATTAATAAAAAGGGAGAAACTGTTGTTCCATTCATTTATGATAAGATAAATCACTATGATGAGAATTCTGAAGTAACCATTGGAGACAAAAAAGGACTTATAAACTATGATGGAAGAATTCTTTTTCCCATTATATGCGAAGATCTTAATTATTTAGCTCTTGAAGATGGATATAGAGAAGAGTACATTGCTAATGCAACTATTGATGGAATGCTTGGGTATATTGATAAGAATTATAAGTTCTACTTTCTTATAGAATGGTATATAAAACATCTTGGAAATTTTATATCTACCTCTAGCGGATGTGGTGAGCAAAAATATTATGATGATGGAATGAGACTTGTAAAAAGAGATAAAGATCCACTCTTGACTTTGAAGGTGGATGGAAAATGGGGATATGTTACTAATGAAAGCACTCTATGGATGAAAATTGTAGTCCCCTTTAAATATGATGATGCAAATATTTTCTGGGAGGGATTGGCTCTTGTCTGTTTAAATGGAAAATGGGGATATATTGATAAAACAGGAAGGGAGGTAATTGCCCCTATATATGATGAAGGAACTCCATTTATCAATGGCTATGCAGAGGTAAAACTTAATGAGAAGTGGGGACTTATTAACAAAATAGGTAAAATTGTTGTCCCACTGATCTATGATAAGATTAGGCACTATGATGGCAGTGCTTTAGAGATTTGTGTTGACGGCAAATGGGGGTTGGTTGATTACAGTGGAATGATACGATTTCCAGCAATTTGTGAGGTGCTTATATATTTAAATGATGACAAAACAGGCAAAGTAGCCTATGCAGAAATTGATGGAAAGTTTGGATATATTAATAGAAATTATAAGTTTATTTCTGGCACTAATGAACAAGGAAATTTCGTTCCTGATAAAAATTAGATTTCTAACCATTTGACAAGTAGACTGTTTTATGACTCCCTATACATTAGGGAGTCATTTTTATGAGAAATAAAATTATCTTTCCTCATCTACTAATGAATATAAAGAAACTAAATATGATTTATTAAATACAGAAAACTTCACATTAAAATCACATTATTAATAAAAACCCCCCCCTTAATTTAGAAGAGCTTTTTGTATAAACAACCAATTAAAAGAATAATTCAAGTAATATACATTATTAAAATGAAAAACCCATAACTGCAGCATGGTGGAACCCTCTAAAACAACTCTTCTTATTATGTAGCAAATGATTCAAAAAAGCTGTACTATTCACAGTTATGGGCTTAAATTATTATTAGTCTTATTATTTAAAAATGCAATGTTTTTTAATCATTTAAAAAATATTTTATTTTTATATAACAAAACCTTTCTAAAAAAGAAAACCTTAAACTATAGTTTTGTCGTATATCAATCCCATTTTTATATAAAAGACCTCCTTCTATTAAATAAAAAAGTAGTCTCTGTTTTAATAGAGGCTACAAATTAATCTATAATGGCCTAATTTTTATTAGTTTATATTTTCCATCATCTCTCTTTTTTGATAGCAGCCATAAATATTTTTCATCAATTAAGAAATCTGAAAGCTCAAAATGAATACAGTGGAGAATTACAGCATCTGTATAAAATTTACTATTTCTATAATAGACAAATTTAATTAGATCATACCACTCCATAGGCTCTCCATCTTTTCCCTCTGTATACATTTCTGTTGTTCTCCAGCCAGTATTTCCATTAAATCTAGTAAAAACACCATATTTATATTCATAATCATTAAATAATTTATCATTTTTATAGCTGTCACTTAAAATATAGTTATCCCTCTTCTTATCATATTTATACTCAAAATTATAATTTTCATTGGCACTCTCTCTATTTCTTACTTTTACTTTTTTTCCATTACTATTATATTCAAATCTTTCAACCTCTTTAAAATTTGTACTAGCAAATATTACCACTTTTTTGTTAGCTTTATTATATGTTATCCCTCTAAATACATTTTTGTCTCTTCTAACAGTTGTTATATTTCCAGTTGTAGTTGATGATTCTTCATTAATTTTATCAAATACAATCAACCTTTTATTAGTCCCATCTTTATCCATCTCTAAAAAGCCAAATATTTCCGCTCCACTAGTGGAGTAAAATGAACCATATTCATTAATTCTCATAAGGCTAATATATACTATTATCTTATCATCAGTTATTGTAAAACCATATTTATATAATCTATGCCACTCAAGTAATCTACTCTCTATTAGAAGATCTTTCTCATAATCTATGATAATCTTTTTTTCTATATTAAATTCTTTATCTAATACAAATATTTTATCAACTGCAAATATATAGAAGTTCTCATCATCCTTTGATATAGCAGGGTGGGATGGCAGATCTTCATCATTTAAGGAGACAGAGTATTCCTCAACAATCTCCATAGTCTTCTTTTTTAGATCATATTCATATCCATCTTCCCATTTTGGCTTTTCTGAAAAGAGCAGTGTGGATATTAAAAGAAATATACATAAAGTAACAAGTCTAAAAAAGGATATATTCATAATTGTACTCTACTTAATAGTTCCATCTGGCATGAAATAGGCAGCATTAATCCAATCCATATATTTAACTCCCTGTTTTTTTATATGTCTAAAATTAACCATACTATCTTCTAGTCTTAAAGGTTCATCTAACACCAATACTTCAATTCTTATTAGAGTCCCTCGATCAATCATTGTCCAATGCCTAGCATAATTAGGAATAATATCTCCTGGTTGAAAATTCCTAAGAGGATTTTCAGCTATTTCTAAACTGTTTGTAAATATAAGTTTAGAAAATACAGGAAGAAACCACACTTTATCAAAATTTGAAATATCAGAAGTATTAGAAGTAATAAATAATACAAGATATCCATATTTAGCATCCGGAATACTATCCCAAGTAAATGAAAAAAGGTGGGTTGGAGCATCAGTCTCTAACTTTATATTCAAATTTTCTCTCTTAAAACTATACTTAGTGCTATTGTAATATTTTTTATCTATCTCTTCATTAGTTATTTTAGATAAATCCAATGAAAATATATTAAATGTTATTAACAAAAACAAAAAAATAGAACAAAGTTTCATCAACCCTCCCTTAATATTTTCATAAAGAACTTGGTGCCACTCTACAATAAAAAGTTATAATACAACTCAAAATATGAATAATCAAAATCATATGTACCTAGAGAATGAATATATTTGATATTTTTTTTGCTTGTCTTTCGATAGTTATCTTAAAAAGAAGATATTATTTTTAGCCTATTTTGTCCCTGATTTTTTAATAGCTCCATCATATATAAATTGAGACATTGGCATATTGCGATCAAAGAGGGCATACTTATTTGTAGTAACCCCATCTTTGAAAAGCTCTGCTGCCCATGTCCGATCCCCTGGTAGCTCCCAATCAGCTGTTCTAAGGTCAACTCTAATCTTTTTCCACTCCTTATCAGAGAAAAACTTGTAGTTTTCGTCAAGTACTCCCTCTACGCCATTAAGTGTGGCATTTCCAATTCCATCTCTCATAATAACATTATCTTGCTCTGCATAGTTTAGCCATATATGATCGTATATAGGTGGAAGAGTGTAGAGTCCATCATCATTCAAGAGTCCTCTCTTTTCACCAATAGTAACAATAATTTCATTAGAGGCGTAGACAAAAACGTCATCAAATATAAATGGAACAATGATATGATTATATTTTAACATACCCCACTTGCCATTAACTTTAGCAAGCTTATTGTCCTTTCGATCGGCCAAACTTCTAACCTCCTCATAGGACACAGCAATAAAAGAGGAGGTAAAAATTGTAATAAATAGTAATATCGATAATGTTTTTCTTTTCATAGTAAGTATTTAGGTATAAACTTATTAAAATTAAGTTTAAATGAATATTAATCAAAAGGGAAAAATTTATTATCCCTAGTATTAAGTAACCCCTCTTTTTTGTTTATATTTACTTTTTTGAAATCGTCAATATTGAAACCTTTAAAATATGAACCTAATTGTTTTGGAAAAATAACTTCTTTTCCATTATAATCTATAACCCCATATAGTTCATCTGAATAATCCAGTTGATCAAAGCCAACCTCTTTTGTTAATGTTCCTCCAATACTTATATAAGCAAAGCCATTTTTACCAAAACTAATAGGTCTATTATACTTTAATTTGGTAATTTCTTTTCCATCTTTGTTAATAAATCCCCATCTGTAGTTTATAGTATAATTAGTAATCCCTGAAATAATTGCCACTGACGCAAACCCATTATGAAAACTATAAACATTATCATATTTAATTTCTGTTATTTCTACACCTTTTTCATTAATAAAACCAAACTTATCATTAAGTTTTACATAGGCAAATCCTTCAATAAAACCATGAGTATCATCATACTTTGCATCAATAACAATTTTTCCATTTTTGTTAATAAAACCCCACTTACTATCAAGTTCAACAGCAGCAAATCCACCATAAAAACTATGAGCATTTTTATACTGAGTTAAAATAACTACTTTTCCATCTCTATTAATAAAGCCATATTTATCATTAAGCTGTACTTTAGCTAAGCCATCACTAAAATCTCCTGCATACTCATACTTAAACGATATAATAACTCTACCACTTTTATCAATAAAACCCCATTTATTATTACGTTCTACTGAAGCAAGCCCCTCTGTAAAACTACCTGCATTATCATACTCAAATGAAATTATAATCTTGCCATTTTCATCAACAAAGCCCCACTTATTATCTAGTTGTACAGTGGCTAAACCTTCATAAAAGGGGCCCATATATTTATATTTGCTTTTTAAAGCACCTATTTTATCATCAGCATTGACAAAATAGGATATTACTGAAACAAACATGAACATTACAATAGTTAAGTATCTATTCATAATTTAATTCTCAAAACAAAAAGAAGTATAAACTATGGCTCATTTTAAATCACTTGTCATTAGTTGTAAAATTTCCAAGTTTATCAATTTTTCCCCATCTACCATTTAGCATAACTC
Organism: Spirochaetota bacterium; assembly: GCA_031549085.1. Classification (GTDB taxonomy): domain Bacteria; phylum Spirochaetota; class GWE2-31-10; order GWE2-31-10; family MWDO01; genus JAVBQL01. Next base: position 12,673 of record JAVBQL010000017.1, read on the forward strand.
TAGCATATCCATCACTATTAAAATAATAAGCATCATAATAATAGGAATAAGTATTGTCATAAATAGGAGAGATAACAACTTCTCCATTAGTATTAATAAAGCCTGTTTTATTACTAATAACTATAGCAGCTAAACCATTAGAAAAGTAGTCAGCACTATCATACTCAAAGGGAATAACAACTTGTCCATATTTATCAATATATCCCCACTTATCATTAAATTTTGCCGCAGCAAATCCTTCTGCAAACCCATATACATGATCATAAATAGGCTTAATAACCTCTACCCCATTTTTATCTATAAATCCCCATTTTCCACCATAGTACTCATCTGTTCCATCATAATTAACTCCAGCATACTCACATCCAACTGAAACAATAGCAAGTCCTTTATTAAAATCATAAACATAATCATATTTGAACGAGATAATCTCTTTCCCATTTTTGTTAATAAAACCCCACTTGCCGTCAAGCTTTACACGAGCTAAATCCTCATAAAAATAATATTCTCTATTATTCCATATATCATCATATCTAAATGGGATTACAAGCTTCCCCCTATTATTAAAAAAGCCCCATTTTCCATCTAAACAAACAGCGACTAAACCTTCACTAAAAGAGAGAACATAGTCATAGATAATAGGGATTATCTCTTTTCCTTTTTTATCAATAAAACCCCACTTGCCATGACGCCATATGCCAGGTCCGCCTCCCTCTCCCAAAACAGGTTCTCCAATATTGACTGCAGCGAGACCATTTTTAAAAAAATAGGCACGATTATATATAAATGGAATGACAACATTTCCACTTATATCAACGAACCCCCATTTGCCAAACGGTCCATTTCCATTTTTCCACTCATCAATTGAAACAAGTACTAATTCATTATCATAGGAGTGAATATTTTGATATTTTTGCTTAACAATTGTTAAATCTATTTTATCAGCAGAGAATAAATAGAAGAGAGAAATAAAAATAGATAGTAGGGCTATTTTAAATCGCATCATAATTATTTAGTAGGTAGGCTTTCATAAAATTTACCAGACTTATCAATTACTCCTTTTTTCTTATCAATAACAACTTTAGCAAAACCTTTGACAAAATAAAATGGTTTATCATATAAAGGAGGAATAATTTCTACTCCCCTATTATCAATAGCACCCCACTTACCTCCATTATATCCATAGTATCCTGCATCACCAAGAGAACCACCAACTGAAACAAGAGCTATCCCATTTTCAAAGTTCTTTATATGACTATATTTAAAAGGAACTATCGTTTTCCCTTTTTTATCAATAAGTCCCCATAAACCAGGATCAAAACTACTAGGATACCAAGATGAATTGTAATCTCCGCCAATTGCAACAGGAACAATATTTTCTACAAATTCCAGAGCATAATCATATTTAAATGGAATAACAACATTATTGTTTTTATCAATAGCTCCCCATTTTTTATTATCATCACGGACAAATGCTATACCATTAGTAAAACATTTTGCTGAAGAATATTTAAATGGAATTACTACTTTACCACTTTTATCAATAAATCCAATTTTTCCATTATTATTAACTGCTACAAGTCCCTCTGAAAAATAGAATGCATCATTGTATATAAAAGGAACAGCTATATTTCCAGTTTTATTAATAATGCCTGCTTTTCTATCAAGCCAAACAACAGAGATACCATCTTGAAAACTGCCAACAGAATCATAAATAAGCGGAATAACAATTTTATTATTTTTATCAACAAAACCCCACTTCCCATTTAACCCAACAGGCAATAAACCTTCTGAAAAATTAAATACATAATCATAAATTATAGGGATAATCTCTTTGCCATTCTCATCAATAGTTCCCCATTTGTCTCTTCCAAAGCCATTACACAGTTTAACAGGAGCAAAGCCTTCAATAAAATTATAGACCTCATCATAGATCATTGGAATGATAATTTCTCCATTTTCATTTATAAAACCAAATTTTGTTTCATTTTCTGTTATAGAGGCAAACCCATTATAAAATGGAGTCATTGTATATTTTTGGTTGAGAAAGAACCAATCCACTGTCTCATCACAAAACAGTGATATTACTGAAACAAACATGAACATTACAATAATTGAATATCTTTTCATAAGTTAAAATAAGTTAAACAATAAGGATTATCAAATCAAAGTATTTTTTAGCCTAAAATCTATTTATCATTAGGAGTAAAATTTCCTAATCTATCAATTTTACCATTTTGACCATTAAAATAGATAAAAACATATCCATTTTGAAAGCCTTTAGAATCAACAAACTGATAGATTAGAGGAATAACAAGCCTACCAGTCTTATCTATAAATCCACATTGTTCTTCACTGGTATATGGAGTCCCAACTATTACTGCAGCCAATCCCTCGCTAAAAGAATATGCTAAGTCATAAATTGGAGGAACAACCTCTTTTCCACTCTTATCTATATATCCCCATTTTCCACCATAATACCCATCAACTTGATGAGTTCCCCCAATAACAATTATGGCTAAACCTTCATCAGCAAAATTACCAGCATAATCATATTTGAATGGAACTATAATATTGTTACTCTTATCAATAAATCCCCACTTCCCATTACTTGAACTTTTTACACGTGCAACTCCATTAGAAAAATGATGAACTTCTCTATATTTTAAAGGAATAATTTCCTTACCACTCTTATTTATTATTCCACTTCTACTAGAAAAATCCTCTCCAATTGTTACAATCGCTGTACCATCAAAAAAATCGGAAGCATTATCATAAATGAGTGGAATAACCGTTTTCCCTCTCTTATCTATATACCCCCACTTCCCATTAAGCATAATGGCAGCCAATCCATCACTAAATTGAGGCAAGAAATTCTCATATTTAATTGGTATAATAATCTCACTACTTTTATTGATAAATCCCCATCTATCATTAAGCTCAACCGGAGCAACTTCGTCAACAAAGTCTCCTGCATAATCATATTTAAATGGAACTACAACATTATTATTTTTATCTATAAAGCCCCATTTGTCATTATTCCAGCTTTTTACAAGAGCAAGTCCATTAGAAAAACTGCGAGCTTCTCTGTATTTTAAGGGAATAATTTCTTTCCCACTTTCATCAATAAAACCGTACCATGAGTAGTGTTGAACAACTGCAATATCTTCACTAAATTTTCCAATAGTATCATATTTACTATGCAATTCAACCCAATCAATGTTTTCATCGGAAAACAACAAAGAAAAAACAATAAAAATATATATTAAAATAATCTTCTGCTTCATATAGAAATTATATTATATGAAGCAGATTTTATTGTCAACTGTTATTATAATACGGTTATTTCTATATACCGATATGATACTTCATACGAAAAATCATCACTATCTGCTTTTAAAGAACCATCTTGATTTATATATAGATTGCTTGCATGAGAATCAGGATCAAAAATTATAGTTGTCTCATCTTTCTCAACAAGTAGAAAATGTGTTCCCCAATAACCTTTTTTATGTTTTACTGTCCTATCTTCATTTAAAACATCTCTTAGAGCTAATCTATAATAGCGTCTTATAACATAATCATATTCATCTGGCTTAGTATCAAATCTTACTGCTCTAACATTTATATTAAAAATAGAAAAAGCATGTACAACAACGGGAGGAGTCTCTCCAACCTCAAGACGACTTCTACTTAGGACAGGGCCTCCCAAACTTGTTCTTAATACATCTGTCAATACTCTCCTTGCCTCTATTATTTGCTCAGCAGTAAGATTTTTACCTGTATGAACCTCAGCAATAGCCTCCAAGCTTCTAAAGTAGCAACCCCAATCACCAATAATGGTATCATTTCTATTAAGGCTTGGATCGTCTGGCGAAGCAATAGCGTTTTTTTGCATCCTTAATTTTTGTTTTTAAATCATCACTGGCATTAATTTCTGCATAATCTATAATCTTAACCAAGAGCTCTCTTATCCTGTTATTAATCCCACCCCAAGTATTAGCGTCAACAGTGAGTTTTTTGTTGACTTTGCTAAAACTGTTTGTAAACAATTTAATAGAATTAAGATATTATAACATTAAAAATCAGTTTTTTCCCATGATAAGTCATTAATCTTACTATTTGGAATAAAGCTATAGTCTTTTCTAATAATAGCTCCATGCACACCATTAAGTGTCGCTCCAGCTAAATATTTTTTATTGCTAGCATATGGATTTGTTCGAGCATCATTTGGAACATACAAAATACTATCATAAATAGGTTTAACAACAACCTTTAGATTTTTGTCAATAAATCCCCACTTGTTATTAAGTTTTATAAGAGCATACCCCTCTTCAAACCCCCATGCATCATCATATATAAATGGAACCACCTCTCTACCAGTCTCATCAATAAATCCATACTTATTATTAAGCTTCACAGCAGCATATCCATCATGAAAGTAACAAAAATTATCATAAATAGGTGAAATAACCACTATACCATCTTTATTAATAAATCCCCACTTACCCTCGAGTTTAATGGATTCTAGTTCTCCCTCTGAATAATCACCTTTTGTAATACTATCATAAATTATGGGGAGAACTATATTCCCATTCTCATCAACAAGACCAAGCTTATCACCCAATAGAACTTTATGCAATCCGTTACCAAAATTAGAAATTATTTCATAAGAGAAAATTAAACTCGATAATGAAATAGTAAAAATCAATACAAGAACTATCTTTCTTTTCATATCCAAAATAATACAACAACCAGTGGATAATGTCAATTACCTACTGATTGTTAATAGTTTTGAACCTATTTTATCTCCTTTATAATAACATAGCGAAATGATATATCATATATTCTTCCATCAGTTGATGTTTTTGTGCTTGAAGCTTTATTATTTTGCAAAGTGTATGGATCCCCAGCTATTGTAAAAAATGGTGTAGCAAAGCGAGGATCTGGATCAAATAATATTTGTTTGCTATTTTTATCAACTAAAACAAAATGTGTGTATTTGGGTTCAACTCCTACTTTTCTTATTTCATTTCCTGAACCTGTTGCATCCCATCTCTCATAACGTTTTATTAAATATTCATAACTAGCAGGAGCAGTTTTACTTGTTTCTACAATTGCTTTTACATTAAATCCCAATCTTCTAAAAGCATCTTCTATAACTTTAGGACTATCCAGAACTTTAGTATAAACATTTAGATATTTATCTTTAGTCAACTCTTCTCTAGCAGTAATTATTTCTCTCTCTGTCAACGTTTTACCTGTATGTTCCTCTGCAATGAATTCTAATGTTCTAAAGTAGCAGGCATATTGCCCCATATAACTATTTGTGCCCTTTCCAGTTGGATTAAACACTGGGTTAGTTTGTTTTGCTCCAATAACTCTATTAGCTTCTCTAATTTTTTGCATAAGTTCATCAGAAGCACCAATTGAAGCATAGTTTAAAAGCCTAACAAATTGTTCTCTTAAATCTATATTAAAACTTCCCCATGTGTTTTCTATATTATGAAAATACCATCTGCTATCATCTTTCATTTTATTTTCTCCTGTAAACCTATTTTCAAATAATTTAATTGCATCAATAGCTTTATTAAGAAGAGTATCATAGCGACTATCTTTCTCCTTTGGTATTCCACTTCTCATAAGCTCTGCAATCTCTTTTAATGTCACTATCAAATCTATTATATTAATATAGTTGTCATCATTTTCAGCAATATTATCATATGGATTTTTACCTTTAGAAACATTAGTTAAGATCCTAATAGATGTCATTAAGGAAACATTGTTAGCGTCTTGTGTAGCTAGAGAGACCAAATTTCTCAATGTTACATCTCTTTCGGCTACTGGAAGAACACTAACTTTATACATCGCAATATTTTTAAAAATGTCTCTAATAGAACCACCAAGCGAAACAAATGCAGAGACATTCCCAAAATACTCCAAAAGCTTTTCATACGCCTTATCTACAACAGCAATTGCTTGAGTTGATTTTATTCTTACAGATTTATCTTTAAGCCAATCATAAATATCATAAATGGCGTCCATTGTATCAATCATTGCTAAAGTATCTATATCCCCAAAAAGAAGCTTATGAAGAGTCCTGCTATTTTCTAATACTTTAAGTCTCTCTTTATCATTTTTTGCCCACTCATCAAGCTCATCTTTTAAAATAAAAGCGATGGAAGTATCTTCCCCTACCCTCTTTATAAATTTTTTATAGAGTTCTATAAGAAATTGCTGTGCGTAGCTGCTTAATGAGAGAAATCTTGGGTCATTACGGTAGTCCTCTGCTTTATAAATCAAGTTTGGATTATATTCACTGAAATATTGCCTTGCAATAATCATCTTTATCTTAACAGGAACTTTTTTTGGATCATTTTCTGTTATCCCAAACTCTGCTAATGGAACTTTCTTCTCCTTGATCATTTTATCAACATCATCAATTCTCTCATCGAGTAGCACCAGATCATCAAAGGTTATAGCATGCGGACTAAGAAGCTCCTCATCAACCATAACATCATGAAAGTCAAACATCCTATCAACACTATCCAAATTAGCCATTGCTCTCCACCGATTATCATCCAAAACTGGATAGAGATGGGCATGTTCCTGTAAACCACTAAAATATACTGTCTTTGCTGTTCCAAATGTATCCCTATAGTATTCTGGAAAAACTCTATGCAGATTAGTTATTCTCTTAAAGTCATCTAAAATATTCTTTTCTATAGTCCTTATTGCGTCATCACTTGATAAATCCATTTTTTCCTCCTTTATCCATTAGTTCTTTTTATTGCTTCACCCAAGATATCAACAAAATCCTCAAGATCTTTGATTGTTTTGATGTCATTAATATTAACAAAAATTTTATCAATCAATGTGTTTCCACTACTGCCACTACTGCTATTTGAAGAACTATTAAATGTTTTATCTTCCTGTTTCAGTTCTCTTACAAGTTGTGATATTATTGACTCTCTTACACTATTAGAGTATTCACTACTGCTGATTGATGACAAACCTCCACTATCACCTCCTCCTGTTAAGATTTTTAATAAACCCTCTTTACTGGAACTATTACTAAAAGAGCTATAGAAATCCCCTATATCCTGAAAATATCTGCTACTCTCTGCTAAACCACCCATAAAACTACTGCTCTCTCGAAGAGCACTGATATCTCTAAACATACTACTGATAGAGTTATTGCTGCTAAAAATAGAGCTTGAATTCATCATTGACATTGAGGTGAAGTTATTAACACTGGAGCTCTCGTCTTGAGCCCCATAGTGGCGTTCAATTAAACTTTCTAATGAACCAGCTCCCTCTTTAGCAAAATCACGTTCAAAGAGTGAATTTCTTATAGAACTGCTATTGTTTCCAAAAATAAATGAATCTCTAAAGATACTACTAACAGAATTATTATGACTAAAAATAGAATTTGGAATCATCAAAGGCATTTGCATAAAAGCGTTTGCAGTTTTATCAATACTCTCTCTACTATTAATAACACTGCTGTTATTAATAGTCTCACTAATTTTTTCAAACCCACCATTAGAACTATTTAACTTATCATCAAAGACATCAAGACTCTTATTAACCTTATCAATCCTCTCACCAAAAGAGAAGAGTCTCTCTGAATGTCCAGAGAGCATGTTAATTATATTATTCCAGCTATCCATAATTTGAGAAGAGTTGTTCTGAAAAAATGATAATATACTCTCATTACCGTTGGCTAAATGAAAATCTGACTTTTTCCCATTAATATTTTTTATTCCCATATTATACTCCTTATGTGAATTATTTTTTTGAATAGAATTTATTTTAATGATTGCTTGGTATAGAAATTTGACAAAAGATATAAATCAACCAAAACAAGAATTTTGAAATGTTTTTTATTTAAAATAAGAATAATTTTTAGAAAAGAATCAATTAAGATTAGAACACGTTTATACCATTAATCTCTCTCCCATGTCAAGCCGACAGAGGACTAATAATAAACAAACATTATTATTTTACCAATCTTTACATGAATATAATAATAGAGATACATTTATCTCAAAACAAAAGCACACCTATAAAAAGCGTGCTTTATACATCCACTTTTTCTGTGGAACAAAATCTCCTACTACATTAAAAGTTCCAAATTGGCCATCTCTATTGGCATAACCACTTTTTCCATTCAATTCTACTTTAACATATCCATGCACAAAGCCTTTATAGTCTATATTATCATAAATAATAGGAACGATCTCTTCTCCTGTTTCTGTTACTTTAATCAGATCATACTATGGCTCTTCGATCCTATCATAGAATATCTTGAAGCTCTTTTAAATTATAGGTTGTTAAAGTAATAAATGAAGAATTATCATCTATATTCATACTCAATCTATATAAATATGCATTGTAAAATAAAAGAGCCTAGCTGCAACATAGTGGAACCTTCTAATAACAAACTCTCTTTTTTGTAGCAAATGATTCAAAGAAGTTGTACTATTCACAGTTATAGGCTTAAATTATTACTAACTTTATTATGATAAAATGCGCTGTTTTTCGCTATTTTAAAAAAAATATTTTATTGAATTGATATAAAAAGAAGAGAGTGAGAAATTAATCTCTATTTTTTACCAACTATATCTCTCTTTTTCGCTATCAAACCAATAGTTTAATACTTCAAAATAGTTCTCTACAATTCCATTATCTGCAGTTGCATTATCTATACAAAAAGAGAGTTCCCCATAGGACTCACTATCACTTAGGGCATTATAGAACTTTTGAGAATACCACATTCTATTTTCATTGTAAATTCTACTCCCATCAGGGAAAAAAAATGATAATCCACTAATGTTATTTTTAAACCTTTTATAGTAGTTCCCGCTGAAAGAGGTTAAAATAACATTTTGCATATCACTTTTAACACTCTCTGCTTTCTCAATTATTGATTGATTAAACTTATTTGAGCTCGATATTTTGTCACAAATATCATAGATGTCAAAATATGGGTAATTTAGCCACTCATTTTCATATCTACTGTCAAAATATGAGAGTATGCTCTCTTGTGAAATAGAATTTTCGCCCCGAATAGTTTTAAGATCATCATAGTTATCTTTAAGACCTACAAATAATGAATCAAAGTTATCCTTAAGGGTCTCTATATTTGATGTGTCATACAAGGTTAATGCTTGGCTATCAGATTTTTGATTTGTATAATTGAGATACTCTTCAACAATTATCTCACCAAATCCTCTAGGGGATAGTGATTGATCTATCCTTTTAAATATTTCCTGATAGTCCCACCCATAGCTCCACTCTCTAGGAGGAGATGCAACAACATATTTTGCATTAAAGCTATTGTTGCCATGCCTTATCTGATAAAGGAACTCAATATTACCCATAAAACAGGCATCAAGTCCAAGTAGATCAATAGAGTGGCTCTCATCTAAAAAATCTGTAAACATTGCTGTATAGATCCAATTATCCTCTTTTTCATCATATACAATATCTTTCAATGGAGCTATTACGTTTTTACTTCTAGCCCCGCCTCCATGAGAACCAATTATAAGAGAGTAATATTTTGCTGGGAAATTAGATTTAGAAAATTCAATAAATCTTTTTAAAACAACTATATTGGCACTATTAATATTGGTATCTGTTGTGTTTGCTATATCCTCAAAAAAAGTATAATCTTCCAATAGTTCTAATCTATTCCCCTTTAAAACTCGGTATATTCTCCCTCCAGAGAAATTTTCTCCAAACACCAACTTATTTGAAGAATATCTAGAGCTCCTATCAATAAATATAACAACATTTACAGTGCCATTATACCCACTCTTAATCTGCTCTACATTATTTATAAGTTCATATTCCAAATCATTATCAGCACCAAGGTAGAACATGATTGTCCACTCCCTACTTATTGGAGTAGTTAGATCTTCCCTCTGACAAACTATCTCCTCAGCGGGCTCACATGAGAAAAATAGAAAAAGTACACATAAGCTTAAAAAAAATAGGGTTGTTCTTTTCATTTCACATCCAAACAAAAGATAACTCCCAAAAATGAGAGTTATCTTACAAGTTTATATCAGCATCAATCTAATAACTTTTGTATTCTAAGCTTTGCTACTCTGTCCATATACCACCATTTGGATTAGTGGGACTTACAGGAATGTAAAGAGGATCATCTTCTGCATAGTGAACGACAGCCCCAGTACCTTTTGTAATGATAGTTGTAACACTAGCCTTATATATCTCATACAAAGAATTAAAAGAACCATTACTAATTGCTGCTCCATATACAAAACAATTTGATAAAGTGACTATTCCATTATAACTATATATCCCTGCACTATAAATCCCATTAATACGAGATTTATCTGATCCATAAACAAAGCCTCCTTCAATTCTAACTTCTCCTTCAATATTATATATACCACAACTACGCGAATCCTCTATAGAACCACCACTTATATAGCCTCTCTTCATAGTAAGTTTACCACCAATATTATTAATTCCATAAAGCCTAATAGAACCTGAAGTAAGAGTTATTTTACTAATATTAGTAGTAATTGTATTAATAGATGTCCCATCTATTGTAACACTCCCTTCATTATTATATATGCCATAAAACTGACTTCCCATAGCTTCTAAAGATACCTCAGCAGCAGAACCAACTGTAATACTCCCATTCTTTATATTGACAATCCCAGAATAATCAATATACAAGCCATAGGCTCTATTAACTATAAAGGCATCATAATTATAGACACCACCATTGGAAAGCTCAACTCTTTCATTAAAAAAAGCTCCATAAATATCACAATCAACTATCGTTGCTTTTCCAGCAATAAGTACTCCACAACGATCAGGATGATATGGTGTAGAGTCAGGAAGTCCAGTTCTTGCTCCTTCAATACGCAAGTTATTCAGTGTAACATCACTATTGCTTTGAGTCACTATTCTTGCATTCTTTAGAGAAGATGTTCGAAAACTTGCACTTTCATCATCTCTCTCTGTTATGATACTTTTATTATACATATCTTGATATAAAAATGTAGAAGTATATCCACCACTTATTGTAATAGGGATAGATGTAGTTATATTTATAAGCTCTTTGTATACTCCGCTCTTTACATTAATAATGTTTTTATTCCCTTCCGTAGTGACAACCTCACCTATGGCTCTATTTATTGTCTTAAATGGTCTAGTTATAGTGCCATCATTATTATCATCCCCCTCGGTAGAGACAAATATGTAGGGAGATTTTTCTAAATTAATAAATACATAGTCAACTTCGAACGCTGGGATACTAACATTTAAGTAATATCCGTCGTCAGACAGTTCATAATATATTTTTTGCTGAAAATTACTCTCATCAACAATTGTTAAACTGTTGCCATCAATTTCCATTACTTTATTCTTATATTTACTTAGAATATTCCACCCCTCTGATAGAGCAATACCATTTTCACTTATCTCAAGCAAAGCTACCTTATCCATATACCAAAAGCCTATCAATCTGGTGTCTTCTATAGGTGGACTATCAACTTCATCAAAATTAAATATAGTTGTCGCTGTTACAGGCTCCTTTTTTTCCCCTGTTTCTGGATCTATTACTGGTTCTGGCACTGCCTCGTTATCACAGCCAGCAAATATTATTAAAAATATTACTGTGATTATAAAAATAAACAAGCTTAATCTATTTCTCATTTTATACTCCATAAAAAATTCAATCATTACTCTTTTCTCAAAAAAAGTTAAAATATTACCAAATCTCATCCCCTGACTCATCAACGACTATTAATTTTTCTTTTGAACAACTTAGTTCATAATCAAAATCCATTCCAATATTCAATTTTATATACCCTGATGCTGCTTCTGGAACATAACATTTTATCTCTCCCCAATTAAAAGATATATATTTCTCTGCAAGTATCCCATCCTCAGTTTTAAATTGTCCTCTGTTTAAAATACCAAATTCAACAAGATTATCAAAACCAGAACCCAATTCATTAATATAATCATAATCACCATCCCCAACATATTTTAGTCTTCCATTTGAATCAACACTCATATCATCTATCCAGGGCATCTTTGGAAATGTCTTTCTGGCTAAATCATAAGTGATAGTTATTATATCTCCTCTTTCTACTTTTTCTGGAAAAAACATCACACTTGTAACAATAGGTGATTCATAATTACCAATGATATGACTCTCACACGATGTAAAAAACATACTAATCAAAATAGCTAAAAATAATATATTTTTCATAAATAAACTCCTACCAAATATCGTCACCTGACTCATCAATAACTATTAAATCTTTATCAGAAAGAGAGTCTCCTGCCCCCTCTCCAAATCTTAAATCTATTCTTCCTGATATCGCACTATTTGGCACATAGCACTTTATCTCTCCCCAATAGAATGAGATGTATTTTGTTGGATATATTTTTTTTCTCTCTACAATATTTGAGTTTTCAACCTTAATTCCCAATTCAGTAAAATCATTACAATTGCGATCTTTGTACTCCCTAATCATATCTTCATCACTGCCTATGTATCTTAATATCCCATTTGTATCAACACTCATATCAGCAACCCAATCTGATAGCTCATTCCTTTCTAGGGTGTATGTAATTGTTATAACATCGTCTACCTTTACTGTTGATGGTGAAAATTTAACATTATAAATACTTGGGGGTGGCAGAGAGTCTAACCTCCCTCCTTCACATGAAATAAAAAACATATTAATGATTAAGAGAGTCAAAAATAATATTTTTTTCATAAGTAAACTCCTAAAAACTGCTACTTCCACATCTTTATGGTAAGAACTTCCCAAAAAGTCTGATCTCCAGCACTCATTGTCTTTCTTACGTCGCCCCAGCCCATTAATACTGTACAAAATGCATTATGAACCTGTTTTGTCCACTCATCTCTATCCAGTTTTATTTCATATATAACAACAGAGTGTCCACTACTCTCCTTGCCATCAAAACCAGTCTCATAATGTAAGATCGGCGGTCTATCATCATAAAACTCTTTTAGTATCTCATGCCAATCATAAGTTATATTTACCCAATATGGGCTATATCTGTCATGGTCTATGTTGTACCACCTTATTACCCAGTGATAATATCCACGGTCTGAAATATATTTCCACATCCCATCCCATGCATTATATAAGTTGGTACTTCCAGAACCAGGTTTAACAAAGTTCCCATTATCATCTTTTATAGCATACTTATGGTCTGTTTTCATATATAACCCTCCAGCCAATTTTTGAATTACAGATGTTTCTGTCTCATCTCCACTATCTATATGTGCTTTCAACTCCTCATTTGTTAATGCTGGCTGTTTGCTAAAGAAATTGGTCATTCCATGTTTCTTATACCAGTATGCCAATATCATTCCTCCAGCCGTTGGGGTACAGCCAATATAACTGATTCTATTAGAATTAAGAGCAGGACCCTTTAATTGGCTTCCATCATAAATTGTAAACTGGTAATATCTTGGTATCCAATCACTATTATCAATATATGACTTTATTGGCGAGTGATATGGAGGTTTTACGTTTCCTCTTGTAGCAGCCTGCTTTTCTGCATACTCTTTGCTCTCTGCTATCATCTTGTAATACTCCTCAAGATTCTCTCTGCTTCCACCAATACCGCCAACCTCTCTTCGTCTCTCTATATAGTTTTTTACAAACTCATCATATTCACTATCTCCACCTCTTGAAGCTTTTGTTCCATTCAAATAATCTAGATTTCCAAAAAACACCCTGTTATTACCACTGCTTCTATCTTTTTTCTCTCCCATATAATCAAATGGACTAAACCTTGTCCCTCTTATATCTTTAGTTCCTGCCATACCTTGTAGCTGCTCATATGTGGTTACTCCTTCAGTATGGTATTCTGGTATCGGATAATCAGACTCTGTCAAACTTACAGTTATATAGCCCTGGTCTTTGCCGTTTTTCATAACTTTAAACTCTATATATGCAGGCTCATCACCTGTCATAGGGTTATACCAATAGAAGCCCTCTCCTACCTCTGCCCCCTCCCAATCTTTTTCTACACTGCTCATATTTATCAAATGGTACTCGGCCTTAAGTTTTGCAAAGTTATAGTCATAATTAACTTCAAAAGTAACATTTTCGTTACTATTTGAAGCAGTGTCATTCGTGGTGTCTGTACTACAACCAATAAAAAAAGCAAAGAATACCACTGTTATCATAATATTTTTAAATAATTTCATCAACAAGCTCCTTAACTTATATAAAAAGAAAATTAATCACTATATTTTACAATATAAAGATATGGTGATTTGTAGATATCACTTGCCAAAACCAATCCATAGTCATAGTATTGTTCACTATTGCAATCAATATCTATTCCTGCCTCATAATATGCTCTCCAAACAAGCTGATTGCAGTAAAATTTGTCTGTTGACATCTTATCAGTAAAATACATATTATAATCTTTACCAATCTGTGCCAAGCCAAACTCAACAGCTTTGTTAATTAATTCCTCATCTGCATTATGCACTCTCATTACTACAACAAAATCGTCATAGTCTTGTAGCTGACGTAGAGGATACAATGCAACTTCAGGTTCATACAGTCCATTAGTAGTTAAAAATACTTTTGAAAAATCATTTATTGGGTCCTCTACACATAATAGTGCATGATGTACAATATTTTCACTATCAAGCCCCATAAGGATAGGATTTCTAGTAACACTTAAGAGAATATCCCCTTTCTTTATTCCATCAAAAGTTATTTCACAGCTCTTATCTTGATATTTTTCATCATATATTTTTTGAAATGTAAGTTCTCTTTTAGCAATCTTTACTAACACTCCAGCAGTAACTGTACTTTTGTATATTTCTGGAATATTAAAAATATTCAATCCATCTTTTCCAATAAATTTGAGATCTTTTTGTATCTCATTAATAAGCCACGATTTCTTATATGCATCTGGGAAAAGATTTAACTTCTTTTCAAACTCAAGCTTTAAATCACTCTCACTCACTAGATAATTTTCATTTAAATTATCATACCCCACATCATCATAAATAGCTGTAGTGATTAGCTCATCCTCACTATCAATGCTATTATTACAGTTAAACAACCCCAATACAACAAAAAAAGCAAAAAAACAAAATATTATATTTTCTTTACTTTCATGTTTTTTAATACTAGACATATTACATTCCTCCTATAAAATTTAAATCAAGAGAAAGTATATTATCCAAAATTATAAATCAAGAATATTTACAAATGATATTGTAAAATACACACCTATTATTAAAATAATATCTAGTATTTGTTATCAGTAGACATTATATATCAATAAAATCTACTCTTTATAACTCCTTACCAATCTTTCCTATTTTATTAATCATTCCACTTAATAAAGAAATCGCTCTAACCTCTGCATTAGAGGTGGACCCTTTCTCTCTATATAATCAATTAAGCTAAGAGTCGTAAACCCATCTACAACTTCTACTCCATAGATTCTACTAATAGGCTTTTACATTACCAAAAACACCATAAATAGTTGAGTTTGAAATTATCGTTCTGAAATTTGAGTTTATTGATATTCCAAATGGAGTGTTATATACAATAAAAAAACTCCAGTTATTTCAATGTTTATTAGAATAGTCAATATATTTTATAATACATAGTTTAGACAATAAATATTAATAAGAATCATACTATCTTTAATCTATAAATAATAGTTCATCTCCACTCAATCTATTTAGATTAGTTTAAAAAATGATTTTATGGGTTGATAACTTTAATATCAGGGACAACTATATACTATTTTATTCTCTTACAAGCCCCCCTTCTTTCTGTTCTTATCTATTTTTTTGTAGGACTAAAAAAACAATCTCTCCTACTCTCCATAAACTTCTCAAAGGAGATCAATTTCTCATCAAGTCGTCTAAAAACCTCCCCTACCCTTCTCTCTTGTAGCTCTATATCAAATAGCAGACTATTGCTTTTAAAGAGGTGATGGTTCCCAAGTGCACCCACTATTTTTCTATCTATCTCCTCTTTTTGCTCATTAGACAGGGCTCTATACTCTCTCAAACACTCTTTTTTGACATAATCATCATACTCTTTTTTGTCTCTCTCTTGGTAGGTACTTCTATTTGTGCTCTTTTTACTACCTCTTTTTTTTGCCTCATAGATATCATCAATCCAATTATCCTTTATAGACATATACAGATAACTAGATTTTTTCTTGATTGATTGTGGGTTGTGGTTGAGTATATAGTTAAATTGCTCTATTTTATCTCTTATATAGCTAATTTGGTTAGAGTTTAGAATTTTTTCTGCTTGTTTTTCCGATATATTGTTTGATATGAGCTCCAGTTTAATGTTCTCTCTCTCTCCTCTATCTAAACAATCAACTACCTCTGTGTCATCTGTTTTTATATCTGTTTTATCATCTGTTAAAGATCTGGTTTTTTTCCCACGCCCTTTAGGTATTTCTCCACCATCCATTTGGGAATTTTTTTCATACTTGCTTATGAGTTCACTCAATAGGTTTTCATCTTCAAAGGCATACCAATTTGTTCTGTCATACCTATTTTTGCTATGCCTGTTTTTTACGATTATTTTTGCCTTTATTAGCTTTTCAATTGCATATCTTATCTTATCAATAGATAAAAAATTAAACTTTTCCAAAAGCTCATTTAGTGTCTGATATGTCCAATATTTTCCATCAATGAAGTTTTTGTTGTTTTGTCTATTTTTTGAGACCCAAAATGCGATGTGCTGCAAGATTATGGCTGCATTAACTCCATAGTCCTTTGACAATGATTCGTCAAAATACATTTTTCCCCCTTAAATTTATAACCACTTTAAGAAGAGAAAAGCTTTTTTTAAAATTGTTTATTTTGAATTTTTTTTATAAAAAAGCTTGACAAGACGATAGATCTCTATTATACTAATTTTAGAATTTATTAATGAGTATAATACGTTTATGCGTTTTGTCTTAAAAAATCAATCTTCGCCAAAAGATTGATTTTTTTATTCTCTATTGGTTACTTCATAAATTTGATCCTTTAAAAAATCTATATATTTTTAATAAAAGTTATATATATTAATTAAATGAATAGATCAACATAAATATTCTTTTTTTTAATTAGGTTGACAAAAAGGTATAAATATATAATATTGTTATTGATATTTACCGATATATTAACCAGTATAGCATATTGTTGCTCTTTTTTATTGGGTGTTGTGCAGAATTTCGTAAATTTTTTTTATAATTTTCTGAACTATTATAAATATTGAATTTTATTAAAGTATAGGATTAAACAGTATGAAGGTTACCTACTATGAGGCTGCAAAGCTGGTCGACTCTACATATCAGGTTGTAAAAGAGTGGGCTGAAGAGGGACGAATACAAAAATATGAAGATGAGAATGGGAAAGCTGTCGTTGACAAAAGGGAGCTTTTAAGTACACTACCAACTATTATAACCCTATTTAATCAAAAAGGTGGTGTTGGCAAGAGCTCTGACTGCATCATACTTGGTGACTACTATGATATGAGGGGCATTAAAACTCTGCTTGTCGATTTTGATCCGCAAAGCAGCCTAACCCTTACAAGTTTTAGCTATAAAATTTTTGAAGATGATAGCAAACCGATTCCAACCCTATATGACTACTTTGAAAAGAGGACAAACCTCTCAAAAATTGTTATGAAGTATAATGATAACATTGACATACTCCCCTCCTCCTACGATTTGGAGAATAAGGCATATATGGATACTGCAGACCTTGATGAGAAGGTTAAAGATTTTATGACACTTTTTAGAAAATATCAAATCGTTATAATTGATTGTCCTCCAGCCTTTAATGCGATGTCAAGGTTGGGTCTGCTTCTTGCAAACTATATCTTCCTTCCAATTCAACCAGAGCCACTTGTCTTTAGAGGCTTAAGACTAGCGATGAAATCTATTGAGAAGATGAAGAAGTTTAATGAGAGGTTTATCGATTTCAAAATTGCAATATCACTCCATGAGGCGAGAACGACACGTATTCGCTCCTCATATGAGGAGTCAATCAGAGAAAACCCAATGACGAAAAACAATGTCTTTCTAAATACAATTCCAAACTTCATTGGGATTGTTGAGCGTGGTAGTAATAAAGATAATATATTTAGCGTCTACAGTAAGACAAACCCTGCAATAAGCAGGCTTCTGACCTTCTGTGATGAGGTAGATAGATTTATATATGATGAACGGGTGAAGAATTGATTTTTTTAAAGTCCCCTACCCTCCTTAAAATTTTTTTAGATAGGGTTTAGCATCTTTTCTTCCAAGTCAAAAAAAACAGTGCTCTATTGTACACTAAATAGAGCCCAAAAGGGTGTGGTATAAAAAATGGCTAAAAAAAAGAGCTTTAATGTTGAAGAGGATATTTTAGGCATTGCTAATGAGATAAAAAATATAAAAGATGAAACCAAAGAGTCCCTAAAAAACCTGACAGATAATCCAAACAGAGAGAACTTTGAGAGTGCAGTTGTTGTTCTAAAAGAGGACACCTCTTTAGATGAAAAAAACAGAAGGCGGATAATTGAGGCTTTAAGCAGCAAATATTTTGAGCTATTCGATTTTAATAATTGTCCAGATGACTATCAGACACTAAAAGGTGAGGCGAAGTTTTTATCTGGTCTAACGCAATATAATTTTTTATTGATGGCACAAAGACTCTTAAAGATTCGAGATGGGGAGCTCTACCTTGAAGATGGATACAAGAGCTTTAAGGATTTTATAGAAAACGAGATAGAGCTTTCTCGCCAGACAGCATACAAATATATCGATATTGTCCTCTACTATGGTGACCGTGTCGTTCCGGGGCGACATGAGAGCGAAAGCTTTGACTACACAAAATTGCTCCCATTTATACCACTCCTAAAGGCTGATGATAGCACAATTCCAAAAGAGGAGATAAAAACAAAAACAATAGATGAGATGAAGCGACTCTCCCGCGTTAGAATGACAGAGGAGGCAAATAGCCTTAAAGAGAGGTATGGAATAGTAATTTCAGCTACAAAAAATAGAGGCTTACTGAACAAAATAAAAAATGAGATAAAAAAACTATCTCGATCAGAATTTGATGAGCTTTTGGATTATCTTAAAAACCTCTAAAAAAAGAGCAGAGACCTTCAAAATGATTTTTTAAAAAAAATCCATCTTTTATACTCTTTACTAGCAATTTTTGTTAAATAATTTTATATATATTCTATATCTTCTGATAATCTACACATTTAAGCTTAAGAGCTACAATTCTTTTGCAAAAGAGGTATGCAATGGTAAAAAAGATAATACTTTTACTGGTGATTATGGCTTTTGTTCTCATCTTTTTTGAAACACTATCAAGCGGTGGCTTTGATTGGACTATATTTAGAGATCTCCTTTTTCCAAAAAGAGAACTTTTTATAGATAAGACTCTAGCTAAAAGAACTTCAAAAACAGTACTGCCTATATATGATAGTACTAGCGATGGATATCCTTTTAAATATGATGAGGCATACTCATTTGCACAAGGAATTGCTGCAGTTAAGCTTGATGGTAAGTGGGGCTATATAAATAGAGAGGGCATGGTTATAGTCCCTATTCAATATGATGACCTCTCATATTTTGTTGGTGAGGAGCTTTTGGTGGTATCCATCTCTAACCACTGGGGTTTTATAAATAGAGTGGGGGAGACAGTGATTCCCCTGAACTATGATGATGCAAAGTGGTTTTCCAATGGTCTTGCTCCCATTAAACTTAACAATAAGTGGGGCTATATTAATATATATGGAACTATTGTTATCCCCCTTAAATATGACTATGCTAATACATTCTATGAGGGCTTTGCTACTGTTGAGCAGGGTGATAAAAAGGGTATTATTAACACGAGTGGGGTGGAGGTTGTTCCTGTTAAATATGATGATGTGGGGTGGTTCTCTGAAGGTCTTGCAAAAGTAAAGCTTAATGAAAAGTGTGGTTATGTCAATATAGATGGCTATCTCGTTACCCACCTAAAGTATGACTCTACCTATAATTTTTCTGATGGTCTTGCGGCGGTAGAGCTTAATTGGAGGTGGGGCTATATTGATATGAGTGGCAGAGAGGTTATTGCTAGGCACTATGACTATGCTGACGATTTTTCTGAAGGAGTTGCTAGGGTAGTCCTCAACCAGAGCTATGGATTTATTGATAAGAGCGGTAAGACAGTAATCCCTATAAAATATGATGATGCCAGCAATTTTTCTGATGGTCTTGCCCGTATATCTTATGGAGAGAGCTATGGGTTTATTGATAAGAGAAACAATATGGTGATTTCCCCTAAATATGATTATGCTAGTTCATTCTATGAAGGGCTTGCCTGTGTCAGAGTAGATGAGAAGTGGGCTATTATTGATAAGAGTGGCAGAGAGATTATCCCTGCGATTTATGATGATATTAACCCATTTTCTGAGGGCTTTGCTTGTGTAAAACTTAATGGCAAATATGGGTTTGTTGATATAGATGGAAACCCACTCATCTCAAGAGAGATATGAGGGTATTTATGGTAAAAAAACTAATATTTTTATTGCTTGTTATAGCTGCCGTTTTTATCTTTTTTGATATTCTATCTGGTAGTGACTCTGATAATGAGAGCCCCTCTATGGGGAATAAAGATGATCCCCCCAATTTTGAAGAGAGCTTCGCCTTTAAATATGATCATGCGAGACCATTCTCTAATGGCCTTGCAGCTGTAGAACTTGATAAAAAGTGGGGTTATATTGACCTAAGTGGAGATGTTGCAATTCCCTTTAAATATGCTATTCCAAACTCTTTTTCGGGGGAGGGACTTGCTCCTGTGGGATTCGCTCGCAGTTGGGGATTTATAGATCGAAGCGGAAAGATAGCAATCTCTCTAAAATATGATAAGGTGTGGAATTTTAAAGATGGGCTAGCCCTTGTGGAGGCAGACAGTGGAAAATATGGTTATATAGATAAAAATGGTGCTACCATAATTCCCATTAAATATGATGATGGGCACCCCTTTAAAGGTGGTATAGCTCGTGTGGAGCATAATGAAAAGATGGGATTTATAGATAGGGAGGGGAGAGAGATAATCTCTCTTAAGTATGACTACTTATCAGACTTTTTCGAGGGGTTTGCGGTTGCGACGCTTTATGGCAAGTGTGGTTATATAGATTTGGAGGGGAGAAAAGTGACCTCTTTTAAATATGATGCTCTACTTGATTTCTCTGAAGGGGCTGGGGCTGTAAAAGTAGGGGATAGGTGGGGCTTTGTGGATAGAGAGGGAAAGGAGATAGTTTCTCCAATATACAGTGGTGTCTGGCCATTTTCTGAGGGGCTTGCCCATGTAAAATATAGGGGAGAGCATGGCTTTATTGATAGAGCGGGAGAGAGGGTTATTCCATTTAAATATCACAATGCATACTCATTTTCTGAGGGGCTTGCAGCGGTAGAGCTTGATAAAAAATGGGGCTTTATCAATAAGAAGGGGGAGATCACTGTTCCTATAAAATATGACCAAACAAACCCATTTAATGGTGGCCTTGCAGCAGTAAAACTTGATAAGAAGTGGGGTTTTATTGATGTTAGTGGTAAAGAGGTGGGCCCTCTCTCCTATGATGATATTTTTCCATTTACTGAGGGCTATGCGGCAGTAGAACTTAATGGAAAGTGGGGATTTATAGATAGAGAGGGAAGGCCACTTATATATACAAAAGAGTAGGTTCTCCTAGTCATATTTAATAATATGTCGCCCCGATGAGTATAACACTTTTCTAAAGGAAGCAGCAGTGAATAGAGCTATTTTTTTGATGATACTATTTATACTTTTAATCTCATGTGTGAAGGAGGGGGGTGGTGTAACAACTACTATAAAAGAGAGTGTTACAGAGCCTGATGAGCCCAACAGCCCAAAAGATAGTGTAGAGGAGGAGAGTAGGAGGTATCTCTATGAGATTGAAAATGACAAGAGAGGCTATAAGGTCTTCTCTGTTAAAGAGGAGAGCTTTAAGCCATATAGGTATGGGGTTGTTGATAGAGATGGTAATGAGATTTTAAAACCAATATATGACAATGTTCTCTCTGTAGATGGGGAGTCTGCTCATGTGAGACTTGACAACAGATATTTTTATGTTGATTTTAATGGAGATGAGGTTCACAAAAGTAGATATGATTATATATACCCCTATGTTGATGGGGTGGCTAGGGTTCTATTAGATAAAAAGTATGGTTTTATAGATAGAGATGGCAATGAAATTTTAGAACCAATATATGATAAGGCCTCTAACTTTAGTGATGGGCTTGCGGCCGTTTTTCTATTTGATTCAACAGCAGACTATGTTATGCATAATAAGGATTGGGTTATTATAAATGAGAGGTATGTATCAATAGATTATGCCCATAAATATGGGCGATGGGGCTTTATCAATAGGGCAGGGGAATTTGTTATTCCCATACAATATTATGAGGCAACACCGTTCTATAATGATAGAGCAGTTGTCTCTAAAGATGGCAAGACCTATATCATAAATAGGCAAGGCGAGCAGATAGCCAAACTTAAGGAGTCTTTCAATAGGCTCTCCTTTAGCCAGCTTCAAGATGGGATTATTAAAACTAAATATGGAGACTATTTTTCAAATAGCAATGGAGAGGGACTCCCCATAAAGAGAGGTTACCACTCCATTGGCTATATCTCTGAGGGGCTTATCAAAGTTGAGATTGAGAGAGGTTCATATGGTTTTATCAATATGGGAGGAGAGGAGATTACTACCAAGGGGTATAAGAGTGTCTCCTCTTTTGTGAATGGTTTTGCAATAGTCAAAGGCAATGAGTCCCAATATGGCTTCATCAATCAAGAGGGGAGGGAGATTTGTTCGCTTGACTACACACTTGTTGATGACTTCATGGGTGGTTTTGCAAGGGTCAAAAAGGAGTATCGTTGGGGCTTTATAAATAGTGAAGGGAAGCTTATAGCCCCACTAGAGTATGATTTGGCATTTAACTTCAGCGAGGGGCGTGCTGTTGTTCAGATAGGAGAGAAGTATGCAGTGATTGATGATGGTGGAAGAGCGATAACAAAATTTGAGTATGATTGGATAGCCTCCTTTGAGGAGGGACATGCGCTCGTTGTAAAAAATGGTAAGCATGGCTTTATCAATAGGGATGGTAGGGTTATTATCCCGCTTAAATATGAGTGGGCATCATCTTTTAAAAATGGGCTTGCTGTTGTGAAACTTGACGGGAATTATGGTGATGAGTATGGTTTTATTGATAGTAGTGGAAAGGTTGTTATCCCAATTCACTATGATGATGCAAACTATTTTACAGAGGGGCTCGCTCCAGTTAAAAATGGTGGCAAGTGGGGTTTTATCGACAAAAATAGTAGTGTTGTTATTCCATTTATCTATCAATATTGTTATCCATTTGAGAAGGGTTTTGCAGCAGTAAAAATCAATGATTGCTGGGAGACAATTGATAGAGAGGGAAACTATGTAGTCCTTACAGTAGATGAACATGTATCATATTGGGGACACTTTGTTCCTGATGAGGTTGAAAAAATGGGAGTTAGAGATAATAGTGACAAAGTTGTGTCAGCCCCTGCAGTTTTTGATGGTATGAATAGTTATGAAAATGGAAGTGCCGGTGCCTCTTTCTATGGTAAGTGGGGCTTTGTTGATAGTAGGGGAGAGCTCTTGATAAGGCCAAAATATGACAAAGTCTACTACTTTGATGATGGCATTGCCGCGGTCTCTGTTGGTGGAGTTTATGGTTATGGAGGCAAGTGGGGTTTTATTAATGATGATGGCAAGGAGATTATCCCACTTAAATATGATCATGTAACAGATAACTCTGTTGGCTATCTTGAAATATTGGGTGGCGATATGCAGGTGTACTCATTCTCCTGGGGGCTTATTAGAGTTTGTCTTGATGGTAAGGAGGGATTGTTGACATGGAAGGGAGAGGTTGTTCTCCCTCCAAAATATGATCAGATTTTTCATTTTGAGGGAGATGCCACTTTTGTAGAGCTTAATAAAAAATATGGACTTATCAATAGGAGTGGAAAGGAGATCGTTGCTCCAAAATATGATGAGCTAAAGGAGTTTGAAGATCATGAACCCTTTGGAGATATAAAATATTTCATAAATGGAAAAGCTCTTGTTAGGCTTGGAGATAAGTGGCTCTCTATAGACCAGCATGGAAATGAGGGTAGTGCCGATGAGGTGGTCGATGATGAGGAGAGCCATTATGATGACTATTAAAAGATAAGAGTTCTACTATTTATGAGAGATAGTTAGAAGGGCAAGTTTAAGGGATTCATTTTTTTAGAAATTATATGTTTTCTTTTTTTGAATCTATGTGCTCTTGTATATAATTTTTACACAAAAAAATGTCATATCGTTAAATTATTTTATAAGTGGTGGTTGTGCTCTCTATTTTTATTGTTTGTGGAACATAAGAGGAACTATTGAGGAGTTAGTTCTCTTCTTTGTGAAGCAAAAGGAAACTATAGAGGAGCTAAAAGAGACACAAAAAGTACCCAAAAGAGCTTATTTTTATGAGACATTAAAACAAGATTGTTATTTTAATATCATAATTAATTTTATGTCTAATTCTATAGACTTAACAAATTAGTTTATATTTTATTGAGGCAACAGCTTTCTAAGTTTTTATAATTAGAACTATTTATTTGAAAATTATATTCATCCTTTTTTGAAAGGGGAGGATAAGGAGATAACAAGAGAAATCTAATATTTTTTCTTATATTTTAAAGCTGAAGAGTAAATATTATAAAAAAATATTTTTATTTAACTTTTTTTTAAAAAAAATTTTCATTTTTTCTATTTTTGTTGTAAAATGACAAACTGGGAGTTAGTGATATTTTTCACTCTATTATAAAGTACTTATTTTTTAGGAGTTTTTTTTATGAAACGTTTGCATTTAATAGCTATTGCTATTTTTTCGACATTGCTATTTATGTTCATCTTATCCTGTGCCAACACGGATGATTCGTCTAATGGCGGAAATGGAACTACAAATCCACAAAAAACGGGAAAAATTGATTTTGTTTCTGTTATACCCAATAATGGAGCAACAGGTGTACCTGCTAACTCTAAAATAGAGATAACATTTTCTGATATTCTTGACTTTTCAGTGATTGGAACTATCGAATTAGGAGATAGAACATTTACTAATAATGAGATTGAAATAGAGAATGAAAAGATTATAGTTACTCCAAGTAACGGTTTTTTATATAATACAAAATATGAAGGATTAACAATTTCTGGATTTAAAGGTATTTTAAATGAAGTTGTAAATAATTATAGTAATAGTTCATACAATTTTAAAACAGAAGTGGACCCAGATGATGCAAATATAAAAGTTAGCACTATTTCTCCTATCAAAGGAAGTGGTGGTGTTACTAAAGATACAAAAATAATAATAACATTCTCTGGTAATTTGGATACAAATACAAAGGGAACTGTTATATTTAGCGGGAAAACTTTCTCTCCAAGTGAAATTGTTATAAGTAATAATGTGGTTACAATAACACCTACTGTATCTTTTAATTATCTTACTACCTATTCAAATATCTCTATTTCTGGGTTTAAGAGCCATTTGGGAGATAATATTGATGCTTATATTGATGCAGCCTACTCATTTACAACTATCGCAGATCCTGATAGTCCTGTAGCTAATTTTGATAGCATAAAGCCAGCTAGCAATGAAATAAATGTAGCAACTTCATCAAAGATAGAGATCTATTTTACGGGTCTTCTTGATACAGAGACAAAAGGAACTGTAACAATTGGAGCCCGCTCCTATTCTGGAAATGAGATATCTATCTCTGGAACTACAGTGACAATAACACCATCATCCAAATTGGATTATGGCAATAAGTATAGTGGATTGGTAATTTCTGGATTCAGAAGCTCATTAGCCCCTAATACACTGATGACTCCAGTTAATGATGCTGCCTACAATTTCACAACTTGTGAAAAGCCTAAGGTAAGCTCTATTACTCCAGTAAAGAGTGCTACAAATGTCTCTATTGATTCTAATATAGTAATTACAATGGACACAAATATTGCTTCTACAATTGGAGTAGTAGCGATAGGTGATAGAACTTTTAGTGGAAGTGAAATTTCAGTGAGCGGCAAAATCATTACTGTTAATCCTACTAATGATTTTGGCTACTATTCGACATATACAGACTTATCCATTACAGGCTTTAAGAGTAGCTTTGGAGAGGATGTTATAATTTCAGATCCTACATATAGTTTTACAACTTGTAAAGAGACTAAAATTACATATATAGATCCAGGCAGTCAAGCAGTTGATTTAGCTACAAATCATAAACTAAAGCTTACATTCTCTATTCCACTTGACAGTAGCGTTAAGGGGAATATAAAGATTGGAGATAAATTAATACAAAGCAGTGAGATCGCTATCAGTGGGTCTGATGTAACAGTAAATACTACTTATGAAGAGGGAAAAACATATACAGGTTTGATTGTATCTGGTTTTAAGGGAATGGGCAGTATGACAATGAACAAATATGAGGATCCTCTCTATTGCTTTACAATTAAATCGACATCATCTACTACATCATCAACGACAACGACAACAATACCTTATGATGGAGTTGTTATTTATTACAAACAGACGAGCGGAACTCCTAAAATTTGGGTTTGGGAATTAAGTGGTAAAGAGATATCAACAACAATGGGATATACTTGGCCTGGACCTGAAATGCAAGCAGTTGCGGGCAAGACAGGCTGGTATAAGTTTGAAATTCCAGCCTCAAAACTCTCCACTCCTGCAAAAGAGCTTCGTATGAAATTTAATGGAGGCGGTTCAGAGATTGCAAGAACAACTCCTGTAAAGACAGGTTGGTACAATGGAACAACATGGTCTGATGAGTGTCCTGATCTACCAGAAAAACCTTCAATCTCTTTGAGTCCTATAGGGGGGACACTAAAAGGTACAGAGAAGATAACTATAACAATAACAAGTGAGATAGCTGTTACTAATAGAAGTGTAACTTTTGGCTCTACTTCAGTTCCAATGACTAGTAATAGCATACAAATAACACTCTCTGATTATTTAACTAATGGCGAAACAAAAACATTAAGTGTCTCTGCCACTAATAGTTCTGGAACAGGCAGTGCTACGGGCTCATTTAAAAGAAATGATACTTATGTCCCAGAAGAGGTTATTATCTATTATAAACAGACAAGCGGAGTCCCTAAAATTTGGGTTTGGGAATTAGATGGTAAGACTATATCCGCAACAATGGGACATACTTGGCCTGGTTCTGAGATGACAGCAGTTACTGGTAAGACAGGTTGGTATCAGTTTGTAATTCCATACTCAGCTTTGTCTTCTCCTATAAAAGAGCTTCATATGAAATTTAATGGAGGTTCGACAGAGATTATAAGAGCAACTCCTGTAAAGACGGGTTGGTACAATGGAACCGCATGGTTTGATGATTGTCCTGATCTGCCTCAAAAACCTTCAATCTCTTTTGAGCCGGCTGGCGGTATATTAAAAGGCACAGATAAGATAACTGTAACAATAACAAGCGAAATAGCCGTTACAGGCAGAACCGCAACATTTGGTTCTAGCTCAATTACAATTAACAGCAATAGCATAGAGATACCAGTCTCTACATATTTGGCTAATAGTGAAACAAAGACATTAAGCGTCTCTGCTACTAATGCTACAGGGACAAACACTGTTACAGGTTCATTTAAAAGAGATGATACCTATACACCACCAGAAAATCCATTTAGCTGGGACAATGCATTAGTCTATTTTGTAATGACAGATAGATTTTATAATGGAAATCCAGCCAATGATACACCTTATGACAGAGTAAAGAGTGATGCAAAGAACAAAAACATAGGAACGTTCCATGGTGGAGATTTGGCAGGATTAAAAGCTAAATTGGAAGAAGGCTATTTTACAAACCTTGGTGTTAATGCTATATGGATAACAGCGCCATATGAACAAATTCATGGCTGGGTAGGTGGCGGAAGCAATGGAGACTTTGCACACTATGGATATCATGGATACTATGTACTAGACTATACTACAGTTGACAAAAATATGGGAACAGTAGCAGAGCTAAGATCATTTGTTGATGCTGCTCACGACAGAAATATAAGGGTAGTCTTTGATATAGTTATGAACCATACTGGATATGAGAATCTTAAGGATATGGAAACATATGGCTTTGGTTCTTATACTCAAAGTTTAAGTTGGCTGCCAAGTTCAGGTCAAACTTTTCATAATTGGAATGATTTTAAAGGAACTACCAATTGGGAGAAATGGTGGAGTTCAAGTTGGGTAAGAGCGTCTTTCTATAATAACACTGAAGGCGGCGACTTAAGAAAGTGTCTTGATTTCTTACCAGATTTTAAGACAGAATCTACTACCCCAGTAGCAGCTCCTCCAGTTTTAAAAACAAAATGGGCTTCCGAGACCTCTGGGTATACAGATTGGATTAATCCTTCTGCCGCATCATTAAGAGCAGATTTAAATATTCCGCCTGCAGAGTATATAATAAAATGGCTTGCCGCTTGGGTAAAAGAGTTTGGTATAGATGGTTTTAGAGTTGATACTGCAAAGCATGTGGATATGTTTAGGTGGGCAGAGTTAAAGGATGCTTGTAGTGAAGCATATGATACATGGAGAGCAGCAAATCCAACTAAAGCGAGCAAAATTCCACTACCTATTGGTAAAACAAAGGGAAGTTTTTGGATGACAGGAGAGGTTTGGGGACATGGCCCTAATAAATCTAATTATCATACAGATGGTAAATTCGATTCTATTATAAACTTTAATTTCCCAACAAATGGTGATATTAATTCAATTGGAGGAGTGTGGGCTGGTTATGCTGCGAGCATAAATAGCGATCCAGATTTCAATACACTAAGCTATATCTCTTCTCATGATACTGCATCTTTTATAAGTAATAGAAATAATTTAATAAATCTTGGAACGGCACTTGTTTTAACTCCAGGAGGATCACAAATATACTATGGAGATGAAACAAAAAGACCATATGGTGAAACAGGTAGTGATGAATTTCAAGGAACACGTTCTGATATGAATTGGGGGTCTATAGATAATACTGTTTTGACACACTGGCAAAAACTTGGTCAATTTAGATATAGACACATATCTGTTGGTGGTGGTTCTCAAACAGATCTTGGTAATAAGACCTATGGAAGAATTTATGCTAAAAATAGCGTTAATGATAAGGTTGTTATTGCTATCGGTCAAACTGGCAGTGTTCAAGTTAATGTGTCTGGTGTATTTGCAGATGGTACTAATGTTAAGAATTTCTATGATAATACTACAGGAACGGTTGCTGGTGGAAAGGTAACATTTAGTGCTGGAACAAATGGTGTCATATTGGTGGAAGAGGTTAAATAGATTTTATCTTGATTTACATATCACTAACAATTAGTTGATATGTAAATCAAATGGGGACAGAGTGAACGACTCTTTCTAAATAAAGGGCTATTAAGACTGATTTTTAATAGCCCTCTTTTTTGGCAATAGACCTCTTTCTAAATATCTTTAGAATCCATTTCAGAAAGAGGAAGTCTTATATATTAATTTGTCTTAAAATTAAAAGAATATGATATTATAGAGTGTACAAGTTGATTTCTCTATAATTTCAAACAATTAGTACAAAATATTAAAAAAATATTTTTTATTTTTATTTTTTTCAAAAGAATTTTCATTTTTTCTATTTTTGTTGTAAAATGATAAACTGGGAGCTAGTGATATTTTTCACTTTATTA
>JAVBQL010000025.1:0-6687 GCA_031549085.1 Spirochaetota bacterium
AGAGAGAAAAGCTAAATATCCTTTTTGTTTTTTTGCACTATTTTTTGTTATAGGCTTACATACCTATAGCATGGCCAGTTTCAATATTGTTGTCTGTTACCACCACTTCAACCTCACAGATATTAAAATCTTTTTGGTTTATTACTTATCAGCAAGTCGCACTTAATAGGCAAACAGCACTTTAAAAAATAAGCAGAGCTTGTTACTTCGTAATAAAAAAAATAGAGAATAAATATTTAGAGGGTGGGATTTTATCCCCTCTAAATATTTACTTTTTCTTTCTTCTTTTCTTTTTTTAGTAGCATTCACTCGTTATATATCTATTTAATGACACAGAAACCAAAAATAACAATTTAACGATTATTAAATATTGATAGGACATTAGTTATAAAATATTTTTACTAACCATTTAATATTCTTAATGTTTTCATAATTTAAGATACCACTAAAAAAACCTATAATAAAAAAAATAAATAAGCCGAATCTATAACTATTAGAAAAAAAATTAAAGGAGAATCTATGGGACTTTTTTCTTCTATCAATGTTTCTGGTACAGGTCTTTCAGCTCAACGCGTTAGAATGGATGTTATTAGTAACAATATAGCAAACGTTAATACAACACGTACCGCATCTGGAAAGGTTTTTAATCGCTCGATGGTTATACTTCGCCCTCGTAATGATGAACATGTATACCGCTCTCCACTGCTTCCAGAGAGGCTAAAAACCCCTCCGGGAAATGGTGTGAAAGTTATTGAAATAAAAGAGGACACTGCACCCCCAAGGCTTGTATATATGCCTGAACACCCAGACTCAATAAAGAGTGGGCCAAAAAAGGGATATGTTGAGATGCCAAATGTTAATATGGTTACAGAAATGGTGGATATGATTAGTGCAACTCGCTCATATGAGGCAAATATATCTGCTATACAGAATAGCAAATCTATGTTCAACAAAGCATTAGAGATAGGTAGATAGTTTTTTTACTAATCCCCCATAAAAATTAGAAAAGTAATGCTCTTTTTGTATAAAATATGTATCAAAAAGGGCATTTGTTTAGAAAAAAAACTTTTCAAAAAGGGGGCTTAATTAAGAGTCAAGTAAAAAGAGTATTAAATTATAAACATAGATAATATACAAAAACGTCGATTTTTGTTAGAACTTTCTTGACAGAAAGTAATACAAAAATATTTGGTTTTGATGTATTATCTATGTTTATTTTATATCAATAAATAACATAAATTGATTTAATTATAGACTTAAACTATATTTTTCTAGGATTTGGTTATGTTCACAATAAGAGTAAAAAAGATAGTTGTTGCTGCAATAATTGGCTGTAATGATGATGAGAGGAGGAGAAGACAGAATATCGAGATCTCCTATAAGATAAAGGTTCTTGATGGAGAGAGAGAGAGGCTTGAAGAGAGTGTTGATTATGATCTCTTAACACAGAAAATTATTGATAGAGTAGAGAAGACAGATTTCAAACTTCTTGAGAGTCTGGTAGATTTCGTTCTTGATCTGATATTTGAAAATGCTCTAGTAAAAGAGGCTAGGGCTAAGATAACAAAACCAAAAGCTCTCTATATGGCGAAAAGTGCTAGTGTTAGCAAAAAATTAAAGAGATAAATAATTATCAATAAAAAATTGACCTACATTGATAAGATAGAGAGAGTGGGTTGTATAACAAAAATTTTACCTTACTTGTATAATAAAATCGATTTATACTATCCACTTTCTCTATAATATATTATTCATATTTTTTTAGGCAAATAATATTGTTTTTGATAATCCAATCCCTCTTCCTATGTAGGAAGAGGGATTGGGGAGATAGTAGAAAAACTACAATCTATTTTGATGTAAAGCTTTCATGACCAGATTTGTCTATAAAGCCCCTCTTTTTACCAATGACAATTTTTGCAATATCATCTTCAAAGTCATATGCTTGATCATATTTCATTGGTGTAATCTCTGCACCACCTTTATTGATATAGCCATACTTGTTTGCGACTCTAACTCTTGCGAAATCCTCTTCATAACCATAAATTTGGTCATATTTAAGGGCAGTGATCTCTCTTCCAAGCTCATCAATAAAACCATATTTATCACCAACTTTTACTCCAGCACGATCATTTTTAAAGTCACTGGCAGCATCATATTTGATAGGTGTAATCTCTTTACCAGTTTTATCAATAAAACCATACTTGGTTCCAACTTTTACTTTTGCATGTCCATCATCAAAGTCGTTTGCACTATCATACTTGATAGCAGTTATCTCTTTGCCGTCGCCATTGATAAATCCATACTTATCACCAACCTTTACTTTGGCAAAGCCATCTTCAAAATCGGATACACCATCATACTTAATAGGCGTTATTTCTGCTCCAGCTTTATTGATAAAGCCCCACTTATTGCCAGATTTTACCTTTGCAAAACCATCTTCATAATCTGACACCATATCATATTTACCTTTAGCAGGTAGGTTCTTACCCGCAGGCTCATCTGCCGCAAAAGTAAGAGAAAGAGAGAATAGAAATAACGAAATAAATAACATAGCTCTTTTCATTATAAAACCTCCAGTTTTTATGTATAGAATCTATATAAATATAATTTGTTTTTCATATTTCGTCAAGCAATTGTTTGCTTGAAATATGTTTCATTAAGCAAAATGTAATTATTTTCTTATTTTAATACAAGTAAAAGTATAATAAATGGAATATAAAGATAAAACCTTTTTTTTTATTTTAAATTAGAGTATATTGAGTTTTAACTATCAAAATTATTGAGATTAAGAAGATGGATAGAGATGAAATAAAATATTATATAAACAAGCCAGAGACCCTAAAAGAGAGAGCTTCAAAAATATGCAGTGAACTATATGGAAATAGGATATTTGTAAGAGGGCTTATAGAATTTTCAAACCTCTGTGATGAAAATTGTCTCTACTGTGGCATAAGAAAGGGAAACAGAAAAATTAAGAGGTATAAACTTTCACTAAAAGAGATTGAGGAGATTGCAAAGAGGGCATATGAGTTTGGAATAAAGACACTTGTTCTGCAGAGCGGAGAGAGAGGGAGTGAACCTATTCAAAAAATTGTTGAGCTTGTAGAAAAAATTAGAGAGATAGACCAAAATATTAGAGTTACTCTAAGTGCTGGTATCAGAAGCTACTCTGACTATAAGATACTAAAAGATGCAGGGGTTAATAGATATTTGATGAGGTTTGAGACATCTGACGAAGATAACTATAAATTTCTAAGAGATGGACTATTTTTAAAAGATCGGCTTCTTGCAATTGATAACCTTAGAGAGCTTGGTTTTGAGGTTGGAAGCGGTTTTATGACTGGCTTGCCAAATGAGACTGAAGAGACTCTTATTAATAATATCTTGCTCTGTCAAAAATATGGTTTTGATATGGTTGGTATTGGACCATTTATTCCAAGTCCAGATACGCCTCTTGCTGACTTTGAGCAGTCTGGTATAGAGCTCACTCTAAAGGCTGCTGCACTTATTAGAATTGCACTTCCGCTCTCCAATATACCTGCAACCACCGCAGCGGCATCGCTTGTTCCAAACGGCAGGGAGCTTATGCTTACATGGGGAGCAAATGTGATTATGCCAAATATTACCCCAAAGGGGATAAAAGAGAACTATCTATTATACCCAAACAAAGTTTGTATAAATGAGGATTTTGAAGAGTCCATAAAGGATATGTCTAGTAGGGCAGAGAGCATAGGTAAGGTTTTAGATTTCTCTTATGGGGACTCTAAATCTTTTATTAGCAGGATGGCTACCAGCTAAATTTAAGGGGGGCATAATTTCCAACATACCCCCCAATTCATATAATCACTATTTTTGAATTATAAATTTGCTTCTTTAAAAAATATTAATTCCTTAAAGATATCAGTCAAAAAAGGATAAGGTTTAAAAAAAGAAATTTTATTTTTTTGACAAATTTTATCTATTAAAGTATAGTTAAAAACCAATATTTATAGTATTGATTAAGATAATTTAAGATTGAATGGTTATATGAAAATATATTAATTTCACTTAAATTACTTTAGGGGGATTTTTAATAAAATATGAGATACATTCTTATAATAGTTGTTTTGATGTTGAGCTTTAATCTCTTTTCTGAAGAGAAGGGAGCTGTTTCTGACATAAGAGCTAATGAGATTTTAGAATATGGAATCGATTCTGAGGTTTCATCACTATTGAAGGAGCTTCCAGCCTCTCCAAGTGGCGATATATATATCAAGCTTGAGGAGAGATATAAAAAGTTGAAATCACCCTCTTCAAAAATAGAGTTTATAAATTACATAGCAAAAACAAAAAACTGTCCAGAGTCTATGATAGATCTAATATATGAAGATGCTTCAAAGGAGAATGCTGATAGGTCTTTGATAACAGCATCACTTATGACATTTTCTAAAGTTGGTTCAAAAAGAGAGTCTGATTTTATCCTTAAAAAACTTGAGGATAATGATATTATTATAAAGTCTGCCGCAACAGATGCCATCTCTGTAATGAAGAGGGCAGAGTTTTCAGAGCCTCTTCTTGAGAGGCTTAATGACACAAGCAGTGATAGAGAGCCACTATCTGATGATATAAAGGGAAAGCTTATTATATTTTTTGGTGAAAACAAGACAAAAGAGGCTGTTCCCTATTTGCAGACAATTATATCCAATAAAAATAATAACAAATTTATGATAATCAATGGAATGGTGGCCCTACTTAAGATTGGTGATATCTCATCACTTCCTCAAATAGAGGAGAATCTGAATGATGGTGATTCAAGGGTACAGGAGTATGCAGCCTATTCGATAAGCTCTTTTGAGAACAGTGCCGTTATTCCAATATTAAACAAGATGCTTATGAACAATAATGAGGCTATAAGAATAAATGCGCTTAAAGGGATAGTCCTAAACAAGGACACCTCTTCAATCCCTATTGTTTTATATAAAATGAAAAATGACCCCTCTCCGAAGGTAAAAGAGGAGGCTTTTGCAACACTCTTGTGTCTTGGAAATAGTGGAATAGAGGAGATAAAAAAGCTCTATAGTGATAAGAGGTTCTCTGCTTCAAACATAAATGTTATAAGCAGGAGCGTTGCAGCGAAGCCAGACTCTGATAATGTGCCATTTTTACTTGATATCTATATGAGAGGTGACAAAAAAGAGAGGGAACAAATAGCGAAAAATATTGTTGGCTCAAGATCTAACCTTGTTGATCCAATAATATCTGAGCTTCTTAAGTCTGAGGATTATCTTATTAGGCTTGGTGGTTTGAAAGCTGTTGCAAATATAGAGAACTCATCTCTTTGGGGTGAGGTTGAGGATATTGCCAGCAATGATAAGGTGCAGGTTGTAAAGACAAATGCACAAAAATATTTAGAGACAAATTTGAGATAGAGAGACTTAATAAAGAAAATTGGTTATGAAGATATTTTATATTATTTTTTTGGTAGTATCACTATTTGTATCATGCGAAAACAACTCAAAAAACACCATAGAGGTCTCTGACAAGTATAGAGAGAAAAATTTGATTAAATCTATAGAGATAGAGGGCAACAATGGGACAATAGATATTGAAGGGTGGTCTCAAAATTTTATAGAGATTGATACGAGAAAGGTTCTCTATTCTGGTTTGAATAATGACCTCTCATTTATGACTACTGATATATCTCAAAAAGATTCAAAGCTTACCATAAAGACTAAAATCCCACCAAGCATTGATGGAAAAATTGAATTAAAAATATATATACCATACAATCTATCATTTATTTTTATCAATAGCACAAATGGGAAGGTCTCTATTAATGGTTTTTTGGGTGATCTTGATATAATAAATGTAAAGTCAGATGTTGATATAAATTTTTATGGGACAATATTGAGGGTTGATTCATACTCATCAAATATAAATCTTAATATGAAAAATGCTGTTAAGATAGATGCGATTATAAAAAATAGTAATGGATTGCTTAACCTCTATCTTGATTCAGTTGAGTCTGCTTCATATATAGATTTGGATATGAGTGGTGCAAAAACTAATTTTTATATGAATAATACTATACCACATGAAGTCCAGCTGGTTAATATAGGTGGAACATATGATTTTACCTATAAGATGGATAATCAGAAGATTATCCATTCCCAATATACACTATTTTCTGCTGCTTATGGAAAGAGTCGTGATTTGAACGTCTATGTGACTAACAATAAGAGTGAAATTAGATTCATCCATTTTTAAGCACCACTCACATAAATACTCAATGGTCAGTTTCAATACTATTATTAATTATAGCCATTCTAACCTAACAGATATTAAAATCTTTTTGGTTTATTACTTATTAGCAAGTTGCACTTAATGGACAAACAGCATTCAAAAAAAAGAGAAAGAAAAAGTAATTTTATATAGATTGGGGGTAAAACCCCCAATCTATATAAAATTACTTTTTCTTTTCTTTTAAGTAGTGTTCGCTCGTTTGATATTATCGTAATGACACGGAAATCAGAAATGGCAATTTAACGATTGTTAGATGCTGATAGGACATTTGTGAGAAGTAAGTCAAACTAACCATTATATAGGATAAAAAAAGAAAATAAAACAATGGTAAAAAAACAATTGATAATCACAAATAATAGTGTATAATAGACTTGCATCTTGTTTAGAGATGTTTGGTCTAAGGCT
>JAVBQL010000013.1:0-349167 GCA_031549085.1 Spirochaetota bacterium
TTTACTTATCTCCTGATAGATTATGTTAATCTCTTCCCTAGCAAAAAGATCATTTCTGCTTAATGTGTCAAAGTATTCAACATTATCATAGCCAGTCCCGCCATACATCTTTTGCAAAATTCTAGCCGTATCCAAGCGAGCCACCATCTCATTCATACCCTCATAGAGGGCTCTATTATCACCTTTTGGCTTATCTTTAGAGTCATCTTTATCTGGCAATTTGAATTTTTTATTACGAGTCACATGCATCGCATGCTGATACTCATGAAACAAAACACTTATATAAGTTGCATCATTTCCATCAAGTTTTGCCCTCCTTGACAATTTTTTAAGAGCATCATAAATTTTATAGTAGTGTATTGGATTAAACTCTATTTTTATTGTCTCCCTAATATTCTTCTCATCATCATAGTGGACATGGGCAATAACAGTACTCTCGCGAAACTCTCCTCCAACAAATATTGGAATATCCTTAAGCCCCATAAAGTAGTCTCTAAAGGCACTGTTGGCACTTTTGTAGTAGTCGTTTGGTTTTGGGTTAAATAGCTCATCTATCAAATCG
Organism: Spirochaetota bacterium; assembly: GCA_031549085.1. Lineage (GTDB taxonomy): Bacteria > Spirochaetota > GWE2-31-10 > GWE2-31-10 > MWDO01 > JAVBQL01. The sequence continues at coordinate 563 of JAVBQL010000013.1, forward strand.
TTTAGCTCCTTGCTCTTTGCCATATCGTGTGCTGTTGATATAGAGACTCCATCTCCAACTAGAGCATCTTCAACTTTATAGCCACCCTTAAGGATAGCAAGTTTCACCTTCAAAGGCACAAGGTTTACATCATTTGTCTCATCAAACTCCTTTACCTTAACCCTGCCATTCTTGATATCTCGCTCCAAACTCTCGAGGTTTTCATCAAGAAGAACCAAATCATCAAAAGTTATCTCCTTTACATCAACGCCCTCGCTCATAAGAATATCACAGAAGTCAGCAAGCCTAAGCCTATCATCAAAGCTTCTCTCCTCCCACCTCTTATCATATAGAACAGGAAACCTGTCTCCATGTTTATGAAGTTTTGCCCAATAAACTCTCTCTTCAAAATCCTTCCGCTTACTAATAAAGGTTGGATTATACTTTTTACGCCCATGACTATTTCTCTCATTTTGCTTAAAAATTTCATCAACCCTCTTCATTAAAATCTCAACTGGGTCTCTATCCATAGCATTACTCCTTATTATATAATTTAAAAACAAATATTACTTCAAAATAGAGTAAACATACCACATATTTTTCAAAAATAGCGGCAAACTCTTCAGGTTTTTTGGGAAATGTTTAAAAATATTTTTTGAATAATCTTGATAATAAAAAAATTACAAATAGGTATAAAGAGTTTGACTTTTTCCTTTAGATCCTATATTTTAACAATATATTAATAGACTAATAAAGGAGTTCCATTTTATGGAAAATAGGGTTGGCTGGAACTATTCTGATGTTGTTAAAGACCATTTCTTGAAACCTAGAAATATACTTACTGTCTCTGAAGAGGAGTATAATGCCGATGGCATTGGCTATGTTGGCTCTCCTGCTTGCGGAGATATGATGAAAATTCTTATAAAAGTAAAAGATAATAGAATATATGACCTAAAGTGGTTGACCTTTGGCTGTGCAAGTGCGATAGGTTCAACCTCAATGCTAAGTGTTATGGTGACAGATAATGGCGGAATGACTTTGGAAGAGGCATACAAAATAACACCAGAGATGGTGATGAGCAAGCTTGGCGGGCTTCCTGCAAATAAGATTCACTGCTCTGTGCTTGGGGACAAAGCTCTGCGTGAGGCAATAAATGACTACTATGCAAAGAATAATATGCACAACAAGATAGAGAGCGGTGATGATAAAATTATTGTATGCGAGTGTCTAAATGTAACTATGGAAGATATAAAGATGGAGGTCTTGGAGGGAGTGAAGGATTTTAAGACCCTTCAGGAGAGGACAAAGGTTGGTACTGGCTGCGGAAAGTGTATCGAGAAGATAAAAACTATTCAAAAAGAGTATGTAGAGAAGTATTTCAAAGAGAATTAGCTATCCCCTTTGAAATTTAAAAATGAAGTTTTATTTAACAAACAAAGTTTGCATGCCGCAATATATATATAATAAAAATTTTTGTATTAATTGCTGAAAGCAATTTTTAACAAAAAACGACTTTTATACTGCAGCATGCAAACCTTAACTTTCTTTTAATAAAAAACTGGTTTTTATTATCCCACTTTTTGAAAAAGGGGGCAGGGGTTTAGAAAGAATCAATAATTAAAAACTTTTAAGGAGACTTTTAATATGATCTACCTAGATAACAACTCAACAACACCGCTTCATCCAAAGGTAAAAGAGATAATAAAAGATTCTCTCGACTTCTATTCAAACCCAAGCTCTGTCTACACAAGCGGAAGAGTTGTTCGTGAGATGATAAACAGCGCAAGAAGAGAGATTGCTTCATTTTTAAACTGTGAGCCAAGTGAGATAACTTTTACCTCTTGCGGTTCAGAATCAAATAATACAATTTTAAAGGGAATTGCTTCCCATTGTGGAAAAATGTGCGGAACACAGGAGAGAGTACATATAATAAGCAGTGTGATAGAGCATCCATCTGTGATAAGTACACTTAAGTGCCTTGAGAGTGAAAATATAGAAGTTACATATATACGCGTAGATGAATATGGAATGGTTGATATAGAGTCGCTAAAAAAGGCAATAAAAAAAGAGACAAAACTTATATCAATAATGTATGCAAATAATGAGATTGGAACAATACAACCAATAGAAGAGATATCAAAGATAGCAAAAGAGAATAATATACTCTTCCATACAGATGCAGTTCAGGCTATTGGTAAAGTTGATATAGATTTACAAAAGATAAAAGTTGATTATCTCTCTCTATCGGGACATAAGATATATGCTCCAAAAGGGATTGGTGTAACCTTTAAAAGAAAAGGGACTCCACCAATCTGTCCTCTAATCACTGGTGGGCATCAGGAGAACTCATTCAGAGCAGGGACAGAGAATGTAATTGGTATTATTGCCCTTGGCGAAGCCTTCAGAATGTTAAAAATTGAGATGAAAGATGAGATAAAAAAGCTCTCATCACTAAGAGACCTTTTGGAAAGTGAGATAGTAAAAAATATACCTGATGTAAAAGTCAATGGACACAAAACCATGAGACTGCCAGGTACAACAAATATCTCTTTCAAAAAAATAGAGGGTGAGTCTATACTATTAAGGTTAGATCTAGAGGGCATTGCGGTAAGTACTGGAAGTGCATGCTCATCAGGCTCTCTTGACCCAAGCCCAGTGATTATGGCTTTGGGTGTTGGTCCAGAGATTGCACATAGTTCTATAAGATTCTCTCTTGGCAGAGAGAATACAAAAGAGGAGATACTAAAGACAGTTGAGGTTCTAAAAGAGAGTGTTGACTTTCTTAGAATGATAAGTCCAATAAAATAGATTTTATGGACGATTTTGCCAAAATATTGGAAGAGTGGGAAAAGAACAATAATTATATTGATAAAGATTCTAGCAGCAAAAAGAGTAGCCCACAAAAAAATGTAAAAAAGCGAGTACAAAAAGAGTTTAAAATAGATTTGCATGGAATGAGTGTAAAAGAGGCAATTGCTCATCTGAAAAGAGAGATTCTAAAGGCACAAACCTCTACAGAGATAAAAGTCTTTATAATACATGGTGCAGGAAACCATTCTAATGGCAAAAGTGTTCTTAAAGAGAGTGTCCTAAAATGGCTTAATGAGAACAAAAATCTATTTAATTTTTACAGAGCCGCAAAAAGTGGTGAAGGAAGCAGCGGGGTTACTATTGCTTATATTAAACCGAAATAGTTTTATTTTTATTTTATCAATTATTCTGCTCTTCTCATGCGAAACTATGAAGAAAAGCGAGATTTCTGTAGACTACTACAACATTGGCAATGAGTTTTATAGCAAGAAAGAGTATAAAAAAGCCATTGATATGTATTCAAAGGCAGTAAAATATAACGAAAAAAACAGTCAGGCCATATTAAACCTTATTTTATCCTACCAAATGGACAAGCAGTATGATGAGGTTGAACTCCTTGTAAAAAAATATTACAAAAAAGAGATAAGTGACTTTGATCAAAAACTGCTTCTAACATTGGGAAACAACTACTATCTGATTGGCTCATATCAAAGGGCGCTTGCAACCTACAGTTTATATGTTACCGATTATGAAAAAGATCCAAATGGCTATTTCAATATGGGTCTCTGTTATCAAAAGCTTGGGGATCAAAACAGCAGTATAAGCTATTTTCTAAAAGCATATGAGAAAGATGAAAAATTTCTTCCAGCATTATACAATATAGCCAACTATTACTATACAAAAGGCGAATTTGAAGAGAGCAGAAAATTTTATCAAAAGCTTGTTGCATTGGAGACCAATAATGCAGACCTTTTCTATCGATTGGGTCTATTAGAAAATAAGGCTCTTCAGTATAAAGAGGCCAGAGACTATTTTAATAAAGCAATCGCTATAGTAAAAGATAATCCAGACTACTATGTAGAGCTTGCCAAGGTCTACGCAAAGGGTTATAGTGATAAGAAGCAGGCTTTAGAAAATTTAACAAAGGCTTTTGAGAATAAATATAGAGACTTTGATAAAATTTTATCTGCTGAAGAGTTTATTGTGTTAAAAGAAACTAGAGAATTTGCCGACTTAATAAAGAAGTATAAATTATAATTTTTTTTTTTTATTTATTGATGGGCTTAAATAATTGATATTTTTATCATAGTTTGATATAAATTTAGTTAGGCATTAAAAAATTAGATAATAGATACTCTATTTTTTTAAAACTAAACAAAGAACAAATATTCCTTTTGGAGCACCAAATGAGTGATCTAAAGCTTAACCTTCTCTCTTTTAAGAAAGATGCATATATAACAATGGAGGGACGACCCACTGATGGCTGTTTTTATATAATAAAATCTGGGACTGTACAATCAATCAGAGAGTTTGGTGGAATCCCTGACGTAGTTTTAAAGCCCGGCGACTTTTTTGGAGTACTTGCCCTCATGTCAGGGCAGGCACATACAGAGACTGTTGTTGCACTAACTGATGTGCTTGTAATTGCTGTTACAAAAGAGCAGTTTCCACAGCTTATCGTTAAGAACTCACCCATTGCAATGAAGATTATCCTCTCTTTCTCAAAAAAATTGAGAGAGCTTGATCATGCGATAGCTGAAAAAACTTTCAAAAAAGCCTCTTTTATAAATGATGATATATCAAACATATATAATGTAGCTAAATATTATTTGGAGAAGAGAGAATATAACCTTGCCCACTATGCATTTCATAAGCTAGTTCAATATTGTGACAACAAGGATCTGGTTGCAAAAGCGAAAGCTGAAATTGAGAGGATAAAGACACTCTCAAGAGCAGTATACCTTGATGCCACAGCAGCTGAGATTAAGAGGAGTTATCCAAACAACACAATGATCTGCTGTGAACATGAGCCGGGAACTGAACTATACATTTTGCAAAGTGGAAGTGTAAAGATTACAAAAATAATTGATAACAAAGAGGTGCTTTTGGCCGTTCTAAAAGATGGTGATATCTTTGGAGAGATGGCCCTTTTGGAAAATAAACCTAGATCAGCCTCTGCAATCTCATATGGAAACACAAACCTTATGGCTGTAAATAAGGATAACTTCAATTCTATGATAACAAGTCAACCGCAGCTAATTGCTAGGCTAATCTCCCTATTGGCTGAGAGAACATGGGTAGTCTACAGACAGTTATCAAATCTCTCTTTAACAAGCAACATAGCAAGAACATATGATATGTTATTAATACAGCTTGAAAAACAGAAGATACCAATTGTTAGAAACAAAAAATATACATTTAACTTTGGTCTTGAAGAGCTCTTAAAGATGGTTGGACTCTCTGGCGAAGATGCTATGGAGGTAAAAAATCATATACTTATGAATAAAAACATTATTGTAGAGAAAAACACAATAACTGGTAATATTGAAGAGATCTTTAAAGAGGTAGAGTTTAGAAAGAGAGATATGAAGAGACATGAGTCAATTAGTAAATCACAAAACCAACAAAACACGCGATAAATACCCAGACAATTGGGTTTACCTTTTTGACAAACAGCATAAGAATAAGAGCAGTAACAAATATTAGTATTGCCTTATAATCAATCAACACCCCATCAAACATAAGATAACATGCTGAGGCAATCAGCCCAATAGTAATAGGCCTAAGCCCCCTAATTGCATATTTCATATATTTATTATCTTTCAACGCGGCGAACATAATGGAGATTATTAACATTATTATGATTGATGGCATTATAACTCCGCCTGTTGCCATAATTGAGCCTGGGATTCCAGCAACCTTATAACCAACATAGGTCGCAGAATTTATTGTTACAGGCCCTGGGGTTATTTGAGAGATCGCGACAATATCTATAAAATCATCTTCACCTATCCACTCATTTATAGCGACAACCTCTTTGTGAATAAGCGGGAGCATTGAGTAACCGCCACCAAAACCAAAAATACCTATCTTAAAAAATGTTAAAAATATTTTTACATAGATCATTATTCTAAAAACTCCCCATCGTCATCATCTTTATCACCATCTATATTTGCTTTTTTCCCCTTTTTAGCTTCAATCCTCTCTCTTATCATAAAAAAACTTATTGACACAATCGGGGCAGCGATTATAAATAGAATAGGTGTAATTGAAAGCTTTATAACACAGAAAGTTACAGCTGCTGCTATAATAACATATTTAAACATTTTGCTGATTGTCTTTGCTTTTTTTATAAAACTAAAAAGAGTATATATCATAAGTGAACATATAGCAGGCTTTAGCCCCTTCAAAACTTTTATAACCACTGGGTTATCTTTTGTCTCTATCAAAAACATTGATATAAAAAGCACAACAAGAACAGGTGCCAAAATAACGCTTACTATTGTTATTAATCCTCCAAAAAAGCCTGCCAAACGAAACCCAACAAAGACGGCAATGTTAAGTGATATTGCTCCCGGACATGATTGAGCAAGAGAAAGCATATCAACAAACTCCTCTTCCTCTATCCACTTTTTTTTATTAACAACCTCAACCTCTATAAGCGGAATCATAGCATAGCCGCTACCTATGGTAAAGGCTCCTATTTTAAAAAAAGAGATGAAAAGTTCGAGATATTTTTTAAACATAAAAAATTTTAGACCTTTTATATATTGCCCAAAGCGTTGACTAACTCCAAAGCGGTCATAGCAGCATCAAAACCCTTGTTGTTTCCCTTTCCGCCAACTCTAACCTCAGCCTGCTCTAAGGTATCTGTGGTTAGAACACCAAATATCACAGGGATACCAGTCTTCATGCTGACTGCTGCAACACCTTTTGAGACCTCTGCAGCCACATAGTCAAAGTGGGGAGTATCACCTCTAACCACTGCACCAAGTGTTATTATTGCATCGAATTCTTTTTTTTCTGCAAGCTTCATAGAAGCAAGCGGAATCTCAAATGCCCCTGGTATCTTTATAATAGTTATATTATTCTCATTAACTCCATGCCTAACAAGACCATCGATAGCCCCTTCAAGCAATCTCTCTGTTAAAAAAGAGTTGAAACGAGCAACAACGATAGCAAATTTCTTGTTTTCACCACAGAATGAACCCTCTATTATCTTCATAAATATGACCTCTTAAATATAGTTCTGTTTGAATAGAGAGACTATACTAGAAAAATAGAAGTTTGTCAAAAAAATTGTAAATATGAAGGATTGTTAATTCATTTTTTTAAAAGTAAAAAAAATTGACTTTTCATTAATTAATAAATTATAATAAAGATCTTCATTTTTCGTGAACGGACTCTAGAAAGGGTCTATTCTTATATATTTTTACAATATTATTATGAAAATATAATTAATTAAGGAAATAATGATGAAAAAAAAAGTTGTTCTACTTGCTATCCTTCTTCTGTCATCTGCACTGCTATTTTCTCAAAAATATAGTAAAATTGATAAATTTGGAGATGGATTAACAATTGTTAAAGATAGTGATAATAGATATGGTCTAATTGATAAAAAAGGAAAGATTGTTCTTCCTATTGAATATAGAGAGATAGGAGTGCTTAAAGATGGAGTTGCTGAAGTATCAAAAGAGGACAAGTATGGACTTATCGACAAGATAGGCAAAATTATCATTCCTATTGAATATTCAAGTATATATGATTATAGAGATGGTCTATTTAAGATATCAAAGGTGGGCAGCTATGGACTTATTGATAAAAAGGGTAAAGTGGTTCTCCCTCTTGACTACTCATTTATAGGTGACTTTAAAGAGGGACTCGCAAAAGTAAGAAGAGGAGACTATTATGGATTTGTAAATAGAGCCGGCAAAATTGTAGTCCCAGCCGAATACTCATTTATAGGCGATTTTAAAGAGGGGGTCGCAGAGGTAAGACGAAACCAATATGGAGATAACTACCATGGCTTTATAGATAAAGAGGGGAAAAAGGTTATTCCTACAAAAGATGCTGAGGATAGCAACTCAATTGCAAAGAGCGAATCTTATGAGGGATATTTCCAAGTGGGTTCATTCAAAGAGGGGCTGGCCATAGCAACACAAAATGATAAATTTGGATTTATCAATGAAGATGGAAAAATAGTCATACCTATTATCTATGATAAGGTTGAAGAGTTTAGAGATGGAATCGCTAAAATAGCAGAGGGAGATAAAGATAACTTGCTATATGGCTTAGTTGATAAGAGTGGAAAGATTGTTCTTCATGTTGAATATTCATCAATAGGTGATTTTAAAGAGGGTGTCGCTAAAATATCAAATGGAGATAGATATGGGCTTATTGACAACAGCGGTAAAATTCTTCTCCCTCTTGAATATCATAGTATAGATGATTTTAATGATGGACTATTTAAAATATTCAATGGAAGCAAGTATGGCCTTGTAGATAAGAGCGGCAATATACTTATTCCAACAACTCTCTTTGATGAGATAAGATATCTTCAAGATGGATTGGTGGCTGCTAAAATCGCTGATAAGTGGGGCATAGTCGACACTTCAGGCAAACTGCTTCTTCACATAGAGCATAATTGGATAGGTGAGCCTGTTGGTGAGGGGTTAATTTTAATAGGATTAAATAGTGGCAAGTCATCAATTATAGATAAAAATTTAAAGACACTTGTTCAAGAATTTGATGGTGATAGTCTACACTTTGATAAGGGCTTTGCTTTCATAGAGCTTGCCGGGAAGTATGGTATTATTAATGAGAGGGGTGAAATAGTTGTTCCAATCACCTATGAGAATGATACTATAAAGGAATTTCCCTCTGCTTATGATATGGCAGAGAAGCTTCAAAGGTAGGAAATTTATATTATAGGTATTGAGTATTATATTATGGAAAATAGTTCAGATTCAGCAGCTTATATTGGTCTTATAATATTTATCGGGCTACCAATTATTGTTTTCATTTCAGCAAAAATATTATCTGAAAAAACAGATTGCATTATTATTTGGGGATGGCTTGATTTTATATTATTCTCCACTTCGCTACTATTGCTAACTATTTCTATGATCCTAATAGGAGATAATTCTGAAGTAGGAACATTTATAATTGCTATCGGATGTTTGGTACTGCTGGCATCTTTCGTTTTAACATTTGTAATGAATATTAAACTTTCTGGACCAATAGGGATACTCTATGGCTTTGTTGCAATGATCTCAAAACTTATTGTAGTATTAATTTTTGCACTTGCAGTTCTTATACTTTTCTTCTCATTTTGGTCTGGAAAGTCAGATAAAAGATTTAGAGATGGCACCAAGAATAATGAACAAACTCGCAATATAAATAACGCAACAGGACTATTAGGTTCCTTAGTTGACTCTTTTATAAAAAAATAGAGCTCCATAAAATATGATGAAAATTAAAATCATAAATTTTAAGGCTATTTTTTTAGAAACACTATTCAAAAAGAGATGATACTCCAACCTACCTATCAAGCAGCTTTGAATAGATCTCGATATACTTCTTTATAGATTGATTCCAGCTGAAGTCTTGTTTTGATGCTGTCTCTCTCATTTCTAGAAAATGCTCTCTCTCATTATAGAAGATCGAAACTGCCCTATCAACAGTTTTTATAAGATTCTCTTTCGACTCCTCCCTACTCTCCCCGCTAAATAGAAGACCTGTCTTCTCATTAATCACAGTATCATTTAGCCCTCCAACCTTGTTGACAATTGGGAGTGTCCCGCTCTTTAAAGCAATTATTTGACTGATTCCGCAAGGCTCAAAGTCTGATGGCATAAAGAGAAAATCAGCAGAAACATATATTTTATTTGTAAAGTCCTCTGGCATAAAACCTGCCAGATAGAACCCATTTTTATGATCATTGATAATCTCTAGTTTTTTTGAGAGCTGTCCATTTGCTATGCAGACAAAAAAGATATCTCTCTTTAAAACTTCATTTATTAATATATCATTTTTATAACTCTCCAATATTATGGAAAGCTTCTGAGTTGCTGCACGGCCAACAGAGACAACCATCGGTTTTTCAATAACTTTTTCAAAATCAAAATCTTTAAGATGTTTTTTTAAACTTGCTCCATTTTCTAAAAGAGAACCATCTATAAACTCTTTAATATCTTCCACGAAGTTTAACAAAAGTTCCCTTTTTGTTCTCTTTTTAATCTCATTTAGTTCCTCTTCAGCTCCATTTTTTATGCTATTTTTCATCTCTTCTATCTCAAATTTCGAGTAATCAATGCCATTCAGTACCCCAACTAAAGATCCGTTACTCTCCCTCTTTTTGAGATCTTCTTCAAGCCCACGCCCACCAAAAAAATTCCTCTCAATGTCATCTTTTTGAGTAATCTCCTTGGCATATGTTGGACTTACAGTATTAACAAAATCTGCGAGGTTTATACCTGCTCTCATAGATGAGAAACATTTTGTATCCTTCACATCTCTTATCTTACCCATTATCTCATTACTATTTTTTATCACTTTATATGTATCAGGGAACCAGCTCTCAAAAGAGATAAGCCTATCTTTATTGTCCTTTGTGGAGAAGGGTCTAACCCCTTGATAGTCAAGGTTATGGATTGTGAATAGAGTCTTCACACGTCCATTTATATCTTTGAAACGCTCTTTGTACTTCAATAGAGTCATCAATGTTGTAGTGTGCCAGTCATGGCAATGGAGGATATTTATATTTGCAAACTTGTCATAGCTTGTAAGTATCTGAAGGACTGCCTCACAAAAAAATGAGAACCTCTTTGCATCATCTTCAAAAGGTCCATGCTTATATTTATCACTATTTATATAGACCTCTCCATAAATCCCGCCAAAAAACTCATCACATTTAAGCAGGTGGACATCAAAACCATCAACTTCTGTTGTATAGAGCTGAACCAGCCGCTCATTTTTGCCAAACTTTACAGTAAACTCTTTAATAAAGGTCGTTTTGTTCTTTACTATCTCATAGTATGGGATAATCACCGCCACCTCTATATTATTGTTTCTAAGCTCTGTTGGCATATCAGCAATAACATCGGCCAAGCCACCCCTCTTAGCAATTCCTCGATACTCTGCACCTATAAACAAAATATTACAAGATGGCATAAAAGCTCCAGATAAATTATGATAGCATACGAAATATTCTATTATGAGTAGACTTTTTTGTCAAAATAATTATATAGTTTTTTGTCAGATAGTAAATTCTTTGGAAATAATCTAGTTATACTGCACAAAAACAGGATAGAGCTAAAAATGGATGTTGTAATATTCGCTGCATCAGAAAAAGAGATAAATCCTATTCTATATCAAACCAGCATAAAATTTATAAAAGATGGCTCTCTTTTTTATTCTGAATATAGAGATATCAATATAAAAATATATATCACCGGAATAGGAGAGAGAGCAAAGGTTTTTTTTGATAGCTTTGATAATAATTTAAATAATGACTCTGAAACAACCTATTTTAAATTTGGAACATGCGGAGTTATTGGCGATATACCACTGCTTACCACAGTTTCTCCAAACAACATCTATTATGAGGATAAAATTATCAAGCTTAAAAATAGATCCTCTACAAATCATACCCTGTTGACCATTACAAAGAGTATTGATTTGAATGAGGTCGATTTAATAGGTAAAAAACTTAATATCAACTTTGATATCATTGATATGGAGACTTTTTTTGCTGCTGTTCATTTTAAAAATATCATTCCGATCCTTGTAACAACTGATTACAATAATAGAGATGAGTTTTTTACCAATATCACAAAAGCCTCTCTAATTTTAAAAGATTTTTTTATTTCGTTATTAAAAAGAGATCTCTCTTAAGTTTTTAGGCTACATTAAACTTTAACTCCCCTAAATATTTTGACATTTTATCTTTTTTTTGATACATCTTCTATATAACTAATATAAACTTAACTAAAAGTAGTTACCATACAAAACAACTCCTACTTTTTTTGGACTAATTAAATTATGAGAAAATTTTTTATTTTATTTTGCCTACTATCTATCCTATTTTCTTGCTCAACTTTCAAACCAAATAAACCCGATGACACTTGGAATGTGGATAAATACCTTTTGGAAGCACAAAGATTCAGTAATATGGGCAGGTATGATAGAGCAATTGAACTTTTGGAAGAGATCTATGTGAAGTTTCCATCAGAAAACTCTCTGCCTATTGATTATAACATTGGATTTAATCTCTATAAAAAGAATGAGATTGAGAAAGCAATATCATGTTTCAATAAAGTTATAAAAGATTTTGAGAATAACAAGGGCTTCAGTGAAGCACAAAGGGTTGAGAATCAAAAATATGTTATTCTCTCACAGGTAATCCTAAATAAAATTGAGCAAGATGCAAAGGACAGACTGGATCCATATCATGTAAAAGAGGATATTGAGAAGAATAAAAAGTTGAAACCACAACCAGATTAGTTGTACTTTAGAAATTTGATTCAAAACACAGTATAGATTGTGTCTATCTAATATTACCAAAACAGAACAAGGATTTTTTTATGCAAAAACTTACAATAAAAAGAGCTTTAATAAGCGTTTATGACAAGACTGATATAGTAGATTTTGCTAAATTTTTATCTGAAAACGGAGTAGAAATTCTCTCTACAGGCGGGACATACAATCTATTATTGGAAAACAACATTAAAGCCATCTCAATAGAAGAGTGGACAGGGCAAAATGAGATTCTTGGCGGGAGAGTAAAGACACTTCACCCAAAGATACATGGAGCAATTCTTAACAAGAGAGATGATGAAAGTGCAGCTCTTAAGCTTGATAATATAGATTTGGTTGTTGTAAATCTATACCCTTTTGAAAAACTCGTTGCTGAAAACAATAAAAATCTATCTGAACTTATTGAGATGATAGATATTGGCGGACCAACAATGCTTAGAGCCTGTGCAAAGAACTATCTGTTTGCATGTCCTGTTATATCTGTTTCTGATTATGAAGATATTATTGATAATATTAAAAATGGCGGTATTCCACAGGATTTACGATTCAGACTTGCTGTAAAAGTTTTCAAAGAGATTGCCTACTACGATTCTCTAATAACAGATACACTATCTACGTTCTTAACAAAAGATTTGAATTTTAATAATAAGATGACTGTTACTCTAAAGAGAGAGATAAATACTCGTTATGGAGAGAATCCTCATCAAAAGGCATCATACTACTCAATTCCAACTTTTAAAGAGGACTCTTTGTCAAGCTTCTTTACAGATGGAAAAATATGGGGAAAAGAGCTAAGCTATAATAATATTGCTGATATTGATACACTTATACTTATGCTATCAGATTTGGAGAATGATTCTGCTGTTGCTCTTAAGCATCAAACCCCTTGCTGTGTGGCATCAAAAAATTCTCCTTTGGAATCTTTTACAAGAGCATATGAGATGGATAAGGTCTCTATATATGGAGGGATTGTTGGTATAAAGGGCGTTGTAAATGGAGAACTTGCAAATATACTATCAAATATATTTTTGGAGATAGTTGTTGCAGAGTATTTTGAGAAAGAGGCAATTGAGATTCTAACAAAAAAGCAGAACCTACGTTTAATGGAATATAAAAATTTTAAATATAAGATCTTTGATGATACCAATATAAAACTTAAGAGTGTCATTGGCGGCGTTCTGGTTCAGGAGAAAGACCTATCATCTCCATATGATGAGAACATTGAAGTTGTTACAAATATTTTTCCAACTGACGATGAGATTTTTGATTTGCGGTTTGGTCAAACAATTGTTAAGAATACAAAATCAAATGCGATTGCTGTTGTAAAGGACAGAGTGCTTATTGGCGTTGGAGCGGGACAGCCAAATAGAGTTGGAGCTGCTCTGATAGCACTTGATTCAAACCCAGAACTTACAAAAGGTGCAGTCTTGGCATCAGACGCATTTTTGCCTATGGATGACACTGTGCAGCTTGCGGCAAAATATGGAATAAAATCGATTATTCAGCCGGGTGGTTCAATAAAAGATGAAGATACAATAAAAGCTTGTAATAGACTTGGTATTTCGATGGTCTTTACTAAAACAAGACACTTTTATCACTAGGATTAGTAGTTTGGGGTAGTGGACTTTTTTACACCATCTACTCCTGAATTAAAAAAACAGATGGATTCTTTTAATTTAAGATAAAATTAAAAAAGCGTGGTTGCAAAAAAACTTCCTTTTTATGAAGATGGGAGTATAGATGCTTAAAGAAATAAGACTTCTATAACATGATATCCAAACCGCTTTTTGCCCGATTTTGTTTCACAAAATATACAAAAAGCTTTGTTGTATCCCGCATTATAGAAGCCTTACCTACTAAACAAGGTTTAATTTGTAATAAGTATATAGAACTCACGTTTTATAAACAAATGATTTAAGTTTATTTAATATGAAAAAACTATTTTTTTAAAATAATATATATTTATCAGGAGGTCTTATATGTTCAAAGTTTTGGTTGCAGATAGTATTGCAAAAGAGGGATTGGAGGTCTTCAAAGAGTATAAAGATATTCAAGTTGATGTCAAAACTGGGCTCTCCTCCGATGAACTTTTAAAGATAATTGCAGAGTATGATGGACTTGTGGTTAGAAGTGCTACACAATTCAAAGGCGAGCTAGTTGAAAAAGCAATTAAGATGAAAGTCGTTGGACGTGCAGGAGCAGGTGTTGATAATATAGATGTAAACTTATCCAGCAAAAAGGGTGTTGTTGTAATGAACACCCCAGGCGGAAACTCTGAAGCTGCCGCTGAACTTGCTGTTGCGATGATTACTGCTCTCTCAAGAAATATTGTAGCCGCATCAATCAGCATGAGAGAGGGAAAATGGGAGAAGGGGAAATTCGAAAAGACAAGTGTTGAGGTTGCTGGAAAGACTCTTGGTGTTCTTGGACTTGGAAACATCGGTTCTATCGTTGCAAAGCACGCAATTGGTCTTGATATGGATGTTCTTGCCTATGATCCATTCCTAACAGAAGAGAAAGCAATCGCTATGGGGGTAAAGAAGATAGAGACAGTTGATGAAGTTCTAAAACTTTCAGATTATGTAACTCTTCATCTTCCAAAGAATGATGAGACAATAAATTTATTCAACAAAGAGCGTTTTGCAAAGATGAAAGATGGTGCGTATCTTATAAATTGTGCAAGGGGCGGAATTGTAAATGAGATGGATCTTCTTGAGGCATTAAACTCTGGAAAGATAAAGGGAGCTGGCCTTGATGTGTTTGAAAAAGAGCCTGTTGATCCAAGCAACCCCCTTATTCAACATCCAAACGTTATAACAACTCCACACCTTGGAGCATCAACAGTAGAAGCACAAGTTAATGTGTCTATCTCAATTGCAAAGCAGATAGGAGACTACTTCACAAAGGGAGAGGTAAAAAACGCTGTTAATATCCCTAGTATGGATGTAAACACAAGAGACAAGCTTCTTCCATATGTTACCCTCGCAGGAAAGATGGGCTCTTTCTATGCACAAGCAGGTGAAATGCCTATAAGTGAGATACTTATCGAGTATTCAGGGGACGTTACAAATCTTCCAACAACACCAATGACCTACTCATTCTTGGTTGGCTGCCTATCAAAGGTAAGCGAAGATATCAACTTCGTAAATGCTATCCATATTGCAAAAGAGTATGGCATCAAAGTTATCGAAAAAAAAATCGCCAATAGTGAAGACTATGCTTCTAAAATCAAGATATCTGGCACATTCAATGGTGGAGTAAACTCTCTAACTGGTGCAATATTCAAAGAGGGGCGTATCAGACTTGTTGGTATTGATGATTTTGAGATTGACCTTGAACCGGAGGGAAACTTCCTCTTAACAAAGAGCAATGATATCCCTGGTTTTATTGGACAGATGGGCACTCTTCTTGGAGAGGCAAATGTTAATATCGCGAACATGGAGCTTGGAAGAAATCCAAAGAAAGAGGTAATGAGCTTTGTTCAAGTTGATAACGAAGTTCCAGACTCTCTAATAGCAAAATTGAAGAGTAATGTTAAGGCTCTACAAAAAATATATAAGATAAATTTAAACTAGATAAGTTTATTTTTCCACCATTCCTAATTCCCCTTCCTACATAGGAAAGGGAATTAGGATAAATATATTCTATAGGAGTAGCAAGATAATATAAACTAATTCTATTTTAGTATAAGTGATGCAAAAAATCTTATTTACAAACAAAGTCATATTATTATATAATAATATGACTTTGTTTGAATTAATATTCTTTGTTTTTAGGGAGATTTTTTATGAAAATTGGTAAAATGGCTCTTTTTGGATTTTTCATTTGGCTAATCTGTTTCATCTTTGGGTTCTTGTTATTTCCTCTTAATAGTGGAGCAAATCTGCCGCTTTTTAAATCGTTAATGACCGTGATTAGTGTAATTGTTGGGTTATTCTTTATCTATCTATATTTTAAAAAGATAGATTCAAAGTTTGTGACAGAGGGGCTTATTGCAGGCGTTGTTTGGTTTCTTATAAACATTATCCTTGATATTATTTTTTTGGTTATTATGTTTAAGAATCCTTTTGTTCCATATTTACTAGATATAGGTATTCGATATCTAATGATTATAATAATGCCAACATTTATTGGTTTTATTTTATCAAGCAAAATAGAGAAAGATAAAAAAACAGAATAATCTAAAACTATTATCCATTAGAAGCCCTATTAACACTTCTGAATTCTGTTCCTCTCTCTAAATATTTGGGGAACAGAATTTTTATAATCCAATTTAATAGTATCAATAAAAAAAGATAAACGATTGTCAAATTATTAATTATATTTTCTAATATAGATTTATAGTTATATATATAGTCTGACCGATAAATATAATGAAAATTTGTTTTTATAATTAATTTTGAACATTCTATGTTATAATAGAGAAAGTGAAACCAATATATTTATTTAAAGGACTCCTATAAAAAGAGAGGATCATTTATGAGTGATATAAGTGCTGGAAACGAAGAGGACTTCATTCGCCAACTCCAAGAGCAGCTTGCTAAAGAGGCAAAAGCCAAAGAGGCTGGACTAGATGAAGACTACACAGAAGATCAGGAGGATTTCTCCTTTGAAAGTTCCAACGAGGACTCTTCGACAGATATTCTCAAAAAAAACAAGAGAGAGCTCATTGTAAAGAAAAAACTTCCAAAGCACATTGAAGTAATATTAAATATATTATCTTTCTATCTTCCCCCTCTACTATTGGCTTCTATTGTTGGTTTGGTGGGCTTTCTCACTCATAGTTTGTTAATTACACTTATTTCAGCTTTAGTATCAGCTTTAATTCTTGGTTTCTACTATTATATGCTATTTTCATCAAAGTTTACTGATTTTAATGAAACAGCAATAGATATCCTAAATGAAATATCGAGAGGAAATCTCTCATTTGATATAAATAATGATGAAAATCTTAAGTCAGCTCTATCAACTTTAAGCACACCAATTGACAAGGTAATAAAAGAGATCTCTGATATGGTTGCAAAGATGGAACTATCTGTGCTTGATATTGTTGGAAACTCTGATGCACTCTCCTATTTTGCCTCATCTATGGCAGATAAGACCGATCAACAGGAAGATTTTATTGTAAAGATAACAAACTCATCAAAGAGATTAAATGAGTCTATGATTGATATAAAAGAGAATGTCGACTCTGCATATGAAAACTCAATACAGACAATAAAAGAGGCTGACAACAGCTCTATTGAGGTATTGTCTCTAATTTCAGAGATGAATGCAATTAGTGAAATGTCAGATCAGATATTAACAACAATGAACTTTATAAGCGATATAGCTGATGAGACAAACTTGTTGGCACTAAATGCAGCTATTCAGGCAGCCCACGCTGGTGAAGAGGGAAAGGGGTTTGGTGTTGTTGCATCAGAAATTAGAAACCTTGCAGAATCAAGCTCAAAAGCTACAAAAACAATATCATCAGTAATAGAGAGAACAATTGAATCTATCAACACAGGGGTTGAGGTGAGCCACAAGGCAAAGAGTGCTCTAAATAAAATTGTAGCATCAATAAAAGAGACTGAAGAGTTAATGAAAGATATGTCAAGTGCCATTACAGAGCAGACAGAGACAACATCACGTTTGACTGAAAGTGTAGAAAATATTCAAGATCTAACAAAAAATATCAACAGTGACACTCAAAATATGAAATCTGCAATTGATAACATGGCTGGACAGTCACAAATATTGAATGACATCGTCAAAGGTTTTGAGATAAATGCAAGCTCAATTAAATCTGATGTAATCTTTGGTGTAGATTCATCTTCTTCAGCAGAAAAATGAGAAAAATATTTATAGAGCTTAACAAGCCATATAATAAAGAATTCATCATAGAGCTAATTGAAAACGGTGTTGATGCACTCTTCTTAAGCAATAAAACTGATTCAGACTTTATAAATAATCTTGGAAAAATAGACCTCTTTTTTTTAGATAACCTGCCCAAAGAGATCAAGTTTATAGAGATAAACTCTAATGATGATGTTAAAAAAATGGCCAATGAATCAAAAGAAATAACATTAATTGTAAAATCAAATGACTGGAAAATAATCCCTTTAGAAAATCTAATAGCCTCAAACCTAAGATTTTATTACATTGTATCAACACTTGGAGAGTGCACAGAGGTAAGCTCAATACTAGAAAAAGGGGTATATGGTTTATATATAAAAAGCACAGATAATACTGAAACAGTATCCATTTTAAAATCTGTAAAACAAAAAAGAGAGAGTCTAAACCTTTCACTGGCCAAAATAGTTGATATACAAAAACTTCTAATTGGAGATAGAGTTTGTGTTGATACTACAACAGAGCTTAAAGAGGGAGAGGGGGCATTGGTTGGAACATATTCAAACGAGCTTGCATTAATAGGCGGAGAAACTCTTATCAATCAATATATAGAGACCAGACCATTTAGAGTAAATTGCGGAGCAATATCATCTTATATCATGACAGATAATAATACTACAAAGTATCTTTCTGAATTAAAAACAGGTGATACAATTTTAATCGTCAACTATAGTGGAGAGAGCAGATTGGCTAATGTTGCCCGCATAAAACAAGAAAAGAGACCTCTTTTACAAGTAAAACTTGTCTCTAATAAAAAAGAGTTCAATCTTATACTACAAAATGCAGAGACAGTCTCCCTTATAGAAAGAGACGGAAAGCAAAAACCAATCAGTTCATTATCAAATGGAGATGAAGTTCTGTTTTACCAAAGCAGTGGTGGAAGACATTTTGGAATTGAAATAGAAGAGACAATCATAGAAAAATAGATATTATTTATTAATAAACAATATGTCATTATAGTAAAATAATTATACATCAATTTAAAAAATATTTAATTTTATAAATAAACTTACCTTTCAATAATTTGACTTTTTTACGAAAGAATTGTATAGTCATATTAACAGACTTAATATCTTAAGAAGGATAAACAAAGATGACTATAATCCCTGCAATTGATTTAATAGAAGGAAAATGTGTAAGACTTGAAGGTGGAGACTTTAATAAAAAAAGTATATATTCTGAAGATCCTATAGATATGGCTTTCCAATTTAAAGATATGGGCGCTAAAAGACTCCATATTGTAGATTTAGATGGAGCTAAAGATGGTCAATCCTATCAAAATAGAAATATTATAAAAGAGATAAAGAAAAAAACTAACTTGGTTATTGAGACTGGTGGAGGGATAAGAACTGAAGATGATGTAAAAGATCTCCTATTTGAGGGAATAGATTACATTATTTTAGGTACTATACTTGTAAAAAAAATTGAAACTGTACAAAAATGGATTGACGATTTTGGAAACTATTTTATTGCTTCGGTAGATACAAAAAATAGAAAGGTACAAACACATGGCTGGTTAAAAGGTGAAGAGATTGATATGATGGAGTTTGGTAAAAAACTTTTTAAAGTTGGATTTAAAATAGCAACCTACACAGATGTAACAAGAGACGGCATGCTTCAAGGACCAAATATTGAAGAGGCCAGAGACTTTACAAGCCAGACAGGACTACGTATAATTTTAGCTGGCGGAATAACTTCTGAAGATGATATCAAGCAGGCTAAAACATTATCATATTATGGACTTGATGGAATAATTATTGGAAAAGCACTTTATGAAAATAGATTGGATTTGGCTAAAATGATAAAGTTGTATCAAACATAACTATTTTTAAATATTAAAGTATTTAGGAGCTTTTTATGAAAAAAAATCTTACCTTTGTTTTGATTATTTTAACTTTTATCCTCATTTTTTCTTGTAAACAGCAAGATCCTGTTGTTTCTGATGATAATAAAGCTATGCTTCTTAAAATAGAAGATTTTCAGATGGCTGGAGTTTTTGGAAACAAAGAGATTACAGGAGAACCTAAATATGAAAAATCAAGAAAAGTTCTAAAGTCATGGTTTTTACAATATGCATTTACCTATGCAAGTGAGGGAGAAATACCAATAGTAATTTCAGAAAGAATATCTTTTGAAGATAGCGCTAATACAGCTAAAAGGGTATATATAGGTATAGAAAAAAATTTTCTAGCTAAGTTTGTAACCAGCATATCAACTATGGTTGAATATGAAGCAATTCTTGATTGGGGTGATGAAACTAAGTTTTATACAATTTTTCATGATGGAAATCCAGTAGGTAATGTGATAATTGTAAGGATTGACAAGAAAGTTTTTCAAATATATTTATCAGGGTTCTATTTTAACTCTCCATCAGAATTAGAATCCATAATAAGGCCAAAATTAGATTTACTTACAGAATATATATATTAAAAGTCAAATAATAGATTTGTTTATATAATTTGAAATAGGAGAACCTATGAAAGTAATCATTGGAAGTGATCATGGTGGATATGCTATGAAGGAAGAACTGATCTCTTTCTTAAAAAGTATGAAGAAGTATGATGTTATTAATATGGGTTGTTTTTCTCTGGAAAGTGTTGACTATCCTGATATAGCCTTTAATGTATCAAAAGAAGTTTTAAGAGAAAAAAATAGTTTAGGAATATTGATATGTGGTACTGGAATTGGAATGTCAATAACCGCTAATAAAGTTAAAGGGATAAGATGTGCATTATGTAGTGAAGAGTATTCTGCATTAATGACCAGACGACATAATGACTCCAATCTACTGGCACTAGGTGGAAGAGTAATAGGTTTGGAATTGGCAAAATCCATTGTAACAACATTTCTTCAGGCAGATTTTGATGGTGGAAGACATAAGGATAGAATCAACAAAATAGAAGAGATTGAAAGAAACTTCTGCCTATAGACTGAATAGATTTGTTCTTAAATAATTTTATAGCCTTTTTGTAAATAGTTCTTTGTTTATATAGAAAAAGATCATATATAATTAAAATTGTACGATAAATATTTAATATAGATTTACTAAATGTTTATTTTAAACTTAACATTTTAGTTTTAGGAGATCTGATTATGAAAAGAATTATTCTATGCTTTTTTATTATCTTTTTCTGCTTTCCACAAATTTTCAGTAGACAAGGTTTTTTCCTACAAAATAGAACAGGAGTATTGATTAGAGTAGATTTGGAGAATGCAAAGCCAAAGTATCCAAATAAAAAAGGTCCAAATCAATCAGAAATTCCAATAAAAATTCAAAAAGAGGAATTTGAAAAAGAGTTCCTAAACACAATAACTGATGATAAAGATAAGGAATTTGTTTTATCTTTCTATCACCTAAATGAAGCTGAAGATTTATATACAATGACATATGAACTCCCTTTTAAAATTCCTGAAAAATTCGTTAAAAAAAATGTTTTATTAAATATTTCTAGTAAATATAAAAAAGATTTTCTTAACAATTATAAATTCAATAATAAAGAAAAATTCTATTATCAAACTAAACCCATAGAAGATAGTGAAACAAAAGAGAATATCTCTATACTTTTATTAAGGTTAGTTTTTTTAGAGTATAATAGAAAAAATGAGATGCCAACAGACTTTGTTAATGAAACAAGCCCAGCTCCTCATAGATTTGTAAGAGTATTTAATCCAAAAACAAAAGCAAACTTCGACTTGCATATATCTTGGGGCGTAAAATTTGAGAACAATCTCTCTTTGGGTTTCGCTGTTATGTTCACAAATTTTGTGATGCCCTCTTTAGAACTTATGCTTAAATATAATTTTATAGTCAATGATCAAATAGAACCTTTTGTTGGTGGAGTCATATATGGTGGCTTTATGGATGGTTTCCCTGTTGGTATAAATGTGATAGGAGGAGTAGATCTATTTGCATTTGGAACTAACATAGAGAGTATTCAAAACTACTATAACAGTATAGAGGCTAGACTTGGTGCTGTATTATACTCAAGCGTATATTTTGACACAGGAGACAACAGTGAAGGGATTTGGAAAAAGTTTGCAATACTGCTTGATGGAGCTCTCTATTTCAACACTGGTTACATATGGGAATAATAAACTAAATCTTTAAGATAGTATAAGCTAAAAGATTCAATCTTTAATCCTTGATAATATAAAAAAAGCACCCAATTAAGGGTGCTTTTTTGTATATAAGTTAAAAAAACTTTTAGCTATACAAAACTAGAAATCCCATTGTAGACCTAAAGTAAGGTTAACCATTTGGAATGCATGAGTACTACGACTCCAGTCAGCAGCTGTACCAGCATCATAGTTTGTGCTAGTTATATCAAAAGTTGCTGTTTCTAGATATCCAGGGTCATAGAATGAGTTTGGATCCCAACCCATGTTTAAGTTAACAAAAAGTGTAGGAGTCTTTAAGATCTTAACTGGAATAACATACTTGAATTGGAATGCAAGACCCCAAGAGAAGTAGTCTGGAACTTGATAGTATATCACCTTTCCATCAGCTGTATCAATTAGAGGAACCTCTGCATTTGCAGTCATAGATGCAGAACCAACAGCACTATTAGCTACACCACCAACAGCACCATGGCTATACCTAAATAGATATCCAGCACCAAAAGTGATATCATGAGCAAATCTAAACTCAGCACCTATCATATGGTGCATAACTTTAAATGCCCACTTGTTATTATAATCGTCAAAATTTTGTTGAGTTTGATAATAATTTTGTAGAGCTATAGGATCTGATGGATCTACTATTGCAGCAGCATTACCCATATAGTACGGTTCATGGTTTCTTAATCTTAAATTATAAGCAATATCTACTGCTTTTAAGACATCATTTATACCTTCAATACCTATTTGGAGGTTAAATTCTCTAAAAGTAAATATGTTTGATGAAACATCTATTACATCAACACCCTTTGTAGGATCTGAAACATCTTTAGCAATAAGAGCTTGACCAAAATATGTATCTAATCTAAACTCAGCACTAGCTCTAATAATCATCTTCATCTTTTCTGTTACTTTAAAGCCAGATTCTATTCCAGGTATCCAACTATTTCTTAAACTCCAATTTTTTGAGATATCAAACATGTTGCTATTTACTTTACCAGTTCCAGCCAATGATGGCTCCTGTATAAGTCTATAACTTGCATTAGCAAATATTGGAGTAGATAGCCCTATAGCCTTTACATCATAATTAAGTTTTAGCTTTAAAGCCTCAGGATCAGAAGCTATTGGATTAACAGAAAAACGTAGTCCACCACCAACATTACCAATATAGTCTGAATGGCCATCTATACCATTAGCATAATCGTCTGCCCATATGTCATCATAACCAGCAAACATTGAGCCATATTCAGCTATATTACCCTTAAATCTTATTCCAGCGGCAGCTTGGAAAACACTTATATCAATAATTTTATTTTTATATCCAATACTGATATAATCAGCCATATGAGCCAAAGGATCAAATCCACTATAGCTAGCCTTTGCTAAATAGTAGTTAGAGTTAAAATCATTGCTTTTTGATTGATCAAAATATTTTGTATCTAACTCTATAGCCCCCTGTGCTTTTATTGTTAAGCCACTAACTGGTTTAAGTTCTGTCCACAAAGACAATTGGTGAACAGAGTTTCCAAAAGAGTCTATACCAAGATAGTCTTTGTTTTGATACTCTTGTCTATATGCAGCAGGAACCCCCAAAGCACTCATACTGTATAAAACACCTATTGTGTATTTATTTAATCCCAAGATATCATAATATATATCAGCAGCAGCAATATATCTACCAACCTCAGAAGCATCAACAATCCAGCCACCATCATTACCAGGACCAAGTCTCCAACCATTACCAGAGTAGTTCTTAGTTGCGGCACTATATGTAGTAGCTAAATTAAAGTTAAGCCCTTTAACCGCTGCAGGGTGAATTAATGCTTGAATAGATGATTGTGCATAGTTTGTGTTTGCAATTCTTGTACTAGATATTAGACTCATAGGATCTTTTGAGTAGAGATTTTTACCACCAGCAGGTGATATATAGATATCAAAACTATCAGCAGTCCATGCAAACTGAACTTGATCTACGTGCATAGAACCATTATCTAAATGTGTTGCACCATAAACATCACTTGAATCTGGCGTACTATTAAGATTAGAGTTTGCACCAACCCTATCATTATTATAGTATTGTTTTGGAAATACATATTCACGACCAAGACCACCAAAGAGTCCAGAAACAAAGTTTGATGCATTATTCTTTACTCTCATCTTCCAAAACTCTTCTCTTCCCTCTTTATCTCCATACCAAACCCAAGCTTCATTTCTATTTACCCAAAAGAGCTGTGAGTTAACTTCAACGTCAACTTGGAAATATTTTGAAACTTTACCATGGAATTTTAGCGTTGTAGATATGCTGAAACTATCTCTACCTAAGATTATTCTTGAGTAGTCTCCATCAGTAGTTCCATTTTCACCAAAGAATTTCCAAACTCCACTATTTGCGTTTGCAGCATCTCCAAAACCAACTTGGTCATCAACTACAACTCTGTCAACATTTCCTAGTCCATCACCAGCGTCATATTTTTTTATGTATTGAGATTTATATTTACCATCTGAGTCTTGCTCTCCAGAAGCAACACCAACATATACAACTTTTCCATTTTTATCTTTTACAACTTTAGCACCAAAATCTGTAAATAGTTGGAAATTATAGTACAATCTGCCCCACATACCAAATACTGGATTGTACTCCTCCTCTTGAGGAGCTCCATCAGTAGCACCTGGTTTTGGTCTCTTAATTAAATAGTCAAAACTACCAAAAGGGTTTGCTATTCTAGTGACATATTCGGGATCATCAAGATAAGCAGAATCATCACTTATTGATGGGTCAAAAAACTTATATTTAATCATTGGTGCATCTATTGGTAAAGTATATTCCCATACACCATCTGCATTTAAAGTCATTGGTACACCAGGTTTTTGCCAATTGTTAAAAGAACCTATAATATTAGCTTGGTTCAAATCTGACTTATAGGTAATTATAGCTGAGTATGTACCATCTGAATTTGTTACTATGGTAACTTTTGCTGAAGCAAGCATAGACACCATAAAGACAAATATCATTGAAAAAAACAATATTTTCTTCATTATTTCTCCTTTTATATACTTTTATTTTTTACTATTTAGGTTTGAAATATTTTTTATATGCGTCCCCATCATATCTGAGACAAATTCTATACCACCAGTCTCCAGACTCCAAAACCACAAATGCATCTTTTGCTTGTTGTGCTGAAGTATAAGGTAGAGATGCAAATCCTGGAGCTCCAGAAACAAAGTTCAATCTATCGTTCCAAGTAATGCCTTGATAACCTTTTGTAAACTCTATTCTAACCCCAGCACCTTTTAAGTTAGGTGTAGCACTACTATACCACTCAGTTGAAGATGAAGCAACATTACTACCTAGGTTAGTAGGGAATTTTATATAAAAATATTCTTGAGTATCATCCCCATCAATAAAAGGATTGTCCACAGTTAGATCCATTAGTATACAACTGGTTTCTTGTTTATCTATATCGATACTACTGCTTGCTGCGGTAATTGTTAGAGCTTGGAAATCAGTACCCGTAACATCAAAACCTGCAGCACTATATCTATTTTTTCTAGCAGTTAATGCATCATTTTTAACCATAGCATACAACACAGCTGTATCAGGCACCATTGTCTTTGGTATATAAATATGTATATCATAAAGTGCATTTGGATCTGCTGGGTTTGTACAATTGCTTTGATCTCCTATTGGATCAAAACCCACTGCAGGATCACCAAAAAAAACAAAATTAGTTTTAGGTGTAAGCTTTAGCACTTTGTCTTGATCTGGTTCGTCAGGAATACCCTCTTCATCTACTGGGCTATTACCTTTTATAAAACTGAATAACTTCCCGTCTCCACTACCGGTACCATCATAAACATCACAACTTATAACTACAGCAAGTAGAGCTACGATCATCGCAATGCTTAAAAATATTCTACTACTTTTCATCAATAAAACCTCCTAAAAAATTGATACAAAATGTCGGAAAATCTATTTAAAATAAACCTTCCGACATTAGAAACAACTAGAGATAAAACTAGTATTTTACAACTAGATTATATCCACCATATCCATCATCAAATAAATTATCCAAACCAACTTTTGCAGGGTCTGGTTGTTGCCAATCAACTGTGTTAACAACAAATTTAAACTTAGTTCCATTAGGTACTTTCTCTTTTGTTGACTCAAAATACCAAATACCATCTTTCGCATTTAAAACAGCTTGCCAGTCTTTTGCTCCAGCATCCCAGCTATTAAATTCTCCAGCAACAGTAACCATCTCTGTTTCATCAAATCCAGCAGGATAATCTGCAGGGTTAAATGTAAATATTACCTTATCTCCAGAAATTTTGTAACCTTTTGCTGTTGATTCAGCGGCTTTCTTCTCCCCTGCAGGAGCTGGACTTCCAGCCCATGTTAAAGATGTAGCGAAAACCATGATCATTAAAAGTGATAATAATTTTTTCATTTAATAAATCCTCCATAAACTAATTATGTAATGCCTCCCCTAATAACATAGGGATATTCTCACTTTATCAACTATGATTATAAAACCTATAATTATCAATGTCAACAAAAATTTTTTCAAAATATAAAATAAAATAAAAAATTGGACAGATACCAGTCTATTTACTTTAGAAAAATAGTTAATATATTTTAATATCTATCTATTTTTGAAATAAAATATTTCTCTGAATATATATTTCATTTTAAAAATAGACCAAATAGGCAAACTTCATACTGTAAAAATATCTTTTAATACTTAAAACCGTAAAAATCATATATGCTTCCATTAATAAATTTAATACAGTTTTTTGAGTATTAATTAATTTATAAAAAAGTATAAAAAAAGCAGATAGATTTTACTCTACCTGCTTTAAAAAATAACAATATTAAAGATTTTAAGGCATCTTAATAACCGTCGCTGTAAGAGGCTGCAATGTAACTAAACTAGCAGTAATATTTACCCCTGTAACAGAAGAAATAGGTGTCTTACCTGCTGTTGCACCATCAACAAGAACTTCACCTGATGTAATATCAACACCAGGGTCTACTGTCCTCACCACTGTATCACAGTTTATAAAGACATAGTAAGTTGCATCAGAACCTATTGATTTATATCCTAACACTGCATCACTAACAAAGTTTTCATTAACAAATTTAATTTTTACTATATTACTGTCAATAGCTGTAAGCGTTCCTTGTCTAAATGCATTAGTTGATTTTCTAAGCTCTATCAAGCCTTTTGTGTATGCTGCAGTATCTCTTCCCGGTTTTCCTGAAACCATCAAAGACCAATCCAATTGATTTATTCTATCACTGGAATCATAAGAGTCATGAATAAAATATGCACTAGATACACTAGGAGTAGTAAATTCTGCCAAAGTCCACTTATCTGCTGGTTTCGTATTTCCATCACCATAGATCTTAGTTCTTCCAAACTCTTGTCCTGCATGCATAAATGCGATACCTTGACTAGTTAGAACCATAAAGTTTCCTAACCTTATTCTCTTATGTATAGTAGTTTGTCCATCACCTGCTACCCTAGGATCAATTTTTGTATGCCAAGCAATAATGTCATGAACAGTCATATTGTCATGAGCCTCTATATATTGTACTGCTTGACCAGGATCATTTGTACTATTTTGAGTAGGCTTTGACTTAGGTCCTGCATTAAAGTTTGATGGTCGCCCTCTTACGTTTTTGAAAACATTTATAGTGCTTACTTTACCACCAGATATAAATCTTGGTGTTCCTTCAGAACCATATCCTGATTTCATCAAATTTCTGAACTCATCAGAGAATGCACCTGCTCTACCATAATCATCTGCACCATCATTTATTTCATTCATAGCAGCTTGATCTGCTCCAACTAATGAGGCATCATCAATACTATTTCCACTCCAGCCCTCTCCTATAAAAAGAGCCTTACCATTAATAGCATGTGCTTCGTCATATGCAGTTTTTACTGTAACACTGTCTACCTCTCCCATTAAGTCCCAGCGCATACCATCAATTTTATACTCAGTAAACCAATACTTAATAGAATCAATTATCATTTTTCGAACCATTACATGGTTGCTTGCAAGTTTTCCTCCACCATAAGCAGAGACATAGACACCATTTTTCATGAACATATAGTAATCAGGAACTAAATCATGTAATAGGGATTGTTTAGCATTGTGATTATAAACATTGTCCAATATAACACCCATTCCTCTGTTGTGAATCTCTGTAATCAACTCTTTAAGCTCTTTCACTCTAGCTTCTGGATCTGTTGCGTCACTTGCATACATACCCTCTGGACTAAAATAGTGGTGAGGATCATATCCCCAGTTGAAGTTACTGCTGGTTGAAAGCCTTGTATCTATCTCTTTGTTAGCCTCATTACCAAAATAGAAGTTCATTACAGGTAGTAACTGAACATGTGTATATCCCATCTCTTTTATGTAGTCCAAATTGTGTATAAATGCTTTATATGTTCCAAGAGTATCTGTTGGTTTACTCATAGTAGAAATTCCAGTATCCACACTGTTAATACTACCATCCATTCCCCAATAGCTTGTAAAATCTCTCATATGAACTTCATATATAATGGCATCTTCTCTTTGAGAGTAACCATCCATTCCATAGCCAGAAACTGTTTGGAGAGCAGTTACTGTCCCTGTATTGCTTAAATTAATAATAGCTCCCTTGCCTACAAGATCTTTATCTGGGGCATCTGTTTTTACAGTACCATCAGACTCTACATAGAATGCTGCCATAGATTTTGCATATGGGTCAAGAGCAAGTGCTGTTGTTGGAACACCATTAATTAAGTTGGTTATTCTATATTGATAAAAACACTTATTAAGAGTAGTTTCCCCAACATCTCCTGGGGCAACTGTCTTTGTCCAGACACCCTTCCAATCTGAAGGAGTATCATGTGTAAGATCAACATCACTGCCTGCTTGTGTTTTTTGATCATTTGCTTTATAGATAACAACTTTTACACTTGTTGCCTTAGGCGCCCAAACTTTGAAAGTAGCATCGGTTCCATTATAGGTAACACCTAAATCATTCCCAGTATAGGTATATTTATTATCTATATATTTAGAAGCAATTCCAATTGATATATCTCTATTTCTATATGTCAGTGTGTATGGAGCCTTATCCACTGGATCTAAAGTAGCACTTAAAGTATAAACATTTGAAGCTTTCTTAGTAATTGAAAGAATCTGTACTTCTACTCCTCCCTTATCAGTAAGTTTAAAGTCATCAACAAGTAAGCTACTAGCTGTTATTCCAACTGAGTTAAATTCTATAGTACTCTCATTTATAATTTCACCAGAAGTTACGCCAATAGGAACCTCTTTTGAGACACTAATATAAGATTGTGCATCTCCAGACCATAGGTAGATTGTTGCCCATGCAGAAGCAAATTGATAGGCTCTATCTCCTGCACCATCTTTAGCATCATCCCCTCCAGGAATGTTCGTTAATAATGTGAATTGAAGAGTATCATTTATACTGCTCATTTCGACATCCATATAGTAGTGACCATCAGTATTACTATCTCTCTTATCAAAAGCATATGAGCCATTTGGCCATGGAGCTCTTTGATCACTATTAACCTTCACTCCAGCCCACATCCATAGTCCTGCGGTTGTTCCAGAGGGAACATCATCCATATAGTATATTCTTATATAACCATCTGCCAATGCTGGTGCAGGTGTAGATGGTATTTCACTACTACCTTTATTTCCATTATCACCTCCTCCACCAGGTTCACATCCTAAAAAAATAATAAATGACAGCATTAATATTGCTGACATCAATATGAATAAAAATCTCTTTTTCTTACTCATTAGAATAATCCTCCATAAAAATACTTATTTATAATAAATATCTAGAATGCAACCACTCCAGATACTAATACCTAAAAAATAATAAAAAAATAATTAAAGGCAAATTAAATAAACATAGTGCTTTTTTTAAATTTAATATAATTTACTTCTTCAATATTATTGTTTTGTATGCTCCAAGTTTTTTGATATTAAGCTCTCCATTTTTACCAAAAGTAATTGAAGCATCACCAAATATCAACTTAAAATCATTAATTACATTACCAAGCTCACTATTAACTGTAATGTTGGCTACCTTATCAGAGAAGTTATGAACAACAATAACTTGCTCTCCATTATGCTCTCTTAATGCAGCAACATATTTATTCTCTTTTACCTTTGGAATAGTTAATGATTTGTAACTTCCAAGAGATAGAGCCTTGTTTTCTACTCTTGCATTTATCAAACCCTTGTAATAGTTCAATATAGAATTTTTATCAGCGTTCTCAACCTTAACATTGTATGTTTTAAAGTTCTCATTCATTGGTCCCCAAGGCTTGCCTCCACCCTGAACAAAACCGCCAAATTCAGAATCATCCCACTGCATACAAGAGCGCAGATACTTATCATGCTTCTGTTTTCCGATCGTATCCATTCCAATCTCCTCACCATAGTAGACAAAAGGAATCCCTGGGAATGTTAAGTAGAGTGCCGCAGCAAGCTTACATTTTTCAGCATCTCCATCAAGCTGTGTGAATGGCCTCATACCTACATAGGCATCATGGTTTGACAAGAGTGTTCCCCACCATGTTCCCTCTTTATCCTGAAGATCTTTAACATATTTTTTCACCTCATCTTCCATTAGATCTTCACCTTTGTTTGTATATGGTGCCTGATTTTTGACATATCTAATTATGCTTCCATTAAGTTTGAAGTTAAAGACAGATTGAACCATATCTCCATTACCAAAGTAGAGCACTTGCTTGTCTGAAGCCTCTCCAACAAAGAAGACATCCTTATCTTTATAGTTGGTATCAGCAAACTTCCTAAGCTCTCTTAGAACATTAAAAGTTTCTGGCAAATGGTCAACCTCATTCTCATTTTCTGCAATATGTGTCATTGCATCATATCGAAATCCATCAACACCAACATCAAGCCAATACTTCATGTAATTTTTCATATACTGCAAAACCTCAGGATTGTTATAGTTAAAATCTGGTTTTGACCACACAAATCTTCCATAATAGTATGTTGTTGGGTTCTGTTTAGGATAGCCATGCCAGAACTTCTCCCATGCTCCCTTCGGTTTTGTATCACTAAATAGAAACCAGTTTCTATATTTCGCTTTTGGACCAGTAAGAGCATCTTGAAAGAATGGATGATCATAAGATGTATGATTTAGAACAAAATCAATTATAATCTTTATACCTCTCTTATGAGCCTCATTCAAAAGATTTTTAAATTCATCAAGAGTTCCATAATCAGGGTTTGTTGTCATATAGTCAATTACATCATAGCCGTCCGTTCGCTCCCCAGATGGATGGATAGGCAGAAGCCACAAAGCTGTTATTCCCATCTCTTTTAGATAGTCAAGCTTCTCAACAACACCGCCAAAATCACCATATTTATCACCATTAGAGTCTTTAAAGGAGCGAATATATATTTCATAAAAGACCCCTGTTGAATACCACTTATCGATATTTGAAGATGGAATAGCTATTGTCTCTCCTGCAAAAAGAAAAAAGTTTGAAAAAATAAGAAGAGACAAAAAACAAAAAATATTTTTTTTCATCAAAAAAACTCCAACAAAAAAATTGATAACCCTTTTCACAATTTTAACAGCTTTTTTTCATTTTTGCAATAACTTTTCTAGCAAACAAAAATTTATTAAAAAATTAGCTAATATATATTTAGAAACTGATAAATATTTTGGAAAGAGTGCTAAATTCAGACTTATAAAATATTAAGGATATCAATATTTTCAATTTTTATTTGATAAAGTCAATTATTTTATTAAAAACCTATAAAAATTACTGACAATATGTTATAATTAGGCTATTAATGATATTCAAAAGTATAAAACACCTATTTTCAAGGATAACAAAATGAAGAAAATATTTTTTATTTTACCGATGCTTTTACTTTTTATCAATGCTAAAAATCCAGTTACCGATGATCTTCTTTCGTATATTAATACAGAACTTCCAAAGGTCGCCAAATATGAGGAGGCTGCAATAGATGCATATGACTCTGTAAGCGGAGATAACTATACAGATGATGATGATATGTATGAGGCGTTGATTGATGTTGTTCTTCCAAACTATAGAAAACTAGTTAATGGAATTGAGGCAATAACTATAAAGCTAAAGACAAAACAGGTTAGAAAGTTAAATGAAAAATATGTGGAGGCTGCAAATACCCAGCTTAACGCATTTACACTACTAGAGATAATGCTTAGAACACAAAATGGTGATAGAATGGTTGAATACAATGAGAGGCTTGATAAGGGCAGGAGACTTATAAGAGAGTGGCAAATTGAGTTAAATGATCTATGCGAGAAAAATGGAGTTGAGTTAAATTAGTTTGGTTTAAAACTTTTTTTTCTACCATATCACTATCCTCTTCCTACATAGGAAGAGGGACTTTAAAAGAATTCTATATATAAAATTAAATAATGACAATTCATCAACTTTTTAGTATAAATTAAACCTATAATTTTTCAATACAACATTAATTAATGAGGCTAAAAAATATATGGAATTATCAAAAAATTATGACCCAAAAGAGTTTGAAGATAGATTATACAAATATTGGCAGGATAATGATCTATTCTCGCCAAAACCGGGCAGACAAAAAAAGACACATACAATAGTAATCCCCCCTCCAAATGTAACTGGTGTACTCCATATGGGGCATGGGCTTAATAATACCATTCAGGATATAATCACACGCTACAAAAGAATGCAGGGATATGAAACACTTTGGATTCCGGGAACAGATCACGCAGGTATTGCTACTCAAAACGCAGTTGAGAAGGAGCTTGCTAAAGAGGGCAAAAAAAGAGATGACTTCACTCGTGAAGCATTTATTGACAGAGTGTGGGTAACAGCTCTTCGCCATCAAAACATCATAATTGAGCAGCTAAAAAAGATGGGATGCAGTGCTGACTGGAATCGAACTGCCTTCACCTTTGATGAGATAAGAAGCAGAGGCGTAAAAAAGGTCTTTGTTGAGTTATATAAAAAAAATCTTATATACAAATCAAAATATATAGTAAACTGGTGTCCAAGATGTACAACTGCGCTTGCTGATGATGAGGTTGAGCATAGCGAAAAGCATGGCAAACTCTGGTATATAAAGTATCCTGTTAAAGATTCAACCGAATTTGTAATTGTTGCAACCACAAGACCAGAGACAATGCTTGGTGATACCGCCGTTGCTTTTAATGATAAAGATGAAAGATATCTACACTTAAAGGGTAAGAAAATTATTCTTCCTATTGTAGAACGTGAACTTGATATCGTTTTTGACAGCTATGTTGATCCAAAGTTTGGAACAGGGGCTGTAAAGATAACTCCTGCACATGATCCAAATGACTTTGAGATTGGACTTAGACATAACCTACAATTCATAAATATTTTTGACAATAATGCAGTTACAAACTCCAATGTACCAGAGGAATACCAAAAACTTGATAGGTATGAAGCAAGAAAAAAAGTTGTTGAAGACCTTGAGAGGCTTGGCTTTCTTGAGAAAATAGAGAACCATAAGCATAATGTTGGGGAGTGCTACCGATGTAACACAGTAATCGAACCAAGATACTCTGACCAGTGGTTTGTAAAGATGAGTGAGCTCGCAAAAGAGGCTATCAAGGTTGTTGAAGATGGAAAAATTGAGTTTACTCCAAAGAGGTGGGTAAAAGTATATTTCAACTGGCTTAAAAATATAAAGGACTGGTGTATATCAAGACAGCTATGGTGGGGACACAGAATCCCTGTCTACTATTGCAGCAGCTGTGGACATCAGAACGTTAGTGAAAGTTATGTTACTGTTTGTGAAAAGTGCGGACATAAGGAATTTACTCAAGATCCAGATGTACTTGATACATGGTTCTCAAGCTGGCTCTGGCCATTTACAACATTGGGCTGGCCTGATAAAACAGAAGACTTAAAAAAGTTCTATCCAACATCTGTTTTGGTAACCGCTCCAGATATAATATTTTTCTGGGTAGCAAGGATGATTATGGCTGGGCTTCACTTTATGGATGATATCCCATTCAGCAAGGTTTTCTTCACTGGGACCGTTATGGACCTTAAGGGAAGAAAGATGTCAAAGTCGCTTGGAAATGGAATTGACCCATTTGAAGTGATTGAGAGACACGGAGCAGACTCGCTTCGCTATACAATGATTGCAATTGTAAGTCCAAATCAAAACATCAAGCTTGGCTTTCCAAAGGATAAAAACAGCAGTGAACCAAACTCATTTGAAATTGGAAGCAGATTTGCAAATAAGATTTGGAATGCATCAAGATATATATTGATGAATATCCCTGAAAATTTTCAAGAGACACCAATTGAAAAAATAGAGATGGATACATTTGATAAGTGGATAGTGGCAGAGCTTAATATTGCAATAAAAAATATCAACAGCTCTCTTGAGGCTATGCGTTTTAATGATGTTGCAAATATTTTACAGTCATTTTTCTGGACTCGCTACTGCGACTGGTATATTGAGCTCTCAAAAACAAAGATATTTTCTCAAAATGAGAAGATAAAAAACGACACACTATCAATCCTAATATATATTTTACGAACATTTTTAAAGCTTTTGCACCCAGTTATGCCATTTATCACAGAGGAGATCTATCAAAAGCTTCCAAACAGTGGACTATCTATAATGGTAGAGGAGTATCCAGTTCACAACAACAAGCTGATTGATAAAAAGGTTATGACAAGTGCAAATAAGCTATTTGACCTTATCTATCTTATTAGAAATATAAGGGGCGAGAACAACATTCCGCCTGAAAAAAAGGTGAAAATATATATCAAATCGACAGACAAAGAGATCAATAGCTTCTACAATAACTATCAAAAAGAGATCCTCTCCCTAACAAAAGGGGAGATAATAACACTACTGGACGCAAATGATAGCAAGCCTCACAACTCTCTCTACAAGGCAAATGAAAGTGTTGAGGTCTATATCGACTTGGAGGGGCTAGTTGATAAGGTAAAAGAGATTGAAAGACTAACCAAAGAGCTTGAAAAACTTGATGTTGACTTTCAAAAGACAAACAACAAACTTAATAATCTTGATTTCATAAATAGGGCTCCAGAAGAAATAATAAAAAAAGAGAGAGAGAAGCTTGCTGAATTTGAATCTAAAATAGAGAAGATAAAAAATAATCTTGCTCTATTGAAAGGATAAATAACAGATCATTTATTAAAAAAGTATATTTTTCAAAATAATTATTGTTTTTTTACTATGTTTATTAAGCACTATGGAGGTATTTGTTATGGAAGATATTGAGAGAGGGAAGTCATACTTTGATGGCGGTCTCTTACAGTTTATTGGATGGACTCTCTTAGGAGCTTTGCTAACATTTTGTACACTTGGTATTTGTTATCCATGGGCACTATGCATGGTATATGGGTGGAAGATTAACCACACTGTTGTTGAGGGAAGACGCTTGCAGTTTAATGGTTCTGCAATTGGACTTTTTGGAAACTGGATTAAGTGGCTATTGTTATGTATAGTAACTTTGGGTATCTATTCACTATGGCTTGGAATAGCTTTAGAGAAGTGGAAAGTTAAAAATACAACTTTCGCAAACTAATCCTCTTTCTAAATCCTCCCCCTTTCAAAAAGGTTTTTTTCTAACCACCTTTTTAACTTATACTTTCTATAAAAAGGATACTATCTTTCTAAATTTTAGGGGGCAAAATATTCAGCCACAACAGAAATCTTAAGCTGGACACCAGAAAAATTAACTTTTCGCTAGAAATAGATAATCTGCAAGTTATTTAGTTTTGAAATAGTTTTTTCTATTTTTTGGATATAAGAGAGTCCCAAAAATCATCAATAGAAAGATAGTAACTCGCTTTTTTTAATATAGAAGAGAGTTCGATTTTATCTCCATTATCAAGTTCTTTTATCTTATAGACCCCATCTCCTATAAACATCTTAATAATTGCACTATCCATAATCCATGCAAAACTTTTCTCATCGATACTTTTTTTGATTTCATCAAGATCTTTTGCATATACATAGCCATTATTAATGTAGTGTGTATTTTTATAGTGAGAATAGATCTTATCAAAATTTTCTAACATATAGTTTAGATAGTTTAAAATCGCAATCTTTTTGCTCTTTGGCAAACTATATGATAGAAAATCTCTTAACAGGCTTGCTGTTATATTTAGTGCCTCTCTGTGGTTTTTTACATCTAATAATATTTTTGAAAAGAGCTCCATCAAAAGCTCTTTTTCACTGCTTGAAAGAGAGTAATCTTTTATACCATTATCAAGCAGGCTCTCATTAATAATAGTTACCATATATTTTAGTTCACTGCTTTTGTTATAGTTCTCATCTCTAAATTTATCAAAATTGGTAAGCTCATTTATAAAAGATTGAAAATCCCTATTACCGCTATCTCTATATCTAGTAAATACCATCAAAACATCTTCATATATATTGGAAGAGACTATCATTTTTAGGGTGTTAATATCTGTGTCAAAAAATTTACAGATCTCATTCTCATCAATCATTGTGCCTCTTCTCCATTTCTAATCTTTAGATCATTAGAAAACATATTTGTAGAGATAAGGTTTGCAATAACAAAAAACTCTCTATAAAACTTATCTGCGATAAATGAGGCTCTCTGCGGTTTTGAGTGTTTTATTAAAATTGAGCCAAACTTTTTTTCATCATGTTTAAGATGGATTGCAAAAAGCGATCGGCTCTTTGTCTCTACAAGCCCTTTTTTATCGACCTTTTGTAGAACACTATTTTTTACTATATAAAAGAGAGGCCAATCATCTTTTATATTATCTTTAATCATAAAAAAATCCCACTCAAAACCAAAATCATATTCATCTTTTTTATATGTAAGTAAAAAATCGCGCGAAATCCTTGATAAAACAAGGGTATCAATAGCTCTTAATACCTCTTTTATATAGGTCTCATTATCCTCACTTTGAATTGATGAGAGCACAACAAGAAGATCATTAAATTTTTTATTTGAAGCAATATTGAATAGAAAATATTTCAAGAAAAAAGCTATATCCTTGCTGAATATAATCAGAAAGACAACAAAACCTAAAAGAAAAAAGATGTAGAGAGGCACTCCAAAAAAGAGCTCTTCATCTGGAGAGGAGAATCCGCTTGATGGATGGCTTTGAGAAGAACTCGCCCCTCCAACTCTTGAAGCATTTTGAGAAAAGAGAGCCAAGAGTAAAAAAATTACAATATAAACAATAAATGAGATAATCAGAGCTCTCTTTTTTTTATCCACTACAAACCCTTATTTTATATTATACATGCATTTTTATACTTTCACCAGCCTCACTGTCCACAATTACAGTTACATTATGGTGAAGCTGCAACACAGATGCTGGTATATTTGGCATAATTTCACCCAAAAAAGCCTGTTTTACTATTTCAGCTTTACTGCTTCCACTTGCAAGAAGAACTATAGATTTTGCCATCATTATGGTCTTTATTCCCATAGTGATTGCCTTTTTAGGAACATCCTCTTTTTTATCAAAAAATCTCTTGTTTGCCTCAATTGTCTTATCATCAAGATCTGTAATATGTGTAGCTTTTTCAAACTTCATACTAGGCTCATTAAATCCTATGTGGCCATTTGGTCCTATCCCCAAAACTTGAAGATCTATCCCGCCAGCATCTCTTATCATTCTCTCATAGTTTTTTGCCTCTTCATGCAGATCTTTTGGTGTCCCTTTTGGACAATGATAGTTTCCCTCTTTTATATTTATATGGTCAAAAAGATGGTATTTCATAAAATACATATAACTATTCTGATCAGTTGGCAAAAGCCCAACATACTCATCAAGATTAAAGCTCTTTACATTTTGGAAAGTAATCTCCCCTCTTTTATAAAGTGCTACCAGTTCTCTGTAGAGAGAGATTGGCGTTGAACCTGTTGCAAGTCCCAAAACAGAGTCTGGTTTGGTTAAAACTTGTGCGGCAACGATATTTGCTGCAATACGTCCCATAGCCTCATAATCTTTTGCAATTATAAAATTCATAAATACCTCCTACCAACTTTTTTAAAAAAAATATCAAAGAATAAATTCAGAATATTAAAGTTTTTGGTTTAAGTCAATATTATTATATAACAATTTTCTTAAGAAAAAGATAAAAATAGTATATTTAAATAGAATAAAATATTTTAATATTATATAATCAATTGCATAAAATTAGGGTTTGATTACAATTTTTATTATAAAATAATTAGTTATTTAAGGAGATGGTTATGAAAGTATTAGCTATAAATGGAAGCCCTCGCAGAGAGGGAACTACCTATGGAGCAATCAAGCTTGTCACAACCGAACTTTCAAAACACAAGATAGACAGCGAAATTGTTCACATTGGAAATGGTCAAGTAAGAGGATGCATTGCCTGTGGGATATGCATAAAAAGTGAAGACAAAAAATGTGCCTTTAATGATGATATTGTG
This sequence comes from Spirochaetota bacterium, assembly GCA_031549085.1. Classification (GTDB taxonomy): domain Bacteria; phylum Spirochaetota; class GWE2-31-10; order GWE2-31-10; family MWDO01; genus JAVBQL01. Next base: position 39,402 of record JAVBQL010000013.1, read on the forward strand.
AATGAGCTTATTGAAAAATCAAAAAGTGCTGATGGGCTTATAATTGCCTCCCCCGTCCACTTCTCAGGAGTTGCTGGAGCGATGAAATGTGTGCTTGATAGATTCTTTTATGCAGGCGGAAAGGATAGATTGGCCTATAAAGTTGGACTTTCACTTGTTACCTTAAGGCGTTCTGGTGGTGTCGCTGCATTTCAGCAGCTCAACAACTATCTAAGCTATGCAAGTATGGTCGTTGTATCATCTCACTATTGGAATGTGATACATGGAATCAACAAAGATGAGATCTTGAAAGATTATGAGGGTGTTCAGATAATGAAGAAAGCTGGTGAAAACATGGTGTGGCTATTAAAAAAGCTTAATAGAAAAGATAATATCATTACTCCAAATCTTGAGCCACCTGTTAGAACAAATTTTGTTAGGTGATTAAAAAAAATATATTTTTATGAATTAATACTATCACACAAATTTAGAATTTTCTCTTTCATAAAACTGTTAATCTTAAAATTTGAATCAATAAAATTAATTATAGCTATTGCTGACTCTTTTGTTTTGTCATATCCTTGTGCAAATGTTGATAAATAGTTTTTTATATCTTGAAATCTTTGCTCTACTCTTCTCTCATTTGAAAAGAGATCCCTTTTTGATGAGTTTTCTTCTTTTTTTATGTAGTCCAATAGCTCTATCAATCTATCAAAAGCATAACATTGAACAAATTTAAAAGCGGAGAGTTTTTCTCCCCTTAAATAGCGATTAAGCCCCACATATAAATTTGTTAACAGCTCTCCAATCAAATATTCAACGCTGCTCTCTCTATAATTAGATCTACTTTTTGAAGAGAGGCATGACAAGTCAAACTTTTCACTTTGCCAAACAATTCTCTCATTGACATAGGGGATATTAATTAATTCTTTAGTCTCAAAAACTGCAAACTCACAAAAAATATCATCAGCAAACATTGATTTATATCCATCTTTCGTATTTTGAAAACTAAAAGCAATAGGATAAACATCGCTAAGCCATGAGAGATCTTTTATAAAGCTCTCTTTGTATCCATCTTTTACAATGACAAAAAAGTCCAAGTCGGAATATTCATCAAGCCTATCAAGCTCCACTCCAACAGAACCAAGTCCCAAGAGAGCCAGTGTCATATTGGAGCATTTTAAAGACTCTGCAATCTCATCAAGCCTTTTCAACAGTAGCTTTTTTTTAGATGTACTATCATTTTGCATAAAATAGTTTCCTCATCCTTTAAAGATTAATTAGATTTGTATAATAACACTATTTGTTTTAAAGTTTTACAAAAAACATTATAATATTCAAACAAATAATTTTGCTTGAATATTTAACTATATTATGGTTAGATTAATGTTTCTTGAAGCAGGATTAATAATGAAAAAGATACTACTCTCAATAATTGTAACTACCATATCTATCTATTGCTATTCACAGAGTGCAATTGACTCTCTGCTTGAAAGCGGCGTAAATGATTATAAAAGAGGGCAATATACCTTTGCCATAAGTACATTAAACAGATATATTCAGGCTGCTTCAGATGATGACACTGAAAATAGGGCAAAAGCCTACTATTATATAGCTCTCTCACACTACTTCTCTGAAAATTACAGAATGGCACAAAATTACCTTACTGAGCTAACAGGGAGATACCGCTCCTCTGAATTTACGCTTCAGGCAAACTTCTGGCAGGGGCTTATCTATCAAAATCAAAAAGAGTGGGCAAAAGCTGAAGACTCATTTTTAAAATATACAAAGGTTCTACCAAATTCTGACCTAGTTGAAAGGGCATATCTTGCTGCAGCAAACTCTGAAATTCAACAGAAAAAATATACTGAAGCCGAGAAAAATCTAAATATAATAGTAACAAAATATACAAAGTCCGATGTCTATGAGGAGGCATCTCTCCTGTATAGTTTTTGCCTAATGAAAAATGGAAAAACAGAAGAGGCAAAGAGTTTTCTAAAAAAGTGGATTGGTATACTTGGTGAGACGGGAGAAGGACACCAATATAAAGATAAATTTTGGTTATACCTAGCAAATATATATTTGCAGGAAAAAAACTATCTTGATGCACTGATATTTCTAAAGAAGATAGATAAGTTCGCAAAGGGAAGCGAGTCAAGTGACATTGCACTTCTAAATCTCTCAAAGATAGAGAGCGAGCTTGGCAACAAGAGAGAGGCAAGGGAGTATCTTGTTCGGCTTGGAAATGAGTATCCTCTGTCAAAATATAATGTTGATGCAACACTCTCATTCGGCATAGAGGAGTTTGAGAATGAAAACTTCAGCGACTCCATCGTTATGTTTAGGCAGACCATTCAGCAGGCTGATGGCAGACTTAAGGAGAGGGGGCTTGACACTGATGAGAGAGAGAGGCTTCTATCATTAAAATATAGCGGATATTTTTATATTGCTGAAATTTACGCAAGCGAGGGCGAAACCAAGCAAGCAAGCAGCAACTATCTAAAGGTGATTAATGAGTCTACCAACTTCACATTAAAGTATGATGCTGTTAGCCGTGTGATTGATCTATTTTTAAAGACAAATGATCTACAAAGCATTGGAAATATTATAAATAAGCAGAGTGACTATATAATCAAAAATGGCACAAGTGATCAGGTTGATAAATTTTTGATAATAAAGGCAAACTACGAGTATCAAATTGGTCAGTTTGAAAATGCGAGCAATTCACTTGAACAGGTAAAAGATAAAAACAAGTACTCCACTCAAATAACAAATATCAAGGCAAATATACTGATCAAACAGAGAAACTATAAGGATGCAATATTTTTATTGGAACAATCGTTTAATACACTCCCTCTAAACCAAAAATCGAAAGCTGCACTTGAATTAATTAATATCTACTATAATATTGGAGAATACAAGAAAGCTGTTGATATGTATGATGTTATGAATGCCTACTCAAAAAATATTGATAAGAACCAGCTAACCTCTTTGATGATAAGGGGAAATTATGTAACAGCACTCTCTCATATGCAGCTTGGTAACTATCAAAAGAGTATAGATATGTTTAAGGATCTGCAATCTTTTGAAACAAAAGAGAATATTCAGAAATATGAACGCTCTCTAATAAATAGTTCCATCTACTATATTGGGTGGGACTACTATAAGATGTCAAACTTTATAGAGGCGGCAAAAAACTTTGGTGCATTTAGTGTTGTAAATAGTACAAGTGAGCTCTACAAAGATGCTTTGTATATGGAGGCATGGAGCTATTTTTCTAAAAATGATTTTTCAATTGCCTTTTCAAAATTTGATGCTATTGCAAAGAGGTTTCTTCCTAATGATACAGGGATACAATCACTCTTCTACTCTGGCAAGTGCCAAGAGAATATGAACAATATAAAAAGGGCAGTTGAGATTTATACAACAATAGTTAATAACTATCCAAAATCAGAATATAGAGAGCAGTCACTCTTTGAAATAATAAAAGATCTTTTAAACAGAAAAGAGATAGATAAGGCTAATGATTATATAAGGCAGTTTGGAGAGAGCTATCCTGCTTCAAGCCTCTATAGAGAGATTCTGGTTCTGCAAGGTGATACATTTATGTCTCTTGGAAGATTTAGCGAAGCCTTGAGTAACTATCTCTTCTTTATAAAGAGGTTCACAAATACACCAAACCTTGATATTGCCTACTACTGGGGTGGGTTTTCTGCACTAAAAATTAAGGACTATATAACAACAAAAGAGCTTTTGGAGTATCTAATTAAGAACTATCCAACCTCTTCATTTTATAGAGACTCTCTTATACTGCTACAACAGGTCTACAATATAGAGGGAAATCTTGAGAGAGAGAGAAGCACAATAGAGAAACTCTTACCAATAGAGAAGGATACAAAAGAATTAACAAAATTAAACAATAGACAAAAAGAGATAGATCTTATATTATCAGGCAATAGTAAAGAGGAGGCCGCCCTTCTTCTTCTGCTTGACAACAGTGGCGGTTCTGTTGAAGCAAGGCTTAAGCTTGCAAAGTTCTATCTTGCAAAGGGTGATGAGAAGGGAGAGAAGATGATAGGAGAGCTCTCCTCTGTTAGTGGGGAGGCAAATAATATCCTTGGGGATATGGAGCTTGATAAAAACAGTTATCTTGATGCAGCAAAGCTCTACTTAAAGACATTGTCAATAGGCAATGTTTCTGAAAATGCCGCTGCTGAAGCTCTATATAAGGCAGCCTATTGCTATTTTAAATTGGAATCTAACAATAATGCTATCAAGCTAATAGATAGATTGAAGAAAAACTTTCCAAACAGTGAGTGGACAAATAAAGCTATCGAACTGGAAGAGAGATATAAGGAGTAATTTACTAATGAGAGAAAAAGAGCTTAAGGATGATATAAAGATACAATATATTTTTTATACAATATATGGATGGTTTCTATTTATTGTTATAAATGTGCTTCAGTTTTTTGTATTCATGCCAATTGTTTTTATTTTGACATTTCTTTTTGATAAGGATAGGGTCTGTATTACCTATCTAACAAAGATATTTTCTGACCTTTTTCACCTGCTCTATTTTTGTCAGAGAATACAATATGATAAAAATGGAATGAAGTCACCAAAAAAGGGTGAGAAGAGAATATATGTGATTAACCACGCCTCACAGTATGATGTTATTCTTATGTATAAGATGCCCGGTGTTGTTAAATTTCTTTTTAAGAAAAAGTGGGCAACCTTGCCACTCGTTGGCTGGATGGCTGTTATTGCAGGGAATGTTATTCTGAAAGAGGATTCAAAAGCAGCAGATACTATTGCACTCTTCAAAAAAGCAGAGACACTTATGGAGAAGGGCTACCCATTTGTAATATACCCAGAAGGAACAAGAAGCAGAGATGGAAAGATTGGACAATTTTTTCATGGAACATTCAAGCTTGCCCTTGATGGGGGAGCTGATATTGTTCCTGTGGTTTTTGATACATGGAACGCCATTCGTCCGGGAGCTTTGTGGATTCGTGATGTAAACCCTGCGATTAGGATACTTGAGCCAATAAAGTATGATGAGTTTAAACACCTTAATTATGTAAAACTCTCAAACCTTGTTAGAGAGAGAATGATTGAGGGACTGATTGCTTTAAGAAAAGAGAGACATCTAAAAGAGAAGAACTACTATAGAAAAGTGCCAAAGTTTGTTGAGATTGATAAGAGTGAAGAGGAGGAGCTTGTGGCACTAAAAGAGTATAATATTAAGAAGAATATTGCTCTTAAACCAATAGAGGCAACCACTCCTGTCGAGGGAGAAAAGATAGATGGAGAAAAAGAGCAGCTGGCTTAAAAAAAGTTTAGCCCGCTCTTTTTACAGGTTTATTCATATCAATTATTATTTGTGTGCAAAACCATGTGCCATTTAATAACTTGATCTCTTTTCTAAGAGTAGGTAGTTGGGCTTTTGGCTATTACCCATATTATTTATAAAAAGCTATCTATTTAATGGATAAGCCTGCAAAAAGAGCGGAGCGTATGCTGATATACTCTCTATCAAAAAAAGAGCCATCAGCCCGCTGATTCTACAGGCTTACCCATATCAAATTATATAAAAATGTGTATACTGCACCACATTAAATAAAATTTGACCTATGTATTTTAAGTAGAGAGAATGCTTTATGAGTTCCACTTACAGAAAGCTTTCTCTAATGAGTAAGCCTGTAAAAACAACAGTTCACTCGCTGGCATACTCCCTCACTCCAGCAAAAAGAGCAACCAGCCCATTGTAATACAGGCTTACTCACGTTAGACAATATGTTGGCATAGTTTAAGCTACACCAGATAAAGTCTAACTATTACTGGAATGAATATAATTGAACATCTATCCAAGAGAGTGACTTCTTGTTTTATGACAGACAGCTTTTAGTATAGATCTATACAGCAAAAAAATCAACTGTTTTATTTTTTTTTAAAACTAATAAGTCCTATTTTTTTTCTACTCCTTGCGTCTTCTTGCAAATGGGATTTAAGTAACATTCACTAGTTTTCATTATAGGATAAGATAGGTTGATATACATAACAAAATCAATAATATTAACTTAAGAATAACTTTTTTAAATATATTCTTAAATCTCCCCCTCCTATGTAGGAGGAGGGGGGGGGGTAGAAATATAACCACTCTCATAAAAATAAAATAAATTTTTCTTGACAGAATATCTAAAATATTCTATAAATCTCTTCATAAATTGACCATGTAGCGCAGTTGGTTAGCGCGTCGGCCTGTCAAGCCGAAGGTCGCGGGTTCGAGCCCCGTCATGGTCGTTTTTTTATGCCCGCATGACAATAAAAATCTATAAACAAAAATTAAACCAATAACCCTTTATAATATAAGCTTATTTTGATGTTTTTTTTGACAAACTTGATTTGTTTGAGTATATTACTTTAATATATTACAATCATTCTTTTAAGGAGACTGTTTATGAACAATTTTGATTCAAATGAGAGTAAAATAATTAATAATGAAAATAGAAAAGTAATCGCAAGTCACGGATATTTGCCTAGAATTGTGGAGAGAACAAGCCGCGGAATTGAAGAGTGGGACGTATTTTCTAGATTAGTAAAAGATAATATTATATTTATAGGCGGTGCCATAGATGACTGGCAAGCTGATATAGTAATGGCAACCCTCCTATTTATGGAGAGTCAAGACCCAGAGAAGGATATATATCTATATATCAATTCACCAGGTGGCTCTGTTACTGCAGGACTTGCAATATATGACACAATGCAGTATGTAAAGCCTGATGTTGCAACAATTTGCGTTGGACAGGCAGCTAGTGCAGCAGCATTGATTCTATCAAGCGGTAAAAAAGGAAAAAGATTTGCACTTCCACATGCAAGAATTATGATTCACCAACCATGGGGAGGAGCAGGCGGACAGGCAACTGATATACAAATTCAAGCTAAAGAGATAACCAGATTGAAAGAGCAATTAAATAAGATTATGGCTGACAACACTGGAAAATCTGTAGAGCAGATTGAGAAAGATGTTGAGAGAGATTTCTTTTTGACTCCCGAAAGTGCAATTGATTACGGCTTGATAGATAAAGTTTTAACAAGAGGGGACAAAAAATGAATCAACAAAAGGGAGAAAGATGCTCCTTTTGTGCAAAGACTACAGATGAATTTAATCTAAAATTTGTACGAGGCTCAAACTCTCTTATATGCAGCGACTGTATAAAGAGAGCCTTTGAAGATATCAAAAAAAATGATAAGCATAAACATAATAATGCGATAGCTCTGACAGATCTTCCATCTCCAAAGGAGATAAAGGAATTTCTTGATCTGTATGTTGTTGGACAAGATAATGTAAAGAAGATATTGTCTGTTGCAGTCTATAACCACTATAAAAAGATAAAACATATTACCTCTCCCATGGAGTTTAGCAGTTTGCCTATTGAGAAATTTGGTGGTATTGAGGTTGACAAATCAAACATACTTCTTATTGGACCAACAGGAAGTGGTAAGACCTTGCTTGCAAGAACCCTTGCAAGACGCCTCAATGTTCCATTTGCGATAGCTGATGCAACAACCTTGACAGAAGCAGGCTATGTAGGTGAAGATGTTGAAAACATCTTGCTCAAGCTCATTCAGGCTGCCGATAACAATATCCAAAAGGCAGAGTTTGGTATTATATATATTGACGAAATAGACAAAATTGCTAGAAAGACTGAGAATGTCTCAATAACAAGAGATGTCTCTGGCGAAGGTGTACAGCAAGCCCTATTAAAAATTATTGAGGGAACAGAGGCAAGCGTCCCTCCTCAAGGCGGAAGAAAACATCCACAGCAGGAGCTTCTAAAAATAAACACAGAGAATATCCTCTTTATCTGCAGTGGGGCATTTGTTGGACTTGATAAGATAATTGAGCAGAGGGTTGCTTCAAGCTCTATTGGTTTTGGTGCTGATATACAGAAGAGAGAAGAGAAGGACTATGCAAAGATATTTAGTGAACTTCATACAGAAGATCTAATAAAGTTTGGAATGATTCCAGAGTTTGTTGGAAGAGTTCCTATTGTTGCTGCTCTTGAACCTCTATCTGAAGAGGATCTCGTGAAAATTATAAAAGAGCCAAAGAACTCCATTATAAAACAGTATCAATGGATATTGGCAACCGAAGGTGTAGATCTTGTTTTTGAAGAGAGTGCAATTAAAGCAATTGCAAAGACTGCAATAAAACACAAAACTGGTGCAAGAGGGCTTCGCTCTATAATAGAGAAGATTATGCTTGATCTCATGTTTGATATTCCAACAACTAAAAATGTTGAGAAGATAGTTATTGATGATAGTGTTATACTTGAAAACAAACCTCCAAAAGTTGTAAAAAGCAAAAATAAGAGCGGGGAAAAGAGTGCATGAAGATAAAATCATCACTTAACAATCCAAATATTGGCAGTGAGGATAATGAGTATCCCTTACTGCCCTTGAGAGATAGTGTCGTATTTCCAACACTCATAAAAACATTCTATGTAGGAAGAGAGGAGTCCATTGAGGCTATACACCTCTCTGTGAATAAGTATAATAAAAAAATATTTATTGTTTTTCAAAAAGACTCCAACATTGAAGATCCAAAAGAGGAAGATCTATATGAATATGGCATATTGTCTGAAATTATAGACATAAAGCAGGGGCCAGAAAAGAAGATACTAAAAATAACAATAAAGGGACTCTCAAGAGGAAAACTAAAAAGCTTCTTTCAAAAAGATAGTGCCAATCATGGAGAGATAGAGACCATTCCTATAAAATCATTACCTGATGGACTTCAATCTGAGGCATTGGTTGATGTTTTGATAAAAGAGTTTAAAAAACTTTGTGCTTTGGCAAGAATGGGAGATGGGATACTTGAATCGCTAACCACAATAGAAGAGGAGGAGATCCTTCTCTACTCTATAATTTTTCATCTGAAAATTCAGTATGATAAACAGATTGCAATCTTTATGGAGATGGATCTTGAAAAGCAGTTCTTGATGGTTACTGAAGAGACAATAACAAATCAGGAGCTTTTGGGTTTAGAAATAAAGATAAACAATGATGTTAAGAAGAAACTGGATAAGAATCAGAAAGACTTTTTTCTTAACGAACGTATAAAAGAGATTCAAAAAGAGATTGGAAATAGTGATGAGTCTGAGTTTACTGATAAAGAGACCTTTATGAAGAGGTTTGTAGAGCTTGGCATTCCATCACAAGTCACAATCAAGGCTGAAAAGGAGCAGGCACGTCTTGCAAAGATGCCGCCATTGTCACCTGAAGCAAACATAATTAGAACATATCTTGAAACAGTAATGGAGCTTCCATGGAGAGACTCCACAGTGGATTCTAAAGACCTACTCTATTCAAAAAAGATACTAGATGAGGAGCACTACTCGCTTCACAAAGTAAAAGAGCGTATATTGGAATTTCTTGCTGTAAGGCAACTCAACCCAGATACAAAGGGTCCAATATTATGTTTTGTTGGTCCTCCTGGGACAGGTAAAACATCACTTGCAAGATCTGTTGCAAAGGCTATTGGCAGAGAGTTTATAAGAATCTCTCTTGGTGGAGTAAGAGATGAAGCAGAGATACGAGGGCATAGAAGAACATATCTTGGGGCACTGCCCGGAAAGATAATTCAATCTATGAAAAAAGCAAGATATATAAACCCTGTATTTTTACTTGATGAGATAGATAAGATGAGTTCTGACTTTAGGGGAGACCCAGCCTCAGCACTCCTTGAAGTGCTTGATCCTGAGCAGAATTTTCAGTTTGTTGATCACTACCTTGAAGTTCCATATGATCTCCACTCTGTTATGTTTATTACTACAGCAAATAATATATCAGGTATCCCCTATCCGCTTCTGGATAGGATGGAGATAATTGAGATATCAAGCTATACTGAGATAGAGAAGCTTAATATAACAAGAAAATTTTTGATACCGCGTCAAAAGGCAGAGAATGGTATATCAAATGTTGATATTAAAATCAGCAACAGGACGATTCTGACTATTATACGACACTACACTATGGAGGCGGGAGTCCGAAACCTTCAGAGACAGATTGCCTCTATCTGTAGAAAGATTGCGAAATATATTGTTATGAAAAATAGAGAAATAACCTCTATTGCTGTTACCACAAAAAATCTAAAGAAGTTTTTGGGCAAACAGAGATTCATAAAACATGAGATAAATAAAATTCTTGATGTTGGGGTCTCTCATGGGCTTGCTTGGACAGAGCTTGGTGGGGTGCTTATGCCTATTGAGAGTGTTGTCTATCAGGGAAGCGGAAACATAATTCTTACAGGTAAAATAGGAGATGTAATGAAGGAGTCTGCACAGGCTGCTTTCTCATATGTAAAGGCGAACGCACATCTCTATGATATAAAATATAAGGACTTTTTCAAAAGCTACGATATTCATATCCACTTTCCAGAGGGGGCAATTCCAAAAGATGGTCCATCGGCAGGAACGGCGATTGCTGTTGCAATTGTGTCAGTGATTACCAAAACCCCTATGAAGTCCGATATTGCTATGACTGGAGAGATTACATTGACTGGCAAAGTTTTGCCAATTGGCGGCCTAAAAGAGAAGACTTTTGCTGCTGTACAGAATGGAAAGAAGATTGTTATAGTACCTAAAGAGAATGAGAAAGATATTGATGAGCTCCCTAAGATTACTAAAAAGAAGTTGAATATTATTTTAGTAAATAGGGTTGAAGAGGTCTTTGATATAGTATTTGATAAGTCTATCTATAAGCGTTGATAGTTCATTTTATATTAATGAACTATCAAATATAAGATTTTGTATTGCTTCATTATATTAATTAATCCTATTCATCTTTTCAAATCTATTTTTGAATTACTTGTCATTAAGTAGATATTAAATGAGCAAACGTTACTTAAAAAGAAAGAAAAAAGAAAAATATATAGATTGAGGTTATTTCCCGCCTATGTAAAACTATTCTATCTCTTTCTCTTTTTTTTGAGCAGCATTCTCTCATTTAATATTTCTGTAATGATAAGGAAACTAATGATAGGGTTGTACTGTTTAGTTTAATATTGATAGCATATTCGTAAAAATAAAGTTAGACAAAAAGCTATGCTAAATTAATTAATAAATTAGCTCATCAAACTCTTATATACATCAGCAGTCTCTCTAGCACATTTTTCCCAACTATACTCTTTTAACTTCTCTCTTCCTTTGAGAATCAATTGATTTTGCAAATCCACTGATGTAACCACCTTTTCGATAGCAGAGCGCATATCATCTACACTATATGGATCAAAGTAGAGTGCTCCATCTCCACCAACCTCCGGCAGAGAGCTGCAATTTGCAAGAAGTGTTGGAGCTCCAGCAGCAAAAGCCTCAAGTATAGGAAGACCAAACCCCTCATAAAAAGAGGGAAATACAAAACAGAGAGCCTTTGAATAGAGCTCCTTTAACCCCTCTTCAGTAAAAAAATGACAAGATGATCTATCAAGAATATTAAGAGCCCTCAACTTATCCATCTCTCCCCCACCAAAGCCATAGCCTGTACATATAAGTCTTAAATCATATTTTAATAAGAGAGGAGCAACTGCATCAAGAAATCTATCAAAGTTTTTGTATCCTTGACGACCACCAACAAAAAGAATATAATTTTCTCGCTTTTGATTCTCTTTTATAGCAATTTCTTTATCAACACCATGATGAATAATCGCTATTTTATCACTATTTATCTCTGGGTATAATTTTATAATATCATTCTTTGTATTGGTAGAGATTGCAATAACTTTATCTGCTTTAAATATTAAATTCTTTTTCTCCTCTGTTGCCTGACTATTTTTATAGTAAAATTCAGGAATCATATCATGTATTGTAATAACAAGTCTCTTTTTTGTAGAGAGTGCATCTTGGTTATAAAATGTTGGATGAAGGATATCATAGTTGCCTCTATCTATTTTTTTTTTGAAATCATAACCGTTTAAGCGATCTATAAGGTGAATTATCTTAATTTTTATATATCCCTTTCGCATATTGTTAAATTTAAAGGGACAATATTTTTTTGGTTTTAACAATTTTATATATTGATTTACTAGGAGTGCTCCTGATAGATCATATTCAAATAGATCTTTACCATTTTCTATAAGCTGATAAAAATATCGTGAGATTCCACCAAATTTTTCTATTGTAAATATCTGTCCATCATATAAAACTCTCATTTTTGCTCCTAATTTTGCTATTATATCACTTTTTCTGTCCATTGTATAGGCTTATATAATAATTTATAGCGAAAGGGTTATAGTTACAAGTATCAAATCAATAGGCTGCTAATAAAAAAAATCTTGATTTATCCATTAAATAAACTATAATATAAGCTTGAAACGATTTCGGTATCCAAGCTTGAGGTTCGACCCCTTATAGGTTTGGACACTGCACAGGATAAGTATGCCCGCATTTGCATTGGGCTGTTATTCTTGTCTGTGCAGGGAGTGGCAGCGGTCGACCTTTGCTTTTGTGGGCATGCCTGTTTTTATAACATAAGAGTCTCACCATGCCTTCAAACACAATTGTCTTGGGCTGCTGCTCCCTTTCTTTTTTTAATATTTTATAACCACAAATAGAAACATTTAATCCCGCTTCAATAAAGAGTTAGCCTCTATTTGTCGATCTTATTACAAAATTGTTTTTAGATTTTTTTATTAATTAATATATTACTTAAATAACTTTTATAATATATTCTCTTTTACTGTTAAGGAGAGTAGCTCGAGGTTAAATAATTATGAAATTAAATACAAGGCTGGTTTTTGTATCTGTATCTGTTCTTATTGCGGCAATGTTTTTTATTATGCTTGTTGTCCTAGTAGAAACATGGATGGATGGTAGAGCGGAAGTAAAAAATATTGAGAAGAGGGAGATGGAGCAGCTTAAACTCTCTCTCATTAATATCAGCGATCTTGCAAACCAAATTTTAGCCTATAACTATCAGCGTTATGAAAGTGATGAGATATCAGAAGTCGATGCAAAGATAGAGAGCCTCAATATGTTAAAGACTTTTCGATTTAATTCTGAAACAGACTATTTTTGGGTAATCTCAAATGACAATCCACCTGAGATGCTGATGCATGGAATGTACCCAGAACTTGAGGGAAGCGATTTGACAGATATCAAATATAACAGGGCACTTGGAGCAAATAAAAATATATTTTCTGTCGCAGTCGATATCGCAAACAATAAAGAAGAGGGCTATTTTGAATATGAATGGGAAGAGAAGAATAGCGATGGAAATATGGTTTTTGTTCCAAAGATCGGTTATGTAAAGTATTTCTCAAATTGGAATTGGGTGGTTGGAACGAGTGTTGACACAAACAGCGTTAAAATTAAAGTTAATAGAGGAAAGAGTCTTGTCTATCAAGATATCAGTTTTAAGTTTTTTCTTTTTATAGTATTGATATTGGGTTCATCTATTGTTGCCTCTATTGTAATTGCAGCTAGAATAAATAAGATAATAAAACATTTAAACCTTATTTCTGACCACGCTCTGACCATTGCTGAGGGTAAATTGACACAGTATGAGAGTGGTGATGATGAAGAGGAGAAAAACAAGACAGAGATAGGCAAATTGATATATAGCTTAAACAGTATAATAGATAATTTTGCCAAAGCAACAAAAGAGTTTAATAAAGTTATGCACCATATTCGAAAGACAATGGCTGAAGATGAGAGCACAATTGCAGAGCTTCTTGATATATCTGCGACACAGGCAACAGCAATAGAGCAAATATCAGCAACTGTAGTTGAATCTAGTGCTTCATTAAAGACTCTCTCCGAAAACGCAAAGATAAGCTCAAACAAGCTACTGGAGAGTGAGGAGGGGGCAGAAGATGGTTACAGATTCTTAGAGAAGATAACTGAAAGTATAGTAAATATATCAAATCAGTCGGAAAAAATGAGAGGAGCGATTCTTTTAATGCATGGCATTACAGAGCAGACAAACCTATTGGCACTTAACGCCTCCATAGAGGCTGCAAAGGCTGGTGATCTTGGTAAAGGCTTCTCTGTTGTAGCATCTGAAATAAGAAAGCTTGCAGATAAATCGAAGGAGACTGCAACAGAGATATCATCAAGTATTGAAGAGAATGACCTATATGTCTCCGAAGCAACAAGACTGATTACAAATTCCCAATCAACATTCAGTAAAATATTGGATAGCACATCTGTATCAAGGCAAATTATTGCTGATATGTCATTAGCAATGCAGGAGCAGGCAAAAGGCTCTGTTGAGATGATGAAGTCGATTGATTCTATATCTATAACTTCACAAAAGGTTGTTGAGGTAGTTGACAGCAGCAAGGAGTATACATCAGTACTTCAGGACTCATTTAAGGAGCTTGACATTATACTTGGCCAGTTTAAGGTTTTAAAATAGTTAATATAACACTTTTTGGATAGCATTATACTATCAATAATCCTATCCAAGCTCTATAATAATTATTAACCCTGTTTTTGGGGTTACTTGTCAGTAAATGGAGATATAAGGAATGAACATTACTCAAAAAAGAGAAAGAGAGAGAATGATTTTATATAGGTGGGGGTAATCAAAAAAGAGGCTAATTTTTAAAATATGAAAATAAAAAAAAGAGCATGGCACGCAAAAAAACCTATACAAAACTACTTTTTCTCTTTTTCTTTATTTTTTAAGTAACATTCGTTCATTACATATTTTCGTACTGATAAGTAAACTAAAGATAGGATTGTATAAATATTTCGACACTAATAGTATATTTATAGTAACAATACTTTTTGTATAGTTGTATGTATTATCAATCATTATCTTTCATAAACAAGTCTATTTTCTACAAATATGTTTCCGCCAAGCACACATAACAATATAATACCCTGAAACATTTTAACGATTGAGGCCGGCGTTTGATAGAACATCTGCATCTCCTGCCCACCAATCAAAAGTCCAGCCATTAGAAAACTTGCAAGAATAATATAGAGAAAATTATTTTTTGCCAACGCCGCAACAATTATCCCAGTAAATCCATACCCTTGAGAAATTGATGGCTGCAACCTATGCTGAAGCCCCATAACCTCAAAGACACCACCAAGTCCAGCCAAAGCACCTGAAATTAACATAACCAAAACTATGTTTCTCCTTACAGATATTCCAGCATATTTTGCTGTTCTTTGTGATTCTCCAACAACCCTAATCTCATATCCCCAGACAGAGCGTCTTATTATAAGATATAAAATTATTGCGATGATGATTACAGCAAAGATGCCTATATGAAGTCTTGAGCCAAACAGTGTTGGAAGGAAGGTCTCCTTTGGAAAATATGCTGTGTATGGAAAGTTATCTTTCCCCTTCCATGGGCCATAAACCAAAAACATTACCCAAAGTATTGCAATATAGTTTAGCATTAATGTTACCAGTATCTCATTTATATCCAAGAGTGCCTTTAATAGACCAGCAATAAGACCAAAGAGACTTGCAAAAAATATGCCAGATAAAAAGATCAGAGGAATTAAAAGAAAAGTTGGAAAACCTGTAACATTAAGTGCAACAAGAGATGCACCAAATGCACCAAGGACAAATTGCCCCTCACCTCCAACATTCCACAAACGCATATTTGCAGGAAGGGCCGAAGCGAAGGCACAGAAAGCTATTGGTATTGAAAAGAGAAGCGTCTCGGTAAATCCATATGATGAGCCAAATACTGCACTTATTATTGAATTGAATGCAGCAAATGGGTTTATTTTATTTATAGAAAATATTATTCCACTTATAATAAAGCTTATAAGAAGTGATACTATGAGTACAACATATCCCCAATATACACTATATGACTCTCTCTTTTTAAATCTTAGCATCTATATGTACCTTTCATAAAATTAAATATTCTAACATAAAAATGTATATCACATACCATATTATTATACTTTCTTAAAAAGGGGGATTTAGGGGAATTATTCCCCCAAAAATTCACAAAAAATCTATGTTACTCCACCCATGGCAAGTAATATCTCATTTGGATTGAAATTTTCTCTCTCAAACGTTTTTATTATCTTTCCATTATACATTACCCCAATCCTGTCTGCAAGGTTTAATAGCTCTTCAATATCTTCAGAGACCAGAAGTATTGAAATCCCTTTTTTTTGTTCTTCGAGAAATATCTCTCTAAGCGATTCAATCGCTCCAACATCAAGACCCCTTGTTGGATAGACAGCTATTAGAAGGGAGATCTTTTTATCTATCTCTCTTGCAACAATAACTTTTTGTAAGTTTCCACCAGATAGATTTCTTACAGGATGGCTAAGACTATTATATTTGATATTAAATTTTTCTGTTGACTCTTTTGCCTTTGTTATCATATTTTTCTTATTGAGAAAGAAAAAATTATTAAAGATTGTCCATCTCGATTTATTTAATATTAGGTTTTCCGGGATATTCATACCAATGGCAGCACCTATCTCTCTTCTATCAGATGGAATCATACTTATACCAAGCTTCATCATCTCCCTTGGTCGAACTTTTGTTATCTCTCTTCCATTATACATGTATTTTTTAAACTTTGTCTCTATAAGTCCATATAGAGCATCAGCAAGTTCTATCTGTCCATTTCCCGCAACACCAGCAATACCATATATCTCGCATTTTTTTATAAAAAATGAGAGATTATCCAGTGCCTTTACCCCTCTTGAGTTATAGTATGAGACCCCCTCTATTTCTAGAAGGCGTTCATCTGCTATTGGCTTAATGTCTTTATTTATAGAAAAGAGGAGCCTTCTTCCAACCATCTTTTCAGCTAGCTCCTCTTTTGTAGCACCTTTGGCGAAAAGTGTATCTATTACTTTTCCCTTTGAAATTATTGTAATCCTGTCTGATATCCGCAGAACCTCTTCAAGCTTGTGGCTTATGAATATTATAGAGTAGCCACTGTTTTTTAATAATGATATTATAGTAAAGAGTCCTTCAGTCTCTTTTTGTGTCAGCACAGATGTTGGTTCATCAAAAATGATTATTTTTGGGTCGTTGTAGAGAACTTTTAGTATCTCAACTTTTTGCTGTTCACCTACCGTTAGCTGCCATATTTTGTCTTTCAGATTTAAAACAAAATTATACTTTTCACAAAGTTCATTTATCTCTTTTGAGAGATTTTTTTTGTTATAAAAGAATTTTAGATCATTTTTTCCAATTATTATATTATCAAAAACAGAGTGGGATTCGGAGAGATGAAACTCCTGATGAACCATACCGATTCCTGCAAGCTTTGAATCCTTTGGTGAATAGAATTTTTTCTCTTTTCCATTTAGAAAAATTGAACCATTATCGGGGTGATAAAGTCCTGTTAGAATATTCATGAGGGTCGACTTTCCAGCCCCATTTTCACCTAAGATGGTGTGAAGTTCACCTTTTAGAAGGGTGAAATTTATATTTTCGTTTGCTTTAAATGAGCCAAAGTTTTTTGATATATTTTCTAGTTTTAAAACCTCTTCCATAGCTTTTTATACAATATGGTCTACTATTTTGTCAAACAGATTATCTTATAGTATATAGTTTTTTGTGTGGTGCTATTGTTATTAATATCCTACCAGTATAAAACTGATTATAGAGTCTTATCCCTAGTTTACCTATCATTATGAAGATATATAATGAGCGAATGCTACTCAAAAAAAGAGAAAGAGAGAGAGTATTTTTGTATAGGTTGGGGCAGCAACCCAAACCTATACAAAAATACTTTTTCTTTTTTCTTTCTTTTTAAGTAACGTTTACTCGTTTTATCTGTACTTAATGACAAGTACCCGAGAAATTAGGTATGATCCACTCATTATCACTTGGATAGGATTATTGGTAATACAAAGCTATACAAAACCTTATATAGTTATAAACATCAAACCAGTGATGACTACTAAAAAAAATGAGAGGTAAAAAACCTCTCATTTTCATTTAAGACAACTCTCTATCTATCATTGTAATAGAACTGGAGATATAGTTGTTGCAGTATTAGATTTGTCTACTAATATAACTTCTAAAGTCTCTGTAGTCTCATTACCATTAAAGTCTGTAGCTTTTACTGTGATCTTATGAGTACCAGCATCATGTTTTGCTAAATCAAAAGATACTACGTATGGCTTCATCTCTTCACCATCAACAGCATATAGCAGGCTTGCTACACCACTGTCATAGTCAGTTGCATTAAGAGAGAATTGTGCTCTAGCACCTACATATTTTTTCTCATCTTTAACAAATAACTCTGGATTAACTTTGATATCAACAATTGGACCTCTGTTGTCTACAAAGAAAGACAACTCTTTAACTGCAGAAACATTACCAACATTGTCAGTCGCTTTGTATGATAATTTGTGAAGACCATAAGCAAAGTCCGCCTTTATTGCAGCAGAGTATGCTTTAAATTCTTCACCATCAATAGAGTATTCAATTGTTTTTACACCTGATAGATTATCAGTTGCTTCAATAGTAAACTCTTCCGCAGCTGAAACATGCATTACTCCATTTATAGTTTTAGCATTTTTGCCACTATCTTTAACTTGAACCTCCGGAGCTGTTGCATCAACAACAAACTTATACTCCAAAATATTTGAGCTTACATCTAAATTATCCAAAACCCAATAGTAGATACTATGAACACCTTCACCTCTAACAGAGATAGGGTTTTTGTACTCTCTAACAGGACTATTGATAGTGCCATCAATGCTATAGTATATAGCCTTAACGCCAATCTCATCTCCTGTAGCATCAAGTATAAATTTTGTTGCAGCTGATACATAATCCATTTGGCCATCATTATAAACTTCAATAGTGGTTGTTACAGCCTCGTTGCTCTTATCTGTTGTTGCATCTTGTTTTGTGTCTGCTGTTGCATCTTGTGCACTCAAACTAAAAGTAAAAAGAGTAGCAACAAGAAAAATAGTTATCAGTTTTTTCATATCTTTTCTCCCAAATTAAAAAAATATTTGTTATTTTAATAAAAAACTACTAATTATACTATTCGTAATTTTACTATATGTCAATATAATTTTCATAATTTTATAACTAAATAGTATTAAAATTAAAGTATGATAGAACATTAATTAAATAAATAGGAAATTTATGAAATAAGATAAAACAGATTAAAGACATATAGAGTCAATTTTATGTATAAAACTTAAATGATAAATTGAATTATGAAATAAAATTCTTTAATACTATATTCTGTTTTATCTATCATTTAATTGTCCTGCAGTTATTTATAAAAACATTTAAAAAATAGTTGATTTTTTTTCTAAAAAATTGTAATCTCTATAGATTTAAGTTTAATTTATTTTTTTTTTAGGAGTTTAAAAATGAACAAGAAAGTAATTATTTTTTTATTGGTAGCTCTTACACTTGTATTTGCTTCATGTAAAAAACAAGGTGATACAACTTCAACAACTACATCTGAAGTTGAAATAACAGAAGTAGATGTAATAGATGTTGAGCCTATCAATGTACCAGAGAGCTGGAATGGAAACTATGCTTTAAAAAGCCACCCAACTGTAAAGGTGCTTTCTATAAAAGATGGAAAAATTTTCCAAGTTGTAAGCGAAACAGAGACAGAGATATTTCCTGCTGAAGCTGTCAATAATGGCTATGCAATAAAGATCACAGAAAATGAGTGCTCTGCAGCTTCAGATTCAGCTAGCTTCAAATATACAAAGAATGCTGATGGCTCAATAAGTTTCTCTAAGAGCGATGCTGATAGCGGAGTTATAGAGTACGTAAAGATGTAGTTATCTTTGATTAATTTATTTTACTATTTATTAAGATAGATAAAAAATAGGAGAGACATAAATGTTCTCCTATTTTTTTTATTTTTCTAAAAATGGTTGCAGCAAACTTGACAAATTATGAATTTTTATTTAGTTAAAGCTAGAACTTTAATCAATAAATATGTAGGAACAAAAATGTCTTTTTTAAGTCCATATGATTATACACTGCTCGAAAAAGTAATAAAACTAAAAGAGTATGATAAAGAAAAAATAGATCTTGAAGACTATTTTGGTAATAACAATCCTGTAGTTGTTGAAATAGGTTGTGGAAATGGGCATTTTCTGATAGAAAAAGCTAAGCAAGAGGGTTCAAAAAATTTTTTAGGCATAGACCTAAAAAAGAATAGAATAACAAGGTGCAGAGAGAAAGAGGAAAAATATGGACTAACCAATATAAGATGGATAATTGGTGATGCTTTTCCTCTCTTTGATAAATACTTATATGACAAACAGATATCATCAATATATATGTTTTTTCCAGATCCATGGCCAAAAAAGAGACACCACAAAAGAAGGCTCTTTCAAAAAGAATTTTTAACAGTATTGAATAGAATACTAGCCAATGATGGAATATTCTATTTCGTTACTGATCACAAAGATTATTATGAGTGGTGCAAAGAGATTACAAGTGAGAATGAATATTTTATTTTTAAAGAGCTTGAAAGTGAAAATGAAGAGTATATAGTCTCTGTATTTGGACAGAGATGGAAAAGAGAGGGAAGAGAATTTTATCCATTTTTACTTAAAAAAAAATAACATTTACTTATTTTTTGCTATAATAATTAACCAAAACACTTAATAATTTTAAACTCCATTTTAGTAATAATTAAAAACATCTTAAAATAATTTGTCTTGACAATTAATATTAAAAATACTATTTTGATAGATAGTGATCTTTAGGAGGATTAATGTGAGAGAAGTCATTACGATTGGGATAATTGCCCTTATATCCCTCCTCCTAGGCGGAACAGCCGGGTTTTTGATCCGGTTTTTTATAGCAAAAGCAAAACTTAATTCATCTGAGAATAAGGCTGAAATAATCTTAAGAGAAGCAAAACTTGAAGCTGAATCTCAGAAAAAAGAGTTACTTTTAGAGGCAAAAACCTCTTTAATTCAAGAAAAAAACAATTTTGAAAGAGAGACTAGAGAAAGGAGAAAGGAACTTCAACGACAGGAGAACAGAATTCTTCAAAAAGAGGATCTGCTTGACAAAAAAACAGCAGAACTTGAAAAGAAGGAGAGGTCTGTTTCTGACAAAGAGAGAGATTGCGGTGTAAAGATGAAAGAGGTGGCAACCCAGTATCAGAAAGCACAGCAGGAACTTGAAAAAATCGCTGGACTTACAGCAGAGCAGGCAAAAAGTATGCTTATTAAGAACATTGAAGAGTCTGCAAAGTTGGAAGCTCAAATATTTGTAAACAAAATTGAGGAAGAGGCCAATAGGAATGCAAACAAGAAGGCCAGAGAGGTTTTGGTTACTACAATACAGCGAATTGCCTCAGAAACAACTTCGGATATCACAACTACGAGTGTTTCACTTCCAAATGAAGAGATGAAAGGTCGTATAATCGGAAGAGAAGGAAGAAATATTCGTACATTGGAGACATTAATTGGTGTAGACATAATAATTGATGACACTCCAGAGGCCATTGTAATATCAAGTTTTGATCCTGTTAGAAGGGAGATTTCTAAAATAGCTTTGAATAGACTTATTGCTGATGGAAGAATCCATCCAACAAGAATTGAAGAAGTTATATCAAAAGTAATGAGTGAAGTTAATGAGATGATTTACGAGCAGGGGGAGAAGGCGATTCTGGATTTGGGAATCCCTAACATGTCCTCTGAAGGTATTGTAAATCTTGGAAGACTCCACTATCGAACCAGTTATGGACAAAATGTTCTTCATCACTCCATAGAGGTCGCAAAAATTGCAGGAGCTTTGGCTGCTGAACTTGGATGCGACCCAATACTTGCAAAAAGAGCAGGCCTCCTGCATGATATAGGCAAGGGAGCTGCAACAGATGGAGATGATAGCCATACTGAAGCTGGTTTTGAGATGGCAAAAAAGATGGGAGAGAATGAGTATGTACTTAATGCAATTCTTAGCCATCATGGAGATGTTGAGCCAAATTGTTTGGAGTCTATAATAGTACAAACCGCTGATGCTATAAGTGCTAGTCGCCCTGGAGCGAGAAGAGAGAGTTTAGAGAACTATATAAAGAGGCTTGAAAACCTCGAGAGAATTGCAGAGAGCTATGAGGGTGTTGAGAAGGCTTTCGCAATACAGGCTGGAAGGGAGGTCAGAGTAATAATAAATGACAAGACCACCAGTGATGATAAGGCTGAATATACAGCAAGAGAGATTGTTAAAAGAATTGAAAATGAATTAAAGTATCCGGGTAAGATAAAAGTTACCGTTATTAGAGAGTCAAGATTCATTGAATATGCTAGATAATTTAAATTAAATTATAAATTAGAGCGGGTAGAGATACCCGCTCTTTTTTTATTTTTTTAGATCCCACGTCCTTTCTAATAAATATCTTTTTCAAAAGAGATATTACTTTTTTTGATTTTGAAACGCATAACAGGCATATCAAATATTAAAGTACCAACCTAAAATAAAGTTTTCAGTATCTCAACAAACATTTAATATTAAAATCTCTAGAAAAAAACTCTAATGACAAGAATAGAAAAAAATGTTAATCTTGCTATTAAAAGATATCTATAAAGGGAAAATAAATGAAATATGACTATATAATAATTGGTGGCGGCTTAAGCGGACTTGTAAGCGGCATAATATTGGCAAAGGAGAAAAAAAAGGTCTTGATATTGGAGCAGCACTCAAAAGCAGGTGGCTATCTTCACTCTTTCTATCGCAATGGTCATAGATTTGAGACCGGTTTCCACTTTGTTCCAGAGCTTGGAAAAGATATGATATTAAATATGTATTGGAACTATTTGGGTATATTAGAAAATATAAACCTTGTCCCATACAATAGAGAACACTTCAACTCATTGATATTTCCAAATGATAGATATGATATCCCCCTTGGATTGGATAATCTTGAAGCCTACTTAATAACAACCTTTCCAAACGAAGAGAGTGCTGTAATTAAGTTTATCAAAAAGATAAGAGAGCTTAAGAGAGCTTTTGTCTACTTCAACAGAGATCATAAAGGTGATCTTGACATAGAGCACAAATCATTTGATATAAGCATAAATGATTTTTTAGATGAGCTTAATTGCTCGCAAAAGTTACGAAGCATAATCCTTGCCCACTCATTTTTGTATGGAGTGCCTCCAAAGGAGACGCCTCTTGGCACACATGCAATATTCTTTAATGCTCTCTACTCCCAAATTTATGATATCGATGGGGGAGGAGATGCATTAAGCAGGGCTCTGGTTGACTCTTTTACTCAAAATGGTGGAGAGATACTCTTTAATAAAAAGGTTATCTCAATAAAGATAAAAGATAAAAAGATAGATGGTATAGAGACAGCTGATGAGTGCTATTATGAGGGAGAAAATGTCATATCGAGTATAAATCCAAAGGCGACACTACCCCTATTTACAGAGAAGGTCTTTAGAAACGCCTTTACTGATAGAATTGATGAGATGGAGGATACTCTAAGCCACTTTGGAACATACAGCGTTGCGGATGGAGATATCGTACCTCCAAACTATGATATACTCTACTTTCCAGACTATGATATCAATGATATATATAGCAAAATTGTCTCTGACAACTTTGATGATTTCTTCATATATATGACTGCACCAACAGCAAGACTTGGAAAATCGAGTGGTAAGCACATAATAGAGACGCTCTCTATTGATAACTACAATAACTATAAAAAGTGGGAGGGGACAAAAGCCAATAGAAGAGATGATAACTATAAGGCTTTTAAAGAGAATACATCAAAAAAGATCATAGATAAAATATATGAGATCCTCCCAGAGACAAAAGGTAAAATAGAGACCACATATAGCTCAACTCCATTAACAAACCACCACTATACATTAAGCCCGCATGGCTCTATATATGGAATAAAGCACAATATGGATCAGATGCATGCGCCAATAAGAGCAAGGACAAAGCTTGATGGCTTCTATTTTACTGGTCAGTCTCTTATATTTCCGGGGATTGTTGGGGTGACAATTACTGGCTTTGTAACGGCTGCGGAGATATTGGGGCAGGAGTATCTATTTAAGAGAATTGATGAAGAGGTTAAATAATATTTGGCTATTTTTGTATCATTCTATTTAGCCATTTAGCTATTCGTAAAACTTACTTATGTTAAGCAGCATATTAATATAAAATGAGATATTAAACTTACTTTCTGGTTTCCTTGTCAGTACGAAAATAAAAAACTAAGCGAACGCTACTTAAAAAAAGAGAAAGAAGAGAGAATAATTTTATATAGGTGGGGTAATCAAAAAAAGAGCCTAATTTTAAAAATATGAAAATAAAACAAAAAGGATGTGGCACGCAAAAAAAGCCTATATAAAATTACTTTTCTTTTTTTTCTTCTTTTTAGTGACATTTGCCCATTATATCTCTACTTACTGATATGGAAACCAGAAAGTAAGTTTAATATCTCATTTTATATTGATAGGACTATTATAAATAGAGAGCTAAACAAAAAAAATAACTATACAATTTTGGCTATCAATTGTACCAAATTAAAATATTTGCCATCCTCTGCCCTCATCATCTCAATATCATCAATAGCATAGGGATTTGATGTTGATAGCCACTCCTCCCACGATTTTTTTAGACAATCCATCTCGCGGCAGCTCTCTATTCTAACTCTCTTTTCATTGCTCCACAAGTTTCTCCACCAAGATGTGCTATGAAAATTCATATTCTCCTGCCAGAATGGTTTAAGTTCACTAGGAAGCTTCTCATTATAGAGCTCATCTTTAAAACCAGGAACAGCAACAGCTATATATCCACCTGTCTTAATATATGGAACCAATGAGGGTAACATTTCGCTATTTGCACCAAAATAGTGGTAGGAATCTACACTGAATATTATATCAAAATAGCCATGAGGAAAGGGGATGCCTTTGGTCACATCAAGCAATATTGGTACAATTTTATCATCAATATTGAGTGATTGAAACCGTTTAAAATTATCTGTTGGATCTATCCATAAATCCGCAGCAAACAGTGCTGCACCATATTTTTCAGAGAGTAATATTGAGGAGAGTCCCATTCCACAACCTAAATCGAGAATTCTTGCTCCCTTTTTAATTGGAAGATAGGAGGCAAGCTCCTCTGAGATACGAAGAGCATTTGGTCCCATCATACTGCTTTTTTGAAACTCTCTATCAAAGCTATCTGTGAACGAAATGCTCATAAAAAAAATCCTTTTAAAAAATAGTTGATAAGATTCTATTTTTTATTGAAGAGAAATTTTAGTTTAATAGCTCATTTCCATTTTTGTCAACATAGCGCTTCTCATAATCTGCCCAGACCTCAACAAGACCATTCTTATAATCACTGATATAGTCATATTTAATTGGTGTAATCTCCTTACCGCTCTTATTAATTAATCCCCACTTGTCACCAAGCTTGACCCCTGCAAGACCATTGTTAAAGATATCTATATCATCATAGCGAATAGGCAAAATCTCATTGCCATTTTCATCAATAAAACCAAATTTATTATTAAGCCTAACACCTGCTAGACCATTTTTAAAACTATATACACCATCATACTTTATTGGGGCAACCTCTCTATTATCTTTGTTGATGAAGCCCCACTTTTCACCAAGTTTAACACCAGCAATCCCATTCTTAAAATCGCTTATCTCATCATACTTAATTGGGATTATCTCCTTATCTGTCTCCGTAATAAATCCCCACTTGCTTCCAAGCTTTACCCCCGCAAGACCACTGCTGAAGTTTCCAATATAGCCATATTTTACAGGAATAATCTCCTTCCCCTCTTTGTTGATAAGCCCATAGAGTGAGCCAATACTAACTTTCGCAATGCCATTTTTAAACTCATTAATCTCATCATATTTTATTGGAGCAACCTCCCTGCCGCTCTTATCAATTACCCCCCACTTGTCACCCAATCTTACCTTAGCGATTCCAGCATAGAAGTTATCAAGAATATCATATTTACAGGAGAGCACCTCTTTGCACTCCTTGTTGATAAAGCCCCACTTGCCATCTATGCTGGTTAGGGCAATACCACCATTGAAGTTGCCTATGTAGTCATACTTAATTGGCAAAAGCTCTCTTCCGTTTCTGTCAATCATACCCCATTTTCCGCCAATTTCAACTCTAGCTACTCTATCAAAAAAGAAGTAGCCAATCATATCATATTTTATCTCTGCAACCAATTTCCCTTTTCTATCTATCAAACCAAATTTGTTATTAAGTTCTATTCTTGCAAGACCAGAAGCAAAATTATCAATTATATCATACTCAAGGGGAACAATCTCATTACCATCTTTATCAATAAGGCCATACTTGTTTCCAAGGCGAACCTTTGAGAGTCCCTCCCTAAAATCGCTAACCATATCGTATATAGAAGGAATAATCTCTTTCCCCTCCTTGTTGATAACTCCATACTTGTCACCAATATTAACGAATGCAACGCCATCTCTAAAATTCTCTATCACATCATATTTTACTGGAGCAATCTCATTGCCTTTTTTATCTACAATTCCAAATTTGTTGCCAATACTAACAAGTGCAATTCCATCTTTAAAGTTTTCAATCGTATCATATTTTACAGGGGCAAGCTCCTCACACTCCTTGTTGATAAGGCCATACTTACTTCCAATATTCACCTTTGCAATGCTATCTTTAAAGTAGTCAATATTATCATATTTGACAGGCAGAATCTCTTTGCCGTCTCTATTAATAAAGCCATACTTTTCACCAATTCTCGTTTTGGCAAGATCGTCTCTAAAACTATCTATAGCATCATATTTTACTGGGGTAAACTCCACCCCCTCTTTGTTGATAAGGCCAACCTTATCTCCAATGCCAACATGGGCAACATTTTTATAAAAATTGTTAATGCTATCATATTTTATTGGGGTTATCTCTTTTCCATCTCTGTTTATAAGCCCAAGCTTCTCACCAATCTTAACCTGTGCAAGGCCATCTTTAAAAACATCTATAAAATCATACTTAACAGGGACACTCTCATTGCCATTTTTATCAATAAAGCCATACTTATTATCAATCCTAACCTTGGCAATATTGCCAAAGAAATTATCAATTGAATCGTATATGCACTTCGATAGCTCCTTGCCCTCCTTGTTGATAAGGCCATACTTATTATCAAGCTTAACTTTGGTGATATTGCCCTTAAAATTTTCAATTTCATCATAAATACAAGGGACAATCTCTTTGCCATTTCTATTGATTATGCCCCACTTCTCACCAGACTTAACCTTTGCAATTCCGCCACTAAAATCATCAACAAAGGTATACTTCTCTTTTAGAGCCTTTAAATCGGCCTGCGAGTAGGCGCTGTTTGAAATGCAAAATATAAAAAATAGGGCAAATAGTATGATAAAACCTTTTTTCATAAAAACTTTTTTCCCAAAAAAATTAACCGCAGTATCACAACATTCATATAGAATATAAACTATAATAGTAATATAAGATAATATACCTATAATATTATATAATAAAAATAGAAAAATTTAACTTTTTTCTATTTAAACATAGCTCTTTAAAAAAAACAACAAATTATTATGCAAAAAATGAAAAAAATAGACCTATTAGCAACAAATAGATCTATTTTTTCTACGAATATTACCTTTACGGGCCTGCTCATAATCTAATTTAAATTTTAAGTGTAGCTTTCTCAAAAGTATATTTTTTCATTTTCCAAACGAGACGCTGGATAAAAACCGAACATATTCTCATCCAACAAAAAAACGAAAAAAGCCCTTGCTTATGAGCAAGCCCGTAAAAGCAACGTTCACATGCCGACATTACCCCCGATTTCACCCGAAAAAGAGTAAGCCAGCCCGTCACAAATACGAGCCTGCTCATGCAAAACAGATGATAGAACATGAAAACTCATGTCTGAAAACTGTTAAGCTTCTAAGTGAAATCGTGTTTTAATATCCATATAAAAGATGTGAGCTTTTATACAGATAGGTTATATTATAAACTGGTTACTTTTAAAAAGCAACATTAATTAATATTAAAAATAGCATTCATTTTTCTGCTTAAAGTGAATTCAAAAAGGACGTGGCAGATCAAAAAAGAAAAAAGGGGGGCACGCAAAAAACAAATAGATCTATTTTTTTTTACGAATATTGCCTTTACGGGCCTGCCCATAATCTAATTTAAATTTTAAGTGTAGCTTTCTCAAAAGTATATTTTTTCATTTTCCAAACGAGACGCTGGATAAAAACCGAACATATTCTCATCCAACAAAAAAATAAAAAAAGCCCTTGCTTATGAGCAAGCCCGTAAAAGCAACGTTCACATGCTGACATTACCCCTAACTTCGTACAAAAAAGAGTAAGCCAGCCCGTTGCAGATACGGACCTGCTCATGCAAAACAGAGAGTAGGTATGAAAATCATACCTAACAATTGTTAAGCTTATTTTGTACAAAGTTATTTTAATATCCATATAGAAGATGTGAGCTTCCATATGGACAGGTTATATTATAAACTGGTTGCCTTTAAAAAGCAATCTTTTTAAAAAATGATATTAATTAATATGAAAAATTAGTGCCTTCCCTTTTATTTAAAGCGAATTCAGAATGGACATAACGGGTCAAAAATAAGCAGAGCTT
Source organism: Spirochaetota bacterium (assembly GCA_031549085.1). Taxonomy (GTDB): domain Bacteria; phylum Spirochaetota; class GWE2-31-10; order GWE2-31-10; family MWDO01; genus JAVBQL01. The sequence goes on from JAVBQL010000013.1 coordinate 67,977, forward strand.
GTTACTTCGTAATATAAAAAGCAGACTAATAGAGGCAGTGGCGCATGCGTCTATTTGCTTCCGACCTAATCAAGAAGGGAGCTAGCCAACTGCAATATAAGTCTGCATTAAAAATATCTTTATAATAGCGATTAATTAACACTCAAATTAATTAATCACTATTAATTCAATAAGAAGTTAATCATCTTGAATGTATCAATATAGGCCTTGTTTGTTGGATCAAGCCTAACAGCCTCATTTAGACAGAGAGTGCCCTCCTTAAGCTTGTCAAGAAAGACAAGAGTCAACCCCTTTGTATGATATAGCTCTGCCTTTGTGGAGTCTATTGCCAAGGCCTTATTAAAACAATATAGCGCCCTCTCATAGTAGCCATCTTCCATATAACGCACACCGCTGTCATAGTAGTAGGTTAGGTTCTTCTGCTCTGCAAGGGAGAGAACAGAGCCTCTATCCAGTCTAATCCCCTCATGAACAGGCCTCTTGCTATCTATTGCTTGCTGAGTTGCAAGACTTATTGATGTTGATGGTGCTGCTTTTTTAACCACTTTGGTGCTGAGCTTATTGTATAATTCATCTCTCTTCTTCTTCGCTTCAAGGTTATTTGGATCAAGCTTAACTGCCTTATTGTATGAATCAAGTGCCTCGCTTAGCTTCCCAAGATTGTAGAGAGCCTCCGCCTTATTGAAATTAAGCTCCTTTGAATCTGGCTCTATCTCAAGCCCCTCATCATAGGAGTCAATAGCCTTCGCATACTCTCCAATGAGGGAGAACAAAACACCTCTTGTTTGATAGACCTTAATATCGGCTCCACCAGAGGCTGCAAGCGTATCAAACTCCATCAAGGCCTCGCTATATTTTGCAAGCTGCATAAGTATAAGCCCCTTACAATATATTGCATATCTATCATTGCTGTTTATCTCTACCATTCTGTTGTAGCACTCAATCGCCTCATCATAACGCTTAAGCGTATTTAGTATCGCCCCCTTGTTTGAGTAGGCATCTGTGTAGTTTTCGTCAATAGCTATCACCCCATCAAAGGCATCAAGTGCCATCTGATATTTTTTAAGTGATAGATATGCAAGTCCCAGCTCCTCATACATAGAGGCGATCTTTGGATTTATATTGATAGCGATATTATAAATTTCAATTGCATCTTCAGTTTTGTTAAGTTTTATAAGGGAGGCAGCCTTCCCGCTGTATGCAACCATATTTTTATTATCAATTTTAATCGCCTTGTCGAAGGAGTCTATTGCATCGATATATTTTCCACCCGCAAATTTATTAAGCCCTTCACAGTTGTACTCCTCAACAAGTGTCTTTTTACCACCACAGGATAATAGAGCAAAAACTATACAAAAAAGAGCGACAAAATTTTTCATAAATAGCTTCCATAGAGTTTAAAATTTAGAGACAAGACTTTTTTATTAAAATAGTATTATATCAATAAATAGATAGATAGATTCAAAAATATATTTAATTATCGGTATAGCTATATTATATTATCAATCGGTAAAAAAGAAAAGATTTAAAGGCATAAAAATTAAAAATTAACTTTTATGCCAATACTTGGTATTGGAAATGGAATTCTAAATACAGAAGAGCTTATATTTGTATCTTTTCCCATATAGTTCTCATAAAAATCGATATTGGGATCTACGAAGATAAATGAAAAGAGATCTTCAACCGCCACATATGTCTCAAATCGTACCTTTGACCTTGGAAAATAGAAGTGAAAAGATATTTTTAGATCAAAGACTGCATCAAAATCTGTTCTTAATGTATCGCTGTAGATTATATCTTGTATGTTGGTGGTACGTGTAAGTTGAGTACCAGAGTCCCACTCTTCAACCTCCACAGAAGGGGCAAGTATACTCTTTGGAATTCCTGTTGCAAATGTAAATTTAGGTGTTATGGTAAGCCAATCAAGTGGTTTTAGATCAATAACAACGCTTAAGTTGTGAAATCTGTGGTATGAGGGATAGTACCACTTGCCTGTTGGTTCTCCATACAGTGTTGTATGCTTGGCAAGATCATCTGTAGTTGGATTTCGATACCTTGCAAATATAAATGAGTAGCTAATCCATCCATCAATATAGCGAGATAGAGTTCTCTGAAACATTATATCAAAGCCAGCAGCATGGCCAATTCCATCACTGTGTACAATATCAAAGCTCTCTCCGCTCCTCAACTTTACCTCTGAATTTATATAGAATCTATTAAAATAGAATTTATAATAGCCCTCCGCCTTTATCTTAAAATCCAAAGGAAGAAGAATTTCAAGTCCCAATGTTGCTGTTAGAACCTGCGGCTGTAAAATCTGAAAATCTTTTACATCATCTTCAGCCCGAAGTGTTAGAAGATGATCTGGAATTTTTGAGAGTAGTCCAACACCTCCATATATTGAAAGCTCACTTAAGGCTCCAAAATATCTTAGTGGTGTATACTTTATATAGCCCCTTGGGTTAAAAACGGGAAGTGTCAAGAAAGAGACACTCTCCCCACTAACAAAAAAGTAGTCAAGCCGTCCACCTATATCGATGTTAAGTTTATCAGGTATAACAATAAAATTGAAATTTAGATATGCTGACAGCAAAAAGGTGTTCATATATGGGGCATAGTTCTCATATTGTACATTCTGGTATATAATCTTTGTCGCCAATGGATTATAGATATCAAAATAGTAGGTATAGTCCCAAAAGTTGCCCTTTTGACTCTCTGTATCATAATCATAGATCAGGCTTGTTCCTGTGCCCAATGTAATTCTATCTGTAAGATTGAAATCCATATCAACCCTAGATTGAACACTATGCCTTGTGGTATCATTAGTTCCAGTGTTCTGACGGCTTAATGGATCATAATTTGCCATACCATCAAAAATTATATCCTGCACAAAATCAACTTTTGTATAGTAGAATTCATAGCCGGCCATTAAATGTATAAAAATGTTCTCTTTTGGTGCTATCTTAACCCCTGATGAGACGACAAGATCCCCCTTAAAGTAGTCAAGTGTCAACATATACTTTGTATAGTTGTATAGATCTCCATACATAAGATCACCTGAGACCCCAACACCATCATTAAAAGAGAAGACATTTAGATAGAATTCCACATTATCAACTGGCTTTATAAACCACTTTACAAGTCCATCTCTTATATATGGAAATGTACTAAATTTCCCACTTAACCCAAAATAGCTTGCCATCTGCATGAGTGATAGAATAGGATCAAGATATGTCTGCCTTGTTCCTATTAATAGACCAGACTTTTTTCCATTCTCCCAAAATGGCACCTCAGCAAAAAGTTCTGCTGAAATTGTTGAGACCCCTATATTAAACTTCAACCCCTCATCAGGCTTTTTACTTTCTGCCTCTATAAGCCCACTCATTATATTTCCATATTTTACTGGGACAATCCCATTTGAAAACTTCACGCTTTGAAGCATATTTGGATCAAAGATTGAGCAGATTCCAGCCCAATGGTATGGATCTCTTATTAAAAATCCATCAAGGGTTGCACTCATCTCCCCAGGCTCTCCGCCTCTTACAGAGGGACGAGAATTAAATTTCCCGCTATATGAAACCCCTGGTAGCGTCTTTATAGATGACATAATATCTTCAATAGGGCCAATCATTGCAGAGGAGCTTATCATATTTGAATCAAGAATAATTGGAGTTTCAAAGCTCCCCTCTCTTTTTTTTTCCCTCTTTTCTTCTATGGTAAGTCCACTGCCCTCTATAACATTGCTTATAAACATATCTATTTTTATTTCACTCTCAAAGTCATCTACCACTACCCGCTTTCTCTCATAGCCCAAAAGCCTTAACTCCACAATTAGGCTTTTTTCATTCTCATCTATATTAATTAGTGCATTTCCATTCTGATCTGTAACTGCTTTGAGCTTTAAAGAAGCAATATCCAAAGAGACTCCCTCAAGAGCTATATTTATATCTCCATCATAGACAAATATCTTAAGCTCTTTTGAAGATAGAGATAGGAGTGATAGAAATATTAGAAACAGCACAAATAGTGCTCTTTTTGATATTAAATTTAGCAAAAAAAGACCTCTTTTATCTGTATAACTACTTTTTTTTATTTTAGTCAAATACTTTTACATATTAATGTATTACAGATGATGTTTTTAAGATATGAATTTGATTCCCTTTCAAAGTCCTACAAAATTAAAAACATAATATTTTTTTTATAAAAGATATTTATCAGAAAGGAGGTGGAATCTAAAAGTTAACTTTTATACCAATGCTTGGTATTGGGAATGGAATTCTAAATGAGGCTGCGGCAGTATCGATCTCTTTTCCTGTATATTTATCAACCATTGTACTGCTTGTTGGCTCATATAGAAACACAAAAAGATCTTCAACAGCTGCATATGTCTCAAAGCGTACCTTCGACTTTGGAAAATAGAAGTGGAAAGCGATCTTCAAGTCAAATGGAATTTCAAAACCATTCCTTGACTCATCATTGTATAAACGATCGCGTGTATACATAGTGAGCGGCTTTGTCTGATTTGGAAGCATTACATTAATAGATTCAACAGTCCCAAACTCCGACTTTGGATTGCCTGTTGCAAATGTGAACTTTGGTGTTATTGTAAACCAGCTTGTTGGTTTTATATCGAGAACAATATTTAGGTTGTGATATCTGTGATATGAAGGGTAGTACCAATCCCCTGTTGGATTTCCGCTTGATGTTCTCTTTTTTGGGATTCCATCTGTCTCTGGGTTTAGATATCTTGCAAATATAAATGAGTAGCTAATCCACCCATCAATATAGCGAGACATACTTCTTTGAACCAATATATCAAAACCAGCAGCATGACCAATTCCATCACTGTGGAGCATATCTGAAGTAGAACCAGTTGACTGGTTAACAGATGAGTTCACATAGAATCTATTGAAGTAGAATTTATAGTAGCCCTCAAGCTTTATCTTAAAATCGAGTGGAAGAAGAACCTCCATACCCAATATAGCTGTCAGCACCTGCGGCTGCAAAATTTGAAAATCCTTTATCCCATACTCAGCTTTAAGAGAGACCGTCTCTCCTGGTACTTTAGAGAAGAGCCCAACACCGCCACTAAAGGTAAGCTCCTTCAAATAGCCATAGTTTCTAACAGGTGTATATTGAATTGAGGCACGTGGATTTACTACAGGTATTGTTTGAAAAGCAAGTTCCTCACCATTTAAGAAAAAGTAGTCTACACGGGCCCCTAAATCGATATTAAGTTTGCCAGGGATTGGGATAAAATTAAAATTTAAATATGTTGAAAGCAAAAAGGTATTCAAATAGGGAGAATCAACATTATAATTTATATCTTGATATGTTGTCATATTAAAGGGGGCTGGATATGTGATAAACTGCCAGCTGTTTCCCTCATGGTGTTCAACATCATAGTCATAGAGCAGACTTGCACCACAGCTAAAGGTTATCTTCTGTGTAAGGTTAAAGTCCACATCAAGCCTTGATTGAACACTATGACGAATAGTATAGTTATCCCCTGCACTATCAAAATCTATTGGATTGTAACCAGTAATGGTAGCATTTTCATTTAATGTAGATTTAACTGCTGTATAGTACATCTCATATCCGCCCATAAAGTGAATAAAGATGTTATCTTTTGGAAGTGCTTTAATACCAGCAGAGGCTATTAAATTGCTTCGAAAATAGTTGAAAGTTGTTGTGTATGAGACGTCTGTATTATTTGAGTCTGCAACATCATCAACCCTAATACCAACTCCATCATTGCCCGAAAAGACATTTACATAGAACTCTGTTCTATCAGTTGGTTTTATGAACCATTTTAATATTCCATCTCTTATATATGGAAATGTGGTGATCTTTACATTAAAACCGGAGTAGTCAAGATATAGCATTTGCACTAACGATAATATTGGATCAAGATAGGTCTGTCTTGTCCCAAGTAGCATTCCAGATTTTTTACCATTATCCCAGAGTGGAATCTGTGCAAAAATCTCTGTTGTCGTCGTTGAGACAACAGCATCAAGCTTGAAACCCTCATTTGGATTTACACTGTTTACCTCTATCAAGCCACTCATTACGTTTCCATATTTAACAGGTATTATACCATTTGAAAACTTAACACTGTCAATCATATTTGGGTTAAAAATCGAATAGGCCCCACCCCAGTGGTATGGATTTCTTATCAAAAATCCATCGAGAGTCGCAGTCATTTCACTTGGAGCGCCACCCCTAACAGATGGCATAGCACTAAACTTGCCAGCATAAGAGACTCCGGGCAATGTTTTGATTGATGACATAATATCCTCAACAGGTCCTATCATAGCAGAGGAGTTTATCATCTCTGTGTCTATTACAGTTGATACTCCAGACTTCTCATCTTTTTTATCAGCCTTCTTCTCCTCTATCACAAGCTCTTTTCCCTCAATAACTCCGCTTATCACCATCTCAACTTTGGCGTCTCTACTAAAGTTAGTTATGGTAACTTTTTTGTTCTCATAGCCAATGAGCATACAAATAACTGTTAATGTCTTCTGATCATCATCTATTTCAAGAATTGATACACCATCAAAATCTGTAACGACCTTATTTTCAGGATTTCTGCTTACAACAGTCACCCCCTCAAGAGGAATATCTATATCCTTATCAAATACAACAACCTTGAATTCTTTTGAGAAAGAGATAATATTGACAAATAATATGAGGAGAATTATTAATTGTTTTCTGTGCTGGATAAAATTAAACATTTATAAAGCCACCCTCATGAGTTCTTATTATTTCAATTTTACTGTTTAATTTTTGTTTTTCAGTTATTGCTTCTTTATAAAGTTCTCTAATTGAGGATTCTGTTTGATATGGATCATAGTTAAGAAATAGGAGTTTTTTTACTTTGAAATTGCTAGCCATATGGACAATCTTTTCAATAGAGTAGTTTCCAACATCACTTTTTTGTCTTAAGTCATTGTCAATAAATGGAGCACCAGCTATAAAAACATCGCTATCTCTAAATTCTTTTTTATAAAAAGTATAGTTTTTTTCTAATACATGATCAGAAAAAGATGCACTTATTGCAAAGGAGACCTTTTTCTTACCCTCCTCTATGATATATGAGTAGGCTCCACCTGGGTAGAACATTGGTATAGATTTAATAGTTAGCGGGCCAAGATTCATTTTTGTGTTGTCATCAATATGGACAAAATTTGTAAGTGCAGAAAAATTATCAAAAAGGAGAGGAGAATTTGATATATGTTGTTGTTTTCTCAAAGCTTCTCTTATATTTGGCATAGAGGAGTAGAAGGTTACACTGTTTGTATCATTATATAGTGGCTTAAAAAAGGGTATACCACAAATATTATCCCAATGGAAATGGGATAATATTATGTTTATTTTTAGATTCATCCTATCAGCAAGCTTTATACCAAGCTTCCTTAGTCCGCTTCCGGCCCCTATGATAACAACTTCATTAAAATTGTCATCAGGCTCCAAAACCGTTGCTGATGTATTGCCTCCAGTTATCCTAGATAGATCTGAAGGCAATTCATTAAAAAAGGATTCAATATCTTTTATCTTAGATTTTTTATACAACAGGAGTATTTTTTTTATATTGGATGCATATCTAGATGCATCCACAGGAACTGGGAGCGTTCCCCTTACTCCATAAAAGTATAATTTCATTATTTGTTATACTAGAGATATTAACCAAGGAATTTTGGAAGATAGTCACCTCTTCCAATAACTTTGGCAATAGACTCTAATACTTTTTGTCTGTCAAAAGGTTTTACTATATATCCAGATATTCCTATCTTAACAAGCTCTTGAACAGTAGGTCCATCAGCATGACTTGTTGCCATAATTAGTTTAGCCTTAGGAGCTAATGTTTTTACCTCTTTTGCAAACTCAATTCCATTCATATTTGGCATATCAACATCGCAGAATATAATTTCAGGTTCTTCAGAAGCCTCTTTGATCTTTTCACATGCCATAGCGCCATCTTCTGCCTCAATATAGACATCAAACTTTTCAGAAAGCAGCATCTGTTTTAACATCATTCGAATAGTTTTTGAGTCATCTATAACTACTACTTTATAACTATCGCCGCCAACCTTTAATCCTAATGATACTTTAGGTCCAGTACTCATTACATTCCTCCTGCTTTTAGCACAGTTATTCACATAGACTATATATTATAAAAAAGAAATAAAAAAATCAAGCATTTTTAATATATGAACAAAAATATCGATGATTTTAAACTATATTTGCAAATGTCCCACAAAAAAGTTTAATCCATCCTTTTATAATAATTAATGTGATTCTATAAAGCTCTTAAATAAAACAATAAATTTAAAACAAATAGGCTTATCGTAGTGTAGATCTTTTTTTCTTTTTTTGCGTGGCAAGCAAAAAACTACATTATCTCAGAATCCAAAAATCTATATTTTATGGCACTTTTTAAGTCATCTATTGTTATCTTCTCTCTATTAGCCAAATCGGCACATGTGCGAGCTATTTTTTGAATTTTATGTGAAGCACGGCCAGTCAGCTGATTGTTCTCAACATAGTTTTCTAAGAATTTGCTCTCCTCATCACCTATATGGCAGTAGCTCATTATCTTTTTTGGATGTATATCTGCATTGTAATAAAAATTCTCCTCTTTATAACGCTCTCGCTGTATCGCCCTCGCCCTCTCAACACTCTCTCTAATCTCTTTGGAGCTTCTGTTTTTCTGTCCGCTGCCGCCAGTAAGCTCTCTATAGTTGATCCGTTCAACCCTAACCTGCATATCAATTCTGTTGGTTAGGGGGTTTCGAAGCTTTTTTCTATATTTTTTTATCTCTGGTATAGAGCAGCTGCAGACACCATCTTTAGTATCATAAAACCCACATTGACATGGGTTGCAGGCAGCAACAAGCAGAAAATCTGCTGGATAGACAGCATAGCCATTTCGAAGTGATATCTCCGATTTTTTTGCATCAATAACTGTTCTAAGGGATTGAATTGTATCCGCATGAAATTCCAAAAACTCATCTAAAAATAGAATCCCTTTATGTGCGAGGCTAACCTCGCCAGGCAGCACCTGCGGACCACCACCTATCAGCGCTCTGGAGGAGGCAGTATTATGAGGCGTTCTAAATGGACGCTTAACAATCCACTTGTTGGAGGCTTGCAGTGAGAATATTGAATAGATTGCATTTATATCAATAACCTCATCTTTTGTAAGCTTTGGCAATATTGATGGAAGTCTGCTTGCCGCCATCGTCTTGCCGGAACCAGGAGGACCAACCAGCATTATTGAGTGGTTGCCTGCAGCAGCAATCTCAAAAGCCTCAACCATCTCTGACTGTCCCATAATATCAGAGTAGTCAAGCTCTCTGTCATCATCAACCTCAACCTTTATACTCTCTTTTTTATATGTGAATGTTTCGCTTTCAAGTTTCTCTACGATATCAGCAAGAGAGTCTACTGGAATGATTCTCTCATCTCCCAAGAAAAAGACTTCATTATAGTTATCTTCTGGGATAAATATAGCTTCAACATTGTCATCGATCGCCTCTTTAACAAGGGGTAAAATACCCCTAACCCACTTTACTTCACCACTTAAATTAACCTCTCCAAAGTAGGCAATCTTTTTTGAGGACTCTTTTAGTATCTCTGATGCCTTAAGAACAGCAACAACAATAGCAAGATCATAGTGAGTCCCACTCTTGACGGTCTCTGCAGGAGAGAGATTTATTGTCATTCTTTTACTTGGAAATTCAAATCCGCTATTCTGTATAGCTGGACGAATTCTCTCCTTTGACTCTTTTACCTCTTGTGAAAGAAGGCCTGTAACGACTATCGCAGGAAGCCCACGTTTTAGATCAACCTCAACCTCAACTTTTTCACAATTCATTCCCAATCTTGAGTATGTAATAGATTTACCTAACATATTTACCAACTAAAAAATTTAAAACTTGCAAGCAGTAAAGTATATCAAACTTTTATAATAGTTGTCAAAAAATATAGTAAAAAAGAGTTTTGTCTTGCTATTTTTTCAAATTTTGATAGAATTAGATAATAAATTCTAGGAGCAAAATATGAAAAAGATACTTTTTATAACAGACATTCATCAAAATATAGAGGCACTTGCAAAAGTTGATTTCGCTCCATATGATCTAGTTCTCTGCGGCGGTGACCTGGCAGATCCTTTCCATTTTGACTACTCTATCGTAGAGGACATTGTTGATATCCTAAAAGGTGATAATCTCTTTATAGTACCCGGCAACTGTGATAGAGAGCCGCGTGTTGTTGAGCTTATAAGTACATTAAATAATATAGATAAAAAAATTGTTAGTTTTGACAAAGATAAAATTATGGGTATTGGCTACTCACGTTCTCTCTCTGATGATGCAAAGATGTATAGAGACTACTTTCTTGAAGATCCAAATAGAATATTTGAATTTTATCAAAACTCACCTTCAAAATTTATATTGGAACTATGCGGAATAAAAGTAGCAAGTGAAAAAGAGTTTACAACGACGCCAATAGAGGTGACTCTAAAAAATTCTTGTGATTTTATAGATAAATTTGCCTCTTTCAAAGAGGATGATTTGGACAACTATTTCAATTCTGTGCCAGAATCTGATTTTGAAAATGGTATAATGCTGAACCACTCGCCATCAAGCATGATACTAGATAAACTTGTTGGGCTACCAAATGCTGGGGGAAAGGCACTGAAGAGAGCTGTTGACAAATACAAACCAAAGCTTGTTCTATCTGGCCATTTTCATGAACTAACAGGAACGATAAAAAATAATGGAACAACATTTTTCAACCCCGGGGCATTAAAAGATGGGAAGTATGGAGTTATAACAATAGATAATGGCAAAATAGAGACAGAGGTTGTAACTGTATAATTTAAAATATCTAATTAATATGAATTCAATGGACTCTTCAAAATCAAAAATTAAGTTTTATTTAATATTTCATAATAAACAAAGCTTGTCATTTAAACCGCTCTTATCACCCCCTTTTTGATAAAAGGGGACAGGGGGATTGGAAAAAAACTACAATCTATTCGCCGCTTGGATTATCATTGATAAAACTTGAGGGAAGTAGTGTATAGGCCTCCCCATTATCAAGATTTCTTGCAAGTATGTACCAGTGCTTATCAATCCATATAGGCGCTAGAAGTTTTATATTTAACGTTATGATATCATTGCTTCTATTTTTATATTTTGCTCTTATCTCCTCTTTGCCAATGAGAGCCTCTCTTATAAAGGCTGGTATATCACGCGGCATAACCTTGCCAGTAAAACCATAGTTTTTCACAAGGTGATCTATCGATTTTGTTGATACAGATGCCTCATTAAGCAGAGAAAAAAACATCTCTTGAAGTCCAATTGTGTCATTTATTGCACGATGCAGATCTCCCTTAGGCTCTATTGAGTAGTGGCTCAGAAGAGATGAGAGTCTATGCTTCGATAGAGTTGGAAGAGCAGCCTTTGCAAGCTGAAGAGAGTCTATTGCACACCATCTCTCAAACCATAGTCCAGTAAGCCCTATCTCATATCCCAAAAAATCAAGATCAAAGGCTGCATTATGAGCAACCAATATATGATCTTTAGTAAAATCTAATATCTTCCTCGCTATATCACTGCAGAATTTTGGAGCATCTTTAACCATCTCATCTGATATATTATTTATTCTGCTGGCTCCCTCAGGGATCGCTCTCTCTGGATTAAAAAGACACTCAAATTTGTCAACAATAACCCCATTTTTAGTCTTTACCATTGCAAGCTCAATAACTCTATCTTTATCCAGTGGGTAGAGCCCTGTTGTCTCCACATCAAAAAAGACATATGGCTCATTAAGAAGATTTGATGAAAACAGATCAGATAGGGGCATGTTCTACTCCAGCTTAAGGTTTTAAGAATAATCAAAGTATAATATAAAAAATAGATTATAAAAAAAATATGTATAAAGCTATCTATATTTTCATATAACAGAATCGATCTATGTTGTAAAGTTAAAAATGGAACTTTTATCTTTGCCATCTATGTTCAAGCAAATCTATAACTACTGCCTCTCTCCATATGCAAAAAAATAAGATACTATTTAATAAAAACAGAACCTATTTTCTTTACAATAAAATTTGTAAATATTGTTGCATTATAATAAAAATAAATTATAATAAAACTAAAATTTACAAATTTAAAAATGAATTAATTTTATATTTAACCCAAATTAGATAAAAACATGAGGGAACATAATGAAAAAATATCTATTTTTTATTTTCACATTTTTATATTTATCAACTTTTATATTAAATAGTACAGAGATAGAGAGAGAGGAGAAAAAAAAGGATAATGGCATCTCCCACAACATCAGCGGAGGGATTGCTCTTCCATTTACTGTGGCGTTTTCTAGATATCTTGGCTCTAGATATAGCGATGAGCCACTTAGAGAGAGTTTTATGGTAAGTCCAATGCTTTTTCTTACCTTTAAATTTGACTATACTTTTTTAAAAAAGATAAACAGTAAATATAAGATGGGGTTTGGAACATCTTTTGGTTACTCAATCAATCTTTCTGGCTCTGAAGTCTTTGGTCCAAGCTGGATACTATTTCCTTTATACATTTGTGCTGGGTTTATAACCAGTTTTATAGCCAATTTGGCTCTAGAGATGGTATTTTTTCACAGATTTAATAGCAGACTGACTTTTGTAAATGTCTTTGGAGGTGATGAGAGCAAGAAGAAGCGACTTAAATATCTTTTTATGGAGTTGGGCTTGGGGCTTGATATTATATTAAGCATATATAGAAGCAGTATATTTTATTATAACGGTGCTAACAATACAACACAAGTGTTGCCTCCATCATTTCTACTATCATCATACTTTTTTATAGGAATGATGCAATTTAAAAATCCTAAACAAAAGAGATGGGGAGACCTTTCAGAAGAAAATATTAGATTTAGCAATATTGTTGGCGGTTTTATAAATTTTGATTATAATTTCGATAAAACAACATATACCAGTAAAAATTACTCAACTTATTTTACTCCAATTGCTACAATAGGCTTTGGTGTTGAGTTCAGGTTTGGTGGATATATATTCTAATACATAGTTTTTTTTGCCACTAAAAAAAGCTAAAAAACAAACCCTTTGACAATCTATAAATATTTTTGTATAAATATCAAACTACTTAAATATATATAGAGAGGAATCTATGGACTTTAAAGACAAAATAGCTTTGGTAACTGGAGCGTCAAGAGGACTTGGACATGCAATTGCAACAAAATTTGCTGAAGGCGGTGCATCTCTAATTATAACAGCAAGAGGCGACAGTGTAAAAGATGCTGCAGCTGAATTTGCTAAAAAATATAATATAAAAGCAATTGGTGTACCTGGAGATGTTGCAAATGAGGAGTATGTAAAAGAGCTTTTCAAGATCATAGCTGGTGAATTTGGCAAACTATCAATCTGTGTAAACAATGCTGGTATCACAAAAGATGGACTCTCTATGAGAATGAGCAGCCAAGACTTTGATGATGTAATAAACACAAACCTCAGAAGTACATTTTTGGTTTCAAGAGATGCTGTTGCTATGATGATGAGAGAGAAATATGGAAGGATTGTCAATGTCTCTTCTATTGTTGGAATCAGAGGCAATGTTGGACAAGTAAACTATGCTGCATCAAAAGCTGGTATTATTGGAATAACCAAAACTATGGCTGCTGAAGTTGCCAAGAGAAACATAACAATAAATGCTGTTGCCCCGGGCTTTATAGACACTGATATGACAAAGGCTGTATCAGAAAAAGCTAAAGAGGAATTTATGAAAATTATTCCTATGGAAAAAGTAGGCGAACCAAATGATATCGCAGAGGCAGTATCATTTCTTGCATCTGACAGAGCAAAGTATATAACAGGTCAAGTATTGGTAGTGGACGGCGGACTATTATTAAAATAAGAGTAGGAGAATTTTTATGTTAGACACCTCATATCAAGGAAAAGAGTTTCCTCCATACTATTTTGAAGTTGATAGAAGCAAAATAAAAGAGCTTTCTCTTGCAATAGGAGATGACAACAAAATCTTCTTTGATAAAGAGTATGCAAAAAGCAAAGGCTATAAGGATGTTCCAACCCCATTGACTTTTCCAACCGTTATGAACTTTTGGGGTTACTCTGAAATATGGGATAGAATGAAAGAGATAGGAATAGATATAAAGAAGCTTTTGCATGCGAAAGAGGATTATGAATATATTGAACCAATCTACCCGGGCGACAACCTAAAGGGAACTGTCAATGTTGAGTCCCTAAGATCATCAAGCATGATGGATATGGCAACTTTTAGGACAGTTTTTACAAGAGAGGAGAGACCTGTTCTAATTGCAAAGATGACAATTGTTGTTCCAAAGGGAGGAGAAAAAGAGTGAATATAGATTTTGACCTATTTGATGAGGGAGATCTTGTTGTCTCCTTAAAGAAAGATCCAATTACGCAGCTTCAGCTAATAAAGTATGCAGGAGCAAGCGGTGACTTTAACCCTATACATACAATACCAGAGATGGCAAAAGAGGCTGGACTTGATAACACAATCGTTCATGGAATGCTTGTTATGGGGTTTGTAGGCGAGATGATAACCAAAAACTTCTCTGTTGGAAGTATAAAAAACTTCTCAATCAGTTTCAAGAATATAACACAGCTTGGAGAAAAACTTGAGGCCAAGGCAACATTAAAGAGAAGAATATCAAACGATGATGGAAACTTTGCTGAACTTAGAGCATTCATAGAGAATGAGACAGGTGAAGTAAAGGCTGATGGAAAGGTAGTGATTAAAATATAGTCTACCATATTTATATAAGCTAGGTGCTAAATAGCGATTTAGCCCTACTAAAAAATCATATAATTTAAAAGATACTAGGTAAATTTATTTTTTAATAGAAAGATCTTTTTATTAAAAAGAGAGCGTTTATGAAAGTAACAATTATTGGGGCAGGATATGTTGGTTTAGTTACTGCAGCATGTTTTGCTAGTTTTGGAAATGATGTAATATGTGTTGAAAAAAATAGAGAGAGAATATCAAAGTTAAATAGTGGAGTCTCTCCCATCTATGAACCAGGACTTGATGAACTTCTAACAGAGAATATCAAGTCAAAAAGAATTACATTTACTGATGACATAAAAAAGGGAATAGACTTTTCGAATATTATCTTTCTCTGTGTTGGGACACCGCAAGATGATAATGGCAAGGCTGATCTCTCTCAAGTTGAGGAGGCGTCACGACAGATAGCACTCAACTTAAATGAGTTTAAGATAATAGTAGAGAAATCCACTGTCCCTGTAAATACACATCTTTGGGTGAAAAAAACCATCAACCGCTATGCAAAAAAAGATATAAAATTTTCTGTTGCATCAAACCCTGAATTTTTAAGAGAGGGATCTGCAATAAAAGATTTTACAGAACCTGATAGAATAGTAGTTGGTGTTGAGGATAGTGAATCGGAAAAGGTTTTTAGAGAGCTATACAAACCTCTAACAGACAAGGGTTTTCCGCTTCTTGTTACTGCCCCCCCAACAGCGGAGCTTATCAAGCACGCATCAAACTCATTTCTTGCGATGAAGATCTCATTCATCAATATTGTTGCAAATCTTTGTGAAAAGAGTGGAGCAGACATTGAGACTGTTGCGCATGGCATGGGACTTGATAAAAGAATTGGACGAAGCTTTCTCAACGCTGGGATTGGTTATGGCGGCTCATGTTTTCCAAAAGATGTAAAGGCCTTCATCAATATGGGAGAGGAGTTCGGCCTAAATTTTAATCTCTTAAGAGAGGTTGATAAGATAAATAGTGATAGAAGAGCCCACTTTTTAAAGCTTGTTGAGTCTGTCCTTTGGATTAATAAAGATAAAACTATCTCTATCTGGGGCTTGGCATTTAAACCAAACACAGATGATGTTAGGGAGTCCCCTGCCATCGATATAGTAAAACATCTTCTTGAGAGTGGGGCAAAAATAAAAGTTTTTGATCCTGTTGCAATGGGGAGTTTTAAGAGGCTCTTTCCAGAGAGTGAACAGCTTATCTACTGTTCTGATATGTATGAGCCTCTAAAAGAGAGCAATGCCCTCCTAATAGTGACAGAGTGGGAAGAGTTTAAAAAGGCAGACCTTAAAAGAGTTAAGGAGCTGTTGACTATTCCTATCATAGTTGATGGACGAAATATCTATGATAAAGATAGATTAAGAGAGCTTGATATAGAGTATTTTAGTATTGGAAGATAGAGGAATAAAAAAATGAAAAAAAAGATTATTGTAACAGGCGGAGCTGGTTTTATTGGTTCACATATCTGCAAAAGACTATTAGATGAGGGAAATGAGGTTCTATGTGTAGACAACTTTTTCACTGGAAATAAAGAGAATGTGGCTGAACTATTAGATAATAGAAACTTTGAGATAGTTAGGCATGATGTTACAATGCCGCTAAAAATTGAGGCTGATGAGATATATAACCTTGCTTGTCCAGCATCTCCTGTCCACTATCAGCTAAACCCTATAAGTACAATGCAGACCTCTCTAGTTGGTGCAATGAATATGCTTGAACTTGCAAGATCTTTAAATATAAAAATATTGCAAGCTTCAACTTCTGAAGTATATGGGGATCCAAATGTTCACCCACAGGTTGAAGAGTATTGGGGAAATGTGAATCCAATTGGAATTCGAAGCTGTTATGATGAGGGAAAGAGAGCTTCAGAGACGCTCTTTTTTGATTATCACAGATATTACAACCTAAAAATAAAGGTTGTTAGAATTTTCAATACCTATGGGCCAAATATGAATGAACATGATGGAAGGGTTGTGAGCAATTTTATAGTGCAGGCACTGACAAATCAGGATATTACTATATATGGCGACGGAAACCAAACAAGATCTTTCTGCTATGTAGATGACCTTGTCGATGGAATTATTAGAATGATGAACTCTAGCGATGATATAACAGGTCCTATTAATCTTGGCAATCCAAATGAATTTACCATAAAAGAGCTTGCTGAAATTGTGATAGAGATGACTGGTTCAAAAAGCAAGATAGTCTACAAAGATCTTCCGCAAGATGACCCAAGACAGAGACAGCCAAACATAACAAAAGCAAAGACAAAGCTTGGTTGGGAACCAAAGATACAATTGAGAGAGGGGCTCACAAAAACGATAAAATATTTTGACAAAATAGTATCTTGCTAGATAGATTTATAATATAATAAATTTAGAGAAATGCTTTATATATGAGAAAAATTATAGTAGCAACGCACAATGAACATAAAGTGAAAGAGTTACAATCTATATTTTCTAAAATAGAACTTGTCTCATTAAAAACTTTGGGTTACAATAGAGATATAGTTGAAGATGGAAAAGAGTTTTTTGAGAATGCTTTAATAAAAGCAAAAACTATATACAATGAGTACAAGCTGCCTGTTTTGGCAGATGACTCTGGTTTGTGTATAGATGCTCTCTCTGGAGAGCCAGGTATTCACTCTGCAAGATTTGGCGGAGATATACCACAAGCAAAAAAGAATGAACTGATTCTTGAAAAACTTAGAGATATAGAAAATAGAGATGCATCTTTTGTCTGTTCTTTGGTACTATATATAAATGAGAGAAAATTTTATATTGTTCAGGAGGAACTTAGAGGTGAAATCATAAAAGAGGCCAAAGGAGAGAATGGCTTTGGATATGACCCAATTTTTTTCCTGCCTGAATATCAGAAGACATTGGCCGAATTAAGTGAGAACGAAAAAAATTTAATCTCGCATAGAAGAAAAGCATCAAACTCTATATCAAAAATAATAAATTAAATTTTCTTAGAGGTGGTGACACAATGAAAAAAATAATTATACTATCTTTATTACTTACAAATATATTTATCCACTCAGTCAACTTTGTAGATCTTGATAATAAAACTGTTATGGCCAAAGTTGGTGACTATGAGATAACCGCTGGAGACATGAAGGTCTTTATGCTTGGTTATAGCTCTGTTGAGAAGTGGCTAGGTTCTGGTCTTGATAAGGTGCTGGATATTATGATAGAGAACCTTCTCTTTCTCAATGCCTGTGATGAGCAGAAGATCGCAGTAACACAAACAGAGGTAGACTACTATATGGATAAATTTCTTAGAGATAAAAGTCTTGATAGGAGAGATTTAAAAGCTATACAGCTCTATTTTGATCAAAATGATCCATATGCGGATGCTGATGACTTTTATAGAAAATCCTACCTCTATCTTAGTAAAATAAAATATCTTTCATACAACGACTATCTAAAATCATGTAAGAGCTACAATATTTTCTTCTCAACAAAGGGACTTGATAAAAAGAAAAAGGATAGTTTAAGAGATCAAGTCACAAGTTTGACCAGAGAGATCGCTGAAGGGGGGCCATACTTCTTTGATATGGTAAAGACATATAGCCAAGATGAAAAATCAAAGCAGAATAGAGGGGATATTGGACTTGTCGAGATGGATAAAAAATCTGTGGATATGTTTGGAAAGGTTGGAACAGAGAGAATTATAAAGGCTGGACTATTTAATCCAATATTTGTAGAGTCAAATAGTGGTTTCCATATTGTGATGAACTATGAATATGTTATGCCTAAAGATACAGCTATTATAGATGAAGTTGATACAAAACTGGTAAATAAATTTAAGATAACAAGAAACTTTAAACAAAATATTGAGAGTTCATCAACTCAAAAAATAGAGATAACTATCACTCATTAACTTTTTTAGAAAAAAATATTTTTTAAGGAGCTATTTTTGATCTCTATAAAAGATCTAAAAGAGCGGCTGCCTAAAGAAGCACTACAGCTAATAGAAAAAACTGTAGAACCCAATATATATAACAGAACATTAGAGGCCTTTCGAACAAAGAGAGCTACAACCTTTCGTGTTAATGAGTTAAAAACCACAAAACAAGAGCTGATAAGCAGACTTCAAAAAAGTGAATTTAGGGCAAAAGAGATTGCCAATTTTGATGGTTTTTTTAGAATTGAAAATGAATTTGAGAAAAAACTATTAAACTCAAGCTTCGTTAAAGAGGGGCTTATCTACCTTCAGAGTCTATCAAGCATGATTGTTCCTCTAATTCTAGCTCCAGATAAAGATGATAAAATACTTGATATTGCTGCAAGCCCCGGTTCAAAAACTACTCAAATAGCCTCCATTATGAAAAACAGCGGAACAATAGATGCAATAGAGCCTGACTTTATAAGGGGTGAGAGGCTTAAACACAACTGCTCTCTGCTTGGTGTTGAGAATACATCCTTTTATAACACAAAGGGAGAGCTGTTTTGTAGGGATAAAATCGACTATTATGACAAGATATTGTGCGATGTTCCATGCAGTGGAGAGGGCAGATTCTCCATATATGACAAGGCATCATATGGCGGCTGGAGTATAAAAGAGACTAATAGGCTATCAAAACTGCAAATAAAACTGTTAAAAGCAGCCTTTCAATCTTTAAAGCCTGGTGGTATTTTGGTCTACTCTACCTGTACAATGAATTTATATGAAAATGAGATGGCGATAGATAGATTTATAAAAGAGGATAGCTCTAACAGTGTAGAAATTATTGATATAGATAGTTTTTTTCGCTCTTTTAATGAGATGATAAAACCAATATTAAAGGACTATAACAACAATCTTCTAGAAAAATCGATCTCAAAATCTCTAAGAATTACCCCATCAAATAACTTTGAGGGATTTTTCATAGTAAAATTGAGAAAAAAGAGATAATTTTGTTAGAAAAAGCATTTAGATTGACAAAAATTACTCCATATGTTAAGCCAACACATATGAGAAACTTATCACCAATAGTACTATTTGTATACAACAGAGTTGAACACGCAAAGCAGACAATAGATGCCCTAAAAGCAAACCCACTATCGAAAGATTCTACTCTATATATATTTTCTGATGGAGCAAAAGATGCTTCTGCTGCAATCAAAGTAGATAAAATAAGAGAATATATTCATACTGTAGATGGTTTTAAAGAGGTTATAATAAGAGAACAGGAAAAAAACATAGGATTGGATGGCTCTATTATGGGTGGTGTTGGTGAGATTGTTAATAGACATGGCAAAGTAATAGTGCTTGAAGATGATATTGTGACTGCTCCATTTTTTCTTGAATATATGAATGAAGCACTTGATATCTATCAGAATGAAGATAGGGTCGCAAACATACATGGATTCTTACCAAAAATAGATAAAAAAATGAGTGATCCATTTTTTTTAAGAGAATCAAATTGCTGTTTTTGGGGATGGGCTACATGGAAGAGAGGCTGGGATCTATATAATCATGATGGAGAAAAACTCCTAAAAGAGATCTATAAAAATGATCTTGTAAAGAGATTTAACTCTGACAATAACTATCATAATACTGATTTGCTTAGAGCAAAAATTCGTGGAGATTTTGGCAATACCGCATGGGATAGATACTGGGCTGCAAGCATTTTTATCGCAGACAAATATAGTCTCTATCCTCCGAGATCCCTTGTAAAAAATATTGGTAACAACGATGGAACAGGAACTCATACAACACAAAGTTTTGATGGTTTAGATAAAGTAGAGATTACAGATAGACCAATAGTTTTAAAAAAGCAAAAAATTAAAGAATCAAGGGCTGGTTATAGAGCTTTTATTGAGTTTTATAAAAAATATTTTCCAAAAGAGAAAAAGAGATTGGCTCAAATATTAATACCAACAATAAAAACGGCTATAAAATACCTGCTCCCATATTGGATTGTTAGACTTCAGAAAATTAGCAAACGCAAAAAAATACTTAAAAATAGGATAAACTAAAAATAGTTATTCACCAAAGTGCCAAACAACTAGCAATTGACAATATTTTTTATATATAATAGGATTCTAGAGAGATGAAAAATTTAGCACCTATAATATTGTTTGTCTACAACAGACTTGATCATACAACCAAAACGGTTGAAGCTCTCAAAAAAAACCCACTTGCAAAAGATTCCACCCTATATATATTTTCAGATGGTGCAAAAAATGAGGCTGCTTCCACTAAAGTAAATAGTGTCAGAGAGTATATTAAAAGCATAGATGGTTTTAAAGAGATTATCATAAGAGAGCAGGAGAGAAATTTGGGGCTTGCTGCCTCTGTCATCTCTGGTGTAACAGAGGTTGTGAATAGATATGGCAAAATAATCGTGCTTGAAGATGATATTATAACTGCTCCATCTTTTCTTGAGTATATGAATAGTGCCCTTGATATGTATGAAGATGAAGATAGTGTTGCAACGATATATGGTTATCTACCAAGAATAGAAAAAAAGCTTCCAGAGACCTTTTTTTTAAAAGGAAGCGGCTGCTGGGGGTGGGCTACATGGAAACGGGCATGGGCTATCTTTAATCCTGATGGAAAACAGCTTCTAAAAGAGATATATGACAAAAAACTTGCTAAAAGATTTGATTTTGATAATAGTTTCTATAATGTTCGTATGCTAAAAGAGTACATATATGGGGAAAATCAATCATGGGCTATAAGATGGAATGCAAGTATACTTGTTGCAGATAAGTATAGTCTAAACCCTGGGAGATCTCTCACAAAAAATATTGGAAATGACAGCAGCGGAACGCATGACTCTGGATATATCCTTGGGTATGATGTGGAGACTACAGATAGACCAATTGTACTAACCAAAGAGGCAGTAGAGGAGTCCAAAGATATCTACAAAGCATTTGTCAAATTTTATAGAAAATATTTACCAATGCCCTGGACAAATGTTATAGAATTAATAAAAGCTATAATAAGATGGATGCTTCCCTATGGACTGGTAAGATTTTATTTCCTGCAAAAAAAGAGAAAACTTCTAAAATAGACCTCTTGCGAAACTAAAAAAACACTACTCATCATCTTTCAATGTCTCTCCATCATGCTCTTGTATACCTTCAATTTCATATTCTACTATCTTTGTACTGAGTGTTTTCCTTGTTATCCCCAAAAGTTCAGATGCTTTTGACTTGTTGCCTTTTGTTAACTGCAGAGTCTCTACTATAGCTCTCCTCTCAATATCTTTCATTGTTGCTGGCATATCGATCTGCAACAGAGCATCAGATTCCATATTTTTTGCTATATGAGGTGGTAGATCTTCTAAATCGATATTTTGATTTTTTGAGAGTATAACAGCAGACTCCAATACATTTTTTAACTCTCTTATATTCCCTGGCCAATCATATTTATAGAGAGCTTGCCTTGCCTTAGATGATATGCCAGTTATTTTTTTGTTATTTTCTTTAGAAAAATCCATTAAGAACTCAGATATAAGAAGAGGAATATCATCTTTACGCTCTCTTAATGGTGGAATATCTATCTGCACAACATTCAGCCTGTAGTAGAGATCCTCTCTAAAATTACCGGCCTCTATCTCTGTCTTTAAATTTTTGTTAGTTGCTGCAATAATTCTTACATCAACACTTATAGTCTCCTCTCCGCCAACTCTCTCAAATGTTCTCTCCTGTATAACTCTAAGAAGCTTTATTTGGACCTGCTGTGATATCTCTCCTATCTCATCTAAAAATATTGTTCCCTGATTGGCCAGTTCAAATCTACCTTTCCTTGTCTTTATAGCGCCTGTAAAGGCCCCTTTCTCATGACCAAAAAGCTCGCTTTCCAAAAGAGATTCTGAGAGAGATGCACAGTGAACCTTTATAAATGGCTTATCAGCACGATTTGATGTCTCATGTATCATATTTGCAACAAGCTCTTTCCCAACCCCATTTTCACCTAATATCAAGATAGATGCTTTTGTAGAGGCCACCTGCTCAACAATATCATAGATTTTCGAAATCTTTTCAGACTTTCCAATTATTTTAACATCACCCAAAAGTTTTATTTTGGATTGAAGCTGTCTATTCTCTATTATAAGCTCTCTTTGGGAGACAGCCCTATTAACAATAAGATTTAACTGCTCAAGGTTAAAGGGTTTTGTGATAAAATCATATGCCCCCTCATGCATAGCACTAACTGCATTCTCTATGGTTCCATGTCCTGTAAGTATAATAACAGGGATACTAGGGTTCTCTTTTATTATAATCTTCATCAAAGAGCCACCATCAAGGTTTGGCATTCTTAAATCTGTAATTACAATATCAATATCATTATCTTTTAATATTTCTAATGCACTGTTTCCATTATCAGCTAAAAAGACATTATAAGAGCGCTTCAAAGCCATCTTTAAGCCTTCACGTATATTTTTTTCATCATCAACAACTAAAACATTTGCATCTATTGACACTTTTTTTTATATTCCTTTTTTAAAATATATTTTTTATATATGATGTTCCAAAAGACCATATGTGCCATCTATTGGTAACACTATTGAAAATTTTGTTCTATTTATATCACTTTCGAAATTAATTTCTCCATTAAGCCCTTTAACAATCTCATACGTTATTGTTAGCCCCAAGCCTGTTCCAAACTGTTTTGTTGTAAAATATGGGTCAAATATATTTACTTTTATATCATCAGAAATACCAATACCATTATCTATCACAGACATAATTATAAAATTTTTGTTCTCTCTAACATCCAACTCTATAACACCATCATTAATACCTTTTTCACTTATAGAACCAATACTATTTAAAACCAAATTAAGAAGAGCCTGCTTTAATTGTACCTCATCAGTAATAACTGTTGGTACACTTGAAGAGTAGTGGAATTTTATTTTTATATTTTTTGAGTCTGCCTCTGGCTTGATAAAGCAAATAAGCCTATCAAAAAAGTCTTTTAAATTTACTTCTACCAAGTTTTTCTTTTTTATTCTGAAGTTTGATAAAAAATTATCAACAATATTTGATAATCTTGCAACCTCCTCTTTTAGTATACCAACTGAATATTTAATATCTTCGCCCTTATCACACTTTTCATCACAATTAATAGTGTCCTGCTCTATAAGCTGTATATGGAGAGAGATAGCACCTATTGGGTTTTTTATCTCGTGTGCAATGCTAGAGAGTATTCTTTTTAATCCTCCAAGGTTTTTCATCTGTCTGTTTTTAAGATCTTTCTCTTCTGATGAAGATACATCCGCTACTATAGCCACATATCCATCTATCCTCTTATTTCTCATTAATGGATAAATATTTAGAAAAAAAGTACCAGATAGATTTGAATTAAGTCTGAATTTTATATTTTTTTCACCATCTTGAAGATTTAATGCTCTGTTCAATGCAACAAGAAAATCCTCATCTATATTTATTTTATTAAGATTTTTACCAATAATATTTTCATTTATAAAAAACATTTTTAGAAATGTATCATTCACAAATATAACATCATGTTTACTGCTAAAAGAGAGAATCCCTTCTGATATAGAATTAAAAATATCATAGCTTGTAAACAGCTCTTTTCCCAAAAGATCTAGATAGTCTTTCAGAATCCTAGAGTCCATCTTATTAACTTTATCTTTAAGTCTATTAAAAAATTTAGATCTCACTATTTTCAACCATCCCCTTTATAGGATAAAAAATTCCTTCCAAAGTTAGAAGAGGATTCAAATTGAACCTCTCAAACTTTTTAAATCCATCTCTCATTAAATTTAAGATAGACTCCAAATCTTTGTATGATATCTTTCTTAAAGATTTTAGCTCTGGGTTATCATTTGCCTGTCTCTCTCTGGCAAGAAGCTCATTTTCAAATATTGAAATGGTCTCTTTTAGAATTACTTTTACCTTGTTTCTATCTGAAAATGTGGATATAAGATTTGTTAAACTAATCAGACTATAATCATTTAAAAAAATATGATTTATGATATTTACAACATCATTATAGATATTAGTCCTAGAGAGCTTGTTGCTTCTATTGAAAAAATCTTCCATAGAATTATAGATATTATCTTCATCAAAATTTTTTTGAAGAATTGCTGTTAGATCCTCTTTCCCCAAATTTTTAAAAGAGTATAATCTGCACCTCGATTTTATAGTATTTAAAATTGCATTAACATTATCTGTTATAAGTATAAAATAGAGATTGCTTCCCACCTCTTCAAGCCGCTTTAAAAGAATATTTTGAGAGGCCTCCTCAAAAAGATCAACACCATCTATTATCACAACCTTGTTTATATTGGGCTGCTTTATATATGTAAAGTCAATCATTGATCTAATTGTGTTTATTGGTATATTTGGAGTCTTATAGATAGACTCCAAGAGGGACATCTTCCTTGGAATAGTATCAAGATCAACTGATGAAAATTCATTTTTTGATGTAAGCTCATAAAAATATTCTGATACATCATAAATTATCCTCTTATCCGATGGGTTTGTAGAGTTTTCTATCAAAAAACCCTGAAGAGGCAAAAGAGATAGAGTAATATAATATTTTATCTTATTAAGATACTTCTCATCTCTATTTTTTTTATAACAATTTATATATTCCAAAACATAGTAGTAGAAACTCCTTCTTGTTAGAAGCAGCAAACCGGGGAATGATAATGTTTTAATTCTAAAGCAGTTTGAACACTCACAATATGGCTCTCCATTAAAATTACAATTCATTACCCTTGTAAGTTCCAATGCTGTTGTAAGTTTTCCAACAGCATTTGCCCCTTGAAAAATCATAGAGAATGGCAATCTTTTTTTATAAAGATCATTTTTTAATAGAGATATTATATTGTTTTGACCAATAATATTTGTGAACATCTACTACCTTATCCCTTAGAAAAATATATACTAATCTAGTATAACACTAAATATATATATAAATCTTAATGACTCATATCATAAAACAGCAATAATTGGGCTATATCACCATATTCATTTTTATAGGCAATAGTGTATGGTGTCTCTGCGATATAGTCATAACCCGGTCTGACACCATTTTCCAAGAGAACTTTGGTTAGTTCATAGTTTTTATTATCTACAGTATAGAAGAGACCATTTCTTCCATATCCATCTTTTGCATAAATATTTCCCCCTCTCTCTTTTATATAGTAGAAGAGCTCTTCATTGTTATATCTAAGTGCCTCCAGGAGGGGAGTAAACCCAAGATAGTTTTGTGTATTTACATTTGCACCATTCTCAATCAAAAGCTTAACAATATCTCCTCTATTCTTGCTTGCGGCAGTATAGAGAGCATCTCCCCCCGTCACACTGTATGGAGAATTAAAATCGGCTCTTAGTTTTATCTTGGCTCCATTTTTTACAAGGAGTTCACTTATTTCATAACTTAAACCAGCAGCAACAATCAGTGGAGTAACTCCAAGATTATTTTCCATGTTAACATTTGCACCATGCTCTATTAAAAATAGGACAAGATCATAATTTTTTGATGCTGAAGCCTCAAGTATTGGGGAGCTTCCATCTATAGCCTTTTTATTGATAATAGCACCATTTTTTAATAGAATTTTTACAACATCAAGATTACCTGTACTGCAAGCCTCCAAGAGAGGAAATCTTCCATATTTATCTCTATGTTCAATTTTTGCCCCATACTTTATTAAAAGCTCTATTATCGAGGTGTCAATATTTTTTATTTTACAGCCACTCAAAAGTGCTGTTGTTCCATTTATATTGCTTTTTTTCACATTTTTATTATTTATAATATATTTTACAACATCAATATTGTTGCCTCTGACAGCAAAGTGAAGGTCATTATTAAAATCATAGTCTTCACTTTTATAAGGGTTCTCATCAGCACCAAATATTTTTATAATATCGATATTGCCTTTAGAGAGTGCAAGCATTAGAGCTGTCTGTCCATGGCTATTTACACTATCTTTAGCTATATCATGTCTAATTAGAAGCTCTACCATATTAATATTATTATTAAGCACTGCAATATGAAGAGCAGAGTTTCCTCTAAAATCCTTTATTTTTATGTTTGCACCAGCCCTGATTGCCTCCTCTGTCTGGGTAACATTATTGTTTTTTACAGCATTAAGAAAGTAGGCATCAAGATTAAATTTCACCTGCGAATATATAGAAAACATAGAGGATAATAAAAAAAAGATCAGAAACAGCTTGATTTTCATAGAGAGAGTATATCAAAATGAAAATCTGTTGTCAAGTTACAACAAATTAGTTCCATTTTAAATAAGCAAACATAATTGACAAACAGAGGTGAATCTATTATATTGGCTTTTGAGAAGTTGAAAAAGGGGGACTGAAATATGTCTGATATAAAAAATACACTAAAAAATGTTTTTTGGGTTCTACTTGCCTTTTTTGTAGTACTAGTTCTCTACCTAACACACTTAATGGCAGATTTTTTAGTTCCAGTCTTTCTTGCATTCTTTGTCGCAATGCTCTTTCAACCAATTCTGAGAAGGCTTGCAAAAACGAAAATCCCCTTGGCAATATCAACAATCATCGTAATTCTATTATCACTTCTAGTTGTAGGGCTTGTCTCCTTCGTTCTTGCCATAAGTGTTCAGAACTTTGTTAAAGATATACACCTAATTATAGAGAAAGCTAGAGGTATGACAATATCATTTATATCTACTCTATCTCAAAACGAACTACTAAAAGAGTATATAAATCAAGATATTATTCTTAATGATATAAAAATATTTTTTCAAGAATTAAACTACTCTACCTATATGTTCTCAACAATCAATAAAACAGTTAGTTGGGCAAAAAACTTCATTCTCTTTTTGATAGCACTTGCTTTCATAGTGCCTACATTAAACAGTACAGCAAGCAAAATATCTGCTGCATTCCCAAAAAGAAAATATACAATACGAAGAGTATTGATAGATATCAACCAAAAAATACAAAACTATATCATAGTAAAATCAATAATAAGCTTTATAACAGGTGTCTTGACATATATAATATGTCTAGCTTTTGGAGTAAAATATGCTTTGTTGTGTGGAGTTGTTGGCTTTTTACTAAACTACATTCCATACATTGGTTCTGTAATAGCAGTTATACTTCCTGGCCTCTTCCTAATGCTCTACAATGATTCTTTTATTATGGTTATACTCCTAGTTGCAGCCCTAACAGGAATGCAGCAGGTTTTGGGAACATTCTTAGAACCGAAATTTCAAAGCGATGCTGTTGGTTTAAGCCCTATTGTAATACTTGTATCCATTATGGTATGGGGATTTATATGGGGAATGATAGGAGTTGTTCTTGCGGTCCCTATAATGTCATCCATCAGCCTTATCTGTGAAAATATTGAGGGACTAAAACCTATAAGCAAAATGCTGTCGTAGGAGTTAATCAAATCCCCCTCTCTCTTTTGTCAAAAAGAGGGGGGAAAAATATCTAATTACATTTAGAGTTTGTTAAGACACAAAACTTTTAGCAGAGGAATATATTCCCCCGCCACCCCCTTTTTTTATTTTTAGATCCCACCTCCTTTTTAATAAATATCTTTTGAAAAAAAGTATTATCTTTCTAATTTTGAAATGTACCACCTTAAGGCAATAAAAAAAATAGATATCTAATGTCATAATTAAAAAACTATAAAAAAGGTGATTTTAAATTTTTGTGGCTACACGAAGCTTAGAACTTCTTGATGGCGGGTTTTCATTTATCTCATCATCATTTGGAGCTATTGGTTTTGATAAATCTTTCAGTAATGCCACTTTGTCACAGACACATTTTGGAAATTTTGGCGGACAGATACACTCTTTTGAGAGATAGCTAAAGTGCTCTTTAACTATCCTATCCTCAAGTGAATGAAAGCTTATAACACCAATTTTTCCATTTGGCTTTATCAATTTTATTGCTGAATCTATCCCTATCTTAATATTATTAAGCTCCCCATTTGCCTCTATTCGTATTGCTTGAAAAACTTTTGTGGCAGGATGGATATTTCTCTTTTGAAATTTAACTGGTATGGCAGACGAAATTATGGAGGCAAGCTCATTAGCTGTTGTGATCTCTCTTTTCTCTCTCTCTTTAATTATACGCTTTACTATCTCTCTTGAAAACTTCTCCTCACCATAGCTAAAAAAGATTCTAACAAGATCATCATAACTGTAACCATTTATTATATCAAATGCACTGACAGATGAGTCATCAAGTCTCATATCAAGTCTCTCATCACTAAAAAGGGAAAAACCTCTGCCACTTGATTTGTAGTGAAATGTAGAGATCCCCAAATCTATTAGAATACTATCAAATATGCCCCCAAAATCAGGTGGCATCTCCCACCCCTTTGATTTGAAAAGTTCAGAAAAGTTTATTTCATCTATCTCTGTAAAATTGCAGTTCACAGTTACAAATCTATCACTATAACTTTTGAGTCTCTCTTTTGCAACCTTTATAATCTCGCTGTCTCTATCAATACCAACAACTCTAACTTTTGAATTCTGTTTCAATATGGCTTCACTATGCCCACCTTCACCAAGGGTGCAATCCAAAAAATAGAGAGGTTCATTAATTAATAAGTTTTCTAAAACAGCCCTCAAAAGTACAGGCTTATGAATAATTTCCAAGATTTATACCTTAAAATAAGTTTTTTTATTGTATTGTTTTTTCTTTTTAGAACAAGTTGAAAACTATTAAATATATCTGCTAAAATCTTTCATAAAAAGATTAATTGCTTTCTCAATATTCATCTCTTCAAGTGGTTTAAAATATTTATGAATTGGCTTTCCAATATTTCTTTCTCCCTTAAGAAATGTAAAAATATTTAAATTCACATCTTCAATATAGCTCATGATAGAATGAGTAGGTTTTGCTCCAAGAGGATTTTCAGGTAATTTAGAGTAATCACCACCCAATTGGCTCTCCAATTGAAATAGATAACAAGAAATTTTAGGATAGCAAGTTTTTAATAGATGAAAATCGATTAAAATTCGTTTAATCATTGCATTTTCGGCATATGCTTTGCATTCTACTCCGAAAATAAATTTTCCATCAATAAAAACATGTCTATCTACACTTAAACCATAATTATAAGTTGAAATATTTTTTAAAATATAGTTTTTAACCTCTTCATTCTCAATTTTCTCTACATAAGATCTTTGAATAGGGATTTTTATTTTTTTTGAATTTATCTCCAATCTTGATTCATCGCCACCTAACCTATCCCAAGCAGCTTTAATAATTTCAGTAGTAATGTGTTTTTGTAAATCCTCTTTCATAAAATAAATAAATTCGTCATAAGTTATGCCATAATCATAATAATTTTTATCATACTCACTATCATCATCATATTTATATTTGTAATTAGTATCAGAATCAAGAAATGTAGTTAATTTGTTGTAATCATCTATTATTTGTTCTACTGCTCTATCCACTTTCTCTATCCTTATATTTTAATCAGTCTACCTTTTTCGGTTGCTCTCTCATTATTAAACCACTCTTTATTTAGGTAATCTTTTACATAATCATATAGATCTTTAATTACTTTATAATCAATTGGTTTTTTATCATTAACTCTATTTTTAGTGCTATTTCTTTTCTCTCTTCTTAAAATAAAAATTTCATCTATTGGAATATTTTTTAAATTCACATCATCTCTTAAGGCATTTTGCTCTGCAACAACAATATATAGCGAGTAGGGATTCCCCTGTTTTAATAGTTGTGCTTCATAGATAGACTGCCCCAACATAGTTGATGGAATAAATGTTTTACACTCTATAGCAACACTAGGAACAATAATTTCAAGAGATTCTCTATTTCCATTACACTCAAAAGTACACTTAATAAATTTTGAAATTGTAAAATCTTGATTCTTATAATTGATAAATACATTTGGGTGCATTAAAAAATCTTTTAAATTTTTTGGAGCAAAAGATAGGTCTGTATAAGCATTTGCTGACCCCATATATATCAAGCCCTCATTTACACTTGATTGAATTGAAGGAATATCTTTGAATAGATAGAATAAAAATTCTTCCATAATAGATGAGGACATTTTATCTTGCATTTTAAAATATTTATCCTCATTTGTAAGTTTATCTACGAAATTCTTGTATTCATTTAGTATTTGAACTTTCTTTTCTAATTCAATTTTATTTTCGGAATTCAAATTATTATTTTCCTTTGACCAAATACTATAAAGACTATATAATTCTTTAATGATTTTATCATTATTACTTTGAGATACTTTTTTTGCAACAAGCGTTCCATGTGGAGTATAATTTTTTCTCATAAAGTATAAAACATCCAGCTAATTTTATTTTCTCTCTCTTTTAAAAATGATACAACCTGCATAATACATAAAAACTACCTCATAGTCAAAATATTTTAATAGCTCTTAAAAAAACATCAATTCTTTAAATTAATTAATAGGCAAAAGTATTCTAAAAGTTGTTCCAACGTTAACTTCACTCTCTACAGAGATAGAGCCCCTATGGAGCAAAACTATATGTTTTGCAATTGAGAGCCCAAGCCCTGTCCCTCCACTCTTTTTACTCCTTGCCTTATCAACAACATAGAACCTCTCAAAGACCCGATTCAATTTACTTTTCTCTATTCCAATTCCGCTATCTTTTACAAGAATCTCAATTTCATTATCATTAGAATTATTAATTAATATTTTTATACCACCCTTTTCACTATATTTTATAGCATTATCTATCAAATTAATAAACAACTCTTCCAACATTCCATGGTTGCCCATAACAACAGTTTTATTGATACTGCTCTCTATATCCAGTGTAAGTTCTCTATTTCTAAGTGGCTCCATAAATATTGTCTTAATACTTTTTATAAGAGTATGAATATCAATTTTTTCAAGTTCTATCTTCTCCCTATTAAGCTCAAGCTTTGAGAGGTTTAGAAGATCTTTGACTATATTTATAAGTCTTGTTGTATTATTTTTTATAATTGTTAAGTATTCTCTCTTGCTCTCATCACTCTCATCATCAATGAGATAGTCGACAAAGCCCAATATCGCTGTAAGAGGAGTATTAAGCTCATGAGATACATTGGCAACTAGGTCCGTTTTAAACTGCTCAAGTTTTTTGAATGGTGTTATATCATAACAGATAAGAATCGCAGATTTCAAATTTGAGAGGTAGTAGCTTGAACAGATAAAAGATTTGTTTGATATTTTAACCTCTCTCTGTCTGTTCTCTTTTTTCGTAATACTTTTCTTTATCATACTACAGAGAGTATTATCCCTTATAAACTCCCAGTAAAACCTGTTCTTATAATCCTTTACATCAAATATCTTTTTAAAGCTCTTATTGGCAAAGAGAATCTCCCCTCTGTTTGAGATCTCTACAATTGCTTCATTTATAGAGTATAGAAGATGTGAGAGAATCTCTCTTTCCATCTTTAGCTCCGTTATCCTCTTTTTAAAACCATATAGAAGATGACGCTTTTTTCGTAGGAATATATCTCGCCCTCTATTAAATTTGCGTATTGAGTAGAGAGGATAGACAGCTAAAGATAGTAAGCCACAGATCACAATAAATATAGCAAAATTTTTATAGGAGCTATAATTTTCACTATTAATTAATAAAATTCTCGCAGAGAGCAGTATGAGCGAAACAATTACAAAATCTAGAATAAGAAAGGAGATAAGCCTACTCTTTATTTTTGAATTTATATCCAACCCCTCTGACATTTTTTATAAAATCTTTCAAAAAAACAATCTTGTTCTTTATATGTGTTATATGAACATCAATAGTTCTATCAATGACATAGTAATCACTTCCAAAAACTATGTCAATTATCTTATCTCTCGTATAGGGATAGCCCCTCTTTGAAGCCAAAAGCTCCAATATTTTGAACTCTGTAAAGGTCAGCTGAAATTCATTTTTATTCTTATCATAAACAATAAATTTCTCCCTATCAATAAATATCTCATCTTCTATATTTATCATGTTAGTGTTATCTTGATTATTAGGGGTGCTCTTATCACTTCCCTCACTTACAGATGCTCGTCGGAATAGTGCCCTAACTCTGGCCAAGAGCTCATTTGGAAAAAATGGCTTGATTATATAGTCATCTGTCCCTGCATCAAAGCCAAGAAGCCTATCTTTTTCGCTCTGCTTTGCCGTAAGCATAACTATTGGTATATTTTTATAATTTGGATTTTTTCTAACAATTTTACAGAGCTCTATTCCGCTATAGTCAGGTAGCATTATATCAAATATAATAAGTGAAATTGTCTCTTTTGAACTACTTTTTGACTTGCCATTTACATCATCAAAAAAGGAGATAAAGTCATCCCCATTAAAGAACTGCTTTACATTATAAAACTTATTGAGAGTTATAGAGATGAGTTTTGAGATATCCTCCTCATCTTCTACAACTACTATTGTTTTACTCTTATCTTCTTCTGTCATACTTGAATTTTATTATCTTTCTCTGACGTAACAAGCTGAAAAATTAGTGCTATACCAATAATAAATTCAATAATAGAGAAGACTAGACCAGGAAAATAACCGCCAACCATTATTGCGTATACTATATGCTGTATTCCGTTTCCAATGAGGCCAGTCATAACAAAAAATGAGAGAAAAAATAGACTTCCCTTCTCTTTTCTAACAAAGCCAATTAGAGCAATAATTAAAATCGCATATGCAACCATATAGAAGAACAAAAAGCCTGTTGTAGTATATGGAGTTGTGTTGTATATCTCTTTTGTTAATCTGTAGATAAATGAACCTTTTATTGCAAACTCTGCATGAAAACCACCAGTGAACTCCTCTGCAAACTGCAAAAAATGGATAGCAATACCGGCAAGGTAGGTTATCATTATATTGTCTCTAAATAGAGATTTTGTATCCTTTATATCAATAATAATATAGTAAAAAATCAATGCAATCACTGTGGTTGGAACAATTGTCAATATAAGGGTTAGCCCATGAGAAGTTTTTACACAGAATATAGATAGAAAGAGAGCTATAATAAGCGGAGCAATATGGCTAAATGTTAGATAGTTTTTCATGTTATTCCTTAATAAAAAATATGGTTAGAATTTTTGCAAGACTTTTCTAATCTCCCTGCCCCCTTTTCAAAAAGGGGTATATAACTTACATTAGAGTATATGCAATACTGTCGGTCGATTTTTTTTTGAAATTGCTTAACGCAATTACGAAAAAATCTTTGCGACAATATCACATATACTCTAATTGCAAAAAATATACAAAAACCTTATCTTCAATTTTTCAAGAACTCTACCATCTTTATAGCATATATCCATTAATTTGAAATCTTTTTTTATTAATTTGAGATCTTTTTTATCAAAGTTTCCACATCATTTTTGATTTTGGGATCACTGCTCAAGAGGTCTTCAATCTTTTTTGTTGCATAGAGAACGGTGGCATGCTCTTTATCTCCAAAGTATGAGCCTATCTGCGGAGAGGAGAGTCTTGTTAGCTTCCTGCTTATATACATCGATATCTGTCTTGCAAGTGCAATAGATTTTGTTCTATTGCTGCCTGTTATATCGTGAGATTTAAGGTGATAATACTCAGCAACAATTTGGATAATTTTATCAATCGATATAGGTGTTGCATAGATATCTTTAACTATCTTATTTTTGAATTTTGAGATAACCATATCAAGTGTTATTGAGTTTATTTTCATTATGCTTGAGTATGCTTCAAGCTCTCTGAAGACTCCTTTAAGCTCTCTGATAGAGCCAACAAAGTTTGAACAGATATAGTCAATGGCATCACTTTTGATATTGATATTTGCATTAAGAGAGAGTGTCTTTAATATTGCAACACGAAGCTCATAATCTGCACTTCCAAGCTCTCCAGAGACCCCCATAGCAAATCTTCCGCGAAGTCTCTTCTCAAGGTTTTTAACCTCATCAACAGGCTTGTCACAAGAGAAAACCATCTGCTTTTTGTTGTCGTATAGAGTATTAAAAATATGGAACATCTCCTCCTGAGTCTTCTCTTTTCCTGCAAAAAACTGAACATCGTCAAGAAGCAGAACATCAAGCGTTCTATACTTTATTCTAAACTGCTCTGGCCTGTTGGTTCTGCTTGTATATTCAACAAAGTCATTTGTAAACTGCTCTGATGTAACATAGAGTACTTTTTTTGAAGGGAAATGTTCTCTTATATATTTCTCTATAGATTTTAGAAGGTGAGTCTTTCCAGAACCGCTCTCTCCCCAAAGAAAAAATGGGTTATACTTTATCCCCGGATCCTCTGCAACAGCCTTTGCCGTAAGAAGTGCAAACTCATTTGGACTTCCAATAACAAAAGATTCAAAAGAGTAGTCATCAAACACTCCATCTTTTGTCGTTCTTTGTCTTTCTGGTTTTTGTGAATTTATATTTTTCAAATCAGAGGAGGCATCTAATAGTTTATTATCATTGCTGCTCTTTGAAACATTTTCTTCATTATCACTATCTTGTTTTTGTGTACTACTGATTGGAGGAGTCTCCTCTCTTTTAACAATAACAAACTCAACGAAGCATTCATATCCTGATATAGATGACAAAATATTGGTCATCTGCTCTTTAAATTTCATTGCATTATCTTTAATGAAGAGTGAAGGTGCTGCAAGTCTTAAAATCTTCTTCTCTGGTATAAAATCATAGAATGAGAGCCTCTCAATCCACATAAACATATCATTTGGGCTTACAAGACCAACAAGTTCCTTCTTAATCTCTTCCCAATATGCAAGATAACTATCAGACATTCAATCTCCAAAGTTATTAACAAACTTTTTAACATAAAAATAAAACAAATTTGTTAATAAATGTTTTTTTCAAAAATGTTTCTCAATTCAATTAAAACTCTAATTTATGCTATAGCACAACTTATAAATAATTTATAAAGAAATAAACAGTTTTTTTGATGCATGAAATTCACTTATGACTAACATATTTATAATATTCTAACAAGTTATTAACAATATCCATTGTATAATAAATTCAAATCTTATTAAAAAAACTTTAATTTAAATATTAATTCAAATAAACTGATTCGGTCATTATATATTATTTATTTTGAAATTTACAAGAAGATTTACTCTTATTTTAAAAAAACAAACCTATAGTCCATTAAGTAAGTAATAAATTTATTTAAAATAAAAAGTAATTTTCTATAAGTATATAAAAAAATTAACTATTTACTGTTTTCTACATAAATTTTTCTATTTTGAGTTGTATTTTTCCAAAATTAATACTATAAAAAAGATACCTCGGCCTATTTTGAATTTTTTAACAAAAAAGTCCATTCTTTTTTAAAAAATTAAATTTTTTAATATCTCAAAACTTAAAGGAGTAATAATGGAAGATAAAGATTTTGTTGAGTGGGTAGATAAATATAGTGTTGGGATTCCAGATATAGATGAGCAGCATAAGAGTCTTGTAAATACTATTAACTATCTATTTGGAGAGTGCAAGAAGGGTGAGGAGGCCGCAAACAATGCCTTCAGAAAAACAATGAAGAGTCTTGTTGATTATGTAAAATTTCATTTTAAAACAGAAGAGGAGCTAATGATTAAGTATAACTTCCCAGAGGAGGGGTATAAAGCTCATAAAATTGAACATGAAAAATTTATAATTAAGGTTCTTGAAGTAGTCTCTGATTTTGAAAACGGTAAAAAATTTGTACCAAACCAAACAACTAGATTTTTAAGAGACTGGCTTTTGCAGCATATAGCAATTGTTGATAAAAACTACTCTGAATTTTTACAAAAAAATATGGGACTAAAAAAGTAGCTTTTAATAATATTTTTTATTAGAATTATAAGAAGGATATTAAGATGACTAATAACATTTTTATGGAGTGGAGAGAGGAGTATAGTGTTGGAATTCCAAAGATAGATAACCAACATCAAGGTCTTATAAAGATGATAAATGACCTTTTTGAGGCGTGCAAAGAGGGAGAAGAGAAGGCAAACGAAGTTTTTAAAACAACCATGAAAGAGCTTGTTGGTTATATAAAAGTTCACTTCAAAACAGAGGAAGATCTCCTAACTATGTATGGGTATCCAGAAGAGGAGTTCAAAAAACATAAAAATGAACACGAAAAATTTGTAATTAAGATACTTGAAAATGTATCAGATTTTGAAAGCGGAAAAAGATTTGTTCCAAATCAGATAACCAGCTTCTTAAAAGATTGGCTCCTTAACCACATAGCAGTAACAGATAAAAAATACTCTCTATTTTTACAAGAAAAGATGAAATAAGAAAATAATAATAGACACAAAATATTTTTTATAAAATGGATATTCCAATAATTACTTTTATACCTTAATCAATATAATTATTAGATATAATATGTTTTTTTTTGATTTTTCTATAAAATAGTATTATATTAATAGAATTATGATAGATTTATAATCTATGGAGAGTTAAATGAGCGGAAATTTTGTAGAGTGGTCAAAAGAGTTTTCCACTGGAATTGTAAAAATAGATAATCAGCATAAAAACCTTTTAAATATGACAAATAACCTTTTTAACGCCTCTAAACTTGGAGAGATAAAAGCAACTGAAATCTTTGAAGAGACCATGAAGGGTTTGGTTGACTACGTTAAATTTCACTTTAAAACAGAAGAGGAGCTGTTTTTGAAATATGACTATCCCAGCTATATAGAACATAAAGAGGAGCATGATAAATTTACTTTAAAAGTGTTGGATATGCTCTCCAGCTTTGACAATGGGAAAAAAGCCTTAATAATAGATATAACAAAATTCTTAAAAGAGTGGATATACAAACACATCGCAATAAGTGATAAAGAGTACTCCAATTTTCTGAATGAAAAAATGAAAGAAGATGAGTCAAAAACAAAAGAGGCTGTCTTATAAAGAGAAGCCTCTTTGATTTTTTTATATAAAATTATTTTTTAGTTGCTCAACATCTTCATACTGAACATAGAGTCTGGGATATCAATATCAAGAACAACACTCTTCATATTCATTGTAGTTTTTGAATTTTTTCTCTTTAAATCTCTCATAACTGTAATCGTTGGAAAATCTCTTGTTCCTATTCTTTTAACTTCAAGAATCTCCATCTCTTTTAACTTATCACCAGAGCTGTCACAAAGTATTATTTTTAGAGTTGTATATGTCCCCTTCTCTACATATATAATCTGCTTTGCATATGACTCTTTTTTGCTTTTTGCTTTTAGTTCAAGTACATAGACATCTTTTCCATCCAACTGTGTCTCCTCTGTTATAACCCCTGTATATCTGGACTCCAAAGTATCATTATTTATAACATCCTCATTACTCATGTCAGAACCCATCATAGACTCTTTTAAAAGGTGCCCAACAATAGGAATAACAGCTTCTGCATCAGGAGAGTATAAAAAAAGGTTTCCATCTTTCTTTAAATATTTAGTTCCAAGATCATCCTGATTGGTAAATGTTATAAAGCTATCTTTTTGCCCT
This sequence comes from Spirochaetota bacterium, assembly GCA_031549085.1. Classification (GTDB taxonomy): domain Bacteria; phylum Spirochaetota; class GWE2-31-10; order GWE2-31-10; family MWDO01; genus JAVBQL01. The sequence goes on from JAVBQL010000013.1 coordinate 106,229, forward strand.
TTGGCATAGGCATCAAATGTCTTTATATACTTTCTTTTTCCCTGCTCTATTACAAGCTCTCCCTGATATTTTATTGTATTATAGATACTGTTTGCATCCAGCTTACGAATAAGAGTCAACGCATCTTCTGCAAAACTGCTAAAGACAACAGCAAAAGAGATAAAAGTTAAAAAAAATATTTTTTTCATAAACTCTCCTTAATCAGTTATATATGCTCTATTTTAACGAAAAGGCACCTAAAATAAATAATATTTAAAATGAAATCTTATGTCAAGCATTTTTAGATCCCACGTCCTTTCTAATTTTTTTTGCAAGCCACGTCCTTTTTTATTTTTTTAGATCCCACGTCCTTTTTGATAAATATCTTTTGCAAGAGTGGTTTGTAGTTTCTAAATTTAGAAATAAAACTTTTTTAATAGAAGGGTGTGTATTATTCCTAAAATTAGAAAGATAATATGCTTTTTGTAAAAGATGCCTGTCAGAAAGGACGTGGGATCTAAAAAAATAAAAAATTAATAGAGAGATCTCAGCTTTACTAGAAGAGAGAGCATAGGAAAAAAAGTTATATTACCAATAATAACTGATAGAACACCCACCAAAAAACCAACAAAGCAATCACTAAAGTAGTGATACCCCTTAACCACCCGCCCAAGCATTGTTAGAACCATAAATATAAAAAATATGATTGACAAACTTACTGCAAGATAGAGAGGAATTTTAGCAAAATCTGATAGTGGAAAAAAGTAGACCCATAGAGGAAGAACAAAAAAGACTGCAAGTCTGCTAACATGACCAGAGGGAAAAGAGTATGGATCCAGCTTTTTTTGTGCAAGATTAACAAAATAGCGTTTTCGCCTAACTGCATATTTTAATATAAAGACAAATAGTGTATCCAAAAATAGGCAGTAGAGAGCAAAGAGCCAAAAAATATTAAAAGGTTCAAATAGTTCCGAAAAGAGGTAGAAAATAAGAATAAAAACAAGACATACAGAAAAGTTCCCAAGCTTTGAAAAGAAGCTAAAAACGCTATACTTTTTCAAAGGTAAAAGAAACTTTAACGCGAAAATATCTATTTTTCTTACTTTTTTTACTACTTTTCTTGAAATTTTACTCATAAATTAACTGCTTGATTTAAAATAAACGGTCATGCTAAAAAATGTTCTAAATGAAAAAAACAAAAAAGTCAATTTTTTTATTTTTTGTTTTTTTAGATCCCACGTCCTTTTTTATAAACATCTTGGCAAGAATGGTTTGTAGTTTCTAATTAAAAATAAAGCTTTTTTGAATGGGGGCTCTACCCATCAAAATTAGAAAGATAATACTCTTTTTATAAAAGATATCTATAAAAAAGCTCTCTTGACTATTTATTCTATTTAACTTATTATCTGTTTCGTATATAAAATATTTTAAAAGAGAGCCCTGCTTATGGAAGACATTAATACGGTTAATAACATTAAAGATAGTTTTATTGCCTTCATAACCTATTTTAAAGGGATTGTACTTATAAAAGAGAGGCATACAATCAATTATTTGGATATTTTTGTGCTTCTCTCTCTTATAATATTTGTAGTTATCTTTTTCTCTAACAGAGAAAAACTTAAAAGACTCTTCACAAACAGACCAACAATGTCTCTTATATTTAATCGAATGTTTATAATATTTCCAATATTTGCGGTGCTCTTTTTTTTAGTTGGACTTCTTTGGTATAAGAACTTGTATGTATATCTCTACTGGTGTTCACTTTTCTCAATATCACTTATTACAATATCACTTATCCTCTCCAAAAAGAGCCGAGAGAGAATATCAACTCTATATAAGGTCTATTTGGAGATAGATAGCTCTCCTGACGGGACAGAAACAGACAAAAAAGTATCCATAATAAGGCTCTTTCTTGTAACCTTCCTACAGTCAATAATATTTATACTAACAATTGTTGTTCTGTTTCTTATATGGACAATACCATATAACCTTTTGCAAAACATACTTATGAATTTCAAGCTTGACTACACACTTTTTTATACAAAGCTGATTAGGATAGCTATAAACACACTTGTTACAATTCTTATAATTAGAATATTCTCATATGCAGCAAAGAGCATTCTAAAGATAACAGAGAGCTTTTCTGAAAGAACCTCCACTGTATATGAAGAGAGAAGAAAGAGGGTAAAGACAGTTGTTAATATTACTGAAAATATATTGAAGACACTTGTTGTTGCAATATATATTATAGGTATATTGCAGGAGATTGGTATTAATTTAACTGCACTCTTTGCAGGGGCAGGAATACTTGGTATTGCAATCGGTTTTGGAACACAGTCTCTTGTAAAGGATTTTTTAAGCGGACTATTTATATTGATGGAGAATCAATATAAGATTGGTGATGTTATAAATGTATCTGGGGTAAGTGGGACTGTAGAGAAGATAACACTTCGGACAACGGTCTTAAGAAACCTTGAGGGAATGGTTCATACAATTCCAAATGGCAATATAATGCTGGTTTCAAATATGACCCATGAGCTATCAAAAGCAGTAATTGATATAAACATTGATTATAATGAGGACATTGATAAGGTTATAAGGGTTCTTGATGGAGTTTTAACAGAATTTAATAATGAGCCATACTGGGGCAGTCTCTTAAAAGAGAAGCCTGTAATACTTGGAGTAAACGAGCTTGGGACTAGCTCTGTTGTTATGCGGATAGTCATAACAACAAACCCGGGGAAGCAGTGGGAGGCAAAAAGGGAGCTTAATAAGAGAATAAAGATAAAATTCTTTGATGTTGATATTGATATCCCTTATCAATATATCAATGTTGTAGAGTATAAGAAAAATAGAAAAAGAGAGTCAGCCAAAGAAGAGGCTCCAAACAGCAGCCAAGATAATTTTGATTATTAGACCTATTTTAAAACTAAATAATTTATAACTATTACTCATTAAGTATAGGGCTATACAAAAAGCATTATGTTTATGAATAGTTTCAGATATCAAATTAGCTATGCAAATCTATCTCTAGTTTACCTATCAATACGAAAAGATATAAAGAACAAAAGTTACTTAAAAAAGAAAGGAAAAAACAAAAAGTGAGCTTTAAAGATAATTAAATATTAGTAGTATGTTAGATATAAAATTGCTGTATGTATACTTTTATAAAGGTGTTGTGTCTATATATTAAAGAGCAAGCTTATAAAAACAGAGTTCTTTCTCTTCTGAATAATTTCTTTTAATTGCACAAGAAATAAACAGTCCCTCTGTAAGTTATAAGCTTGCTTTGTTAAAATCTCTTATTCATATTCACTATATTATAATATATGTCGCTTTTATAAAAAAGCAACTGTTTTTTTTAAAATATATCCTTTTTTTGACTATTATTTATAAATTACCCATATAGATCTATTGAAAAACTAAATAGCCAAGATTTTGCTTGTTTGGGAGTTATGAAAATGTTATATAACAAAGATTTTATTGGCGTAATAACGAGATAAAATCTTTGTTATATACCATTGTCATAACTCCCATATAATAATAAATTACCCCCTTTATGTAAAGGGGGCAGGGGGATTAGATTAAAAAGACAACACAAACTCTATTCAAGTACATCAGGCAGATCATTTTCAAAGAGTACAACATCACCTATCGATATAACCTTACCCATAATTCTCTCTGCCTCTTTTAATGAAGGGACAACAAAAAGATTCTTCTCATCAAACCCTTTTGAGACAATTCCATCTTTTATACTCTTGCTCTGCTCCATTCCAACAAGTATAACGATATCAACACTCTCTGCTATCCTCTCTCCAAATGAGAAATTTATAGCTTTACTCTCCTCACCCAAATCGATTATACCCGGAGTTATAATAATCTTCTTTTTACCCTCAATCTCTTTTAGGATATTAAGCGCTTCAGTCGCCCCCTTAAGATTTGAATTGAAAGCATCATCAAGAACAAGAACACCTGTACCAGAATCTATAAGCTGAAGTCTATGTTCAACAGGCTCCACATTGGTGAGCCCAGCTCTTATCTCATTGTTGGAGAGCCCAAGCTCACGAGCCATAAGGATAGCTGCAAGAAGATTTGAAACATTATGCTTCCCTAAAATTGGTACAGCAACATTTATCTCCTCACCATCTTTAAATATCACCTTAAAAGAGAGGCCTCTTCTTGTATTCTCTATATCTTTTGCGATTACATCAACAGACTCTTTGCTGTTTTCATCTATACTATATGAAAATAGTTTTGAGAAGATCTCATAGCGATACTTATCAACCCCCTCTTTTAGAAGCTCGGAGTCATAGTTGTAGACAGCGATACTGTCAGCCTTTAGATTTTTAAAGAGGGCAAGTTTAGTTTTTATTATGTTATCAATTGATAAAAAAGTCTCAAGGTGCTGATTATCAACAGCACTTATTATCCCATAGTCAGGCGGAACAAGTTTGCATAGCTCCTCAATATCACCCTTTTTATCAGCTCCCATTTCGCAGATAAAGTAGTCATAGATGGAGAGATCATCTTCATTATTTATAACTTTGCTTATACCCATTGGTGTGTTGTATGATGATGGTGTATATAGAATTTTATATTTTGATTTTAATATGTGATATAGGAAAAACTTAGTTGATGTTTTTCCATAACTTCCTGTTATACATATCTTTTTGAAAGTGGCTTTTTTTATCTTTCGTTTTGCCTTAAGAAAGAAGAAAAGATGTATAAGCTTCTCTATTGGCATATTTATCAAATTTGAAATTAGAACAATCATTGTTGTGATAACACTTAAAAAAAGTATAAAAGCATTAAACTGTAGAAAATTCCAGCTTGAGAGTGTAAACTCATCAAATGGTCTTATCAAAAACCATACACCAAAAATTAGTATAAATAGGGAGAGTGCTATATAGGTGGCAAACAATCTAAGAACCCTTGGAGTAAAAACAAGAGGCTTCTTTGCCTTTGCCTTCTTTCCAATCCAGCCAGCGATAAATGGATGAATAATTTTCCAAGCAAAAACAGTAATCATTATTGTTGCTGTTATATATTTATAATAGGTTACTGATGAAGTTGTATAATAGAGGAGTGTCAAAAGGAACAGCGTAAATATCAGTTCAAATATCTCCCATAGAAGTGTTGAACGATACTTGTTCCCCTGAAGCCATGATACAAATTTCAGGTTTTGATAACCAAGCTGCTGAAGCATATGTATCGCATAGTAGCCATGCAGAATTAATTTTATAAGTGTAAGTATTATAAGAATAACAAGAAATATGAAGGTTAGCATTCTTTTTTATAGTTCCTTATTTTTTTAAGCAAAGATTTTTATTATATCAATAATTCTATCATCATCAAGAAAAGGAAAGTGCCCTCCCCCCTCAACAACATATAAGCCGCTATCTTTTATAAGACGGTTAAGCTTTTTGCCCATCCAGAGAGGTGTTGCATCATCTTTCTCACCCCAATATATAAATGTCGGACATTTCACTTTTGACAATATATTTGTATAGTCCTCATTAACAACTTTGACAAATATATTCCTTAATTCTCCAGCATCTCTGTAGTCATCAGAGCCAAAATTATCTTTTAGTTTGATAAGAAGCTTCTCATCTCTTGTTAGTTTTATATTTAAAAACTTCATTATCTTGAATGAGCAGACTTTTAGATACCAATCCAATCCCCTCTTTGCCCGTAAGCCAGCACTGTCAATAAGAACAAGCTTTTTTACGAGGTCGGGATAGAAGCAGGAAAGCAAAATTCCAACCTTACCGCCAAAGGAGTGGCCAACATAGACAATCTCTTTAATATCAAGCTTTTTCAAAAATGAGGCAACAACATCTGCATATTCAGGAGATCCAAAATCACTTCCTGGCATACTACTCTCGCCAAAACCGGGAAGATCGATAGCTATAATATTAAAATCATTTAGAAGATGGTTATAGATAGCCGCAAGATTATATTTATCAGTCTTCCAACCATGCACAAAAAGAAGAGTTTTTGAATCATTTTTGTTGTTTGTTACATATGAGATATCAAGCCCATTTATATTAACAACATTTTTAATCAAATTACACATATATATCCCAAAAAACAGGAGTATGGTTCTAATTTTCTAAAAAAATATTTACAAATCTATTTTAGAGATATATCAAAACAATTTTTAATTGTCAAAGAATCTTTTATTATGGGACAAAGCTTAGGCTTATTTCTCTTGACAAAATGGGCTAAAATGTTCAATATCCATAATTAATATGAGCAAAAATAGAATATTGATGATTGGAAGCGGGGAAGAGGTCTCGTTGCCTAAGCTAAAAAAGTATTCAGAAGAGAGTGACTTCGTAATTGCTGTAGATGGAGGCTTAAACCATCTTGACAAAGTTTCCATTACCCCTGATATAATAATTGGTGATCTTGACAGTGTTGATAAAGATATATTAGAAAAATATCCAAATGTAGAGATTATGCGTTTCAATAGAGATAAAGAACTCACTGACTATGATCTAGCTCTTGAGTATGCCTTCTCTCTAAAACCAAAGCGAGTCTATATGTTTGGCTCTATGGGAAGCTTTTTGGATCACTCATTGGCAAATATAATTATCAGCGAAAAATATAGTGAACACAATGAGGGTTTACAGATCATTACTGCAAATGCAACTGCATACTACATATATAAGAGTTCATCTATAGAAAACATGGAGGGGAGAAGAGTATCGCTCTTTGCTCTTATGACTGCGACAAAGCTTCATCTTGAAGGTTTCCAATATGAGTTTAAAAAGAGCAGTCTTATGCCGCTCGAGTTTAGCATCAGTAATGTTATAAATTCTAATAGTGCAAGAATATCTTTTAAAAGCGGAATTTTTCTGGTAATATTATTTGATGAAGGATTTTAATAAATAGTTATGGCAAAAAGTAGTGATAGAGGTAGGGGAGATAAAAATAGAGGTGATCTTGCAGGCTTTCTCTTAATAGGACTTCTCTTCCTGCTTATTGGTGGAGTTATATATGCATCTCAGTTCTTTAGATCTGAAGAGAAGATAAAGATAGCATTTAATAGTGGACAGATGATCTCTTTCTGTTTTGCAAACTATAATGAGAAGAGAGAGGTTACAAAGACCATTGTCCTTTTTTATAACACCACAACAAACAGGGTTGCAACAGTATCTATACTCCCAAAAACATACATTTCATTCAACAGAAACCGATCTGACTATCTTATTATTGAAGAGGCCTTTAATAAGCGGGTAACAAATAATGAATTTAAAGATGCAATTGGTAAATTTCTTGGAACAAAGATAGATTACTACATATATATGGATGATGATTCACTTATAAAGTTTATTGATATTCTTGAAGGGGTAGAGGTAAACGAAGTAGAACAAATAAGTGATAATATTAAAAATACCTATGTTGCAGGGGGAGATACTCTCTTTAATGGAGACAAAGCTTTGGAGTATGCATCATATATAAAAGATGAGAAGCTTGACTCTTCATACCAGCAGCTAAATAGAATTCAAGATATAGTCAAAGGGCTTTTAAAAATAAAGCCAAACTTTTTAGAGAACTTTAATGAGTATGGAATATCAACATACCTCTACAAACTGATTACAACAAACCTCACTCAAGAGGATGTGAAAATTATATATAGTGAATTAAAAAAGAGATATGAAAATGGAATTACAGACTACTCGAGAGGAATAGACTCTATAATAGTCTATTGTGACAGAAAAAATGTGGAGGATGGAAGCTATATACTCCTTGCAAAAAACTCTGGAAACTGGATAAGGGGAGAGGTTGCAGAGGCCATTGCAAATCTCAAAAAAGAGAAAGAGAGCGAAAGCGGAAAGATGGTTATAGAGATAAAAAATGGGACAAACATTATTGGTTTGGCATCAAGAACAAAGAGCCATCTTGAGTCTTTTGGGATAGAGGTTGCTGAGGTATCAAACGCCGACAGTGAAAATTATCAAAATACAATAATTATTATCCGTGATTCAGAACAGAGAGCCCAAAAACTTGGCGAGCTAATTCGTTGTAAGCAGATAATAACTACAACAGAAGAGACAAATAAAAAAATAGATGCAACATTAATACTTGGAAGGGATTTTGATGGAAAGATTGTCAGAAGGTAAAATAGAGATGAAAGATAAATTAAATAAAGATAGTTCTAATATCAACAATAACTTTGATGTTATAATCATAGGAAGCGGCATTGGGGGATTAACCTCTGCTGCTTTTTTAGCAAAAGATGGAAAAAAGGTGCTGGTCTTGGAGCAGCACTCACTTCCCGGAGGATATCTGCATGGTTTCTATCGAAAGAAGATCTTTTTTGACTCTGCAGTATATTCAATTGCAGGCTGTGGAGAGAATGGATATATTACTCATGTTCTAAAAAAGCTCTCACTAGAAAAAGAGCTTAAATTTATAGAGTACAAATCTATCTATAAGCTAATCTCTCCAATTGGAGAGTATACCCTGCCTGTTGGCATTGATAATTTTTATAACTATCTTTCAAATCTATTCCCAGATCAAAGCACTAATATAAAGAGATTTATTGATGAGGGGATAATTTTATACAACCTTTTTGAAAAAGAGAAGTTTGATGAGGAGATTGATCAAGAAAAATATAGAGAGATGCTCTCAAAATGGGGGACAAAAAACTATAAAGATTTTATAGATTCATTTATAACAGATGAGAAGCTTGCATTTATCCTCTACTCCATGTGGATATTCTGTGCTCTTCCAGACAGCAGAGCCTCTGCTCTCTACGCTACTCTTATGCTCTTTGTTCATATCATAGAGAGCACTCACTACATAGATGGGGGCTGTGACAAACTTGCAAAGATGCTGGTTAAATATATAGAGAGCCACAATGGTATAGTTAGATGTAACTCTATGGTAGATGAAATCCTCTTTGAGGATGGGCTTGCAAAAGGTGTTGTACTCTCTAGTGGAGAGAGCTATTTCAGTAAGTCGGTTATTATAAACTGTAGTCCTAAAAGTGTTGTTGATAAGCTAATAAAAGATAGCAGCAATATTCCAAATATATTAAAAAGAAGAGTTGGAAAACTTTTACCCTCTCTCTCGTTTGTTGCAATCTATCTTGCTGTCAAAACGAATAAAAATATTAGAGATCCATTTGCAGAATCAAACCAAATATTTTATCTTGAACATATGGATAATGATAGAAGCTATATTGAATCGATCACTAATGATACTCCCTATTTTTCTAACCTCATAATCACTAAGCTTCCATCAACAAATTCTAGTGATAAAGATATTGTTCGTATAAATGTCTACTCTCTTGCCTCTATGGATAAGGAGAGTGATTGGACAGCTAAAAAAGAGGAGCTTTCAAGAGAGCTTTTTGATAAAATTGATAATATGTTTAAGGGTTATATAAGTGAAGTTATTGTCTGTGAGTCTGCCACTCCAAAGACCTTCTATAGATATACCTTTAATGACAAAGGGGCTATCTATGGCTTTGAGAATACTTGTGATCCATATAAGGGATTAAAGCTTGAAAACAAAAGCGGAATAAAGAATCTCTTTTTTGCAAGCCACTGGACAAAACCGGGTGGGAGTATCTATAATGCTATGACCTCTGGTGAGGAGGCATATAAGCTTGCCTCTGAACTTTTTTAGTATACTTAAAATTTGTTTATCATACTTTTATAAAAATATAGATACAGCTCTCTTTTATAATAACATACTATTAATATCAAATTAGCTATGCAACTCTATCCCTAGTTTACTTGTCAATATAAAAATATATAATGAACGAATGGTACTTAAAAAAATCTTGATTTATCCAATAAATAATCTATAATATACTTTGTGCACGGTGTCCAAATTTGGGGGTTCACGCTCCTATAGGTTTGGATGCCACGATGGAGAAGCATGCCCGCACTTGCATAAGGGCTGTTATTCTCGTCATCGTGGGGAGTATCAGCAACGTGAACTTTGCTTTTGTGGGCATGCCTGTTTTTTTATAAAAATGGGGACTGCTACTGCTTGCCTTTTAAAGCAAAATTGTTCGAAGCTGCTACTCCCCTTCTTTTTTTAGTTCTATTTTGTATCTCTTTTAGATATAAAAATATATAAACAACTCCCTTGTATAATAACATACTATTAATATAAAATTAGCTATGCAACTCCATCTCTGGTTTACTTGTCAGTATGAACAAATATAAAGAGTGAATGCTACTAAAAAAAAGAAGAAAGAGAGAGAATAATTATATAAAGATGGGGTTTTACCCCAACCTCTATATAATTGCTTTTTCTTTTTTTTCCTTTTTTAAGTGACGTTTGCTCCTTATATATCTATTTAATGACAAGGAATACAAAAATAAGTTTAAACCACTCATCAGAGCTTGGATGGGATTGTTGATATTAAGAGAGCTATATTAAAATTATTATCATTATAAATGTTATATTAAATAAGTATGTGCCAATAAAAAAATCTTGATTTATCCAATAAATAATCTATAATATACTCTGTTCATGGTGTCCAAATTTGGGGGTTCACGCTCCTATAGGTTTGGATGCTGCGTCGAAGAAGCATGCCCGCACTTGCATAAGGGCTGTTATTCTTGTCGGCGCGGGGAGTATCAGCAACGTGAACTTTGCTTTTGTGGGCATGCCTGTTTTTTTATAAAAATGGGGACTGCTACTGCTGCCTTTTAAAGCAAAATTGTTCGAAACTGCTACTCCCCTTCTTTTTTTAGCTCTATTTTGTATCTCTTTTAAATATAAAAATATACAAACAACTCCCTTGTATAATAACATACTATTAATATCAAATTAGCTATGCAACTCCATCTCTAGTTTACCCTGTCAGTACAAACAAATACAATGAGCGAATGCTACTAAAAAAAAGAAAAAGTAAGCATATAGACTCATTTAAGCCTATATAGGATTATCATAAAATATGTAGTTATAAAAAAAGCTCTATCATTATCATACTAACAATAGAGCCATAAGTCTAAATTATAAAAAATAAAAGAAAATTATTCCCACGCAATTGTTGCTGGCGGTTTATTGGTCAAATCAAAAAATAGTGCATCTACAAAATCAAGCCTCTTTACACCATCAACAACCTCTAAAAGTATATTCACTGGAATCTTTGCAAATTCCGCACTCATTGCATCAATAGAGACAACTGGTCGTAAAACTATTGAACACTTATCAGGAGACTCTGCATAAGGGATATTAATAGTTAGATTTTGAAAAATCTTATCATAATAGCCATGTTTTTTTAATGTCTTTATAAAAATATCATCAACTTCTCTAATCATATCAAGCCTCTCTTTGTTACAGTGGGCAGGTTGAAGAGAGAGATTCAATTTTTTATTCCTATCATCTTTTCTTGCATAAAGCTCAAGTACGACTCTATTAACAAAACCAACTTTCTCTGTAATATGTTTACTTATCTTGTCCAATATATCAAAACTTACAAAATCTTCCATTATATTGTCTATGCTTAATGCAGCTGGAAATTTGTATGTTCTGGCCTCTCCAGTTACGCCTGTCGATTTTACAGGAATAACAGAGAGAGAAGATTTTCTATCTTTTATAAACTCTGATAGCTTTATCTTTTTTAATTTCTTGGTAGCCTCTTTGTATAACTCCTCATCTTTTTCTGAAAGCTCACCAGTTGAACCAAGGACATTTATTGATAGTCCCGGTCCCGGAAATGGATGTCTCTTCATTAGTTCTGAGAAGCCAAGCTGTGACCCAAGCTTTCTAACCTCATCTTTATAGAGGTCCTTTATTGGTTCAACAACAAGTCCCTTTTCGATCATCTCTGTTATCAGGTCTATTCTATTGTGATGAGTTTTAATAGTATTTGCATGCTTTGGATTTCCAGACTCAATTATGTCTGGATATATTGTTCCTTGTCCCAAGAGCCAATGGGTAGTATCAAGCTTCATATCATTCAAAACTTCTTCTCTAAAGGTGATATAAGCGAGACCAACCCTATTACGCTTCTCTTGAGGATCAATTACACCTCTTACGGCATCAAGAAAATGTTTGCTTCCATCATAGACAACAAAGTTGTCAAGTCCATACTCATGGTATCTACTCTTGATGGCTGCAGATTCATCTAGCCTCATAAAGCCATTGTCGATATGAAGCCCAAGCACTCTATCTTTTCCAAGAACTTTGTTCAGAAGAGCAAAAGTAACCGTTGAATCAACTCCGCCAGATAGAAAGAGAAGTACACTTTTATCTTTTACAACATCTCTTATCTCATCTTCTATTCTTGATACAAATTTGTTCATGTCCCAATTTTTTTGCATACCAGCTATGTTAGCAAAATTGAGAAATATTTTATCTCCATTTTCTCCATTATCAAGCTCTGGGTGAAACTTTACTGCAAATATTTTTTTCTCAAGATTTTGAATAGCTATAATCTCTTTATCATCTGTTATAGCTGTAACCTCAAACCCTTCAGGTGGAGATATAAATCTATCTTTGCCTGTTATTACAACTTCAGCCTCAGTTATGCCATTAAAAAGAGGGGTGTTTGTTGTTAGTTTAAATTTAGAACTACCCTTTCTCTTTTTTTCTGTCTCTATTTTTCCATCAAAGTAGTGGTTTATAAGATCAAAACCGTAAGAGATTCCCAAAACTGGGATTCCAAGTGAAAAAAGCTCTCTGTTGCAGTTAATTATAGTGTTGTCACTTACACTAGCAGGGCTGCTCGACAAAACAATACCCTTAACACTATCCATCTGCTCTTTTGTTATATTAGGGGAGGCGAGCTCTGCATAAAATCCAAGTGATCTAAATTTTTTTGCGATTAAGTGTGCCGACTGACCGCCAAAACTTATAACTAGCAATTTTTCCATTTTTTTCTCCTTCTCCCTCTCTTTAAGAAAATATCTCCTTAAAGAGTAGATTATCATTATTAAGACTATCAATATCGTTATATAGGAAAAAAGCTCCCCTATATAGCTATATATTGTTCTCTTGTCATACAGTGAGAGAGTCTCTTTTAAAAAACCTTCAGTGCCGATTTTTAGACTCTTTTTTACCTCGCCTGTAATTGATGATGCTGTTGTGAGACCTGTTGCTGTACATCGATAGAAAGATCTTCTGTTCTCTATCGCTCGAAGTCTTGCCAATACTGAATGATGAATTGGACCAATGCCATTTCCAAACCAGCTGTCATTGGTTATATTTATCATTAAGTTTGACCCCTCATTATTCTTTCTTCTTATCAAGTCAGGAAAAAGATCCTCAAAACAGATGCTTAAGGAGGCTCTTGCCTCTCCCATAAAAAATACTGATAGTGTTTGTCCTCTATTTAAGCTCCTTTTAAAGGGGGTTAGCATTCGAAGAAATGGGAAAAGCTTTTCAAACGGAACATACTCTCCAAAGACAAGAAGTCTCTCCTTATCATATCTTTGGAGAGAATTTTTATCTTTTATCAATAGACATGAATTTGTCATCTCGCCGCCAGCGGAGTAGACAATACCCATAACAAGATATGGCTCATCAATAGTAAGATTTTCATTAAAAAAGTTTCTGTCTCCATGATAAGCAAATGGAAAGACACTCTCCGGCCAAATTATAACATCTACAGTGTTATCAACAAGCGAGAGCTCTGTTAGTTTGTTGTATGTATCTATTGACAACTCAAAGTTTGAGCTGTCCATCTTCTGTTTGCCTGTTATATTCCCCTGTATAAGAGAGGCACTTATTGTAGGAAGGTTATTATCAACTTTTTTTAGATAGTCTAACCTTAAAAAACCATATATAAAAATAAGCAGCACAGGCACTATAAAGATAAAATTTGATATTTTTAACTTTTGTTTAATGAGGATTTTTTTTATTAGAAGGAAGAGTCCCATATTGAAAAACATCGTTGCAAGTATAACACCTGTCATACCTGTGATATCTATTATTTGAATAAATGGCAAACATCCAATAAGTGAATCTCCAATTGTGTGTCTAAAGATCTTTGGATATAAAAAATCTACTGCAACAAACACAAGTGGAAATGAGTATATAAAATATCTGTTTGATAGGTAGAGTTTTTTATATATAAATGATATCAATGGGTATTGAAGTGCATAGTAGGCACATAGAAGAAGAGGAATTAAAACAGCAAAGAGAATTGGCATCTTTCCAGATTCGTGAAAGGTTATTGAGAGCCAATAGAAGTTTATGCAGTAGGCGATTAGGCCAAATAAGAATGATTCAAGTATATAGTGTTTCCTATAGAAGATAATATATAGAAATGGCAAGAGTCCTACAAATCTAAAGAGAGAGAAAAAGGGATATTGTCCCAATCCCCAGATTATAGCGGAGATTATAAGAATTATTGGGTATGTGTACTTTTTTTCTAACAGTGTGTTTTTCATTGAATAAGTCTTAAATGGGATTAGTTTATTTTATAGTTTATACTAAAAAAATAGAAAGTTTGCAAAACAAATTTATTTTTATTTTCTTGGGTGCTACTTGGCACTTTGAAATTTGAAACTATTTTTTTATATATAGGTTTTTTGTATAGCTTTATTACTAAAATAGTCCTATCCAATCTTATATGGGTAATTTAAGTCTATTTTCTGGTTTCCCTGTCAGCACGAAAATATGTAATTAGTGAATAGCACTTGAAAAAGAAAGAAAAAGTAAAAATATATAGGTTGGGGTAGCACCCCTCCTATATATTTTTATTCTCTCTTCTTTCTCTTTTTTTAGTAGCGTTCACTTGTTATATTTGTTCATATTGATCAGTAAACCAAAGATAGAGTTATTCTGCTAATTTAATATTAATAGTATGTTATTTATAGAAGAGAGTTGTTTGTATACTTTCATATTTAAAAAATTTATAAATATAAAACTACCAATCGTTAGCCATACTGTTTGGCAGATCCTTCATATTTCTGATTATGTTTTTTCTGCTTATCTATGTAGTGGTTAAGCATATGTTGTGAAAGGATACTATTCTCAACAAAAAAACTGCCAATTGGACAATTATAATTTTTCTGTTTAAACAAGATAAGATTTACATTGTTTGTTGTTAAGAGCCCCAGTCTAACTGCTGTCTCACCAAATCTCTCTGATGCTTTTGCATTTTTTAATATCTCTATAACATCATTATTTGTAAGAAGATCATTTTCAATAGCAATCTCACCAATACGTGGTCTATTTTTAAACTGCCACGTAAGAGACTCAACAAGAACAGTTCTATCAATAATTTTGGAGTAGTATAAAAATTCAGAGAGTCTTAAAAACCTGCTTGGAACAGCCCCTTTCCAAAAAAAGTTCTTATCATTATCATCTTTTTTAAGATTGAAATCTCTTTTATCATTTTTTTTAACACTATATTCCTGAAATGATTTATAAAAGAGTTTACTCAAGCTGTTCTTATCATTTATGAGGTTTAAAAGGATTTGACATGAGTCGTTAAGATCTTTAAATTGCTTTTCAAGCTCTTTCTCATCACCACCCAAAATCACTGCTCTATCAGGGTGAAAAAATTTTGCCTTCTCTCGAAAGGCCCTTCTTACAGTCTCAATTTCAAGTTCTCTAAAGTTGTATATATACTTTTTATAATGATCATTTTCAAAAAGCTTAGATAGTGCAATTTTAAAGTCTTCATATGTTAGTTCATCTATTTCCATCTGCATCTCTTAAAAACTTATAAGAGGCTATTTTTAAAAAAATAGCCGTCTTAAAAATATACTAAATATATTTTTTGCTGTCAAAGATTGTATTAAAATGACTTTTTATTTTTTTAAGGTACTATTTACCGTTTTGCATAGTATCAGGTCCAGAGACTAAATCTACAGAAAAATCATCTTTCTCATTTAGTTTTGCTGTTATCTCCTCATCTTCTGGTATACCCATATAGAGAACACCAAAGATATAACCGGTCTCATCTATAATTGGTTTATAGATCGCCACATACCATGTATTAACAACAAATGCACGTCCAAAGTAGGTCTCTTTCTCCATAATTGTCTTATAGATCTTACTATCAGTACCTATCTTCGTTCCAATTGCCCTGCTGTTATCAAAGTTTCTAACAGTTGTTGCAACACGAACCAAACCATCTTCAGTAGTTTGGAATATAGTAACAGATGTCTCTGTCTTCTCTGATATCTTGTCTGCAATTTCTGAGTTTCCTGTAACCTTAGTCTTTCCAAGCTGAAGCTCCTGTATATCATGTCCACCAAGATTGACAATCTCTCCTGTTGGAAGAAACATCTCGCCAATATCTTTTAGAACCTTCTCTGCGTCAATAAGTTTTACCTTTAATACCTCTTCAATCTGCTTTTGACTCTCTTTAATCTTATCAGAACGAACATCAAACTGTCCAACAAATTTTTGGAGCTCCATAGTTTGAAAAAGGATATCGTCCATACTTTGCGAAACCCCTTCTGTAACGTTAAGGTTACTCTGTGCAATATCAGATATATTATTTATTGCTGTTAATATCTCATTAGAGCTTAAATTAAGTTTATCTATCTCTGTTGTTATAGTCTTAACAAGTCCTGTGATAAGCTCATTTGCTGTTGATATCTGCTTTAAGTTCTCTGTTGTATCTATGGTGTGCTTTACACCCTCTTTAATTACTTTGTTATTATTGGTAATCAATTGGTGAATCTGACTTGCTGCCATTGTAGATTTTTCTGCAAGCTTTCTAATTTCACCAGCAACAATATTAAACCCCTTTCCAGCCTCACCCGCACGGGCAGACTCAATTGAGGCGTTTAGAGACAAGAGGTGCGTCTGCTCTGCAATGTCATTTATCATCGCAATAATGTTTGTTATCTCATGAGAAGAGCTCTCAATTTTACCCATCTCCTCCTCAAGAAGCTTCATAGATTTCATACCTCTATGTGCCTTATCAAATGCCTGATCAGTATAGGCATTCGCCTGCTTCGACTCATCAGATATTACATTGATAATCTTGTTTAAGCTCTCAAAGTTTCCAAGTGTCTGCTCTACAGTTACAGCCTGAGTATTTGCAGAATCCTTCACCATATTTGTAGAGTTAAAGAGATCCTTTAAGTTTTTTGTGAGTATTATCGCAGTAGTATATATTTTCTGGTTCATATTTTTTAGAGTCTCTGTCATATCAGCAACAGAGTGCATAAGTCCCCCAATCTCTGTAGTGCTGCTTGACTCCTCTCTATTGAATTTTACAGTTAGGTCACCCTTTGTTATCTCTTTTAATCTATCTTGTAAATTTCTTATCTGTTTGAAGACTCTCACAAGAATTCTATTGGATATTAGAAGAATAGAGACAACCAAAACTGCCATTATCAAAAGCACCAATATAACAGATCTGCTTACAGATTCAGCAGTCATCTTATGAATATACTCTTTCTCTATACCAATAAAGATAACTCCATAGACAAAATCTTCATAACTATCTATAAGCGGTTTGTATGCGGTTATGTATGGCTTGTTTAAAATCTCTGCATCACCTATATACTCCTCTTGCTTCATCATGGCTTCATAGGCCTTTCCCTCTTTATCAAGAACAGTATCAATTGCACGTACTCCATCTTTCTTTATTGTTGTTGCAATTCTTATAAAATCATCATCATAGCGAACAAATATTGTAACATCTATATTAAGATCAGACTGTATCTTATCTATCATCTCGTTCTGGTTTCTCAAGTTTTTTCCATCGCCATCAGTAATCATTCCATTTTCATATGAGAGTTCTCCATAATATTTTTCTATATAAAGATTTGTGGTATTCATAAAGCTTTTGATATTTGAAATAAGCATATTTGATGTTGTTTGTTCTACTGTTGTAACCAAAGTTACAATACTTACAATGGATATTACTATAGCTGGTACCATAATAGAGACTAATAGTGCTATGGTTATAACAGTTCTGAATTTCATCTCTTTCGTAAATTTTATTATAAAATTAATTATTTTATCAAAAAAGTTATTTCTTTTATCTGCAAATATTTTCTTAGACATTTAGAACTCTCTATATTTGGAATGTTTTTGACAAACTATAAACTTATTAGTATAATATCGGAATCAACAAAGTAATAATTTAATAAGCTTTGGGTCATATTAATTTTCTGGATAGAGAGTTCGATGGATTTTTTTTATTTAAGCTCTATAAAATCAGAAAATTAATACTCTTTTTAAATAGAATATGTGTCAAAAAGGACGTGGCTAGAAAAAAGCATTTACATAAAAGGGGATAAAAAAAAGGAGCAGGTAAACATCTGCAGTATAAAAGTCGTTTTTTGTTAGAAATTGCTTTCGCAATTAATACAAAAAACTTTGTTGTACACTTCAAATGTTTAACATAATTATTAAATGAGCTTTTTTTCTTGAGTTTTGCAAGAACTATAATATAAAAAAATATAAATTTTAGGAGATTACTTCTACTATGTTTGGAAAGGTTTGTCTGGTTTTAGGCGGCGGTGGGGCTAGAGGCTCATATCAAATAGGTTTTTTTAAGGCTTTGGAGGAGCTATCTATAAAGTTTGATGCAATAATTGGAACATCTGTCGGAGCATTAAATGGGGCTATGGTCTGCTCAAAGAAGTTTGATGTGGCTATTGAACTCTGGAAAAATATGACTCTTGATCAAATTGTTGTATCAAGCCCTCTTGCCTCTTCGGCTGATGATGATAATGGCGAGATTCACCAATGGTATTCTGATATACTTCTAATGATGAGTAAATTACAAAAACTTGTTGTAGAGGATAAAGGGCTTGATACACAACCTCTTTTAAATATTTTAGAAAAGCATGTTGATGAAAAAAAAATAAGAGAGAGCGGAATAGACTTTGGTATTGTTACCTATGATATAAGCTCCCTCTCATCTGGCAAATTTTTTTTGGAAGATATTGAGGAGGGACTTTTTCATAAGTATATATTGGCATCGGCATCTCTCCCCGGCTTTAAATCGACAAGGATAGGAGATAAGGTCTATGTAGATGGCGGTCTATCAGAAAATACTCCAATAAATCTTGCTAAAGAGAGAGGATACAAAAATATAATTGCTGTTGAACTGGTTGATATTATATCAAACAAGAGACCAAATATATCAGGAACTAATATAACATATATCAAGCACTCATATGATATTGGCACTGTACTCGATTTCTCTAAAGAGAGACTGCACAGAAATATACGAATGGGATATCTTGATACTTTGAAAGTTTTTGGTGTAATTGATGGAATAAAATATTTTTACAGAATTAACTATGAAATTTTAGATATATTTAATAATCTTCTATATAGCAAGTCTGTTTTTGATCAATATAAATATGTCTTTGATAAAAATAAGACAAATCACATAACACATAAAAAAATCAATGAGTTATTAGAAGATACAATGCCAATTGATTATAAAAAATATAGTCCAAAATTTATAGTATTGCTAGAGATGACAATGAAGTTTTTTAACATAGAACCAATTGAAGAGCATGGCTTTAAAGATATAATAAAAAAGCTGTGGGAAAAGCTGGAGTTTCTTAGAAAAAATCCTGAAAACATTGACACTCTTACAAAAATATTTAATAAAACTAAACATGGCAGAAAGTTCAATATATTTGATGAGGATTTTGTTCTGCCAGAAAATCTTGAACTATTTCTTTTTCTTGATGAAGAAAATGAGATGAGTGTTGTTTTAAATAAAAATTTTCACTATTTTGTAGGTGTAAAAATTTTCTATTTTGTGTTAAGAAACTATTTCGAAGCATAGTTGCTTATCAAGAGATTGAATTAAAGAATAATCTTAATTAAAAAGAGTAGTGTTTTATGTGGTTAGTTATCGGAGTTATTATTGGGTTTTTATTACTTTTCAACACAGGAAATATTCTGCTGTTTTTTTGGCCTATTCTTATTGGTTATTTCCTTAATAGTATATCTATATCAGGCAATACAGGCAGAAGAAGAAATTATAGCAACTATAGCTATTTAGCCAATAATAAATTATTTTCGGATTCATTCTCTCTTCTTTCAGCAAAAGTGACTATGGTTAATGGTTTAAATAGACTTATAATAAATCAGGTTAAGAATTTTGCTGTTGATATTTTTGGTGTAGAAAATGCAAAGATAGTAATGCAGCAGTATAAATATTATGTAGAAAATGGTATTAGTAATGATGAACTCTCAACTGCATATCGAAATATAAGAACAGGCTTGAATATTGATGAGAAGAACTTTTTGATCAAGGTTCTCTTTAGAATTGAGATATATGATGGCATGAGCAAAAAGGGGCTTGATGCAATAAAAGAGATTGCAGACAACATTGGTGCCGATTTTTTTGAATATAACATCTATAGCCGTCTCTTCACTGGTGGATACTATCAAGGTGGTTCTTCCTACTCATACGACAGAGGAGACTCTTATGGCAATTATAGACAAGAGCCAATTAGAGAACCTAAGGATTACTACAAAATTCTTGGCATTCATGAAAGCAGCTCTGATGATGAGATAAAAAAGAGATATCGAGAGCTCTGCAAAGAGTATCACCCAGATAAGACAATCTCACTTCCAGAAGAGAAACGAAAAGAGTATGAAGAAAAATTAAAAGAGATAATTGAAGCATATCAAGAGATAAAGAAAATAAGAGGAATTAATTAAGAGTTTTTTATTTTTTTAGATCCCACGTCCTTTTTAATAAATATCTTTTACAAGAATGGTTTGTAGTTTCTAATTAGAGAAACGTATTAAAACCCCATACTCATCAAACTTAGAAAGACAATACTCTTTTTATAAAAGATATTTATTAAAAAGGACGTGGCACGCAAAAAAAAATCAAAAAGGATGTGGGATCTAAAAAAGAATTGACAAACATAATAAAAAAACTTATTCTGTCTCTTTAAAAGTAAATTTAGACTTCTACTCTAATCTACTATTTAATTAAAATTAAACAACAAATTATTATTCAAAGGAGTATAAAATATGCCGAATTTGATGCCTATTTTGGAAAAGATCTTTCAAGGCTTTTCGACATTTGGTCATATGTTTGCGACTGAACCTGCTGTTGCCATTGTAAGAATATTTTTAATTTTTCTAGGATTACTTCTAATCTATCTTGGCAAAAAGGGTGTTCTTGAGGGACTTATTATGATCCCTATGGGGCTAGGAATGGCAACAATAAATGCCAGCATTATGTTTTTTAATCCACTAAATAAACTAAAAGACGGAGTAGTGGATGGTAGTTTGATGGGAACACTTTTTCTTGATTCTCAAGTAGGCTCTGGACCTGATGTTGTCCAAAATGCTGCTGATGTTGTTACACTTATGGGAATAGATTGGCTTCAGCCTGTCTACTCATTGACATTTGGAAACAGCCTTATTGCATGTTTGGTATTTATGGGCATTGGTTCTCTTCTTGATGTTGGTTTTGTTATGGGAAGACCATTTCAAAGTATGATAATAGCCCTTTTTGCTGAGCTTGGCACAATAGTAATATTTCCAATTGCACAAGTTTTTGGTTTTACTGCTCAAGAGGCAGCAGCTATCTCAATTGTAGGCGGAGCTGATGGCCCTATGGTACTATTCACATCTCTTATTTTAGCTCCAAAACTATTTGTTCCAATTGCTGTCGTCGCATACTTATATCTTGGTTTTGCATATGGTGCATATCCATATATGATAAATGCTCTGGTTCCAAAAAAGATTCGAGCTATAAAAATGGAAGATAATGTAAAACAAAAAGAGTTTACATCTGGTCAAAAGATGCTTTTTGCTGTTATTGCATGTGTTGTATTATCATTCTTGCTCCCAATTGCAGCACCACTTATTTTCTCACTATTCTTTGGTGTAATAATTAGAGAGTCTGGAATTGAACAATTCAAGAGACTGCTTCAAGGACCAATTCTATATCTATCAACAATGTTCTTAGGTATGCTTCTTGGTCTTCTTTGTGATGCAAAGACAATTATGGACCCAAGCGTTCTAAAAATATTAGTGCTAGGAATATCTGCTCTTATGATCTCTGGCTTTGGCGGTATTTTGGGAGGCTATCTACTATACTTTACGTCTGGCGGTAAATACAACCCAGTTATTGGTATAGCAGGGGTTAGTTGTGTTCCAACAACGGCAAAAGTTGCTCAAAAAGTTGTAACAAAAGCAAATCCAAACTCGATAATTCTTCCGCAAGCATTAGGTGCAAATATAAGTGGTGTAATTACAACTGCTATTATTGCTGGTGTTTTTTGTAGTTTACTTAGATAAGCAAAAGAGAAGGAGGAAAATAGATGGAAAATATGACAACTATGGGAATGACAATATTAACTTATGGATTTACTATTGTAATATCTCTATTAATTGCACTATTAATAAAAATAATGGCAGCTCTACTTACGAAGTTTTCAAAACCGGTACCTGAAGGTGAGCAGCACGACTCCTATCAAGATATAGTTGCAGAGGAGAGAGAGGCATCATCAAAAGATGTTGAGATTGCAATTGCTGTTGCTTTGGCAAAAAGTAAAAAGTAGAAGATGGTTTGTTTTATTAAGATTATTTGATTAATATATTTATTATATTTATAAGAGTACTACTACTTTTTTTATAAATTGATAAAAAAACTTAAAGGAGAATATAGATGGCTAAAAAGAAGATTAAATTTATGTTAACGGCTTTTAGAGATGGATTTCAATCTGTTTATGGAGCTAGAGTTTTTTCTAAAGATTTCTTACCAGTAGTTCAAGAGGCGGCTGCAGCTGGTATTAAACATATGGAAGCTGGTGGCGGAGCTATGTTCCAATCACCTATATTTTATGCAAATGAAGATTCATTCAAGATGATGGATGATTTCAGAAAGGCAGCAGGTGCAGATGCAGAGTTACAAACACTTGCACGTGGTATAAACGTTGTTGCATTGAAATCTCAATCAAAAGATATTATAAAGCTACATGCAGATCTATTTAAGAAGCATGGAATGACAACAATCAGAAACTTTGATGCTTTAAATGATGTTAACAACCTTATATGGAGCGGCCAATGTATAAAAGATGCTGGCTTGAAACATGAGGTAACTGTTACAATGATGGAGCTTCCTCCAGGATGCGAAGGGGCTCATGATGTTCCTTTCTATGAAAAAGTATTGAAGAGCATTCTTGATGCTGGCATTCCTTATGATTCTGTTGCATTTAAAGATGCTTCAGGTACTTCAAGACCACAAAAAGTATATGAGACAATAAAGATGGCTCGTACTCTCTTGGGTGACAAGACAAAGATCGTTTTCCACTCTCATGAGACGGCAGGAACTGGTACAGTTTCATACAAAGCAGCAATCGAAGCTGGTGCAGATCAAGTAGACCTCTCAATGTCTCCAGTATCGGGCGGAACTTGTCAGCCAGATATACTTACTATGTGGCACTGCCTTAGAGGTACTGACTATGAACTTGATATCCCAGATATCAACAAGATAATCAAGCTTGAGGACTCTTTCAAAAATGCTATGAAAGATTATTTCTTGCCGCCAGAAGCAACAAAAGTTGAGCCTTTGATTCCTTTCTTCCCTATGCCAGGTGGAGCGTTGACTGCTAACACTCAAATGCTTAGAGACAATGGCTTAATGGACAAATATCCTGAAGTTATTGGTGCTATGGGTGATGCTGTTAAGAAGGGTGGATTTGGTACATCAGTTACACCAGTTTCTCAATTCTACTTCCAACAAGCATTCAACAACGTTATGTTTGGACCTTGGAAGAAGATTGCTGAGGGTTATGGAAAGATGGTTCTTGGCTACTTTGGAAAGACTCCAGTTGCTCCAGATCCAGAAGTTGTAAAAATTGCAGAGGAGCAATTGAAGCTTGCACCTACAACAAGAAACCCTATTGATATAAACGAAGATAAGAAAGCAAAAGGTGAGATTGGAATTCCATCTTGCGAAAAGATATTAAAAGATAATAACTTGCCTGTTACAGATGAAAACATTTTTATCGTTGCTTCTTGTGAGGATAAGGGTGTGCTATTCCTTAAGGGTGAGGCAACTGTAACTGTTAGAAAAGATGCGGGAGCTAAAAAACCTGAAGAGAAGAAAGCTTCATCTGCTGATACATTTACTGTAAAAGTAAACAGCAACTCATATGTAGTAAAACTTGATGGAAACACAGCAACTGTTGATGGACAAAAATATGACATCGATATCAAAGAGGGTGGAGAGGTTTCATCTTCTGCTGCGACTACTGGTGATGGAGAGAAGGTAAATGCTCCTATGCCGGGACTTATCTTAAAAATGAATAAGAAAGTTGGTGACAGAGTTAAGAGTGGCGAAACCGTATTAATGATGGAATCTATGAAGATGGAGACTCCAATTAACTCTACAAAAGATGGAGTTATTACATCAATAATAGTAAAACAGGGACAACAAGTTCAATCTGGACAACCACTATTTATTATTAAATAGTTTAATTAAATCTATTATTTAAAAGAGAGGTAATTTTACCTCTCTTTTTTTAATCTAACATTAGTCATAGTATATTCTATAACTATAACACTTTTTATACAGCTTTTTTTACCAATTGTCCTATTAATATAAAACTAGCTTATGAGCTTTATATTTAGTTTACCTGTCAGTATGATAAGATACAATGAGCAAATGGGCACTTAAAAAGAAGAAAAAAGTAAACCCATATAGGCTGGGGGTAGAACCATGCCTATATGGATTTACCCCTCTCTCTTTCTTTGGGTAACGTTTGCCCCCTGTATCTCTAATTAATGACATAGAAGCCATAAAATAAGTAGATAGACTAATTATCATTTGGATAGGATTAATAATAGTAGAGAACTATACAAAAAACTATATACTATAGATATATTATTAATACTAGATAGGTAAAAAAAACTTGTTTTTATCAGGAAAATACTATAAAGTGTCTAAAATATTTTGAATATTAAAAGAGACCTTTTATTATGATAAACGAAGAGATTGTTTTTGAAAAAGCTATCAGTAGACTTGAAGAGATTGCAGCTGCTCTAGAAAAGAATGATGTATCTTTAGATGAATCCCTTAAGTTGTTTGAAGAGGGGGTTCGCCTTGGGAAATTTTGCGAGTTAAAACTGAAAGATGTAGAGCAAAAAGTTACTATTCTAAAATCACTTGATATTAATGATGAGACTATAAAAAACATAAACTCTAAAACTAATGATAAAAATGAAAATGAGGATAGCAGCAAAGATAGTGACAATAGCAGCTTAAAAAACAAAAAAGATAAACAAATAAAGAAAAATATTGATGAAGATGACAGAGACCTTTTCTAAGAGATCTTTATCTTGCTAACCTCTTTTTCTAATATTTTTAAGTTCTCATTGTTCATAATGCTTGCTTTATTAAGATCTTCTATAGATGTTCTAATCTTATCTATACCATTTTTTATATAGCCATTACTAGATTTACTATCTTTTAATATTGCATATATGTCATCTATAAGCATACCTATATTCGTTGTACCATCTTTCATATGGTTTGACGAGGATTTAACATCGCTTGTTATATTTATAAGGTTTGACAATGTTTTTGATATCTGTTCAGTACCCAAAACCATCTCTCTAGTCTCCACAAGCATCCCACTCATACTGTGAAATATATCTGTAGTTCCTCTTATAACATTCTCAATAGTAATATTGGTTTCGCGTGTAGTATCTAGTGCAATATTAATCTTATCTATTATAATTTTTAAAGATGATGATATATCTTTAGCATTGTTTGCTGTTGTCTCAGCAAGCTTTCTAATCTCGTCAGCAACAACACCAAACCCTCTTCCATACTCTCCAGCATGCACGGCCTCAATTGCCGCATTCATAGCCAAGAGGTTTGTCTGGTTTGCAACCTCATCTATTACCATAGTCATCTCCATTATTGTTTCACTGGATTTTGCAATATCCTCTATGGAATAGATCATGTTTTGCATTTTACTCTCACCATCTTTGGCCATATTATAGAGATCATCTGTCAAAAGTTTTTTTGATTCTGTAATTTTTTCAATATTATTAATGCTTTGAATCATCTCTTCTACAGAAGATGAAGACTCATTTACAGCATCAGACAATTTTTGGTCTATAAGATTTGCCAAAGAGGAGATAAACTCATTAATGTCATATATTTGCAGTTTTGTATCTTTTATTTTAACATCTAGTGTCTCTGTATCCCCACTGTTTTTTATTATTATTGAATATATCTCGTCAGTAACCCTATTAAGCTCATTGGACTTCTCTGTTACATCTGTTACTATCTTAGTCTCTTTCATTATTATTTCACCAATATTATTAAGAATC
Source organism: Spirochaetota bacterium (assembly GCA_031549085.1). GTDB lineage: Bacteria > Spirochaetota > GWE2-31-10 > GWE2-31-10 > MWDO01 > JAVBQL01. The sequence goes on from JAVBQL010000013.1 coordinate 132,440, forward strand.
CTCTTTATCTGTCTAATAAGCGAATAAAAGAAATTCTCCAAAAGCACAACTTCATCTTTTGTCTTCTCATTTTTTCCACTTGATTCATCTGAATCAGAGATTTCAATGGTATCAATAATATTTTTTATGCTATTTAATGGGTTCAATATTGCTGTTCTCTCTATAAAGATAATTACAAATATTAGAGATGTTAAAGTTATTATAAGCATATATATAAGCTGCATAGAGACCGTCTTATATAGACCACTATTTAGTGACATTGGAAGTCCAATTAATATATGTGCTATTGTCTCTCCCCTGCTATTATTTATTGGAAGATAGGCCCTTAGATACTCTCTCTTTTTATTTTTGCTATTAAGAAAAATTTTGTTACTTACATATGGGTGGCTGCTATTTATTGTTGGTTTAAATTCATACTCATCTTCCAAAACTGTTCCCTTAAGGTTTCTATTTTCGTCATCCACCAATGTTGTAACAATTCTCTTCTTTCCTATTACTATAGAGAAATCTACAAAATAGATATTATTTTTTAAGTGCTGAATAAAATGTTCTGATGTCATATCTATTCCCAAAATAGCTACTCCAATAAAAGTCCCATCTTCATCTCTTATTTTAACAGATATATTATTTATCAGTTTTTCACCAACAAGAGTATAATCTATCCTATTACCTATCTCACTCAAGGCATTCTTTATAATGGACGCTTCTTGCTCTTTTAATAGAGTAGAGTTGGTTAATAGCTCTCCTTTAGTATCGGTTACAACAAAATAGTCAAGTTGAAAAGATCTCTTAACCAAATCTACCATAGCTTGAGATTTATCCTTATCTCTTTCATATACAATATCAGTAATTCTTGGAGCACTTTCCAGCCATGTAACAGCATTGAATAGATCCTCATTTTCTTGTGTAAGTGCTCTTGTTAGATGCTCTCTTTGAGCCTCAAGCATATCTTTTGAGTGGTTTTCAATAATTTTGGTTATAGAACCTGTAATTAGTGTATGTTGTATAAAAAAGAATATTGCAGCAACAAATATTGTTGGCAGAAAAATTTTATAAAAAAGGCTTACTTTACCAAACATATTTTTCCTTTTTAATTTTAATAAAAGCAAAATCAAGAAATTATTCTATAAAAATAGAGAGCTTTTTAGAGAATATACAATATTTTTCTCTGTTTTACAAAGGATTTTTTCTTTACTTAAGACTCTTAACTAATTTGGCATTAATAGTGATAGTACTTTTATAAAAGAATACAAACAATTATTTAATACCCTGCATACTATTAATATAAAATTATTAGTACATATTTACTACCTAGTTTACTCATCAGTATAAAGATATTTAATGAGCAAATGCTACTCAAAAAAGAAAGAAAAGAAAAAGTAAAAATATATGGGCTGGGGGGAAAACCCCACCTATATATTTTTACTCTCTCTTTTTTATCCTTTTTTTTAAGTAGTGTTTTCTCATTATATTTCTACTTAATGACATGGAAACCAGAAAATGAACTTTAATGATATTTAATATTAATAGTATGCTATTATGTAGAAGAGAGCTATATGTAACCTTTAATAAAATATCCCTACTGTTTTAAAATAGATTCTATCTCAGAAAGAGGTATAACAACATCAATATCCCTATGGTTAACATAACTCGTTATCTCATATGGATTAAAGTAAAAAACAATAGTACAATCAGTTATATAAAAATTATTATTCAATTGAAACTTATTATTAGGAAAATGATAATCAGCATCAATAAGAGATCCCTTCTCTGGCAAACTAAACTCTTTTCTAAAATAGATCTCTCCTATCTCATTAAGCTTATCCAAATCAGTTATAACATCTGTCAATAAAAGAGCCCGCTCATTATGTAGATCATACCCATAATAATTTATCAATGTTATAGGGTGGTTTCCGCCTAAAAACTGATTTTTGCTATTCTTTACAAAAACTCTGTTTTTGGAAGCTGATTGAATGGAGACCTCATTTTCGAAAAGCCAAGGGATTTTTATCTCATTTCTTGTTCTAAAGTCTGTATAGTCATTAAAAAAGGTTCTTCTTAAATCCTCAACGGTGCCAAACTTCTTATCATCATAAGAGAGACATAGAGATAAAATAAACTTATTAATACCCTCATTGTTATAGTGTGAACTATTTTTTGATTTAGAACCATCCAACAATATGGTTTTAATGGAAGGGTATTTAAAAGAGAATCTTGTGTCATAATATTCTCCTCTAAAGGCAAGATCGTCATATGCAATAATGCCTGATGAGGAGGAGAATCTGCCCTCCGTCTTCATATGGGAGTATCTAGGTCCAGTTGTTGAACACGAAAGGCATAATAGTAATACATATATTAGTAAAAATAATTTTTTCAAAATAGAAGCCACTTCTTATAATAATTTTATTTTTTTTGTAATCCTCTGATAACAAGAGCCAATATATCAAATAGCTCCTCTATTCCATCAAGCTCTACAGAGGAGAAAGCAACCCTTAAATCATCACCAAGAACAATTGTTCCAACACCGTGCGTCTTCAATGCCTCAACTCTAACATCATTTGCTTTTGCACCCTTAATTTTTATACACATAAAGTAGCCAGAGTTGAAAGGATAGACATCCCAGCAGTCGCTATATTTCTTGTCATATGCAACCTCTTTAGTTTTTTCTGCCCTTGCCTTTAGCATAGCAAATTTCTCATCTTTCTCTTTTTTATGCTCTGGTTTAGCAATAGCTTTTTCAACAATTGCTTGAGCAGCATTATTACAATTTGACAATGAACATCTTATTGTTGCTGTTACCTTTTGTTCCAAAACTCTATATGCATCGGCAGAGTGTTCATAGTCCATAAATGTTATAAAGCCAATTCTAAATCCCCAAGCATACTCCTCTTTTGAGACACCATCTATCTTTATTGCTGCAACATTTTTACTTAAAAATGCCATCTTATTAAAAATTGATGATGATATCAAATTGTTCTCGTATATCAATCCATAGTAGGCATCATCACAAATAACCAATATCTTCTTTCCAGCATCAGCATGCTTTTTAACAATTTTTGCAATCTCTTCAGCTTCACTGTTTGTTGGAGTATAACCTGTTGGGTTATTAGGGAAGTTTAATAGAATAATAATCTTCTCTTTCTTTGATTCACCAATAGTTTTGTCCAAAGATGCTATATTAAAGCCAGTAAGCTTCTCATCAAAGAGCGAAAAATATCTAATTTTTGCACCAAAACGTGTCTCAAACATAAGATTATAATTTTCCCAAAGCTTATCTGGTATTATAAGCTCATCATCTCTATTAACAAAGAGATCACCAACAATCATAAGAGCATTTGTAAGCCCATTTGACACAACAGGGATTGAGATATTTGTTTCATCTTTAATATTTGGGTTCTCTTCTACTATCTTTTTCTTCCATATATTTCTAAGATCCACTCTTCCCGCAGCCATAGCATAATCAAATGTCTCATCAGGAGACAATCCATTAAAGAATTGATTTAAGCTTGGTAGATACATAGGAGCACCACTCTCTTTTGCTATACCTATCGTTGCATTATATTTCTTTGCAAGTTGTTTTGCTTCGTTTGACTGAACTATTATTCCCTTTGGCATATATATCTCTTTGCCAAAATCTGAAAGCATATCGAAAAAAATCTTACTGTTTTTTTCCAAAGAATCATTCATCTCTTTTGCCAAAATATCCATAACTTTTTCTCCTTAAAAAATTGACCGCCAAAATATTTTTTTGTCTTTCCAGCTCTTCTCTACATCTTTTTTTCACAAGAAGAGCTTATGGCTGGTTAAACTAGCGGTATAATCAAAGTTCTATTTTTTTAAGATAAAACCAGTTTATCCCTCTAGTTTAACCCTACCTCTAAAAGAATATTAAAAAGTCAATTTATTATAAAAATTTTTATAGAACAATCAATAGAGAAACTACCTGTTTTTTATATTGACTATCAAACCTGTAAAAATAGAGTGAAAATCATTATCATAAAATCTTGTATAATTTCTATCCAGACTCTCTGCTGAGATAACATTTCTATGTATAACCTGACACTCAAGCACCACTTTTGCCTCATCTATATGGGGACAATTTATATATTCTGACTCAATCTTCTTTAGTTTTTCATGTTTAAATTTATCAATTCCATCATTGCCAGAAATTGTCCCACAGTAGGACATAACAGACTCATATTTATTTGGATCAAGAACATTGATAGAAAAAAAACCATTCTCCATCAATGAGTGGTGTGAAAACCTACCTGGCCTTACATAGATATTCACAACAGGATCATTCCACACATATCCAAATGTTATCCAGCTGATTGTTGCAATATTATCAAAATCAACCTCATTTCTTGTTACAAGCAGTATCCCTGTATTTGGAAGATTGTTAAAAATCTTATCAAATGTCTTTATAAAACTATTTTTTGCAGCCATAAAATATCCTTATTATGAACAAAATAAGCCTTTAAGATTTTAAAAAAACTTTCACAACTTCTATTTATATAAAATTAGAGCTTTTCTGTAAATAAATTTCTTTCATATTTGAATATACAAAAAATATTTTATAATAAAAAACATAAATTATCGATCAAAAATCCAATTAGGCAGCAACAAAATTTGTTTTAAAAGCATTTGATCGCTCTATACATACCTCTTTATAATAAGAGATGTATTTATTCCGCCAAAAGCAAAGTTATTTGACAATATAGTATCAAGCTTCTTCTCTGTTGTTTCACTTATAATATTTATCCCAGCACATCTTGGATCTATATTTTTTAGGTGAAGTGTTGGATATATCAAATTATCCTCCATCATATAGAGAGAGTATATAACCTCATGCACACCGCAGGCTCCCAATGTATGACCCGTGAAGCTCTTTGTTGCACTAACTGGCACCTTGTCTCCAAATACCTTGCTTGTTGCATCAGCCTCTGCAACATCCCCAGTCTCTGTTGCTGTTGCATGGGCATTTATATAGTCAATATCTTTAACAGCAAGTCCAGTATCTTTTAGAACAAGCTCCATAGTCTTCTGCATTCCCTCGCTTGATGGTGTTGACATATGAGAACCATCACAGAGAGAGGAGAAACCTACCACCTCTCCATATATCTTAGCACCTCGCTTTTTAGCATGTTCAAGCTCCTCAAGCATTATCATTCCACCACCCTCACCAACAACAATTCCATCTCTATCTTTATCAAACGGCGATGGGGTCAGCTCTGGCCTATCATTGTAGCCGCTGCTTGCGACATTAAGGATATCAAAAGTTGCGACAGTTGTGTGGTGCATCTCCTCCGCCCCGCCAGCAAGCATAACATCCTGAAGTCCATATTTTATTGTCTCATAGCTCATTCCAATTGCCTGAGAGCTTGAGGTACATGCACTTGCAGGAGAGAATACTCTCCCTGTTATACCAAAGTTTACCGCAATGTTTGCTGCTGTTGTATGGCTCATTATTTTTAAAAATGTCATTGATGAAATTTCAGCAACAGAGTTTGTCCTAAATATTTCATAAAAGAAATCCTCATAGTTTTGTGGGCTTCCAATTGTGGAGCTGCAGGCAACACCAAGTCTTCCTCCAGTAAGCTCCTCTTCACTGATTCCACTATCAGCAATTGCATCCATTGCACAGAGGGTTGAATAGATAGCGACTTTTCCCATTGTTCTTCTTGCCTTTCGATCAATTCTCTTTTCATCATAGTCAGCAACAATTCCAGCTACTTTGGATTTTAGTCCGCCAATCTCTTCCCACTCTTTTATATATTTGACACCACTCAATTTATTATAAAAACTCTTTTTTATATCATCTCTATTGTTTCCTATGGGGCTTAATATTCCGATGCCAGTTATTACAACTCTTCGTGGTTGCATAACTCCTCCTTAAGACTTATATAGTTTATAATTTCTAAAATACAAATTTGATTAAGAATATAAACAATCAATCAAAAAATAACAAGGTTTTTTTTATTACTATCTACCTATTTCATAGAACATTAACAATGATAACACTTTTCGTATAGCTCTATTGTATCATTAATACCATCCAAACTTCAATGGCTGCTTAAGTCTATTTTCTGGTTTCCATGTCATTAAGTAGAGATATAAGGGGCAAACGCTATTCAAAAAAGGAAAAAGAGAGAAAATAATTTTATATAGGTAGGATATTTATAACAAGAAAGCCTTTTGTACTATCATTGGTGATAAATTTCTAAATATTAAGTAGATTCTGGAACAGAGCCTTTCCATCTCTCTAAAACACAGATAGTATTTGATATATCATTCCTAGTATTAAAAACAGGGACAAAAGTAATATTAAGAAAAAATTCTTTATCTTCAAATTTATATAACAATTTCTCCCTAATAGCCTCATCTCTAGACTTCAACATCTCAAAATAGATCAGTTGAAAATTTATGTTAACAATCTCTCCTATACCAGTATGTAAAATTGAATCCTCATCAAGATTAAATCGCTTCAACAGTTTCTTACTATAATTTGTAATAACACCCTTGGAATCCAAAACAAAAACATTAAGATCAAGCCTATCAAGCAGAAGATTAATAATATGGGCCTGAGAGCTAATTTTCATACTCTTCTGATTGCTTACACTAAGCAAAAGCGAATATATTTCACCTATCTTACTCCCCAAGTCTCCAAGCTTACTTAACCCCTTTCTTATATCAAAATCAGTATAGACACTCATCTCTCTTATCTTATCAATCTCTTTTATAACTCTCTTGCTCCTAAGCTCTATCGTTATAAATATAGCTGTATCTATAATAACTGCCAAAAACATTAAAAATAGAACTGTTTCGGATCTATATTTCATCTCAAGATTTTTATTATCAATATTAAATTCTGTCATTAACAAATAACTATATATCCCAATTATCAATATAAAAAGAATAGATATTGAATAGAAAAAGATAGCATAATTCTTCTTTGTTAAAAGCATTTTTTTATTTCCTACGTCCTTTTTGATAAATATCTTTTATAATGAAAGAATATTATCTTTCTAACTACTAAAAAGTTTTTAAAGAACTCTATTATAACTCAAAAATTCAATTTTTGTCAAAGCTAAAAAACTACTATTTTTTTTGATATATGCATTTCTTGAGTTTTTTTAATTTTGATGATATTATAGATGATTATTGAAATGTGAGCTTGATAAGCTTTTAATCATAAAAACAACATCCTTTTTGTGTAAAACATTTATTAAAAAGGACATGGGAACTAAAAAAAATGCTGGAAAAAATAGAGTCTCCTTACGATCTAAAAAAGATCTCTCAAAAAGATCTTATTACCCTTTGTCAGGAGATAAGAGATAGAATCGTAGAAATTACTACAAAAAATGGGGGACACCTCTCAAGTAACCTTGGTGTAATTGAGCTTACCACCGCCATACACTATGTTTTTGACTCTCCAAAAGATACAATAATATTTGATGTTGGGCATCAGTGCTATACACATAAAATATTGACTGGAAGAAACAAAAATTTTGATACAATCAGAACCAAAGATGGTTTAAGCGGATTTACACGCATTGATGAGTCTCCTCATGATGCTGTAAACTCTGGCCACTCATCATCATCAATATCAAGTGCTGTTGGCTTTGCAATTGCAAACCATATCCAGCAAAAGGGTGGGCATATTGTAGTTATAATAGGTGATGGGGCATTGACTGGGGGGGAGGCCTTTGAGGGTTTAAATTTCATTGGACAGTTTGACAATATTCCAATAACAATAATATTGAACAACAATAATATGTCAATTGGAAAAAATGTTGGAGCTTTGTATAACCATATGTGGAAGCTTACAACTTCAAGGCCATATCAAAAATTGACAGGACTCTATAAAAAGATAACCAAAAATCGAAGAGGTTTTCTATCAGGCTTTTTTGATTTTGCCAAGAACATCGAAAAGGGATTAAAGCTTCTCCTTGGACATGAGAATATATTTATGTCACTGGGCTTTGAATATATTGGGGCGATTGATGGGCACAATATAAATGACTTAATAAAGGTTTTAAAAAATATAAAAGAGAACTCAAAGTGGCCAACAATTCTGCATGTTAATACAATGAAGGGTAAGGGACATGATGAGGCAGAACTTGATCCGTCAAGCTTTCATGGAGTAACACCTAAAACAGCAGATTTAAAAATAAAAGAGATCGATAACCAAATAGAGCACTCAACAGATAAAGTTATTAAAAAAAAGAATTTTACATCGATTTTTTCAGAAAAGATAGTGGAACTTGCAAGAGAACATAAAGATATAATCACAATCACAGCTGCTATGGAGGAGGGAACGGGACTTACACCATTCAAAAAAGAGTTCCCTGACAGAATGTTTGATGTTGGCATTGCTGAACAGCATGCGGTGACCTTTGCTGCAGGGCTTGCTTTAAATGGACTTAAACCATTCTTTGCTATCTACTCCACATTTCTTGCAAGAGCCATTGACCAGCTAATACAAGATGTAGCAATAAGCAGGGCTCCGGTTGTTTTTATAGTGGATAGAGCTGGCATTGTAGGACTTGATGGGGAGACCCATCAGGGGCAGTTTGATATCTCTCTTTTAAGAGCTATACCAAATATAGAGATTTTAGCCCCATTTGATGAGATGGAGTTTACAATGGAGCTTGAGTATGCCTATAAAAGAGAGGCGCCGGTTGTTATAAGATTTCCAAAAGATAAAACCAAAGTTATGTTAAAAAAAGAGCAATATCTCCCTCTTGAGACAGCTAAAATATTAAATATAGATAGAGAAAATAGAATATTGAATAGCAAAAAAGAGACTCTTTTTCTAGTGATAGGTCCATTTCTTGATATTGCACTAAAAGCAAAAGAGGAGCTTGAGAAATCAAATATAAGTGTTGAAATATCAATATTGAGGTTTCTAAAGCCACTGCCAATAGATGAACTAACTCTACTAATGAGAGACTATAAAAGCATTGTAGTAATAGAAGAGAGTGCTTTTAATGGCTCTGTGTCGAGTGAAATTCCAAAAATAATACTAGAAAATGGTATAGACATAAAATTTACTTCGATAAATATCCCTGATAAGTTTATCTCTCATAACACAAGAGAGGCAACACTTATAGAGCTTGGTTTTACAGCTGAAAATTTGGTATCAGTGGTAAAGAATATGATGTAGAAAAGATAGTAGCCCTCTTTAAAATAAATATTTTTTTTCTTTTTTTGCATGCCACGTCTTTTCTGATAGATGTCCTATTTAAGAGTATTTTTTAGTTTCTAATTAAAAAAACGACTCAGCTACAAAAGCTTTATTTAGCAAAAAAGACTGAATGCCATTTGAAATTAAAAAGATACTACTTTTTTTATAAAAGATATCTATCAGAATGAACGTGGGATCTAAAAATAAAAAAATTAAATATCATCATTTTTAATAAGTGCTTTAGAAACCAGCAATATTAACAAGTTAACAACAAATGCAGAGATAATTATCATATTTCCAATAAATATACCATTATCAATAATAATCATCTTTGATTGTATCAGTTTACCTATAAGAGCAGTAATTGAACCAAAAATTATTGCAGCTATAACAGCCCTGCTATCAAATTTCACCCCAATCAAACCAAGTATAGTTGGAACAAAAAAGCCTCCTGAAAAAATTGTAAGCCCCAAAAGAATCAAGCCTATTATAGATTTGATCTTTACTGCAAAGATAAGACTTACAAGAGCAAATATAAGTACAAAAATTCTTGTTAGAAGAATCTTGTTTTTATGGGGAAAGAGGTCTGAAATAATTATTGAAATATTTAATAGGGTAGTATCTGCTGATGAAATTACAACAGAGAGCAGTGATATTCCAATAGCTACAAAAGCCCAAAGAGGCAATATCTCTTTTGACAAAAAGAGCAGAGGTGTAATTCCACTCTCTTTTATTTCTGTTAAAAAAAATGTCTTTGCTGCAACTCCCATAAATGAGAGTGCAAAAGCAATTGGTATCAAGAGCAATACAACAATTATAACTGCATTAATGGCACTCTTTTTACTCTTTGCACAAAAGATACGAGAGTAGATATCAGGCCCAACCAAAAAAGTTGATGAATAGGTTATTAATAATATCAACAAGTCCAGTGGCGAAAATGTCTTATTAAATGGAAAATTAAATTCTTTTATTGTGGTATTGATTTCGCTCCCTTTTGGTAAGAATACCAAGAGAAGTATAATTCCCAATACTATAAATATGGCTTGAAGCAGATCTGTCTTTATAATTGATATCTGTCCGCCAATCATTGTATAGAAGGCAAAAAATAGTGTTGTTATCAAGGCTCCATAAAAATAGTTAACCCCAAAGAAGAGAGATAATATTGATGCCCCTCCAACTATTTGTGCTGCAACAATTCCAAGCCATGAGAAGGCTATAATAACAGATGAGATCTTTTTTACTTTTGTGTTATAAAGTGTCTCGAGTAATTCTGGAAAGGTTCTTCTGCCATATTTGGTGATATATTTTATAAATGGGATAAGAAGTGCTAAGCCTATAGCAGCTGAAATTAAGAGCCAACTTCCAGCTAAGCCCTTTGAAAATGATAGCTCAACAGATCCCAATATCGCTGAGCTTCCTAAAATTGTTGCAAGAAGAGTTCCAGCAATCTGTACCGTAGAACCTCTCTTCCCTGCTATAAAAAAATCATCTTCATTTTTTATCTTTCTTGCAGAGAGAAAACCCATAATGATTAGAACAATAAAATATATAACTAAAATAAGCTTTGGCAGTAGAACACTCATCTGTATCACAATCACTTTCCTTAATATAATCGAACAAGATTAATTAATAAATTTAACAGTAAAAACTAGATACCATAAAAACTTCAAGTAGTATAGAATTTATTATGATCAAAATAGTTATATTAGCTTCCCTACACTTTCATTGACAATAAATGTCTATTTATGATAACTATTTTATATAAGACGTTTTTTAAAAAAAGGAGTTTACTTATGAAAATTTCTCCCTACTTTATGTTCAATGGAAATGCAAAGGAGGCAATTGCTCTCTACAAGGAGGCTTTTGGTACAGATCTTGCTATGGTACAGAAGTACAAAGATATGCCTCCTCTTCCAAATATGGAGATTCCGGAGGAGAGGTTGGATTGGGTTCTCCATGCGTCTCTTAGTATAAAAGGCAACATCATTATGATGGCAGATGCCTATCCGCCGCTTAACACAAATAAAGATGAGCTATCAAATACTGCTATATTTTTTGATAATGAAGCTGAACTAAAAAAAGCTTTCACTACTCTATCTAAAGATGGAGAGAGCATAGTAGAGCCTCAAAAAACTTTCTACAGCTCTTGCTGTGCTGAGGTTAGAGACAAGTTTGGGATAAAGTGGTTTCTGATGATTGATGAGTAAGTTTTATTTCTAACCCACCCCAACCCCGCCCTTACATAAGGGCAGGGCAAAGGCTTCGCTTTTACTATTGTGGTTAAATAGAGAGTATCTGCAATATGTAAGTCGATTTTGTTCGATTTTTACTTCGTAAAAATATACAAAATCTTTGTTATCTATCCTATTTCCTTATGCTGTGATTTAGAAAAAAATCTTTGTTACACACTACAGATACTCTTTTTGTACAGAATATGTATTAAAAAAATTAGAAATGTAATGTCCTTTTTATAAAAGATATCTATCAGAAAGGACGTGGGAGCTAAAAGAACTAAAAAATATAATCGATTAGGACACCTTTAAGCTCATTTATCTCTTCACATATATTGTGAAAAACATCAGTAGTTATATCATTTCCAACTCGATAGCCCTTAGAGTATGCAAGACATGCTAAAAGCTTTATTGATGAAAGATACTGTCTAAAAGCCTTTCCATTCTTGTTTATCCACTCTATAGCCTCTCTCATTCTCTCTTCACTCTCTTTGTATGGATCTATATGACAAACAGAAAGATGAGTTATTAACTCATCTTTCTGAATTATATTATCCAAACCTAAAATGGAGTGATCTGTTTGTGTATCTCTGTTTTGAGATATGAAGTCAAGATATGTTTGTAGATATCGATGAGTTTTTTCGTCTTTTTCTAGTTTACAAAATAACTCTACCATAATAAAAATCCTTAAAATTCATGCTACTCTTTCATTTTTCTCTTAAGAATAACACAAAGCCCTTTTACAATTAAAAGAGATAATTTTTTTGAATCAAGCATCTCTTTTACTGTCTGCTCCATAGTGGAGCTGTCTTTATAAGCATCTATAACTCTGAAGTCTGGAGCTTTTATTCCAACACTTGCAGCAAGAAGCTCATAGTCAATCTGCATTGTAGCCTCTCTATTTATTGTCTCACCTGAAAGCGGATTTGGCTGCATACCGGTCATCGCTGTCGTTCCATTATCCAAAACTATCATCAAAATATTATGTTTGTTGTAGGCCGCATTAACAAGCCCTGTTATTCCGCTATGTGCAAAGGTTGAGTCCCCTATAACAGATACAACTTTCCCTCTGTTTTTAGGATTCAAATTTAATCCCTCTGCAATTGTTATACTTGCTCCCATATCAACACATGTGTCAAGCGCATTAAACGGAGGTAAAACTCCCAAGGTGTAGCACCCAATATCGCCAGAGACAATCAAACCCATCTTATTTAGTACACCAAACATCTGTCTGTGAGGACAGCCGGGACAGAGTGCAGGCGGACGAGGAGGAATCTTTGTCTCTTTTGACAAAAGTGCAGGCTTTACTCCGCTAATCTTCTCTTCTATTATAGAGCTAGATAGCTCTCCCTCAATTGGAAATATCTCCTTTCCAATAACGTTTGTTATCCCCAAAGACTTTATAAATGTTTCAAATATAGGATCAAGCTCTTCTACAATGTAGACCTTATCACACTGCTTACAGAAGTCAACAATCAGATCTTTTGGAAGTGGGTTTACCATTCCAAGCTTCAAAATTGAGGCATCTGGATAGACCTCTTTGATGTAGTTATAACATACTCCAGAGGTGATAAAACCTATCTTTTTATCATTAATCTCTACTCTATTTATCGGTAAATTATTGGCATCATTTGACAGTTTCTTAAGCGTTTCCTCAAGAACAGTATGCCTAGCCTTTGCAAACGCTGGAATCATAACATATTTTTTTGGGTTTCTCTTGAACTCTTCAAGACTAATCTCTTTTGGTAAAACTTCATCATAGTCAACTGCACTCTTTGAGTGTGCAATACGAGTTGTGGTTCTAATAAAAAATGGAATATCATATTTTTCGCTTAATTCAAATGCGAGTTTTGTAAATTGGTAGGCCTCATTGCTGTCTGATGGTTCTAACATAGGAATCTTGGCAGCAATTGCATAGTGTCTGCTGTCCTGCTCATTTTGTGACGAGTGCATAGATGGATCATCTGCCGCAACAATCACAAGCCCACCCTTTATCCCTGTGTAGCTTGATGTAAATAGCGGATCGGCAGCAACATTGACACCGACATGCTTCATTGTAACGAGGGTTCTGATTCCTGCGAAGCTCGCTCCAATTCCAACCTCAAGAGCAACCTTCTCATTTACAGACCACTCTGTATAGACATTCTCATATTTACAAAAATTTTCCAATATTTCAGTTGATGGAGTCCCAGGATATCCAACACCAGCCTTTGCTGATGCAGAGTAGGCTCCCAAAGCGATCGCTTCATTAGCAGATAAAAGTAATTTTTTCAATTTGTGCCTCATCTTTGTGTGATTATTAAATTATATTTTTATTAAATTACAGTAGGTTTTTTAAAGTGTACATAATAAAAGTATCTACAGTATAACACAAGTAAATAAAAGATAACACAATATATTTAGAAAGTTAAGTTTTTTCTTCAATTTTTTTCTAGAAAATATCTATTTGTTATATCTAAACTGCAGTAGAGTCTACCCTATCTATTTTTTTTATCTTGTCTCATCCTAGATAGTACCCACTCCCTCATATCTTTGGAGTGATTATTATCTGGGGTTAGACTTATAGCCCTATCATAATCTTCAAGTGCCTTATCATAGTTTTCGTAAAAAAAATATGCCTGACCTCTCTTTTCGTAAAATTTTGAATTATTAGGCTCTAGTCTTATAGCCTCATCATAATCTTTGATAGCTCTCTCATAGTCATCTTTAGAAAAGTAGGCATAGCCTCTACCATTATAGGCTTCTGCATTATTGGGTTCTAACCTTAAAGCTTCATCAAAATCTTTGATCGCCATATCAAAAGAACCTATCTCACTATAAAGTTCCATATCATAAGCTATCTCGGCATAACCCATCTCATTATATATGGTTCCCCTCTTAATGCGAGCACCTACAATGTTTGGGTCTACCTTCAAAGCTTTGTCATACTCGTTAAATGCTGAATAATGATCATACCAAATATAAAAGATCTCTCCTGTATAATAGTAGGCCTCTCCATAATTGGGATTTATATTTATAACTTTATCAAACTCTTTTATTGCCAGCTCATACTCCCCATCTTTAAAATATTGAACTCCCTTCTTATAGTGAGCGTGTGCATCATCACTACTTTGACTATTCAAAAGAGACAGTGCAAAAGTAAAGATTAGACAAAACAAAAATAACTTTTTATACATAGAAAAATCCTATCTATATTTTTTTTTAAAGAAAATAGAAAGCTCCAATCAAAAAATAGAGATGTCCCTCTATCTATGAGAGTAGCTAAAAGGCTCTTGCTCTACTTCCCAGATTTTGCCCTATATGCACTCTCTCTATTGTTGTATGCATCTACATAGTTGGGGTCGATCCTTAAGGCCTCATCAAAATCTTTGATAGCCATATCATAGTCGCCCCTACCATAGTATGCCACCCCTCTGCCGCAATAGGCATATGCGTAGTCGGGATCGATCCTTATAGCACTGCTAAGATCAGCAACCGTACTATCATAGTCACCTTTGTCAGAGTATACCACCCCTCTACCACAATAGGCCTCTGCATAGTTGGGATCAAGCTCTATGGCACTGCTAAAATCTTCAATCGCTCTATCATAGTCACCATTATCAGAATGTGCAAAGCCCCTACTACAATAGGCATATGCATAGTTGGGGTCGATCTTTATGGCACTATTAAAATCCTTGATTGCACTATCATAGTCGCCATCATCATAATATATCAACCCTCTACCGCAGTAGGCCCTTGCATAGTTGGGATCTATCCTTAAAGCCATGTTATAATCCTTGATTGCCTCTTCATAGTCACCCCTACTATAATATGCCAACCCTCTGTTGTTGTAGCCATCCACATAATTTGGATCTATCCTTAAAGCCTCATCGAAATCCTTAATCGCACTATCATAGTCATCACTATTGCAATATGACAAACCTCTGTTGTTGTAGGCATAGATGTCATTGGGAAATATCCTTATAGCCTCATCATAATCTTTAATCGCCATATCATAGTCACCCCTATCATAATATACCAACCCTCTGCCGCAGTAGGCCTCTGCATTGTTGGGGTCGATTCTTATGGCACTACTAAAGTCCTCAATTGCACTATCATAGTCGCTCCTATCTGCATATGCCCACCCTCTCTCACAATAAGAATCTGCATTGTTGGGGTTACACCTTATTGCCTCACTTAACTCCTCAATTGTACTATCATAGCCATCTTTTTTATACATAAAAACTCCTACTCTATTTTTTTATATAAATATCTATATTCTATTTTTCCTGTTTTCTCTTTAATGCAGCCTCTCTATTGCTCTTGGCAACTGCATCGTTTGGATCTATCTTTAGTGCTGCATCAAAATCTTTTATAGCACTATCATAGTCCCCCTTTTTGACATATATAACTCCTCTATTATGGTAGGCCTCTCTATAATTTGGATTTATGCTTAAAGCTCTATTGAAATCCTTGATGGCCATAGAATAGTCACCTTTTTTACCATATGCAACACCTCTGCTATCATAGGCATGTGAATAGTTTGGATCTATCCTTAAAGCCTCATTAAAATCATCAATAGCTCTATCAAGCTCTCCTCTATTTTCATATATAACTCCTCTGTTGTTGTAAGCTATTGCATAGTTGGGAGATATCATTATGGCCCTACTATAATTTTTAATTGCCAGATCATAATCGCACTTTATGCCATATATAATTCCTTTGTTAATATAGGCTGCTACATAATTTGGATCTACTCTTAAAGCTTCACTATAATCTCCTATAGCTAGCTCATACTCCCCCTTATGATAATGTGAGTTGCCCCTATTGTTATATGCTATTGCATTATTAGGAACGATGCTTATAAATTTATCAAAATCCTTGATAGCCATATCATACTCGCCTATATCATTATATACAAACCCTCTATTATGATAGGCTTTTTTATAGTTTGGATCTATCCTTAAAACCTCACTATAATCTTTGATAGCTAGATAAGGGTCTCCTTTTTTGATATATGAATCTCCTCTGGCAAAATAAGCAGATACAAAGTTGGGATCTATCTCTATAGCTTTGTTGTAATCCTTGATAGCCATAGAATAGTTGCCATTTTCATAATATGTATCTCCTCTGCTGCTGTAAGCTTTTGCATAGTTTGGAGCTCTCTTTATAACAGCATTAAACTCTTTTATTGCTCTATCATAATCACCACTATAATAGTATAAGAGTCCCCTCTCATAGTTAACCTCTACCACATTAGAGCGGCAGCTTATAAAAGAGAGAGTAAAAATAGCTAAAACAAAAATAGTTCTTTTAAACATTAAAAAAAACTCCTATCTGTTTGGTTTATACTACTATCATAAGGGGGAGATTTAGAGTAACTAATCAACTCTATTGCCATTTTTGTCAATTTCAAACTTTTCGCCATTAAGTTTAACATTAGCACTTCCCCCACGAAACCACCAAGCATAATCATACTTAAAAGGGATTACCACCCTACCATCTTTATCAATAAAGCCCCACTTTTTATTGATTTCAGCAGCCGCAAGCCCATCATTAAAATTCCAAACCCAATCATATTTAAGGGGTATAACCTCTACCCCCCTCTTATCAACAAAGCCCCACATATAGTTAAGTGAAACAGAAGAGAGCCCTTCACTAAAATCCCTAACATGATCATACTTAAAAGGTACTACAGCTCTACCACTCCTATCAACAAAACCATATTGACCATTTATACCCTCTTTTTTAATTAGCTCAACATCTGCCTCTTCTCTGTTGTTATTAGCACTTGCATCATTTGGTTCTGCTCTTAAGACTTTATTAAAATCCTCTGCAGCCGCACTGCTCTCACTCCTCTTTTTGTATGCGGCTACTCTATTGAAGTAGGCCTTTTCATGATTTGGATCTATTATTAATGTCATATCATAATCATCTATAGCCAGATTATAATCACCATTTTCACTATACAAATTTCCTCTTTTATAATAGGACTCTGCGTCATAGGGGTCCATATTTATAACCTCACTATAATCTTTTACAGCCATAGAGTAGTCCCCCATAATCTTATATGTGTCTCCCCTGTTATAGTAGGCATTTGCATAGTAGGGTTCAAGCCTTATAGCCTCACTAAAATCTTTTATCGCTCTATTATAGTCCCCCTTTTCACCATATGCGTTTCCTCTATTATTATAGACTCCTGCATAGTTTGGATCCATCTTTAAAGCCTGATCATAATCTTTAATAGCTCTACTATAATTGCCATCTCTATAGTATGAATTTCCTCTATAGACATAGGCATCTATATATTTGGAGTCTCTTTCTATAGCTTTGCTATAATCCTTGATGGCTCTTTTGTAATCACCCTTTTTGCTATATGCAACTCCTTGATTATAGTACTCTTTTGCACTGCTACTTTTAGCACTCATAAGAAAGAGTGTAAAACTAAAGATAATCAGGGCAAAAATAATTTTTTTATGCATAGAAACTCCTATTTTATCTCTTTTTTATTATCTCTCTTTCTATCTGCCTGCTCTCTGCTATATTTGGCTGCCATATTATTTGGATCTATCTTTAAAGCCATATCATAATCTTTTATCGCCCTATCATAGTCACCCTTCTCATCATATGCATTTCCTCTATTGTAGTAGTTGCTGCTACTATCAGGATCTAGCTTTATAGCTTTATTAAAATCCTTGATAGCTCTATCATAGTCACCTTTTCTGATATATGCATTTCCCCTATTACTATAGGCCTCTACATCATTGGGATCTATCTTTATAGCTTTGCTAAAATCTTTTATAGCACTATCATTATCACCCCTTTTACTATATAGAACCCCTCTGCTGTAGTAGGCGTCTGCATGATTGGTGTTTGATCTTATGGCCTCTCCATATGATTTTATGGCTCTATCATAGTCGCCCTTCTCTTCATATTCAACTGCTATATTATAGTGGGCTCCAGCATTATTGGGATCAAGTTTCGCTGCCATCTCAAATTCCTCAAGAGCCCTATCATAGTCACCCTTTTTACCATATGTAACCCCCCTATTGCTGTAGGCAGATGCATAGTTGGGATTAAGCTTTATAGCAGTGCTATAATCCTTTATAGCCATATCATAGTTTTCCAACTCATCATATGCATATCCTCTCTCATTATAGGCTCTTGCATCATTGGGGTTGAGCTTTATAACCTCACTATAATCTTTTATAGCCAAATCATATCTACCCTTTTTACTGTTTGCAAATCCTCTATTAGTGTATGCAAAATTGAGATTGTAGCCTATCCTTATGGCCTCATCAAAATCTTTTATGGCCCTATCATAGTCACCCTTTTTGCCATATGCAACTCCCCTGTTGATATAGACACTTTTATAGGTGGAGTCTTCTCTTAAAGCTCTACTATAATCCTCTATGGCCAACGCATATTGCCCCATATTATCATATGTGAGCCCTCTCTGAAAATAGGCCTCTGTATAATTGGGATCTATCTTTATAACTTCACTATAATCTTTTATAGCACTATTATAATCTCCCTTTTCATTATATATAGCTCCTCTCTCAAAGTAGGCGTCACTATAATTGGGATCTATCTTTATTGCTTCACTATAATCTTTTATGGCTCTATCATAACTATTTTTCTTGGCATATGAGTACCCTCTATAATAGTAAGCTTTTGCATGATTGGGATTAAGTTTTATAGATTCGCTATAATCTTTTATAGCATTATCATAATCATTTTTAACATAGTAGATATTTCCTCTATTAAAGTAGGCGTCCTCATAATTGGGATCTATCCTTATAGCCTCACTATAATCTTTTATAGCCAGATCATATTCACCCTTATTATCATACGCAAAACCTCTGTTATAGTAAGCACTCTCATAATCAGGGCCGATCTTTATAACTTCACTATAATCTCCTATAGCCAGATCATAATCACCCCTATTATAGTATGCATTTCCTCTATTAAAGTAGGCATACTCATCACTAGGATCTATCTTTATAACCTCACTATACTCTCTTATAGCTTGATCATATTCACCCCTACTATAGTGTTCATCTCCTCTTTTAAAGTGGAGATCAGCATCTTTGCTTCGAGCATTTAAAAAGAAAACAAAAGAAAAAATAATTAGAACAAAAATAGTTTTTTTTAACATTAGAAAAAGACTCCTTTCTATAATTCTTTATATAGACAATAACCCTACTTTTTATCTAAATCTTGCTGTAAAACCATAAATTTAAGAATATATTAGATGAATAGTGACTATTTGTCAAAAAAATATTTTTCTTTTTATAAATTTGCAATTATTTAAAAGCTCCAGCATAAATATGATATAATATCAACTACATTTAAGAATAGTTATTTGACATTTTTTCACGATAAATATATAAAGTATAATAGCTTTTAGGCTTATTATACTTTGTTGAACTCTTCTATGTGGGTTTTATAAAAAATATTTCATACCCCCCCTCATTGGGAGAGTCGATAATAGAGTCATCTTATGAAACGGTCTCTCATATTTTTTTTGCTACTCATAAATTTATCACTCTACTCAAATGATGAGACCTCAGATAGATATTCACCCATTCGTCCAACATATCTGATTGATATCTCAATAAATCCGGGACTTGGTATATATGTTGGGGATTTTTATAACCACTTAGTTAGAGATGGTGCATATACAATGACCCCTGTCTTTGATCTCTATGTCTCACTCTTTTTTATCAAATATTTTGGTATTCAAGCACTCATAAGCAGCGGCTGTGTTATACATCCACAGTCAGAACCCATAGAGGGGACAATCTTATATATGGGCTTGGAGCTATTTGGACAATATGATTTTAAGTATGCCTATCTAAAGCTGCTGACAGGAGCAGGGTTTCAACATACAACAATGCTTCTGCAGTGGTATTCATCTGCTTTTTTTGAGGTTGGATTTGAATTTGCGGTTAGAATTACCGAATATCTCTATATAAACACAGGGGTTAGATACAGAAGGGCATTCCTGGAGAGTATAATAATTTATAAAAAATATAATTTAGCAGAAAATGATACACTATCAAGTGTTACAATCTCAAGCGGCATAACTTTTAGAGTAAAAAATTGGATAAAAAAATAGTTTTTTTTAGGGAGCATGCAAAATGGGAAATATTTTAGTTGTAGGCGGAGCAGGATACATTGGTTCTCACATGGTCTATCTCTTGAGAGAGAGAGGA
This sequence comes from Spirochaetota bacterium, assembly GCA_031549085.1. Lineage (GTDB taxonomy): Bacteria > Spirochaetota > GWE2-31-10 > GWE2-31-10 > MWDO01 > JAVBQL01. The sequence goes on from JAVBQL010000013.1 coordinate 153,055, forward strand.
TACAATGTAACCGTTTTTGACAATTTCTCTAAAGGACACTTGGAAGCAATACCAAAAGATGTAAAGTATGTTAAGGGTGACCTGGGAGACAAGGAGGCTATAACAAAGGCCTTGATAGAGCATAACATAGATACAGTTTTACACTTTGCAGCCTTTATAGAGGTTGGAGAGAGTGTGTTGCTTCCAAGTAAATATTATATCAACAATCTATCAAAAGTAATAAATCTACTGGACACATTGATAGAAAACAGCATTCACAACTTTCTCTTCTCATCCACAGCAGCAGTATTTGGTAATCCACTAACCAATTTCATAGATGAAAATCATACAAAAAAACCTATAAACCCATATGGAAAGACAAAGCTTTTTGTAGAAGAGATCTTAAAAGACTATAAAAAAGCATATGATCTAAACTATACCGTTTTTAGATATTTTAATGCAAGCGGAGCATCAATCAACTATCCAATAGGCGAGAGCCATTCGCCAGAGTCCCATCTTATTCCAATAATATTGCAGGCGGCAGATGGTAAGAGAGACTCAATCAAGGTATATGGAAAAGACTATGAGACAAAAGATGGTACATGCATTAGAGACTTTATCCATGTTGATGATCTAGCAAAGGCGCATATACTTGGAATGGAAAGAATGGTCGCAGAGAATGTAAGTGATGACTTCAACCTTGGAAGCGGAAATGGCTACTCTGTTCTTGAGGTAATAAACAAGGCAAAAAAGATAACAGGTGTAGATTTTAAAGCAGAGTTTGGCGAGAGAAGAGCTGGAGATCCAGCAATACTTGTTGCTGATTCAAAAAAGGCAAAAGATATATTGGGCTGGCAGGCAGAACTGCCTCTTGACACCATTGTAAAAACTGCATGGGAGTGGGAAAGAAATAGGAAGTATTAGTCTAAAAAAAAGATTTTTATAGACTAATAGAGAGTGAAAAATTAACTCTTTGCTCTATGTCACCATTAAGATTGTTTCGTTGCATTACAAAACCAGCATCAAAATTCAATCTGTCGAAAAAAGCGAGATCTTTACCTGTAGATTTTTTATATATTCTCTTTATCATTGATGCAAACCAGAAAGGAATTGAACAAAATGGTAATATAACAGCTCCTGTTACCATTGCTGGAGGGAGAGCAACAACAAATAAAAACCAACCTATACCAGAATATGTAGTATCATGGGAATCATTTGTTGGATAACACATAAAAGCTATACCTGCAGAAAGAATGGCAAGCCCAGCAAGTGTAAAAACTCCACTAGCAGCAGTAACCACTATACCTGCTGTAATGCATTGTTTATATTTTGCAAGACTATTATCATAACTATCTATATTAATTGCCCATATTCCATCATAGAAAGTTTTAATAAAATTTCTATCCTCACTATTAAACTTAGTTCCACTAATTTTTGTAGAGAGAGCATTTGACAGTCTATTGAGAAGTTTTAGGAGTCCTGTTTTATTTGAAATAGAGGCCATTTCGCTTTTAGCTACTACAACATCACCTCTATCTACATCAATACCTCTTGCATATATAAAACAATCATTTTTTATATTAGTTATATTAGGTATCAAGACAATATCTGCACCAACAGATTTTCCAACTTCAATAGCCATCTTATTACTAATTTCTTTCCCTTTTTTAATATTCAATTCAGTTAATTTATTATCAATAGTCTCTTTATCAACAACATAATATTCTCCTAGGTCTATCATCGATATAATAAAGTTTTCATATAGTAACTCTATAGTAACTTCATCAAAATCGCTCCTTATATGAAATGGAAAAATAGCTATTTTTGTTCTTCTAAAACTCTCATTAGCAGCCAAGCTAAAAAGAGAGAGAAGTAAAATGAATAAAACAAAAAGAATTTTTTTAATCATAACCCGCCACAACATATAAAAAATTCAGCTATTAAAATTAATAGCTGAAAAATATTTTTCTACCCAATAGGGAGAGCCAGAGGACCTGTTCGCAGCAGATCCTGTATGCCATAGGCTCTCATATTATCAATAAAGCCATTTATTTTACCGCTGTGTCCTGTAAGCTCTACAACAAAATATTTTGGAGAGACATGGACAATTTTCCCTTGAAAAATTGATACCACTCTGCAGAGAGACTCCTCTGTTTGGGCAGTTCTGGTAACACGAATTAAAACAAGTTCTCTCTCAACCTTCTCATCAACATCATCAATCAAGAAAACTTTTATAACATCAATAAGCTTATTCATCTGCTTTACAACTTGCTTGATCACACTCTCTTCACAATCAAAAGTTATAGTCATTCTGGAGGTTTCACTGTTTTCAGATGGTCCCACAATCAAGGTGGTAATGTTGTAGCCTCGCCCTGTTATTGTCTGTGTAACTTTCGCCAAAACGCCATGTCTATTTTCAACAATAAGAGATAGTATATATTTCATTATAGATTACCTCCATTTAATACTTCATCAAGGCTCTTGCCTGATGGAACCATAGGCCAAACATTCTCTTCCCTTTCTGTCATAACATCAATGATGTATGGTCTATCTCTCTTTCCAGAAAAAGCCTCTTTTAGAACATCATCAAGCTCCTCTTTTTTAAATACTCTCTTTCCAAAAGATCTGTATGCCTCAGCAACCTTTACAAAGTCAGGCAGGTAAGCATCACATACCTCTGGGTTTCCTTCACAGCTTCTGTTATCAAATTCACAATCGAGTAGACATGTAGAGGAGTATCTCTTCTCATTAAAAAGCTCCTGCCACTGCCTAACCATACCAAGAAAGCCATTATTCATAATTAATACAACAAGAGGCACTCTCTCAATTACTGCTGTTGCAAGCTCCTGAATGTTCATCTGAAAACCGCCATCTCCAACAATACATAGAACCGGTCTATCCGGGTTTGCAATCTTTGCTCCAATTGCAGCAGGGAAACCAAAGCCCATTGTTCCAAAACCGCCAGAGGTTATCTGTGTTCTTGGCGCTTGAAATTTATAGTAGAGTGCTGCCCACATCTGGTGCTGACCTACATCAGTAACCAATATTGTATCATCAGGGACACACTTATTCACAGATTCAAAAACCTCTATGGCTGTGAGCCTCTTCTGATCTCTTGGCACAAAATGTGCAAGCTTCTTTACCTCTTTTATATAGTCTGTCCACTCAGCCCTCTCTTGCTTCTGTAAGAGTGGGAGCATCTTCTTGAGGATTATCTTTAGATCCCCAACCACAGGTATATCAACATGCTTATTCTTATTGATAGATGATGAATCAATATCAACATGAATTATCTTTGCATTTGGAGCAAACTTATCAAAATTGCTTAAAGCTCTATCTTCAAAGCGAGTCCCCAAAGCAATTATTAAGTCGGCACTCTGTATAGCCTTGTTCGCCCCAACAGTACCATGCATACCAAGCATTCCCAAAAAGAGCGGAGAGTCATATCTCACAACACCAAGCCCCATAAGAGTTGCAACAGCTGGAATACTTGAGGTCTCCATAAGCCTATTTATCTCCTCTGCAGAGTTGCTTATTACTGCTCCACCACCAACAATCATAATAGGTTTTTTAGAGTTCTCAATAAGTTTCGCTATCTTTTCAAGCTGACCCATATTCCCCTCAAGATGAGGCTTATAACCTCTGATGTTTGCTTCAAAATCATACTCAAAGTGGTACTCTTTTAAGAGAACATCTTTTGGCAAATCTAAAACTATTGCACCCGGTCTCCCAGTCTTTGCAAGTAGAAATGAGTTCTTAACTGTGCGAGCCAAATCTTTTACATCATGAACCAAATAGTTATGCTTTGTTATTGGGTTTGTAATCCCTGTAACATCAGCCTCTTGGAAGGCATCATTGCCTATCATTGATGTTGGAACCTGACCGCTTATACATACAATAGGTGAAGAATCAAAATTTGCTGTTGCGATACCCGTAACAGTATTTGTTGCCCCCGGACCTGAAGTAACCAAGACGACGCCGACCTTTCCAGTAGTTCTTGCATAGCCATCAGCCATATGTACAGCTGCTTGCTCATGCCTTGTTAATACCACCCTAATCTCTTTTACACCATAGAGAGCATCAAAAATGGGAATAGCCATTCCGCCAGGATAACCAAAGATTACCTCAACTCCTTCTCTCTTAAGTGCTTCAACCAGTATTTTACTACCGTTCATCTTTTGCATAAAAACACCTCGTCTTCGTCTTGTTAAATCTAATAGTAGATAATAATAAAATAATGGGATTTTGTCAAAAAAGATCTTTTGTGTGCCACGTTCTTTTTGATAAATATCTTTTATAAAAAGAATATTCTTTTTCTGATTTTTTTTTACTAGCCGTGTTCGTCTGATAGATATCTTTTAATAAAAAAATATTGTCTCTCTAAATAAAATGATAAATAGACTCTATTTTATCAATAATCTTATCCAAGCTTTTATGAGCGATTAGTCTTATTTTCTGGGTTACTGGTCATTAATATGGATATATAATGAGTAAACGCCACTTAAAAAAGAGAAAAAAAGTAAATATTTAGAAAGGGGGATATAATCCCATCTCTAAATATTTACTTTTTTTCTTTTTTGAGTAGTGTTCGCTCATTATATATTCTCATACTGATGAGACTCTACATTTTGTTTAATATTATATAGTACATTCATAATAAAAAAATTATATATTATAGAAAAATCTATCTAAAACTTTAATAGACTACTTAAATATCTGCCATATCTCCAAGTAGCAATTTTTTAAACCCAAAACTATATATTTTCCATCTGGAGAAACTGCACTAGACAGAGCATGCTTCACATACCTTGATTCTATGCTATCCCCATCCTCTACATCATAAATTTTCATATACTCTTCGCTGCCAGTTAAGATATAGTCTCCATCGGGAAACATTGCAGCTGCATTAAACTTCGAGCTATAATAGGAACTGCCACTAATAGTCTTCTTTATAGTGAACTCTTCGCTATCCCATAGATAAAGTTTATTTTCACTATCACAAGACAAAATATATCTACTATCTTGCCTTGAGCTCATAAATGTTATAGCCCTATCATGAAAATGGAGATTTTTCAAAAAATTGCCTGTTGAAACATCATATGCATATATCACTTTATCTGTCCCACCGCTAAAAACATATTTTGAATCAGCAGAGAATACTACAGAATTGGTAAACTTTTTCTCTCCATCAAATACTCTTACCAGTCCGCCTGTAGCAAGATCCCACAGCCTAATGGCATAGTCCTGTCCCACAGTCACAATATATTTCCCATCAAAAGAGAAAGATGCAGAGAATAACTGTGATGTATTATCGCTTTTAAACTTAAAGAGAGTCTTACTGCTCTCAATATCTATCAATCGCATATCTTTCTCTGTACCGCCAGTAAAAATATACTTTCCATCCGGAGAGACGATAGTGTAGTTCCCACAATTATCTATAGACTTTATAAGAGATCCGCTTTGCATACTCCATATGGAGACCACTCGATCTTTTCCAGCAGAGTAGATATACTCTCCATCTGGAGAGAAGGCTACAAAAGAGACCGCTTGATTATGTCCACGAAATTTATGAAGCTCTTTAACTTTGAAAGTTTTCTCTGATATAATATCTGCCATCTCTACAATTTTACCATATTTGTCACTATCTTTTGATGAGAAAACTGCAGAGGTTGATGTGTCCAGCCTGCCACTCTCAACATCTACTCTTTTAATAGAGACCATAGAATCATCCCTGTTAAGTTTTTTTACAGAACCCATAAAGAGTACCTTTGCCCCATACTTCTTTGAGAGATCAAGCAGATGTTCTCTAACAAATGAGTCCCTATCCTGCTCTGACAGCAGCTCTCTCATATTTATAAATTCTTCTGCATTGATTACATTGTAAATTTTTCTTCCCCTAAGCTCACTTCTAAATTTTTGAGTAAAATTTTCTCCATCATCATTTAAAAAGGGAACAACCATAGACTTTATCTTTGCCTCAATAGTTGACAGTGATAGAAAAACTAAAATTAGCAGAAGAATGTATTTTTTTGCTTTTGATATTATCTCCATATAAAAATGCCCTCTTTTTATGTATTTACTAAATTGATAAAAGCTAAAATTATAATGAAAAATAGAATAAAATTACCTCTCATATTCTATAATATTTTTATATTTTGTCAATAAGTAAATATATAGAGAGGTTTTTTGTTAAAAAATCTATATTTTTCTAAGCAAAAAGGCTGCCCTATCACCAAGAGAGAATTTTTTCGCTAAAAAATCAAAAAGCCTTTTAAATGTAGGAGCTATCATGCCTGAAGTAAAACCGCTTCCAAAGCGCCTCATTTTGATAATTTTAAGATTATATTTTTTGAATAAAATTTTTATACCCTTAAGAGTTGGAATATTAAGGTGCTCATTTGGCATTAAAAAGCGCCATCTTTCGCTAAAAAAGCCACTGACAAGACCAGCAAGCGGAACTTCAATAATAATAACCGAATCATCCCTTATTACCCTAACAATATTATTTAGCACCTCATCTATACCTGTGTGCTCAAGCACATGAAAAAGATACAAATTATCAACAGAACCATTCTCTATTACTGACAGATCTCCATGCTGAAGTTTTACCCCATCAATATTGATACTCTCTATCAATGTCTTTGATATATCAAGCCCTGTTATATCTTTTGCACCTCTCTCTTTTAGGTAGTATAAAAATTCTCCATTTGCTGAACCAAGCTCAACACTGTTTTTTACCTGAAGCCTCTCAAATGGAAAAGAGATATCTTTAAGCGTCTGCTCTCTCTCTTTAAAAAATTGCTCTCTATGTCCCCTTGTCAAGTAGCCCGGGTTCATCTTCTGCTTTATCTCATAGTAGTTGTTATAATAACTCTCAATCTCACTGCTTGTTGGAATAGGATACTGATATATAGAACCACATTTTCTACATATATAATAGCTATATATATTGCTATCTATTTTTGATTTTACCCTTAAAACTTTTCTATTTTTATCAGAGCCACAAAATTTACAAATCATATTTTTTTTTACCTTAATTTGGGACTATTTTATTTACAGTTAAAAAACCTTTATAATTAAAAGTAAGCTCCTTGTCAAAATATTTAATAATTCTTTGACTTTTTTAAAGCTTTTAGCTATAAAAAATAGGCTATGAGAAAAAAAATTGTTATTATCCTGCTTTTGCTAATGCTTCCTCTATCCACCTATCCTAATAACAAGATTTTCTTAATAGATGGAAGCAACATATATATAAAAATATTCTTTTTCTACTTTCCATTAACAAAAAAGATCAGATCATTTTTTCAGGAGTCAGATAACAAATTGAACCTTGAACTTGAAATGAAAAAAAATGACCTAATAAGTGAGCCAAGAACCCCCTCAATATTTGATGGAGATCTTACAATAAGGGTTCAAGATATCCCGCTTGATTTCAATGGTATTGCAAACCTTCCAATAGTTGTAAGACACAATAAGAAAGTCAGCTTTAAAAATGTTGAATTTACAATCTTCAGAAGAGATAAAATTCTTATTCTCTATGGACGGCTTGATGACCTAAAGATAAATGAACTCTCAAGCAATGACTATTTTCGAAATAGGTTCAAGTGGAAATATCCACTCTACTTTGATTTAAGAATTGAAATTGATAGAGAGACACCTATCACAGAGCTTGAAATTAATTAAAAATAGTATTAAATAGTATTTTTGGAGTTTTTCTAATGAACTTATCTATCTACTATTATGAATCACCTGTTGGCATTTTTAAGCTTGAAGCTGATAATAGCTCTCTGCAGAGCATACTATTTATGAATACAAATAAAAAACTTGCATCTGGCAATACAAATTGGGTTATTGAGAGGACAATAGAGGAGCTTGACGCCTACTTTAGAGGAGACTTAAAAAAATTCTCAATACCTATAACTATAAGGGGCTCTGAGTTTGAGAGTGCCATATATAGAGAACTTGCAAAGGTTCCATACGGGGAGACCTGCTCCTATAAAGATCTTGCTGTAAGAGTTGGAAGGGAGAGAGCCTATCGAGCTGTTGGAACTGCTGTTGGAAAAAATCGGTTCGCTTTAATAGTCCCATGTCATAGGGTAATATCAAGTAATAGTAAATTGGGTGGATATGGAACAGTAGGGCTTGAGATAAAGCTCTGGCTATTAAACCTTGAAGGAGTATCAAGATGATTGGAAATTTTGAATCTTATTGTGAAAAATTGGGGGCAAATACTACCGAATGCGGTGGGGGCTCTGCTACAGGGGTAGTGCTCGCTCTCTCTGTATCATGTTTTGAAAAGGCTTTCGCTTTTTCTGAGAAAATTGGTGATATAGAGCTATCCAAAAAAATTAGAGAGCTAAAAAACAATGCTATAAAGTTAGCTGAAGATGACTCTATATACTTCGCAAGGTGGCAGAAGGCTAGAAAACTCCCTAAAGGAAGTGAGGCTGAAAGAAAAGTAAGAGATGAAGAGGTTAAGAAATATAGCGAGCTCTCTGCGATTGTCCCTCTGGAGTGTGCAAACCAAGCTTTAGTCCTATTAGAAATGATTGAAAAATTTATTGCTGATTGTCCTTTTCTCTTAATAAGCGATCTAGGCATTGCCCTAACATTTATAGAGGCAGTATTTAGATCAAGCAAGCTTAATATGCTAATCAATATAAAGTATATAAAAGATGAAGAGGTAAAAAATAAATTAAATCACTTTCTGCTCTCAAACGAGAAGGAGTTCTATCAAAGAGCAAGCACCCTTCAAATTGAGATAGAGAAACAAATTATGGAGTTCAATTCTAAAAAGTAGACTAGATTACTTGCTAACTAAAAAATCAAACAGACAACATTTCTACTGCAAAAAATATTCATCAGAAAGGACGTGGCACGCAAAAAATAAAAAAAATCAAAAAGGAGGTGGGATCTAAAAAAATAAAAAAAGAGTTAAACTCTCTATAAACTTTTCCTTTAAATATCTACCCTAACCAATCAAGCTTTGCTTTATCCTAACTCATTGCACTCATCAACAACAGTGCTATTTTCCCCCCACTATCTATATGAAGATAGTAGCTCTTTCCCACTAATTGAGGGAGATAAATGTAAATATTTTGATGAAAAGAGAGTGTAATTTAGATAAAATAATATATATTGAATATAATTAAATTATTCTTGACTTTTTTTGATGTTTTGCTTTAATCTAGAGAGATATTTACAACAAAGGGGAGTTTTTTTTTATGTTTAAAAAATATTTTTTTATTTTAATTATTTTTACTTTTGCTTTTTACTTTGCAAATGGAGAGGAGCAGATAAAGCTATTTAAAGGTTCAAATGGCAAATATGGCTATATGGATGAGATGGGCAACACAATAGTACCTTTCAAATATGATGAGGTTAAGGGATTTCATGAAGGGTTAGCAATAGTTAAGATTGGCGATAAGTGGGGCTTTATTGACAAGACGGGCAGAGAGGTAATACCTGTAAAATATGATTTTGCTAATAATTTTAGTGATGGGTTAGGTTCTGTTGGCCTTGATGGAAAGGGAAGCTTTATTGATAAGAGAGGCAAAGAGGTAATTTCTATAAAATATTATAATGTTCAGAAGTTTAGTGAGGGACTAGCTGCTGTTAGACTTGATAAGGATGGCAAGTGGGGCTTTATTGATAAGAAAGATCTATTGGTAATACCTTATAAATATGATCATGCTCTCTGGTTCGGTGAAGGGCTGGCAGCTGTTCAACTTAATAATAAGTGGGGCTATATTGATAAGAGTGGCCTATTGGTAGTGCCCTTTAAGTATGATATTACTTATAATTTTAGTGAGGGGCTGGCTGAAGTTAAGCTTAATGGCAAGTGGGGTTTTATTGATAAGAGCGGTAAAGAGGTAATACCTTTTAAGTATGATTATACATCTAGCTTTGAAAAAGGGGTCGCAAGTGTCAAACTTAATGGTGAATATTTCTATATTGATAAAAAAGGAAATAAAGTTGACGAGAACGGTAAGAGAATCAAGTAGATTATGGTTGTGGTACTCAATTTTAGCCATCACAAAATCAGAAAGATGATATTTATCTTATAAAAAATATCTATTAAAAAGGACGTGGCACGCAAAAATAGATCCCCCTCTTGTTATTATATAACAGCAGGGGGATCTTTTAATTTAAAAAATAGGTTTTTTAAATTTTACTTCATTAAAGATTCTTGTGCCTTAAAATCGCTTGGAAGATCTATTTGGGACATTATCTTATCAATGTCCAAAATAAGAACAAATCCATTATCAAGAGAGGCAACATTAAGAAGATATTCAGATTTTAATCTTGAACCATATTTAGGCGGCGGCTCCAATCTGTCCTCTTTTATTTCTAAGACATCTTGAACTCCATCAACAATAAGTCCAATCTTTGTAAGCTCTCCATCAAGTTCAGGCTCTACTATGATAATGCTGCAAGCATCTTTATCCTTATTCTCATTTTTCACACCAAAGAATCTTTGCTGCAAATCGATAATAGGAACAACAGAACCTCTCATATTGATAACACCATCTACAAAATCTGGTGCTTCTGGAACAGGAGTTACACTATCATACTCAACAATCTCTTTGGTCTTTAATACATCAACTCCAAACCTTGTATCCCCTAGTCTAAAAGTAACAAATTTGTTTATACTACTACTTTTCACGGTACAACTACCTCCTAAAAATATATATACAAATAAAATTATAGATAAATATTTATCTTAATTATAGATATAATATGCGACAAAGTCTACTATTATATCGACTTTTTTAAATAAAATAATTATTTAAAAAAAATTATATATCTTATTATACCATAAATAAAGATTTATAGTAATAAAATAATAGCAAAAAAATATTTATTTGACAAATAATTATGGTTCTGATAATGTTTTTCTTATAACTTTCTTTGATATTACACAATACACAGACTACAGCTATGCAATAAAACATTTTTTAGTAGCTGTTTTTTTTGTCTTAACCTGTTAAATTTATCTTTTAATATATTTAAGCAAAAAATATTATTAAGTATTTACGGAGGAGTATAGAGATTGCTTAAACAGCATAGCAATATATTTTCATTAGTATTTGTAACAGTGGATTTTCTTATCCTAACATTCTCATACCCGCTGGCAAGATTTTTAGTTTATCAAAGAAGCGAACCAACTTTTATTTTTCTTGAGGAAGGAAAAAATCTAACAGAAATAGTAATACTTCGTGTAATAATATTTATATTTTTTCTGTTGTTAGAAAAATTTGAATTCTCCTCAACCTTCAGAATGAGAAGCATCCCAAAGATTGTAACAAATATTCTAAAATTTGAATTGATACTTCTTGCAAGTTTTTATCTATTAAAACTGTTTGGCATATATGACTACAATGAAAAAACAGTATTTTACTACGTAATAATAACAACACTATTTTTTCTCACAGAGAGAATCATAATAAAACTTGCACTAAACTTTATAAGAAAGAGGGGATACAACTACAGAAACTATCTGATTATAGGTGCTGGGAAGCTTGGAATAGATTTTTATGAGACTGTAACAGAGAGATATGAGCTTGGTATAAAAATTATAGGGTTTCTTGAAGATGACACAAACCCAAAAGATATTGACAATATAAGACACTACAAAAAAATAAAAGAGATGATATTGGCAGAGACAAGTCAGATAGAAAACGTATTAAAGAGTATGTCAATCGATAATGTGATCGTGACACTTCCACTAACAGCAGAGAGGCAGATAATAGAAATAACAAATACCTGTGAAAAATATGGAATAAAGGCTGAACTTATCCCAGACTATAGAAAAATTGTCTCATCAAATCCATCATTTAGAATAATAGAAGATTTTCCACTGATAGGGATCAGAAACGTCCCTCTTGAAAATATGTTCAATAGACTTATAAAAAGAATGTTTGACCTAATCATAGCAATACCTGGAATTATAATCTTGACACCTTTTTTTCTTATCATAATGGTCATAATAAAGCTTACATCAAAAGGACCTGTCTTCTTTAAACAGAAGAGAACAGGTTTTCAACAGAAAGAATTTAAGATAATAAAGTTTAGAACAATGAAGGTTAACAGTGAGGCTGACTCTCTGCAGGCGACAAAAGATGACCCTAGAAAAACAAAATTTGGTGAATTTTTAAGAAGAACAAATATTGATGAGCTTCCACAAATTATCAATGTAATAAAGGGTGAGATGTCAATTGTTGGACCTCGTCCCCATATGATTGCACATACAGACGAATTTTATAAAAAATATGATAAATATATGGTTCGTCACTGGGTAAAGCCAGGCATCACCGGTCTTGCACAGGTTAATGGCTGGAGGGGCAACTCTGATATTGGAATAAGAGTAAAATATGATATTAAATATATAGAAAACTGGTCAATATGGCTTGATATTAAGATAGTGTTTTTGACATTTTTTGGAAAAAAGACAAAAAGAAATGCTGTATAAAAATTAAGATAGTGATAAGCCGTTTTATAGATTGCTCCTAAATATGTAGATACTAATAATCAACGAATCTTCCATTATACATATCTCTAAATTCTTGTTTTGCTTGAATCGCCTCTGGTGAATTATAATTACTATGTGCCAAATCCCACCTTACCCAACGCTTGTGAAGAATTTCTCTATACTCGCTACTGATCATATCATAATATCTATCTGATATCTCCATATTTTTATAATAGCTCTTTGGTATGATAACATTTCCTTGAGATTCCTCTTCAGCAGGAATAATACAACCAGTATCTTCTCCAATAAGACCTAAGTGTTTCAAAGTCGCTCGATTAAGACCTTTAGATGCCCTTTCACGATACAAAACTCGTATATTATGCAAAAAGATATCCTTTGCATATTTATCTTTATAGTACTTTAGCAAGTATCTTTTCTTAGGCCACTCTTTACCCGTAACGCTTTCAAGCTCCTCATTTGTTGGTTTGTGGTCATAGATTGTCTCATAGGAGCTAATCTCACTATTATCAAGTTTATCAATAGTTGAAGGAAGGATAATATAACCAAAAGCCAGCCTCAATGATATCTTAGTTTCTGGAAAATATTCCAAGATGATTTGGGGTATTCTTATTTCACCCTGATCAATAAAGAGAAGAGTCTCCCGCAAGCCAGCATAAATTTTATTCCAATACTCATCAGACTTTTTATTGTCCAAACGAAACTTATATAGAAGTGAAAGGTGATAGTAGGCAACATCTTGAGAGTACCAATAATTATACTCTTTTTCATTCTCATAATGATCTCCAACAATGCTAGAGAGCTCACTCTCTGTGGGTTTAAGATTTAGTGTAAATATTGTCTCTATGCTATCCTTAGACATATTCTCCAAGTACCTTTCGTCTCTCTTTTTCCCTTTTCGCCACTCATAGCTTATTTTTTCTCCATAATAACTAGCACTATTTACACTATCCATTGTTCCCATATATATTCTATATAAATCGTAATAGATGGCATTTATGTCTATCGCTTTCATTCTACTGATATCTATATTCTGTTTTTTTGTCTCTTTGCCATTAAAAATAGTTGTTGTTAATATTAAAATTAAGATAGTGATGAGAGGTCTCATAGATGCTCCTAAACAGAGAGATGTTTAGAACAATTATAACATAAATAGTAAAGAATTAACGATAAGTTTTTTTATTGCGTTTTTTTCTCAAGTTCCTCCAAAGTGGTAAGATAAGTTTTTGTTATCTCTACCCCATTGCTTGAAATCTCTTTTTCAACCCTCTCAACTACAATTATATTTTTTTTATTTTTCTCTTTCTCTTCATCTTTGTTTTTCTCTTCTTTCTCATCTTCGGTTTTTTTCCCAAAGTTATACAAGTATGTAAATTTTTTAGAAATTAATTTAACAATATCTTCATAGTCTTTTCTATCTTTATTTTTAAATTTCCAGCTATGTTCATGATAGAGCAGCTCCAGGCGTTTGCCAACCTTCTCTCCTATTTTTTCATCAAAAGTCTCATAATGAAGTACATATTTTATTTGATCAATTATATCGCATAGAAGTTCAGGATCCATTTGTGGAGAGGAATTTTTATCATTAATAAGACTTCTCTCTCCTCCAGTAAGCCTATTAAATAAACTAAACTCCTCATAGAGTACTGGTATCTCTGCCCTAGTAAAAGAACTACTATTTAGGATACCAAAGTACTCTGTGTCGTCATAGCCCGTCCCTCCATACATATTTGTCAAAACCCTTGACATCTCCAAACGGGCAACCATCTCATTCATACTCTCATACAAAGCTCTCGCTTGACCGTCAGGCTTCTCCTTATCTGGCAGTATAAAATTCTTATTGTGCATAACATGCAGAGCGTGCTGATACTCATGAAATAAGACACTGATATGTACAAGGTCATCTGGACCAAGCTTTCTTCTCTCAGAGAGCCTCTTTAAAGCAAGATAGATTTTAAAGTAGTGTCTAGGGTTAAACTCAATCCTTATAGGAACAGTCTGTGTGGTTTGGGCAAAGACACTGCTTGCACGAAAATCTCCACCAACAACTACTTTCATAGATTTTAGGTCTTTAAAATAGTCCCTAAAGGCACTGTTTGCTCTGTTGTAATAGTTGTTGGGTGATGGATTAAAGAGGACATCAAGAACTTTATTAAACTCTGCTGTCGCACTGGCATTCTCTTCAGCAGACTGCTCCTGAAGCAGGCTTCTATCCCCTTTTGTATAGTCAGCCCTATTTTGATAACACCTCTTAATAATCACAAGTTTTGTTTTTAGCGGAACAAGCTTTGGGTCTCTAACATCTTCATAGCCCTCAACCCTAATTTTGCCACTTGAAATATCTCGATCTATCTCATCAAGTCTCTTATCAAGAAGCTCCAAATCATCAAAGTTAATCGCATTTTTATCCATCCCCTCGCCCAATAGGGTATCACAATACCCAGCAAACCGCACCCTATCATCAAAACTTTTCTCCTCCCACCTCTTGTCATAAAGAAAGGGAAACTTAGCTCCATGGCTATGAAACTTGCGCCAATAGACACTCTCTTCAAAATCTTTCCACTTACTAACAAAGTTGGGAGCGTACTTTATAAGCCCATTGTTTTCAAAAAGTTTATCAACTCTACTCAATAGACTCTCAACAGGATCTTTATTCATAATTTTACTCCATATTATAGTTAAATTAAATATTATTACTTCAATACGGAGTAATAATATCATATTTTTTATAAAATGCAAGCCAACCACTGCCTATTTTTAGAAAAATGTTTAAAATGTTTTTAATAAGATAGCTCTCTTACAAAAATAGATGAATCAAAGAGGAGTTTAATATTTGTTGAATCATGTAGTTAAACAGGGGGAGTGGTTATAAAAAAAATAAAAGATAGTATAGAAGAAAAAAACTAATTTAGATTGATTATATCTCTATTTAGCAATATATCTTTAGTTGGATCAATTATTGCAACAATCTCTTTTTCTATATTATTTATAAAGACAAGCTCATTGTTGTAGGGCTGCTTATAAAATTCATCTTTATCAATATGCTTGTGTCCCGCAAAGTAGTAGACATCTTCAGTGTGTGCTTGTAAAAAATTGTTAATAATCTCTTTTGTATGTCTGTTCTCATGTTTGCTTCTATACCATGTAAGTGATTCTATAAGATTCCCATTTTTTCTATAATTTATTACAGTTTTTCTATTAAAAGTAAGTCCAGGTTCACTATGGCTGCACAAAAAATTTTTGCCTACACAAAATAGAGCCATATTTTTTTCAAATAGGTAGTATTCATCTAAAAGCTCCCTTCCATAGAACTCTTCAAAATACTCACTTATCATCTCTCCCTCTCTAACATATTTGAAGAAAGGGTAGTTGCCCTCATTATATTCGTTTTTTATATTCTCATGATTACCCTTTAG
The DNA here is from genome assembly GCA_031549085.1 of Spirochaetota bacterium. Classification (GTDB taxonomy): domain Bacteria; phylum Spirochaetota; class GWE2-31-10; order GWE2-31-10; family MWDO01; genus JAVBQL01. Next base: position 168,940 of record JAVBQL010000013.1, read on the forward strand.
AAAGTGTATATTATTAGAAAATCGCAATTTCAAAAGAATAGTCGAAGCCATTAAGTTAAATGAGTCCCTTAATTCTTCATTAATATAGTGGTTCTCTTTGTAGTTATCATCATATTCAACAAGAGCCTTTCTCCATCTTTCAAGAGCACGCTCTCCCTCGCTGTGTACCCCATCACCCAAAAAGATTATAGTTACACTGTTATCTCCAAGATGTGAAAGGATATCTTTGCCATCAATAATGTGTTTTAAAATGTTCTTTATAAAGCCCCTTCTTGCATGAAGATCAGGGACAATAACTACCTTATGTTCAACTTTAGAGAGATCAATCAAGCCGCCAGATAGATTATTTAAATCCTTTGGACGAATATTTTCATCTTCATTGATCATTAATTTGTTAACAGCTTTTACTATATCTGCAAAAAAGTGAGGTTCAATTGGCTTTGTCTCATTAAGCAGTTCCATCAATTTTTTATTAAAATCGACAGATTCAAGTTTTTTTATCTCTTCCATATGTTTTATCTCTCAAATACTATTGAAATAATAGTGTAAATAGTTTTTAAAGTCAAATAGTTAAGTTTGATTTTGACTATTTGTTTTTATTTTGTTAAAATGTGAAAATTGGTATTGGTTATAGTGTGGTTAATTATTTAGCCATAAAAAAATTATTTTTTTAGAGATGTTTTATATGGGTTTCTTTAAAAACGTTATGTGGCCTTTTATTCCAAAAAGAGTCTATGGACTTGTTGGCCCTCCGGGCTCCGGAAAGAGTTTTAGAGCCTCTCTTATTGCAGAGAAATATAATATCGATTTCGTTATTGATGATGGTTTGCTTTTGAAGGGACAAAAGATTTTGGCAGGACAATCTGCAAAAAGAGAGGCCTACCATATATCAGCTGTAAAGAGAGCTATATTTAATGACAAGGCACACTCAGAGGAGACTCGTAAAAAACTTGCAGAGGAGAAATTTACAAGCATTTTGATACTTGGAACCTCTATAAATATGGTTAACAAAATAGCTGAAGCTCTTCACCTTCCAAAAATACAGAAAATAATCAAAATAGAGGACATTGCTACACAAGATGAGATAAGAAAGGCGCAGAAGGATAGACTTAAGTATGGAAAACATGTTATTCCAATCCCCCTGATAGAGGTGAAAAAAAAGTATCCAAACCTTGTGCTTCATGCAATACATATGCTTGTTGATGAACCAAAGGGTGTATTTTTCAAGAAGAATAAAAAGAGAATGATTGAAAAGACAATTGTTAGGCCAAATTTTGGACATGATGGAACAATATCAATAACAGACACAGCACTTGTTCAGATGGTCAGCCACTGTATAGATGAGATAACAAAAGATATAACATTGTCGAAGCTGTTAATAATAGAAGAATCTGATGGTTTCTCTTTGAAGCTTGATGTGAATGCAACTTTTATTGCTTCTGAAACATCTTTCATACTGCAAAAAATACAGGACTCTGTAAGAGAGAGTATTGAAAATTTTACGGGAATAAAGATATTTAAAGTGGATATCGATATCGTAAAAACAAAAAGAAAAAAGAAAATTGAAAAATAGATTTTTTTTAAAACTAAATGGCTAAAACTTTTTTGTATTTTAAATAGATCTTTTTACAAAACTTAAAAACAAAGTTTTGTTTAATAGAATAGTTTGTATGCTGGACATGCAACTAAAGTTTTTTAAGAACTCTTTCTAAATAGTAAAATTAGAAAGATAGCACTTTTTTCTATTTAAAGTGAGTTTTAAAAGTAAGTGGTGTGCAAAAAAGGAGGTCTTAATGAAAACAATTAAAAGTTACAGCAAAATCAATCTTTTTCTTGATGTTGTTGGGACATACAAAAGTGGCTTTCACAAAATAGAGAGTCTCTTTTGTGAAACAGAGCTTTTTGATGAGATCTCTTATAGAGAGAATGCTTTGGGCGAAATTAGAATATTTGATGAGTCAAACAGCATGCCAAAAGAGAACACAATCACGAAAGCTGCAGAGATCTTCCTATCAACTGTTCCTCATAATAAAATTGGTGTCGATTTTCATATTAAAAAAAATATTCCAATGGGAAGCGGTATGGGGGGCGGCTCCTCAAATGGTGCAGCAGCTCTAAAAATATTGAACAATATTTATGAGACTCGCTACTCCTATAACAAACTTGAGAGCCTTGCTATAAAAATTGGCAGTGATGTACCTTTCTTTATAAGAGGTGGTTTGCAAAAAGTTGGTGGAACTGGCAACCTTCTCAAAAAACTAAAAGCTGGTATAAAAAAAGATATTATTCTAGTTCTTGCTCTGCCATCTGTTGGGGTTGATACAGCAAAAGCATATAAAATGATTGATGATAAAAAGCTTGCAAAAGAGGATTATCAAAATACTCTTAAGTATAGAAATATAATATCTGGCTTTCTGTCAAATGATTTTAAAAAGATAATTAACAACACATATAACAAATTTGAATCAGTGATATTTGAAGAGTATAGTGAAATAAAGGGGATATATAATCTTTTAAAGACAACCAATCCTTTGACTCAATTTATGTCAGGCTCTGGCTCAACAATTGTTGCTATGTTTGATTCAAATGAGTCTGCAGATAAATCGGTTGATGTTCTATCAAATAATGGAATAAAAGCTATAAAAACAAAGCTTAAGTTGTAGTTTCAGAGCTGTTTTTTAAGATAGCAGGATAGATAACAAAGATTTTGTATATTTTTGCTTTTGGCTAAAATCGAACAAAATCGACTTATCTATTCTGCTATCTGTATGTAAAAACAAAACAGGTATACAAAAAACCAATATCTCTTTTCTTGGCGTTAAAATTCCCCCTTTTTGAAAAGGGGGGCAGGGGGATTAGGAGAAAATGCTCTCTCTATAAGTAAAAAAGTGGAGTGCATTTAGTCCATACTTTCTTATATCATAGCATGTAAGATCTCCAATATCATCAGAGAGTTTATCTTTTTTTGGAAGCTGCATAACAAGAGTGCCATCATCTTTAAGCAATCTCTTTTCAGCAATAACCTTAATAAGCTCCTCTTTCCTATCCCAAAGGTATGGAGGATCTATTACTATCAAATCATATCTATTTTTTGCCTGATTACAAAATGAGATAACATCAGCTGTAAATAGAGTTGCACCAGTAAACTTTGCATGTTCAAGGTTTTTTAATATAACCTCTCTCTTTCCCTTATCAAGCTCAACAAGATTTGAAGACTTTGCTCCTCTGCTGAATGCTTCAATACTTATAGCTCCAGAGCCGCAAAATAGATCAAGAACATCAAAGTCTGTACAGTCCATTAGGATATTAAATAGGGCTTCTCTTACCATAGAGGTCATTGGTCTGATTTCACCGGGCGGACACTCAATACGTGTTCCTTTGATTCTGCCTGCGATTACTCTAAGTGATGGAAGTTTTTTATGTTTCTTTATGTTTTTGTAGTTAAAATGCTTTATCATAAATGGTAAGTTATCATAAAAAACCTTTTTAATCAATTTTTTTTAATAGCATTCTCTCGTTTTATCTATACTTAACACAAATACAAAACTATACAATAAACATTATTGTTATAAATATACTATCAGTATAAAACAAGCTTTTAAGCTCTATCTCTAGTTTACCTGTCAGTACGAAAATATATAATGAGCGAATGCTACTTAAAAGAAAGAAAAAAATCTTAATCTAGCTATTGAATAAACTACAATATAGTCTAATACAAATTTGGAAGACTACAATTGAGAAAGCATGTTCGCATATGCAGTTTTTTTATTCTTGTCACTGCAACAATTGAATAAGATTGCTGCTCCCTCTATTTTTTCACTACCATATTTTTAATAAAAAATGCATCCCTAAAAACCAAATACCATAATATGCGGCAGAAATTATAGCAACAATAAGTAGACAAAGAATTAAATGTGTACTTATCCAATGTAGTCCATTTAATTTTTTATTTGATTTTTTAGCTAACTCATCATTTATGGCTTCATTAAAACCTTCATTTATTATTTTCAAAATATGGTTAATAATCTTAATATACATATATGTAAGATAAGCTCCCACGCCTACACCTATAATAGAAGTACGAGTAAGAAATTTCATCCAACTATCTCTATGAAAGAATATTACAAAATAACCTATAGTTATAAAAATAGTGGCTAATCTAATTATAATTGAGTTTATAGAGCTAATTTTCTCCATAAGTCGCTGTTTATTTCTATTTTTTTCCTCGAGTAGCTCTCTCTCCCTCTCTTCAGCTTGCCATTTTTGTCCCTCTGTTGTTTTGAGCCACTCTTGATGCTGCTTCTCCTTTTCTTTCTCCTCCTCAGCCTCTCTCCTTGCCATCTCCTCTTTAAGAATCAGCTTTTTTCTCCTTCTCTCCTCATTTTCACGAATAGCGTTCTCTACTGCCTCCTCCTCCTCTATCCATTTTTTACTATCAGGTGACTGCTTAAATTTTGAAAGACACTCTTCATGAAATTTTTTACTATGAAATTGCAGCAAGAAGCCCTGTTTTGCACAGTAAAAACAGTGTCTATTTTCAAATTCTTGTTGCTCTTGCTGTTTACGATACTCTGCCTCCTCCCTCTCCTCTCTTAGTTGCTGCTCTCTTTCATATTCCCACTCTTTGCGTTCATCTTCTAATTTTTGTCTTGCATCTTCTATATCTGACATTGCTGCATCTTTTTTTCTATTTATCTCATCATCATACATTGATGACACTTTCTGTTCAATTTTTTCCTTAAAATAGCGACAGTCATCATATTGTTTATATCCATCTCGTTTTGATCTATTTGATGGTGCATCACTAATTCCAACAGTACAATGATAGGGCCAATTAGAATCTTTTTTATAAAAATATCCACAATTACGGCAAAGTGCGGGACAAAAATAGTAATTTGACCAAACATCATGCCCAGAACCTGTAGCTCTTTTGGGTTCTTCAATAGCCCTATCCGCTGCTGTCTTCTCTTTCCAAGCCATTTTAATTACTCCTATTATCGTTTTTTAATGACTTTATTCTAAAATCAAAATATTTTATAATCAATTAAACAATTTTATATTAAAATTATAATAAAATATGGATATAAAAAAATCAACTATATTTTAGTTTCTCTGCTCTTTTATAAAATTTTACTTAAAATAGATTTCTATATTAGCTTCTCTGTCAGTACGAAAGTATATAATGAGCGAATGCTACCTAAAAAAAAGAGAAAGAGAGAGAGAGTAAAAATATGTAGGCGGGGTTCTACCCCAGCCTACATATTTTTACTTTTTCTTTTTTCTTTCTTTTTAAGTAACGTTTGCCCCTTATATCTCTACTTAATGACATGGAAACCAGAAAGTAAGATTAATCATTAGCAAAGGCTTGGATAGGATTATCGATATAATAGAGTTTATTCATTACCTAATATTAAAAAGGTAATATTCTTTTATAAAAGATATCAATCAAAAAGGACGTGGGATCTAAAAAAACTATAAAGAGAGCTCTTTTGTTATATTAAGATTGCCAACAAATGCCCTATCATGAGAGACTACAATTATTGCCCCCTGATACTGGACAAGCGCATCTTCAAGAATATCTATCGATTTAATATCAAGGTTATTAGTTGGCTCATCAAGTATAATAAGCTGCGGCTGTTTTTTTGAACCCAATATAACAGCAAGTGTCGCACGCAAAAGCTCACCACCGCTTAAGTGTTTCACAAGTTTTGATGCGTCATCTTTTTTAAATTTAAAATCAGCTGCTACATAATAGGACTCTGTTTTAGTTAAACTTGTATAGTTCAAAATATTATCTACAACAGACTCCTCTCTATCAAGCAGAGACAATGTCTGATTAAGGTAGATAACATCTCCATTAAGTTTTACCTCTCCAGCCTCTGGCTTAAGTTCACCTGTTATAAGCTTGATTAGTGTTGTCTTTCCAGAGCCATTATCACCCCTAATTAGAAGCCTGTCTGCTCCAGACATAATAAGATTGATACCACTCAAAATCTTATTATCACCATAGGAAAACTCTAAATTATTAATCTCAAGCAGAGTTTTTTTGATAAATGGCTTTTCAATAGCTGCAATCTTTATTCGCTCATCTCTCAAGCTTGTGCGAATGTCACTCAGCTCAGATTTATGATCTTTTATCTTTGAATCAAACTCTCTATCTTTTTTACCTGCAGAGACCTCAGCCTTTCCTTTTAGAGAGTTTGCCATTATTCTTGGATATCTATTATTATCAATCTCTTTTTCACCATACTTTCTGCCACGCTCTTTTTGGATCGAATTTTTAATCTTCTGCGTATTAAGTTTGCTAAGCTTACTCTCATATTCACTTTTTCTCTCTTCAAGATTCTGTCGCTCTTTTCTCTTTTCTTCCATATAAAAGTCATAGTTTCCGCCATAACTCTTGATACCGTTTGCAGTAAGCTCCAATATTGTATCCATCCTATTTAGAAGCTCTCTGTCATGGGACACTATAACAATACCATTAGCATAATTTTCTATAAGATTAAAAAAATTCTTTTTGGAACTCTTATCAAGATTATTTGTTGGTTCATCAAAGAAAATTATATCTGCATCAGAGAGAAAGGCCTTTGCAATAAGAATTTTCTGTTTCTCCCCTCCACTTAAGGAGGAGAAGTCATCATCAAGCCTATCATCACTATATATAAATTCAACCATCTTTAAAATATCAGGCTCCATCTCCCAGCTGTTGTTGATAAGCTCACCATTATCTATGACATCACGAACAGAACCTTTTATTGAATTTATATCCTGCTTGAGATAGCTGATTGCTGCATGCCTCTTAACAGAGCCAGATGTAGCTTCAAGCTTTCCAGCAATAATATTAAGCAGAGTGGTTTTTCCGACACCATTATCACCAACAATGGCAGCCTTTTCACTACTAGTGAAATTGTATGATATATTAGAAAAAAGCTCATCACCATTGGGAAGAGTATATGAAACATTGGTAAGATTTATAAATTGACTTGACATAAAGCAGACTCCAAAAGCAAAAATGTGAAACGAAAACTAAAAAAAGCTGTTTTCATAAACATTTATTACATTGGCTCTCTGCTCCTAAAAAAGATTTGTTACCCTGATTATAACACCAAAGGGGGATAAAAGTCAATAGCATTTTTTTTAGTAGCCTCCACACTAAAATTAAAAGATAACAATCAAAAAGGATGTGGCTAGTAAAAAACTACTTTATAAAATCATCTAAAGATTTATTAAAATATTCGGCAAGCTTCACCAAATTGGATAGTCTTATATCTGGACTGTTTTTTGAGGATTCATAGCGTAGATACAAACTTCTTGGAATATTTAGGTGAACGGCGACCTCTATTTGAGTAAGATTTCTTTCATTTCTAAACATTCGTAAATTATGTGAAAATTTCGATAAAACTTCTTTTTTCGCTTGCATATATATAGAAATTTCGGTATATCTGATATTACAAAATGTCCACCATATAGGACATTAGCTATGTTTAAGGAGATACCAATGTATATTTATCAATGTACAAAATGTGAAACAATCATAAAAGAGGATTTTATGCCATCTGTTTATGGTTGTTCATCATTTAATGGAGTTCATGAGTGGAGTCTGCTTGGAGAATCTGGCACCACACCCTATCAATGTAGGAAATGTGGTACTATGGTAGAGACCAAGTTTATTCCGTCTATTACTTCCATTTGCCTATCAGGCGGAAATCATAGCTGGAATAAATTGTAAGCAAAATTCAGAAAACACTACTTAAAATATTGATAACAATTTTTAACTAGTGCTTTCTTGCAGATGGTTAAGAATAATAGAGTACTCCTCTATCAATTTTTTTAATGTGTAGTTCCTGCAGTTAGCAGGGCTTGTTGATGGAAGATATATTGATTCCAATTTTGTTATTGGTAGACAATGTTTTTTATATAGGGCTGTCGCTTTCAAACCTGTTGTAAAAACTGTCTCTATATTACTTGCATTGATAACCATCTGCAAATCATTAACTTCAATATCTTTTATAGTTCCATCACTTGCACCCTCTATGGTGCAAGATTTTAGCACATCCCACATAGCTATATTTTTTGAAAGCAAAAAACCTCTCTTATCACCATTATTGGAAATTTTTAAATTGAAAAGTTCTTCCATAATAAGCCAAAACCTATTTTTTGGATGTGAATAGAAAAAACCATACTCTCTCGATTTTGGTGATGGCAAAGTGCCCAAAATTAGAATTTTTGATTCAGCACTGTAGACAGGTTCTATATTGTTAATAACTCTCATCTTCTATCTAAAAATAAATATTGATATAATGTAATATAATTGATAAAATAGAAGAAGTCAAAGAATAATAAATATGAGTTTGGATTATGAGATATGCAACAAAGTTTTTTGTATTAATTGCAAAAGTAGTTTTAACAAAAAATGACTTGTACATTGTATCATCCAAGCTGTAACCCTCTTTGTTAATGAGAATTAATTTATTCCCCCTTTTTGAAAAGGGGGGGGCAGAGGGTTTAGAAAATAAACCTAACAAATCTATCATAATAAGGGAGTCACATATGAAACTATCTATATTATTAAAAAAAATATTATTTATATGTTTAATTACATCTATGTTTGTATCATGCAGCAGTAAAAGTGATATAAAAGAGTCCGATGAGGGAAAGCCAAGGGAGTCCACTGAAACTTATGGTGATACTGCCTTTGATGTTGAGACTCCATTTGATACTGCACAAGATACTAGGCCATATGAGTATGCACCTGATGCACTTCACAAGGCAGTGCATGAGGGGGATTTAGAAAAGGTAGAGGCGATATTAAAGACAAACCCAGATGTTGATGCCAGAGATATAACAGGTGGAACTGCTCTGCATACAGCGATGTTCCAGACCAATATGGATATTGTAACTGCGCTTATTAAGCATGGATATGATGTAAATGCAAAAGATACAGTTAATGGCTATACACCTCTACACTATGCTGTCTGGGCAAACAATATTGAGGCCACAAAGATACTGCTTGCAAATAAAGCAGACACAAAAATTAAAGCAAATGATGGAAAAACAGCACTTGACAAAGCAAAGACAGAAAACAGACCAAAAATAGCAGACCTTATAATGAAATATACAAAAAAATAAACTAATAGGAAGAAGAGATAAAAAATAGAGAAAAAAAATTGCAATAATTAAAATTAAATGCTATTGTCTCTTCTTAATAAGATATAAAAAGATAATACCTATAAGAATTGAAACTTATAGATTATATATACCAATGTTGAAAGTTAATCAAAAAAACATTTGAAAATTTAGGAGTATAAAAAATGAAGAGAACTTACCAGCCATCAAACACCAAAAGAATAAGAACTCACGGTTTTATGGCTAGAATGGCAACAGCAGATGGAAGAGCAGTACTAAGCAGAAGAAGAGCAAAGGGAAGAAAAAAACTATCTGTTTCTGATGAAAAATAGATTTTCAAAAACTAATCGAATAAAAAAAAAACCGATTTTAAGCTAGTATACAATAGGGGTCTATCCTTAAAATCACCCCTTTTTAATTGTTACTATTTAAGAAACGGTCTTGATTGTTGTAGATTGGGGATTGTTGTTACAAAGCGTATTGGAAACGCCGTTACTCGCAACTATGAGAAAAGAACGCTTAGGGAAATTTTTAGAAAACATATTCCTCAATTTAGAGTCAATTTTGACATAATAGTCATACTTAAGAGAAGTAATATAGATTTTTTTGAAAAGCAGAATTTTTTTGAGTATCTTGTTGATCTAATAGAAAAGAGGTTATGAGAAAGTTATTTAGACTTATAAGCCGGGCTTGTTACCATGTAATAAACAGCTTTTTTTTATTTTTAATAAAATTCTACCAAAAGTATATATCTATCGCTTTGCCAAAATCGTGCAGATTCCATCCATCATGTTCAGAATATGCAAAACAGGCCTTTAGCAAATACAATTTTATTAAAGCAGCATTTCTCTCTTTTTATAGAATATTAAGGTGCAACCCATTTAGCAGGGGCGGCTACGATCCTCTAAAATAAGTTTTTAATAAAAAATAGACTAAAATAGAGCTTATTGTTTACCACAATAAAGTTTGATATAGACAGAATAGGCTTGGATATTGTGATATACAAACTATTGATGTTTTTTATAGAGTTCTTTTTAATATTAATCTAACTTAGAAAAACAATATCTTTTTATAAAAGATATTTATTTAGAAAGGACATGAGAGCTAAAAAAAATTAGAAAGACAATATCCTTTTATATTAGAAAAATAATACTCTTTTATAAAAGATATTTATTAAAAAGGACATAGCACGCAAATTAATATAAAATATTTAATTTTAGGATAAATGAGTATGGATACAAATAAAACATTCAGTTTTATGATTTTAATCTGTTTAGTAACACTTGGGCTCTACTTTTTCTTCTTTTCACAGGGGAATAAGAATAGTGCAAAAGATTTGGAAGAGGATTTGACAGAGTCATCATCTGAACCTAGAGAAGATAGAATAGTAGATTTTTCTGGAAAAAATGCTCAATTTTCTCTGGTAGATGTAGCACAAACCGAAGAGGCCGATTTGGTATTTGAAAATGATAATATAAAGATTGTTTTCAATCCTAATGATGCAATTATAACAACTGCTATCGTAAAAGATACCTTTTTGAAGAGGGAGACTGTAAATGAGTATGATCTTGTTCAGGCAAGAGCAGATAGTGACGAGGGTGCTCTAAAGCTAAAATTTGGAAGCTGGGAGAATGACCTCTCATTAGAGAAACTAACAGGTGGAAAAAATTTCTACAACTATAAGAGAGAGGGAAACAACTTTACATTCTTTTGTAAGATTAAGAGAAATGATAGTGATGAAATATATACAATAACAAAAAAATATGAGTTTTTGGATAATGAGAATGTCTTTAGATTGACTGTTGATATCAGCAATGAGAATAATATTCCAATTGTCTTTGATAACTCTGGCTTGGCTTTCAGTGTCGCTTGGGGACCACTTCTTGGTGTCTATTCAAGAGGACAAAATGCTGGAAATGTGGATTTGAAGAGAGAGGCTCAATACAATATGTTTGTCTATCTAAAAGATAGCAAAATTGAGAATGTTCTATTAAAATCTAAAATAATGAAGAGCTCAAATAATAACTTTGCAACAAAGATTAAAGAGGGAAATGAGGGTTTTGTTGGTGGTGTGGAGCACTACTTTGCAAATATCATAATCCCTGATAATCAAAACTATAAATATTTCTTTGACTACAGAAATATGAGTGATGCAAACTTCTATACAGGGCTAAGTCGTAATACAAAAGAGAAATCAAAGCTTACTTCAACTTTCTATATATATTTGGGACCAAAAAGCAAGCTGGTTACAAAAAAATATGACAACTTTAGCAATGATGATTTTATATTAAGTGATACAAAATTATCAAAGCTTGATGAATCAAAATTTTTTGGGATTGATACCTTCATAGAGTGGCTACTCAGAGTTCTATATAATCTTGTAAAAAATTATGGTCTGGCGATACTTTTGCTAACCCTAATTATAAAGGTTGTACTCTCCCCTCTTACACATAAGAGTATGGTGAGTCAGGCAAAGATGAGCAAGCTGCAGCCAAAATTAACTGAACTGCAAAAGAAATATAAGGACAACCCAGAGGCACTAAATCGTGAAACAATGGAGCTCTATAAGCGAGAGAAGATCAATCCACTTGGCGGCTGTCTGCCACTGCTTCTACAGATGCCAATCCTTATGGCCATGTATCAGCTTTTAGACAGAATGGTTGATCTAAAGGGGGCATCTTTTCTATTTATAAAAGATCTATCTCGTCCAGATAATATTCTGCCCTTCTCATTTACAATACCATTTGTTAATATAAGCAGCCTTAACATATTGCCAATAATAATGACGCTTGTCTCTATTCTATCAACATTCTTAATGCCAGAGGCAAGAAATAATGCAAGCAGCAACAAGCAGGCACAAATAATGCTCTTTGGTATGCCAGTTCTATTTTTGTTCCTATTTTATAATGTATCATCAGCACTGGTACTATATTGGACATTTATGAACTTCTTAACAATGTTTCAACAGATTTATATAAGCTATTTTAGAAAAAAAGATGATAGCAAAATTGAAACAGTAGTACATCACAAAAAAATAAAAAAACATAAATAGACTATCTTAACACTTAAAGGAGTGTTTTTTATATGACAACAAGAGAATTTTATGGACAGACAGAAGATGAAGCAATAAAGAAGGGGCTTGACATCTTAAAATTAACTAAAGAACAGACTAAAATTAAAGTAGGACCTAAAGATGAGGAGCTACAATTTGGAAAAAAAGAGAAAGACAACTTTGTTGCAGAGTTCACCTTTGAAGATGAATTCCAGTTTGGCAATAGAGCTCTTATGCAAGTTAGAGACCTGCTTGAAAAAATGAATATCGAAGCAAAGATCTACCTTATAGAGGAGGGGGACGATAAAATTGTCATCGAAATAGAGTCTCCAGACTCTGCAATTATAATTGGAAAACAGGGAAAGACTCTTGAGGCACTACAAACAATAATCAACTTTATAATGAATAAAGACTCCGATTATTGGACAAAGATAGTTATTGATATAGGTAACTATCGCGAGAGAAGAGAGAGCTATCTTACTAAAGTTGCCAACCAAAGTATCGCTGCTGTTAAGCGATCAAAGAAATCTATCCTTCTTGAACCAATGAACCCTTTTGAAAGAAGAATAATACACCTTAATGTTAAAAAAGAGGAAAATGTTGATACCATCTCGGAGGGAGAGGGGAATATAAAGAGAATAAAGGTCTTCTACACAGAACATAAAGAGGAACGTAAAGAGAACAACAATGAGTAATAAAAAATATTAAATATTTTTTATTATAGCACTGATTTTTTTAAGAAATCTTTTTAAAACTTGATTGAATAAGTTTTGGAGAGATTTCTTATTTTTTTACAAACACAGAAAAAATATACAAAATTAAACTAAAATAACTTTATATATTTTAATGTAAAGTCAAATCCGATAATATAAAACATATTTAATAATAATAAACTTAATAAATAAACTTTAATCAATTAATTATGTATATTTAAGTTAAAAATTATATTTTTTTAAAAAAATTAATTTTTAATTGACTATTTGATTATTATAAAATATAATTAAGGTATGGGTGCATTGTTTTTAATAAAAAAAACAATGTTAAGGTTGTAAATTAACGTTTTCTATTGAAAGAATCATCTTTGATTAACAAAGATTGATTTCATTTTGGGATCTCTATATATAAAATTCTCATGCCCATTTTAACACTAACTCTATATTCAAATTAGGTATGGCCTACTTAATTTGGGGTATAGCTATCTCTTTCTAAAAAAAGAGATGACAAATTATCTTTAGATTATTTCCTCTATTTTTTAGAGGTTTTAATATCACACTCGTAGAGTGTTTAAATTTATTTCATATTTTCATTGAAGGGGAAAAAAATGAAAAATCTTAGATTTATGATTATTGCATTACTTTGTCTCGGGCTATTTATAGCTTGTGAAGCTACAAAAAGTGATGATGGAGATGATGAGGCTAAGCCATCAGCACCAATCACAGTGACAAAGATGCTTATAGAAGATCTATCTTCTGACTGGTATAACCAAGAAGTTGTATCAAATGGTATTGGCATAGGTGGCTGGGGAGGAGCTGATGCCTGGACAACAGCTGCAGCTTGTGCATCTGGAACTGCTGATGGTACTGGAAAGTTTGAGTTCACATTCACTCCTGCTCTAACTGATGTTAGTACCGATTTTGAGTTTGGTGGGACAATTATGATTAGTGGTGTGCCTGCTTGGAATGCACCAGCTACTAGTTATATTAGATTTCTTCCATCTCCTCAAGGTGGACAAGATAGCGTACTTGGAACAAACGTAAAGATTACAAATCCTATGGATGGTAACAGTTACTACATCTACTGTAAGGTTACAGGACAAAACTGGAACTGGTCATTAGTAAAAAACTAGTTTAACTTAAGCTTAAGGCTTACCCAAATAACTCGGAGGTTTGCGTAAGCAATCTCCGAGTTTTTTTCAAAAAAATTGAAAATAAGGAGAACTATTATGATATATAAACATAAAAAAATAAATTTACTTTTATTTTTAACTATTTTTATTTTTTTGCTCTCGATTAACTGTACTCCAGAAAGTTCTGGAGGAGATGAGGGCAGTGGTAGTAATATAAATACCACAACCACAACAATTGTAAACTATCCTACCTTTTCACCTATTGGTGGTTTCTATAAAGAGGCACAAACAGTCACAATAGCACATAAAGATAGTGCTGATATCTACTATACAACAGACGAAACAGAGCCAACAGAACTCTCTACAAAATATAATGGTCCTATTACAGTCAATACACAATGTGTAATAAGAGCTATGGCTCTTCTCGCTGATGGAACAAAACGATATGCTATGACAGCTTTCGATTTTGATTTAGACAGAGCAACTGATTATAGTGGAACAGCAATTGCCTCACCAAATTGGCAAGACCAAATTATCTATTTTCTTATGACAGATCGCTTCTATAATGGTGATACTGCAAATGACAATGATGGTGATAGTTTTGATGAGACGCTTGTATTGCCCGGACAGGTGGAGTCTGGCTATAATGGTGGAGACCTTAAAGGTATTGAGGCAAAACTTGACTATATAAAAAATCTTGGAGCAACGGCTGTTTGGCTTACTCCTCCAATTAAAAATCAGGTATCAGAGGGGAACTATCACGGTTTTCATGGCTACTGGGCAAGTGATTTTACAAAGGTAGATTTTCATGCAGGAACTTTGGCAGATTATCAATCTTTGGTAAACAGTGCACATGATAAAAATATGTATATAATACAGGACATTGTTGTAAATCATGTTGGCGACTATATGAAGATAGGGAGACCTATAACAGCGGCAATGTTGAAAAACAAACCACTATCTACAAGTGTATTTGAGCAAACACCAAATTCAGTACCATATAAATACCCAGAACAATTACCATGGAAAATGAACGATCCAAACCTATACACTGTTGATGAATTAACAAACTCATCTTTCTACAACTGGAATCCAAAAATAGCCAATTTTACTGATAAAAATCAAACACTTACATATCAAATGAGTGATCTTGATGAT
Source organism: Spirochaetota bacterium (assembly GCA_031549085.1). GTDB lineage: Bacteria > Spirochaetota > GWE2-31-10 > GWE2-31-10 > MWDO01 > JAVBQL01. The sequence continues at coordinate 184,122 of JAVBQL010000013.1, forward strand.
ATAAAAACAACAAACAATGTTGTTAGAAATTTATTAAGAGGATACTTTAGATATTGGATTGATAAAGCTGGAATTGATGGATATAGAATTGATACTGTTATGTATGTAGAACCAGACTTTTTTGAAGACTTTATCAATGGAACAGAGACAAAAAACAAGGGTGTAAGAGAGTATGCAAAAGATGTTGGAAAAAATGATTTCATCTCTTTTGGTGAAGCATGGACTGATAGTGACACAATAAATGCATCTTATACAAAATCAGGATCAAAAAAGAGAATTGATGGAGCAATTTACTTCCCTCTTAATATCGCTTTAAGAGATGTTTTTGGAGGCGGAAGACCAACATCAAATATTTCTAATGTGTTAAACCAAAGATACACTGTTGGTTATGACAACCCTGATAAATTGATAACTTTTGTAGATAATCATGATATGGAGAGGCTCTTAAAAGATACCGATGAAAAGATGGTAAAGGCAGCATATGCAATAATTATGACAATCCCTGGTGTTCCTCAAATATATTATGGTGTGGAACAGGGCTTCGATGTTGGAAGACGTCAAGCAATGTTTGCCGGAGGATATGATGGTCTAATGGGAACAAATGCAACTGATCTCTTTACTGAAAGTGGAAACTGGTATGACTTTTTTAAAGACATTATTGCTTTAAGAAAAAATAACAGAGTATTTAGATACAACCAGCTTGATATAGTAAAAGATAGTGGCTCTGCTGGGCTATTCTCTTATAAAATCACAGAAAAAGATAGTTCTGGTGCCTTAGAAAAAGGAATTGATAAAGAGGCACTTATAATTGCAAATACTTCAGAATCTGATAAATTTCTAAGTATCAACTCAGGATTTGAGGCAGGAGATAAAATCTCTATCCTTCAGCCATCTACAGCTGGATTTCCTTCAGATATTGTTGTTCAAAATGGAGGAAGCATAAATGTTCTGATCCCTGCAAAAGGATATGGAATATATATGCTAAAGGCTAAGGGAGAAACTGTTGATATTGATAAGGAGCTAATTAACATTACATCTTCTTATCCTACTCAAATTGAAGCATATGATTTTACAATAGATGGAACTGTAGACACATCAATTACACTCCCTAAAAATATAAAAATTGTTCTAAATGACAATTTTAATAGTGCAGTAACAGAGTCAATCACGGCAACACCATTTTCTATTACTTATGATTTAAGCTCATGCACAAATGGAATAAACACAATCACTCTTTTAATGGATAATGGAGGCGGAGTATATGCATCATCCAACACTGTATCGTTTTCATATGTACGTCCATATGTAAAAATTGCAACCATAACCGACCCAGAAAATGATGACACGGGACCAAGTGGACACACTTATGCTCTTCCAACAGATACAACATTTAAGGGACAAATGGATATTACTAAAGTAGAGGTATACCAATCTGGAACCTCTCTACGCCTCGACATATCAACAAGGACAATGTCAAAAGTTTGGAATCCAACAACAAATATGTTTGATCATGTTATGTTTGGAATATTTTTCCAAAAACCGGGCTCATCTACAGGGTGTGCACTATATCCAAAACACAACTACACACTTCCAGATAGCTTTAAGTGGGACTACCTATTAAAGATGGAGGGGTGGAGCTCATTTGCATACAGCAGTGTGGGTGCATCTGCAACTGACAATGGAACACCTGTATCAGTTGCACCAACATCAAAAGTTGATTGGACAGGTGTAACAACAGGGGAGAAGACCCCAGGACTTATACAAATATTTGTATCGCCAGAATCTTTGGGCTCTCCATCTTCACTCGATGGGTGGAAAATTTATATCAACACCTACGATGCTGACAGCGGACAACTTAGAGGAATGGTAACAACTGCTCCTGAGCAGTGGAAATTCAGTGGCGGCGATATGGCAACAGATCCGTTGGTAATTGACGAAACTGATATTATAACTGTAAACTAGTTTCATAGAAACTTTTTTCCTAAACAAAAAGGTTCTGTAAAAGATAATTAAAAAACTTTTACAGGGCCTCCTTTGAAGAATATTGATTGGAATATATTTTTTTTCTAACAGATAGACTACTAAATCGTTAAGTTTATTTAATTTAGATTTTTTTAATACACCAACTATGATAGCGCTTCTTTATTAATGATATCCATAAATTGTGATTCATCAACTATCTTAACATTGAGCTTTTTCGCTTTATCAAGTTTAGAGCCCGCCTCAGCTCCAGCCAAAAGGTAGCTTGTCTTTGAAGATATTGAATCCATAACAGTTCCGCCAAAGCTCTCAATAAGCTCTTTTGCCTTTTCACGCGGTTTGAAATTATCAAAACTTCCAGTGATTACCCACTTCGTTCCAGATAGAAAACCTAAATTGCTGCTATCATCAGTTTCATTACTCTCTAAAACAAAACCATAAGATCTCAATTTATTAATTAATGCTATTAATGATGGATTATTAAAATGTTCAACTATAGAATTTGCCAAGATTTCGCCAATTCCATCAATTCTTGAAAAGATTGTAGAGTCTCTCTTTGATGCTTCGGCTACTATATTATCTATACTCTTAAATTTTTTTACCAATAGTTCTGATACCTTTTTACCAATATCTTTTAGACCCAACGAGTAGAGCACTACTTTAAAATCTGTACTCTTTGATTTTTCAACAGCCTCTTTTATATTGTTTATCTTTTTATCTTTAAAACCTTCATATAATGAAAGCTTGTCATAATCAAACTCATATATATCTGTAATGCTTTTGACAAACCCCTTATCAAAAAGGAATTCAATTGTCTTATCACCTAAACTTTCAATATCCATCTGGTCTCTTCCAACAAAATATTGCAATCCACCAAGCACTCTCTTTGGACAAGCCTCATTTTTGCAAAAGAGATGTGCTCCATCAGGATATAGTGGCTCCTTGCAGCTTGGACAAACAAGTGGAATCTTAAATGGCTCCAAATGTTCACCCTTCTCTATAACCTCTTCTACAGCAGGGATTACATCACCTCTCTTTGATATAGAGACAGTATCTCCTATATTGACACCAATTGCATCTATATAATCCTGGTTATGAAGTGTTGCCCTTGCAATTGTTGAGCCAGCAAGTTCTACTGGCTTTAAGTTTGCAACAGGGGTTGCCCTGCCTCCACGACCAATTTGAACATCAATAGATTCAACAACTGTCTCTGCTAAAGGGGCTTCAAACTTGAAAGCTATTGCCCATCTTGGGTGGTGCTCTGTGAAACCAAGCTTATCTCTATCAGGCAGAGAATCAATTTTTATAACAAGACCATCTATGTCATATGGGATATTTTTTCTAATATTTTTAAAATTATCAACATAACTAACTGAATCATAGAGGGAACCTGTAACAAACTCTTTAGATGAAAAACTCTTTTTCTCACCATTGGAGAAGAAACCAAGATAGTCATTAACTAAAAACCCCTCACTTTTAAGAAAGCTTAATGAGTCTATATGAGAATCAAACTCTTTATCTTCCAATAAAAACAGCTCATAAACAAATATAGAGAGTGGAAAGAGCGCTGTCTCACTGGATTTAATTCGCTTTATTGCTCCACTTGCAAGGTTACGCGGGTTTGAGTAGAGCCCATTTGCATATTTCTCATTAAATTCAGCAAACTGTTCCCTTTTCATAAAGACTTCACCACGTACAGCAAACTTTTTTTTATAATTTGTCGTAAGCGGTATACTCTTGATAGTTTTTAAATTGTTGGTAATATCATTGCCTACTTCACCATTACCTCTTGTTAACCCATACTCCAAGCCACCATTGTTGTAATAGAGAACAACACTTAAGCCATCTATTTTTGGCTCCACCACAAGAGATAAATCTGAGTTAACCTTCTTTTCGGTCTTCTCTATCCAGCTTTTTACATCATCTACTGAATAGGCCTTATCAAGTGATAGGACAGGAATGGAGTGCTTCCTCTCCTCAAGAGAGGTATCAAGATCTGAACCAACCCTCTTGATTGGAGATAGTGGATCATCATATTCTGGATGCTCTTTCTCAATTTTTTTTAGTTTATCAAATAGAAGATCATAATCTTTATCACTCATTATGGGATTGGAATCAACATAATAGGCTTTATCTGCCTCTTTGATCTTTTCTCTTAATTTGATAATTTCATCTAATATTGGATTATCCATATCTTTTTCTAAACCCTCAGTCCATTTTTATTTTTTTTACTTTCTTACCATGTCTTTTTTAACAAATTTTTTATACAAAAAAAGCTTTGTTTTTGCCATCTTGTTTATTGCATAAATAATAAACTTACTTTATAAAAAAATTAGAGTTCTTTAGCTATTTAATTTCTAAAGAACTCTATGTATAAAACCTAAATATTTAAGAACTTTTGTTTGTTTTCTGAAAAATCCTCTTTGGAACAAAGCAACAAAGAGAGTTCCGGATAAACCTTTTTTATCTCATCTACCATTAAGGCTGCAATCTCTCTAATATCCCATTGTGAATGTTTATCAAGTCTAAGCCTTGCAATGTGTGATAGCTCTCTAAAATTAAGCTTCATATAGACATTTTTTTTATGAGAGTTTGATAAAATATATTTAGCTTCATCACCAAATTTATCTTTTGCCTCTCTATATAGGGAGTTAATTTTTGCGATTTTTTCTAAAAATAGTTCCTTTTGGCTTGTCTCAATTATTGATTGTGGAATCTTAATATCAAGTTTTGTAGAGTACTTCCCATCAATAATTGTAGCCATTCTGTGTCTCTTAAGCTGCGCAAAAGCTGTGGCAGATAACCCTATATTAAAACCAAAGTAGAGATTTTCATATTCCTTTGGTAGCGGATTATAAAAATTTAGATCGGCAATAGATTTTTTCAATATATTAAAAAGATCATTTCTAGCCATTTTTGAGGCAAAAGTTGTCGTCTCCCCATAGGTTAGAGAGGAGTGTTTCAACAATATCGCAGCAGCAATCTTAATCTCTCCATCTCTATCATAATCTATTAACTCAACATCTTTATCTGAAGGGTTATTTCTACTTTTTAAAGAGCTAATATCAATATTTTCTAAATAATTTATATCACTTCTATTTGGAGTAACATATCTTATTAATGATGGAGCATACTTTACTATTTCACTATAAATTTTGTCTCCAAGCTCTTTTGCCTCTTTTAGTTTTAGAGAGCGAAGCTTGCTAATCAGCTTCTCAAGAGACCTCGCATTTCCGCTTAATCCAAGCTGTGTTAGTGTAGCTAAAGGCAGGATATATCTTGCATCCTCCTTTGCCAAATTGATTACATCTCTATAATTTTTTGAAGTTTCATCAATACCATATTTATCAATAAAGTATTTCTCAAGTTTTTTATGCATCAAAAGATAGGTATCAAAGAGCTCCTTTGTTAAACCAACATATCTATCAAAAAAGTCCTTATCCTCTTTAAATGAGTCGGGATAGAAGATATCCTCGCCAATCTTTATATATCTTTGTGACTTCTCAGTAAATGAGAGCAATCTTCCCTTCTCAAGCTCTTCAGATAGAAGCCTTGAGATTCCAACTATATCTATATTAAAAAAGGCATGTTCAGCAATTGAGGAGTGCCCCATATCAAATATTATATTTTGATTGGACTTTCTTGCTTTCTCTATCTCCTCTCTTGCAGCTTCCCTAATTTCAGATATTGGATTAGGATTTCTTGAGATTCTTGCGTATGATGCGCTTATAGTTTCTGGTGTCCAGTGCAGTTTTCTAAAAGTTTCATTAATCAATGTATTATCTCCACTGACTAAAGACTCCTCTAAAACAGCAATGTTTTCCACATCTATGTTAAAACCAGCAAGTTTTACTACCATACACCATTCCTAAAAATATTGATATTTTCAAATTATATAGCAAAAAAAGAGATAAACATCAAACTTATAATTTTATTTACAAAAGATTTTTTTTAATATAGACAATTCACTATTATTTTATTATGCTTAATTTGTTGAATAAAAAAATTTAAATATACTATAAAACTCAAGGATACTATTAATGGTAAGATTATCTATAACAAAAAAGACATTTTTAATTTTTATATTCTCTTTTTTATTAATTAATCTCTACTCTCAAACAAGAATGGTACCACCTAATCAAGAACAGCAAGATATAATGGATGTATACAAAATTACATCAACCTTTGGAGATTCAAGAGGAGACCATTTTCATACAGGACTAGATTTAGCTGCAACTGATCAAGATATACGTTCTATCTCTAATGGCGAGCTGATTTTCTATAATAAAGACAGATTGGGAAATATCCCATATGGCAACGGAAATTTTATAATAATAGAGGACAAGGCTGAAAATAGCAGAGTAAGTTACTCACATTTACAAGACAATTCAATTACACCAACTAAAACACACTACCAAATAGGTGAAAAAATAGGGGTAGTTGGAAACTCTGGACACTCTACAGGACATCATTTACACTTAGAAGTAGAGGATACAAAAAACAACAGATTAATTAATCCTATTGGGTTTATAAACCAAAAAGACAGTGAGAGTCCTCGCATAGAGGATGTCTACTTTATAACCAATGATAATGAGCGAATATCAATATCTAGAGGAAGCAGTGTTAGAAAAGGTGGTAGGTTATTCATAACTGCTATTGATAGAATTAACAACTCTCAATATAACATTACTCCTTACAAAATTAAGGTAATGATTGATGGAAAAGATAAGAGTGAGCTTGTTTTTGATTCTATGAAAAAGACAGAATCTTCTTATATAGTAGAGAGTTGCAATATGGTATTTGAAGAGATATATGCAAACAAGACAGACTTTGATTTTTATCTTTGTGAAATATATTCTATACCAGATACGATAGGGTTACGGATTGTTGTTGAAGATTTTGCAGGTTTAAAATCTGAATTCAGAAAGGCTATTAGGATATTATAATTTACAGTTTATTTGAATTTAGCATTAATATATAACCATTTTAAAAGCACTATTTTTACGAATATCCTATTAATATTAAACACTGAATGAGATTTCATTTCTAGTTTACTTATCAGTATGAAAGTATAAAATGAGCGAATGTCACTCAAAAAAAGAGAAAGAGAAAATAAAAAAATATTGACAAAATAGATAAATAGTATTAATCTTCAAAACATGAAAAATAAAAGTGATTTTTTAACAAAATCTACATTTATATCTTCACTTCTAAGCCTTCTTCTCCTCCCTTAGGGGAGTTCTATATTTATGCCTCAATTGGCAATTCGTCTATAAAAGCAAGCATTTTTTATTTCCCATCTTAATTGTTATGAGGATTATACTGCTATTGTATAAGCCAAAAACAAAAGAGGAAATAACAATATTTAAAATTTGATCATGAAGATTAATTAATATTTTTTCAACTATGTACTTAATAAAGGAGTAACTATTATGGATAATTTTGTTAGAATTTTTGATACAACATTAAGAGATGGAGAGCAATCTCCCGGTGCATCTATGACAATAGAACAAAAGCTTGAGATTGCAAAAGCATTGGATAGGCTTGGAGTTGATATAATTGAAGCTGGTTTTCCAGTCTCTTCACAAGTACAGTTTGATGCTGTAAAAACTATCATTAGTGAAGTTACTAGACCAAAAATTGCAGTTTTGGCAAGAACTGTAAAAAAGGATATCGATGCTGCACATGAAGCAACGATCGGAGCTAAAAATGCAATGTTGCATACATTTATAGCAACTTCACCAATACATATGGAACACAAGCTTAAAAAGAGTCCTCAAGAAGTATTAAAGATGGTGGAGGAGTCAGTCTCATATGGAAAGAAATTTTTTAGTGAAATTGAGTTTTCAGCAGAGGATGCCTCAAGAAGCGATATAGATTTTCTAATTGAAGTTTTTAAGACTGCTATAAAATCTGGAGCGACCTCAATTAATGTGCCTGACACTGTTGGCTATACAACTCCAAATGAATTTGGAGAGATGATTAAAAAGATTAAGAGTGCCATTCCAGAATTCAAAGATAGTGTCTATCTATCTGTTCACTGTCATAACGATTTGGGACTTGCAACAGCAAACACACTTGCCGCAATAGAGAGTGGAGCAAATCAGGCTGAAGTAACAATAAATGGAATAGGGGAGAGGGCAGGGAACACCTCACTAGAGGAGGTTGTTATGACCCTTGTTACTAGAGAAAAAATTCTAAATAAAAAAACAAATATAAAAATAGAGAACATCTATCCAACATCAAGACTTTTAACAAGATTGACAGGCATATTGCCATCTGTTAGTAAACCAATAATTGGAGATAATGTCTTTGCACATGAGTCTGGCATTCATCAAGATGGTGTTATAAAGAATAGAGAGACATATGAAATTATTGATCCAAAATCTATTGGAAGAGATATTGACAATCTTGTTTTGGGGAGGCACAGTGGTATAAATGGCTTTAAAACTGCCCTTAACAAATTTGGAATTGTCTTCAATAACGATGAAATGTTGGAAAAAGCCTATGCCTCTTTTAATAAACTTGCTGATATCAAAAAACATGTCTTTATTGATGACCTACTTGTTATTTGGGGAGACTTGATTGATAAGAGCCAAAGCGTATATAATTTTGTTTACCATCAGATAACAACAGGCTCTAATGTAATTCACACAGCAACAGTAAAATTGAAGAAGGGTGAAGATGAGATCATAAAAAGCGACTATGGTGATGGCCCTGTTGACTCCTTGTTTAATGCGATAGATTCTATTGTCAATATTGAAAGTATTCTCACAGAGTATGTTGTAAAGGGAATAACAGCGGGGAAAGACTCTCAGGGAGAGGTTTTGGTGACATTGGATATTGATGGCAAGCAGTATAATGGCAAAGGTATATCTACAGATATAATTGAAGCAAGTGGAAAGGCCTATCTTAATGCTATTAATAAATATCTATTATTAAAATAAAAGATAAATTATATAAGCCTTTAGTAAATTAAAATTTCTCATAATAGACTGTATTAGGCTAAATATTATATTTAGGCTACAGATTACGTTTTTTTTTAAATATTTTGGTTGACTATTTAATAAATATTAGGTTAAATGTTTTTTATTTAGAGTCCATTTACGATAATATAAATACAAATTAAAAAAGGATATTTTTTATGAAACTAAAGGCAAAAATATTAATAACTGTCATCTCCATTTTTGTTTTGATCACAGCTATTTTTACATACTTAATTTTGGCATCTGTTCAATATACAGCTAACAAAGGTTTTGAAAAGGAGCTTCAGGCAGCATCTACCCTATCTTATGAAATTATAAACTCTAGATACTCGGGTGATTGGTCAATAAAAGATGGTATAATATATAAAGGTGATATCTCTTTTAACAATAAATTTAATGATGTTGATGATTTTAGACAATTGCTTGGGATCGTTGCTACAGTATTTGCAAATGATACAAGAGTTGCCACAAACATTATGACAAAGAGTGGAGAGAGAGCAATTGGAACGAAGGCGTCAGATGCTGTTATAGATAAAGTTTTGAAAAAAGGGGAGTCATACTCTGGAAAGGTAACAATCGTTGACAAAAACTATATCTCATATTACACGCCAATTCTTGATGCAAATAAAAAAGTAATAGGAATGTGGTTTGTTGGAGTTCTCTCTGCTGATGCTGAAATTATAATAAATGGCTTAATACTTGTCTTATCCATTATTATAGCCGTGACTTTTCCTATAAGCATATTCCTTATAGTATCAATCTTATCAAAACTACTAGATCCACTTAAACAAACAATAGGTACAATAAATGAGATGGTACAAGGCGATCTTACAATGGAATTTCCAGTTAGATCAAAAGATGAAATTGGTGAGCTTGGTATATCTTTAAATGGGTTTATAAAAAAACTGAATGAAATGATCTCTACACTAACAACCGATTCAAATAAGATTCATAATGGAGCTTCACAGATATCAAATGCCGCACAATCATTGGCACAGGTATCAACTGAACTGAGCTCTACAGTTAATGAGACTAACAGCTCGTTAAAACAGATTGAACAACTAATTGTAAAAAATACTACAAGTGCAATAGAGTGTGAAAAAATATCTCAAACGGTTGCTATTGATGCTCAAAATGGTGGGGATGCTGTAAATGAGACAGTTGAATCTATGAGTAAAATATCTGATACTATAGAGATAATAACTGATATTGCAACCAATACAAATATGTTAGCCCTTAATGCAGCAATAGAGGCGGCAAGAGCTGGTAAAGATGGTGAAGGATTTGCGGTTGTTGCATCTGAAGTTAAAAAACTTGCTGAAAGAACAATTAACAGCTCGGGTGAGATAAAAAATCTTGCTATAGATACAGTTGGAATATCAAACAAGGCAGGAAAGCTTATAAGCAATTTGATTCCTGAAATCTTAAAGACAAAGAATATGGTTCAAGAGATTACAGCAAATGCAAAAGAGCAAAAAGATGAGATTAAAAATCTACTAAATTCTGCTGATGAGCAAGAGAAGGCTTCAAATCTACTGAGCAAACACTCTGAGGAGCTTGCGGCCTCATCAGAGGAGATGGAGTCTCAATCAAAAGAGATGTATGATCTAATCAAGTTTTTTAAAGTTAGATAATTTTATAATTATGAAATAAAAAAGACAGGAGAACAATCCCCTGTCTTTTTTATCATTCAATTATCATTTATATCTGCATCAAACAATTTATAAACTCTTTTTTATTTTCTATATGAATACCATGTCCACAATCAAAATGTACAACTTTGCAATTACTAACCAACTCAGAAATTTGTTTTAAATCTTCTTCATTTAATGATGCTAATAATAATCCATCTTTATTTATGTTAGTTTTTGCTTTTAAAAAAATAGTTTCACACTTGATTTGCTTTAACAAATTTTCGTGTGGGATTCCACAATGAAAACTATCATTATAAAATTTTTCACCAAACAGAGGATCATAGTTATTCATACCTTGAAAACCACTCAAAGCAGCTTTCGGCCAAAACATAACTTTAAGATCTTTGTCTGGATGTTTTTTACGATATTTTGATGCAATTCCAACTAACTTTTCTTTTAAATTCTCTCTAGATTTATCAGGAAAGAAATTCCATGCATACTGGTTAATGAAATAGTATAATACAAAATCTTTGCTTTCATTTTGATTAATAAAATTGTGACAAATCGTTGATAGGTCAACATAGTTAAAAGTCTGTTTTCTTCTTTCACCTTGTGAGGAGAAAAATGGCGGATCTTCCAATATAAGCTTTTCACACAAATCAGTTTCGGCTGCAATATATGCAGCAATTAATCCGCCTGAAGAGTGACCTAAAAGATAGACTCTATTTTTGACTATCCTTTCGATAAAGCAAATAATCGTTTCACTTATGTCTCTAATGTTGTATTTGTTCTCATCATGCAAACTGCCACCATGGCCATAGCAATCAATTGAATATATGTGATACTTTTTTGAGAGTTTTTTAAAGGTCTCTTTAAAGCTTGTCCCATCTACACCCTGTGCATGTATAAAGACTATAGGCTTAAGAGCGTTTTCTACCTCGTAGTATTTAAGTAGAATAGTATCTTCTTGATAAAATTTCTCACTAATCATCTCTACTTTTTTCCTCCCTCTCTTATCAAGATAAAAAAATAGAGGGCACTTTACATTAAAGAAGTGCCCTCTATTTTTTTACTTTCGTTTATCTGTTAAGATATTAAAACACTACTTTACTTTTATCAACAAATCCATAGAGCCCATTATTTAAATCAGTCTTTATAAAATTATTTGTCATATCAACTATTTTTAGTTTTGCCCCCTCTTTTAAAGTTACTAGTACCAAATCACCACTATTTGGTGTTACATAACATGGAGTCTCTTTGCTTGTAACAATAAAAAATTTTCTGTTCAAATCTATATATTGAAAAACATAGAGTGTAGTAAAGATAAGTGATAAAACAGAAAAAACTACAAAAAAGATAAGCACTCTTCTATTCTCAAGTCTTCTAAAAAGAATTATAGATAAAATAACAAGAATTATAGAAATTATAAAAAGAACAAATACAACTGTTGGACTAAAAAAATATAGCATTCTTGCTGACATAATTTCAACATCACTGTCCGATGGATCTTCTCCAAGTTTTTTATATGTTACTTTTATATTGGTTTTTAGCTCTTTATCAAAAGGATTTTTCTTTAATGCCTTTAGATAATAGAACTTTGCCTCTCCATAACGCTCAAGTTCAAAAGATGATGAACCTTTATTAAAATTAACATTAAAATTATTATAACCATTCTCTATAAGCTTAGAGTAGATTTCTGATGCTTTTTTATACTCTTTTGCTTCATAATAGTTTGTTGCATTATCAAATTCTGCTCTAAAATCAATAGAATCAGCTTTAAGCATAAGAGTCCCAACAAACATCATACAAATTATAAATATAGTAATTTTTTGTTTAAACATAATCAAGTTTCCTTTTTTTTCTTTTTTTGCGTGTCACGTCTTTTCTGATAAATACCTTTTATAAAATAGATATTATCTTTTTAAATATAAACTAAATATTCTTAACTCTATATTTTTGAAAAGGGGTTTGGGGGTTTATAAAAAAAACCTAATACCCATCACCTCTCTCTATCTCTTTTATAATAGAACTAATCTTATCAATCATAGTTATAATCTCTATTTTTGTAAGAGTTTTTCCTGCAAATCTTCCAAATGATATTGTATCAAAAAAATCTTTTAACATAGATTTGTATTTATCATCTATATCTATCTTCTCAATAATTTTTAGGTAGGTAAAATCTACAGAGTGGGTGGAAAATTTGCTGTTAAAATAGGTCTCAACAATTTTATAAATATCATTTAGTGGCTTACTTGTATCATTCGATTTTTCAATATTTTTTATTGAATTCTTTATCTCTTCCTGATATTTTTTATAGGCATTTTTCCTTTGATAATCTTTGCTGTTTTTTAATAGATGTCTCTCTATCACCCCTCTAATCAAAATAATCAATGCAATCAATATAATTATAATGTATATTGCAGCCATTATATAGAGATAGATATTATAAATACCCTTATTAAATTTAGAACCAATATGTGTTTTTATAAAACCTATCTCATCTGGAACGGTTTCAATGTTAACATTTTTATTATTATCTTGATTAGTATTGCTACTGCTATGCAAAATAAGCTCTTCATTAGAAGCAATAGATTCATTAGAGACCTCTAGTGATAGCTTCTCCTTTGGAATAGTAATATACTCTCTTTTTGCTATATCAAAATAGGTAAAATCATCAATGGTTAGTTCACACTCTCCACTCTTTTTTGGGACTAACAATATATCCCATTTTTTTACCCTTTTGCCACCATCCAGTGAAGTTTCACTCTTTGTTGAGTACTCATCAAGACTCTCTGATGAGGTTGAATAGTTTATATTACTTATATTATGCAGGTTTCCATCAGCAACCAATCTTATTGTTAGCTGTGTTGGTTCATTAAGTTTTAATTTGTCTTTTGAAAGTTCGGCCTTTAAAGAGGTTACAACTCCAACAAAGCCAGAAAAATTCTTATCTGTCTTTGGCAGTGGCAATACATCAATTTTTACAGATCTTGAATGTATACTCATAGGCTCAAGATATGAGAACCATGATGTGCTATGCCCTGATACACCATTGAAGTTAAATACAACAGGTGGAATTGTAAACTCACCATAGTCAGGCAAGAAGACCCTCTTTCTCTCTATCTCATACTCATTATAGGTTTGATTGTTTATTCTAACCTCTCCCCTATAAGATTCTGTCTGATTTATATTTTCAACCCAAGCATCTGATGGCATCTTTAGTGAATCATAACTTATTTGCTGAAGCTGCTCTTTTGCATAGAGCTTCACACTAACAAGAAGAGGTTCATTAACATATATTGATTTTTTTGAAACCTCTATCATTATAATATAGTTCGAATTCTCATATTCATTTAGATCGTTCTCACCATTGCTTGCACTGCCACTTGTTGTTACGCTCATTTCAAGTACATTTGATTCATATAGGGTGTTTCCATCTTTATAGACAAACGGGCCAATTTTATAATTTCCAACTTTTGAGATAACAACCATATAGGTAGCAATGGATGTTGACTTTGCGACACCATTTATAAAAGAGTAGTTTGAGCTGTTTCCTATATGTTTCAACTTAACACTATCATCAAGATCCCTAACCTCTTGAAATTTTGCATTTCTACCACTAACCTCTACACTTATTTGAAATGGAGTATTTACATAGACAGATGTCTTTGAAGATTTTAATTCAACACTAACTTGTGGGAAAATTAGAAAACAGTTAAATATAAATAATATTAAAAAAAACTTTTTTACCAAAACCTACTCCTGTTGCTATTTCTCTGACTATTCCTCTCTGCCTCTTCCCTATTCTCATTTTTCTCTTTCTCTTCCAAAGCCTGAAGCATCTTATCCTTATCTTGTTCGTTCATCTCATCACTATTTTTACTCTCTTGATTATCTTGTTGCTGCTCTTGGTTTTGTTGCTGCTGTTGCTGTTGCTGTTTTTTTTCTAAGATAGAGACAACCTCATAATTGTATCTTGTATCATCATCACTCCCATTTAACAAAAGTGACTTTTTAAACATCTCTTTTGAAGATGAGTAGTTCTGCTGTTTGAAATAGTTTAATCCCTGATTATAGTAGATAGATGATTTCAAACTATCATCTTTTGCAAAGAGAAGAGCATTATCATAGCTCTCTTTTGCCTTATCAAATTGATTTAACTTATAGTAGCTGTTGCCTGTGTTGTAGTATAATTTTGCAAGGTCATTCTCTTTTAATACATCATTTGCACTTGAGTAGTTTTGTATAGCCTTATTATAATTTCCCTTCTTAAACTCTCTATTACCAAAAAAGCCACCATTTAAGTTATTCTCTACTATTTCATCTTTCTTTATATCACTAGATAGATCTTCTATGTCATTGGAATATGAATAGAAAGTAAAACTCAAAAAAAGAATAACTAAAAAAGACTTCATAGTAAATACATTACCATTTTTAAATCTGTTATAGAACTTCCCCTCTCCAAGTATAAAACCAATTGCAAACAATATAAGGGCTGGAATTAGAAATATATCATAGTGCTCTTTTTTCTGCTCATATTTCTCCTTGCCACTCTCTTTCGCCTCAACAGAATCTATCGACTCAACAAATTTTCTTAGATCATTTTTATTACCTGTCATTCTCATATAGCTGCTATTTGTTGCCTCTGCAATTTCAACAAGCCTCTTTTCATCAAGCCTGCTTATTACATAGTTTCCAGAGCTATCTTTCATATAACCTTCAATTTCACCTCTATTATTCTTCATTGGTATTGGCTCACCATTTTTTGTACCAACACCAACAGTGAAAACTTTAATGCCTGCATCTTTTAACTTGTTTAATGTTGAGTAGTACTCACCCTGCAGATCCTCCCCATCAGTTATAAGAAGAATCATCTTGTTTCTAGGTTCATCATCTTGAAATGATGAGATCCCTGTTAGAAGAGCATTGCTTATATTTGTTCCATCTTTCTGAAGCATATCTGGGTAGACAGACTCCAAAAAAAATGCGAGTGAACTGTAGTCCGTAGTGATTGGTACTAAAAGTTCTGCACTGCCACTAAAAACCATAAGTCCAACCCTATCCCCTTTTTCGCTTTTTAATAGCTCCTCTATAGCAATTTTTGCAGCATCAAGTCTTGATGGAGGAATATCTTTTACTGCCATCGAGTATGAAGTGTCAAGCACTATAAGAACATCTCGCCCTTTAAATGTTGCTTCAATTGTTTCTGTACCCCACTTTGGCCTTGCAACAGCCAAAATTACAAATATAAAGGCTACTGTCCAGACTATCATCTTAAGCCAGTTTCTGTTCTCAGAGTAATAAGGTAAAATCTTATCAATATTAGTACCACCAATTATTTTAACTCTCTTTTTATATGAGAAAATTTCAAGTATAAAAACCAGTATAATAAATGGAATAAGTATAAATAGAAAGAAGGCATATCTATTTTCAAACATCTCTACAATCTCCTAAAAATAAGTGAATTAAGAAATATTCCAATAGTTAGCAATATAATCCCAAACAGAGCAACATTGTATCCAATATTGTTGAACCTTGCAAATTCAACACTCTCCATCTCTATTTTTTCAAGCTTATCTATCTCACTAAAGGCACTACCAAGTTCAGCTGATGTCTTTGCATAAAAAAATTTTGCACCTGTTTTTGAAGCAATATCTTCTAATAGATCCATATCAACCTCGCCATTCTCGCCTATGCCTATTGTGTAGACCTTTATATTTTCTGATGCAGCTATCTTTGTTGCTGCTTCAGGACTAATCTCTCCAGTGTTGTTTGCACCATCAGTTACAAGTATTACTATTTTAGAACTACTTAAAGTGTTATCTGTTATTTTTAATAGTCTATTCACACTGCTCGCAAGTCCAAGCCCAATGGCTGTTGCTGTCTGTTTATTTGGATCTATATATATCTTGCTTACTATACTTTTTAGGAGTGTGTGGTTTAGTGTTGCAGGGCACTTAACCATTGATGAACTCTCAAAGGTCACCAGTCCAATTCTATCTCCCTTACGCTTATCAATAAACTCATTTATGATAACTTTTGCAATATCAATTCTTGATGGGGCAACCATTGAGTCTTTTCTTAACATACTGCCAGAGACATCAAGAGAGATCATGATATCAATACCTTGAGTAATATACCTCTCTTTTTTGATTCCACTTTGAGGCTTTGAAAGACTAAATGTTGCTATAAAGAGCCCTACAAAAAAGAGTGCCATTGCAAAATAGTAGCCAACAATTTTAAATGATGGGTTTTTATTGGTAATAAGGGAGACACCACTTATACTTGCTCCCTTTTTAAAGACCCTTTTGTTTAAAAGAAAAATTAAAAGTACAACAGCTGGAACTATCAGAAAAAGTAGTCCCCATGGATTTTCCAATCTATATATGGTCATCTCTTAAACATACCTTTTTAACTTATAATAATTTTTTGAACTTACATTAAGGATATTTATAATAGAATAATTTTATTTTGTCAAAAAATCTTTCATTATACTTTATCAATTATTGATACTATTTATCTAAAAATAGGTAATTATATAGACAATGTCATTGCTATGAATATACTATTAATATAAAACTAGCTATAAAAATAAATCTTTGGTTTTCCTATCAGTATGATGAGATATAACGAGCGAATGGCATTAAAAAAAAGTAAGCCAGAAAATAAGATTAATTACTTATTAAAAGTTGGATAGGATTATTATATAATAGAACTATATAAAACCTTTTATTTGATATGGGGGCTATTATAAATATTATAAATTGGTAGATAAAATAAGATAATTTTGGGGTAATTTTTTTACCCCAAAATTTAAAAGAACAGAATTAAGCCTTTTTTCCTGTTGCCCAAATAGCAGCAAGAACTATTATTTGTAACATCAAAATTGTAAGCCAAGCAAAGAGATCTTCCATTTTTGGATTTTTAGGCAGACTTTGCCAAACAAAACTCACCAGAATCGCTCTAATTGCCCAAATTATCATAATAACAAGGTTTGCTATTGGAGTAATTCCCTTTAAATCAACAAACATAGCAACACATAAGAAAGCAGCACAAACAACTTCAACAACACCAAAGATCATTGATAGATTTTTAGCCTTACCTATATCCCCGCCATCTTTTAATGTTTGGATAGCAAAAGGATTTGTGAAATTGCCAACTTTGCCAGCCTTCATCATGTCTGTAAGCCCTAAAAATAGGATAAAAAGAATAACTGCAATCTTTAAAATGGTAGAAGCATCAAAACTCATAGATTTTCCCATTTTATTTAATTCCTCCTAAAAAAATAATATTATATAAAACATTAAAACCGATTTTATACTTTTTTTCATATTATTGCAATTAAAAAAAGCAATTAGATTAAATTATAATAATTATACTTCATTTTTATCCTAATTACTCTAATTAAATATAAAAATAGAAATTGTATTTCAGTAACATTCTTATATTATAAAAGCCCTTAAAAACTCAAATTATTTTTTTAAAAGCTAATAAAATTGCAATGTATCTCTTGAAATAAAAACAAAAATAATGTATTATTTCACAAAACATTAAATTTTAATTCCAAAAGAATAGATATATGCTTATGTTTTTTTAAAGCATTTTTGGAGAACCTCTTTATGGATAATATAAACTATACATATTTTATGGGACCTCTCGCTTCAAACAATTTTTTATCCCACCCTCTTACAGAGGATGCTCGAAATGAGTTCAAAAATTGGATAGAAAATATTATAAATAAAAATATAACAACATTATCAAAAGAAAACAGAATAATTATTAACAAGTTTTTAACAGATTTGGACTGGATATATGGAGAGTATGCGAAAGATGGCTCTTTGGCAAAACTTATAATGTCTATATATAAAGCCAATAATATGACAGATATTATAAGGTTTAAATCGGTTATAAATTCTGTAATATTACTTGAAGATATAAAAAAGAGAGCCAATGTTAAATATGAAAACTTCCTTAGGGAGATATCGGAGAGAGACAGACATGCAAATGTCATAATGCCAGATAACATCAAAATATTAACATGGAATAGAGGGATAAACCTTGAGAGAGCCTTCTATGATATATCAAAAAATAGTGAAACGATGTTTAAAGAGCTGCAAGTATATCCGATCTCTGCAGGCTTTGATGATACTGATTTTGATATAAGAAAATTTGCTATTCTCCATTTAGCTGGTCTTGCAGGAACATACTACATCAGTAAAAATGGAATGATAAGTGAGTATCTCAAAGATTGGATAACAATCAAAAATATGTCAGATGCAGATATATTAAATAATCTTGTAATATCATATAAGTCATTTATGTATAATGACCTTTTGATACCAACTGTAAGTTTCTTTCTTGACAACAATAATTACACAAGCCTGATACTGCAAAAAGCGCACCACATAGCATCAAAGACCAATATACTTATCATCATAGGGCACCTTTTTCTTGAGGATACCTTCGAAAAAGATAAGGGAATAATACAGCAAATGATTGACCTACATAAGATCTATGTTCAAGTCCCAACAGAGTATAAACAAGCAGTTCTATTAAAGCTTCAAAACATAAGGCCAGACTTGCATAATATAGAGGTTGAGTTTGTTGATAATGATGATGACTTTTTTATTCATAACGATGTTACTGATGTATATGAAGAATTTTAGGTTAAATTAAACAGACCATTATAGTAAAAATATTACCCAAAAATTATCTAATTGAACTCTCTTAAAATAGATAAAAAATTTTCTCTAGGTATAAATCGTGCACCAAAGCTTTCAAGATAGTCTGTGTGAACCTGACAGTCTATAATTTGAAAATCTAACTCAACCAATTTGTTAACAAGTGTTACAAAGGCAATTTTCGAGGCATTATCCATAGTATGGAACATCGACTCGCCATAAAAACATTTACCAATTGCAACACCATAGAGACCTCCAACAAGCTTGTTTTCATACCAGCTCTCCACACTAACTGCCAAACCCCTCTTGTGAAGTCCATAGTAGGCATTTATGATCTTTTTTGTAATCCATGTTCCCTCTCTTTTTCTTAGAGTTCCACACTTATTTATAACAGAGAGAAAGTCTTGATTAAATGTTACTATATATGGTTCTTTTTTTATAGCCTTTTTTAGTGACTTTGAAATCTTTAGTTCTTTTGGAAAGAGAACAAATCTTGGATCTGGCGACCACCAGAGTATCTCTCTATCATCACTATACCATGGAAATATTCCACTGCGATAGGCGGTCTCTACCCAAGAGTCTGTAACATCTCCCCCAAAGGCCAAAAGACCATCATCTTCGGCAAAGTTTGGATCTGGAAAAAATATTTCATTAGAGAGTCTAAATATTGGCATACTATTTTGGTAATTGGTGCTCTTTTTGATCTTTCTTTTTAATTAACTCTGTTTGTAAGTCTATTACCTCTACAATATAATCCTTATAAAAATCTTTATTCGTTTTTATCTTTGCAATCAATTTTGTTGCCTCATTAAATTGTCCAGATCGTCTTAACAGATCCAGTTTCACCAACTGATAAGTATCGTACATTTCGCTTGTATTTTCTAATTTATCAATATATTCAATTGTTGTATTGATCAGTCCATTTTTTTTATCAGACTCTCGATTTTCCCAAACACTTGATAAAAAGCGCCATATTATATCTTCCAAGTCGTGACCAACAATTTCAGACTCTCTTGCATAGTAGTAATATTTTGGCATATTAGGTTCTTTAGCAAAAATATTGTTTGTTTTTAGTTCGGCTTTCAATATCTCTATATCCTCTTTGTCAAAAGACTTCTCAAAAAAAACAAGATTACACTCTGGACATTTAGGTATTGGAGTTGGTATTGCTGCCGCCCCAAACTTACGAAGATCGAGATTTTGTCCAAAAGTGGTATATGACATCTGTGTCCAAGACTCAAACTCTGTACCACATAAAGGACAAGTATACTCCTCATTATTTCCAGTACTAGCAAAGAGAGCTACAGCAATAATCATATTTAAAAAAACAAATAATATCTTCTTCACACAGAAACCTCTATATTTAATAGAATCAAATCGCTAAAAGTGGCAACTCTTCTCAAGTAAAACCGTTTTAAGCTATGGGACTATCCAACAGTATCTGACCACCAATTTTTAGTTCTCCATTCAGAATTCTTATCCTTGTTGTCCCACCATTTATCAGAGAACCAAATAGGATCTCATCAACAAAGTGAGTCTTTATCTCCTCTTGAATAACACGCAATATTTCTCTAGCGCCAAATGGAGATGAGACACCTATGTTGGATAACCACTCATAGACCTCACTATCTATTTCAACAGAGATATTTTTCTCTTCAAGCTTTTTCTGAAAATCATCTAAATGCTTTCTTGCAACAGATAGTCCCATATTAAAATCGAGGTGGTTAAATTCAACTATACCATCAAGCCTATTTCTGAATTCTGGAGAGAAGATACGCTCTGCCTCTTTGCTCATCTCACCTCTATCAAATCTGCGCTCACCAAAGCCAACCATATTTTTGCCAACATCCCTTGCACCAACATTGGAGGTCATTATTATTATAACATTGCGAAAATCAGCTTTTCTACCACTATTATCTGTAAGGGTTGCATAGTCCAATACCTGAAGAAGAATATTATATATGTCCTGATGTGCCTTTTCAAGTTCATCTAAAAGAAGAACACAGTGTGGAGTCTTTCTTATTGCTTCAGTTAGCAATCCTCCCTCATCATAACCAACATAGCCCGGAGGAGCACCAATTAATCTTGCAACACTATGCTTCTCTTGATACTCACTCATATCAAATCTAATCAACTTTATTCCCAGTGTATTTGCAAGCTGTTTTGATAACTCTGTCTTTCCAACACCTGTTGGACCTATAAATAGCAGAGATGATATTGGTTTGTTTGCATCGTTAAATCCAGCTTTAGATCTTTTAATCGCTTTTACAATTTTCTCTATTGCATTGTTCTGTCCATATATAGTTGACTTTATACTCTCTTCAAGCCCTTTTAGTTTATCAACATCAGTTTCACTCATGCTCTCTTTTGGAACACGGGCAACAAGTGATATAATCTTCTCTATATCATCTCTTGTGATTACTATCTTTTCATCATTCTTGCTCTCAAGCCTTGCAAGACTTCCAACCTCATCAATTACATCAATGGCCTTATCTGGAAGAAAGCGGTCATTTATATGCTTGGCAGAGAGCTCTGCAGCCAGCTTGATTATATCATCACTATATTCAACATTGTGATGTTTTTCATATGAGTTTTTTAACCCCTTAAGGATCTCAACAGACTCATCAATTGTTGGCTCTGTGATATCAATTTTTTGAAATCTTCTGGCCAATGCCCTATCTTTCTCAAAAAATTTCTTATACTCTTCATGGGTTGTTGATCCTATAAATCGGATCTTCCCAGATGTAAGATATGGCTTCAATATATTTGATGCATCAAGTGAGCCATCACTTACAGAACCTGCTCCAACCAAGTTGTGGATCTCATCTATATAGATAATAACATTCTTTTTCTTTTCAAGCTCAACCAACACCTTCTTTAGCCTCTCTTCAAAGTCGCCACGATAGCGTGTCCCTGCAACAAGGCTTCCTAGATCAAGCGAGTAGATTTTGCTGTGCAGCAGATTCTTTGGAACAGACTCTTTTGCAATTAACTGTGCAAGTCCATAGGTGATAGCAGTTTTTCCAACACCAGGATCTCCTATATGAATTGGGTTATTTTTATTTCTTCTGCCCAAAACAAGTATTGTCTGTTTCAATACATCTGCGCGTCCAATAAGGGGATCAAGACCTCCACTCTTTGCTCTCTTTATTAAATCAACAAAAAATTGCTCTAAAAATTCCTCTCTCTGCTTCTCTCTGCTCTCATTTACTTCTCTGTTGATTCTTCTTTTGTTCTCTCTTGCTTCCTCTCTACTGCCACTGTTTGTTCTATCAACATTTTCTATAGGAATCTTTATATTATTAGATTTTCCCTTTTTATCCATTTTTTTAGTGGAGACTACTTTCATTATATCAATTTTTTTAACGCCCTCTTTTTCCAAAAAATATTTAGCAAAGAGCTCCTTCTCTTCATACATCGATATAATAACATCGCCCAAGCCAATAATACTTTTGCCTGCGTTGCTGACATTGTATATAGCTCTTCCAACAATATTCTGAAAACTAAAAGATGACTCAATTACATCACCACTAGTTTTACTAATTGGGACATGTTTTTTCAAATATATCTCTAGGTTCTTCTTTAATCTATTAATATTACCATTGCATGCCTTTATAAGTTCAACCCCCTCTTTTGAAAAGAGTGCCGCATATAAAAATTGCTCTGGTGTTATATATTCATAATTATTTTGTTCTGCCTGCAGATATGCATATGACATTATCTGAGACAAACCTTCATCAAATTCCATTTTTCCTCCAAGAATTTAATTATCAATTGATAAGAGAGCGGCAACACTAAATCAATATCAGCATAGTCCCTCTAAAATAGGTAGGGACTACATACACTCTCTCTTCACAACCTTATAACAAAAAAACTCATACTATATATTACTCTTATATCCTCAAGAAAGTCAATAGAAGCTTTTCAATTTTTTATCTACTTTTTCGCCTTTTCTATTAATATAGATAGGCATTCCCTCTAATAGAGCAAGGGTTTCCTTATCACTAAAAGAGGAATCTATATAACCATAAATAAATGGTACTACGATACTATTATTTTTATCTATAACTCCCCACTTGCCATTGAGTTTTACAGTAACAACTTCTGCTATTCCAAAACCTAGCCGATCCACTTGCTCATATTTACAAGGGATTATTTCATTGCCGTTCACATCTATATAGCCCCACCTGCCATTAAGCCTCACAGCCGCATAGCTCTCATAGAAACTCATAACATCGTCATATTTGCAGGGAGCTATCTCTTTACCATTTGGGTCTAAAAAGCCCCACTTGCCATTAAGTGAGACATGATATATCTTCTCATCATAACGATCGCTATATGGGGAGCGATATATTTTATCATATTTACAAGAAATTATCTCATTTCCATTTTTATCTATAAAACCCCACCTACCATTAAGCTTAACTTTAGAGAGTCCCTCATTAAAATTCTCAACATCATCATAGATAGGCGGAATAACCTCATCGCCGCTCTCATCTATAAAGCCCCACCTACTACTTAGTTTGATGGCTGCAAGCCCCTCCCTATATTCATCTACATCATCATAGATTAGGGAAGCAATCTCCACACCCCTCCTATCTACAAAGCCCCACTTGCTATTTAGACATACCATAAGAAAATCGTTTCTAGCATAACTTGAAAAATCATATCTCTCATAAATCGCTCTCCTCTCTGATTCGCTTAAATTGCCATTATAAGAGCGAATGGGAGCAATTTTACCATCTTTATCTACACTACTTACCTTGCTATTAAGCTCCACACGAGCTCTGCCTCTCTCTACTTCAGAGAAATCACTTACACTATTAAAAATAAGTGGGGTAAGCTCTCTCCCGCCTCTATCTATAAATCCATGTTTGCCATCAAGCTCAACACGAGCAAAACCATCTTTAAAATCCCATACAAAATCATATCTTGGCGGCACAATTTCAGCACCATTTTTATCTATAAATCCATACTTACCATTAACTCTTATCTTAGCCAACCCCTCTCTATATTCACCTACATAGTTATGACGTGAGATAAGCTTGTTATAATCTGACTCTCTCTCATAAGCATCATCTACCCCCTCTCTATTCCACTCGATATTACCACTTTGATCAATTCTCCCCCATCTGCCACCTTCATACCTACCATAATAACTTGAATCTCTATTAAATTTTCCACCATTTGAGACCTTCGCATATCCATCAAAAAAATCCTCTACATAATTATAGATAGGAGAAATAATCTCTATACCATCTCTATTTATAAAGCACCACCTATCAGCCTCATATCGACCATAGGAATTAAACCCGCCACCAATAGAGACTTTTGCGACCCCCTCTTTAAAAGATCCTGCAGCACTATAAACAAGAGAGACAACCACTTTACCGCTCTTATCTATAAAACCCCATCTGCTATTTAACTTGACACTGGCCATCCCTTCAGAAAAATTGTTTGCATCATCATAGATAAGCGGAACTACCTCACTGCCCGACTCATTTACAAAACCCCACTTATCATTCAAACTTGCTAGAGCTAGCCCCTCTATAAAAGAGAGAGCAAGATCATATTTATAATATGATTCTTCTAATTTAGAGGAGTAGACTTCACTATAATTAAATGGAGTACTTTTTCCATTTTTATTTATATAGCCACACTTACCATTTAACTCTACTTTTGCTCTACCCAACTTAAAATCTTCTGCATAGTCATAGATGAGGGGAACCTCTACATCACCCTTTCTGTTAACAAAGCCACACTTATCGCCCAACTTTACATAACCAAAACCATCTTTAAAAGATCTCACTTCATCATAAATAAGGGGAGCAACCTCTCTACCTGCTCTATCAATAAATCCATTTTTATGATATTTATATTTACAGGCTATGCCCTCGCTATAATCTCCTATGTGAGTATCAAAATCATAAAAATAGAGAAAACAAATAAAACCACAAAATAGAGTAGATGGTAGGATCACAAAAATGGCAACAACCCATAAAATTATTTTTTTTATCTTCATTATTATATATGATTCCTATTACCTATTTTTAGAAATGTTTTAAAAATTACACCAATAACAAAAAGAAGTCAAATCAATTTAAGAGTAACTCTAATTTTTATTTAAATGTTTCACGTGAAACATTCTGTGAAACAAGACAATATTAAAACTGATAATAAGTTATAAAAAACCTATTAAAACTAAAAAAATAACTTGTAAATAATATTAAACTCTGTTAATATCAATCAAACGATATGACTAATATTAACAGAATCTAGTAATTATTTTATAGGTAAATGTGCCAAAATAACACTACTTAAAGAAGTTATTAACATATTAACAGGACCTACTAAATTTACTACTAAATTTAAATTTAATATTAATTAATAGGAGATGTAAGTAAATGGAAATCATCTGTTCTAAAGAGAGCCTTATAAAATCATTAGGCATAGCAGAAAGCGTAATATCTACAAGAAACAACATATCTGTTTTATCAAATGTACTACTTGAAACAACCAATGACCTAAAGTTAAAAATATCAGCATTTGACGTAACTCTAAACTTTATATCAGAAATAAACTGCGATATAATAAAAGAGGGAAAAATTGGAGTGAATTGTAATAGATTGTATTCAATAGTGAAAAAGCTTGAATGTGATGAAATTGAAATAAAAGTAAATGAAAATAATGAAGTAACCATTTTGCCAAAAAGAGAATTCAAGACGAGCAAATATATGCTTAAAGGTATTGACAACAATAAATTCTCTCCTATATCTATACCAGAAAATATAAACTACTTCTCTATGAAACAAGATATTTTCCAAAGAATGATAAAGAGAACAATCTTTGCTGTCTCTGATTCTGACAATAGAAGATTTATAAGTGGAATACTTTTTGAGAAAAACGATAAGAATCTTAGAATGGTTGCAACAGATGGAAAAAGACTTGCATTGATAAATAAGGATATTGTCATTGATGATATTGACAATTGTAATGTGATTGTGCCTCCAAAGATTCTTCAAGAAGTTACAAAATTGTGTGGAAACAGTGGGGATTTGATAATATCAATTAGTAATCAATCTATAATAATAAAAATAGAGAACTTTATATTTATATCAAATCTACTTGAAGGAACATTTCCTCCATACTCAAAGGTAATTCCTCAAGAGCAACCAAACAAATTTACTATCAATAAAAAAGAGCTCTATAACTCAATAGATCGTATTTCGTTATTAGGTGATAAAGAGTCACATAAAATTATATTATCATTGAAACAAGATACACTTACAATAAATACCTACAACCTGACTTTTGGATCTGGTGAGGAAATTCTTAATATTGAATATGGTGGAGAGCCAATTGATATTGCTCTCAACTACACATTCATAACAGATTTTCTTACAGTTGTTGAGAGAGAGAAAGTTGTATTTGAGTTTAAGAATAGCGAGAGTACAATAACAGTAAAAGAGGAAGATAATGTAGATTATATCTATGTTATGATGCCTATGTCATTAAGTTAAAAATAGATAATTAATTAAGAAATAAAAAAGAGTGAGGATGAAAATCCTCACTCTTTTTTTTGATTTCCACATCCAAAATATTAAAAAGATAATATGTTTTTAATATAAATTATATATCAAAAAAGATGTGGTTATAAAAAAACTAAAATTTAACATCTGCAAAACGAAGCTGATTTGAGAAGAACTGCATAGTCTCCTCAGAATCATCAAAATCTGGAAACCACTTAACAATCTTATGGTGGTTCTCTGAATCTTTATATGATATTGCAAAGTTTATTTTGAATGAATTATTCTTTATTACTCCTATACTTTGAAGGTATTTTTTTGGAATCATTACTTTATAATCTATATATCCATTTTTATCATCTTTTGTATCAATCTTTATGCCAAGGGCATTGTAATCAACCTTGTTGCCTTTTGTCATAAAGAAAAATTCATGTGTTCCATCTTTATTTCCAAAAATTAACTCAACATCATTATCATCATAGAAGTCTTTTTTGAACTTTTTATCAAATGCTACTATTATAAGATCATTTAATAGTTGTCTATCTTTAGAGATAATATCTTTTTTTACCTTTGCACCTATAAAGAAGAAGTTTGAATTATAGGAGATTCCCATACTTGCAACACTATTATTCGATGAGCTATCATAAATATTTAGTGGTGCATTTGATATCCATTCTTCAATTTTTTTATTAAAATCGATACTCTTATTTTTTATCTTTAATGTCTTTTGAAAAATTATATCCCTTGTAAAAACGATATCTTCACCTTTGGAATGTAGATTAAATTTCAATTTTGGAAAAGGTTTTAGATAAAAATCCTTATTCAAAACATCAATATCAAAGGTTAACTTTTTTGTCTCTTTTGGTTTTAAATCTATTGTCATCTGTTTTGGAGTTATCTCAAAGGTCTTATCATCAATGTCCCAGCTTAAATCTCCTGTTAGATTTGAATCTACAAAAGGGTTATATAAACCAATATTGAATGTATCTTTAAGGTTACTCATAATATGGTCATAGCTTAATATCACATCTTTATTTGCCCTCTCTGCAAAGATATGATTTTGGGTAACATCTGCTATTTTTGGGTCAACTATTTTGTCTCCAGTTACGACACGATATTTTATATTGTTTCCATCAACTGTTACCAACATAAAATGGTGCTCTCCACCAAAGTCCTGATACCACTTTCTAAGGTGTCCGCCACCGCCACCAGTGATAAAATAGTCAATGCCATCAATCTTCTCTGTTGGCCCAAAGCTATGTATGTGTCCAGCAAATACAGCCTTTACCTTATGGCTCTTAAATAGAGGGTGAATATTGTTTTTCCAGAAAAGATAGCGCTCCTCTTTTATTCCTGCAGCTTTGTCTCTATTCCATATAGGGACATGCATAGAGACAAATATATTTTTATCTCTATTTTTTTCAAGATCTTTTTTTAGCCACTCAAATTGTTCATTTCCTATACTTCCCCATATAGCTTTTTCTATATTGAACAACATAATAAAATGATAATCTTTATAGTCGAATGAGTAGTAAAATGGATTTGTGCCATCACCAAAACTATCAATAAATGCCTCTCTATAGGTTTTTTCATCATCAGCAATAGGAATATCATGGTTGCCAGGTATTTGATAATATTTTCCTTTTATCTTTGAGGCTGCCTTTTTGTAAGTGTCCCAATTATCCTTATTTGGCACCTCCCCATACCCTACAATATAGTCACCAATTAGCAGAGTAAAGTCTGGGTTTAGTTCATTTATCTTTTCGATATGTCCTGTGAATATTTCATAATGTCTATTGCCTTTAGCGGGCTGGGGATCCCCCATTACTGCAAAAGTAAATGGTTCTGAGTTTAAAGTAAATAAAATTGTTATAAACATTAAGACCATTAATATTTTTTTATACATTGAATACTCCTCTATTAATATAGAGTAATTATATAATATATTTTAATTTTTTCATAACATATTTTAATTTTTTTTATTGCTGGATGACAATTTTCGCTTATTTTTTGGATAATTATAAGTTAATTTGATAATTAATAGGACATTTATAATAATTAGAACTGTATTACGGTCTATTTTGTTAATATTGGTTTATATAGGCTGATAATAAAATATCATTATACAAAAAGTATTATTGTTATATATATTCCTATCCAAGCCTTATTATCTATTAAGCTTTGTATTTGTATTACTTATCAGCAAGTAGGTATAAAATGAGAAAACGCCACCCAAAAAAGAAGGAAAAAAGAAAAAGTAAAAAATATGTAGGCTGGGGGTAATACCCCACCTACATATTTTTATTCTTTCTTCTTTCTCTTTTTTTAAGTAGCATTCGCTCATTTTATATTTTCGTACTGACAAGTAAACCAAAAATGGAGTTTAAATCACTTGTTTGATGTTGTTAGTACATAGTGTGAAAGTAAGCTTTAGAAATATGAGAGCTGCTTGAAATTACTAATAAGTAAATTGCAAGCAGCAAACATTGTTAAAAAAAATTATCTATTGAACAACAAGTATCCTTGTACATGATGGATACAATGGCAGTGATAACTTACCATTATCTATGTGAAATTCCTCATTGTTGTTTAGTATATCTATAACTCTACCCCCATCAACATTTATATTAATGCTAATATCTTTGTTAGATTGATTTAATGCAACAACAACTTTTTCATTGTTATACTCTCTAAGAAAAGCAAACTGCTCAAGGCTTAGATGGAGCTGTTTATAGCTTCCAATTTTTAGGGCATTTGAATTGCTCCTTATATTAATTAATCTTTTTATATAGGCAAAGAGCGGATTTGTCTTGCTTATGTTTTTTAGATTTTCAATATCAATATATGGTCTCAGTGGCTTATCACTACTATTTGTCTTCTCTCCCTTAATACCTACTTCACTGCCATAGTATAGAGATGGATTTCCGCACATAGTAAATAGAAGAGCATATGTTAGATAGAGTGACTCCTCTTTTTTTAATATAGATGCAACCCTATTTACATCGTGGTTATCAACAAAGTTGTAGAGCAAGTTTTTATATAGTCCGCCATTGCCTGATTGTCTATTGAAAGCATATGCAATCTCAAAGTAGTTTTTATCATTGTGGGCAGACCAGAGCCCTTTGTAGCACTCATAGTTTGTTACAGAGTTGCACATAGAACCATTCATCCATTTGTTGTAGTCTCCGTGAATTATCTCTGCCATGAGATAGAAATCACCCTTTTTTGAATAACATACATTTTTAAGATTTTTCAAAAAATCGAGGTCTAAACAATCAGCAGCATCAAGTCTTATCCCATCAATATCAAAGTAGTCAATCCACATTCTTACTGCATCAAAAAGATGCTCTGTTACTGCTGGGTTTTTAAGATTAAGCTTTACAAGGTTGTAGTGTCCATTCCAGCCATCATATGAGAAGCCATCATTATAACCATTATTGTTGTTGAAGTTAAGATTGCTATACCAACCAGCATATTGAGAACCTTGTCTGTTTTGCTGTATATCTTTGAAAGCCCAAAATTCACGTCCAGTATGGTTGAAGACTCCATCAAGAACAACTCTTATGCCATTCTCATGACAGTTTCTTATAACATTCTTTAGATCTTCATTGCTACCAAGCCTCTTATCCACCCAAAAAAAATCTTTTGTATCATAGCCATGGCTTGTTGATTCAAATAGCGGACCTAGGTATATAGCATTTATGCCAAGCTCTTTTAGATATGGTATCCAACTATTAAGTTGAAGAATTCTGTTGTTACAGTTTTCTCCATAGTTATTGTGATCTTCAGCACCAAAAGTGCCTAGAGGGTAGATGTGATAAAATATTGCATTTTCGTTCCAGCTCATAGAGAACTCCTTATTAAAATTATATTTAAATATACCTACCATTAGGTATATAAATTACATAAAAAAATATTACTATTTAAAATAGTAACTTAAACAAGCTAATTAAACTTCATATCTGATTCTCTTTATCAGTACGAAAATATATAACGAGCTAATGCTACTCAAAAAGGAGAAAGAAGAGAGAATAATTTTACATAGGCTGGGGTGATACCCCACCTATGTAAAATTACTTTTTCTTTTTTCTTTCTTTTAAGCAGCGTTTGCCTATTAAGTGCAACTTGCTTAAAAAGTAATAAACCAACAAGCTTTAAGTATCTGTGAAATATAATTGTATTTTACAGACAATCATATTGGACTAACTATTAGATACTATTAAATATCTGGGCCAACAAATGCCACTAAAAAAAATTAAGAATATATGCCATACAAAAATTGTCTAACAGCATCAAAAATAAGCTTATCACTTATCTCAACAAAGCCATTAAATATCATACTCATATATGTAAAGATCATTCCCATAAATGTTGTACAATATATTTTTGATCTGTTCTTCATATTGCCATTTTTATTCTCTTCTTTTTTAAAAATATCCTCTACATAAGAGAAGGCTTCCATATAGAAACCAAAGGCAATAACCCTTATCTCACTATCTTCTGGAATAAGATTAAAGTTAAGAAACATTTTAGCAAAATTGCTGTTCTCTCTTATCAAATCAAAATAGATTTCGGCTACCCTCTTTAGAGAACCTGTTAGATCCTCGTTATGGCTCTCTATATCTGAAAGCCTCTCAATTAGGTTTTTCCCATACTCTCTTATCACACCCTCAAAGAGACCAATCTTATTCCCAAAGTGGTAGTACAATGTTGGCTTTGTTATCCCTGATAGATCAACAACTTCTTGAATACCAACAGCTTCATACTGCTTCTTTGAAAATAGATTAAGAGCATTTCTTAGAATAGCTTTTTTGTTATCTATCTTCTCTTCATTTTCCATTATATTTTATATACCATTCGGTATATAAAAAGTCAACACTTTTTTTTATAATAATATTTTTTTTCTATTTATTTAATGCTACCTAATAGGTCAGTACAATATTTTTGTCTGTAATATACAATTAAACTTTACAGAAATTGAAAGTTATTGGAGTGATTACTTTTTCTTTTCTTCTTTTTTTTAAGTAGCATTCGCTCACTATATATTTTTGTACTGATAAAGAGAATCGGATATGAAGTTTAGTTAGCTTGTTATATATTATTGTCTATAATATATAAACTAAGACTTGCGAATAACTAAAGTTTTTTTAATTATTGTTTATAGACAAGTTGTTTCTAAAAATGTTACTAAAAAATACTAAAATTATTCAATAAATTTATTAAATAGACTTTTTTTAGTAAATACTTGACTTTGGCCAAAAATAACGATAATTTGTAGATTACAGCTATTTTTTTAATATTTATCCTTGTAAATTAACTATTAATTAGAAAACACTTTTTTTCTAATAATATTTTGGAGCATTGCCTTGTTAGGGATAGTAAGTTTTATAATGATAATATTGGGAAGCAGTATCCTTCTGCTCTCTATCTTTTTATATATTCCTCTATATAGAAGCATGAATAAGATCCGTGATCAAGTAAATGGTGTAACTCGTATTTTATTTGGCTCATATATTGTTCTTATGATCTTTTTCTTTTTTGGATATATAGGAACTGGGGCAAGTATTGTCATTGGTGTGGAGTATAGCAATGTCTTTCTTATAGCAATGATATTCTTTTTTGGAAGTATCTTTGTTTTTGTTGGTATTGTTGTTCAAACACGTCTTGTAACTGTTCTTCATAAGACAAATATGCAAATTATGGCAACACTAATCAGTGCTGTTGAGGCAAGAGACTTGAACCTTAAGGGACACTCAAACCATGTTGTTGCAATTGCGCTTCTAATTTATGATCATCTTCCTCAAAATTACAAACGCCTAATTGATAGGCAAAAACTTGAATATGCGGGCCTTTTGCACGATATTGGGAAGCTTGGAATACCAGAAAAAATTTTATATAAAGACTCTGCCTTGAATGATGCTGAGTGGGCAGTGATGCGTGATCATGCGAGAATTGGAAAGCAGATTTTATCAAAAGTTGATACCTTTGAAGAGATGCGTGATTGGGTTCTCTACCATCATGAGCGAATGGATGGAAAGGGATATTATAAGATAGAAGGAAAAAATATTCCTTTGGCATCAAGAATAATTGCTGTTGCAGATACATATTCAGCTATTGTTATGAGACGTTCATATAAGAAAGCGAAAGATCATGCTGAGGCTATGGGTATACTTCTTCAAAATGCTGGAACTCAGTTTGATCCATTTATTGTCTCTGTTTTTTCTCATATTGATCAATCTGAGATTACAAAGAATCTCTCTTTATTGGCACAGGATGTGGAGATTAATGAGGATATCATTGTTAAATCTAGTCAGGAGCTTGAGAAAGAGAATATTCAATAATATTTTTTTATGAATATTTACCATATCTTTAGCTATTAATTACGCTTAACTTGTATATTACAAACTAATAGTATTAAACAAGCTACTCAAACCTTATATTTGGTTTCCATATCAGTACAATAATATTAAACGAGCTAATGCTACTTATAAAGAAAGAAAAAAGAAAAAGTAATTTTATATAGGCTTTTTTTGCGTGCCACGTCTTTTTTGTTTTGTTTTCATATTTTTAAAATTAGGCTCTTTTTTTGATTACCCCGCCAATATAAAATTATTCTCTCTCTTTCTCTTTTTTTAAGTGAGGTTTACCTATGAAGTGCAATCTTCTGAACAGTAATAACTCAAAAAGTTTTGACTTTCTGTATGGCTTAATTGTATATTACATACAATAGTATTGGACTTACCTATTAGATATTATTAAAAATTGAAAAAGGAAAAAATAGATGCAAAATGTTCCAGTGGCAGAGCAGCCAAAGATAGTACTCGCAGGGCTTCGAAACAGTGGAAAGTCCTCATTAATGAATAATATATTTAACAACGAAATTTCTATAATCTCTCCTCAAGCTGGGACAACAACCGATCCAGTTTCAAAAAGTTTTGAGCTTGGGGACATCGGAGCAGTCTCATTTGTTGATACTGCTGGTGTTGATGATAGTGGAGAGCTTGGGCTTCTTCGTGTTAAAAAGACTGAAGCTATTCTTGAAAAAGCAGATATAATTATCTTTGTTACAAAGGCAAGCGCCAGATTGACTTTAGAAGAGAGAGAATTAATTAATAAATATAGGGACAAAAATATTGCTGCAGTTGTGACCTTTTCTGATGGAAAAATTTCTACTGATAAAAGTGAAATAGATGGGGCACTGTTTACCTTTCATGTAGACAACATAAGCAAAAAAGGTATTGAAGAGCTTAAAGAGAAGCTTATTACAGTATTCAAAAATGTTAAACGAGAAATTACTCCTGTTGAGGGTCTTGTTAAAAAAAATGATTTTGTCCTTCTAGTTACTCCAATTGATACTGCTGCCCCTAAGGGAAGATTGATTCTCCCTCAAGTTGAGACAATACGTGACCTGCTTGACAGAGACTGCGGGATTATGGTTGTAAAGGAGAGTGAACTTGAATATTTTTATAACAACCTATCAATTAAGCCTGTTCTGGCTATAACTGATAGCCAAGCCTTTGGTTTTGTCTCAAAGGTTCTTCCAAGTGATCAGAAGCTGACCTCATTCTCTATACTCTTTGCTAGAAAAAAGGGGGACCTGCAATTCTTTATAGATGGGATAAAAAGAATTAACGAAGTTAAAGATGGGGATAGAGTTCTTATATTGGAGTCTTGTAACCACCATAAAAAAGAGGATGATATTGGTTCTGTAAAGATTCCAAAAATATTTAGAGAGCAGATTGCAAAGGGAATAGAGCTTGACTTTGCGAAAACAATTCACTCTGAAGATATGTTGAGGCATTATAAGATGGTAATAAATTGTGCTGGCTGTATGGTTACTAGAAATGATATTATGAAGCGGATTGAGATTTTAAAACGTAATGATATACCAGCTACAAATTATGGGATATTTCTAGCGTGGGCAAATGGAATATTGGAGAGGGCGATAGAACCATTAAATGGCATTAATTAATATTATGATTTAATATTCAATCACATATTAAATAATTTGAATAGCATTATTGTTATAAATATCCTATTAATATAAAACTAGTTATTAAGTTTTCTATCTGGTTTCCTTATCAGTACAAAGATATATAATTGGTGAACGCTACTTAAAAAAGAAAGAAAAAAAGAAAAAGTAATTTTATATAGGCTTTTTTTGCGAGCCACGTCCTTTTTGTTTTATTTTCATATTTTTAAAATTAGGCTCTTTTTTTGATTACCCCACCTATACAAAATTATTCTCTCTCTTTCTCTTTTTTTTTGAGTGACATTCGCTCGTTTTATCTCTACTTAATGACAAGTAAGCAAGAAAGTAAGATTAATTACTAATTTAAAGCTTGGATAAGATTATTTATACAACAAAGCTGTACAAAACTTTTATTGTTATAAAATAGGTTATTAACAATGAATTTTCTTATATAATCAATAATTATAACTTTAAAAGATGTCTTAAAAGTTTAATAGTTATTTTTTTGCTTTACTATTTATCTTTTATTTGCTAGAATTCAAAACTGATAACCAAAAAAATCTTATATTGAGGTAAATAATGGTCGAGTATCTGGACGTCATAGAGGGCAAATTGCAGTCAACAACAGACAGCAATGCCAATATAGCCGTATATTATGAACCAAGTGAAGTGGAGCTTGATAGTCTATCAAATATGTATAATATAGATAATTATACAATTCGCTCCTGTCTTGATAATGATGAAATTCCTCGTATTGAGGTTGAGGATGAGTATAGCCTTCTTATTCTAAAACGTCCTAAAGGCTCTTCTCCCTCGGAAAATACGATATTTAAGGTCAACACTGTTGGTATATTTATTGTGAAAGATAAAATGATATTTTTGATGAAAGAGAACCTCCATATATTGGATAGCAAATCTCTTGCCGGCAAGGTGCATACTATTGTAGATATTATGTTGAAATTTATATATTCAACAGTTTCACATTTTATTGATCATTTAAAAGTGATAAATATGATAACTGAAACTTTTGAAAAGAACCTCACAGATACAATAGATAATAAGTTTTTGGTTTATATGTACAATTTAAAGAAGAGTTTGGTCTACTATATCGCAGGAATAAATGAGAATTCTATATTCTTTGATAAGCTAAAGAGTCTCTCTGTTAAGTTTAACTTCTCTTCAGATAATAATGATATGTTGACCTCTATAATAATAGAAAATAATCAGGCAAGAAAACTCTCTGTTATATTTTCTAATATTATAGATGTTATTATAAGTGCACAGGAGGCTGTCACTAATAACAGACTTAATAAAACAATGAAACGATTAACAATAATAACAACAATATTTATGCCACTCTCTCTTTTGGCAGGCATTGCAGGGATGTCAGAGTGGACAGCCTTTACAGGTGGCGAGGCAAATATGGCAATATCATACCCTATTTTCTTTTTAATATTGACTATTATTGGTATTGTGATGTATCTTATATTTAAGTGGAAAGGATGGACATAAAGATGATGAAGAAGGTAATTTTTCCTCTTTTTCTATTATTACTAGTTACTATTGTATATACAGCGCTTTTTCCTGTGAAAGTATACAATACAAATAGATTTGCTATCTCTCAAATGATTGATACAACTTTGTCTCTCGCAGGCAAAAGTGATGTTAATGGGGTTGATGGCTACTACGTAACAGAGAGTGAGTGTGGTTTCTTTAGGTTTGATGATGGGGGGGTTATTAATAAAATTGTCATAGATGAGAACAAGAGAGTTCAGGCAAATAGGTATATCTACTCTACATATGATAAGGTTGGAAATGTTGTCTCGCTATTTTTAGCAAACGGACTAAAAATTAAGGATGTACAGACTCCAAGCTATCCATATATTATAGAAGATGTTGAGAGATTCTATTTTCTAAAGACAAATGGTACTGGCTTTTTTGCATACAACATTGAGGGAGAAAAGATGTTCCCTGAGGTAGATTACTCAAGCTTTATAACTTCAATGGCAGCATCTGAGTATTTTACAGATACGCTGGTTTCGAATATGGATGGAGCTACATATCTATATACAGAGAGTGGTGAGGTTATGTTTGAAAACCGTATAAATCAAAATGACTCTCACTACGCGTATACAAAGGGAAATGCTCTCGATAAAGAGGGTAAGTATATGGCAACCTGCTCTGGACTTGAACCTGAGTATATTGAAATATTCCAAAAGAGAACAGGCAACAGAGTTGCAAAAATAGAGACAAAGACCAACTTTAGATATAGACCAATTATGGAATTTAAAAAAGGCAGACTCTATTATGAGGGAGAAAAGGTATTAGAATATTATGATATAGCCAATAAAAAGAGTGGAAAGGGATTTGCATTTAGAGGAGATTTAAAAGAGCTCTCTTTTTCTGATGATGGTTCTGTCGTAATTTTATCAAAAGATGAAAAAGCAACATATCTGTCACTCTACTCTGAATCTGGTGTTAAATACCTATATAAAGAGTTCTCAAAACCTATTGATAACCTTAGATTTGTAAGCAAGAAATCTTTCTATTTTAGAATGGATAATAGAATAATAAAGATGGACAGCAAAGAGAGTGCATAAATGTACTTAACAAAAAGGCTTATAAGTACAATATTCAGTGCGTCATACATGCATAGGTGGAACGATAAACTTCGTCCAACACCTCTATTAGAGATTGATAAACAGTCTCACAAAATGATGATTGCCTTTTTTCTTGGAAAGTATGAGGAGAGAAATGGAACAGCTGGTTTCTCATGGGAGAGGGTTATTCGTGGCGGCTTTTTTGATTTTTTAACTAGAACAGTAACAACAGACCTAAAGCCTTCAATCTTTTATCATATAAAAAAGAACAGCCTTGATTATGAAAAATTTAATGAGTGGATATATAATGAACTTAAACCACAGATAGAGCATTTTGGTGAGGACTACCTAAAAGAGTACAAAGATCATCTATTTTCAAAGGGGGCCTATAGAGATCTTGATATAAACAGAAAAATTTTGGAGGCGTCCCACTTTTATGCATCACTTTGGGAATCTAGCATTATAATTGATAACAATCCAAACAGTTATGATATTGATGATATCAAAAGACAATATACAAATGATATAGAAAATTTTTATGACCTTGAGGGGATTAGAGAGATAGTGCTATATAGCAAGTATAAAAACTTTATCAATCTCTGTGGAGAGCTTCGCTATCAGCTTCGCTGGTCAAACAGACATAAAATTCCACAGACATCTGTGCTTGGACACTCTCTCCTTGTTGCGTTCTTTTGCTATTTGCTAACTTTGGAACTCTCACCTTGTGAGAAGAGAATTTATAACAACTTTTTTACAGGGCTCTTCCATGATTTACCGGAGGCTTTGACAAGGGATATAATATCACCTGTTAAACACTCTTCGCATGGACTTAAGGAGCTTATCATCAATCTTGAAAGAATTGGAATGCAAGAGAAAATATATGACAATTTGCCAGACTTTATTGTCAAAGATATAAAACGCTTTTCTGAAGATGAATTTGCTAATAACATTATTATAGATGAAAAATGTATAGATAGTGATGTAGAAAAAATAAATAAAACTTATAATAGAGATGACTACTCTCCGCGTGATGGGGAGATTGTCAAGATGTCAGATAAGATATCTGCTTTTGTTGAGGCAAGTGAAGCAATCAAAAATGGCTCTACTGATAGAGAATTTCATAAGGCAAGAAAGTCTATTGAAGAGGAGTACCGTGAAAAGAGCGTTGCTGGAATAAAAATAGGTAAATTATTAAAAAATATTTTGGGGGAAGATGACTAATCTAACTTTAGGAAAAAAGATGAAAATTACAAAGAAGTATGTTGTTGATTCTGTCAATAAATTTAGAAATGATTTGATAGAGTCAGTTGGTATTACACGAGAGGTATTTCAAAAACTGAACACTCAAATAAATGACCAATCTTTTCAAACTGAGGATATCATCTCACTTGTTGAGACGATAAAGCAGAAACAGTCAAGACTTGAGGATAAAAATATTGCTCTTCTCTCAAATTCAACATTAACAGAAGATGACGTTAGGCTCTTTATTGGTGGGATTAATCTTATAAATAATTTGAAATATATATCAACAAATATAATAGATATATCAGAGCTTTTGGCTGAAAGAAAAGAGCTTTCAAAAAAATATTTCAATAGTATAATCTCTATGTTTGATACTATATTTCTTACTTATGATAAGCTTTTTATAGCTTTTACATATAGGGAGCTTCATCGATGCAAAGAGATTTATGATGAAGAGAAAAAAATAGAGGAACTTAAAGATAATAATATATATAATATTCTACAGAATCTTATGAGTAATGAAGAGAATCTCCCTTATGAGATTAGTATTGTAGATGTTATCTCATCTTTTGTTGATATATATGGTTACTTTCTTGATATGGCAAGGGATATTGTATTTATCTTTGCTGGTGAAGATATCAAAGAGGAAAAATTTAAACTTAATAAACAGTTTTATATAGAAGAAGAGGAGTAGAGATTTTTTTATAGGGGGAATAACTTCCCCCTATAACCCCCTCTTCATAGTAGAGCCCCTAATAAAAAATAGGCTGATTTATGCAATATGTAAACCAATTATCTATTTATAATCTGGCTCTGGTATATAAGTCGATTTTATTGGCGTGGTAACAATATAAAATCTTTGTTATATACCAGAGCCAGATTATAAATAGATAATTTAATTAAAATGGATATATTTAATTTTGCAAGAGGTCAAAATATGAAAAACGGATTTATAGTAATCATTGGTTCCATTTTTATGGTTATCATTTTTTTGAGTACAGTTTTTGTTAATACCTCTGTAAAAGAGGATAGAGTTGCTATAGGCAAGCTTGAAAAAGATGTCGAAGAGCTAAAAAGTGATATATTGTTTCAAGAGATAGAGATTACCTCTTTAACAAATCCAAAATTTGTATACAATTATATTTTGGCAAATGATTATAAGCCAATAAAAATAAAAGATATCACATCGATATATATAAAAAAAGATAGTGAGTAATGTTTTTATTTTTTGCATGCCACCTCCTTTTTAATTTCTATCTTTTAGAGTAGTTCTATTAGCGTTCTGATTAATACAGTTGCTGCACTGGTGAGTTTTGATATGGTGAATATCTGTAGATACACTACTATCAATATTTTAAGCTATATATTGTCAAAAAAACGAGATAAAATAACCGTTTGACAATATTATTTTTTTATGACTTCCTATATATTTGGGAGTCTTTTTTTATGAGAAAAAAAATTATCTGTCTTTCTATATTGTTTATCTATTTTGGTTTTGCTGTTATGAATAGTGTTGAATATGATTTGGAGGAGCCACTAAAATCTAATGAAAAATTAGTAATGGTAAAGCTTAATGAAAAATATGGATTCATAAATAGTGATGATAGAAAAGTTGTTATTCCTATTATTTATGATGAGATAGGTGAATTTCGTCATAACTTGATCAAAATCAAACTCAATAGAAATTGGGGTATAATAGACACCAATGGCAAGGAGGTTTATCCTTCTATATGTAGCGATGAAGATGCTCTTCCTGATCTTAATACTATTAATTGTCTTAAAGGCTTTCATAGCAGTGATATATATGAAGACACCAATGGTAGGTGGGGTTTAAGTGTTGATGGAAAAACAATTATTCCCTATATCTATAGAGATATGTTTAGAACTATTTGTGATGAGGAGTGGCTTATAGTAGCCAAACCAAATACAAAGTGGGGTTATATAAATCTTGCCAATCAAGTTGTGATTCCATTTACCTATGATGAGGCTTATCAATTTTCTGATGGAGTGGCCATGGTTAAGCAAAATGGAAAATGGGGATACATCAATCGAGCAAACAAGAAAGTTATTCCACTTAAATATGATGATGCAAGCTATTTCTATAAGGGCTATGCATATGTAAAATTAGACAATAAGTGGGGTACTATTGACAAAACAGGCAAGAGAGTCGTTCCATTTATCTATGATGAAATTGTTAGATATGGTGATGATGGAGATTATCGCTCTAAAGGAAATTTAGCAAAAGTACGTATTGGTAATAAGTGGGGAATGATAGAGGCTGATGGAAAACTATTCATAAAAATAGAATTTGATAATTTAAATTATTATAGCGGTTGGGATGATGGTCCTATCTATTATAGTGATGGTAGTGAAATGCACATATATAATGTACTTGCTTTTGCTACTCTAAATGGTGTGGTTGGAATAATCGATATAGGACGCAAGTTTCATAGTGAGGATAAATGGAGAAAAATAGACGAACAAGAGTAGAACAACACTGATTAAGAGAGATAATTTTTAAAAAACTAGGTGAGATGATAAGCATTTGACAAGCAAACTTTTTTATAGCTACATATATATTGGGAGTCATTTTTATGAAAAATAAAATAATCTATTTTTTGTTCATTTTTTATCTTTTTTCTATATTTTTTCTATATAGTGTTGAATATGAGGAGAAGCGAGATTCTTATCAAAAATTTTTGGCTGTAAAGCTTAATAACAAGTGGGGATATATTGATAGGGAGAGTGAAGAGCTTGTTATTCCACTCACTTATGATGATGCACATATTTTTAGTTATGATCTTGCTTGTGTAAAACTCAATGGAAAGTGGGGGTTCATTGATAATAGAGGAAAAGTTATCATTCCAATTATATATGATGAAGTATATAGTTTTGAAGATAGAATAACAAAAGTGAAACTTAATGGCAAGTGGGGTATTATAGATACTAAAGGAAAAGAAGTTCTTCCTTGTACATATAATGAAAATGTTCTTCCCAATCTTAGTGCGATTACTAATCTTTGTAATATTTATGATAGTTATATAACAAAAAACTCTAGCGGAAAGTGGGGGCTCTCTTTTGGTAAAGATAAAATAGCGACTCCCTATATTTACGCAGATATGATTAACACTCTTGATGAGGAGTGGCTAATAGCTGCCAAGCCAAATAGAAAGTGGGGCTATATAAATGTTGCCAATCAGGTGATAATTCCCTTTACATATGATGAGGCTTATCAATTTTCTGATGGATTGGCTCTAGTTCAGCAAAATGGAAAATGGGGATACATCAATCGAGCAAACAAGAAAGTTATCCCAATTAAATATGATGATGCAAGCTATTTTTATGAGGGCTATGCATATGTAAAATTAAATAATAAGTGGGGAAGTATCAATAAAGCTGGTAAGACAGTTGTTCCATTTGTCTATGATGAAGTGGTTAGATATGGTGATGATATGGGAGAATATTATCATGGAAGTAATTTAGCTAGAGTACACATTGGGAATAGGTGGGGTCTAATAAATTGTGATGGAGAGTCATTTACTAAAATAGAGTTTGATAAGATATATTTTCATTATGGATATGGAGATCCTACCTATAGTGATGGTACTGATATGGATACAAGCGATGCTTTTGCTTTTGCTTCTCTAAATGGAATTGATGGAATAATTGATACAAGCTATAAATTTCATAGTGAGAATGAGTGGAGAGAGATGAAGGGACAGTAGTTGCTATTGCATTAAATCAATTTCATTTATCAAATCATTATTAATAGTAGGAACTTTTCCTCTATCTGTTAGTGTAATGAATATCTGATTTCCGTTATATAGTTTTTTGAAAAAATTGTTTTGCCTATATTGATCCAGTTCAAGGATTACATCGTCAAAAAGCAGTATCGGTTTTATTTTAAAGTGCTCTAAAAAAAATTCAGATTGAGTAAGTTTTAATGAAAGGGATGCAAGCCTGTTTTGACCAAAAGAGCCATATTTTCCAAATGATACTCCATTTAGTAAAAACATGTAGTTGTCCCTATGAGGCCCGAAAAGCATAAATCCCATATCTCTATCTTTTGTATAGTTTGATTCAAGATGGTTATACAATTTTTCTCTATCTCCAATAATGGCAAAATCGATTGTTGGATTGTAGATAATCTTTGCTTTATCTTTAAACATTCCAATTTCAGAAAAGAGCTCTTTGAATTTTACATCGATCATAGTGATAAATTCCTGTCTCTTTTTTTGAATGGACATAATTAAATCACTTAATTGCCAGTTGTATGCAGAGATAAGAGTCGTATCTTCACTAGCTTGCTTAAGAAGACAGTTTTTTTGCTTTACTATTGTTTGATATTTTTTTAGGTTAAACATGTAGCTTTTGTCCATAAGAGAGATAAACATATCAAAAAATCTTCTTTTTAAACCCTGCTGACCAACAATAATAAAAATGTCATCATTACAAAAAAGAACACTTAATATCTCCCCAAGCAGTTCAGAGTATTTGGCAAGCCTTTTGTTATTATAGG
The DNA here is from genome assembly GCA_031549085.1 of Spirochaetota bacterium. GTDB lineage: Bacteria > Spirochaetota > GWE2-31-10 > GWE2-31-10 > MWDO01 > JAVBQL01. The sequence goes on from JAVBQL010000013.1 coordinate 227,262, forward strand.
TAACCTCTTTTTGCTTTGCAAATTTAACAGAAACATTACTTGTAAAGTAGTTTTTTTTGAAATCTCCCTTTATAAAAAAGCTCTTCTCGCCTTTCATAATTAGTTCATTGTCATTAACATTACGAAAAGGGCGTAGATAAGAGAGATAGTAGATAGCTTCCAAAAGGTTAGATTTTCCGCTGCCATTTGGAGCCACTATTAGATTGGTAGCTATATCTTTATTGAATGAGAATTCTCTATCTTTATAGTTTCTAAAATTAATTAATTTAATATTCTCGATAAACATATTGAACAATATAAAAATAAATATAAGTTGTCAAAGAGAACTTTTTTACTTTTCCTTCAGTTTCATATGCAATATTGGAAAGTGCATTCCTTGACTATCAACTTTGGCTCTTTCAACCACATAGAAGCCCAAGTGCTCATAAAAACCGACAGCCTTCGGATTCTCTTCATTAACATCAACGAACTTTACATTAAGATTGTTGATTGCATATAAAAGAAGCTCTTTTCCAATACTAAAGCCAAAGGAATCAGAATCCACAAAGAGCATCTCAAGTTTTTCGCCATCAATGCCCATAAAGGCTTTGATATTCCCAATGTTATTTTTGATACAAAAAAGTTTTTCTACTGATGGAACAGCTTTTTCAACAAGCGGTTTTATGGCTTCTATATTTTCCTCTGTTAAGAAAAAATGTGATGCTCTGACTGATCGCTCCCAGAGGGATAGTATTTGATTCATCTCATCTGTGCTAATTTTAGTAATTTGCACTATTTTTTTATCTATCATTGTGGTTGTCCTAATATATAAAGTGGTTAAATATAATACTTTTCGTATAATTTTATTGTTATAATAATCCTATCTAAGCTTTAACTAGTAATTAATCTTACTTTCTGGCTTACTTGTCATTAAGTAGAGATATAACGAGTAAACGCTACTTAAAAAAAAAGAGAAAGAGAGAGAATAAATATATGTAGGTGGGGTTCTACCCCAACCTACATATATTTACTTTTTCTTTTTTCTTTCTTTTTTAAGTACCATTCGCTCATTTTATATCTTCATATCGATAAGTAAACTAGAAATAACGTTTTATAAGCTTATTATATATTGATAGTATATTTGGTATATGAAAGTGAGACTAACCATTAAAAATATAGTTTAAGAGAGTCTGATTGTAACTGCTCTCTTATGAGCCAAAAGTTTCTCTTTCTCAGCAATGTTAGCTATATTCTCTCCATATTTAATAATTGATTCCCTAGTAAACTCTATATAGCTTGACCTTTTAACAAAATCATAGACTCCTAAAGGCGAAAAAAATCTTGCTGTACCACTTGTTGGCAATATGTGATTTGGTCCGCCAATATAGTCGCCAACAGATTCGGGTGTGTTTTTGCCAAGGAAGATAGAGCCAGCGTTATTGATATCCTTTAATATCTCATATGGGTTATCAGAGTAGAGCTCAAGATGCTCTGGAGCAATTCTGTTGCTTATAGCAATTGCAGTCTCCATATTTGGAACTACTATAAATGTACCTTTTTTTTGGAGCGACTCTATTGCACTATTTTTTGTCTCTGTTAATTCATTAGCAAGGTTTAAAGTTTTATCCATAATCTTTTTTACATAGCTTTCATCAAAACCAATCAGTATAGAACGCGCATTTGGATCATGCTCTGCTTGACTCAATAGGTCAGAGGCTACTATTGATATATCTTTCTCCTCTTTTGTATCAGCAATAACCAATATTTCAGAGGGACCTGCAATCATATCAATTGAGACCTTCCCATAGACCATGCGCTTTGCTGTTGCAACATAGATGTTGCCTGGCCCCACAATTTTGTCAACAGGAGCGACACCATTAAATCCATAGGCAGCACTAAAAATTGCCCCTGCCCCGCCAATTCGATAACACTCTTTTATTCCAAAAAGCTTGATTAGATAGGCAACCTCGCTGGAAGTTTCAAAAGTTTTTGGCGGAGAGAATAGAACAATTCGCTTTACTCCTGCAATGATGGCAGGTATTATACTCATATATACAGTAGAGGGATAGAGTGCCCTGCCCCCAGGGACATAGACTGCAACGGAATCTAATGGAGTAATTTTTTGTCCCATTCTATTTCCATCAGTGTCAATAAATTCAAATCTCTTCTCAAGCTGTTTCTTATGGAACTTCTTCACCCGCTCTACTGCAATGGAGAGTGAAGCTTCTATTTTTGGATCTATATTTTTTGCAAGGTTATCAATCTCTTCATCTTTTACTCTATAGTTTGAGGGAGTTAATTCGTAGTTATCAAATTTTTTTGAGCACTCTTGCAATGTTTTAAAGTCATCTTTTAGGAACGACTCTTTTATGTTAATTAATGATTTTTCAACCTCTATATTCGAAGTTTCCTCTTCCTGAAGGAAGAGAGATAGCTCTTTTGATAATGCACTTTCATTTTCATAAAATATTTTCATCTAAATTTACCACCTCTTTTTACTAATATTTTGTTTAATAAATAAAGTTTGTTATTTCATAATAAATTTTATTTATTAAAATAGCTTGTATGCAACAACATTCAAGCGGTGCTCCCTTTATTCTAACAAGTTCTTTCCTTTCTTTGTTTCCCCTTTTTGATAAAAGGGGGCTTAGGGATTAGAAAAAAAATTACAATATAGTAATATTTTTATCCTCACCTGCCAACGGAAAATATGAAAGAATATCTATTGGAAGATTCTCTATCTCATCAAGTATATTTTTTAGAACAGGGTCTATATTTGAATACTTATCAATAAAACTTTTTGTCTTATCATAGTCTCCCTCTGCCTGAAAGGTCAAAATTATTGCTAGTATTGTCTCAAAAATCTTCTCAAACTTGCTTAAATCTATAATAAGTTTTATTGAATTATTCTTACCTTTTTCGCCTTCAATATTACCAATCTTTATTACATCTTCCTCAACAAGATAGTTCCACTGTATAATAGAGGCTCTTCCGTGTGCGTTCTCTTTTCCAAATCTCATAGAACGAATAAGCCCAATAACATAGGTATTTGCAACCTCTGGAGCCGAGCAGTCTGATATATAGCACTCCTTAATTAGATAGAGAAGCAAATATATACCCATAACATCAGCCTTTGCCTCCTCTATGGTTGAATAGAGGTCTTTGAGAAAGTAGACAATCTCATAGAGCTTTCCATCGGAATCTTTTATAAAATTTATTCCAAGCTCATGGCTAACCTCATGGAGAAGCACAAGATTAAAGTTTGCTGCAAATGTAACATCTTTTGCCATCTTTTCATCTAAAAAGTGTGCAGAGAGAGGGTCTACAACAGCATTAAACTTTGCTTCCATTATATTATATAGAAGAATCTTTTTGCTACCAAAGTTTGCTCTTATATAGTGAGAGTTTGGAAGGTTGAAGGCGCTTGTTTGAATTGGAGCCCTTCCATCTCCTCCGCAGAATAGAAGATCAACAACCTCTATACTTGAAATCTCTCCTCTTTTTACCTTTTTGTAGTGTTCGGGGATTGGAAGAAGCTCTTGAAATTTATCAATGAGTTTTTTTACCATTGAGGCTTTCTTTCCCTCTATCTTATTTTTCACAGTTACAAAGGAGGTAAAGCTTGCTTTATATCCCAAAAATCTATCTTCATAAAATTCATGCGGTCCAAGAAGAGGCTCAATTTCATTTTCATCAAGCTTTAGCCATGCTATATCAGCTTCGATAAAATCATTGTTTAAGAAGGCTTCTCCAAGTTTGGTACAAAAATTTTTCTGTGTAAAATTCTCACATATCGCCGCTGTTTTAAAGAGAATATCACTAGCCTCTTTTAGATACTCTTTGTAATAATCTGAATAGTTAATCGCTTTTAATTTTGTTCCATCTCGTCTTATTATTGTGTATGGGGAGATGAAGTTTTGTTTTTTATCTTGATTCAGTTTCAGAAAATCGTGAAACTCCTCATCGGTTAGATCATCTGGATAGAACGCTGCATGCGGAGTATATTTTATTCCCTCTATATATGGCTTGTTGTCATCAAATTGATCAAATGGTCCCTGCATTATTCTATAATAGTTTTCAGACCTCTTATCATTTAGACTTTTTATTTCATTCATCAATTCAAGGTTTTTCTCATATTTTTGAAGAAGAAAAATCTTATCTAAAATCTTTGCACACTCTATATAGTTTTGTATAATCACCTTTTGATTATTTGTCATAGAGGAGAGGTCTGGGTTTATTTCAATTACTGTAAGTTTATCTTTTATGACACTTGGGTCAAATCCATCTATAAATTTATTCATAACATTCTATTCCTTCAATATCTTTTGACAAACTATATCTTAACAGCTAAGATAATAAGTTAGTTTAAAAAAATCTATCTTGATATTTATACTATACTTAAACCTAATTTGTCAAAGTATAGTATAATGTAAAAAATATTATTTTTGGCATTTAGATTTGATGTTCTATATTGAAATGATAAGATGAAAATTAAATAGGAGTAATAAATAAAATGGAAAAAACATTCTATAAATATTGTAGTATAAACGAAAACTCGTTGCGTTCAATTGAAAATAACTATTTTTATTATGCAACTCCAAAAGAACTTAATGACCTATTTGAAGTAGTAATTTCCGCCAATCTTAATGCAACAACAGAGGAGATTAGTGTTTGGGGAGAAAAATTGAAATTGAAAACAAAATTTATTGAACATATAATTAAAAATTCTGATACATTAAAAAGAAAAGATATTTTAGATAAGGTAAAAAGTGGAGTGAATAAAATTAGAGACAACCTTTATGTATTTTGTGTTACTGAAAAGTTTGATGATGATATTATGTGGGCTCATTATGGTAATTCAAATAGAGGGGCATGTTTAGGATATGAATCAATATTTATTAATGATGCATATTTATTCGAAATTGATAAAAAAATAATTAATAGAGGTGTTTATTCGTATAATAATAAAAATTATACAGTTTTATTAGAAGTAGATTATACCAAAGTAAAATTAATAGCTCATAATCCATTTAAGCCTGATGAAGAAGCTGTTTTCAAAGAATTTTTTAGGAAAAAGCCAGTATGGGCATATGAGAATGAGTATAGAGCTATTTTAGTAAATGAAGATATTAATAGTAAATTTGAACAAAAAATATCTTACAATAGAGATATATTAAAGGAGATAATATTTGGAGCAAAAACTAGTGAAGAAGATATCAAAAAGGTGGTAGAAGCTGTTGTTAAAGGTAAATATAATATAGAAAATATTAAATTCAAAAAAATCAAAGAGGATTATAATACAATGAAGCTAATAAAAAATAAAATAAACATAACAAAATACTTGGAAGCTATAGATTAATTTTTTTTATTAACTATTATTACAACATTCTGTTCCTTAATTCGTTTAGAATTTCTTCAATCTTTATTTCCTTAAATGAGAGAAGAACCATCATATGATATATGAGATCGGCACTTTCGTAAACAATCTCATCTCTGCTGCTTTTTGAGGCTAGTATCAGTTCTACAGCCTCCTCTCCAAGTTTTTTTAGTATCTTATCTTCACCTTTTTTAAAGAGGTGTGTTGTATATGAGTTTTCAGGGAGACTATTTTTTCTCTCTTCAATAACTTTTTCAAGTTCAAAGAGTATAGAGCTTCTATCGATATTATTTTGGGATTCAGTGTGCTTACAATCTTTTAGATAGAAAATTATTACATTATCATTTATTGTAGTCCTATTTAGATCCACCCTCTTTCCAAAAAAATCCTTTTCTATAACACGTCCATTATCAGGGAGATACTCCCAAAGAATACTATTCTCTATAGTCTTTGAAAAAGCCTTCTGATTTATTATCCCCTTATAAACCTCATTTTCCCCATCAATCACAATGGTTTGGTACTTCTCATCTTTATCAAAGCTTATATTTTCTAACATAAAAAGTCCTTCACTAAATTGGTCTCTTTTTTGGTGTTTAAAACTAAAACATATTAAAAATATAATAATTTATTCTTTTTAAAGCAAAAATAGCTATTATTCTATGAATTCACCATCATTAAAAACAATATTGCCATCTATAATAACACTCTTTATCGAATAATTTGTAGCCAGTCCATCGTATGGAGAGAAGTGTGCTTTTGATACAATTGTATCATTTGTAACTTTATGAGCTTTTCTTTGAACAATGGTTATATCTGCAAAGTTACCTGGCTTAATGTCCCCTCTATTTTTGATAGAGAATATTTTATACCCAGAGGTCAGTTGTTTAAAGATCCTCTTTTTTTTGATAATACCATTTTGATATAAGCTCATTAAAACATAGAATGTTGTCTCTAAGCCAGGCATGCCTGATGGAGGATTATCAGAGCTTTTCTCCTCAATGGTGTGAGGGGCATGATCACTTGCAACAACATCAAAAAAGCCCTTATTAAATTGTTTTCTTAAATAATATAGATCTTTTTGTGTTCTAATTGGTGGATTAACCTTAAACAGTTTGTTGTCTGGCATATTTTCATCACAAAAATAGAGATGGTGTGGAGATATTTCGGTGATTATATTATACCCTTTCTTGCGGTACCTCTTTATCTCCTTTGCGAGCTTCTTTGATGAGATATGACATATGTATATTTTTGAATCTTTATTAGCATTTTTTATGATTTTATAGAGAGCAGAGACCTCAGAGATATCTGGTCTCACATTTGCATAATCATATATTGTTTCACATTTATCGTTTTTATACTTTTGTAGGGTTGCTTCGTCTTCACAGTGAAATAGATTTATAAATCTTGTACTTAAAGAGCTTTTGATTGACTCCTCATTTTTTACAAGAAGTGAGCCTGTTGATGAGCCTAAAAAGACCTTTATTCCAAGAAGGTTTATCTTGCTATCCTCTATTATAGAGTAATAATTTTTTCCAATATCCTTGCTGTTTTCATCAGTTAAACCTATATAGAGACCATAGTTTATCTTTGATTTTTTTGCTATTTCACTCTTTATATCAAGACTCTCTCTATCAATTGATGGTGGATTGGTATTTGGCATATCTGCAACATATGTAAAGCCACCCTTTATGGCAGCCTTTGAACCGCTCTCCCAATCCTCTTTATATTCTAAGCCGGGTGTTCTTAAGTGCACATGAGGGTCAAAGAAACCAAAGCTTACAAGACACTCTGCAGCATCTATAATTTTATAGTCTGAAAAGTCATCTCTATTAAAAGATGTCCCATTTTCATATATGACTTTATAGATCTTCTTTCCATGTATTAATAGGGTTCCCTTTCTAAAACCATTGTTTATAAAAAGCTTTCCGCCAACTATTGCTATTTTTGAATCACTCATAGGTAATGAATATAGTTGAAATTTTATTTATTGTCCATCAATTTTTACGTGTGAGTTTGATGGGCTTTTTTGCACAATCTCCCCTATCCCGTCTTCTTTTTTATGAAGAGTGGCGTTTTTTGTTAGAAAATCGCAAATGATTTAATACAAAAACTTTTATTGTGGAGTGCTGCTTGCAAATCTAATGTCTAAATCAAGTTTATATTTATTGAATTCATATTTTTTTTAAGAGAGAAATCTAGCTTTTATCAAGCTCTCTCTTTAAAATATAGTGCTTTTTATAGACAGTTTCATCATAATGAACTTTTTTTAATAGGAGTCCTTGTGAGGAGGAGGTCATTCCCGCCTCTCTTCTATTTTTTGAGAGTAGTATTCTCTTCATCTCTGATGCTGGAGCCTTTTTTCTATGAAGAAGAAGAAGCGTTCCCAAAATTATACGAACCATATGCTGTAAGAAACTGCTTCCAACAACCTTGATTGTAAATAGAGAATCCTCTTGTTTTACATCAACATCTTCAAGATATCTTACCTTTGATGGGCTCTTGTCATTTATTGAGCAGAAGGCAGAGTAGTCATTTTCGCCCAATAGCTCCTTTAGATATCCCAAAAGAAGTTCTCTATTAAGTTTAAAATATGGGAAAAATAGGTTATATCTTGTTTGAAGCGCAGAGATGGTTTTGTCATTGATAATTTTATACTCATACTCCCGATATATTGCACTTCTTCTTGCATTAAAAGAGGCATCTACAAACTCACAGTTGTTTATTCTTATATCTTTAGGAAGAGAGGTATTAAGTCCAAGAAGCCAATTGTCTTCCAACATATTAGAGCGTTCTGAGAAAAAATTGACAACCTGCCCAATAGCGTGTACGCCACTGTCTGTCCTACCACCACAGTAGAGATCAATTACAGTGTCATCCATCTTCTGTATAGCTTTTTTTAGCTCCGACTCAATTGTTACTTGGTCTTCCTGTATCTGAGATTGAAACCCACAATAATCTGTTCCATCATATGAGATAGTAAGTTTTACATTTATCATAAAAACTCTATATCAGAAACTTGCTCCTTTGTCAAAATAGTTATAATATTTTTTTATAATAAAGATTTATAATATAAAACAGTTTTGACAAAATGTAGAATTTTTAGTAATATGTTATCTAAAATACTAATTTTCAATATTTTTTTTTAGTATGTTTTTATATTCTGATGTTTTTTACCGATACTTACTTAGTATCTACTTTTTTAGTCTATAATTTTTCTACCTCTTTTAATGTAAGAGAGATAGAATTTTTTTATAAAGGCTTTTTTTAAAAAAAAGTACTGTTTTAAAAATTAAATTGTTAAGAAGAGATTAGTTTGGACTACTTTTTGAATAGTTATTACCTTAATTTAGCAGGATTTTGATGGAAATAACCTCTAAGCTCTATAAGACTATTAAAAATCTATCAGACTCAGAGAGAAATAACCTATTAGATCAATTTGGTAGGATAACTCCTCATAACTTGGATGATCCTAGTGATGAGAGAGAATCAAAATTTGGTTTCGTAGGTCAAGATAAGACTAAAGATAGTTCAAAACGCCTTAGAACATATATAGAAGAGATAGAAAAAAGCTCCTCATTTTTTTATAAATTTATAGTATGGTTAACCTCTCTAATTTCTGGTAAATCAAAAAATGATGTAATGATAGATAAAGAGCTCCACAACTTGAAAAAAGACCTGAAGTCTCACTATCATGATTTTTTCAACCCAGATTTTAAAAAGTTTGAGAAAGGTTTTATAAAAGAGATAATTGGGCTTATTAGAATAGTTAGAGAAGAGAGAAAGGTATTTGCAATGTATTTGGAAGACCCCATCTACTATTGTGAGTTCTTGAGTGATATACTTGAAAGTAGGTTCTATGAGCATCTAAAAGAGGCAAAGAGGCTTCTGGATCCAGATTCCCTTGGTCCAAGGGCAACCTCATTAACAAAAGATGAATATGTAAAAGAGAAAGAGAAAAGATTGCGGCAATTTTTCAATCTTTTGGAGACTCTTCCTTTGGGTTCTTTGTTAAATCAATTTAACAATTTTCAGCTTGTTTTAATTCTTGTAAAATTTCAATATGATGAATTTTTAAAAAGTTTCTATATATTTGATATCAATGACACCTTGACACAGGATCACAGCTGTGATTATGGAAAGATTGAATATCTTGTTGAATCATTTTATAGACTAATCTATTCAATAAATTTTACCATTGATGATATATCATTTATAGATAATATCGCGATTTATGCTTCAAAAAATAAGAAGGACAATGAGAGAGAGATTGAAGATGAAGACATACAGATATTTGAAAAGCTCCTCAAAACTGTAGATGAAATAAAGAGAGTTGTTCCTTTTTTAAAAATATTTCAGTTTGCAAAATCTAATATAGTATATACCCCAAGAATGAGTAGAGTTGATGTGGACTTTGTTACCATATACAAAGATTATAAAAGAACAATAACCAATGCTACATGGGATGAATATTTTGAACAGATAAAGATAAAGAAGACAGAAGAGGCTATTGCAGAGCTATTTAAGACAAAAGACTTTATAAGACTTGATAATTTCAATCCAGATTTCAAAAACCTAATTGATAAGTCTGGTATTATAAAACTACGATATGTATATCTAATAAATCTTATTCAGGAGTTCCTAAAGACAATCTATAAGGGCAGAATAGAGATGACAATTAATAAATGTTTGGTTGAAGGAATTTTTGATAAAGAGTTTCAAAAAACCACCCTCTCAAATGCCTACTATCTCTTGAATACAATGATAAATAGGATTGCCGTTCATGACTCTGAATTGTCTGATGAGAAAGATCTTAAATCTCAGATAATGAATATGCTTAGAAAAATTCACCATGACACGGCTTATAAAATCTCTTTCGTTAATACAATTACTGAAATAAATGAGAACTCTAAAAAGATATGTACAGAGTTTAAAAATGAGATTGGCGTTGTAAGAAACTTCTTTAAGGCTGTAACAGAGACAAAAACTACAAAGATAACCAATATGGATAGAATTAAAGTTCCGGGTTATATCAGTGCTGCATCAGCATTTGAAAAAGCTGGAGAGATACTTGATGTATTTACAGGACTAATTGCTCTTGTTGAAGATACATATGACAATGATTAGTATGAAACTCTATATCCAGCACTCTTCCAAGCACTAAAGCCTCTTTTCATAGCACTTATATTTAAGAAACCCTCTTTTTTCATCATCTCCATAGTTTTACTAGCTCTGCTTCCGCTGTGACAATATATAATATAGCTCTTTTTTTTATCAAGAGCTTTTATCTCTTCTAAAAAGTCATCACTAAAATAGTCAATATTGATAGCCTGGGGTATATGTCCTTGCTGAAACTCATCGATTGTTCTTACATCAAGAACAATAAACATAGGATCGTTCTCTCTTTTAGTTATGGCACTATTAACATCTTCAATATCACAAAAAGAGCTGTTATTTCCAAAATTCATAAAGATATCCTTATATAAAGTCTTTTGAATATTTAATTAGCTATTTTTTTACCTTTTTATTAAATTATATATAAATAGAGATATATAGTCAAATCTTTTCTTTTATACCATTAGGTTTAAGATTATTGTTTAAACAAACTAATTATACAGTGGAGTTGTATAAAATAGATGCTTATAGGTTCTGGTTTTAAAAAAAGCTTTTGACAAAACGTTTAAATAGTGATAAAATTGATCTCTATTGTTTTTTCATAAAAAGAGTATAATTTTTGGATAATATGATGAAATCAGCAAATATTATAATAATTGGCAATGAAATATTATCAGGACGGACGATTGACACCAATTTTCCCTTTATAACAAACTGGTTATCAGATTTAGGTATAGAGGTAACAAAAAAAATAACCGTTCGTGATAAGATAGAAGATATAGTGATCGCTCTTGAAGAATCAAAAAATGCTGATATTGTTATTACTACAGGTGGGTTGGGACCTACTGATGATGACCTTACAAGAGAGGCCTTGGCAGCTTTTCTAAAAAAGAGACTTATCTTTGATGAAAGTGAGTGGAATAAAATTCTTAATATATTCAAAAAAAGATGGAATAACAATATTGCTGATTCAAATAAAAGGCAGGCATTTATTGTTGAAGGAGCCTCTTTCCTGCAGAATGATATGGGAACTGCAAGTGGCATCTATTATAAAGATGAGAGTGGAACTCTATACATTCTTCTTCCCGGGCCTCCAAATGAAAACCAATTTATAATTAATAATAATTTAAAGGAAAAAATTGTCTCTTCGAACTCCTATAAAGCTGTAAAAAAGGAGAGCTTTAGAATTTATGAGGTTGGTGAAAGCTCTATTAGCGATCTCTTAAAAGATGTTTGGAGTGATGGCATGGGTATCTATGCTCTGAAAGAGGGATATATAAGAGTTGAGATAAGAGAGATAGATGATAATGAGGAGCTATTTAGAGAGCAGGTATCAAAAGTTGAAGAGTTATTAAAAGAGAGTGAAATGTTTTATACAGATGATATAGATTTGTCAGTAAAGGTATTCACACTTTTAAACAGTAAGGAGCTTACCGTCTCCTTTGCGGAGTCTATAACTGGTGGCAGTCTATCAGGGGAATTCATTTCAAAAAATAGTGGCTCTTGTGGTGGCACAGCTTGCAAGGTCCTTATGGGAAGTATCATTGCCTACTCTGATTTTGCCAAAACTGAGATCCTTGGAGTAAAAAAAGAGACAATAGAAAAATATGGGGTAGTCTCAAAAGAGGTTACTATCGATATGGCGAATGGGATAAAAGAGGTTTTTCCAGATACTGACATCTCTGTTGCAGTAACAGGCTATACTGGTGGCAAACAGATGGGGCTTATACATTTTGGATTTATTTTTGGCAAGGAACAACTTTATCATGAGAAGCAGTTTTTTAGTTTTAATAGGGATTTAATTGTTCAAAGGGCGATAAACCATATATATATTACCATCTATCAATACTATTCAGAGTCAACAAGATAGACTCTTTTTTTATAATTATTTATGAATAGATATTTCGAAAAAGTACCTTCAAGAAAATGGAACAGCTATAAGTGGCATCTTAATAACCTAATCAATTCATCAAGTCTTTTAGAAAAATATATATCTTTAGATATAGAGACTAGACAAGTAGTTGATAATACAAAGTTTTCAATTACGCCACATCTGTTATCATTAATTAATTGCTCTGACTATCAAAATGATCCAATTGCAAAACAGATAGTACCTAACAAAAGTGAACTTGTATGCAATAATTTTTTAAAAAACGATCCCTTTAATGAAAAAAATAGAACCCCAGCTAAAAATATTATTAAGCGTTATCCAGATAGAGTTTTACTTGTAACATCAAATATTTGTCCCTCATATTGCCGCTTTTGTACACGTAAATGGAATTGGCAAGAGAATTGGGCGATAAACAAAAATGATATAAGAGAAATTGTTGGCTATCTAGAAAATAATATGGATATAAGAGAGGTGATTATTTCAGGTGGAGAACCATTCTTATTGAATACAGATTTTCTTGAAGAGATAATAAGAAATATTAGAAACGTAAAACATATAGAAGTAATACGTATAGCAACACGTATTTTGACGTTTCTTCCTCAAAGAGTAGATAGAAGATTAATTAATATGCTAAAAAAGTATGGTCCAATATGGATAGTAACCCACTTTAACCACCCTTTTGAAATAACATCGTTGGCAAAAGAGGCTGTTGATAAGTTATTAGATTCCAAAGTTGCCATTGTTAATCAGTCTGTGCTATTAAAAGATATTAATGATAACTATGAAACACTATCAACTCTTATGAAAAAGCTTGAGAGCATGCTCATAAAACCCTACTATCTGTTTCAATGTGATTTGATAGAGGGAACTGCACACTTTAGAGTTAGTATTGATAAAGGTATGGAATTGATAGGTAAAATGAGAGGAAATATTGGTGGTATTTGCCAGCCAACTTATATAATAGATTTACCTGAAGGGGCAAAGGTCCCTATTTTGCCTGACTATATTTTAAAAAGGGGAGATGATAAACTTGTAATTAGAAATTATGAGGGGAAGAATTTTGATTATCCTCTCTTTTAAATAGGTCTTTTACTAAATTGCAGCTTTGAATATTCGTTAAGTTTATTTGTATTTTACATATTATTAATATTAAATTAGTTATTTAAGCTGATTTTCTGGTTTACTGGTCATTAAGTAGATATACAACGAGAAAACGTCACTTAAAAGAAAGAAAAAAAGAAAAAGTAAAAATATATAGGCTGGGGTAGAACCCCGCCTATATATTTTTATTCTCTCTCTTTCTCTTTTTTTTGAGTAGCATTCGCTCATTATATATCTTTATACTGACAAGTAACCAAGAAAGCAGACTTGACAACTTGCTAGAGATTGGATAGGATTATTTGTAGTATAGAAACTGTATGAAAAAAGTTATATTTATAAATATCCAATGCTGTAAAAGGGAAAAGTTTGTTTTATATAGAAGATTCCAAAACATTTGAATTTACTGAAAAAAAATCTAAATTTATTATACGTATCATTCCAGTTTTAAGTGAAGATGAAGCTATAAAAATAGTAAAAGAGATAGCAAAAATAGAGAAAGGGGCTACTCATAATTGTTTTGCCTATAGAATTGTAGATAAAAACAGAAATATAGTCGAAAGAAAAAATGATGATAATGAGCCTGCTGGTACTGCGGGAGCTCCTATATTATCAGTGCTAGCAGGTGAAAATTTAGTAAATATTATAGCAATAGTTACAAGATACTTTGGTGGAATTAAGCTTGGCAGTGGGGGCCTTGTTTCTGCATACAAAAAAGGTGTTGTAAAAGCAATAGCTTTGAGTGAAAAAAAAGAGTTTGTCTTTCTAACAGAGAGAGAGTTCAAATTTCAAATTAGTGATATAAAACATTATGATTATCTTTTTAAAAAATATGAACTCAAAATTATAAGTAAGGATTTTTCTGATATTGTTACATATATTGTAAGTGGCAGTGATGAACAGTTTTTAAAAATAGTTGATCTATTGAAGTAGAATTGCAATATTACTTTTAAGTACTATTCAAATTTTGGAAATATTTGCGGCTCGCCAAGATGATAGCCTTGAGAGTAGTCAACCTCAAGCTCACAAACCTTATCAAAGACCTCTCTTGAATGTACAAATTGTGAGACTGTCTTTATTTTTAACTCTTTACAGAAGCTTACAATCATCTTTGTTAAAAGCTGTGAAGTTTTATCATTTGAAATATTTTTTATTAAAGATGAATCTATCTTTATGTAGTCAACATTGAGCTTTAAAATATTATCAAAATTGAAGTAGCTGGTTCCAAAATCTTGTATAGCAATGCTAGCTCCATACTGCTTAATTTTATCTATGAAATCCCTTACTGCTGCATAATTTTGTATACAATCTGACTCTGATATATCAAAGCAGGCCCTTTTGCTTGTATTGTTATCACTTTGAAGCTCATCAATTATAAGTTTCATAGTGGTTGTGTTTAATATATCATTTATAGATATGTTGATTGCAAAATCACAATCAAGCTCTTTGAAAGTTGCAAAAGCTTTTTTAATTATTATTCTTGTAATATGAAAGTAGGATTTACTTCTGTCTGCAACATCAAGAAAGAAATATGGAGATATAGCATTTTTGTTTTCATCAATCAATCTAATCAAACACTCAAATTTTTCAATCTTCTTTGTTCTATTATTAATAACAGGTTGATAGAATGGAATCATTCTGTCATCATTAATTGCCCTTTTTAATTTTCTAGGCCAATCTATTCTGCCCTCATTGTCGTCAAAGATTTGCATTGATTCATCATAGAGGACAAAGTTCTTTTCTCTCTGTATTGCTCTCTTTAGTGCCAAGTCTGATTTTAATATGAGTGATCTAGAATTTCCCTTTTTTCTGTCCTCATTTTTTGCAACTCCCATTGTTGCAGCAACAAAAACCTCTTTGCTTTTATATATTAAAGGTTTTTTTATAACATTTTCTAAAAGATATTGGGACATTACAATGATCTCTTCTATTGACATATCTTTATCTATCATTGCTGCAAATTCATCAACCTGAAGTCTATAGAGAGAAAATTTAAAGTTCTCTTTTGATAATATTTGCATAAGTCTATCAGTCATCTCTTTTATTACAAAATCACCAAATCTATACCCATATAGGTTGTTAATCTCTTTGAAGCAATCAACATGAATTATGGCAAGTACAGGTTTATTAATTTCTGCGATGTCATGAAAAAGTTTTTTTCTGTTAGGCAACCCTGTGAGATAATCTATGTATACAGAGTCGAAAAAGTCCAGTTTTTCCTTTTTTATAGTCTGTGGTATGTAGAAGACCAGCAGTCCCAAAAGAAATGTAATAAGAACTCCAGTCACTGTGTTTCTTTTTGCTCTTATTAGTAAATTTTTATTAATTTCAGAGTAGGAAAATTCACCACAAATAACAAATCGGTTTTGGATAGATTTAAAAGGGTAGTAGATAACGCCAAGCTTCTCATTATGGACATCGATTTTATTAACGATGGGATAGTCGAATCTCTTTTTTGAGAAGAGATCTTTTATAAAAGCATTTTCAAAATTGCTATACTCCAAAACCAGCTTTGTCTGTGAAAAATCGTAGATTGGATATGCATAATTTACTATATATATCTCATTTCTTAATGATGCAATGGTATATATTCTATAAAAATCGAGCTTTTTTGCATACTCCAAAAGAGTTTTGGAATTTTTTTGGTAGATAGATCTATTTTCTTTGTTAAAGAAGAAATCCTCTTCAAACATGTTTTTGTCTATCATTATCCCTACTCCATAGAGCTCATTTTTTGTAACCTCCTCTTTTTTATTGATTAGTTCCTGTCTGTAAAGAATAAAATCAACTATTAAAAAAGAGATAACAAAAATGGATAGTAAGGTAATGATAACGAATATGTATGTATATTTTTTATTTACACTATTTGATTTGGAACCATTCTTATTTGCCATATGTAAACAGGTTTGTTCTCCAAAACTTAAATTAAAAGATAATAAAGGGTATTAACTTTAGGCTTGCCTCCAAAAAACCATTTCTGCTCTTATCAAGCGGATGGATACTACTCTTAGTATATGCTTGCCTAAATAAGGTAATATGAAAAAAAAAGTTTTCACATTACCTTAATAAGTTACCCAATAAAACTCATAATTTTATAATTACATATATATTTATAAAAATCAATATAAAGATAATTTTTATTATAAAGTTAAAATTATGGACATTTTTTAATCATAAATGACTATATCCATATTCTCTTTTAACTCTTTTATCAGTTTATCCCTTGTTCTGCTTCTAAGCTCCATCTCATAATCTTTTACAATAAGGCTCTCTGCCTTTATCTTCATCTCTGTTTCTGAAAGTTTTACGGGTTCTATAATTTCATCTACTTTAAAGATATAGAGTCCATTTTTTGTTTCAAAAATTTTGGGAATTAAACCAATTTTTCTTGTTTTAAAAGCCTCTGTTAAGGCCTCTGCTATTTCTGTTGAGAAGACTCTTGAGACCCTTGGGTCATCTATGTTAATTATTCCAACTCTCCCCTTTGGCATTGCTTTTATAGAGAATAGATCATCCGAGTATATTGAGACTTCAGTTGAGAAGTCAGCACCATTAACTAGTTCTTCTAAACATTTTTCACTTTTAGGGCCAAGAAGTTTTACAATCTCAGGGGCTTTTGGTTTGCTATCACTTGTGTAGAAAGAGAAATATATCATTGATAGCAAAACACCAGACTTCTCTTCAAAAAGTTCATGGTTATCTTTTATATATTTTGCTATCTCTTCACTGGTTGGATTATATTTTTTTAGACGCTCTCTCTCCATGCTAACACTTATAAAAATTTCTATCCAAAGATGTCTCTTAACATACTCTCGATATGTCTTCATGGAGATATTATTTACCATAAGGGCTTGCAAAAATTCTGTATCTGTAACATTTTTTAGATCTTTATTTGCTCTACTTGCATAATAGATCTTATCATCCATAATTCTATTCTCAACTTGCTCATCTGTAGGGGGAACAACATAGATTTTTGCTCCTTGGTATAGAAGAGACTCCTCTACAAGGGTCTCAAGAGCCTCATCTTTAGATATGCCATACAGAGTTGCCTGTTTATCAACCTCTTTTGCCAAAATTATCTCGTTGGCAACCTTTGCCTTTTTTTTAGCTATTATTGACCCTTGAGAATATAAGCTTGTGGTTAATATAAAAATAATAGATAAAATATTAATTACTTTTTTCATTTTGTTAATATATGTCCTTAAAGATTAGTTTTAGAATCTATTTTTCCACCAATTTAGAAAAACAATACTATTTTCTCTGTGTAGTGTATGAGTAAAAACAATCATAATTTTAGTATAGATAATAGATAGAAAAAATCAAATTATTTATCTTACTTTTTTCTTTCTTTCAGCAACTCTCTTTATCTCTTTAAATCTTTCAAACAGGTTTGAAACATCTAGGATTAATGCAACCTCTCCACTTCCTAAAAGTGTAGAACCTGTTATGATTAGGCTTTTGTTTATTACCTTTACGAGTGGTTTTATAACAGCTTGAATATTTCCTATTATCTCATCTATAACAATTCCAAGTTTTCCAGTGTTTCCAAGTTTTAATGTAACAACCTGTCTAGTCTTATCATTGTCATTATCATAGTATACATTATCAAAAAATGAGTCAAGTTCAATAAGGCTTAAATATTCACCTCTTAAATTGTAGACCATTCCATCAGCTCTCGATTTTTCAAGATCAATTTCGAAACAGCCATCGATAAAAGAGAGCGGTATAACAAAGTGGTTTTCGCCAACTCTTAACAAGAAGCCCTCTATGATTGCAAGTGTTAGAGGAAGCTGAATAGTAAATGTTGTACCAACATTTCTTTCTGACTTTATTTTTATATTTCCATTCAGTTTTTTGATACCTGTCATAACAGCATCCATACCAACACCACGTCCAGAGATTAGACTTATCTCATCTTTTGTTGAGAAGCCAGACTCAAAGATAACTTTGTATATCTCATCATCAGAGTAGTCAATATTATCTTTTAGAAGTCCTTTTTTGATAGCCTTTTCTAATATACGTTTCTTGTCAAGCCCCTTGCCATCATCACATATCTCTATTATTATCTGACCATTCTCATGATAGGATCTAATAATAATACTTCCTGTTTCAGGTTTTCCAAGCTTTACTCTATCTTCAGGGATCTCTATTCCATGGTCAACAGAGTTTCTTATAATGTGTAGAAGAGGCTCTTGAAGAGAGTCAAACATACTCTTATCAAGTTCTGTTCCCTCACCCTCTAGTGAAAGGTCAATCTTTTTATGACACTCAAGAGAGAGGTCACGCACCATCCTAAAATATTTTGTTAACAACTGTCCAATAGGCACCATCTTAAGAGAGAGAATTGTATCTCTCATCTGTCTTGATATTTTGTTTATGTTATATTGAATTTGATCAAGATCAATATCAGCAATTCTCTGCTGAACGTTGCTTAGGTTCGAATTTGCAATAACAAGCTCGCCAACTAAGTCGATTAGCCAATCAATTTTTCTTGTCGATATTCTAATCTCTTCATCTACTGTTTGTACTCTCTTGGTTTTCTCTTGAGCTTTCAAAGCCTGATTAACATCTTTTGGTGTAACTTTTTTCTCCTCTACCAAGATCTCCCCAAGTTTCTTTTGAGATGTGTCAGACTCTGTCTGCTTTGCAACAGCCTCCTCAAGATCTGCCCTATTGATAACCCCATCAGAGAGCAGTATCTCTCCAAGTTTATCCAAGTCGCTCTTTTGAAGCACATCAATTGTGATATCATCATTTACATAGAATAGGAAGATGTCTCTGACTTTATCTTTTGTTAATATTGTCTCTATTGTAACTATCCAGTAGTAGTAGCATTGAGAGTAATCTATATCCTGTATGTTCTCAACATTTTTGTCTTTTACAGCAACTATTTTTATAATTTTACCACTCTTTTCAAGTTCATCTATTATATCTTCTGGAGACCATGAGTTTGGATTTCTCTTCTCAAAAAGCTTAATTGTTATTCTATAATAGTTTAAACTTGTAGTAGTTGTGGTTTTCGGAGATGTATTTACAGGTTCTGTTTTTATTTCAGCAGTTGGCTGTGAAGTAGGTGGTTTAGGTGCGGCTGTTGTCTCTGCGGTTTGTTGCTTAGCTTTCTCTTTATCTTGAAATTCTTTCTCTGCCTCTGCTTCCAATTTTGGATCAAAATAGCCAAACTTTCTCTCAGCATCTGTTGGATACTCCTCTTTTTGGCTCTCATCAATGAATTCATAATTGTTGAGTTTGTCCATATTGGCACTATATTCTGCCTCATCTATACCGCTCTTCTCTCTTACAAGTGCATTAACAAGATGTTTTATATAGTCCAAATGTTTCAGCAAAAAGTTGAATGCTCCGGGCTCTTTTTTTGGGTTACTCAAAATAGATTTTAGAACAGTCTCATATGAGTGGACATATTTCGGAACAATATCAGGACCAATCATTCCTGATGAGCCTTTAAGCGTATGTGTTGCTCTAAGGACACTATTTATAAGCTCTTGATTATTTTGATCACTCTCAAGTTTTAAAAGCTCACTCTCCAATTTTTCAAATAGCTCTTCACTCTCCATTAGGAAAGTTTGTTCTAACTGTAGTTCAAAGTCATCCATCATATTATTATCCTCATTTTCTTTTCAAGATTTTCAAAAGCAGTAGATTTCTTTAAAATTATTTTATCTTTCTGATACTTAAGCGTATCTACTAAATAACTATAAAATAGAGCAATCATTTGAAGTCCAAAAAAATCAATCTCTGTTACATCACTTGCATCTATAGAGATAGAGCTATACTTCTTGCTGACAAAATCTGTATCTGCTAACTCATTTTTTAGTGGTTCTAAATAGTCCTCTGTAAGAGTTCTGTTTATTTTTAAATTCAACTTGTTATTATCAATCTTTGTTAACATCATTGCTCCTTATATTAAGTTAGAGATAATTAGAGAAATATTAATACTTTTTTTAAAAACTTTCAATATAAAAATGGTTCTTTCTCTAATTTCTAAAAAAAGATCCAAATTAATCTATACTATTATCGATAAAAAGGGTGAAATTATTCAAAAATAATCCTTTTTAACTCTAAATTTAAATTTATGAGCTCAACTTCAGGGTTTAAAAGCTTATGTATCTCCTCTGGCAATACAATTTCACTTTCAGTCTCTTTTAGAAAAAAATGTGGTGCTTTAAATGTCGGCATTTTGGTCCATGTAACATCACTATTTGGCTTATAATATAGTGTTGCAACCTTAATATTTTCAATATCTATATTTCTTTTTAAAATTCCTCTAAGCTTGTCTATTGTATCATTTATCAAGCGCCCAGTGTTAAAAACAGAATCTATCAAAAGTATCTTATCATTAGAGTTAATATTATCCTCAAGATACTTTATTCCAATTATATTTGATTTATATGAAGAGGCAGAGTTTGTTGTGTTGATAGATATATGGTCAGGAGGGGCAATATTCATCTTGTTTTTTTTAATTTTATACTTAAAATACTCATGAACAGGAAGTCCAACATTTACACCGCGAGGCCATATGGCAATCAAAAAGTCTGGGATATAGCCAGATGAGAAGATAATATTTGCAAGCTTTAAAGAGTCCTCTAAAAGTTCATTTGGTGTTATATAGATTCTCTCACCATTCTCTATTTTTTGATGCTCATACCTCTCTTCTCTTGAAATAATCTTATAGATGGGTTTTGATTTTTCTTGTAAAATTAGTTCATTGGGGTCATCATCAAAAACGAGATCAGATATCTCATGTGGATAGCTTAACCACTTGTTGTCATCAGTAATTTCGTTTAGTGATATGGTTTCACAGAGATAAGAGTGGTTTTTTATTTTGTTGTGAACACAGGCAATTCGTATCTCTTTTGGAGTGTTTGCACGGGCTCTCTGCTCTATTGCTTTTACTATAGTTGTGATTGTTCTGCCAGAGTCATATACATCATCTATTATTAAGAGCTTGTCTTCTCTTGATATGACCTCTATTAGGTGCTCCAGTCCCTTTATGATAACCTCATTTTGTGAGTTTATACCAGTATAGCTTGCTGTTGCAATTGTTGTATGCTGTATGAGGTGTCCCTTAAGTCTAAAGAATTCACCCACTCCAAGCCCAATTGGAGTACCACCACGCCAGAGACTTATTGCATGTGTTGGGATAAAGCCTGATTGATAAATTTTTTTACCAAGCTTGAATGAATCTAACATTAATGTATTTGAATCAATATATATAAAATCTGTCACCAATATCCTCTATAAGTTGCTTATTATGGATTTTTATTAAAACGACAATTATTAAAGATTCTTTTTGCTCACGATAGTTTATCGGCAGGAACTACTCATCCATTGATTCTTTATGAATTATAAGTTCGTTTAACTCTTTTAATTCTTTGATTGCTTTCGAAAAATCAATCTCTACATCAATAGCCTTTTGAAACCAAAGGATAGCTTCTGTGATATCTTTTAGCTCCTTATAGTAGAGTCCCTTTTCATAGTAGCCTGTGGCTGTTGTTGGATTTTTTTCTATCAGTTTATTAATAGCTTCCAGTCTTTTTTTGTCATCATATAGTGATTTGTATAGATGAATTTTATTTGTATAGGCATCTTCATAGTGGTTATCTAAAATTATTGCAGTATCAAAATCTTTTAGAGCCTCTCTATATTTTTTCATTTTACTATAAACAACCCCTCTTGCGTTGTAGGCTGGAGAGTAGGTTGGGCGAAGATTTATACATGTTGTTAAGTCCTCTTTGGCCCTCTCATAGTCAAAAAGATCATCATATATACAGCCTCTCTTGTAGTAGAGGGCAAAATCATTTGGATTTACTTTTATAAGCTTTGATAAAGCAAAAAGTTCATCCCTGTTGCTTATCTGGGAGAGAAGAAGAGTTCTATTCTCTTTAACATATTTTGAAGCAGGATCTATCTCCAATGCTCTGTCATACTCATTCATTGCCTCTTCGCTTCTGCCAAATGCATGGAGTATAATGCCCTTGTGAGCATGTATCAATGGATCATTGGGCGAAAGAGAGAGTGAAATAGAGATGTCCTCCAGTGCAGGCTCATATTCACCAAGAACAAAATAGAGCATTGCTCTATCAAAGTAGTATATTGAACTTTTTGAAGAATATAGTGGATCATTTATATTTTTTGTTAGTTCATCTATAACTAATCTTGTATGATTAATATCAATACCCATATATATATATCCTCCAAGAGTAAAAATAATACTTTTTTGATTGATAGAGAACAAGTATAACATACATTTTCAAAAAAAACTACTATACATTTTTTTTTTATCCAAAAAAATATTTTTTAAGAATAAAAACATAATTTAACTAAAAAATATATAAGATTTTATTTATAGTAATATAATATTTAATAATTTGTCTTATAGTGTTTTTTTTACAATGCATTACTACTATTTGTGGAAAGGTTCTCACTGTTTTTAAACAATATGTTATATAAAATATAGGTTTTCTCTATAATTGTTTTAATATAGAAAAATAAATATAAACTGGTCTTTTTTTTTATCTTTTATATAGTGGTAATATCCTTGAAAAATAGCGGGTAATTAAATCTATTTTAAGGTTTGGTGCCATTAATAAAAAATTATAAAATTTTTTTTTAAAAAATTTTGTTTTTTCTCTTCACTTTCTAAAATATTTTAGTATAATAAAATACGATATATTTATGCACTATGCTACTTAAAATATTTATTGTAACATTATGTTTTATTTGGGCTTTTTAAAAAATATAGCTATTAGATAACTAAACTTATTTTGGCTATATTTTTTATTTTTTTTTATATAATTTTTTTTATGATAGTTGTTTTTAGGAGGCCTTTGTATGGGAAACATTTCGGTAAGGATAAAACTTTTAGGTTCATTTTTTATTTTCGTTCTTGTTATAATTTTAACAGGAATAATCACTATAGCAAGTGTGGTAAACTTGTCCAATAACGCCAAAAAAATATATGATCTTGGCGTAGCAGGGGTTCACCCTGTTATTGAAGCTGAAATTTTAAGTTATGATGCAAGAATTCTTACTTACAATGCACTTCTGTTTGCAAACACAGCTGAAGACACAAACAGGTATGATGATGAGACAGATAAGGTTTATAAGCAGATAGAAGATAGAATGTTTGCTTTTGAGAAGACCATTGTTTCTGATAATGTTCAGGCAGCCTATAATAAGGGGCTTGAATCGTATAAAGTATATAGACCTGAGGATAAGATAGTATTTGATTTCCTTAGAGAGGGGAAAAAAGCAGAGGCAATTCAACGTTTTTCTACCATCAGCAGTGAGCGCGCTCAAGCTCTCTCTGATAATATCGAATTAATAATGAATGAGAGATTAAAAAATTCAGAACAAATTGCTATTCAAGGCCAAAAAGATGCCAATAATATTGTTATGGCAGTTATTCCTGTAATTATAATATGTATTATTCTTGGTGTTATATTAAGTATAGGCATGGCAAATTCTGTGGTTAGACCTCTAAATGTTATATCTGGGATATTTAAGAAGATAACTGAAGGAGATCTTACGACCGATGTACCACCTACACTATCAGGACGCGGAGATGAGATTGGCGGGTTTGCTAAAATTAGTGAAGGTATGATTGAGGCACTTAATAAACTTATGAGTACCATTAGAACAAGTTCTAATGAGATACTGGATGGAGCAAGTGCGGTTTCACAATCAGCAGTTTCGCTTTCAAGCAGTTCGTCAGAGCTTGCTAGCAGCATAGAGGAGATAACTTCATCAGTAGAAGAGGTTGTAGGCACTATAGACCAAAACGCTGATATTGCATCAACTGGAGAGACAATTGCAACTCAAGCATCAAAAGATGCTAAGCTTGGTGGAGATGCTGTTAATGAGACTGTTGCATCTATGAAGAAGATTGCTGAAACTATTCAGGTTATCTCTGATATTGCAAGCAACACAAATATGCTTGCTCTTAACGCCGCAATTGAGGCAGCACGTGCTGGTGAGCATGGAGAGGGGTTTGCTGTTGTTGCTAGTGAGGTTAGAAAGCTTGCTGAGAGAACAATAAACGCAGCTAATGAGATAAAGACGATTGCAACAAACAGTGTTGATGTTGCTGTAAAGGCTGGTGAGCTTATTGATAAAGTTGTACCTAGCATAGTAAAAACGAGTGATATAGTACAGGAGATTGCAGCAACTTCAAAAGAGCAGAGAACAGGTATGAGACAGCTCTCTCAAGCAGTATCACAGCAAGATCAGGTTGCAACATCTGTAAGCTCAAGCTCCGAAGAGCTTGCGAGTGCTGCTGAAGAGATGAATGCACAGGCTGATCAATTGGTTAATTTAATAAGTAAATATAAACTTAAGGGTGTATCGTCAGTTAATAAAGAGGGCGGTGCAAAGAGAAAACTTACAACAGTTAGTTATAGCAATAGCTATCCAAGCAATATAAAAAAAGCACCTATCAATCAACAAACTCACCAAACAAGCTCTGTTAAGAAGGGGATTCCGGCTCCTAAGGCGACCCCTCAAGATGTTGGCAGCGGAAGTGATGTCGACAGTGACGGATTTGTAGAATTATAGTTTTTTATTTTTCAATTTAAAATTTAAAAAATTGATGGCCTGATGAATAATTCATCAGGCTATTTTTTTATTTGAGTAGTTTTTAATATAAAATTATACAAAAGCATTCTTACATCTTACATACCATTAATATCTAATTATCCTTTCATCTTGCTTTCTGATTTACCTGTCATTAGGTAGATATAAAACGAGTAAACGTCACTTAAAAAAAGAGAAAGAGAGAGAATATTTCTATATAGGCTTAAGGTAAAACCTCGCCTATATAGAAATACTTTTTTCTTTTTTGAGTAACATTCACTCATTATATATTCTAGTACTGAGAAGTAATACAAAAAGTGATATAAGTATAAATGTCAAATGATAAGATTTTTCGCAAACAAACCAGTTGCAACAGGGATAATTAAATTATCAAAATCACCCGTTGGAAAGGCTTCAACAATTGATGAAAAGAGTGCAATCACTATCGCCTGCCACAAATTTAAACCACAGCCATAGAAAACCAAGATAAGAATGATCATACTTCCAAGAGTGCCGCTAAAGGTCTTTCCAAAGGTAAAAGGTATCTTTGGACCGCCAACAATTTTTCCAAAGAGGCTTGCAGTCCCATCACCAAAAGAGAGGGCAAATATTGATATAATCGCTGTTCTGTAATCAAACATAACCAGTGCCAAAAATATTCCAAGTGTAAGAGTTATTGGCCCCAATACAATCTTTCCCTCATCTCTGCTCCTTGAAGCCATCTCTGTTATTCTAGTAATTAGAGGAAGTCTAACATTTCTAAATCTCATCACTTCAGAAAAAAAGTAGATAAGTGTAACAAAGAGAATTCCAAGTATGATAAGCTCATCATTAAAAAAATAGAAAAATGGAATAAAAGCAGAAGCCATATGAATGGTCTTTCTAAATAGCTCTTTTTTTATAGTAAGTGAAAAATCCCTTGTTCCCTCTCCACTCATACATCTCTCCTTTTAAATTATTTAACTCCCGCTTTCCTAGAAAGGAAAGGACAGGGGGATAGGTGTAAAAAATATAACCAACCTCACCTTTAAATTAAGTTTCTTATAGTCCTAATATAGTTATTCGTTAAGTCTAAACATATTCTTTATAAACTTTTCTTCTTTTATCCAATTCTTGTCTACCTTTACATTTAAAAAAAGCATAACATCTTTTTCTAGTATCTCTTTTAGATCATTTCTAGCATTTTCACCAATCTTTTTTATCATTTTGCCGCCAGCTCCAATGACCATTCCCTTTTGGCTATCCTTATTAACATATATTGTTGCATTAGTAATAATTCTATCTTCATGAATTTTAAGCGAATCAACCTTAACATAGACAGAGTGTGGAATCTCTTCACTTAAATATCTAAAAATTTTCTCTCTAACAAGTTCAGTAATTCTAAAATTGATATCTTGATCTGTCACATACTCTTCAGGGTAGTAGAGTGGTCCAAAGGGAAGATGCTCTTTTATCTTTTTTAATAAAAGATCAATATTATTATCTTTAAGGGCTGATATATCTATAGAGAAGAGAGGATTTAAATTTGATAATATTCTGTCTTTTTCAAGCTTCTGTCTTTCAAGGTCACTTTTATTAAAGACAATCAATAGCTTATCCTCATGTCTCTTAAGCTTCGATATGATAATCTCCTCTTCCTCACCAAACTCACGTGCCAAATCTACAACATAAAGTATAAGATCACCATCGTCCAATGTTCTGATCGCTAGGCTTGAAAGCTCTCTATTAAGCTTTTGATTGCTATTATGAAAGCCCGGAGTATCTATAAATATTATTTGTGAATCATCATCTGTGTATATCCCTCTGATAGTATACTGTGTTGTCTGTGGACACCTTGAAGTTATAGAAATCTTATATCCACATATAGTATTGACCAGTGTAGACTTGCCAACAGATGGCCTTCCAATTATTGATATAAATCCTGTTTTTCTATCCATTATTCCTCTTATTATATGTTTTTACTTTATGACGTACCTTAACTATTATATTATTAAAAAGTATTATAGCTGGGCCAATAAATATCGACATGATAAAAACTAGATTATTTTTTATCATATCAATGCTGATAGTTACATCATAAATTCTATAGAGTGACATCCCCTTCGATATAAATGATATCAGTGGAAAAAAGAGAACAACAAAAACATTATTATTTATCTCCATTTTATAGAAGATTTTTTGAATCATAAGAACCACTATATAAGCACAATATGGAATAAAAACTATTAGAAAGAGCATTAGATCGGGTAGATATGCTATAAAAAGAGAGGCAAAATCGACCTCTTTATTAAAAAAATAGAAGAGTGGATGTGATACAATATAGATTCCAAAAGAGAACATCGCACCAATAAGGTAGAAAAATAGTAACTCTAAATCAATATTTTTATCACTTTGAACCAACAAAGTCTCCTATATCATATATCTCTATATTTTTATCTCTAAAATTAGAAAAACACAAATATTTTCCATCATTGCTAATATCAAGTCCTGTAGGCTGGTTTCCACCTGTGATAGATGATATAACAGACTCATTCTCTAGGTCTATTATTGCGATCTTACCATTTTCAGGACTCCTAACAAGATAGGTGTCAGGATCATTTGGTCCCCTGCATGAGGCAAAAATGAACCTCCCATCAGGAGTGATGTCTATCGTATTTGGGTTATAATATATTTTGTATCTCTTCTCTATAAAAAATCTATTTGGATCTATCTGATAAACTTGAGCATGAAACATATTGCTTACAAAAAGTTTGCCAGTTTTTGGTGACGAAATTATATGTCTCATTGCAGAGTCCTGTATAAATATACTCTTCTCCTCTTTCCATGTAGAGGTATTTATTTTTACCAAGGTTCCCCCATCAAAGCAAGCAATATAGAGATATTTACTGTCTGGTGAGAAGAAGAGCCCCCTTGGAGCCTCAGCTGTTGATATATTTTTAATAACTTTTCCACTTGTGTAATCAAAGACAACAACATTGTTTGTCGCCCAGTTTGACACAACAAGATAGTTTAGCTCTGAAGAGTATACCATAAACTTTGGCCACTTACCCATTGTATCAATCTTTCTTATAAGTGTTAGGTCGGGATATCTATACTCATATATAGTACCTGTTGTCATTTGAGAGACAAGAAAAGAGTAGTTTTTTGGACCATTTGGTTTTATAAAAACACCCTCTGTAAAGCCATAGTTTTTCTTTGGAGCATCAGGCTTGATAAAATCTGTCACTTCCCATGAATCAACAGAAAATACTTGAAAACCAGCATCCTCCAAAAGAGGAATATATATATACTTATCATCAGGTGAGAAGACAACCTGCTTTGGCTGCTCGCCAGTGCTATATATACCAAGGTGTTTCATTCCAGCTATTGTCTCTTTTGTATGTCTAAAGGTCACTTTCCTATCACTGTTTAAAACAACTTTGCAATCTTGATCTTTATAGTCTTTTCTAGAGAGTTTTATATCATACTCTCCCTCTAAAAGGTTTAATTTCACAGGAGTCTCTCCATAATTAACACCTTTTATAGAGACATTAGATTTGCCCTCTATTAAATCTATCTCTAATGTATAGATTCTATTTGTTACCTCTTGTATTGAGGAGTCCTTTCCTCCAGAAAGTTCCCCCTCTTTTGCTGTGGTAAGGCGTCCCTCTCTGTTCTCTGTGGTTTTACATCCAAAGAAGAGAGCAAAAATAAGCAGGAGAGACAAAGACATTTTTAATAAACAATTTTTTGAAATCATATTTTTTTAAAACTCTTAAAAAATATTAAATTTATATGGTATGAAAACCATCTACATAACAAAGCTTGCCAGTGAAGTTTGACATTTCTTACATTTAATATCGGTATCATATTTTTCAATATTCACATTCTTTGCACTATGCTGCTCTCTTTTTATTAAAATTGCTCCACAATGAGGACAAATTGTATCACTTGAAACATCAATATTTCCACCATAAACGTAGTTCAGTTTTTTACTCGCCAAAGAGACCCAGTTTTTAATTGTGTCAACAGAGGTTGCAACATTTTCCATCTTATATGTAGGAAAATATCTTGATATATGAAAGGGAATATCCTTTGATGTTGAGGCGATAAAATCTGTAATCTCGTCACACTCAAATAGAGAGTCATTGGCCTCTGTTATCACAAGAGTTGTAATCTCCATATGGACTCCAGCCTTATACCCCTCTTTGATAAACTCCTTAACAGGTTCAAGCTTTGCACCGCAGATTTTGTTATAAAAGCTGTCACTTGAAGATTTTAAATCTACATTCATGGCATCAACATATGGAAAAAGTTTTATTGAATTTTCAATTGTAGTATACCCATTGGTTACTAAGACAGTTTTTATGCCATACTCTTTGCATAGTTTAAAGAGCTCCAAAACCCATGGAAAGTGCAGAAGCGGTTCGCTATATGTTACTGCTACCATCTTATAGCCACTCTGTCGTAAAATATTAAAAACCTCGAGAGGCGTTCTTTTTATATCTTCTTTAGAAGAGCTTCTCTTCTCCTCAACTTGTGATATCTGACTTATAGAGTAGTTTTGACAAAACTTACAACTCATAGTACAGCCATAAAATCCAATTGAAAATATTTCGCTTCCCGGATAGAAATGGTACAAAGGTTTCTTCTCTATTGGGTCAATATTACTTGAAGAGATAAAGTCACTGTAGAGATCCGCGATTCCCCGCTGGACCTTCTTCATAGATTTACATTTGCCAAGCTGTCCCGGTTTTAATAGACATTCATTAGGACAGATTGGACAATTTAATACAATATCATTTTTTTCTATTATTAAATCCATCTTATAATCTCTCTTTAAAAAATCCTTTCTTCTAAAATATTGCAATTTTTAATGAAAAAATCTATAGAAATTTAAACATTTTTGTCTAGTTAGGCAAACTTTTTCTACTGCATTGGGGCTAATGATATATTAATTAGTTTATTTATCCACTCTCTAAAGTGGAGGCATTTTTTAATGATTGTCTCAATCCCAATACTTTCAGCTATCATAGTTCCATATAAAACCTTATCATATTTTCTGATAATTCTCAACAATCTTTTTGATGGTGCAGTATGTTCTCCATCATTTATAAGCTCAGGATTAGGATTTTCATCCACTATATCTTTTATTTTTACCAATTCTTTTTGCTCTATATTAATCGCATTAAATCCCTTTAGGTCAGAAAAAAGAATTCCCTCAAATTCATGAAGCTGTATATATGGAATAAACCTCTCATTATCTATCTCTTTTGAAATCTCAGCCTCTAAAAATTCAACCTGCCTATATTTATCATCAATCTTTTTTGAATCTCTGTATGATGGAAAATCTCTTCTTAATTTATAAAAATCAATCATTGATGTAACAATCGCATTTTTTTTATTCTTCAAAAGGTCGAGAGCCTTCTTTTTGTATCTATAAAATGTCATATCTCCACCATTATGACCAGGGCTTGTTTCAGGAGTAATTGGTATAACTGCAAATATATTTTTTGACATAAGGTATGGTTTTAAAACCCTATTTACAAACTTTGCTTCTGTCTGTCCTTCTGAAATTACATATATAACTTTCATACTGGATTACCACCCATCAGGTTGCTTCGCCAAAGCTCTCCTATAGAGTAATCCTCAAGCCATCCCTTAAGTTCCTCTTCTGATTGCCTCTTAAAAGTCGTTTGATTATTACCTCTCTCAACCACAATAATATCATCAGCTGAAAATTGGTTTATCAAATCAACTGACTGAGTCGAAACCACAATTTGAGAATCCCTTGAAGCAACCCGTACCATTGCAGCAAGCTCCTCTATTGCAAAAGGGTGAAGTCCAAGTTCTGGTTCATCAAGAATAATTGTGAAAGGTTTCTCTGGAAACATAAGAAGAGCAGCAAGGCACACAAATCTAATATTTCCATCAGAGAGACTGCTTGCTGGAAATATTGTTCCATTCTCAACCCATCTAAGAAGTATCATTTCTCTGTTTATCTCATCTGGCACCAGATGAAACCGCTCAAAAAATGGAGCGACAGTTCTAACTATATTTTCAAAAACTGTAAAATCTTTTGGATAGCTTTTTGAAAAGCGATATAAAAATGCAGCAATGTTACTGCCATCTTCTTTAAGATAGGAGTAATCATTTAAATAGCAAAATGATTTTATCTTTGAATTAAAACTTGTATCATTGAAATGATAGATTCTAATGGATAATAAATTTTCAAGCGAATAATTATCTTTAATTTCTTTTTTTGAGATTTGACCACTATTGTTGTGAGATATATTATCTTCAACTTGTACTAAATCACCAATATTATCTGAAACAAGTTTAAATTTATATTCTATATTATTATCAAATGATACAATACCTAATAGATAGTCAGAGCCTTTCCTACCAAAGTAAAATATATTGTCAGCTCTCCCATTTTTTGCAGAGTATAATTTTAGAGTTTTGTCCTTTATACTTTCAAGCAGTTCAAAAAAACTAATGAAATTTGTCTTACCTGCCCCATTTGAGCCTATTAGGATATTTATGTTTTTTAGTTTGATAGTTTTTGAGTCTTTAATAGATTTAAAATTTTTAATTTCTATTGATTTTATTTCCATTATAATTACCTTAAGCTCTATTTTTAAGTTTTTTTTCTACATTAAATAATGAAAAGTATAATATTTCTATTATTCATCATGCTATTAATATAAAACTAGAGAAAGAGAGAGAATAAATATTTAGAGGGGGATTTTATCCCCACTCTAAATATTTACTTTTCCTTTTTTCTTCCTTTTTTAAGTAGCATTTGCTTGTTTTATCTCTGCTTAACCGACAAGTAAAACAAAAATAAAGTTTAATATCTCATTAAATACTATTGGCTTTTCATTACAAAAAAACTCAATGAATTAATTATATAGTTGTGTTAAGGCTCTCATAGAGGGTATACCCACCTATAAAATTCTTATTCTTAAAACCAGCCTGCGTTAAAATTCTACTCGCCATATAGCCCCTAAGTCCAACAGCACAAAATATAATAATCTCTCTATCCTTTGGAAGCTCATCTAACCTGCCTCTAAGCAAATTGATTGGAATATTGGTTGCTTCTGCTATTGTCCCTCTTTTGAATTCTTCAGGCGTTCTTACATCAAGTAAAAATTGTCTACTTCCATCAAACCTAGAGAGATCTTCAATGCCACACACCTTCATTATTCCACTTAAAAGATTATCTGCAACCAAGCCAACAAGATTTGCTGGGCTCTTTGGTGATGAAAATGGAGGGGCATAACAAAAATCAAGATCTATCAAATCATAAATTGTCCCATTAAGCTTCATAACGGTTGCAATTATATCAATAAATTTATCAACTCCATTTTTACCAATACACTCCGCACCATAGATTTTACCATTATCATCAAACATAACCTTAATAGAGAGTTTTGTTGAATTTGGATAGTATGAGGCGTGGTCTAAAGGATAGAGAAAAATTGAGTGATAATCATAACCCATCTTTTTTATCTTTCTTTCATTAAGACCAACAGCTGCACACGCTAAAGAGAAGATCTTTATTATACTATTGGCAAGTGTAGGTTCAACGACAGATGTATAACCATAGATATTATTTGCAACAATCCTTGCCTGTTTATGCGCGACCCCTGCAAGTTGGATGCTTTGATACTCCCCTGTAACAAACTCCTTGCTTAAAACAACATCCCCTAGGGCATAGACATTGGAGGCACTTGTCTTCATTGTATCATCAACTTTTACAAAGCCCCTCTCACTAAGCTCTATTCCACTTCCCTT
This sequence comes from Spirochaetota bacterium, assembly GCA_031549085.1. Taxonomy (GTDB): domain Bacteria; phylum Spirochaetota; class GWE2-31-10; order GWE2-31-10; family MWDO01; genus JAVBQL01. Next base: position 260,087 of record JAVBQL010000013.1, read on the forward strand.
AAGAAAATCGCTATTTGGAATTTTACCAATATTAACAACAGCAAAGGCCGCCTCGATCTTCTCACCGCTTGAGAGTGTAGCCTCTATACCATTATTAATCTCTCTTATATTATCTACAGTTTTTGAGAGATAGAGCTTAACACCACTACTGGCAAGCTCTTGGGTAATAAGCGAAGAGAGATCATTATCAAAAATATTGGTTAAAATTGATTCTTCTCTCTCTATAATAGAGACCTCAAAACCTATCTTTGATAAATTCTCAGCAACCTCAAGCCCAATAAATGCACCGCCAACAATAATAACACTCTTCTTCTTAAATTTTATCGCCTCATCTATCTTCTCTCTTATTTTGTCCATAGACTCTATATTATTAAGAGAAAAAATCTTACTACTGTTTTTCCACTCACCATTTGGAACAATTGGTGTGCCTCCCGTTGAGATAACCAAATAGTCAAAGCTCTCCTCATATGTTCTACCATTATTAACAACAACCACCCTATTGGTCAGGGTATCAACACTTACAACTTCACTATCAATTCTGGCATCTATATTATAGAGGTTCTTTACAGATTCCATCGTTTGAGGGGTCAAAACCTCTCTTCTATGTATGACATCTCCAAGGTAGTAGGGCAGTCCACAGTTTGTATAACCCAAAAAACCACTCTTTTCTAGCACAATAATTATGAAATCTTCAGAGAGTCTTCTAAGTCTTGCTGCACAGGTTAGGCCCCCTGCAACTCCACCTATAATAACAATTTTCTTTTGCATTAAAGGCTCCTTCTTAAATCAATTATAGTTATATAGTTTAAGTATACAATAAAAAAGGGGGAGTGTAAATTCTTATTTTTTGATGACCTTTTCTTGCTTCATATTAATAGCACACTCATAATGATAACACTTTTTGTATAATTTTATTCTGTAAATAGTCCCATCCAAGATCGCATTAATAATGAAACTTACTTTCTGGCCTACTTGTCATTAAGAAAATATATAACGAGAAAAAGCTACTCAAAAAAAAGAGAAAGAGATAGAATAAATATTTAGAGGGGGATTTTATCCCCACTCTAAATATTTACTTTTTCTTTTTTCTTTCTCTTTAAGTACCATTCGCTTAGTTTTTTATTTTCTTACTGATAAGTAAACCAAAAATGATGTTTCCATTGCTCGTTTCATATTGATAGGATATTCGTAATAATGGTACTTACTGTATATAGATATATGGTTAATTGATAGTTATAAAAATATAAGAGTGTTACTTAAGTTCATAAAAAATCTGCCAACGTGCATTCTCTTTGGTAGTTATATAATCAATTCTCTTATCATCAATCTTCCAGAAATAGCAGCCCCTTCTTGAATACTCTGCACAAACCCTCTCAGATTTTCCATACACACCAGACTTTACCCACCTTGTTCCAACATTATAGAGCCACATACCATTCTCATTTTGACAGGCAATAAGGAAAATTGAATCCTCAAATATTGGTGGATAGTAGTTTCTAATTACTCTCTCTATGTCATTATCATTACTATTTATATTATTGTATAGTTTCTGCTCATCTAAATAGCCATCTGTCTTTGTTGAATAGCTCCCTGGCTGTCTTGGCATAAGCTTTGTTATCAAGTATCCATCTACATTAAAACCAAGCTCTTTCAGAACAATATAGTAGAAATAGGTAATAGACTTATAGTCAGCTTTTTTGTTGTAGTAGAGGTCATATGGAAGAGTCCATTTATTCATTATATTGTTGTCAGGCACAACCTCAATATTTAGTTCAATAAAGTTTTCAAGAAATCTAAACGATTCAATTTTTGGCATTGTTTTTAAATGGTCAACGAAATTATTAAACAATTTTATCTTTTCGCTATTATCAAAACTCTCACTCGCAGAAAAATTAACTTTTGTTAGAATTCTATTTATAGTATCCTTATTCTCATCAGAGATAAACACTGTTCTTAACACATAGTACTCTTTGCTATCAGAAAGCTTATATATTCTGTACATAAACTTCTTTTCACTATCTGTTAGATTTTTAAGAATTTTTATTTCAAAAGCACCTTTTTCAATTCTTTTTGGAATATCAAGAGAGATTAGGTTTGTATTTGACTGCTTTATAAGCGTTTTTACTGTCATTACTGTTGCAATTTTATCAAGGGTTGTAGATATGGAATTTTCAAACTTAAAAAAGTGGTGTATTGCTATTGAGTCATATTGGCCAATACTGAAATCTATCTTAAAATTATTTGTCAAATCAGTTATTCTATAGAGCTCTGTATCAATAAGTGAAGTCTCAACATTATTAAAAACGCTCTTGTTTCCAACATATTGCAAATCATAAAGCCTTGATTTCTCAAGAGAGGTTAGCATTACCCTATGTGTTTGTGATGCATCAATATCTTTTAATGCATTATATGGAGTTTCAAGTTCTATCTCTTTTGTATCTTTTAGTCGTAAAATACGATATCTATTTTGATATAGTATCTCTATTGAAAATTCACAAAAGATGTATGTAAAATTGAGGGAAAATAGTAGAATAACAAACAATATCTTTTTCATAATTAGTCTTTTTATCGGAATAATAGCCTACTAACATTAGAAAACGCACACTCTAATGAAACAGAGTTTTTTCCTAAATCATGTTTTTTTGACACATATTTTATACAAAAAAAGTATTATCTTTCTAAGCTTATGGGAGTTTAGGAAGAGGCCTAAACTCCCACTTCTTTAGTTAAAGCCTACTCTTTATTATTATCCTGTTTCTTTATCTTTCTTAAAAAAGCTGGCTCATCTATGCTTATATGAGAGCTGCTGTTTGGTGCTTTTTGCAAGAGTGTAAAGAATTCGCTATGTGTATAGACATTGCCTTGAACTTCTTTCTTACTTACAATCTCCTCCTCTTCATATTGAGCATGCTCTTTGTCTCTTTTTACAGAAGAGAAGCCTGTTGCAACCAGTGTTACCTTTATAGAGTCCTGAAGGGTATCATCAAAAGTTTGTCCCATAATAACCTTTGCATCTTCACTAACAATTCCCTCTATATATGACATAGCATTTTTAAATTGTCTAAATGACATCTTTGAAGAGCCTGCAATGTTTATAAGCATAGCAGTTGCATTTGATACAATCAGATCTGGCATCAAAGGGTTCTCGATAGCCATAGTTACAGCATCTTCAGCACCATTATCACCCTTACCATAACCAACGCCCATAAGCGCCTGTCCCTTATTCTTCATAACAGTCTCTACATCAGCAAAGTCAATATTTATCTCTCCAGCAGAGACAATCAAATCTGAAATACCTTGAACACCATTTTTTAATACATCATCAACTCTTCGCCACATTTCAATAAGTGGAGTATCCTCATCACTAGCAAATAGTGCTTGGTTTGATATAGTTAGAAGTGTGTCGGAATATTCAGTTAGCTGCTTGATTCCCTCTTCAGCTATCTTTGCTTTCTTTTCAAAGTCGAAAGGTTTTGTAACGACAGATATTGTTAGAATATCCATCTCTTTGGCAATTTTAGCAATTACTGGACTTGCACCTGTTCCCGTTCCGCCGCCCATTCCAGCAGCAATGAAGAGCATATTAACATCTTTCAGCTGATTTTTTATTATCTCTGAAGACTCAATAGCAGCTTTTTCACCAATATTAGGTACTGCTCCAGCTCCCCTTCCGCCAGTTAGTTTTTCACCAATAACGATCTTTTTTGGAGCCTTACATTTAGCAAGGGCCTGCCTGTCTGTGTTAACAGCGACAAAGTCAACCCCTTTAACTCCACTATCGATCATGCGGTTTATAGAGTTACATCCGCCGCCGCCAACCCCCATAACCATAATTTTGGTACAGCCTGTGGCTATTGCATCTTCTTGCAAGTCGATTTCCATAATTCCCCCCTGAAATTAAGAAAAAAAATAATAATTTTTGCCAACTTTTTTATTTATATGTACATGGTTCATTTGAACCGCATGTAAACTTTTAATTAACAACACTATTTATGCCAAGCTATCCATATTTCATAGATAGTTTAAACCTTGTTGTATATAACATACTATTAATATTAAACAAGCTCTACATCTCTATTTCTAGTTTCCCTATCAGCAGTAAAATATATAAGGAGAAAATGTTACTTAAAAAAGGAAGAAAAAAGAAAAAGTATTTTTATATATGAGCAGGAGCCTTGCTCCTCTCATATATAAAAATATTCTCTCTCTTTCTCTTTTTTAATTAGTATTCGCTCGTTTTATACCTTCATACTGACAAGTAAACCAAACATCAGGCTTAATTAACTAGTCTAATACTACTCTCTGTAAGACATAATCATACTTCACAAATATTGTTAACTGCTAGGTGTTATTCCTAAATAAATACTACTAAAAAAAACATAAAAAATCAAAAGAACTTGTTAAATATATCCTTCACTTTTCCAAATATATTTCTCTTTTTAGAACTATCCCCATCACCCTTCTTTATGCCACTTGCAGCCTCCTCAATATACTTTTCAGCACCCCAAACAATAAGCCCGCTTGCGACAGCATAATCTGGTGACAGCAACTGATCTCCAAGTCCGCTGAACTTTTTTGGAAAGCCTATTCTTGCAGGCAGATTAAAGATATCACTTGCAAGTTCAGTTATACCAACAAGCTGGCTTGTTCCACCAGTTATTACAATACCGCTTGTTATTTTATCCAATAATTTTTTTTGTCTTAGGTCATTTCTAATGGTTAGGAACATCTCTTCAAGTCTTGGTTTTATGATGCTTAAAATTATCTCTCTCTCAATTGCTCTCTCTTTTCTGCTTGCTGTCTCTGGTATAATTATTGTTTCGCCCTTCTCAAGATAATCTTCATGAGCAACACCATATGCAACCTTTATCTTCTCTGCGATTGCGACAGGGATCTTTAAACCAACCATTATATCATTTGTTATTAAGTTTCCGCCAAGCGGATTATAGATGTTATTATAGTGAGGATACTGCTTGTGATAGACACTTGCCTTTGTTGTCTCTGCTCCAATATCTAGCATCAATACACCAAGCTCTCTCTCTTCATCAGTTAGCACTGCCTTTGAGGCAGCAATATTTTGCAGTACAAAGTTTTCAATCTCAAGCCCACTTCGCTCAATACATCTCTCAATGTTTTGAATCGATGAGGTAGGACAGGTAATTATATGAACTTTACACTCAAGACGTCTGCCCACCATTCCAATTGGACTCTTTATCTCATCTTGATTATCTACTAAAAAACTTTGAGGAATTATATGTATGATCTCTCTATCAAGCGGGATTTGAATAGTCTTTGCGTTTTCAATTACTCTCTCAATATCGTTTGGTTTTATCTCTCTATCAGGGTTTGATATAGCAACAATGCCATTAGAATTGATTGATTCAACATTGGTAGATGAGAAGCCAATAATCACATATTTGCCTGGCTGTCCAGCCTGCATCTCTGCAGCGAGAGTTGCATCATTGATAGCAGCAGAAACGCTGTCAATATTTACAATAACTCCTGCATTTCTTACACCATTATTTGGGTTGGCACGGCCCACACCAATAAGAGAGATAACATTGTTTTCATCAACCTCTGCAACAACAGCGACAATTTTTGTGGAGCTGATTTCAATTCCAAATATGAGATTACTAAGCTCTAGTTTCATTACTCCTCCCCCTCTTAATATACAAATCCAGTGCCTGTATAGTAGACGTTTCTATTATCAACTCCACTCTCTGATAAAAAGAGTGATGATATAAAAGCGTCAGCTATCAAATTTAGGTTTATATAGTTTTGAAGATAGACTCTTCCTCTTACTCCTCTAAAGGAGAGAGAATATAAAAGCTCATCCCCACTCTCTATAACCTCTATTTGAGAGATATTATCAAATATATCTTTATTAATAACATTCAAATTGGATAATATTTTTACTACATTTTTTACAAGATCATTAACCACTCTTGTATCTTTGCTTTCATTAGCAGCTTCAAATAAGTTCTCTCCATTATATACAATAAGTGGCAATAATGTGTCAACACTATACCTCTGAAAAATGACATTATTTGTATCAATAAATGATATATTCCCATTTTCATCAGAAATTGTTGCAATTGGAGTTCTAACCTTTATCTCTATTATAAGAGTATCTGGATACTTTTTTGTTATACTATATTTATAAAAGTAATCAAGCTGAGAGAGTCTATTCTCAAGAAGAGATGTATCATAGCTCCAGATAAGAGTATTTTCCTCTATATTAAGATAATCAACTATATCATAATCATCAACATTAAAGTTCTTTTCAACAACTATATTTTTTACCGTAAATACCTTATAGACAATTACTGTTCCAAGCACTATAAAAACTAGAACCGTGATAAAAAAGAAGACAAAAAAATATTTTTCAATAAATTTTTTCATATTTTTTTTGTCCTTAGTGAATTGATTAGCATTCCAATACAGAAGGAGAAGACTACAAGCGATGTTCCACCTGAACTTACAAACGGAAGCTGTATACCTGTTGATGGAAGTACCCCAACAGATACGCCAATGTTTGTCATTGCTTGAAAGAAGATAAGCATAGTAATCCCTGATGCTAGAAGGAATCTATATCTATCCTCTCTACAGTTTCTTGCAATGAGCAATCCCAAAATTGCGAACGCAGCAAAAAGAAGAACAATAATTATTGCGAAAAATGCTCCCCCCTCCTCTGCAACAATTGCAAATATATAGTCATTTCTTGCCTCTGGAAGTGTTGAGTATTTCTGTGTGGAGTTTCCAATCCCCCTTCCCCAAAAACCGCCCAAAGCAAAACATTTCATTGATTGTATATATTGCCAGCCGGTGTTAAGTGGATCACTCCATGGATCTAAAAAGGCAGCAAGACGCTTTACTCTATACTGTGCAAAGAATATCCCCATCACACCTGTTAGAGTCCCAACAAATACGAGAATTAATAGAGATAGAAAATCTGCTCCACTTAGAAGAAGCATAAAAAATGCAATTAGAAGAATTAAAAAAGCAGTAGAAAAATCGTTCTCTACCAAAATTAGAATACTGATAAAAGATACTACCAACAGAGGAGGAAGAATGCCACTATAGAAGTCTTTTATTGTCTCATCTTTTCTGCTTAAGACAGCACTTAAATATATTAGAACAGCTATTTTTGCAAGTTCAGATGGTTGAAACTGGACAAACTTTAGATCGATCCATCTTCTTGCCCCGCCAACAACCTTACCAATTGATGGAACGAGAGTGAGTATCAGAAGTAGTATTGTTGCAATGGTTATTATCTTCATAAATCTTTTATAATTGTCAACATTGATGAAGAGGGCAGTGATCATCACAACAAGTGCAATACAGAAGTGAAATATCTGCTTTATAATATAGCTGTAGTCACGATTTAGCCTATCTAAATCTACAGCTTTGTTTACACTGTATGAAAACCCAAAGCCAATACCGATCAGAAGTATTACTACAGAAAAGAGTAAAGCTATTAGAATACTATTTTGTACATTGTTCTCTTCTCTTACAGCCATTTTTTACCTTAGTTTTAAAGTTCCAAGTGCTACCAAAGCGAGCAGTCCGCCAAATATCCAGAATCTTGTTATTATCTTTGACTCTTTCCACCCTTTGAGTTCAAAATGGTGGTGGAGCGGAGCCATTAGAAAGACCCTCTTTCTAAAATATTTAAAAGATATAACTTGTATAATAACTGAGAGAGTCTCCGCAACAAAAACTCCTCCAACAATCATTAAGAGAAGCTCTTGCTTTATCATAAGGCTCATAGTCCCAATGATCCCTCCAAATGATAGAGAGCCTGTGTCCCCCATAAATATCTCTGCGGGGTGTGCATTAAACCATAAAAAGCCAGCGAGCCCCCCCATAAAGGCAAAACAGTAGACCAAGATCTCCGCTGATATTGGAATATGATCAATCAAGAGATACTCTGAAAGCTCTTTGTGTCCAGATATATATGCCAAAATACCAAATGTTGCAACCACAGCTATCAAGAGTCCAGCAGCAAGTCCATCAAGCCCATCTGTTAGGTTTACTGCATTTGAGGAGGCAACAATAATGAATGCTCCAACAGGTATGTAGAAAAACGATAGATGTATTTTCACATTTTTGAGGAATGGAACAGCTATATAGCTCATTTTGTCGCCCAATATGAAATATATAAAGGTTGATACAATTAAGGCAATCAATATTTGTTGAATTAATTTAAATTTTGCTTGGAGTCCATCAGAAGACTTTTTTGTTATCTTTAGATAGTCATCAACAAAGCCAACAATCCCCAAAGTTATGGTAACAAATATTATTACCATTGTATAATCATTATAAAAATTGCCACATATGGCCATACTTATAAGCATTGCAATGATAACAACAATCCCGCCCATAGCTGGTGTACCAACTTTTGAGAGGTGTGTTTGTGGTCCCTCATTGCGGATTATTTGAGAGAGTTTCCACTCCTTCATCTTTTTGATAAAGATTGGAAATGCGATTAGACATAGTGCAAATGAGATAACGAATGCGATGATGGATCTAACGGTTATATAAGAAAACGTATCCATCCCTGTTAGATATTTCATAACAGGACGAATGATGTGATATAACATGGGATTTTCCCCCCTCCCCTAACTATACTATTTTTTATCATTAAAAAATGTATTAATCAACTAATTAATCAAATAATTTTCTTTTTTATTTCTTTAAATTAGTACTTGTTTTAGTTTATATTGATAATACACTCATAATGATATAGTTATAGAAAAAGCTATATTATTTAGAAATAAACTATTCAAACCTACACTAATAAATATATACTAATTTTTTGTATTACTCATCATTAGGTAGATATATAACTAGCGAACGCTACTTAAAAAGGGGAAAAAAAGAAAAAGTAATTATATAGAGGCTGGGGGAAGACTCTACCCCTATATAGTTACTCTCTTTCTCTTTTTTTAAGTGCCATTTGTTCATTAGATATTGTCGTACTGACAAGTAAACTAGAGATAAAGCAGCATGGCTAATTTGATGTTGATAGGACATTTATAACAATAGAGCTATACGAAAAGTGTCATCTTTATGAATGTTCAAAATAATAGATGGTGTCAAAAAAAATAAGCAGAGCTTGTTATTCGCAAAGCGAATAATAAAAGGGAGCAGCAGACCAAAGACAATTGCGCTTTAAAAGGCATGGTAGCAAACATCTTATTTTAGTTTAAAGTTCTAAAAAAGGCATGCCCACAAAAGCAAAGGTCTCACACTGCTACTCCCCGAGAAGACGAGAATAAACAGCCCGATGCAAATGCGGGCATGCGTCTCCTCCTCGAGCATCCAAACCTATAAGGGTGAGTACCTCAAGCTTGGACACTGAATTCGTTTCCAAACCACATTATAGTTTATTTTATGGATAAATCAAGATTTTTTTTACGAAGCAATGGGCTTTATAGCTATCTTTTGAATAGTGTTTTTAATTTTAATAAAAAAAGAGGAGGCTTTCATACCCCCTCTATCTATTAATTAATCTACTATCTCTTAAGTTGTAACAACTCTTGCAACATTTGATCAGATGTTTGAATTGTCTTTGAGTTTGCTTGGAAACCCCTTTGGGTAACAATCATATCAGTAAATTGTTCTGATAGGTCAACGTTACTCATCTCCAAAGCACCAGACATAATCTTTCCAAGTCCCATGCTTCCTGCAGTTCCAATCTCTGCTTCACCAGAGTTGTTTGAGAATACAAAGTTTGTCTCTCCAGCCTTCTCAAGTCCGCCAACATTGATAAAGTTTGCCATAGCAACTTGCGCAAGCGGTCTGTTGTTTCCATTTGAGTAGACACCTGTTATTGTACCAGTATCATCAATTTTGTATGTCTCAAGATAGCCAAGTCCAAAACCATCTTGTCTAAAAGGTTTTGTTGTAAAGCTTGAACTAAATTGAGTGATACCAATTCTGTCGTCAGTAGATACTCTTCCAGCTTCACCAAGATTAACATTCATAGTCATCATTTGCGGAGGAAGCTCTGCTCCATCTGGAGTCAAAGTTTGTGCCATATATCTTAATGTAACACCAATTGGCCCAGCATTATCTAGCACCTCATTTCCATCTTGAGCACTAACCAATCTTCCCATGTTATCAAATCTTAAGTTGAAGAATGATGGTCCAAATCCTTCAGGGATATTGCCGTCAGCACCAGCAACATCAATAGAGTATTGATCAGGAGCCAGCTGAACCTTGTTTCCTGTTGCTCTGTCTGTAAAGAACATATCTGTTCTACATTGCCACTCATTGTTTTGTACTTTAAAGAATGTAAAGCGAGCTTCATAAGGTGTGCCTTCACTGTCATAAACATTGATTGATGACACCCAAGTGTTTTTTATTCTCTCTGCTTCAGATAAATTGTCAAAATTTGCAGGATCAATTACTGGATTCTCAGAGAAGAGGTTACATTTTAGGTCTACATTTTGTGTAGCCTTTGCAGGATCTTTTGAATATAGTGGTATAGAGATATCCCCAGCCTCACCGCTTGAGTTTATCATATATTGTCCACCAATATCTTGAGAGCTCCATCCTTGAACTTTTAGTCCTGTTCCTGGGTTTACAACTGTACCATCTTTATCAATTCCAAAAGCACCCGCTCTTGTATAGAAAGTTTTATCACCATCTTTTAGAACAAAAAATCCATTTCCGCTTATTGCCATATCAAGACTGTTTCCAGTTGTCTGCAAAGAGCCTTGAGTATGTATTGTATCGATTGATGCGATAACCATACCAAGACCAACTTGTTTAGGGTTTACACCACCCTTTGTGTCAGTTGGTTTCGCAGCTCCAGAGCTTGTTTGCGAAAGCATATCTTGGAAGTTTACTCTCCCTTTTTTAAATCCTGTTGTATTAACATTGGAAATATTGTTTCCAACAACGTCCATTCTTGTTTGATGGTTTTGCAAGCCGCTAACGCCCGCATACAAAGATCTCATCATAAGCCTTATTCTCCTATTATTGTAAAACTTTTAATTCAAAAAAATATCTATGGTAAAAATAGAGGGAATCAACCCTTTATTCAGAAAACATTAAAACTTTTTATTCAACTTTTGTTATTAAAGCAGATGAGTAGCTCTCTCCATTAACAGTTACAAGAACATCACCCTCAACTTTGCGGATAGATTCTACCAATCCATTAACAATCTTTGTGTTGCCTCTGTGGTCAACAACGCCAGTATCAATCTCCACTCCCTTACCCAAAAGGTCAAAACTAGAGTTGAATGATAGAGAACTCATTAGAGATCCCATTTGGTTATTAAGATTTAACATTTGCTCCAATGATGAGAATTGTGACATCTGAGAGATAAATTCTCTATCCTGCATTGGATTTGTTGGATCTTGATACTTAAGCTCTGTTATAAGAAGCTTTAAAAACTCATCTTTTCCCAAGTTCTTAACAGGCTCTCTGCCCTCTGTCTTTAAGCTTTTGTTAAGAGTCTCAACCTCAAGTTTTCTCTTATATGAGGTTGAATTATCTTGTTTAAACATGCTACTTACATCATTAGTGGTTGCGTCCATCTATTCATCTCCTAAAAAATCGTTAAATAATTATATTTATTGGTGTTCCAATCTCCACTACAGGATCAATATTGCTCTCAAAAGCCTTTGAAGCAAAAGAGAACTTATTTCCAATCTTTGTGATCGATTCTGTATAATCTTTCACATTTTCCTGCTGCCTAGACTGTTTTTCACCATTGGCAAACGAGTGCCCCGCTAAGTTAATATCAAGTTTGCCAAACTCAATATTAGATTTTTGAAACACTGCACGAAGCTCTTCAACATTAGCCTTAAAAAAATCAGCTGCCTCCTGATTCTGTAAAATTATCCTTCCATCAAGCTTTCCATCTTTAATTGTGAACTTGAAATCAACACGTCCAATAGCCTCTGGTCTAATCATGGTAGAGAAGCTAGTCTCATTTCCAGCAAGAACAATCTTTGTATTTTTTGCAACTGTATCAAAGATCATACTTCTATTCTCATTCATAGCTTTAGCCACTGGAGAGTCCGCTCTCTCCTTTCCACCAACATCTGCACTTTTTGATAGATTCAAATCGATCTTTATCTCACTCTTAAAGTCATTTTTATTAACCTCGACCTCTTTTGCTGCTTCAGCTTCTATCGCTTTTTTTGTGTCAACTTTTTTCAACTCTTTTTGTGATAGTTGTTTATCATCTTTTACTTTGCTCTCTGAGTCAGTTTCAAACAATTTATCAAGAGTAAATAGATCTTTTTTATCTATCTTTTCAACTTGAGTAAGAATATTATCATTGCTGCCAACTGCTTTTTTCAGGAACTTGTCATTAAATTCAACTTTTGCCTTTGAGCTGTTTTGATCTTTCAAATCTTTAGATTTCAAATCGAGAACATTTATAATAGCCTCTTTTGCACGTCCTATGTCGATTTTTCCATCTTTAAGATCATTTAAGACACTTTGAATCTTCTCTTTTGCTCCACTTGGAAGCTCTTTAAGATTAAGTTTTAAGCCCTTACCATCTTCATCTTTCGTTGATTTAAGCTTTGACAAATCAGTTGAAGAGAAAAGATCTTTAGGGATATTGATGCTTATTACAACATAATCATCATTTTTCCCCTTTTTCTGTTTTTCGCTTAGAGTATTTTTCTCCCCTGTTGACTTTGTCTCCTCTTTTTTGAAAGTCTTTTCAAGCAGGTCTGATAAAAATTTTACTTTTTCATTAATGTTGAAATTTTTCTTTGATGAACTTCCATTTTCACCATCGACATTTTTGTTTATCTCATCGTTTTTCGCACTCTTTGTCTCCTCTTTATCATCACTAAAAGAGAACCTGATCTCAGCATTATCATAGTTCTCCTCCTTTTTTTGTGTCTGATTATTAGAGATAGACTGATTAAGAGCTACTTCAAAACTTCTTCCACTATCATCCTTTATAGTGTTGTCGTTTTTAACAAGAAACTCATTATAGTTTTGTTCTACTTTGAGATCTGTTAAAGTATCAATTTTAAACACTACTCCTCCTTCTGTCCCTCCCCCCTTTATGAAATAATTATTTATGTCTATCTATAATTTTCGGTAATTTAAAAAAGTGCTTAAGAGGATTGTTGTCTTTTATTGCTTATTTTTGAACGGTATTTTTTATTTGTAGTTGCTATTAGTAATAGCTTTTTGTACAACTTTCATTTTATGAATATCCTATTAATATCAAATTATCACTACAACTCTATCTTTAGTTTCCATGTCAGTAGTAAAATATCTAATGAGCGAATGGCACTCATTAAAGAAAAAAAAGTAATTTTATATAGGCTTAAGGTTCTACCCCACCTATATAAAATTATTCTCTCTTCTCTCTCTTTTTTAGGTAGCATTCACTCGTTATAACTTTTTATAGTGATGAGCATAATACAAAAAACTAACATATATTTATTAGTTTTATATGAATAGGATATTCATATAAATAAATTGTACTGATAAATGTCCTCTCAAACCTACATTCACATAAAATTGTCAAATAAAAATTAATTTCATTAATATAGATAAAATTCTTGATTTATTTGTATTATAATCTATAATATTTATAGTTTAACAACAAACATTTGTTATATATAAAATAATATTTTTATTATATATTTTTAAGGAGAAATTAAAAATGAATGAAAAAAGTTTTAAAAAGGGAATTACTCTTTTTGGTAGCATGATAGCTTTTACTATCATCGCTCTCTTTTCTATTATACTTTTGCCAAGCTGTGCAACAACTGATGGTGGCGACAATGGTGGAACGGATAATTTTAATGGAGGTCTCTCTGGCACAACAACCACGATAAACCCAAAGGTTAAGGGGACGTGGGAGACGTCAGGTGAGACAATCGTAATCAGTGACACTGCGGTTGTGGTGACAGATAAATCGAACCCATCAAATACAACAAGCTATGAGGTGGTTTCAAGTGACGGCGACAAGATCGTTGTGAAAGATCCTGCAGATCCAACAAAGACAATCGATATTGACTATCAACTTACAAACAATGAGAGCGAGCTCTCACTCACAATCGACGGAACAACCTACGATACAACAAAGGTCGCAGGGGCAACTACGACGACTACAACTGTTCCGCCTCCAACAACCACAACCACAATAAACCCAAGACTTAAAGGAACGTGGGAGGGGACAAATGAGAGTGTCGTGATTACAAAAACTTCTATAGTTGTAACCGACAAGGGCAACCCTGCCAATAACAAAACCTATGAGATAGTATCAGCTGATGGTGATAAATTCACGGTTAAAGATCCTGACGATGCGACGAAGACAATCGATATCGACTACCTCTTTAAAGATTATGATACCGAGCTTGCACTTGCAATTGATGATGCAACGCATGATGTGATAAAAGAGATCGCTATGATCTACGTCTCAACCACAGGTAATGATGATAATGATGGAACTCCAGAGTCGCCTGTGAAGAGCCTATCGATGGGTGTTCTAATATCAAATGCCAAGAAAAACACAATCTACATCGCAAAGGGTGACTATAGTGACCTTGCCAATATAGCGACCATCTATCCTCTTGATATAAGGGGTGGATATAGCGCAAGTTGGACTAGAGATAGCAGCGATGATAAGAGTAAGATAGAGGGCAAAGATGCCACTGCAAACTATATTGGTACTATCACTGCGATGGCAGGAAGCAAGATAGCACTCGAAAACCTTGATATCAAGGGAGCTAAATATAACAACCAAAATGCTTTTGGAATAGTCTATGGCGGCGACTTGAGTATGGACAATTGTGATATTGTTGGGGTAGATAGTGGGACAATATCAGGCGGTGCTTATGGAATTTATAACTCCTCTAGCAGCACCTCAAATTTAAGTATTAGTGGTGCCACCATAACAGGTGCAGCAGGCACTGCTTCTGTGAATATTACTTATGCTGTTAATGGCAGCAACTTAACTATAAATAGTGGCACAATAACAGGTGCAAAAGACAATACTACAGTAAGTTGGGTTTATGGTGCTAGTGGCAGCAATTTAACTATAAATAGTGGTGCTGTAATAACAGGTGCGGCAGGTAGTGCTACAGTACGTTGGGTTTATGGTGTTAGTAGTAGCGGGACATCAATAATCAGTGGTGGCACAATAACAGGTGCAAAAGATAGTGCTGCAGTGAGTAATAATATTTATGGCATTTACAATGGTGGTAGCAGCTCAAACATAACTGTAGAGAACAGCTCTATAATAACAGGTGTAGCAGGGAATGTTACAACAAGTAGTTCTGCTAATGCTTATGGTATTAGTGGTAGCGGCACGGTTACCATTAATGGTGCCACAGTAACAGGTGCAGCAGAGAGTACTTCTGTTAGTAGTGCTTGTGGTGTTAGCGGCAGCAACTTAACTATAAATAGTGGCACAATAACAGGTGCAAAAGATAACACTACAGTACGTTGGGTTTATGGTGTTAGTAATAGCGGGACATCAATAATCAGTGGTGGCACAATAACAGGTGCAGCAGAGAGTGCTTCTGTTAGTAGTAGTGCTTATGCTGTTAGTAACAATAGTGAAAGCAGCCTAACTATAGAGAGTGGGGCAATAATAACAGGCGCAAAAAATAGTGCTAATGTAAAAAGTGTTTATGGCATTAATAATTATGGTAGTGTAACTATCAACAATGGTACCATAACAGCTGCAGCAGGTAGTGCTACTATAAGTTCTACTAGTTATAGTAGTGTTTATGGTATTAATAATGGTGGTACACTGACTATCAAGGCTGGTACAATAGTAGGTGCAAAAGATAATGTTAGTTTAAGTGGTAGTAGCGCCGATGCTTATGGTATTCGTAATGGTGCTTCTGCTGATGATACTGCTACAACAACTATCACTGGTGGCACAATAACACTTCTAGCAGGTAGTGCTACTATAAGTTCTACTAGTTATAGTACTGTTTATGGTCTCTATAATGGTGGTGGTAGTAGGTCTACTAGTATAACAAATATCAGTGGCGGAACAATAACAGTCGCAACAGGTAGTGCTGTGTGTGATACTTATGGTGCTATTTATGGCCTCTACAATAATGCTGGCACTAATCGTACTAATAGTATACTAACCATCAGCGGCGGTACAACAACAGTGGCAGCCGGTAATGCTAAAGTAACTAGCCGCTCTGGCTCTAGTGGTACTGTTTGTGGTCTCTACAATAATGGTAGCGGTGATAGTAGTAGTAATGCTAGAACAACCATCAGTGGCGGTACAATAACAGTTGCAGCAAATAGTTCTGTTGTAAGTGCTACTACTTCTGGTAATATTTATGGTGTTAGAACTTATAGTGGTAGCAACGGCGGCATTTCTAGTGCCACTGTCTCAAACTGTAACATATATGTAAGAGATACGACAACAACCACTGTAACAGGAACTATCAATGTGTTATATAAAGATAGCAACTCCAAAATCTACAAGGGTACAGGGGCGGCTGCAAATATTTATGCAATAAAAGGTAGTGGCACAAATCTTTGGACAACAGGCTTTACATGGGACATTCCATAAAAATAGCTTTCACTAATAAACTTTAAGTGAATAGTGCCAAGAGAGACTCTTTTTGGGGAGTCTCTCTTTTTAATTAAAGTTAAAAAAACACTATTCAAAAAGATAGATTTAAAGCCCATTGCTTCGTAACAAAAAAATCTTGATTTATCCATAAAATAAACTATAATGTGGTTTGATACGGTTTCGGTGTCCAAGCTTGAGGTTCACGCCCTTATAGGTTTGGAGACCTGCCTTTTTTGGAACTTTAAACTAAAATAAGATGTTGCTACCATGCCTTTTAAAGCGCAATTGTCTTTGGCCTGCTGCTCCCTTTTATTCTTTTTATTGCACTTACTTATTTAATAACATTCATAATGATAACACTTTTCGTATAGCTCTATTGTTATAAACGTCCTATAAACATCAAATTAGCACTACAACTATATCTTTGGTTTCCTTGTCACAAAGATATCTAATGAGCGAATGGCACTCAAAATAAAAAAAAGAAAAAGTAAATATTTAGAGGGTGGGATTTTATCCCTCCTCTAAATATTTATTCTCTCTTCTTTCTCTTTTTTGAGTAGCATTCACTCGTTATAGCTTTTTATAGTGATGAGTAATACAAAAATAGTATATATTATTAGTGTTATATTATTATGATGCTTGTGACAAGTAAGTTGTATTGATAGTGATAAATGATATATATAAAATGTTATCTAAAAAGATTCATAGAAAATTTTATTAGCAGGATTCTCTGCTATCAATTCAGAAACTAGCTCTTTAATATCTGCCTCACCAACAAGCAATTTCTCAATTATCTCTCTCAATAGTTTTGTCCTCTTTAAGACCCCCTCATGAAGATAGACTCTATATCCATCAAGAGTGCTCTTTGCAACCCCATACTCTTTTGTAATAACACTCAAAACAGCCAAATTGTAGTATGGCTCATAGTTAGATGGGTTCTCATTAATTGACAACTGAAATGACTCTTTAGCATCTTCATATTGCTCAAAAACCATAAATGCCCTCCCCCTATTGTTATAGTTGGAGCTGCTCTTTGGTGTAAGATTAAGCAGTGCCCTATAGGAAGATTTTGCCTCATCATACTTTTCAAGCGTTGCAAGAAGATCTCCCCTCTTCATATATGGGAAATCATAGTTTGGATTTAGCTCTATTGTCCTGTTGTAATAGTGAAAAGCATCATCATACTTGCCCAATGCACAGAGAGAGTCTGCCATTCTCTCATTTGCCTTTGGATTGTTCTCATCCATATCCAAAACCATTTTATACACTATTATTGCATTAAAATAGTCTCTTATATGGTAGAGGGAGTCACCTTTTTTTATATATGTATCAATCTTTTCTCTATTAAGATGTATGGCCACATCATAGAATTCTATTGCTTTTTCATAATTACCTGTAAAGTTATATAGGTCTCCCTTCCTTAGAAATGGATACTCATAACTATAATCAACTGCAATTGCCCTATCATAATAGTTCAAAGCCTCATCATACTTGTCTATGAAGAAATAGATATCCCCTATTGCACATAAACACTGCAAATTATCTGGCTCAAGTCTTAAAATGTCATTATAAGTTTTTATAGCATCATCATATCTGCCTAAAAAGTTGTAGTGTTTTGCTTTTTTTAAAAGTTCAGAATTATCAATATTGCTGGCTTCATTACTATTTTCATTATGGATATCATTAACTTCTCTCTTTTTTGGTTCCTCATTTTTTATTTCAATTTTAGTGTAGTTATCATTATCATCACTATTATAATCTCTATTGTGTTCTATATGAGTCTCATCTTGTCTTTTTAATTTGTCATCTTCATTAAATTTTGATAGATAGTTTTGATATATTTCTCTTATATTTTTATGCTGAATAAATTGCAAAATAGTAATAGTTATCAATATAATTACTATCAGGATAGCCATAAAGAGAATCTTCATTGAGAGCTTCGAAAGATATAACTTGTTTTCCGCTCTCTCTTTTTCAATAATATTTTTTAATATATTATCTATTTTTTTATTAATAGACTCATCTTCCAAAGATAGCTCTGTGTTCTCACTATCCTCATCTAAAAAATAGATTATGTTGCTCTCATCTGAAGTGGCTGCTTCATTCTGTTTTTTGATATTTTTAGAGTTATTAGAATTTACATCGTATAAAAGTGAAAGAAGCAGAGAGAACAGTAATATAAGTGAAACAAATATTGTTAAATAGGATACTGTTTGAAATAAACTAAGTGAGCCAATAAGATTTTTTATATTTTTATTCACAAACTTACCTTACAATTATTTTAAACTTTCTATAATAGTTTCGGTTTTTTACCATCATTAACTTGATTTTTTTCTTTTTGAGCAGCTCTTTTCATTATATAGTTGCAGATAATTCAACAACCTAGTTTTTTGTATAACTTTATTGTTATAGTATCCTATCAACATCAAATTAGCTATATAACTTTATTTCTAGTTTCCTTGTCATTACTAAAATATATAATGAGCGAATGTTACTCAAAAGAAAAGAAAAAAAGAAAAAGTAAATATTTAGAGGGTGGGATTTTATCCCTCCTCTAAATATTTATTCTCTCTTCTTTCTCTTTTTTAAGTAGCGTTTACTCCTTATATCTCTACCTAATGATAAGTAAACCTAAAAAGTAAGTACATAGACTCATTAGAACTTGGATAAGTCTATTTCTAACAATATAGTTTTTTGTATGGCTTCATCATTTGAATATATATCAATATTAAACTAGCAAGTGGTGTCAAAAAATAAAAAAAATGCTTGACAAACAGAGATAAAGATTGTATATCACTATTTATAAAATATTTGCTGGCTTAGCTCAATCTGGCAGAGCAGCTGACTTGTAATCAGCAGGTTGCGGGTTCAATTCCCATAGCCAGCTATTTTTTTATCGGGAAGATTGCCGAGTGGTTAAAGGCGACAGACTGTAAATCTGTTGACATACGTCTACGGGGGTTCAAATCCCTCTCTTCCCAATCTTATCTTTACACTGCAACAATTGGCACACTACAGAGTGCCTCTTTTTTTTAAAATAAACTAAACATTAAAAAGTAGATTGTTCAATTTTGTCACTGTTATGGATGATAGGGATAAATTTGTAGAAATCCAAAAGAAGTATAAAAAAGAGATGAGGAAGAAATGAAGAACTTTAATATAAAAGGTTTTATATTTGATTTAGATGGAACACTCTTGGATAGTGAGCCTGCCTATCTTTTGGCAGATATGATCCTTCTTAAAGAGTATGGAATAGAGTTTACAAAAGAGATGAAAGAGAAATATATAGGGGCTGGAAATCTTGAAGAGATGAAAGATTTCAAAAAAATGTACAAAAATATTCATGAAACAGTAGATGAACTTGTAGATAAAAAAAATAGAATCTATCTTGATATAATAGGCAAGGGTGTGCCTGTTTATGAGAAGATGTTTAATATGCTTAAGCATGCAAAATCTTTGGGACTAAAGACAGCTTTAGCATCTGGCACTTCACAAGAGGTTTTGGAAAAGATACTATCAAATCTTGATTTAGAAAAATATTTTGATACTTTTTTAAGTACAGAGCTTGTTGGAGCAAGTAAACCAAACCCTGCCGTTTTTTTGGAGTCTTTAAATAGATTGGGGCTAGATAGTAATGAGTGTGTTGTCTTTGAAGACTCACATCATGGTGTTGTTGCTGCAAAAAAAGCTAATATCCCATGTGTTGCAACACCATACCTTATAAACAGGCCTTTAGAAAAAGAGTTTTATGAAACAGAAATTTTATTCAAAAATGGTATGGACGAATTTTCTGAAGAGCATGTATTGAAGCACTTTGGCTTACCTGATAAAGTTTAGATTAGACTGTCTCTTTTTCTGTTTCACCTTTAAGTTCTTTTAACTCTTTTGAAGCAAGCTCATAAAAACTCTTTGATTTTTCAAGGATCTCTTTTGGCTTATTAACATTTGCCTTACCCATTCCAAAGAGCTTTCCAAATCCAGATTTCATCTCTTCAAGATCAGATATTCTCTTATTTGCATTTTTTTTATCACCATATAGGTATTTCAAAGCATTATTAAGATACAAAAGCCCATCATACCCATAGTCCTTATCAATATCAGGTCCCAAAACAGAGACATTCTCTATTAGCTGCTCTTTTTTCATATCAAGCTCCAAAGCGTGGTTATAGAAAAACATTGCTTTTCTATAACATGTTTCAGCAAGATAATCATAGTATTCATATGGACTCTCTTTATTTAGATCCTCAAATAGAAATCCTGCCCTCATACTGCAAATTGCCTGCTTTACTGTTGGGGTACACTTCTTACTGATAAAATCATAGCACATAGCTGCAAGGACATAGCTTGCTGCACCAGAGTGCAAGGTTCTGAAAGTACTGAAATCTACATTTTCTCCAACCATCTTTTGAACAAGATCAATTCTTTCAACTCTCTTTTCGGAGAGGAAATCAATCTTATCAGGCATAACTTTGTTGAAGTCTGCTGGTAGTGACGCATAAAAACAGTTTGGACAAACAATTATGTAGTAAACAAGTGGATATATCTTTCCATAAGTTTGACTTGGCTTAAATGTTCTATGAAGCAAGATGGTAATATCTCCAGCAATTAGCCGTCCACTACCTGTCATAAGATTTTCTTTATATATATCAGTGTCACATATAGGACATGTTATATGCTCTTTTGATAAAAAGGTAACTTTTGGTCTAAATGTTCCTTCTGCTTTAATTGGATCCATAATAATTATATCTCCCTCTTAAATAAAGAATCAATTTTTTTTTAATAAACAAGGTTTGATTCTTTGCAATATACAACTAAAATTTTTTGTATTAAATCGCTTAAGCGATTTAATACAAAAAACGACTTTGTATATAGCAAGAAATTAAACCAGCCACCTCTTTATTTAGTAAAAAACTAACTTTTGTTCCCTCTTTTTGATAAAAGGGCGAGGGGGTTTAGAAAATTTGTTAAAACTTTATTCTATAACAACCACTGCAACAGCAGCCTCTCTCTCATGTGATAGTGAGACAAAAATAGCTCTACTTTCTAGTTTATCAAAAAGCTCTTTGGTTTTGCCATATAAAACCAATGTGGGTTTTCCAAGCTCATCTTTTACTATCTCAATCTCTCTAAACGAGAGCCCCTTTCTAAAACCAATACCCATGGCTTTGGAAAAAGCCTCTTTTGCTGCAAAGCGAACAGCAAAAGCCTCACTTTTGCGGCGCTTTCTATTATTACAGTATATAATCTCATTTTCGGTAAAAATCTTATTTATAAAAGAGTTATCTTCACTTAATCTGTCAAATCTTTTTACACTGCAAATATCAATGCCTATACCCTTCATAATCTATCAATCTCTTTTGTTAATATATTTAACTTTGGCTGCAAAAAGCAATAGTTAAAAAAATAAAAAAAGTTCTCTGCTATTCTCAAAATAACAGAGAACCATAATTTCAAAGTATAATTAAAAACCAGCGCAGTGAACACCACCATCTATAAATATTACCATTCCGGTAACCATTTTACTTAAGTCACTTCCCAAGTAGAGAGCAGTTCCACCAACATCTTCGCCATCAATGTTTCTCTTCATAAAGCTTCTCTCTGCAAAACCATTGTACATATCAAGAAAGCCAGGTATAGATCTTGCAGCAACAGTTCTGATTGGTCCAGGAGATATAGCATTTACACGGATATTTTTCTCTCCACACTCATAAGCAAGGTATCTAACTGATGACTCTAAAGCAGCCTTCGCAACGCCCATAGCGTTGTATGCAGGCAATGCCAATATAGAACCAATGTATGTAAGTGTCATTATAGAGCCGCCACCCCTCTTTTCCATAAGTGGGATTGCTTTCTTTGACATGCTAATAAGTGTAAATGCAGATATATCCATTGCAAGTTTAAACCCATCTCTTGTAGAGTTGGTGATTCCTCCTGCAAGTTCACTCTTATTAGCAAAAGCTATCGCATGAACAAATATATCAAGTCCATCAAATTTTTTGTCAATTTCTCCAAATAGTTTATCCAAATCCTCTTCATTGGTTGCATCACACTCAATAATGTCAGCAGCGCCTATAGAGCCGCCAAGTTTTTCCAAAGTCTCTTTTAGTCTCTCCCCCTGATAGCTTAGTATAACTTTTGCTCCATTCTCTGCATATGACTTTGCTATAAAGTATGCTATAGATCTATCGTTTGTTATACCAGTAACCAACGCAACCTTATCCTTCAATAACATAAATTCTCCTAAATAATTGTAGTTTAAAAAATAGCCTTTTTCAAAATAGAATTGGATAATTATACCACTCTAATTTATTCTTGTAAATAAATTAAAATATTTAGTTTTTTTCTAGCTATATCTTTTTTGGCAAATGTTTTATTTAAAAAGGGTGGTTACTTTATGGAAAGAAAAAAGCTTACAAGAGTTCTAATCAAATAAATCAAAACTTATCTATCCACTTGCTGCTTATATCAAGCTCTTTATAGCTTGAGAGATAGTCAACAATATCATCAACCTTATCAGTTATTATATATAGATCTCTGTTTGACTCTTTTGCAAAGCCCTCTTTATATATTCTTTCAAGCTGTTTTAATGTCTCATCAAAAAAGCCATTTATATTAAGAAAGGCAATTGGCTTCTCTATATAGTCAAGCTGCTTTAGAGTAATAACTTCAAATATCTCTTCTAGCGTTCCAAATCCGCCAGGGAGAGCAATAAATGCGTCAGACTTTTTTACCATAAGCCTTTTTCTGTTGCTCATATCTTTTACTACAATAGATTCGGTAATATCATCAAGCATCGGTACATGTTCAAGCAGTTTTTTTGGAATTATACTTGTGACTTTTCTATTATTTCTTTTGAATTCTCTTGCAACAGCACCCATTATTCCAATATTCCCGCCGCCATATACAAGATCATAACCAAGATTGGATAAAATTGATGCAAATTCTACAGATTTTTGATAGTAGATTTCTGGAAGTGTATCACTTGAAGAACAAAATATACAGATTTTTTTTGATTTCGGTTTTAACATTCTACTGCATTTCCTTTCATAATTAAACAGATAATATTAGTCCGCATTGTTACATCAAATTATAATAAAATCAACAATTTTCGTCATTAAAAAAATCTAAAATAACTTTGGCAACAATCTCTGGTCCAGAGGCCAAGACAAGATGTCCATACCCTTTTATTGTTATATGTTTGGAATTGGCAATTTTTTTCCCATATTTTTTTATAGCTGCTGTTGTGGTTATCATATCAAGTGATGATGAAACGAGAAGGGTTGCACACTCAATATTTTTTAAGATATCTGTATAATCTAAATAGATAATCTTATTAAAGTTATCTTTCACACTATCAGGATCACTATAAGCAAAGACCTCTCTCGAAAGTTTCAAAAGATCTTTGTTAAAGTGTGGGTCAGTCAATATGGGAATTGCTATATTATTCATCATAAATTTATAGTTGACTTTTAACATCCACTCAAAAAATTTATAGAAGTAGAGTCTAAATAAATTTGGACAAAAATTTGGAACTGTATTTAGAAGTATAAGTTTTTCTACTCTTTCCTTATGTCTATTTACAAAATCCAGTGCAATGATACCTCCAAAACTATATCCAACAAGCAGAACCCTATCTATTTTGAGAGATGAGATAATTGCATCAATGGTATTATTCAGCTTTTCAAGAGAAAATGGAATACTTGGCTCGGAGTAGCAGTGGCCGGGATAATCAACTAAAAGAAGTGAATAGTCAGAAGTGAGGTATGGCTCTAATAGTGTAGCCATAACAAGGTTGCCGCCAAACCCATATAGAAATAGAATAGTTCCTTTGTCCCCTGGCTTTGAGTAATATTTGTATGATAATTTATATAGGTCATTATTGCTTGGAGAGAATTCTTCAATACCCTCTATTGTTATTTTATTATCTATTTTGGTCTCTCCATGATATTTTTTTGTATTTGCTCTTATTCATAACCCCTCTTGATTATCAAAGATTTTTTATCTGCTTTTGAAGAAAAGCATCAAAAAAATCAACATAGAGACTACATAAAAAAGGGTATCTCTATTTAATAGATAACCCATCTTCATTAAGTCCCCCTTTTTGAAAAAGGGGTTGGGGAATTAGAAAAAAAGCCAGTTAATATTTATTATCAAGCCAATATATCAATATTTTTGCCGATACCGGTAATAAGAGAGTACATTTGAGAATTTATCATATTTTTCGCAGATGTTGCTTCGATTATTACTCTGTCGATATTGTGACTGATTCTCGCAAAATTTTGATAAGCAAAATAGGTTACACCAGAAATCATATTTTTACCCCTTAAATATTATTTTTATTGTTGTAAAAGTTTTTCTATAGATGGAATCATATCCTTTGGCTCAACAACAGGTTCGAATCTCTCTACAAAGTTACCGTTTTTATCAAACAAAAATTTTGTAAAATTCCATTTTATAGAATTATCTTTAAAATCTTTTCCATACATAGCCTTTATCATAAGTTCAAATGGCTTGTTTTTTAGCCCTTTGGGGACTCCATTAAACTTTGCAATGCTTGTTATATACTTGAAGAGTGGATCTGCACCATCTCCTCTAACATTCACCTTTTGTGAAAGAGGAAAAGTTACACCAAATCTTAATTTGCAAAATTCATGTATCTCTTCATTGCTGCCTGGCTCTTGGTTTGCAAACTGGTCACATGGAAAACCAATAATAACAACACCCTTATCTTTGAAATCTTTATAGATTGTCTCAAGTCCCTCATATTGCGGAGTAAAACCGCACTTGCTTGCTGTGTTAACAATTATAACAACTTTATTTTTAAAATCACTCAAAGACACATTATGACCTTCAATGCTTATAAAACTAAAATCATATAGAAACATTTTTTCAAACTCCTTTTCTTATTCTTTAGAAAAAAGTAAAACATCAATTTTTTTAATAGTGATTTTTCTAAATCAAAAATAGAGCACTATTAAAATTATTTAGAGTATCGGAATATTTTTACAATTATATTAACAGCGGAGGAAGATAATTGGTTTTAAATATTTGATAATGAATTCTATATCTCTTATAAAGAAGATATCTTTAAATAGGGATGCAATGGCATTTAATAAAACTATTAAAAATAGCTATTGTTGACAAATAATATTAGTTTTAGTATTATCTTCTAGAAAATAGCCTAAAATTGTATGTATTTATGAGTTTATCTTTGGAGTATACTAATGGACTTTTTAAGCAAAGGGATTGATCTTTTGGTTAAGGGTGGCCCTGTAATAATGAGCTGTATTCTTCTATGCGGAATAATAGCCACCTTTATAGTAATAGAGAGACTTTTATACTTAAGAAAAATAAAGAAAAATGATGATCAGCTATTGGCAAGAATAAGCAGTGCTATAGATAAGGGATTTTTTGATGAGGCACTTGCAATATGTGAAAATTATCCTTCTCCTGTAACAAATCTTATGAAAGCTGGTATAAAACACAAAGACTATAACGAACAACAGATACAAGAGGTTATAAAAAGCAGTGCAAATTTGGAAATTCCAAAACTTGAGAAATATCTCACAACACTTGGAACAATTGCAAATATTGCGACACTACTTGGACTACTTGGAACAGTTCTTGGTAATATGAATGCTTTTGGTGTAATTGGACAAAAAAGTGCAATTGGTAATATGGAAATCTTGGCAACAGGTATATCACAGGCACTGCTCACAACAGCATTTGGTCTTATTGTTGCAATTCCTGCTACAATATTCTATAATTATCTAACCACTGAGGTAAACAATATAATCTTGTCTCTAGAGACACGAGCAAATGAGCTGGTTCTAATTCTTGTACAAAAGAAAAACCAACAAGCAAAAAGGACAGAACACATACAAACAACAGGGGGAGAGACAATACAGCGAACAGTCCCTCCACAAAATAGAGCAACAATAAATAACCAAACAACAAATAGTCAAACGATAAATAGACAAGCAACAGATAATACAAACAATAAGCAGTAGGGTATCTATATGGCAATAACCTTTACAAAAAAGAATAAACAAAAATCGGTTATCGATATGATTCCTATGATTGATATAATATTTCAATTGACAATCTTCTTTATGGTTGCGACAACTTTTAAGATAACAAGCGGCATAGAGCTTGAACTTCCAAAGGCAGCCACTGTTAGTGATGTAACCACGACACAGCTTTCTGTATCTATTGTTAATGAGAATCAAATAATGGTTGGAAATGCTTCTACAAATTTTAGTGAACTGCCTCTTATAGTTGCAGATGAGGCAAAAAAATCTCCTGCAAGAAGTGCTATAATTTATGGAGATAAAAATATGGAGTATAACCTACTTATAGAGGTAATGGATATATTAAGAAAAAATGGCTATGATAGCATAGATCTTGCTTTAACAAAAAAGAGAGATTAAATGTCAGTTTTAACAGATGTAGAGATTAAACAGGAGCACAAAAGACAGATAGTTTCCACTGTCATAACATTAATCATCTATATAGCTATATTTTTTATTATTGCATACCTTACCAACATTGCTCCAAAAGCAAAAGAGGAAGTAATAATTACAAAAGTTAAGCTCTCTGATAAGATAAGAGAGGACAACGAAAGGCTTGGAAACCAAAATAAAACAAACATACCAAAAGAGATAAAGAAAAAGAGAGATGAGGGGATACAAAAAGCCAAAAAGGGCGATGACACCCCTGCAAAAGAGAATAGCTCAAATAAAAAAGAGATTATAGAGAAGAGTAATGATACAAAAAAAGCAATAGAAAAAGAGCAGGGTAAAGATGTTGCAATTGCCCCAACATTAAACGAAAAGACAGCTCTTCCAGAGCAAAAAAATGATACAAAAACTACAGAGAGGGCAACAACATTTGACACCTATAGCGATACAGAGAGTGAAGCAAAAAGAGAGCTTGAGAAGAAGTTTTTTGCAGACAGCAATGGTGGAAAAAAAAGTGGAACAAAAGTTGATGATCTTGCTGGCGATGACATAGATAGCCTTTTAAAAAATATTGGCACAGGTGGCGGGGGAAAAGCTGATACAAATGTGGAGGGCTCAAAAAAGAGTAATCTTGATGGAGATATCTTATGGTCTGGCGGAAGAGACAGAAGACTTATCGCTCCATTAACCATAGTGCCGCCAAGAGAGATTGCTGAGGCTGGGGTTAGGCCAAAGTCTGTAAAGATTGCATTTGTTGTCTATGAAAATGGAAGAGTTGCAGAGGCAAACATTGTTGTCTCAACAGGTAATCCAAATTGGGACAATGCAATTGTTGGAGAGTTCAAAAAAAATGCTATATTTGAAGAGGCCAGTGTTAAGTCCTCTGGAGTAATTGATATAGAGCTTAAATATAATTAAGTGGAATAGTTTAGAAAATGACCTATATTTTAGAGAAACAATACTATTTTTTTATAAAATATTTATCAAAAAAATGTAGCTAGAAAAAAAATGTGAGGTTTAAATATAGATGAAAACAACAATAAATACTTTCAAAGAGAAAAAGTCAAAAGAGAAGATAGCGATATTAACATGCTATGATTACTATACAGCAACACTTATGAATAATAGTGATATAGACGCTATTTTGATAGGAGACTCACTTGGAAATGTCTTTAAGGGTGAGGGAAATACTCTCGCTGTAACCATAGATGAGATTATATATCATACAAAGGCGGTAAAGAGGGGAGCCTTTGATAAGTTTATCATCTCTGACATGCCATTTATGTCATATAAAATATCAGCAAAAAAGAGTGTAATTAATGCAGGAAAGATAGTAAAGTATGGTGGTGCTGACGCAGTAAAAATGGAGGGTGGGGTAGAGATCTGCAATGAGATAAGGGCAGTTATAAGGGCTGATATACCTGTTTGCGGTCATTTGGGTTTAACCCCTCAGGCGATAAACCTATTTGGTGGAAACAAAGTTCAGGGCAAAACCTATGAGAAAGCAAAAGAGATACTGGAGAGCGCACTGGCTTTGGAAGATGCTGGTGTATTTGCCATTGTTCTTGAGTGTATTCCGCAAGATCTTGCAAAACTGATTACTGAAAGGCTCTCAATACCAACAATTGGTATAGGGGCTGGAGTCTATACTGATGGACAGGTACTTGTAGTAAATGATATACTTGGAACATATGATAAGACACCTCCCAAATTTTCAAAAAAATTCTGTAATGCCGATATAGAGATTAAAAATGGAGTTGAATCTTATATAAGAAGTGTAAAAGAGAGCTCTTTTCCAACTTCAGCCAATGTTTTTACAAGTATAGATAGAGATGTTATAGAAAAATTAGACAAATAAAGTTAAGGTCATACAAATGAATGAAAATGAAGCAAAGAAAATAATAATAGCAGATAGAAATTTTTTCATTGATAATAAAGATCTCATAAAAACAAAAATAGAAAAATTAGTTGAACTAATGAGAGTTAATGATAAAGAAATCATAAGTAATATAGTAAAAGCCCTATCTGAAAATAAAATAGATAAACAGCAAAATATAAATACTGTACAGATTCTTCTGAAAGATGCCTTTATTCTTTTTTCACGTTTAGCAAATGTAATTGATCTTAATGATTATAAGAAAATTATATATAGTCACTCCAAACATATATCAAAGAGCTATTTTTCTTCCAATGAAAATATATCTGATATATTAATAATAATGAAACTATTTAAAAAAGATCTTTATAGATTGTGTACAGAAATAGAAGATGATAAATATTTTTTATATTTACCATACTTGATAGAGATAGTTATGGATGATATAGAGATTGTTACAGCCAAAGAGCTTGATATCTCTCTAAAGATGGAGCGAGATAAGAGGGCGGATGAGGCAAAAATATACCTTGGTATATTAGAATCGACTATAGATTCAAGCGATGATGGAATATTGGTAATAAATACTAAAGAGAATAACGAGATCTCATTCTTTAATAAGAACCTAAAAACAATATGGGAGCTTGATAACTGGTGGCAGGTTGGAATCACAAAGAGTGAGCAGCTTTTTGAATTGCTCTCAACAAAAGTAAAAAACCCAACAAACTTCCTTGAACTTACAGACTATCTATATAAAAATTCTGATATAGAACTTAAAGACACAATAGATCTCCTGTCAGGCAGAGTGATTGAGAGAAGCTCTTCTCCCTATATAATAGATGGGCAAATTATGGGGCGCATTTGGTACTTTAGAGATGTAACAAATATCAAGAGAAACAATGAGTATAGAGAGTACCAAGTACAATTCCTGCAGGATTTGATTGATGCTATTCCGTTCCCTATATTTTATTGCAATGAAGATACTACGGTTTTAGGCATAAACTCCGACTTTGAGAAAGAATTTAGAGCAACAAAAGATCTTGTAATAACAAAAAAAGTAAACAACCTCTTCCCAAAAAATCTGAAAGAGCAGGTTGGAACGATTATTAAAGACTTCTTTGATAAGCCACAAAAAAAGTCTCATAACTTTCATGTTAGAGATTTAGATGATAATGAGAAGGATTGGGTGTTTTATGTAGCCCCATTTTATAGAGCAGATAAAAAGGTTAGCGGGCTTGTCTGTGTTATTGTTGATATAACAGAGATACGAAAAGTGGAGAGAGATCTGCAAAAAGCTAAAGAGGAGGCAGAGCTTGCAAACAGAGCTAAGGGAGAGTTCTTGGCTAATATATCTCATGAAATAAGAACTCCAATGAATAGTATTATTGGCCTCAGTGAGCTTTTGCTCTCTATAGAACATTTGGAGTATGATGTTAAAGAGAACCTCGAAATGATTTCTGGTTCTGCTAATGACCTATTGGGAATAATTAATGATATTTTGGACATATCAAAGATAGAGTCTGGAAAATTCAGCATAGAAGATATTGAATTCAATTTGAATGATGTTGTTTCAAAAACAATGAAAATGCTCTCTTTCAGATCCTACCAAAAAGGAATAGAGCTGGTTATAGATATAGCAAATGATGTCCCTGCAACACTTATTGGAGACCCAACAAGACTTAGACAGATTATAGTAAATATAGTTAATAATGCAATAAAATTTACAGAAAAAGGGGAGGTCGCCCTAAAAATAAGAAGGGCAAATGAGATTGATTATGATAAAATAATACTTCTCTTTTCTGTAACTGACACTGGTATTGGAATACCACGTAACAAACTTAATGCTATCTTTGAATCATTCACTCAAGTAGATGGCTCTATTGCCCGTAAACATGGTGGTACAGGGCTTGGTTTAACTATATGTAAAGGGCTGATTGCTCTTATGAATGGTAAGATATGGGTTGACAGTACCTTAGGGAAGGGAACAACGTTCTATTTTACTATACAGTTTGGTATAAATATTACTGGAAATATCGAAAGTAAAAAAGAGGAAGAATTTTCTGGAATTGGGAAAAATATTCTTACAATTATAAGTAATCAATCAAACAGAACTATACTTACAAAAACATTAGAAGAGAAAAATTTTACTGTTAAAAGTTTTGAAGATTTTGAGGAGTTTTATAGTGAGATATCAATAAAAAAAGATCCATATGATTTAATGATTATAGACACTATTTTTTTAAATAGATCTATAAACAAAGAATTAATTCAGGAAACAATTCAAAATAGTAGTTTGAATAATAAAAAGATAGTTCTTTTATCAAGTATCTCTGATATATCAAGAGACATATTTAAAAAATATGGGGTTAACTCATATATAACAAAACCAATAATAAAAAATGAAGTTATTGAAACTATAAAAAGACTGATAAATGGTGATAAAGAGATTAGCCATAGTGAAAGTAAAAAAGAGTCAAATCAAATGCAGATGGGAAAGAAACTCAATATTCTAACTGTTGATGATGTTGAAGTTAACCTAAAACTATTGGATAAAATATTGGGAAAACTTAATCAAAACATCACAATGACGCAGAGTGGAGATGAGGCTCTTCTTCTTATAAAGGAGAATGAATTTGATGTTATCTTTATGGATGTGAATATGCCTGGGAAATCTGGTCTTGAGGTAACAAGAGAGATTAGAAAAATGGAAAAAAATGAGAATAGGGGACATATTCCTATAGTTGCTATGACTGCCTATGCTATGGACGAAGATAAAACTAGATGCCTTGAGGCGGGAATGGACTACTATATTTCAAAACCTATAAAAATAAATGAGATAGTAAATATACTGAATAGGATAATATCCAATACAGATAGTGAATCTATAACCTCTAATATAGAGAACATTGTTAGCCAAACGTATGAGGAGCTCTCTACTTTTGATAGTGATGAATTTATAAATGAAGTTTGTTATGGAGAGCATACATTTGCAAAAGATTTGATTAGTACATTTAATAAAAATATAGATGGACAAATGGATGAGCTTTCCGATTCAGTTAACTCTAAAGATCTAAATAAGATAGAAAAGAGTGCCCATAAACTTAAAGGATCACTTGGCACAATATGTGCAAAGAAGGGTTTTGAAATAGCAAAAGAATTGGAGTTGGCTGCAAGAGCAGGAAAAAGCAGTGATGTCAATCCTATCTATAGTGAGTTAGTAAAAGAAATTTCCATGTTAATAGATAAGTTGAAAAATTTCTACTAGAGACTAATTAAATATATCTATTTTATATATAATTAAAACTATACAAACAACTTTTTTCTATAATAAAATACTATTGATATCAAATTATCATTAAAACTTATTTTTTGAGTAGCGTTCACTTAATTTTATATTTTCATACTGATGAGTAATACAAAAAGCAAGCTTAATTATTTATAGGGTTTGGATAGGACTATTGTAAATTATAGCCATACAAAAAGTGTTATCATTATAAATGTTCTATTAAAACTCTAAAACATATGCAAGTTCATCACAAACTTCCAACTTTGGACACTCAAGACACTCCCTCCACAGTTTTCTTGGAAATTTATCTTTATCAACCAGTGTAAATCCTAAATATTCAAAAAAAGCCTTCTGATATGTAAGTGCTATAACTTTTGGAAGTTCAATAGATTTTGCAACCTCAATTGCCTCTTTTACAAGTTTTGTTGCTATGCCCTGTCTTTGATGATCTTTATCGATCGCTAAAGAACAAATCTCTCCCATATCCTCCCATAAAACATTGAGAGCTACACAGCCAACTATATTTTTATCATTTGTCTCTGCAACAAAAAAATTTTGTATAGTTGTATATATCTTATATGGAGTCTTTGGCAACATTAAAGATTCATTGGCATATTGATTTATTAGCTTTAAAATAACAGAAGCATCTTTTACAGATGCTTTTCTTATAGTGAAATTTGAGTTCATTCTCTTTCTATTTCCTCATAATATTAATTGATTTTTTTTAAAATATTGGTTTTAAAAGATTTTTTGGAGAAGAAAAAAAATCAATTCTTTTTGGTGATAATTTTATCAACAACAGCAATCAGATCATTTGGCTTAAAAGGTTTTATCATCCATGCACTAGCCTTGTTGCTTTTGGCTACTTCAATTTTCTCTTTCTCTGTCTCTGTTGTTAAGACCACTATAGGAATTGTTGTGTTAATTCTTCTTAAATTAATAATGAAGTCAAGACCATTCATCTCAGGCATATTGATATCAGTTATTATCAAATCGTACTTTCCAACATTCTTGTTATATATATCTAAACCATCTACACCATTAATAGCAGACCATACAAAATGCCCCGCACTCTCCAGAACAAGAGTCAAACTTTCTCTCATAGTAAAAGAGTCATCAATTATTAATATCTTAGCCATTGTTACCTCTTTGTTTCTAGCAGTGTAACACAATATAAAAACAAAATCAAATAAGTTTTATATATCTTTTGTAAAAAATAAAAGCTACAACTTTATTTTATACTAAAAAAAATATGTTTTGTCAAATTTATTCATAAAAAAATAAACTCTTAAAAAATAGAGAATGAATATTGAATAATATTATTTTCTTGTTTTTTTAAGAGTTTTATTTAGAGTTAAATAGAGACTAAAAACTAGTCATCATCATCTTTTCTTTTGGATAATTCTCGATCTATGTTAAATATGCAAGACTTACAGTCAGCAGCCATCTCAAGTTTGGCAACGATTTTACCTGTGCTCTCCTCTTCCTCAACCTGCTCTTTTACAAACCATAATAAAAATTCTTCTGTGGCATAATCTTTTATTGATTTTGCATTTTCCATAATTTTATTTATTGATGTAGTAACAAATATCTCATGTTCCAAAGCCTGCTTAAATATAGCAAGAGGTGAATCAAATTTTGTTTGAGGCCCCTCTATTGCCTTAAGTTCTACTTTATCTCCACGGTCTATAATATATTGATAAATTTTCATTCCGTGTTTTATCTCTTCATTTGCTTGGACTCTAAGCCAATTAGCAAATCCATCTAAATTTTCTGAAGAGCACCATGCAGACATTGATAAATAAAGATATGCAGAAAAATACTCTTTATTCATTTGAATATTAAGCTGTTCCAACATTCCACTAGAAAGTTGCATAATAAATTACCTCGCTTTTTATAGTTTTTTTAGATCTTTGTTAATTAAAGATCATTTTTCCATAAACCATGAACATTGCAGTATTCTCTTGCTGTAAATTTATCAGCCTTGAAACAGAATTCTGCCTCTGGTTTCTCTCCAGGTTTTAGATACTTTCTATAAATCTTGTCAGGAGTTATAAGTTCTATCCACTCTATAAAATGTTTCTCCTCCATTGGGTGTTCTACAGAGCCAACTTTAACTTTTATTCCCTTATCTGTCTTCTCGATAACTGGAATATGTTTTTCTTTTGATGCTTCTACTGAATTCTCAGTAAGAAGAGCCATCTCTTTTCCGCAGCAAACCATTGAACCTCCACCTATGTGGGATACCATGACGATGTTGCCACACTCAGAACACTTATAAATACCATTTAGCTTCATAAAAAACTCCTTATTTAATTAAAAATTTTTACTCTTTACTAAATTGTTCTTTAGTTGCTCCACATAGGGGACAAACCCAATTATCAGGTAGATCAGCAAAAGCAGTACCTGCATGTACATCATTATCTGGGTCTCCATCTTTAGGGTTATAAACATAACCACAAACATTGCACACGTAGTTATCCATAAATACTCCTTAAACAATTATATATTTTAGTTTATATTAAAAAACTTTTAATATCCTTATTTTAGATACTTGATAGATGTATATAAAAAATATACCTGATACAAAAAAGAACAGGCATAAAAAGCACTTTATGAATAATATAAGATAATAAATTATTAATGTAAAGATAATATTATTTTTTTTACAAGGCAAGTTAAATCAATAAATTTAAATTAAATTTATTTATAAAAGAATATCTATGTTTGAGCCTATTTTAGGATTTTGTAGATTTTTTTTGTTTTTCTCATGCTCTTCGTCCTCTTTCTTCTTCTCTTCTTCTCTATTTTGCTCTTCTAACTCTCTCTTTTTCTGTTTTTCCTTCTCTTTTTCATCATCTTTTATTTTTCCGGGGCCTTCAGAAATATCTTTTGTTACAGGCACATCTTCTGCTTCTTGATTGCTTTGGCTTTGAACATTACTATTAATTTGAGACTCTTTTAAATCTTGTCCATCTTTAGCATTTGCTTGTATCTTTCCAACTTGTCCAAGCTGAGAAAAATTAGTTTGCAAGTCTATTGGATTCACTTTATCTCTTTCCTCCCTCCTCTTTAAGAGTATCTTTAAAAGGTCTGACATCTATCTCAAATCCATTCAAATAGAACTCATTCTTTTTAAATTCAGATTTGGTCTCCAAAAATGCGTTCTTTATATATATTCTTACTCCCGGATATATTATATTTGCACCTATTATTTTTGCGTCACTCTTTAATTGATTTAAATACTTATCAATCTCATCAATCTCCTCTTGAGATGTCTTTATAATAGACTGAAGATGTTCTATCTGTTTTTCTAGCTTTTGATACATCTCCTCTTTATCAGGAGGCAGGTATCCAACATGTCCCATAATCTCTTTAATCTTCTGTTTTTGTTCAGCATCAATGCCTGAGTTTAGAATAAAGTTCTTACCGCTCTCATCAGGTGAGTAGTATGATATCAAGGTCATCTTCTCTTCTTCGCTAATTTTTCTTAAAATTCCATCAAAAGAGCTCTCCTCTATAGAGGAGTAGACGCTCCTATTCTCTTTTCTAAGTTTATCCAAAGTTGCAAAATTTGCTTGTATTGGTTCAATCTCTCTCCAAGCCTCTGTTTTTTGTTTATTAAGCTCATCAAGTCTCTCTCTTTTTTTAGGATCAACCCCAACCTCAAGTTGGGTGGAGCTACTTGCAACAGAACCAATATTTTTTGACTTGATCATCTCACCAGCTCTAAGTTTTCCACCAACGATGGTTCCACGCTTTCCAACACAGGTTATCTCTTTGGTTGCGTCTATATATGAGTTCATTATACCATCTTTTACATAGACCCCTTCAGCGGCCTCAATTCTTTTTGCATTTTCAATAAATTTTGCATATACGCTTTTGCCTGAAATGATGACTCCCTCATCTTTACCCATAAAACCTTGATTGATTACAACATCACCATCAGCCTCAAGCATACACTTGCCAACACTGCCATTGATCTCTATATTACCCGCAGCTTTTATATTAAAACCATCCTCAACATCACCTTGAACAACAACAGTACCTAAAAATACTATATGGCCAGTCTTTATTCCAACATTTTCGGTTATTGTGTAGACCTCTTCAACATTGACCTTTCCAGCATGAAGAAAAACTTGCCCATTCATATCCGCAATAATTTCTAAATCATTATTTTTAAGTGATACGTTTTTACCCGGAACAAGAGTAACATCTTTTCCATCTTTAGGCATAATGAAATTGCCTTTTACTGTTCTTCCAGGCTCTCCCTTTGTTGCAGGCTCTTTTTTTGCCAATAGGTCACCAGCCATAACATTTTGTATCATATTTAAACTTTTAAAATCAACAGTACCATCATTAGATTCTTTTAAGTGTATCTCATCTTTATTTGTGTTAAAGCTGTATATTATCTCTGCATCTTTTCCATTCTTTACTTTTATACCTTCAGCAATCAGCACTGGCTCATTATATTTGGGATAATCTATAATTTTAGCCATAACATCATCTTTTATACCAACAACAACACCTTGAACCTTAAGAATTGTCATCAACTCCTCTTTATCAAGGTCAAAACCAGTATTATCCCTAGGTGGAACTACCACAATATAGGCCTTCATCTCATCAGGAGTGATTTGAACACTTGCAGATGAATCAGCTACAGGATTTGGATCCATAGAACCAATACGGATATACTCTCCATAAGCATCTTTTACTATCTTTCTTATGTTCTCTTTATCATAACCTGATATTCCTCTATCTTGAAGTGTCTCAAAAGCCTTAGAATCAGTGATCGCCTTACCTTTTCCAATGGGAGCAGTAACCTTCATTATAATCCCACGGTTGGTTACCTTAACAAAAACCTCTCCATCTACATCTTTAGGAAGAATCTCTTTCTCCTCCTCAACGCTCTCTTCACCAGTAAGTACTTGATATAGATCTTTTAGGAGCTCATCCTTATTTTTTGTTTTATATACTTTTATCTTGAATTCTTTTTTTCCAATGCCAAATATTCCACCATTTCCCATCTCTTCAATTTCATAATCGAGATCAGCAATTGGAACTCCCAATTGTTTAGCTGCCTTCGCAAGTGTATCCTCCAAAGTATCACCTTTGATATTTACACTTGATAATGCGGACTCTTCTTCAAGAAGTTTTTTTAGAATATCTTTTAATTTCTTCATAAACTTTAGCAGCCTACTCTTTAAAAATATAGAGGGCATTAACCTTTGGTTTTACCCTTAAACCCTTCACCTGTCTCGCTTGAGGCTATGCAAAAACAAATTTTTACACTACTCTTAAACTAGACAAGTCAATAAAACATCTGTTTTAATATATACTCTCTTTTATCTCAGCGAGCTTTCCTCTAAGCCTCATTAACGCCTTTGTATGAAGTTGGCTCACCCTTGATTCTGTAACATCAAGAACTTCGCCAATCTCTTTTAACGTCAGCTCTTCATAGTAGTATAAAACCAATACTTTCTTCTCTTTATCTGGCAGATCGTTAATAGCAGCAACAATAAGATTTTTTACAGCATCTTTTTCTGCCAGAACATCGGGATTTAGAGAAGAGTTGCTCTCTATTGTATCAATTATCGTCATCTTATCATTATCATCACCAGTATAGAATGGTTCGGTTAGTGAAATAATGTTTGTTCCATGCACTTTAGTAAGATTTGTATAAAAATCTTTTATATCCCACCCCAAGTGATCTGCAACCTCTTGATCTGTTGCAGCTCTTCCAAACTGACCCTCAATTGCCTGAATGGCATGCTCTATCTCTCTTGCTATCTGCCTAACAGAGCGAGGAACCCAATCTAGTGTACGAAGCTCATCATAGATAGCACCTCTTATACGCATAACAGCATAGGTCTTGAATTTAACATTTTTCTCAGGATCAAATTTCTCTATCGCATCTATCAGTCCAAAGACACCAAAACCAACCAAATCATCATATTCAACATTGACCGGTTTTCCCATAGCAACTTTACCTGCAACATATTTTACTAATGGAGCATACTGTTTTATAAAGTGTTCTCTGATCTTTGGGTCTTTTGTCTTCTTATATTGAATCCACAATTCCTCTTCCGAAATAGATGGATTATTATTATCAAAGTTACCCATCAACATCCCTCCATATAACAAAATATATTATCATACAATTAAGAATCTCTTTTTAATACTGTTCTTATTGCCTTTGCCATATCCTCTTCACTAATATTCATATCTAGTAGCTCTTTGGTTTTTTCAGAATTACTAGGCTTTGAGTAGTAGCTAACATTTTCAGGTTCGCTTGTTACATCATTTTTATTATCACCGTTGCCACTATCTTCCATAAAATCTTCAAAGCTATAGGGCTCTCCATCTTCACCACCAAAAGAGAGCGGCTCTTCACTATAAGCACTATTGCTGCTTTCAAAATCTTTAGACTCACTTATACTATCATCTATTGTATAATCAATGTTTGAACCTATCTCTGAATCTTCATTCTCGTTGGCTACAGGCTGCTTTGCTCTATTCTCAGTTGCCTCAACATCATTTTTAAACTTTGTAACAACAAAAAGTAGACCAAAGCTTAAACCAAATGAAAACGCACCGCTTATTATAGAACGTATCAAAGCTGCTAAAAAATCATTGCCTATAATAAGGTTCTCAACGAAAATCAAAACAAGAACAATAATGCCACAAATAGCAGGTCCCTTTATTTTTGGTTTATCCATTGTTTAACAATCTTCCTTGTCTCTTGTAATTCTATAGAAATCTAAAATTACAATAAGCACATAAAATTAAAATTATATAATATATTACAATTTATATCAATAATAAAATTGGAGAACATCAAAAATATTTGTTTTGCTTCATTAATCTATTAACAAAATCTTTGATTCCGCCCCCCTCTTTAAACTCAATTCCCTCAAGTCTTGATACAATGCTCTTTACACTCATAGATGCCTTTGAGTTTGGATCAAGTACAATAAACGGCGTCTGCTTTATTACCGCTTGAGATACAATTGGATCATCAAAAATCATTCCAAGATTATCAACTTTTATATTTAAAAATTGGTTTGCAATGCTTACTACTCTCTCAGCAACTCTTCTTCCCTCAAGGTTTGAACTTACTCTGTTAACAACAAGTTTTAATTCCATATTTGGATTATTAATCTCTGTTGCTATTATCTTTATTATTCCATAGGCATCTGTTATAGCTGTAGGCTCTGGGGTTGTAACAATTATTGTCTCATCAGCTGCTAAAATAAAAGAGAGTACATTATGACTTACCCCTGCCCCTGTATCAATTATTATTATATCAGCATAATCAAGTGAAGCAATCTCTTCTATGAACTGCGTCCTCTCTTCATCAGTCAAGTTTGCAATTTTTGAGAAACCTGATGCACCACCAACAATTTGGATACCATAGTTGGTATTCATTATGATATCTCTCATTGTCTTCTGCTTTTTGATAAGTTGCAATAGATTATACTTTGTCACAATGCCAAGGCAAACATTAACGTTTGCAAGTCCCAAATCGGCATCCATAACAATAACTTTTCTTCCAAGCTGTGAAAATGCTATCCCCATATTAACAGCAAAGTTGGTCTTTCCAACCCCGCCCTTGCCGCTGGATACAGCAATGACTCTTGTCTTTTTACTGCCCTGATTTTGTTTTCCCATCGATCTTCGTAAACTTTCTGCTTGATCTATCATAAACCACCCCTGCCTGTTTTTTTTAAAAACTTAGCCTCTTTTTTAAAGTGAGGAATTTTCCAATGCTACTTGTACATCTATACCTTTTATTCTAGA
The DNA here is from genome assembly GCA_031549085.1 of Spirochaetota bacterium. Lineage (GTDB taxonomy): Bacteria > Spirochaetota > GWE2-31-10 > GWE2-31-10 > MWDO01 > JAVBQL01. Next base: position 300,047 of record JAVBQL010000013.1, read on the forward strand.
GAGAATGGTGTTGGCACTTGCCTTCTCTATATGATCAGGCACTTTTTGCCCAATGGTACAGTAGAGCAATTTTTTTCCTCTATTGTAGGCATTGCAAATTATCGAACCAATAACATCAGACTCATCTAGTTTGGTAATTATCACATACTTATAGTCAAATAACTCAAAACTTTTAAAAATTCTATCAACTTCTCTTGGTTTTGTTGTTGCACTTATTACCAGTGCAAACTCCACATCACAGTATCTCACATCAAGAACCTGCTTCATCTCAACAAGCTTAAGCTCATCTTTTTGGCTTCTGCCCATAGTATCAACAAGTATAAACTCACTTTTACTAACAGCAATAACCTTCTGAAGCTCCATCTGCCTCTCAACAACTGAGAGAGGAATCTCCATTATTTCAGCATACTTCTTTATCTGCTCTGTGGCACCAAGTTTATAGCCATCAATTGTAACAAACTCAATTTTGCTTCGATCCTCTTTATGAGCCTTATATGCCATATAACCAATTTTTATAATTGTAGTTGTCTTTCCAATACCTGTAGGGCCAACAAGTACAAGTACCTTTTTCTTATTGTTTGATGAGTGAAAATCAAACTCATCAACAGTATCAATTCTCTTTGCTATATAATCACATAAAAATCTATGAAGTATCACCTTATCATTAATCTCTGAAAAGGTTAGAGTTTTCTCAACATGAGAGATCATCTCATTAATAAAATCGTCAGAAAACTCATTCTCCTTTAAGATTTCTTTTAATTCTATTAGGTTTTGGTTGCCCTCTTCTTTAATTATTGTGGTTGTTTTGTTTTGTTTTACTGTCTCTTCAAGTCTAGAGAACCTTTCCATGAGGAGCTTCATCATCTCCTCCTCCTCTTTTCTGTGAGGAGACTCCTTATAATGCTCTCTCTCCTCTTTTTTTTGAGGCTCTTCAACCTTTATCTTATCTATTCCAAGTCTTCTGCGATAGTTATCAAGATAATCTTTATTGGATACAGCAACCTCCATAATATACTCTTCTTTAGCGCCTAGACCAAAAAAACCGCCCTTTTTTTCGGAGTAGGATTTGATTATCCTAGCATTTCCTCCACACTCCTCGCGAACCTTTCTTCTTACCTCTTTTTCAGTCTCTCCCCTAAAAGTTCTATATTCCATATTCCCCCTCCCTATCCAAAGTTAGCTACAGTCCTAAATATTTTTCAACTACAAAATTTGTCACAATATCAAACAATCACCTTTTATATATTCCACTTGTTTGCAAGCTTAAGAGGATGGATAACAAAGATTTGTATATTTTTGCATAAAGCAAAAATCGAACAAAATTGACCTGCCTATCCTCTTAGTCTACAAACAAAAAACTCTATTTATTGTCAGAACCTAAAACCCCCTCTGCTCTTTATTACCCCTCCCTTTTTGAAAAGGGGGTAATGGGTTTAGATAGTGTCTTTCTAGTTAGAAACACTTCCCGCTGGAATCTTCTCCTCTGCTCCAATTTGACCTAAAAACACAACATCTACATCTTTTATAATCTCTTTGCTTGACAAGATTACTATATTTCTATTGATTTGCTGACATATCTCCCAGAACGCTCTTCTTACAGCAGGCTCTGTTAGTATAACAGGAGCATGTCCGCTATTTATAACCTCAACAACCTTGTCCTTTATCATCATCTGAAGTTTTTGAATATTTACTGGTGCAATTCTAACAACAGGTGTCCCTTCAGCATCAATAGATATATTTTTATAAACTTCATTTTCTATTTTTGGATTTAATCGTAAAACATAGATCCTTCTATTATCATCGGCATATTTATTGCAAATTACACGTTTTAATGCACCTCTAACTGCCTCAACAAGGTCATATAGCGAAGTTTGTGGGTTGTAATCTCCCATTGTCTCCATTACTGTTGCAAGGTCTCTAACAGAGACACCCTCTTTTAGAAGCTGCTGCAACACCTTTTGTAAGAAGATAAGGTTGTTGTTATATGTTTGAAGATATGCTTCAACAAGGCTAGGATAGTCAGCTTTAAGATTGTCAACCATCTGTTTAACCTGCTCTCTTCCAAGAATATCGTGGCAGTTTGCTTTTAGCAGCTCTTGTATATGAGTTGATATTATTGATGGCGGATCTACAACTGTATAACCCAAACTTTCAGCTTTCTCTCTATCCTCATTCTTTATCCATAGTGCTGGAAGATTAAATGCTGGCTCTATTGTTGGCTCTCCATCTATCTTTTCTAGGCTATCATCACCAAATGCCAATAAACAACCTATCTTTATAAACCCTTTACCAACAGTCTGTCCCTTTATTAAGAATGAATACTCATTAGGAAGTGAATTTAAGTTATCTTGAATTCTAATTTGAGGTATAACAATACCTAAATCCATAGCAAAGTTTCGCCTTACACCAAGAATACTTGTTAATAACTCTGCACCATCCTCCTTACGAACGAGAGGGATAAGCTCACAGCCAATGTATAGTGAGAGTGGATCTACTTTTATATAGTTCATAAAGTTCTCTTGAGGCTTTGGTTCATCTTTTTGAGCAGCTTTGCCAGCAGCTCCCTGCTCTTTTTCAACCTGCTCTCTTTTGCTTAAGAAGTAGCCAGCAGCAATCATAGCTGCTCCAATTAAAACTAATATTAGGTGAGGAAAGCCTGGTAGCAAAGCTAGGGCAAGTAGTGCTGCCCCTGCTATATAGAATACTCTATGCTGGCTTGATATCTGCTTCCATACAATAGTACCCATAGAGTCCTTTGCATATGATGAGCGAGTAACGATAAGACCAGTCGAGAAGCTTATTAACAGTGATGGAATCTGAGCAACAAGTCCATCACCAATTGTTAGTGAAACATATGTATTTAGAGCTGTATTGAAATCCTCTCCCTTCATAACCATACCAATAACAAGTCCTCCAATAACGTTAATAAAGGTAATAATTATACCCATTATTACGTCACCCTGAACAAACTTGCTAGCACCATCCATATTACCAAAGAAAGAGTACTCCTCTTGCAATATTCCTCTTCTCTTTATCGCCTCATCTTCATCAATTATACCATTCTGAACATCCATATCAATCGCCATAAACTTGTTCTGCATGGAGTCCAATGAGAATCTTGCTGCAACCTCAGAGACACGGCTTGCACCTTTGGTGATTACTATAAACTGAACAAGAGTTAGAATGGCAAATATTACAACACCAATAACCAAACCAGAGGCATCATTTGTTCCTACGACAAACTGACCAAAGGCTCTAACCATCTTTCCGTCAAACTGTGTCCCTTGAGAGAGAATAAGTCTTGTAGAACTTACGTTTACACCCATTCTAAAGATGGTGGTAACCAATAGGAGTGTTGGAAATATTGAAAATTCAACAACACTTCTTATATATGCAACAGTTAGAACTATGATTAAGGCACTTAGGATACTTACAACCATAAAGAAGTCTAGCATGAATGTTGGCATAGGTATGATTAACATCATAATTGTTGCAACGATTATGATTGCAAATATCATTGATGGGTCGGTTATTTTGGAAAAAACTCCACTTTTAACCAACCTATTGTTCATTTTAAAATCCATTGATAGACTCCTTAATTATATAATAGAGATAAACCTATTTTCTTTTTCAACAAATCTCCCTCTCCCCCTTTACATAAAGGAGAAATGAAAACCAAAAACAGAGCATAGTCTGCATGATGAACTATGCAAGTCGTTTTAGTTGGAGTATATACAATATATAAGTCGATTTTTTTGAAATTGCTTATCGCAATTAAGAAAAAATCTTTGCAACAATACTGCATATACTCTAATTGCAAACAACTTTGTTGTACTGTGCAAATACAAGCATAATTATCATAAAACTATGAAACACCACTCTTCTGCTTATCAGCATGCTCTCTTGCAAGCTTATAGGCAACAATGACAAACTCCCACATCGTTTCAGGGATTACCTCATTAACCTTTACCTCTGCATAGAGAGTACGTGCCAACATTACATTTTCATACATATATATATCATTAGTTTTTGCGACCTCTTTTATCTTCTGTGCAAAGTGATCTTTTCCTTTTGCAATGACTCTTGGAGATGGATCAGTTAATACATCATATTTCAAAGCAACAGCATAGTGAGTAGGGTTTGTTACAACAACATCAGCATCAACAACCTTTTTTATCTGTTTTTTCTGTGATAGAATCTCTTGATACATCTGTTTCAATCTAGCCTTTACAAATGGGTCTCCATATAGCTCTTTGAACTCCTCTTTAATCTCCTGTTTCTTCATTTTTAATTGCTCTTCATATTGCCATCTAACAAAAAACCAATCTACAATAGATAGCAAGAGCAATACAATTATCGCTTTTACAATAAGTTCAAAACAGAGTCCTGCAATAAAGGTAAAAGAGTACCAAAGATCATCAACAAACATCAGTGTCTTTATCTCTTCAAGCTTGCCTGAGACAATCATATATGAAACAATACCTATAATTAGTACTTTTGCAATCGATTTTAATAGACCAAAAGCTCCATTTGGAGAGAAGACCTGATTTGCAAAAAACTTAATCACGTTTGGTGCAATTTTTTTAAAATCTGGCTTTATCAATTTTGGAATAATTCTAAAACCTATCTGTGCATAGTTGCTGACAACTCCTAAAAGCATAGCAATTAGACCAATTGGGAGAAATATTTTAAAAAATGGAAAGATAATAAGTTCAAAAAAGACATTTTTATTGTTTATATCTAGTGTTGCAAGATTTTCCAAAACATTTGTAAATACGCCTTGAATTACCTTAAAGAAGTAGTCTCCAAGGGCATAGATTACTATAAAACAGCAGAGGGTAACAACACTGGCTGGAATATCCTTTGATAGTGCAACCCGTCCCTCATCTCTGGCTTTCTTCTTCTTATGCTCTGTCGCCTTCTCTGTTCTTCCCTCTGACTCTGCTGAAGCAAACCGTTGTATGTCAAAGAGTTCACTTTCTACTACATATGTAATGTTTTTATACCAATCTATGTTATATATTTCTGTTTTTATGCTATCCATGGGCTATCCCCTGCATAAAGAATTCTATATTTTTGAATACCAAATCTATATAATCATAGATAAATGAGACAATCCCCGGGATTAGAGCTAAAAGAAGAAAAAATGATACCAAAATTGATATAGGAAAACCCACCATTAATAGATTCATTTGTGGCGCAGCCTTCGCTAGAAGACCCATCGAAATTGATACAAGTAGAAGCGTACCTATTATTGGGATTGATATCTTCAATGCAATAAGAAACATTGATGAAAAAGTTGATATAAGTCCATATTTGGATGTTATAAAATCGCTAGCAATAAATTTTTCGAAATTAATTAATTCAAAAGAGCGATACAACTCATTTATTGCGAGAAGTGGTCCTCTTATACTTAAAAATATTAGTATACCTATTATGTATATAAATTGTCCAATGATAGGCAAACTCTCTTGACTAACTGGATCAAATACTTCACTGGCCCCCAAACCCATCTGAACAGTAAAAAACTGACCAGCAAGCTGATAGACACTGAAATATATAACCATAATAAAGCCAAGTGTGATTCCAAGAATTGTCTCCCCAGCAATAACCAAAGAGTACTCTATAAAATTGGTTGGAACTGCAGGAAGAAAGCTACTCACCATAGGATATAAAATCCAGCTTAATAGAAAACAGAAACCTAGTCTTGCCCCATCAAAAAAGCTGTCAGAGCTAAAGAAGGTTGCTGTAAATAGAAAGCCAGCAATGCGTGCGAATACAAATAGAAATTTCTCAAAATTTCCTACAAATATATCCAAAACAGTTCTCCAAAACTACTTTTATTTAGTCAAGTTCGATGAACTTCACAAAAAAATCCTATATTCGATTTAATAATTAGACTATGCATGCTGTGCTACATAAATATTTTTTTGTATATTTTATGAAATAAAATCGAACAAAAAAATATTTATGTAGTGCAAAAATGCAAGTCAAGCTCTCTCCTTTTGAACAAACTCTTTGTCCCCCTCATAACAAGGAGAGGGGGTAGGGGAGAGGTGTAAAAAAACAATAACCTACAACACACCAAAACATCTCCCTGTTTTTTACTTTTAGGGTGCTGCTATTGCCATCTCTGGAATTAGCTCAAAGACCTGCAGTGTAAACTCTGTCAAAGTTGTTGCTATCCAAGGGCCAAATATTACAAGTGCAATAATTATCGCTATAATTTTTGGAACAAATGTCAATGTTTGCTCCTGAATAGAGGTTGTTGCCTGTAGAATGGATATTACAAGACCCACTATCAAACCTGAAAGTAGAACTGGTAGAGAGATAAGTATTGTTACCCTCATTGTCTCTACAAGAAGATTGCTGAAAAGTGCTTCATCCATAACTTTGATTCCCCCCTATTTTAATACTATAAAAAACTTCTAAAGAGCTGATAAATTAGGAGCTCCCACCCATCAAGCCAAACAAAGAGCAGTATCTTGAAAGGCAGCGATATCATAACTGGTGGAAGCATGATCATACCCATAGCCATAAGGGCCGATGCTATAACCAAATCTATTACTACAAACGGAATAAAAATAAGTACACCCATCTTAAAGGCGACCGTCATCTCATTTATCACAAAAGCTGGCAGAAGAATATAGGTTGGCACATCTTTATATGTATTTGGTGTTGGAAGAGATCTTAATTTCATAAAGAAACCAATATATTTTGGGTCTGTCTGTTTAAGCATGAACTCTCGTATAGGTTCAATGCTTCTCTCCCAAAACTGGTCAAGCCCTATTCTTTCACTTGGCGGAAGTTTATCTTGATTTACAAAGGGCTGAATTGCCTCTCTATTAATTCTATCAAAGGTTGGCCACATTATAAAAAAAGTTAAAAATAGAGCAAGTCCAAATATAACTTGGTTTGGCGGCATCTGCTGCAAAGAGAGTGCCTTTCTTACAAAGTCAAGAACTATTGAGACTCTTAAAAATGAGGTTACAAGTATTATTATAGATGGAGATAGCGTCAAGATTGATAAGAGAAGCAGGATCTGTAATGATAGTGAGACCTCGTTTGGTGTTGTTGCCTCTGTAATGTTTAGATCTATCTTTGGTATTGGAATTGTACCACTTCTCTCCTGAGAATATATAGACAGAAAAGTCAATAAGAATATAGTTATAAAGAAAGCCCTTTTCATTCTCCCCCCAAGCCCCAAATAAAATGAAAAACGGATCTATTTTTAGATTAAAATTTCTCTAATCCCCCAAGCCCCTTTTCAAAAAGACTTTTTCTTTCCACGTCCTTTTTAACAAATATTTTGTACAAAAAGGATATTACCTTTTTAATTTTAGAGGCAAAATACCCAATTACAACTGGTGTTTCAGTTACAACACCAAAAAATAGAGCTCCTTTTTTAGGTACTTAAGACGAGGATATACAAAATCTTATGTTATATACCCCCGTCTCACTCTTAAAAAAAGCAAGTATATACAATTTTTTTTATTAGATAGTCACTCTATAAAAAAAGCTACATTTTGTCAATTCTATCTTTCTGCTTCTTTAAAAAATCAACAGAATCTTTTTCATAATCAAACTTCTGCTGCTTTGTATCCTTTTTTAAGAACTTTTTAAAATAGTTTGACATAACATCAAAAAAATCTTTCCCCTCTTCTTTCTCTCTATTGTTTGCTAGAATCTCTAGCCTTTCGATCTCTTTTTGGTCTGTTATCTCTGCAATAAAATTGATATTATCATTTGTAACACCAAGAACCAGATATTTTCCACAAACAAAGGTAACAATAATTGATTTTCCTGGTGCTATATTTGTTGTTGTGATTACAACACCATCACTGCCAACATTTTGAATTTTCATAAATTTTTTGATAAACCAAAAGAAGGCATAGATTATACCAATAACAATTGCAAGAACTATAATTATCTTAAAATAGTTAAGATAATTCTTATTCATGTTTATCTTATCTTTTTGAGTTCCCTTATTCTCATCTGTGTTTGTTGCAGAAGCGGTCTCACTTCCCATAGATGATTTTATTTTATTAATATATTCACTTTCTTGAATAACAGAATCAGAAGTTGCGTCAGCAACTTCTGCATTGATATTAAAAAGAGGTAAAAATATAAAAATGATAATTAGTTTATAAAAAATTTTAATATTCCCCTCCCCCTTTAAAAAACATTAAAATTATATTTATAGAGAAATAAAATTGTTATGTAAAGTCTCTTATTCTCTCTGCTGCATCTACAATTTCAGTTACACGGACACCGAAGTTTTCGTCAATAACAACAACTTCCCCTCTGGCAATAAGTTTTCCGTTAACCAATATATCAACAGGCTCACCTGCCAATTTGTCAAGCTCAATTACTGTACCCTCTCCCATAGAGAGAATCTCTTTGATTGCTTTTTTTGTACGGCCCAACTCTACAGTTAGCTCCATATTAACATCCATCAATAGATTGATGTTACTTGGTTGCCCATCTGGAACGAAATCACCAATATTACCAAATTGAACACTTTGTACTGGAGTTTGCTGCATTCTTCCTCCTCCTCCCATATTTGAACTTCCACCTCTGTTTCCGCCGCTCTTGTTGTTTTGTTTTGGTGGCGGAGCGGAAGCAGCTGATACTTTATCTGCTATCTCTTTAACCACGCTTGGTTCAAAAAGCTCTATTAGTTTAACAGAATCTTTTCCCTCTATATTAAAGCTATAAATAGCCATATATACTTCGTCAGATCCAAATGATATATCATCTTTTGAAACTGCTACTGTTGTAGGAGATGAGACACGGAGATCTTTCTTAATTTTTGATCCAATGCTATTTATCTCATTTCCGCATATAATATTCATTGCTTCGCTTACTGCACTTAGAGAACCCTCTGTTAAAGTATCCTCTTCTTGTCCCATCATAAGCCCAGCAACACTTTTTGCCGTAGCAGCATCTAATAGATAGATGTGAGGGCCAGTAAGTCCAGAATCAAAATCCATAGTTATGGATACCATTTCAGACTCTACAGCATCTTTCACTTCTGCAATTGTAACTAAACTAATCTCAGGTTTGCCTATAGTTATAGTCTGTCCAAGCATAGCAGTAAGTGCCCCGCCCATATTTCCAGCAGCCTCTGATAATATATCCTGCAAAGGAGTTATAACATCTCCGCCACCTGCACTCCCGCTACTACCCGGTATGTCAAAACTGTCATCTCCCATCAATAGAGAATCTATTTCGTCTTGAGACAATCCGCCATCACTCATTTATACCCCCTCCAGTTCTGCAAATGCATTAACATCTAATGAGCCAGTAATTTTTGTAATCTGAACCGCCATTCTCTTGCCAAGCTTACCTGGTCTACATTCAAATTTCGGCCTATTTCCAATTTTTATTACAAAATTATCTTCAATTTTTAAATTATCTAACTTGATACAGTCCCCAACTTTTAAAGCAAGGACATCTTTTATCTTTATATCAATTTTTCCCATCTCAATTACAACAGTAACAACAACAGAGTTGATTCCCTCTTTTAATATTGTATAGTTTTCAGTTGTTGTTCCTTTTCTAACACTGGAGTACCAGTATTGACCAGAAAGTTTTGATATAACAGGTTCTATAGTTATATAAGGGATACAAAAGTTTGTCATTCCCTCAACATCACCAATCTTAGTTTCAAGAGTAACAAGAACAACCATGTCAGAAGGCGGAACGATTTGAGCAAACTGAGGGTTAACCTCAATTCTACCCAATCTTGGGCGAAGGTCAATTACGTTTGACCAAGCTTCACGCAGGTTTCCTAAAATTCTAACAATTACACCCTCAATAACCGCAGACTCTATCTCTGTAAGCTCTCTGTTTATCTTTGATGCAGTATCACTTTTGCCACCAAAGAGCTTCTCAATAATACTGAAGGTTATCGCTGGATCCATCTCAAGAACTGCATTTCCCTTTAGAGGTTCCATATCTATAACCGCTAAGGTTGTTGGATTTGGAATTGATCTAATGAACTCCTCATAGGTTAGCTGATCAACAGATGCAACGTGTATATGTGCTAATGCCCTAAGCTGTGCAGAGAGTGCAGTTGTTGTGAGTCTTGCAAAGGTTTCGTGGATCATAGATATTGTACGAATTTGATCTTTAGAAAACTTATCTGGTCTCTTAAAGTCGTACATTTTGATTTTTCTCTGTTCGGAGGTTTTGTTAACCTCCTCCGCATCCACTTCACCCGTAGATATAGCTGTTAACAGTTGATCTATTTCGTCTTGAGATAATACTTCTGCAGCCATTCTTGTTCCCTTTTAATTTTTTACATTAGAGTATATTCTTGAAAATAGATACGTTCTACTTTTCCAGAATTTACTATTCTATTAATTTGTTTTAGTAGATCCTCTTGAAGATTATCCAGTGCCGTCTCTTGCATAAAATAGTCTGATTTAAGCCTTGATAAGTGTTTTATGATTATATCTCTTAGTTCAGGCTGTATTTGAGTTAGTTCTGTTTGTAATTTTTTATCTTTTGGCTTGAATCCAAGGGCAATCTTTAATTGGATCATTCTACCATCAATGAGCTGCTGTCTAAAAGCATCTTCAAATTTTAGATATTCAAAGTGCTCTGTGTCTACTCTTGCAATGTCTCCTGTACTTGGAGCATCTGCTCCGCCTGCTCCAGGCTTTGCGGTATTTAGTATCAGTATTGAAACGATTGCAGATATAACAACAACAGCTATAACTGCGACAACAATCATTAATATTTTTAATATGAATGGACTAAGAAGAGGTCCACCTTTTTTTGATGACTGTCCGCTCGAACTCTCTTCGACTTCTTCATCTCTTTCATCTGACATAGCAATATTCCCCCTATTTTTTATATATTTTAAATAAAAATTAAAGTCAAGTAATTAAGTTTAAAAAAACCTAATTATTAAAAGAAATTACTTATCTTTCATTATAACAATATCTACACGTCTATTTTTTGCTCTATGCTCTTCAGTATCATTTGGTAAAATCGGCTGATACTCACCATATCCAGCAACAGAAAACTTTGATGGATCAGCACCATAATCCAAAATATATCCCAAAACATTTAGAGCACGAGCAGACGAGAGTTGCCAGTTTGTTGGCCATGGGCCATCAGGATCTGTTGGCATGGCATCTGTGTGTCCCTCTATACGTACAAATCTATTTTTAAAATCTGTTGTAGTAAACAGTGTTGACAATTTCTCAAGTACCTTCCGGGCGGCATCAATATCAAGCTCTGCCGTGGCGGGCCGAAAGTAGGCATCTGACGAAAGTGAGATGATAACACCCCGCTCATCAACGGTAATGGAGACTTTTCTGTTTTTTATCTCTGGCTGAAAGATCGATTGTGCCTCTCTTATGGCTTTTGCCATTCCCTTTCCCTTATCTTCAGATGGGAGGTTTTCCATAGTGTTGCCCATATCTGCAAATCTTCCAGGGCTCATAGTGTTTCCACCAGTCAATATACCAAAGGATCCTTGAAAAGGAGATAGTATCAATTGTACCTCTATTGGGTCAAAGTGTGCCTGAGATATAAGCAATACGAAGAAGGTCAACAACAGCTGATTTAGATCACCCATCGTTAACATCCAGTCTGGTGAACCTTCCTCACATTTTTTTGGTTTAGCTTTAGGATTTCCCATAACTCAAAACTCCTATAATATAAAGGGTACTAATCTTTGAGCCTTACTCTTTAACCCTTTTTTTGACCTGCTACACTTAATATTTCATACTACTCTCATGGCAAGTCAATAAAAATCTCTATTTTATATAATCTTAATCCATAGTTTTCAATTTTGCTCTATCCCCAGGAGGAACAAAAGCTAATAACTTCTCTTCAACGATTCTAGGGTTGTCTCCAGTCTGTATAGAGAGTATCCCTTCGATAAGCATCTCTCTTTCGGCAGTCTCATCTCCGTCATAGGTTGCAAGTTTCATAGCTGCTGGAATAAAGATAAGGTTTGCCATTATCGCTCCATAAAATGTCGTAATAAGGGCTGCCGCCATACCTTTACCAATTGATGAAGGATCACCCATATTTGCAAGCATACCAACCAATCCATAGAGTGTTCCAATCATACCAAATGCTGGTGCCAATTTTGCCCAGTTTGATAGAAGGGCTATGTTTCCCTCATGTCTAGAGTTCATACTGTTGAGCTGATTGTAGAGAACATTTTTTATTACCTCAGGGTCTGTTCCATCGACAACAAGTCTTATTCCCTGTTTAAAAAACTCATCTGTCAGCTGTTCTATCTCATCTTCCAGTGACAAAAGTCCCTCTCTACGTGACTTTTCAGAGAAGGCAACAAGCGTCTTTATTATATTTCCAACATTTGATTTTCTTGCCTTAAATGATAGCCCCATTACTTTCCCAAGACTCATAATGCTTGACATAGGAGAACCATACATAAGTGCTGCAAACGATCCAACAACAGTAATAAATACTGATACTAGATCCATATAAATACCTATTGGGAAACCACCAATAACAATTGAGAAAATAATTGCAGCAAACCCTAATGGCAAACCTATAACACTTGCAATATCCATGATAATTACTCCTGACTAGAAAATCCTATTTTTTTTCTGTACTCTATTATAGAAGATATAATATCTCCCAACTTCTCTTTAACTATATATTGATTTTGAGAATTCATTGTTATGACAGTGTCTGGTCTCTCCTCTATCCGCTCTATTTGGTGAGGATTGAGATAACAGATATCCCCATTAAACCTTGTCAATTTTATCACTATTTCCCCCAAAAAAAGAGTAGCTCTATTAATTAAAGACAAAAAATAGATACTTCTTCTCTATTTTTATCGTCATATGATACTTTTTCTTTAAAAAAAATTTTACAACTAATTTTATTATATTTCTACAACTTTTTACTATTTTTTTTAATATTTTGCTTAAATTTTTATCAAATTATATCTAAAATAAAAATAGATTAATAATTTAAAAAAGTAGATAGCTATTTTGAGTAAATATTGTTTTTGAATCCCCCCTAATACTTGAGAAATGTCTATTTCAAAGATTCAATCGCTTTATCAAGCGTCTCTACACTATTAACAGAGAGAGCCAGTTTACTTTTGTCTATATTTCTAACAAGCCCAGATAGCGTTTTCCCAGGTCCAACCTCTATAAATGTATCAAAGCCCATATTAATAAGATTTTCTATTGTTTTTCTCCATCTAACTGGTGAGTACATCTGTTTTACAAGCATATCTGTCAATTCGTTATCATTATGAGGAAGGGCAGTCACATTGGAATATATAACCTTATCGCCTAACTTTGAAAAGTTATATTTTTCAAGTATAGTTTTTAGCTCTTCACTGCCATTTTTTAAAAAAGGTGAGTGGAAAGGGCCAGAGACTGCCAGAGGAACAATCTTTTTTGCTCCAGCTGCTATTAAAAGCTCGTTAGCTTTCTCCAGTCCCTTTTTACTACCACTTATCACAAGCTGTCCTGGAGAGTTATAGTTTGCTGGAACAACAATCTCTTTGAAATCCCTCTCAATTTTGTCACAAATCTCTTCTATAATTAGATCATCAAGGCCAAGTACTGCAGCCATTCCACCATTGGTCTCTTTAACCAATCTCTCCATCAAAGAGCCACGATCACGAACAATTTTTAAGCCATCTTCCAAAGAGATAACCTCTGAACCTGTTAGAGCAGAGTATTCCCCAAGGCTGAAGCCAGCAAAGGCCTCCCCCTTTATACCATTTTGGTTTAAAAGTTTATAGCATATATATGACATCAAGAGTATCGCAGGCTGTGTGTTTGTTGTTATTTTTAGATCCTCTTCTGGACCATTGAAACAGATGTTTTTTATATCAGTCTTTAAAACATCATTTGCCTTATCAAAATATTCTTTGGCCAAAGGGTACTTGTCATAAAGATCTTTTCCCATTCCAACAGATTGTGAACCTTGCCCTGCAAAAAGAGTAGCTATCTTCATTTTTCATTCCCCTCCGTAAAAAAGCCAAGCTGTCTTATCTTCTTATATCTATTTTCCAACAAATCCTCATCACTATATTGAAATAGCTCCTCAAGTGTTGTTAGAAGCTTTGTCTTTATATTATCCATAGTTTTTTCGAAGTCCTCATGAGCTCCACCTTGAGGTTCTTCGATGATATCATCAATTACACCCATTCTAAGAAGGTTGTTGGGATCCATCTTCATAGCCTCTGCTGCTTCCGGCGCTCTTGCAGAGTCTTTCCAAAGGATAGATGCACACCCTTCGGGAGAGATTACGGAGTATATTGTGTTTGAGAGCATAAATACCTTATCTGCGACCCCTAGTGCCAATGCACCTCCAGATCCACCCTCACCTGTAACAATAGAGATTATGGGAGTCTTAAGCATAGACATCTTTGCAAGGTTTACTGCAATAGCCTCTCCCTGTCCACGCTCCTCTGCACCAATGCCGGGGTATGCTCCTGGTGTATCTATAAAACATATTATTGGACGTTTAAATTTTTCAGCCTGTCTCATCATACGAAGAGCCTTGCGGTATCCTTCAGGATGAGGCATTCCAAAGTGCCTCTTTAGATTATCTTTTGTATCACGTCCTTTTTGATGACCAATAACTGTCACAGGTATCCCTTCAAAAAAGCCAATGCCTGACACTATTGCAGAGTCATCCATATATTGTCTGTCTCCATGCAGTTGTATGAAATCTGTTAATAGATATTTTATGTAATCAATAGTGGTAGGTCGTCCGGGGTTTCTTGCAAGCTGCACCCTCTCAAAAGGTGTAATCTTTCTATAAAGCTCAGTTTTAAGAGTTAGTGTTGTCTCTTGGAGCTGTTTTATTATATTGTTTATTGGGCTCTCTTTTTCACTAGTCTCTTTTATCTCCTCTTTTAATGAAGATAATTTTTCTTGTAAAGATTTTAGTTCTGCCTCTATTTGTGTTCTTTCCATATATCTTATCCCCCCTATTTTAATCCATATTGTTCAATTCTATAGTTTTTATTTTTTTGCTGTATATGAAGCTTTAATATGTTTGAAAGAGTATCTTTCATCATAGCTCTTGGCACAATCTTATCAATAAGTCCATGCTCTAATAGGAATTCAGAACGTTGGAATCCATCAGGCAGTTTTTGATTAATTGTTTGCTCTATTACTCTAGGCCCCGCAAAACCTATCAAAGCCTTTGGTTCTGCAATTATTATATCTCCCAAATATGCAAATGAGGCAGTAACCCCTCCAGTTGTTGGGTGTGTCATAACAGAGACAAAAAGAAGCCCCTTCTCATTATGTTTTTCTGCCGCAGCAGAGGTCTTTGCCATCTGCATAAGAGATAAAATCCCTTCCTGCATACGAGCCCCACCTGAGGCAGCAAATATAATAACAGGGAGGTTATGTTCAGTTGCATATTCAAAAACTCTAGTAATCTTCTCTCCAACAACAGAACCCATACTTGCCATAATAAATCTTGTATCCATAATTCCAATAGCAATTGGAGTTTTATCTATGGTTGCAGTACCTGTAACAACCGCTTCATTAGATTTTGTCTCCTTCATAGCAATCTCAAGCTTTTTGTCATATTCAGGAAACCCTATAGGATCTCCGCTCTTCATCTTCTTGTCCATCTCAACAAAACTTCCCTTGTCCACAGTGTAGGAGAGCCTGATTTTTGGATCTATTCTATGGTGAAAACTGCAGTCAGGACAAACATAAAAGTTGGCCTCCAATATATTCTCAAAATGGGTAGTTCCACAACTTGGACATTTGGTAAAAAGATTATTAGGCATATTTTTTTACTCCAGAAAAATCTATATTATAATTAAATATATTATATTATCAAGAAAATTATTTCTTTAATAATATAAAAATATCTTTTATTAGTTTATTTTTTTAAAAAAATAGACTTCGAAAAAAATAATATTTACTTATACAAAAAGAAATAAAAAATGTCAAAAAAAAGCTATTGGCTTACACAATATTTTTAACTAGGGTAGCATTATAGTAGCCTAAAAGATAAAAAAAAATAGATATATGAAATAATAATATTTAAAAACTATTATTTTAATATCTATTTTCTTATTAAATTTAGTTGTAACTGTGAAATATAAGATGTTCTATAGGTATGTTACTGTCAATCCATTTACATTGTCTACTGTAAAAATTGTTGTATTTTGTCTAAACTCAACATCATAGAGACGATAAAAAGTAACTGTTCCATTTACCTCATTATATGCTTCAATTGTCACATAATAGTAGTTTGTTACCACATCACCAACATCAAAACTACCTCCGCTACTAATTGGCCCTGGGAGGAGATTGTATACTTCCCAATAATAGTAGTAGTAATAGTAGTCTGAAGTTATATATGCAGCTACCAAATCGTTGTTTGCAGGAAGATTGTTTACAATTTTTACATCACATGTATCAGGCTCCTCTGGAACTGGCACTGGACATGATGTAAAAAAGAGCATTGATAATAAGGCTAAAAAACATAAGGCATACTTTCTCACTTGATACTCCTTAAAAAAAATATATTTTTATAAAAAAATTTGTTTTTAATTATAAAAAATATTAAAGATCTTCTTTAAGCTTCTCTTCAATGTAATTAATCTTTAATGCCTCTATTATCGGATCAATATTTCCATCCATAAATGAGTCAAGGTTATATATTGTCATATTTATTCTGTGATCTGTTACTCTGTTCTGTGGAAAGTTGTATGTTCGTATCTTTTCTGATCTGTCACCTGATCCAACCTGCTCTTTTCTTGCCTCTGATCTTTCACTATTAACTTTTGACTGCTCCATCTCAAATATTCTTGATCTAAGAACCTTCATTGCTGATGCCTTATTTTGTCCCTGACTTCTGTTGTCTTGACATTTAACAACTGTTCCTGTTGGAATATGTGTAATTCGAACAGCAGACTCTGTCTTGTTTACATGCTGTCCGCCTGCACCGCTTGCACGAAGCACATCAATACGTAGGTCTTCCTGCCTTATCTCTATATCAACCTCCTCCACCTCTGGAAGAATCGCAACTGTAACAGCCGAGGTGTGTATCCTGCCATTTGTCTCTGTTGTTGGTATACGCTGAACTCTATGTCCGCCATATTCGTACCTCAGATGTTCATATACATTCTTGCCTGTTATAGAGAAGATAATCTCTTTATAACCACCAAGACCAGTTTCACTGGAGTCAATAAGTTCCACCTTCCATCTCTTTATTTCACTATAACGTGTGTACATTCTAAAGAGATCTGCACAAAATAGAGCTGCCTCTTCACCACCTGTCCCTGCCCTTATTTCTACAATTATATTCTTATTTGCCAATGGATCTGGCGGAATCAGGATCTTCTTTATACTGTTATAGCTTTTAGTTATATCATCTAATAGTTTATCCAGATCCTCTCTTGCCATCTCCTTAAGATCAGGGTCACTCTCTGTGTTGTATAGTTCCAATGAGTCACCATACTGCTTAAGCTCTCTTCTATATTTATCATATGCAATAACTAAATCTTCCAGATCAGAACGCTCTTTACCCAAAGTTCTATATAGGTTTTGATCATTTATTACCTCAAGCTTTGCAAGTTCATTGTCCAGTTCCAAATATCTTGATTTTGCTTTATCAAGTTTTGCGATTGTTTTATCTTTAAATTTTAGTTCATCAAGCTCCATCACTACCTCTTTCTATATAAGTAAAATAATAAAAAAATATAAAAAAATCTATTTTTTGTTTTTTAGGAATTTATAAAAAATGGTCTCTATTCAAGCTAAGCAAAAATTTCAGTGGATTTTAAAAAGTCTGCAACCTTTTTTGCATCTGTGTCTAATGCTCTGTCCTCATCAACAAACTTTGAGATATTTCTAATCTCTTTGTAGACCTTTTTTGAAAATGAGCCAAACTTATCTATACCAATCAAATCCATTGCCTGAGTGAGTGCCATGATATGGACTGAATATTGATTGTAGATGAGCTCCACCTGCTCACGAAGTTTGCGGGCACTTATTGTCCCAAGCGAAACCTTATCTTGATTAAGTGACTCTGTTGGACGAGAGTGTATACTAACAGGTGCTGATAAGAAGTTTGCTTCACTGGCTAGGGCAGTCATTGTTATTTGAGCAGCCTTAAAACCATGAAAAATACCCATTTTTGAAGGTTCATCAATGAAAGGAATTAAATTTGATGTTAAATTATTAAATTTGCCATCAATAATAAGCTCTGCCTGTTTCTCTGCCAAATCTGATATATTTGCAACTGCAACTCTTAAGTAGTCTGCAGCCAAAGTAATATGACCACCATAGAAATTGCCGCTGTTGTATATAATATTATTCTCTTCATCAATCAGTGGATTATCATTTGATGAGTTGAGCTCATTCTCTATCCATGTTTTAGTAAAGATAAGTGTATCACGAAGTGCCCCATTAACATGAGGAGCACAGCGAAGTGAATATCTATCTTGAATCTTCACATCATGCTTTTTGTAGAGATCCTCATCTATTGTTCCAATATCTTTCAATAGATCCTCATACTTGCGGGCTCTCTTTGAATCTTTTATAACAGATGTTATATAGTTTGCAGAATCAATTTGACCTATATGATTTTTTATTGCACTAACTTTCTCTCTATATGGAAGATCATTTCCCTCCAAAACCTCAACAGTTGCACCTGTGATAAAATCTGATATGTTTGCAAGCCTCTTTATATCCATCCACGCAAGGGAGATTAGGGCAGTCATCACAGACGTTCCATTCATTATTGCCAGTCCCTCTTTTGCCTGAAGTGGAAGGGGAGTGATATTCTCTTTTTTGAAAGCCTCGCTCGTAGTGGTTAGCTCTCCTTTATAATAAACATTTCTTTCACCCATTATAGCAGCAGCAAGATAGCCTAGTGGGGTTAGATCCCCTGAAGCACCAACAGAGCCAAGTTTTGGAATGGCTGGTGAGATACCTTTATTAAGAAAGGAGAGCATAATCTCTGCAAGTTCAGCTCTTATTGCTGAATAACCTTTTATGTTTGAATTCAGTCTTGCAAGGACAACAGCACGCCCCTCTTTTTCAGAGAAGTAATCACCCATACCTATTCCATGGTAGGCAACCAAATATTTTTGAAGCAAGTGGGAGCGCTCCGAGTGGATTTGGTTATCACAAGAGTCTCCAAAGCCTGTTGTTACACCATATACTGGGTAGCCTTTTGCAATATAGTCTTCCAAGAATTTTCTTGATTTTTTTAATCGTTCAATGAAAGCTTTATCTTCAGGGAATGATACTTCATAGTTATTATTTACTATATTGTATAGTTCTTCTATTTTTAGGCTATTGCCGTCGATTGTTATTCTATTTTTTGACATATATTATCCTTAGTCTTTATTAATGAGATTTTTTGATTTAAAAAATGATTTTTTTAAATGAGATCAAAAAAATAGTATAAGTAAAAGCTTAAAAAAAATCAAGTATTTTTTAAGTGGTATCTATTTGTTATATAATGATAACACTCTTTGTATAGCTCTATTCTATAAAATAGTCCTATATAAGCCTACATTAATAATTAAACTTACATTCTGGTTTACTGGTCATTAAGTGAATATATAACGAGCGAATGGTACTTAAAAGAAAGAAAAAAAGAAAAAGTAAATATTTAGAGGGGGGATAAAATCCCACCCTCTAAATATTTATTCTCTCTTCTTTCTCTTTTTTGAGTAGCGTTCTCTCGTTATATATCTTCGTACTGATAAAGAAACTAAGTATAAAGTTGTTCTGCTAATTTGATGTTGATAGGACGCTTATAAAAATAGAGCTATATGAAAAGTGTTATCTTTATGAATATTCAAAAAAATAGATGGTTTCAAAAAAATAAAGGGAGCAGCAGGCCAAAGACAATTGCGCTTTAAAAGGCATGGTAGCAAACATCTTATTTTAGTTTAAAGTTCTAAAAAAGGCATGCCCACAAAAGCAAAGGTCTCACACTGCTACTCCCTGCGATGACAAGAGTAAAAACAGCCCATATGCAATCATGGGCATGCCTCTCCACCGCAGGTATCCAAGCCTATAAGGGTGAGTGCCTCAAACTTGGAGACCGAAACCGTATCAAACCACATTATAGTCTATTTTATGGATAAATCAAGATTTTTTTGTTAGGAAGCGGTGGGCTTTGTGGTTCTTTTGAATAGCCTTTTTAATTTTAATTAAAAAAGAGAGACTCCCCAAAAAGAGTCTCTCTTAAGCACTATTCACTTAATTTTATTAGTGAAGGTTATTTTTTATGGGGTGTCCCATGTAAAGTCTGTTGTCCAAAGGTTTGGATCTGTTCCCTTGACTTCTTGAATGACAGCTGGTCCTGCATCACCTTTGATGAATTTTGGAGCAGTGCCATTTTTAAAGAGTGCTTCTATAGTAGATGTTACAGTGGCTGTTGTCTTTCCATATATAGTGCAGTTAGAGATGATTGCTGTGCCTTGACTATTGGAAACTCCACAAGAATCTTTCGCACTAGAGCTCTCTGATGCTCCCACTATTGTACCACCCTCAATGGATAGCGTGCCATTGTTAATAACACCATAAACTTTATTACTCACTGTTGTAGTTCCTGCAGATCCAGCTATTGTTCCGCTCTTAATGGTTGTTGTGCCATAATGATTGTAAATACTAGAGACATTAGTAACCACTGCGGTATCTCCTGTTGCAGCGGTTATTGTACATCCACTGATAGTTGTTGTGCCTCCACTAGTATAAACGCCATCAATACTAATTACTGAAGTATTACCTGTTGCACTCCCTACTGTAGTATTATCAGTTGTACCTACTATTGTAGTATCAACAATTGTTGCTGTGCCACTAAAATTAGAAATACCAGAAATACTATTTGCTGTAACATTATCTACTGCTCCTCTGATTGCAGCGCCACTGACGATTAGTGTGCCATAATAATTATAGATACCACAAACATTAGTAGTTACTTCTGAGTCCCCTGCTGCACCTGTTATTGTCCCACCAATGATAGATAGCCTACTATTAGCGTCATTATGAAAACCAAAAACAGATAATAGAGTGCCACTCTCTACCATTATGATATCACAATTATCAACTGTCATATCTCCACTATTTTTCACTCCATAGGCATATTTATAGACACCGCTATCATATATAGCCCCCTTTATATCAAGGTTTTCAAGCGTTACCTTGCTTCCTTCTTTTGTGTTTATATGGCCATCATGATCTTTTCCCTCTCCTCCATCTATCGTACTCTTGTCGTCTTTGTTGGATCTTATCCAGCTTGTGTTGTAGCCCCCCTTGATCGTTATAGGAACAGTGGCTGTGATGGTAACAATATCACTATATGTTCCACTTGCCACATAGATAGTAGCACCTTTTGAACTGTCAACTATAGTAAGAGCCTTTGAGATGCTCTTTAGTGGCTGTTCCATAGAACCATCACTATTATCATTACCAGTGGTAGAGACATAGATTTCTGTTCTAGCGTTTGAATCGTTCTTGTCTTCACCAGCTCCAGCTTCACAGCCAACAAAAGTAACCATAATAAAAAACAGTATCAAAGCAATAAAAAAGGGGCTTCTATTTTTTGATTTCATTAAATTCTCCTTTAAAAAAACAAATATTAAAATATAATTTTATAAATAATGGATATATATGATTAAACTATAAATATTATATATTGTATTATAAATAAGTCAAGATAATTTGTTAAAAATTAATCTATTGTTTGGATAATTTTAGTGATTTGCAGTAAAAAAAATATAAGTTTAATATAGGGGCCTATTAATATAACACTAATAAGATATACCATTTTTTGTATTACTCATCAGTATGAAGAGCTATAATGAGAGAACGCTACTTAAAAAAGAGAAAGAAGAGAGAGTAACATTCGCTCATTATATATTTTCGTACTGACAGGTAAACTAGATATAAAGTTGTGCTGCTAATTTGGTGTTAATAGGATGTTATTATAGAAGAGAACTGTTTGTATATTTTTATATCAAAAAAGTATATAAACAAAAAAATAAAACTACCTAATAGAGTTAATAAAGCTCTGTAACCTTGAGTGTCTAGGAGAATTAAATATAGCTAAAGGAGTGCCGGATTCGACAATCACACCATTATCCATAAAGATAACATTGTCAGATATCTCTTTTGCCAGCCCCATCTCATGAGTAACAATAAGCATACTCATCTTCTCTTTAGCAAGATTCTCTATAACCTTAATAACCTCTCCAACAAGCTCTGGATCAAGAGCAGAGGTCGGTTCATCAAAGAGCATTATATCAGGCTTCATTCCAAGTGCACGGGCAATTGCAACCCTCTGCTTCTGGCCGCCAGAGAGCTTTGAGGGATAGACATCTTTTTTATCAAAAATACCAACCTTATTAAGCAGATGTTTAGCCATCTCTATAGCATTTTTTTTCTTCATCTTATTAACAAAGATTGGCGCCTCAATAATATTTTGCAAAACAGTCATATGCGGAAAGAGATTAAAATTTTGAAAAACCATACCAATCTTTTTGCATGACTCTTTTATCACTTTTTGTGGAATAATTTTGGTTTCGCTGTCTGTTATATGGGCAGTCTCTATATCCTCTATTTTTATTATGCCTTTATCAATTTTTTCAAGGTGATTTATTGTTCGAAGAAGTGTAGATTTCCCAGAGCCTGATGGACCTATTATCGATATAATATTTCCCTTGAGAAGAGTTAAGTCTATTCCCTTTATAACCTCAAGATGTCCAAATTTTTTATGTATATCTCTCATCGTAATCATATTCATTATAAAAAATCCTTTAATAGACAATCTTCTTTTCGAGGTAGCGAAAAAATAGAACTATCACTGATGTTAATATTAAATAGATAATTGCTGCTATTATAAATGGAACTATTGTAAAGTCTCTAGTTAGAATCTCTTTGGCAGCCTTCAATATATCGCCCAAACCAATTACGATAACCAGTGCAGAGTCCTTAACTAAGTTTATTGCTTCGTTGCTTAATGCTGGAAGTGATCGCTTTACCATCTGTGGAATGATAATTCTTCCCATATAGTGCGGATAGCTCATACTTAAGGCTCGTGATGCCTCATACTGTCCACTCTCTATGGACTCAATCCCTCCGCGGAATATCTCTGCGAAGTATGCAGCATAGTTCAAAACAAAGGTTAGAAGGGCTGCTGCAAAAGGCTTTAATGTAAATCCCAAAATTCCCAGTCCATAATAGAAGAAAAAGAGCTGCAAAATAAGGGGAGTCCCTCTAAAAACCCAAGTGTATATACCAACACCTACTTTTAGAAACCTAAATTTAGTAGTGGAGAGCATTGATAAAACAAGCCCCAGTGGAATTGATAGAAGCAGTGTCGAAAAGTAGAGTTTAAAAGTAATTGTGGACTCTTTCAATATATATGCTGTGGTTTTTATGATATAGCTTATATCCATCTATACTCTCTCTTCTTTAATAATCTTCTATTTTTTTTGATTCTCTTTTATTAGAGTTAACAGTTCTGATACCCTCTCTCTTATACTATCTGCCTCTGTTATCTCTGTGACACAAGCGATATTTTTGATACCCATTTGAGAGAGTATCGGCATATGCTCTCTCTTTATACCGCCCATTACACTAAAAGGTAAAGAAGTTTTAATATTGTTTAAAAAATCTAACCCCAGAGGCTCAATTGAGAGGCTTTTTGTGTTTGTCCTAAATATTGGTCCAATATTTATATATGTTGCTCCACCTTTTTCAGCCTCTCTTATCTCATCTTCATTGTGGGTAGATACTCCAATTATCAAATCTTTAGAGAGAGCTCTTGCTAGTTTCAATGGAAGATCATCTTGCCCAAGATGTACCCCATCAGCATGGACAGATAGTGCAACATCAATTTCATCATCAATGATAAGAGCAACACCACTCTTTGCTGTTATCTCTCTGAACTGAAGAGCCAAAATGGATAGCTCTTTTTTTGAGATATTCTTTTCTCTTAATTGGACAATCGTTGCTCCGCCTTTAATTATCTCATTTAGGACAAATAGAGGAGAACGTCCTTTGCAAAATTCACTGCTTATTACAGGATACAAGTAATGTTCAAATTTCACTATTTAACACCTAAGAAATTATTATCCCAATCTTTGAAAGCAACATCATAACCATTATTATTTATTAGCTTTACTATCTCATCTAAACTTCTCTCATCAGAGACATCAAATTGAGTTCCGCTATTGCAATCTGCTGAGTATCCACCAGGATTTGTCTTTGCGCCAGCACTTACATGGGTCATGCAGAAGAATATTATATTGTCTCTAAATGATGGGCGTTCTCTTGTTGAGAGTACAAACGGGAGATCTTCAAAAAGAAGTCGCAGTACAGAGATCAAAAGTATAAGCTCTCTATCACTTACAGATGAGGGGGTAGAAAAATCAGCATCAGCGGAGTTTATTCTTGGAAAGCTTACAGAGAGCTCCCCTTTATAGTAGTTTTTTTGCAAATATAGAAGATGGTTTGCCATCATAAAGGCTTCAAATCTAAAATCATAGAGACCCAAGAGAGCACCAATCCCAACCTTACGGATTCCACCCTGAAATGCTCTGTCAGGGGTATCTAGTCGCCAGCTATAATTACTCTTTTTCCCTTTTTTGTGATAAACCTTATAGGCTTCTTGGTTGTATGTCTCTTGATAGACAGTAACCCCTCTGGCACCAGCATCAGATAGCCCCTTGTACTCTTCAGTGGACATTGGGTATACCTCAAGCGAGACATAAGTAAAATATTTTTTCGCTAAGGTGACCATCTCTTTTATATATGAGTAGGGTACAGCATTAGGAGCCTCACCTGTTAGAAGAATGATATTATCAAAACCCATGCTTTTTAGGGCTCTCATCTCTTTTTCTGCCTCATCAAAACTCAAGGTCTTTCTAACTATAGTGCTTGTATGGTTGAATCCACAATATGTGCAGCTATTTGTGCACTCATTAGAGAGATATATTGGTGCATAGAGGTTGATCACTTTTCCAAACCTCTTTATTGTCATATCGCTTGCTCTTCTAGCAATTGTTGGAAGAAAATCTAATGCCAATGGGGATATAAGTCTTAAAAAATCTTCAAACTCGATTCTATCTTTGGATAGTGAGGCTAGAATTGAGTCTTTAGTTGTATTCTCAATAATTTTTTTTGATTTTTCCCAGTCAAAATTTATAGCATTGCTATTTTTAGAATTGTTGTTAAAAAAATCAAAAAAATTATTATTGTTCATATTTATTTCTTATGGTTTAATAATTAAAGTTTGCTAACCCAATCAAGTGAACTTGATGGGGAGGCAATATCTCGCTCTGCAGCAATTCCAGCAAGATAACCATTTCTTCCAGCAATAACAGCATCTCTAAAAGCTTTTGCCATTAGGAGTGGGTTGTTGGCAACTGCTATTGCTGTATTTATCATTACAGCATCAGCTCCAAGCTCCATTGCAAGTGCAGCATCAGATGGTCTTCCGATCCCAGCATCTACAATTACAGGTACTTTTGCCTCTCTTACTATTATTCTAATGAATTCTCTTGTCTGCAAACCTCTGTTTGTTCCAATTGGAGAGCCAAGAGGCATAACTGTTGCTGCTCCCTCATCTTCAAGCTTCTTTGCTAATATTGGATCTGCATTTATATATGGCATAACATAAAAACCCTCTTTTACAAGAGCCTTTGTCGCCTTTAATGTCTCCTCTCCATCAGGCAGCAGATATTTTGATTCAGGTGTCACCTCTATCTTTATCCAGTTTGAGTTTAGAGCCTCTCTTGCAATAAGGGCGATACGGATTGCCTCATCAGCACTTTTTGCCCCTGAAGTATTTGGAAGAATTGTATATTTCTTACTGTCGATAAAAGAGGCTAAATTATCAGAAGGATTATTAAAATCAACTCTTCGTAAAGCTATTGTTACCATCTCTGCATTTGAATCCTCAATAGCTCTTACCATTACCTCTTTTGATGGATATTTTCCTGTTCCAACAATAAGTCTTGAGGAAAACTCCCTATCTTTTAAAATAAATTTGTCACTCATATTTTTTTCTCTTATAAAATTTTGGTTTTTAAATAGGATATATCAAAAAGCAAAAATTTGAAGTGTATACATAATATAAAAAAAAAGATAAGTTGTCAAAATTTAAAAAAGATATTTTTAGTAGTAGTTTAGGTGTAGGCTTAAACAATCATCTCAATCTCTTCAGGTAATAGGTCAACTTTTATATGAGATTCTGGGGAGATCTCCCCATCAAGAATTATATCTGTCTTTGGATCAAGTTCAATCTCTATTGATGAGGCCTTGAAGGTAAAAAAATCTTTTTGGGCTATTACTTTATTTAGCGCTGCACTGAAAACACCTTTAATAAAGCTTCTTCTGCTTGAGGAGTGGGCTATAGAGACATTCATAAATCCATCATTGTGAATGGCACTTGGAGCCAAAAGTATATTTCCGCCAGCATACTTTGTGTTTGATACTGTTATAAAGATAACATCATCAAGATTAAGAGTTTTTATCTCTCCATTTTCATCTCTATAAGTTGATTTAAGTATATATTTTTTAAACTCTTTCATAGCTTTTGCTATTCCAAAAATATATTTTAGTTTTTCAAAAGACTCTACATTAACAACATACTTCATTGCATCACTTATAAAACCTATCCCAACAACATTTAGACAATAGTAGATAGTTCCATCTTCTCTAACAGTTCTTAAAACATCAAACTTTGTTACAGGGTTTTCACTGTGAAAATCTCTCCCCTTTTTTATATGGTGGTGTCCAAAGTGTCTTAATATTGCATTTCCTGTTCCAAAAGGCAGTAGAAGGATAGGAATTCGGTTCTCTTTTGGGAAAGTCATAAGAATATTTACAACTGATGATACAGTTCCATCTCCGCCTACAGTTACGATTAGATCATTTTTTTTATCTTCGCATATTTTGATAATTCTATTTATAGATTCATCTTTTGTGGTGATTTTGTAGAGCTCTAAATCATCTTTTTTTAGAAGTTTTTTGATGACCTTATATATTGACTCAAAGTTTTTACCATTCTTCCCTCCGTTTGAATAGGGGTTAAATATCACTATTGGATTCTTATATATCATATTTTTAATCTTTCAATTCTGAGTACATTATCCTATATTTTTTATCTATTTTAAAGTATTCCACTCTGTTAGTAATCTCAGCCTCTCTGCCACTGTTTTTAGAGAAGGTAATAGCAATGTCAAAATAGTAGGTTGCGATATCTTCATTATCTTTCAAGAGAGAGGCATAGCCCAAAAAGAACATTATGTCATCTATTATTGCTCTGTCCTCTGTTGATATATTTTTGTTTATTCTCTTGTCAGAGAGATAGTTTATAAAATCTATTGGGTTTGTATATTGAAAGCTATCTTGATACTGTTTTACCAAGGAGTCATAGTAGGTCATCCATACAACTGCTGCATTTACAAGATAGAATAGAGCATCATCTGGCCTCTGCAATAGGGCAGCTCTCTTGCCTTGTTCAAATAGTGCCTTCATATATTGAATGCCATCAATACGATATATTCTAAAACATCTCTCAAGCGATGGGTCCTCTTTTATATTTAGACGTACTCTATCCCAAAACTCTCTCTTTTTTAAAGACAAATATTTGTTGATAATCTCACTGTATACAACAGAGGCAATATCAAAATCGTTTTTCTTTTTGTAGACATCCGCCTGCTTATATTTTATCTCGATAAGTTTTTCATCATAGTCAAAAAAAGCTTTTTGAGAGAGTGCCTTTTTATATTCTCTATCGGCCTCCTCTAAAAAACCTGTTAAAAGGTAGAGGTCTCCCATTAGTTCATGATAGCTTGGATACTCATCATCAACCATTATAGACTTTCTCTTCTCTTCAACAACTTTTTTGACCTCATAGTCAGTCATGTTTCTGTTTTTTACATCATCTCTAAGTTTTGTATAGTAAGCCCCCAATCTCTCATTTATATAGACCCTTTTTGCTGTATTTGCTTCAATCATTGCAAGGGCATACTCTCCTCTATCTTTAAGATTCTCTGCCCTCTTTAGATAGACCCAGCTTGGTTCATCTTTTTGAACCTCTTGAGAGGTAATATTAAAAACAGCAAAAGATAAAATAAAAAACAAAATAATTTTTTTCATAGCCACCCTATCACTTCTTATCATGACACTCTATATTCTTTTCAAGAAGAATCATAAGCTCATCTAAAATTTGAGTGTTATCAACAGTTTTTAATTTTTCACCATTCTCAAAAATTATAGAGCGCTCATTGCCGCATGCGACTCCAAAGGTTGCGTTTGAGGCCTCACCTGGTCCATTTACAACACAGCCCATAACAGCTATTTTTATTCTTCTATTTATATTCTTTTCGGCTATTTTTTCTTTTAAGCTTACAACTATTTGGCTAATATTTCCATTTGTACGCCCGCAGGTTGGGCAGCTTATTATTTCAAGCAGCTCTTCTCGTTTGCCTAGAGATTCCAATATTTTTTTGCCAACGATTATTTCGTTTTCTTCAGGGGCGGTTAGGCTTACTCTTATAGTGTCACCTATATTTTTCTGCAGAAGGGCAGAGATTCCAATGCTATTTTTTACTGTGCCATCAATCAGGTCTCCAGCCTCGGTAACACCTATATGGAGCGGGAAAGGAAAGAGAGTTGATGCTTTTTCGTTTACTTCTATAGTTTCTATAACTGATGAGGATTTGAATGAGAGAACAATTTTGTCATATCCATACTTTTCAAAGTAGCCGATCTCCTCTTTGGCAGATTCTATCATTGTGTCAATGCTATTTTTATATTTAGATGTAAGGTGTTTTGGGAGGGAACCGCCATTTATACCTATTCTCACAGGGATGTTGTACTCTTTAAGGCACTGTATAATCTCTTTTACTCTATCTTCATTTCCAATGTTGCCGGGGTTTATTCTAACTTTGTGTACGCCAGCCTCTATAGATTTTATTGCCAACCTATAGTCAAAATGTATGTCAGCAACAATGGGTATAGGGCTCTCTTTCAGTACAATTTTTAGGCCATTAAGCTCATCTTCATCGGGAACACTTATCCTAATGATATCGCAGCCCATATTTGCAAACTTTTTTATCTTTTTTAGAGTTAAATCGGTCTCTTTTACTCTATTTTTTAACATTGTTTGTATTGGAATAGAGCCGTTTCCGATTGTTAAGTTTTTTATCTTTACATTTTTTTTCATACAACACTATGAATACAAAAATAATTATCCAAAGTCAAATTTTTTATTTTTTTTATTACAAAATACAAATTTTGCTTATTTTATGTATTGATATTGGAGAATACTTATTTAATGCTAATATTTTCATAAAAATGGTGTTTTTTGTATAGCTCCATTGTCATTAATGTCCTATTAATATTAAACTAGTAATGTAACTTTATTTTTAGTTTACTTACTCAGTACGAAAATATCAAATGAGCGAATGGTACTCAAAAAAGAAAGAAAAAAAGAAAAAGTAGTTTTATATAGGTTTTTTTGCATGCCACATCCTTTTTGTTTTATTTTCATATTTTTAAAATTAGGCTCTTTTTTGATTAACCCCAACCTATATAAAACTACTCTCTCTTTCTCTTTTTTTAGTAACGTTTACTCCTTATATCTCCACTTACTGACCAGTAACTCAGAAAATAGGTATAGACTATCCATCAAAGTTTGGATAGGACTATAGTTAGAATAGAGCTATACGAAAAATGATATGGTAATAATATATTATATATAAGTCGAAAAAACTATTGTCTCTTTTTTTCTATATACTCCCTTGCATCAGGAACATGATCTATAAGATTGGCTTCATGTTCACAAGGGTACTCCTTGCACTCTGCGCAAGATTCATATCCTTTTGCGATATTGCATGAGCGCATTTCACAGCCAGAACAATAGACAAACCTTACCCCATCAGATTTACAGCCACTACAATTAACATCTTTAGCCTCTATATTGAATTGCTGCATCTCTTGGCAATCTTTTGCAAGCTTCTCTCTTAAATTCTTATCATCATTTTTTGTTGCAATAAAAACATCACAATTCTCGCAATTTAAACCACAATATCCTCTATTTTCCATAGCTATTCCTTTTATTGAATATTAAAAAAACTATTTTCTATTTTTTTCTATATACTCTCTTGCATCAGGCACATTGTTTATAAGATTGGACTCCTGTTCACAAGGGTACTCCTTACACTCTGCACAAGAGCTATATCCTTTTGTAATATTAGAAGAACGTATTTCACAATAAGCGCAAAAACTGATTTTTACTCCATCTTCTTTGCAGCCAACACAATTAATATCTTCTGCTCTTATTTCAACCTGATTCATTTTTGACCACTCTTTAGCGGTCTTTTCTCTTAAGTTGTTATCATTATTTTTTGTTGCAACAAAAGCATCGCAGGTTTCACAATTTAAACCGCAATATCCTCTATTTTCCATAGCTATTCCTTTTATTGAATATTAAAAAAACTATTTTCTATTTTTTTCTATGTACTCTTTTGCATCGGGCACATTGTCTACAATATAAGATTCATGTTCGCATGGATACTCTTTGCATTCAGAACAAGAGCTATATCCTTTTGCTATATTAGATGAGCGTACTTCACAGTTTGAGCAGTGAGCAATTTTTACACCATCAGATTTACAGCCAGTGCAATTAACATCTTTAGCTTTTATTTCAGTTTGATACATCTCTGACCACTCTTTTGCAAGTTTCTCTCTCAAGTCATTATTATTATTCTTTGTTGCTATAAAAGCATCACAAGTTTCACAATTTAAACCACAATATCCTCTTTTATCCATAATATAATCCTTATCTTGTTTAAAATATAATAGTAAAAATATCATAAAATAGTATAAAAAATCAATAATAATTTTGAATTACAACTATTATTATAAAAAAATGGAGTAATTTTTTATAAAATTACTCCATTTGCTTTTATTTAAGAAATAAGTTTTTTTAAATATTAACCATTCTTTTTAGCAAAATCTTTCATAAAATCTGCCAAATATTTACAGCCCTCTTCTGGCATAGCGTTGTATATAGAAGCACGAAGTCCGCCAACAGAGCGGTGTCCTTTCAAACCTACCATATTGTTTGCCTCTGTCTCCTTGATTAGCTTTTTCTCAAGCTCTTCGGTTGCCAAAGTGAACGTAACATTCATTAGAGATCTGCAATCTTTTTCAGCATGCCCTTTGTAGAAACCACTGCTGCTATCAATTACATCATATATATATGCTGCTTTTCTCTTATTGATCTCATCTATCTTCTTTAGGCCGCCAAGATTTTTTAGCCATTTCATAGTAAGTCCTACCATATAGATACTAAAAACTGGAGGCGTGTTATATAGAGAGTTCTCTTTTGCATGAGTACTATATCTTAACATCGTTGGAACATTAGGTTGATCCTTAATAAGATCTTTTCTTACTATAACAATAGTAACCCCTGCAGGTCCCATATTTTTTTGAGCACCAGCATAGATAATTCCAATATTCTTCCAATCTATAGGATATGAACAGATATCAGATGAGGCATCAACAATAAGAGGAACGCCATTTGTCTCTGGAAATTTTTTAAACTGAACACCCTGTATTGTCTCGTTAGATACAAGATAGAGATATTTAGCATCTTTTGAAATATTTAATGTTGATGGAATGCTATTATATTTAGTAGCTTTTGTATCAGCTATCACATTAGCCTTTTTACCAATAACAGAGATCTCTTTTACTGCCTTTTCAGACCAGCTTCCTGTAACAATATAGTCAGCACTCTCATTATCACCAAGAAGGTTCATTGGCACCATAGAAAATTGTGTATGGGCACCGCCTTGTAAAAAAAGAATTTCATAATCATCAGGAACGCTTAAGATCTCTTTTATCGAGGAGATAGTTCCAAAGTGTACATCTTCATATATAGGAGTACGGTGAGAGACCTCTAGCAAAGACATTCCACTGTTGTTGAAGTTAACTAGATTTGCACTTGCCTCTTCCAAAGCCGCCAAAGGCAGTGTTGCAGGACCTGCATTGAAATTAAACACTCTTTTCATAATAATCCTCCTCTAAAAAAAAGAGATTTTTTTTTAAAAAATATTTTTTTTATTAGTAAATTAAGAGTTATTATAAAGTATTGTAAATTGATTTGGTGAAATAGAAATCTTAATTTTTAATAAAAAGAATTAGCCCCTAGGGGAGTCGAACCCCTGTCTGATGACTGAGAATCACCTGTCCTAACCACTAGACGAAGAGGCCATAAGCCTGTGAACAAGAGAGATAGTAAACAAAAATAGAGGATTTGTCAATTTATTTTTAACTAAAAATAGTCTCATTTTTTGTATTTTAACAATAGATTTCTTCAAAAATTAATGAGAGAGGTCACTCCCCCTACAATAAATCCAAATTTATATGCGATTATGCTTGGTATACAAATCGTTTTTTGTTAGAAAAAGCCTAAGCAATTTCACACAAAAAACTTGAGTTTAATACCATATAATCACTATTTTTATATTATAAAATTTATTACCTGTAATAAAAAGTAGCCTTCTCTCTCTATATTATAGAAAAGAAGGCATAACAATAGTATAATAATGCTAAAAAACTAATCTATGGTAGCCTCACTCATCTCTCCATCTAGGGAGAGTGTAACAATTTTTACTTCCATCACTCTATCTGCATACTGCATAGCTTTGGAAAAGAGTTTTTCTATCTCTGAACAGCATGGCAGGTTCATCGCATAGATTATACAGCGCTTTATATTATTTGTAGATAATATTTTAACCATGCTATCAATACTATTTTTGGTATCGGTATCCATCTTTGGGCAGTATAGAAGTAATCTTGAGTTCTCTGGAAATGGCTTTCTTCCCATCTCGTGAAGGGCAAAACAGTCAGCATAGAGCAATAAAAGTATCTCTTCATCTTTTTTTCTGTTAAAATCTGGATCTTTTATATATTTCAGTTTTGGTGGCCAATCTTTTATTCTCTTATCTTTAGCCTCATTCTTATGAAAGTCAGGATATTTTTTTAGAAAATCCAATGCTACCTGTGGAAGTGGTAATAGATTCTTTTCGAAATATTGAATTGCAGTTTCAATACTTTGAAACCTATTATTTCTAATCATATGTTCAAAATGCTCTTTTATTACAACAGTACCTTTTCTTGTAACATTTTTTAGAACTTCATTCTCATCATATTCAGGGGCATCTTCTACTTTGATACTTATTGCTTGTTTTGGGCACATTTTTGTACAAGTCCCCTGTGCATTACAAAGGATTGGAGATATCAATGTAGCCTTTCCATCTACCACCTCCAATGCACAGTAGGCACATATGGATATACAAAGACCGCATCCGTCACATTTATTAGAATCTATACTAACAACTTCTCTTATACTCATAAATTATTACTTCTACCTTCTTTAAATCTTAGATTTATATATTTTCACTTTTCTCTTTCTCACTGTTGTTTTTGTTCTCATACTTTGCCTTTAGCTCTTTTTTCAAGTTTTTATAGAATTTATCCCCAAATCTATAGTGCACACCGACATTGGCTAGCGAAGGGAAGTTTACCCACTCACCTGTAGGAACGGAGTCGAATGGCATAGGCATTGTATAGCCTGACTCGATTGCAAAGCTCCACTCCATCTCTGTGCCAAATCTTACTTCAAAACCAAGCATTACAGGACAGAAGAATATCTGGGTATTTGTTCTGTCAAATATGTCAAAATCAAATTTAGGAAATGCTGTGTAGTAGACACAAAACTCTTTAAACCTTCCAAACCTAAAGGCTACAGTAACATCAGGAGCAAGATAGATGCTCTGTCTTTTTAGATTCAAGTATGGAGTATCTCCAAACATAAATCTAAAATCACTGTCTTGGTATTTGTAGCCAACTCTAATTCTTGTTCCCATAAAAAATATCTTGTTTGGACTCTCATAAATCTTTAGATGAAAGAGAGCTGTTGCCAAGAATACATATGGTATTGGGCTTACCCCAAACTCTACAGCGACATTAAAATATTCCGCTGCACCAAATCGATATCCAAACTCTAATGTCGAAAAGCCAGTCCACTCATCGTCTGTTCTAAAGTAGAAAGAGTGATCCATTGGACGAAGCATTCCACCCTTTTGAGAAAAGACTGGATAGTCATTCTCATGCTTCTTCTTTGCCTCAAAGAACTCTTTTTTGTATTCATCTGTTTTTTCTACTCTCTCATCTACTCTCTTTTCTTTAGCTTTAGTCTCGTCTTTGCTGGTAGAACCATTGTCACCAGAGTTATCGGCCGAAACCATAATTACTGTAATGAGTGAAAAAAGTATTACCAAAGCTTTTTTAATAAATGAGTTTTTCATAAAACCTCCTTAAATTATGTTAAAAACAGGCTCATTTAAAAAAATATGATTATAAAAATAAACTTAAAATAGACCTTTTTTAAAAATAAGTTTATTTTAAGAAATAGTGGGTAATATAACACTCATAGTATATAGATAAATAAAAATGGGGAAAAAAACAAGTTTTATTTTAATTTTGTTGCAAATATTAAAATAATGGCTTATAGTCATTTTGGCTTTAGTTTTTTAGTAAGATGAGCTTGTTGAAAGTTTGTTTTAAAGAAGATAGTAAACGACTATCATATTGCTAAAGTCTTTGACAAAAGAAATAAAATCTAGTATCATTTTTTTTGTCATGTTTTGTTATTAATTAATTCTTTTAAGGGGAGATAGTATGCTTGTATCGGAACTTTTTAAGGACAAAAATATAAAGATAAAGTTGGAGAGCGAAGATAAGGACTCTCTTTTTGAGGAGATGGTAAACTTCCTTGTTGATGCAGAGAACCTTGACTGCAGAGAGGAGATTCTAAATGCCATCATAGAGAGGGAGAATAAGATGTCGACAGGTATTGCTCCCCATATAGCACTTCCGCATGCCAATATTCCACAAATCAAAAAAACAGTTGGTGTTATGGGGATCTCTTTAAGAGGCATTGACTATGAGGCTCTTGATGGAAAACCTGTATATATAGTCATGATGGTCATTGGAAATTCTGAAGCTCCTCTTGAGCATCTAAAGACACTGAAAAACATTGCTTCTCTTATTTCAAACCCAGACTTCTTTCCATCTATATTGAAATGTAAAACTCCAAAAGAGATATCTCACCAGATAATAGATTTTGAAGATCTATCTAAATTTAAGGAAAACTAGTTTTATAAATAGTTGTTGATTAAATTTAAAATTGTTGATAAAATGTAAAACATAATTGTTTTTTTACTTATATAATGAAGTTAGGAGCAATGTTATGGATACACTTATAGAGCGAATAAAAGAGGTTGAGAAGGAGGCAAGAAACATCCTTCTTGATGCTGAAAATGAGGCTAATAAGATGCTTGATGACGCAAAGTTTCAAGCCAGTTCAAAAGTGGAAAAAGCAAGAGCAAAGGCATATTCCCAATATTCACAGTCATTGAAAGATAAGATCGATGAAGCCAATCAAAAAAAAGAAGAGATATTAGAGACGAAAATCCAAGATTTTTATAATAAACTTGGTGATGTAGAGAGCAAAAAGAAAACAATTGTCTCTCTGCTTAAGGACAAAATAAGCAAGCTTGTTATTTCATAATAAAAATTTGGATAAAATAGTATGTCAGATAGCTCAAACTTGGATTATGTAACTGCTAAAATTCATGCCATTGCTTCACGTTCAATAATAAATAAGAACTTTACTGAATATAAAAAAATCAAGACAATAGAAGATCTTCATAAAAAAATGTTTCCTGATGATAAAATTCAAACATCAACTAGATATCTCTATACAAGGGTAGAGCAGTTATCAAAAGAGGAATTTTTTAAGAATTTAAATATGCTCTCTTCACACTTTTTCTATAAAAATAGAATAATAAATACATTGATATCCCAATATGAAATAGAGAACATAATAACTGTGGTAAATGGATACTATACAAACCTAAAAACCATTAATAAACTCTTTGAGTTTAATACGGGAAGTGGTTTGGATTATGATGTTCTTTATAAGAAAGATTTGGCAGATCTTGATACAGTTAAATCTTTTTTGAAAGACTCTATTTTTAGCTTTGTACTTCCATTTATAGAGAAAAGAGATCCATTCTATAAAATAGAGAATGAGCTTGATAAGTTCTATTACAAAAGCCTTCATCATGCAATCAAAAGTACAGGTGAGACAGATATAAAACTTATGTCTCTGATCAGAGAAGAGATGAACTGGGAGAATATCAGATGGGCTTTTCGCTCTAAGATATTTTTCAAAAAGACATTTGAAGATATAGAAGATACCTTTATTAAAGAGAGCGGGCTTATAGATTTTAACCTTATAAAGACCATCTTTGATATTCAATTTGTTGCAGGTGAAACAAACAGAATTTTTGGACCATATCCTCAAATATTTAGAGATATAATTGCGAAGGCCTTTAATGCTGAGGGAGATCTCTCCCTTTCGATGTTGGAAGAGCTTATTGATGAGAGACTTATAAAGCAGTATTGTTTGGCTTTCTATGTTGGAGAGGGAATGCTGCCTGTTGTTGCATTTTTCTATTTAAAGCGAAAAGAGTATAGAAATATAATTGAGCTGGTTGAATCTCTGAAATATAATATGAGTATGGATAATCCACAAAATAGCAAAATAGGCAGTTAATAAAAAAAGGAGCACTAGATGTTTTTTACTGAAATAATGAGATATGTACAAATTGTAGTTCTCCAGCAGGATTTTGAAAAGGCTATCGACATAATTGGTGAGGATGCTCTCCTTGAGATAAATACTACAAAAGGTGGAGAGTCCAAAGATAAAAGTGCTTCCACATATTCAAGTGCTGAAGATATAGATAGCATTGATAATAAAGTTTATGATTTGGAAGAGTTCTTTGAGCTTCCGAAACTCTCAGAAAATGGAGCTCTAAGAGATATACAGGATATAAAGAAATATATTGACTCTCTCTACAGTGAGTGGGGCTCATATGTTCAAAAATATAGGGAGCTTAATGCCACAAAAAGTGATTATGAGAATCAGCTTGCAGAGATTGCTCGTTTTAAAGATTTGGAGATGAGCAAAGAGGAGCTTGAGAACCTTACATATATACACTATGCAACAGGGACTATGTCTGATGAAGATGCTGCTGCTCTAAAGGCAGAGTTAAAAGATAGAGTTGCAATAAAGAAGATATCTGATAATCTCTATATTATATTCACTTCAAAAAAGGGAAGATGGACACTTGAAAGTTTCTTAAAAAAGACAACTTTTAAAGAGGTTAAGATGGCGGGTGATGGAAAGATTCTTCCTATAGAACTCTATAATAACCTAAAAGAGACTATTTTTTCTATAGATAAGAGACTGAATGAGATTAGAGAATTTAGAGATGGTTTTTTAGCGAAAGAGAGAGATACTGTAGTAGATTATATAAAGAGCCTTAATCTTCAGAAAGTCTATCAGGGGGTACACCAATCTGTACTTCACAGCGACTCATTTACAGTTATTGAGGGTTGGGTAACGAAGAGAAAACTTCCAAAGCTTACCTCAAGCTTTGAAAAAAATTTAGGGGATAGATTTTCTATAATCTCATTTGTTCCAGAAGAGCTTGAAGATGTAAAAAATGGAAAGATGAAGATCCCTGTGGTTATGGACAATCCAAAGTTCCTAAAACCATTTGAAATGCTCTTGTTTAACTATGGAACTCCAACATATAAGAGTGTTGATCCAACTGTCTTTATGGCAGTAACATTTGTTCTATTTTTTGGACTTATGTATGGTGATATTGGGCAGGGGTTTATCATATTTTTGATTGGTCTCTTTGCTCAAAGATTCTTAAAGGGCTTTAAAGATCTTGGCTTTATAGTATCAACTGTTGGTGTTGCTGCGATGTTCTTTGGTTTGATTTATGGTTCATTTTTCTGTTTCGAATTTGATGAGATGCGTGGTGTTTTGGGACCAATTTACAGAACAGTTTTTCGTAATGATGGTACACCACCAATTAAACTTGATCCAAATAATAGCAATGTAATTTTTGGCGTAACCATTTTTATGGGTGTTCTTATAAACCTTCTTGGAATGCTAATAAATATAATCAATAACTTTGTAAAAAAGAGATTTGTTGATGTCATGTTTACTTCAAATGGTGTATCAGGCTTTATATTCCTTCTTACAACATTAATTGTATTAGTAAATCTAGTCGTTTTTAAAGCAAACCCTAGCCACCTTATGATAGGTATTATGATTACAACAATAAGCTTGGTTGCTCTTCATGAGCCTATTGAACACATTATAAAGAAGAAAAAGATTTTTCCAAATGGATTTGTAAGCTGGTTTTTCTTTAACCTTATTGAGATGTTTGAAGTATTGCTAAACTATCTAAATGCGAATATTAGCTTTATAAGAATTGGGGCTTTTGCCTTTGCACACGTTGTACTTAGCACAACAACAACGATGCTTATGAAATCTGCAAATGGTGGGGATCATGCTGCGATGACTGTTGGGGGGGTTATTATATTAATAGTAGGAAACATAGTAGTGATTGGTCTTGAGGGACTGATCGTTGGTATTCAAGCAGTGCGTCTTGAATACTACGAGTTTTTCTCAAAGTTTTTCACTGAACAGGGGACTAAATTTAACCCTTTTAAAATAGAAAGAAAATAATTTTAGGAGTATTATATGGACAAAGGTAAGCTTTTTTTGGTTTTGGCAACAATATTGATAATGGCTGGTTCTATTGTATCTCTGCCGCTCTTGGCGCAAGATAGTACCACAACAACAGATCACTCAATGCAAGCTTCTGAAGACACAATTTCTCAGGCAAGAGCGATTAAAGAGGGACAGTCAAACTTTGGTAGATATATAGGTGCTGGTATAGCAATAGCTGGAGCAACAATTGGTGCCGGAGCAGGTGTTGGAAGAATTGGTGCTGCTGCAATCGGTGCTATAAGTGAGAAACAAGAGATGACTGGTATGTCACTGGTTTTTGTTGCGTTGGCGGAGGGTATCTCTCTATGGGGATTCCTAATTGCATTTATGGTACTAAATGCGAAGTAGTGGATAATGTTTAATCTTATAATTTGATTTAGAAATAGAGAGATAAATATAGCTTTTTAGCAGATTTACTTCTTGATTTATGAGGATAGTATGAATTTTTTTGTACTTGGTGATGATGATGTTATTCTTGGATTCAAATTTGCTGGAATAGATGGGAAAGCTGTCTATTCTAAAGAGGAGATTGAAAAAGAGTTTGACAGTGTCATAAAAGGTGAATATGGTGAAATTGGTGTACTTATATTGACTGAAAAAACTGTAAAACCTATAGAAGATAGGGTCAACGAGTGGCAGCAAAAGGCTCTCTATCCTCTAATTGTTGAGATTCCTGATCTTTATGGTCATATTGAAGGAAGAGTTACAATGCTTGATTCTATAAAGAGAGCCATTGGAATTTCTGTATAGATTTTGTTTATTATTAACAAAAAAGAGTAAGCAAAAAAAAATATTGACTATAAAGGGTATTAATCCTTTGTTGACCTGCCTCGCTTAAGCAGTGCAAAAACAAGTTTTTACACTGTTCTCGCTTGAGAAGTCAATAAAAACGTTTTATAGTTGGAGGTATGTATGGAACTATTAAAAGATATTGATAACCTTAAAGATGAAATTATTAAAGACTCTCAAGTTAAGGCGGAGAGAGCAATAAATAATGCAAAGAGAGAGATTGGTGAACTGGAAAAGAAGAGCGAAGAGGATATCGCAGAAGTAGAAAAGAAATATGTTGACCTGCTTGCAAAAGATGCTGAAAGAAAAACCAATAAGATATATGCCTCTATAGAAGTTGATTTAATGAAAAAAAAGTGGGAAATTTTAGGCAATATATTGAAAGATATATTTAAGAGTGTTAGAGATGGAATAAAAAGTGGTGATATTATTGCCTATAAAGATTTTGTTTTTTATATTCTAAAAGATGCAAGTAATACCATTGGCGACGACAAATATATCCTTGAAATTAATAAAAATGATTTAAGCTCAATTGGAAAAGATACACTATTAAATCTTAAATTACCAAAGGGGAAGATAGATACCATAATAGAGAAAGATATAGATGGATTTATGCTCTTCTCATCTGATAGAAAAAAGGCATCATATATGTCTATAGATAGATTTATAGAAGAGCTTGATAATGATGAGAGAAATAGTATTTACAAATCACTAGTTGGCGAGGCGAAAATATGAGTGAAGTAAGAGGTAAGATTGTAGAGATAAATGGTCCAATCATAAAAGCGATTGGACTTGAAGAGGCGGGGATGTACAACGTTGTCTATGTTGGAAAAAAGAACCTCGTTGGTGAGATTATTAGATTTGATAATAAGTTTGCAATAATACAGGTCTATGAAGATAATACTATGATGAAGATTGGTGAAGAGGTTGTTTCGCAAAAGCGTCCTCTATCAGTTCTTTTGGGGCCTGGATTACTGGAAAATATATATGATGGAATTCAGAGACCGCTTAAAGATCTAAATGAGATGACGGGGGCATTTATGTCTCCCGGAGCAAAAACCACACCTTTGAATGAGACAAAAAAGTGGCAGTTTACTCCAAGTGTAAGTGTTGGAACCAAAGTTGAGGCTGGGACAAAGATCGGTTTTGTTGATGAGACAACACTTATCAGACACTTTATAATGGTTCCTCCAAGTGTTGGAAGTTCTGCTATAAAAACAATAGTTGATTCAGGGGAGTATACAATAGAAGACACAATTGCAACTCTTGAGAGTGGTGAAATAATTAAGCTTGCACACTATTGGCCAGTTAGAGTCTCCCGTCCATACAAAGAGAAGCTCCCAATGGATAATCCACTTATCACGGGCCAGCGTGTAATTGATACATTCTTTCCAATTGCAAGGGGTGGTACAGCAGCAATCCCAGGTGGATTTGGTACAGGTAAAACCATGACCCAGCATGCGCTTGCAAAGTGGTCATCTGCAAAGATAATTGTCTATATTGGCTGTGGTGAAAGAGGAAATGAGATGACAGATGTTCTGGTTGAGTTTCCAGAACTTATAGATCCTCGCACAAAAGAGCCTCTTATGAAGAGAACAATATTGATTGCAAATACCTCAAATATGCCAGTTGCGGCACGTGAGGTCTCTATATATACAGGTGTAACAATAGCGGAATATTTTAGAGATATGGGTTATGACGTTGCTGTTATGGCGGATTCAACCTCTCGTTGGGCAGAGGCTCTAAGAGAGCTCTCAGGTCGTTTGGAGGAGATGCCAGCAGAGGAGGGCTTCCCTGCATATCTGCCTACAAGATTGGCAGAGTTTTATGAACGTGCCGGCTTTGTAAATACTTTGAGCGGAGAGAAGGGTTCTGTTTCAATTATTGGTGCTGTTTCACCTCCGGGTGGAGATTTTTCAGAGCCTGTTACACAGCATACAAAGAGATTTATTAGATGCTTCTGGGCATTGGACAAAGCATTAGCAAATGCTAGACACTATCCATCGATCTCATGGCTCGATTCATACTCCGAATATGGTGAAGAGGTTGAGGAGTTTTGGGACAATATTGATGAAGATGCGATAAAAATAAGAAAGGAGATGATGAATCTTCTAAAGACAGAGGATAGACTCTCTCAAATTGTTAAAATAATTGGTCCTGACTCTCTTCCTGATAATGAGAAGCTTGTTCTTATGGTTGCTGATATGATAAAGAAGGGATTTTTACAGCAAAATGCTTATGATGATATTGATATGTATTCAACTCCAGAGAAGCAGGTTCTTTTATTAAAGATTATTAATAATTTTTATAACTATTCAAACAATGCTATAAGACTTGGAGCTCCTTTATTAAAAATAAAAGAGCTTGGTTTAGCTGATGAGATTGTAAAACTAAAATCAACAGTATCAAACGATGATCATAAGAAGCTGGAAGAGGTACTTACTACTATGAGAGATAAGTTTGATGAGATGAGTAGGTTTTATAAAAAGTAAGTGTAGCTTGTTGTTTACGCAATAAACAAAGCTTGTAGCGTATTGTTTTAAGGGGAATATATGGCAAGAGTAGAGGGTGTTGGTTTAAAAAAAATAGAGGGTTCTGTTCTAGTACTCGAGAAAAACTTTGATGTTGGAAGTGAAGAGGTTGTAAAGGTATATAATGATGAGAGAGGTGTTCAGACAGGAAAGGTTCTCTCTGTTACAGATAAAAATATAATAGTTCAGGTCTTTGGAAGCACTCAAGGCTTAACACAGAAAAATACATCTGTTGAATTTCTTGGAAAACCTATGGAGATTCCGGTTGGTCCTGATATTTTGGGGCGTGTATTTAATGGACTTGGAGAGCCTTTTGATGGACTTCCGCAAATATTTACAGATAATTATAGAGATGTTAATGGACTTGCTATAAATCCATACAGCAGGGAGTATCCAAAAGATTTTATTCAGACAGGTATCAGTGCAATTGATGGGCTTACTACACTTATTAGAGGACAAAAGCTCCCTATATTTAGTGGTAATGGTCTGCCTCACAATATTCTC
Source organism: Spirochaetota bacterium (assembly GCA_031549085.1). Classification (GTDB taxonomy): domain Bacteria; phylum Spirochaetota; class GWE2-31-10; order GWE2-31-10; family MWDO01; genus JAVBQL01. The sequence goes on from JAVBQL010000013.1 coordinate 342,568, forward strand.
GCAGCACAGATTGCTCGTCAGGCAAAATTGAAAAACGACAGTGATAAATTTACTGTTGTTTTTGCTGGTATGGGTGTAAAATATGACGTTGCGAGATACTTTATTGATGACTTTGAAAACTCTGGTGTACTTTCAAATGTTGTAATGTATCTTTCATTGGCTGACGCTCCATCTGTTGAGCGCCTTATTACGCCTCGTGCAGCTTTGACAGCTGCTGAATATTTGGCTTTTGAACTTGGTATGCACGTTCTTGTCATTATGACAGATATGACCAACTATTGTGAAGCATTACGAGAGGTTAGCAGTTCAAAGAATGAGATTCCATCAAGAAAGGGATATCCGGGCTACTTATATTCAGATTTGGCATCGCTTTATGAGAGAGCAGGTAGAATAAAAGGAAAACAGGGCTCTATTACACAGATTCCTATTCTCTCTATGCCTAATGATGATATCTCTCACCCTATACCAGATCTAACTGGATTTATCACAGAGGGACAGATTGTTCTTGACAGAGAGCTTCACCAAAAGAGTGTCTACCCACCAATTGCTGGACTTCCATCACTTTCCCGCCTTATGAAGGATGGAATTGGGGAGGGAATGACTAGAGAGGATCACAAAGATCTATCAAGTCAACTCTTTGCCTGTTATGCAAAGGTAAAAGACCTTAGATCTTTGGCCTCTGTAATTGGAGAGGAGGAGCTTTCAGATCTTGATAAAAAATATTTGGCATTTGGATTAGAGTTTGAGAAAAAATTCTTAACTCAAACTTTTGAGGACAACAGATCTATAGAGGAGACACTGGATATTGGCTGGGAGATACTTAAAATGTTACCTAGAAGTGAACTCTATAGAATTAATGATAAGTTAATAGATAAATATTTGGATAAAAAAGGGAGTTAGATGGCAAAGCTTAATATTCCACCAACAAAAAGTAATCTTCGAATGGTAAAGCAGACCTTTACTACTGCAAAAGAGGGGTATGACCTCTTGGAGCAGAAGAGAGAGATTATCGTAATGGAGCTTATGAGTTATCTTGAGAGAGTAAAACGTGTAGAGAAGGATCTTGATAAAACTTTGACAGATGCCTATGACTCTTTAAAGAAAACAATAGCAACATTAGGATATAAAGAGGTGGAAGATAGAGCAAGGTTTATCTCATATAACCTTGAAATGAGAAAAAAGACAACAAAGTTAGTTGGAATGAATCTTCCTTCAATAGATATAACAGCCCCAAAACTGGATTTTCAATACTCATTTTTGAATACAACAAGTCAAATAGATGATACAACAACAAAATTTTTGAATTTAATAACAATAATACGAGAGATGGCAGAGATAAGAACTATTATTTGGAAACTCTCTGCAGAGGTAAAGAAGACTCAGAGAAGAGTTAATGCATTGGATAAAGTTGTTATCCCACAATCAGTAGAGACTATAAAATATATTCAGGACACTCTCGAAGAGAGAGAGCGTGATGAGACTTTTATAACTAAGATGGTTAAAAACAAATATGGAGGGAATGATGAAACCGATAATTAAAAGGATATTGACAGCAATAAGTGGGTCTGAATCGTCAATTAATGCTGCAAAATATGCAATTCTATTGGCGAAACAGTTAAACTTTGAACTTTCTGTCTTGTATGTTGTGGATACAAGCACCTTAAACGATCTATTAACCTCAAAGATTTTTATTCAAGAGGAGTCTGCTAATTTTGAATACCATCTTAGAGCTAATGGAAATAGATATCTCTCTTTTGTTGAAGCATTAGCTAATGAAAAGAAAGTTAAGATAAATAAGATTCTAAAACAGGGAAATGTTGCAACAACAATATTGGATACAGCTGAAGAGGAGAATTGCGATCTAATTATTTTAGGTGGTTGGGAGCTTAACCGTTCAAAGAGAGATCTAATCTCTAGGTCTCATATGGAAGTGCTAATGGATTCAAAAAAAACTGTTATGATAGTAAAAGAGTCAGATATAGATAATCTCTTTAAGAAAGGATAAATTAAACTTTTTTACAATATATTTGTTGTTTTGTCGTTTTTATAATTAGAAAATAGAACTATTTTTTATATAAGATATTTATCAAAAAGGACGTGGAACGCAAAAAAAAGAAAAAATCTTTGTTACACACAGCAAAGACTCTATATATAAAAAAAATATACCAAAGAATTTTATCTTTTTGGTATATTTTTTTTATACTTTTATTTATGGGAAAGATGATTTTTGTTTAATTTTTGCAAAGACTTAATTGCTATCTATAGGATGAATAGTCCACTCTTTTTGAGGATTAAATATAAGCTTTTCATTATTAATTGTAAGAAGTACAACTTTTTTGATATTTGCATTTGCAATTAGAGCCTTGCACTGGTTGCAGACAAAATTGTGTCCTACAATATATATAACAGCATCTTCTGTCGCATTTCCATTTCTCGCAGCAAGAGAGATTGCGTTGGATTCCGCATGACTTCCAACAGCCCTGCAAAGCTCTAATTGAGTACCAGATTTAATGCCTTTTTCATTACGATAGCAAAAACCAATCTCTAAACAATTCTTTTGGTATTGAGGGGCACCATTGTAACCAGTGCTTATTATAGCTTTATTTTTTACAATCACAGCTCCAACCTTATTTCTAATACAGCTGGAGCGGTTTGCTACACTTTTAGCAATATCTAAAAAGTATTCATCCCAATCTGGTCTCATAGAGTCTACCTAATTTAATTTGATATTTAATGTTTTTTAAACAAGCTCATCAATAGAACCTATTATTTTGTCTATCAAGCCATACTCAACAGCCTGCTCTGCTGTCATCCAGTAGTCCATCTCAATATCTTTAGCAACCTTATCTTTTGGTTTGCCAGTCTCCTCTACATATAGATTGATAATTCTCTCTTTGGTCTCTTGGATCTCTTTTGCTTGAATCTCAATTTCAGTAGCTCTTCCTTGAAAAACTCCCCCAATTAAAGGCTGGTGGATTAAGACTTTTGAGTTTTTTGTAGCGTAGCGTTTGCCCTTTTTTGAACCAAGCATAATAATAGAACCCATGCTTGCGGCAAAGCCAGCAACAAGAGTGATTACAGGAGCTTTTATAAGTCTCATTGTATCAAAGATTGCAAAGCCTGAAAAGACATCTCCTCCAGGAGAATTTATTATTACTGTTATTGGTTTGCTTTGATCTATTCCATCAAGCAGAAATAGAGAGCGTATAACTCTTTCAGCTATCTTTTGGTCAATAGCGTCAGAAATAATTATTTTTCTTTGATCTATAAATTGTTTTTCTAAAAAATTGTCGTTTTGTTTTGAATTTTCCTTCTCATCACCATCATTAGCAAAAATCATAAAGAAAATCTCCTTAAAATATTATAATATATATTGATACAAGATTTTGAACATGTTAAGAAATATAATAAAAGTAAACTGAGTTGTCAATTATAATTGAGAGCAATGTTTCTCTATACGAACATATTAAAAAAGACTAATCAATTATACCAAAGGTATTTGCAGGCCAATATTTTAATATTGCTTTCCCCAAAATTTGTTTTTTACTAACAGCTCCCCAAGTTCTTGAGTCAATAGAGACTGATCTATTGTCTCCAAGCACATAGAAGTGATCTGCTGGAACAACAAATTCATTTTGTATTAATGAATATTTTAAAAATTCTGGGTCTGTATTTTTATCATTTTCTTCATTAAATTCATACTCTTTCTCTATTGATTTTATCTCAGGTATTCCATTTATCAGAAGAGTTGAGCGGCCATTAATTATCTTATAAGTGATCACATCATTAGGGAGACCAACAACTCTCTTTACATATATATTTGTATCATATCTTTTTGACATTTTATAGAGGTCTATCATTGAAAATGAGATAGTGTATACAACATTAGACAGAAACTTAAAAGCCCCATTTTTTTCAAGGTACTCTTTTGAATTAAAAACGATTATATCGCCCCTCTCAATATTTTTACTTCCATCAAAAATATGAACATCAATAATTGGATATTTAGAACCTGTGATAAATTTATTGACCAATATACAAGTATCCTTTTTTATAGTTGGTTCCATAGAGTCTGAAGGAATTTTATAGGCCTGCAGAAGCATAGAGTTGAAAAGCGATACAAATATCACCCCCAAAAGATATATTAGAATTATATCCTTTATAACTTTATTTGTATTCGATTTTTTCTTGTAGTAGTGGTATTTGTTATTTATCATAAAAATATATCCCCTATTTTAGAATACCAAATCTATCAAATGGAAAGTAGATAAGTTCAGCTTTACCCAAGAGATGTTTTGTCTTAATGGTCTTAGCATCCCATCTTGCAACAAAACTTTTTGAGAACTCACCATTATCATCGGCATCAAGTTTTATAAGCTTTTCTTTATATCCAAATCTAACATCAAATGAATTATATCTATTATCACCCATAACAAAATAATCATCTTTTGTAAAGTAATCATTTCCCTCTGGGTATTCTGGAAAGTTTCTCATAGAAAAACTCTCTGCAAAATAGTTGTAATTAAGAAGTCCATTACTATTTGAGTTTAAAGTAGGATAGGCATTAAACCCATCAACATATACTTCTGTTAGAAGAAGCTTGTTTAAATCTCCTATAAAAGAGGCATTTCTAAGCCCATTTGAACTATTTAAAATGTTTCTTAAATTTCCCGCTCTTGCCTCTCTCATTATAACTCTAAATATTTTTAATTTATAGATTTTATAGATTGCGTTGACTCTCTTCATATATTGCTGATAGGGTGAAGAGAGGTCAGAAAAAGTTATATCTGTCATAATTTCTCTGTCTATGTACTTATCATCATTTTCATATTTACTTATAACAGAATTAAGCTCCTCTACACTATTGAAAAGAACAACAGAATTGTATAACTCCATATACCTTATCAGATCATCATTAAGTTTACTGTTTTTACTGCTGTTTGGACTTTGCAAAAGTTCGTATATTATTCTGTTCAGTGTTCCTGCAACATCTTGAGTTTTACCTCTTCCGCTATTAATTTCTCTAACCAACTCATTTTTTATATTAGTAGAGAACTCTGTTTTAAATGCCTCTTTCTCTCTCTTTAGTATGGTTTGTAAATCATTTTTATCTACACTATCAAAAAAGAGTATTGCATCATCTAATAGATCTCTAAACTCTTTTAGTGTTGTTTGGTTTCTCATCTTTGGATTGTTTTCATAATAGAGATCAACATAGCCATACTCTTTCTGATTCTCTATTTTTCCCATAGGAATCCATTCTCGTTCACTCGTTCTCTTGTATACCATATCATTAAGCATACATATCTTCTCGCCCTCTTTTGCAATAAGCCTCTTTACTATGAAGCGCTCTTTTGGTGAGCCATCTGCTTTTCTATCAATATCAACAAATGAGAGAGTAAGCATATATACAAATGGGTGAAAAACTCTTGTAAAAGCATTTTTATATCTTATCTCTGAATTGGGGTCATCAGCTTCTGGGTTTTTAAAAACAACAATATCACCAACTTTTGGCTTTACAAAAGATGGAAACTTCCAGTCTGTAAGTGGAATATGGGGACCATATATTGCTTTGTTTACAAGAACTTTATCCCCTACAAGAAAGGTAGGTACCATGGACTCTGATGGAATCTCATACATTTGGAATAGAAATTGCTGAATTATGAGGGCAATTATTATTGCTTGTATTATTATATCAACCCACTCATACCAAAGATTTTCAAAGAAGCTTCTCTCAGCTTTGATCTTTTCTTTCTCTTTTGCCTTTAGTTTTTTATCTTTTTTGATTTTCTCTTCATATTCAATCTCTTTATCTGTGTATACTCCAAGTATCGTTCTTGTTTCTGATGTACAGATAAAAATGTATAAAATTAAAATGAATAGGGTAATTATAAGCACAAATATAAAACTGAACAACGAAAATCCAAAGCTGATATTCCCATTAAAATCGCCAACCATTCTAGGTAGCGAATAAAAAACATATGTGAAAACGATTGCATATCCCACAAAGTTTTTAAATAGTCTATAAAATTTTTTGCTCTTATTTTCTTTTATAAAAATCTGATAGAAGAAGAATAAGCCAATGGTTATTAAGACAATTCTTATTAGTATAGAAAAAATAACAAAACCATCAGAGAGATTTTTTGTGCCAATCAAAAAAATAGATACAAAAGATAGAGCAATCCATAATAAGAATGAAAAGAGTGATATATAGTAAAAAAGGGGATCTTTTTTACCAAAATTTCTTTTAAATAGTATATTTAATATATTATCCATAATACCTCAAAATTACTGATTCAAATAGAATAAATCTAAAAAAAATGACCTTCTTACATAACCATATTTTCTTTTTTAAGTCAAGAATGATGCTTATATTAACTATTATAAAGTATATATGCAAGTTTAACCAATCTTAAAAATATGTCTGATAGAGCTGTTTCGTTAAAATGATATAACTATCTCCTCTTCCATTTATAAATATATTGTAAAAGTGATCGATTTCCGAAGGGTTTGGCAACATATTTTTGATTTTGATGGTATAAGTATTTATTTGTCTATGGAGCGATATTTATGAAATACACCCGTTACAATTCTTTTGTT
>JAVBQL010000029.1:0-5668 GCA_031549085.1 Spirochaetota bacterium
TTTACTTATCTCCTGATAGATTATGTTAATCTCTTCCCTAGCAAAAAGATCATTTCTGCTTAATGTGTCAAAGTATTCAACATTATCATAGCCAGTCCCGCCATACATCTTTTGCAAAATTCTAGCCGTATCCAAGCGAGCAACCATCTCATTCATACTCTCATAAAAGGCTCTATTATCACCTTTTGGCTTATCTTTAGGGTCATTTTTATCTGGCAATTTGAATTTTTTGTTACGAGTCACATGCATAGCATGCTGATACTCATGAAACAAAACATTTATATAAGTTGCATCATTTCCCTCAAGTTTTGCCCTCCTTGACAATTTTTTAAGAGCGTTATAAATTTTATAGTAGTGTATTGGATTAAACTCTATTTTTATTGTCTCCTTAATATTCTCCTTATCATCATAATGGACATGGGCATAGACATCATTAGAACTAAACTCACCTCCAACAAATATTGGAATATCCTTAAGCCCCATAAAGTAGTCTCTAAAGGCACTGTTGGCACTTTTGTAGTAGTCGTTTGGTTTTGAATTAAAGAGCTCATCTATCAAATCGTTTAGCTCCCTGCTCTTTACCATATCGTGTGCTGTCGATATGGCTTTGCCGTCGCCGCTTCCCAAAGACTCCTCAACCTTATAGCCACCCTTAAGGATAGCAAGCTTCACCTTCAAGGGCACAAGTTTTACATCATTTGTCTCATCAAACTCCTTTACCTTAACCCTGCCATTCTTGATATCTCGCTCCAAGCTCTCGAGGTTTTCATCAAGCAGCCTAAGGTCATCAAAGGTGATAACAGAGGGATCTACCCCCTCCTCATCAACCATAACATCATGATAGTCAAAGCGCCTATCAACAACATCAAGCTCATCCATATGCCTCCACCTGTCATCATACAAAACAGGATAAAGTTCAGCATGCTCCAACAAACCATTAAAATAGACCTTTTTTGCCGTCCCAAAGGTGTCACTATAATATTCCGGAAAGACCCTATCCAACTTTGGAATCCTCTTAAAATCATCGATAATGTTATTCTCAATCTGTCTTATTGCATCATAACTTGATAAATCCATATATGTATCTCCTTAACATCAGTTTAAATATGATATATTACTTCAATATGGAGTAATATATCATACATTTTTCAAAAATAGTGGCAAACTCTTCAGGTTTTTTGGGAAATGTTTAGAAATATTTTTTTGTAAATAACAATGAGCCTATCCATGCTGCATAAATAATCAGACTCACTTTTTGTATTACATATCAACATGAAGATATAAAACGAGAAAACGTCACTCAAAAAAAGAGAAAGAAGAGAGAATAATTTTATATAGGCTTTTTTGCGTGCCACGTCCTTTTTGTTTTATTTTCATATTTTAAAAATTAGGCCCTTTTTTGATTACCCAACCTATATAAAATTACTTTTTCTTTTTTCTTTTCTTTTAAGTAGCATTCGCTAATTATATTTGCTCTTACTGACAAGTAAACTAAAGATAAAGTTGAATAGCTAATTTGATATTAAATAGTACATCTGTAAAAAGATAGCTATACAAAAAGTGTTATATTAATAAAGTGTCATTAATATGAATGAAGCAAAAAAATCTTGATTTATCTGCTAAATAAACTATAATATAGGCTTGAAACGGTTTCGGTGTCCAAGCTTGAGGCTCGCGCCCTTAAAGGTTTGGATACCCACAATGCAGAGGCATGCCCGCGATCGCATCGGGCTGTTTACTCTTGTCATTGTGGGGAGTGGCAGCGCGCGACCTTTGCTTTTGTGGGCATGCCTGTTTTTATAACATAAAGGTCTCACCATGCCTTCAACACAATTGTCTTGGACTGCTGCTCCCTTTTTTTATGTCTTCGCACGCCATATCAGATAGAACGAAATCGGCAGAAATATAAAGAGCGGAAGCCATGCACCAAGGATTGGATCAATACGCCCAGTGGAGGCCATAACATCAAGAATCATCTGCATAACATAGAGAAGAACAGCAAGCCCAACCGAGAAAAATAGGCTCAAAATCAGCACATTGGTACGCGATATTGTTGCAACCCCTATCGCAAAGAGAGAAACAATAAGCAGAGTAAATGGGGTTGAAAATTTCTTATAGTATTGAGTCAGCTCCTTGTTGTGCTCCATATGCATACTCTCCAAGGAGGCAATTCTATCTTTTGCCTCATCAATAGTCATGTTGTCAATATCATACTCCATCTTCTTGAAGACAGATGGCTTATCTTTCAGATTTCCAAGAATTTTTTTATGAAACTTCTCTTCATACTTAAGGGCTCCGCTCTCGTCCCACTCCCTCTCCACTCCATTGTAGAAGGCCCAGCCAGCAGCTGTATATATTGCCCTCTTTGCATCAAGTCTATAGACAAAATGAAAGTTCTCATCAAGCCGAAAGAGATTTACCTCTTGAAGTGTATTTTTGTTGCTGATAAATTTTTCAGCATTCCAGAAGTAGTTATTTTCACCTCTAATCGTTATATTCTCATTATCAAAGTTTCCAAGGCTATTCTTTTTTGTCATTGTCTCAAACAGATCTTTTCTATAGCGCTCTGTTGGAATAGTTACATAAGAGTCAAAAACAATCATTCCAAATGATAGAAGAATATTAAAAATTATTACTGGAGTCGCAAACTTCAGAAGTGATATCCCAGAGGTATATATGGCAACAAGCTCATTGTTTTGATAAAATGTCCCCAGTGTCATCGCCGTAGAGAACATAATCGCTATCGGTATAGTAAATGAGACCGACTTTGCTATATATAGAAATGTGATTGCAACAATATAGAGGGGAGTAACCCCATACTGGATATAGTCATTGATCTTCTGAAAGAGATCAACAATAAACATAATAACAATAAACATTCCCTCTGCAACAAAGAGCCAGTAAAAAAATTCTTGAAGAAGCATCTTATATAGTGTAAATGGTGGCCTTCTTATATGTTTAGTTATAAAGTGTGAGATACTATCTCGTATTGAAATTAGTGTTTTTTTCAAACTACCCTTATCAAAACTATTAACTTTTGTCATTCTCTAAGTCTCCTAAATAAAAAGTAGAGTCCAACCACAAAAAATATTATATTAGGAGTAAAGATCGCCCAAAATGGCGGAAGCATCCCTTTATATCCAAATATCTGTCCAGCATAGTACATAAACCAATACATTGCACACAAAAATAGCCCAACAATAAAACCAATTGAGCGCCCGGCCCTCTTCGAGAAGATACCAATTGGTGTTGCAAATATAGAAAATATAAAACAGGCAATTGGAAGTGCAAACTTTTTATAAAACTCAACCAGATAGTACCAAAAAGTTCTCTTGTCTGCTTTTTTAGTTTTGTTAAGCGTAAATGCTTTTAAATCTTGATCAAATGACATAAGCCTATTTCTAAAATCACTATTCGATATATTTTTTTTCACAAACTGCTCTGTATCAAAAATAATACTATTTAGCCTTATGCTTATATCATTATTATCATTTAAAAAAGTTCTTGTCTCATTTTTTATGCTCTCTTCAGAGGTTTTTACATTAGTATAGAGCTCCCTTGTGGTCTTCTCATTACCAGACTCAACATCAATCACACTCTTTTCAACATCAAAACTTACAAAATATGAGATAGATTTTGAAAAGCCATAGTTAAACTCATTTGGCCTATCTTTATTGTCAAGCTGTATCATAGCATCGTCCATCTTTATCTCTATTGCATTATTGCGATCCTTTGGAGTATCAATGGTTGCAACCTTTGTGGCAATTATACGCTTCTGCTTTTTCTCATCTTTATCAATTATAACAAGCCCCTCTATGCTTGTATCATGAACAATATCTGTTATGATTATCTTTCCAAAGTAGTTTTTTATAGTTTTTGATTTAAAATCCAATGTCGGTTTCAGCCTCATGATATCCCTTGCTGTACGCTTCTGTTCCAATATTGAGTATGGAAGAACACGATCATTGATCCAAAAAGCCAGAAGCGAAATCAGAACCCCACATATAAAGACTGGTCTAAAGATCTGAAGCATACTGAAGCCCAGCGCCCTAAAGGCAACAATCTCATTATCAGTCGAAAAGCGCCCCATACTCATAAGGCAGGCAAGCATCACAGAAAATGGAAGACAGAACATTATATATGTAGGAAGTGCTGTTATAAGAAGTTTTGCAATTAAGTCTATGGGCACATCTTTTTCAAATAGAGGTTTTATAAAGAGTAGTATATGGTTAATAATAAATATTATAAAAAAGAAGAAAAATGCAACAAAGAGCGTTGGAATAAACTCTTTTAGTACATACCTCGTAATAATTCTCATAAGACAGTAGGCCTCTTTAAGAAATTGATATTTCTTTAAATTCTACATTTCATAACATAAAAATAGTGATTATTTGATATTAAACTCAAGTTTTTTGTGTTAAATTGCAAGCAATTTTCCAACAAAAGAGGGCCTGTATACCACATAATCACATATGAATTTTAAAGTTATTGCAGGGGGCTAATGGGAGCAGCAGCTCCACCCATTAATTTCACAAGAAATCTAGAAAATCTCAAACTAGTATCTCTTCTCTGCAAAATCAAGCCACCCGCCAGTTTTGATAAGCTCCTCATCAAAAGATGACAATTGAAAATCTATCTGTTTAACGGTATTGTTATTAACAACAATATTGATTTTTTTATTAGCCAAATCGATTTTTGCCTCTGCATCACTATTGCTGTAGAGTTTAAAAAGCTCATCTATTGTAGCCTTTGGAAGCTCTATTGCCAAAAGACCGCAGTTATACATATTTTTTCTGAAAATTCTTGCAAAATTCAGCGCAATCACAACATTGATATTGTTCTCTTCAAATGCCCAAACAGCATGCTCTCTTGATGAGCCGCATCCAAAGTTGGCCTTTGATATAACAACACCCTTGTTATCTATATCTTTTTTTGAATCAAATTTATCAAGCTTCAAATCTTCAAGCAAATGGGGCTTTAAAGACTCTTTTGTTGATGTTGTTAGATATTTTGCTGGGATTATTTCATCAGTATTTATATCATCTCTATCCAAAAATAGAATCTTTCCTCCAAAATTTTTCATCATGAACTCCATAAAGTTTATAGTCTATACTAATGCATCTTCCACTTTATAAACAATTCAATTATTTGTCAAGATAAGCCATCAGTTTTATTAATTAAAGAGGGCATTTATATAGTAATCAAAAAAAGCTACTATACAAAAGCCCTCAATTTCACTGCAGCCTTTTACACGCTAGACTCCCTCTCCAAAATAGATCTATTCATAGCCCATGTTTTCGTTATAGAGCTTTTGAACCGCCCGCATCGCCTCACGTTTTGCCTTAAGCCCCTCCTCTGTGAAAGCTGGATTATCAGCAGTCTCTTTTACCTTTTTCCAATCCTCCAACTTCTTTCTATACTCTTCACTCATCATTGCATAATATTTTTCTGATATCTCCATATTTTTATAGTAGCTCTCTGGTGGAACAAAATCCTTTGGAAACTTACCCATATAACCAAAATAATTCATAGTCTTCTTATCAATATCAGCATAAGCCCTACTATTATAGAGCGATGATATCTCACGCAAAAAGAAATCTTTTACATATTTACCCTGATAGTTTTTTACTAAATATCTCATTTTAGACCAATTGTCACTTATTGGGTA
>JAVBQL010000032.1:0-35457 GCA_031549085.1 Spirochaetota bacterium
AAGATAACATTGTAGAAGATAACATTGTAGAAGATAACATTGTAGAAGATAACATTGTAGAAGATAACATTGTAGAAGATAACATTGTAGAAGATAACATTGTAGAAGATAACATTGTTTCTACTAAAGCATCACAAGAACCAATCCTATATAGAAAACTTAATGAGCTATCAAAAGATGTATCTAAAATAATTTTTGATGATAATGCAAAATATAATTTTTTAGAGCTCCTATCTGAAAAAATGGGATTTACAAAATCTGCAATAGTTGTATTTGACCATTCAGAGCAAGAATTTATTTTTTGGAGTGGCTATAATATATCTGACACTTCAAAAGAGAAGTTAAAATTTAGTTTAGATTATAATGATATCTACAAAAATATATCTGAAAATAGAGCCTACCTAATTAAAAAAAATGATGATAGTTTTGATAAAATCTCTGAAATTTTAGATGAAGATGATATAAAAGAGAGTGACTTTCAACTTTATGTCCCATTTACCTTCTCCACCAGAGTAATTGCTCTATTCGTTGGATTTAAGTCAGATGAAGATACAACTACTGATAATGAATTTATAGAAACACTAGAACTATTTTGCCGTCTAACAGGCTCTTTAGTCTACAATTTCTACCAACAAGAGGTTATAAAAAAACATCAAGAGAGAATAATAAATACAAAATTAACTAAAAATAATATTCCTGAAGAAGAGAGCAAAGATAGTTCTGATGATAATATGATTGTTAAATTAAATAATCTAGATGAGATAGAAAAAGAAGAAACTCCAATAGATTCAGATGAGATACCTACAGAGAGCAGCCTCCCTTTAACAAAAGAAGAGGATAGCATAGAGACTGTTGATGAGACAGATTCAACTTCAATAGAAGAGGTAGAGATTATTGATAATTCAACAGCTGCTAATGAGACAAATAATTACAATGTTGAGTCTGAAGTAGAAATAAATAGTGAAGATTATGAAATCACAGATGAAATAGAGATGGCTCTTCCAGAGAACCTAAAAGAGATTGGCAAATTTATAAAAAAATATATTGCTGATGAGAATCCTGAAACTTTTGCTATGATGCGAATAGTTATTAGAGATGTTGGCAGTTTAAAAAGTGAACTTGCTTCATTTAATGAAGAGAATTTCATAAAAGATTTGGAATCTGTAGTAAAAGGTGTAATTGGCGAAAATTCATTTGTCTCTATATACAACGATTTTGACCTATCTATAGTTATGATGTCAATTGTAACATATGAGGAAGCAGAGGAGCTATTAAACATTTTATTAAATGAAATTAATGTTATGCTAATAGAGATTGTTGGAATGAATGAAATTATATACAAATCAAAAGTTGTATTATACCAAAAAGGAGATACCTCTCTAACAGACATAGTAGTCTCCCTTGCTGAACTATGATAGATGGCTATGAATTAGAAATAGGTAAAAAAGGCTTTCTCACCTTAAAACATAACAATATATATATCTACTCCTCATATGATCCAATAATAGAGGCCAAAAGGTTTATCTCATCTCATAAAAATTTAAAAAAGACTATTATAACCTGCTGTGGTTTAGATTATGTAAATAGAGAGCTATTGGAGCTTGACATTTATGATATCATCTCATTCAACCCAATAAAATTTACTGATGAAAAATTACCAAATATAACATATGTTGACAATCTTATCGATTTAGAAAAAGAAATTTTAAAGAGAGACTCTAAAGAGCTCTCACTACTACTCTGGAGTAAATTAATAGAGTCCAATCCTAATTTTTATATTCCAAAATTAAAAAAAATAAATGAAATAGTTGAGAAGGTAGCATACTCTAAAAATACAGAGAGCTATTTTGGTTTTATAGAGACAAAAAATAGCCTTAGAAATTTGAATAATATAGATGAGATTAATATTCTATCAAAAGATAATAGAGATAGAAAATTTGCACTTATAGTCTCGTCAGGCAACTCTCTAAAAGATAATATAGATTTCATAAAAACAATAAAAGAGAAAATATATATTTTCGCTCTTCCATCAAGCCTTCCCTATCTATCTAAAAATGGGATAGAGCCAGACTATGCAATTGCCGTTGATTCTGGCTTTGCAACCTACTACCACCTATCAAAATATAGAAAAAAGTTAAATCTGTTATGTCCAATAACCATACATCCAGCTCTCTTTAAATTGAACAATTATAGTAAAATCATATTCTCCTATGGAACAATTTTGGAAGAGAAGCTATATGAAGAAAACATGGAGATAATTAAATCTATAAGTGAGGGCTCTGTCTTCATAAATCTTATTAGAATTTTAAAACAGCTAAATTTTAGTGATGCTATTTTAGTTGGTCAAGATTTTGGTTACTATAAAAACAGGGGACACATAGATGGAGGTTTTTTTGAGCCTCTCTTTCTAGAGAGAAGTAATCTCATAAATACTATAGAGACACAGTTTAAATTACTTGAAACAAAAAAAGATATAACATATATTGAGAACAACAATATCAAGATAAAGACAGATCGCTCACTAAAAATATACTACAACCACTTTATTGAAAATGATTTCTCTCTTAATTTTTACTCAACACCCCACTCAAACTTCACAAACAATAGTAAAATAAAAATAGTTGATTCTAAATTCTTTGATGATTTTAATAAAATAGAAAAAAGATTATCAACAAAAAAAATCGATATATCAACTTCAAAAAATAGATTACTTTCTGAATTAAAAAATGGTTTTAAAAAAGATAATTCTATGTTAAAACATATCTATTGTAATATAGATAATAGTTTGCATAATATTACAATAAAAAAACTCTTAAAAGAAATATAAGAATGATATTAGAAAGTAATCTAAAATTTTTATCAAAAGGTACTATAAAAAAACTTGAAAATATAACTTATAATAGCAATGAATTTGAGCTAAAGATATCCAAAGATAACCTCTCTGTACCAATATATAGAAACAACACCCTCCACTCTCTCTACTATCCACTAAAGGATTCAAGCCGCTATAATTTCCAAAATGATAAAAAACGTTCGATGTGTATCTCTATCGGCTTTGGAGCTGGCTACCACCTCTATGAGTATCAAAAAAATAGCAAAGTTCTAGTAGTCCCCATTAACTATGATATTCTATATTTCGTTTTATCAAATATTGATATATCTAAATATTTAGAAAATATAGTTATAATAAGTGAAGATGAGGTTGCAGACTATTTTAATTTTATAAAAAATGATGACTACTTTTTTGTAATACACAATTCACTTGAAAGACTATTTCCAGAAGATACCTTACAAATAGTTAAGAATATAAAAAATAGATTAAATAGAGAGCTTCTTGATATAAATACACAGAAAAAATTTGGAAGACTATGGAGTAATAATCTAGCAAAAAATATATCTTTCTATCTTGATAAAAAGTACTCTTTTGTTCCATTAATAATTGATAAGCCAATTTTGGTAGTTGGTGCTGGACCATCACTTGAGAAAAATATAGATGATATAAAAAAGTATCGTGACTCACTATATATTGCTACAACAGATACTGCATTAAGAATACTATTGCAAAATAGTATTCTCCCCAATAGTGTGTTCAATTTTGACCCTCAATACTACTCCCACCTTCACTTTTTTGGTGTTGAAAACACAAATATCAGAATATTTTCGGATATAACCTCTTCATTAAGATTTAATAAAAATCAGACTCCCCTACTCTCAAACCATCCTTTTTGTAAAATACTATTGGAGCTTGGCTTTAGTAATATAGCTTTTAATACAAATCCACAAAATATAGGCGGCTCGTTGGTGGATTTTTTTGATAGATACTTTGGAAAAATATCTATAATAAGTGTTGGAATCGATTTTGGATACTACAATTTTAAATCTTACTCGAGAGGAAGCTACTTAAACGCTTTTGAGATAGTGAGTAGCAACTACTTCAACCAGATAAATAATATTGACACATCAATATTTTATAGATATATTTTTAATAAAAATGAAAATGGGTGGAAAACAAATAGTCTACTATCTCAGTATAGTGAAAATAGTAAAAACGATAAAATCTCAACGCTATCTGATTCGCCGTTTGTCTCCTATAAAAAAGTAAACTCAATAGAACATTTTCTTAATAGTGCAAAGGTGGATGAGACATCTCTTCAATTTAATAATCCAAATTTGACCTATAGAGATTTTATTGATAATATCTTATCATATATAAAAAGAGATTGCTCTCCGCTATTGCCACTGTTAATGTCAAAAAGATTAAATATAGATTTTGAAAATATTGAGAGAGAAGTTAATAATTTTATAAAAAGAGTAGCTACTCAAAGGAGATAGATATGAAAAAAGTAGAAGTGATGGATACAACTTTAAGAGATGGTGAGCAGATGTTGGGAGTCTCCTACTCTGTTCAGCAAAAACTAACAATTGCACAGATGCTGCTTGAGGAAGTGAAGGTTGACAGAATCGAAATTACCTCTGCAAAATCCTCTGAGGGTGAAAAAGAGGCAGCTTCCATAATTTCAAGATGGGCAGATACTTTTAACTACATTAATAATGTTGAGATTTTGGGATTTGTAGATAAGAAAAGTTCAGTTGATTGGGTGCTCTCTGTTGGTGCAAAAGTTATAAATCTCCTAACAAAAGGCTCACTTCTCCACTGCAGAGAGCAGCTTAAAAAAACTCCAAAAGAGCATCAAAATGATATATATGAGACCATAAACTATGGTGTTAAAAACGGTATAATTTTTAATGTCTACTTGGAGGATTTCTCAAATGGAGTAGTCAATTCGAAAGATTATCTATATGATATGATAGATTTTTTATCTACTCTTCCAATAAAGAGAGTAATGCTGCCAGATACCTTGGGTAATCTTGATCCATTCTCTACATTTGATTTGATTAAGCCAATAGTGGAAAAATATTCAAATATACACTTTGATTTTCACTCGCATAATGATTATGGTTTGGGTGTTGCAAATAATCTCGCCTCTGTCAAAGCTGGTGTAAAGGGAGTTCATCTAACCGTAAATGGCTTAGGAGAGAGGGCTGGGAACGCTGCCTTAGATGAGGTTGTTGTTGGCTTGAAAGATATTGTTGGAGTCGAAACTAATGTTGATGAGACAAAATTATATAAGGTATCAAAGCTTGTTGAGACCTTTTCTGGACAGAGAATGTGCTTTAATAAGCCGATCTCTGGTGGTAATGTATTTGTACAGACTGCTGGTGTTCATGCTGATGGAGACAAGAAAGGTGATCTCTACACAACTAAACTTACACCGCAAAGATTTGCAAGAGAGCGAGAGTATGCATTAGGAAAACTGTCTGGTAAGGCAAACCTTGAGTTGAACCTAAAAAAGCTTGGAATAAGTCTTGACCCCAGCAAACAGAAGATACTATTAGAGAAGATAGTTGAGCTTGCTGACAAAAAGAAGAACATCACAGAGGGGGATCTTCCATTTCTAATCAACGATATATTTGAGGAGGAGGAGAGCAGCAAAGATCACTTTAAGATTGATAACTATACAATAACTACAACATGTGGGCTAAAGCCATTTGCAGCTATAATGTGCAAGTATGATGGAAAATCATATGAGAGCTATAGCCATGGCGATGGTGGATATGATGCCTTTATGAATGCACTTGAACCTATATTAAAAGAGATAGATGTAGACATTCCAAAATTGACAGACTATATTGTAACAATTCCACCCGGTGGAGAGACCGATGCCCTTGTAAAAACAACGATCTTCTGGGAAATATCTAACGGAGAGAAGACAATATCCACAAGCGGATTAAACTGTGACCAGATAGTTGCTGCAATTGAGGCGACCATTAAGATAATTAATTATAAGATAAACTTAAAAAATATCACTTGATATAGTATAATTAATTTGATACCATATTAATTTATGGTAAATAAAACTAAAAACAGACTCACTATTATTTTTTATTATAAAGTCATTGTAATTCTCTTTTTGTTATTCTTTAGTCAAAGTTTGTTTGCTTCAGATACAAGTGGTGATAAAACGGAGACTACCTCTGATGTAATAAATGAATTTAGAGAAACTTTTCAAAAACAATATGACGAAATAAAACTAGAACATTATAATAACTTAAAAAGTATAGAGAACAATCATCTGGAATTTAAGCAAACAATTATTAACTGGTTTCTTGCAATTCTTGGAATTATCTTAGCTGTATTTGGAATCGCCCTACCTATAAAATTATCACGCGATATTGATGAACAAAAAAAAGAAGCTAAAAAAGCATTAGATGATTTTACTAAATTGAATAGAGGGAAAATAAATAATTCAATACGACTTTATAGACAACAACTAAAAGACTCTATCAAATCTAGTGAAAAAGAAATAGAGAAATTTATGTTACAGCAAAAAGAAGAAATTAATAAATTTATGGAATCATCTAAAAAAGAAATAAATATTTGTCTTGAAGATGCTCATAAGGGAGTTAATGAAATAAAACAAAAAACAGATGAAGCTTATCAACTTTTGAATCTTCAAAATATCAATAATGATTCAAAAAAAGAGGAAAATATTGAAAAGGCGAAAGATTTATCTGAAGATACAACTCTACCTCAATACGAAAGAGATCTAGCAAAAGCCATGGAATTGTTTTACTCTGATAAATACAATAAAGCATTAGAAGAATTTGAAAACCTTTTCAAAGAATATAAAAAAGAAATTACTATAAAACAACGAGGAGAAATATATTTCTTTATGGGCTATTCTATAATGGAGATAGCTGAAACAAAAGAAGAAGAAGAAAGGGAAGAATTATATATAGAAGCTATAGATAAATTTAAAACAGCTACTGAACTTAATCTTAATAATGATATAATATACAATAATTGGGGATTTGCTTTAGAAAATATAGCAGACACAAAAAAAGGAGAAAAAAGAGAAGAGCTATATAGAGAAGCAATAAAAAAATATAAGAAAGCTATTGAGATTAATCCTATGGATAGTACATCATATAACAGTTGGGGAGTGAATTTAGGAAAAATAGGAGATATAAAAAATGAAGAAGAAAAATATAAAACATATAAAGAAGCTATAATAAAATTTAGAAAAGCTATTGAAATAAATCCTGAAAATGATATGTCATATACTAACTTGGTGTTTGCTTTAATAAAATTATCACTATTTGAAAAAAATAATGAAAAGAAGAATGAATTATTAAATGAGGCTGAAAAAATATTATTAAAAAATGTAAAACTTGAAATAACATATTATTATTTTGCTTATATCTACATACTAAAAAACGATAAAGATAGAGCATTTGAATATTTAGAAAAGGCATTAATAGATAAAGAAATTACTTTTGATGTTGTAAAAAATGATAAGAATTTTAAAGATTTAAGAGATGATGAAAGATATATAGAATTAAAAAAGAAATATGGAAACAAAGAAGGAGAGTGAAAAACTCTCCTTTTTATATCATATCAACATCAAAAACTTATCTAATAATTAACTGCTCTCGATTTGGGCCAACAGATACATATTTTATCTTTGTTTCAATTAGCTCCTCAATTTTTAATATATATTTCTTTGCAGCCTCTGGAAGTTTATTAAAATCTCTGACCCCAGTGATATCATCACTCCAGCCATCCATAGTTATATAGATAGGTTTTGCCTTAACAAGCTCGCGAGTTATAGGAAAATCTTTTGTTCTCTTTCCATCAACCTCATACTCTGTACAGATCTTAAGCTCTTTTTCGCCAGATAAAACATCCAACAATGTGATTGCAATCTCTGTACTTGATGAGACCATCGCTCCATAGCGGCTTGCAACAGCATCAAAGTGTCCTATTCTTCTAGGTCTTCCTGTTGATGCCCCATACTCATTTCCCTTCTCTCTTATTGATTCTGCCTGCTTATCAAAGATCTCAGTTACAAATGGTCCCTCTCCAACACATGAGGAGTAGGCTTTCATGACACCCAATACATCTTTTATCTCTCTTGGTGGTATACCAGAGCCAGCACCTGCATAACCAGCTATTGGTGATGAGGATGTTGTAAATGGATATATTCCAAACTCAATATCACGGAGAGCTCCAAGTTGCCCCTCGAGAAGTATACTCTTATTCTCTTTAATAGCTTTGTTAAGCATCGGAAGTGGATCAACTATATATTTCTTTATCTTCTCTCCAAAACTATATCCCCACTCCACCATCTCATCAAGATTGATTTCAGGTTTCTTGTAGAAACTTTTGAAGATTTCATTTTTTTCAACAATAGAGCCAGCAAGCCTCTTTTTTAAATAATCTTTATCCAACAGATCTGATGACAATATACCAATTTTTAAATACTTGTCACTATATACTGGTGCAATTCCCCTCTTAGTAGAACCAAACTTAGCATCTCTTAACCTCTCCTCCTCATACTCATCTAAGAGTATGTGAAATGGGAAAATTATGTGTGCTCTATTTGATATATATAAATTTTTTATTTCGCCTATCGTTTTTTCTACATCTTTTATCTCATTCAAGAGAGCTTCAGGGTTAATCACCGTACCATTCCCTACTATGTTTATTGCTTTTTTATTGAATACACCTGAAGGAATCATATGCAGTGCAAATTTACCAAACTCATTAACAACTGTATGACCAGCATTATTCCCGCCTTGAAACCTAACTACAAAATCGGATTCACACGCAAAATAGTCAACCATGCGACCCTTTCCCTCATCGCCCCAGTTAACTCCGCAAACAGCAAGAACGCTCATAATAATTCTCCTCTTAAAATAAAAGAAATATGATTAAACACAAAAAAGAGTGTATCACTTTTTTTAGGTTTTGTCTAAAAAAAGTGATACATAAAAACAGAATTATCTTAACATTAAATATAAAAATTATTTCTTCACAAATTTTTGATATAAAAATGGCACTATTAGATAACTTGTTAAAAAAGCTGTAACAATACCAGCAAACATTCCGCTTCCCAAACTAAAAACTGCTTGATTAGAAGAGAATGCCAATACACCAAATCCAGCTAAAGTAGTTAATGCACAAATCAATATAGACTGATATGTCATATTTTTCTCTCTATCACTATATCCATTTTTGAATGCAGTAACAACATAGATTCCATAGTCAACACCAATCCCAATAAGTATAATTGATGAGGTTATATGCATTATATTTACACCTCTGCCAGTAAAGGTGGCGGTCGCAATACAAGCTAAAACAGCAGACAATGGAGGAAAAATCGCAAAAAGAGCAGAGAGAATATTTCTATAAGCGATACTTAAAACAATAGCTATAAAAAATATTGCAATAAATATTAGAACAACAGCTCGCTTTTCAAAAGCAACCAAACCACTTGCACTATCCTTAAAAGCATTCATTATAAAAAAGTCAATGTCATGCTGTGAAAGAATAGATTTAATTGTATCAGCCTTCTTCGTGTCATTAACCTGTATCAATAGGTACTCTTTTCCATCAATATCAACAATCATCTTATCAATAACATTCTCTACATATGATGGATAATTTGAGACTTGAAGGATATCAATATTTTTTATATTATTCAGAAAACTATCAAAGGCATCACTCTCAAAAGATGAATTACCCAATACTTTTTTAAAAAGATTAACATTAAAATTATTTTTAACAAACTCTTTTCTGCTATTGAATAAATTTTCTGGTAAATAAAAAAGTGAAGGAGATAAAAAAGCAAGTTCTCTATTCTCTTTGTATAATACATGAAAAGCTTTTGAAGCATTTTCTAATATATCTCCTCTATCTTTGCCTTGAAAAACCAAAAAATTGGAATCTGTTGATTCATTAAAGTGGCTCTGTATTTGAGCAATTCTCTTGTCCAATTTTGGATGTCTATTATCCAGCCCTTTAAGGTTATCCTCAAATCTACTTGAAAAAACTCCAAAGAGAACAACAAATATAAATATAATCCATAAGCCAAACACATATTTGTTTGTCTTTGGCATATTTAATACTCTAATATTGCAACAATACTCCTCTGGCGGAATAATTTTTTGCAATACAAAAAATGCAATAAGAAATGAGAAGAGAATACCAAGAAAACCTGCTAAACCAATCTCTTTAAGCGATGATATATCAGAGAACATAAGAATAACAAAAACAAGTAAAGTTGTTCCACATCCTAAAAATAGAGAGAATCCAACTTTTTTACGAAACTCTTTTAATGTGGGGTATAGTGATATTTTTGATAGATAATTCACAACATAATCTATAGCAATACCTGCAATTGTCGCCCCAAAAGCAAATGAAATTCCACCAAAACTTCCTTTAAAGATGGCAATAAACATAAATTTAAATGCAAAACCACCAAGAATCGGCATTATTGCATAGAGTAAAATAGTAAACTTTCTAAAAAATAGATAAAAAATTAAAAAGGTAAGAAAAATAGAGAAGAAAAATATTAAAGACATCTCCCCGCTTATATTGGAGAAACTCTCAAGATAGTAGAGATGTGCACAGTAGAGAAAGGCATTAAATCCATTTTTCTTCGCATATTCTGAAATTTTCTTATCTAAGAGAGAGAGAGTTTTTGAGTTATCATAATCTTGTGATAGAAAACCAGCATTAAATATCTTTATATAGGCTTTTCCATCGGAAGATAATATTCCATTAAATTTTGGAAGGTGAGTAAAACTTCCTCCTGTATTAAGTAGTGAAAGAAAATCAAAACCCATAAAGAGGGGATCATTAAAAAATGATTCTGAAGGTTCGGAGAAAGCCATACCATCAAGATAGTTTTCGCTTTTTTGAAGCCTGTCAGCCATCGCTTCCTCTGTGAAGGGATTTGGCAATATCTCATATGGATAGAGTAGTAAATTGTTATCTTCTGCAAAAGCCAAAATATCATTGATATCAGTTGCCTTTGGCATAAAATTAATCAGAGTCCACTTTTCACCTATAGCTCTATCTTTATTTTTTTCATTTTTATAAAAATATGTCTCATCAATCATAGATTGGATAGTACTTACATACTCCTGAAGTTTATCCTCTTCAAAAAAGTCTATATATAGAATAACTTTATCAGCTACTGGCGACTTCTCCAATATTGATAGTGTTCTTGAGAGGGTCTCGTTTTCAGGTAGAAGTTTATATATAGACATATCAAGCTTAATATTTGATAAAGATATAATTAGAATAGTGGCAAAAATTATAATCAAGATTATATTTTTGACCATTGATTTTTTAAAAAAGCGACTCATCCGGCTTTACCCCAGTTATTGTGTTTTTAAATTCATAAGATATAGTTGACCTATTCTTGAAAGTTAGTGTCATTGATTCTAAACTATCACCTTTTACAACTAATGATATTAATGATATTTTCTTGGATAATTTTGGTTTGTTAGGCAAAAGCTCATAATAATCTTTATCACCAACAACATCTTTCTTTATAACAAAATTATCATTAAGATCAAAAGCACTATCAAACAGAAACATTACATCATCAGAATACTCTTCAGAGCTACCATCAATTACTATCTCTGAATCTCCGGGCAGCTTTATGGTTAGAACTCCGTTTTCCTGTCTGACTTCCATTTTTATAGGCTTTGTTTGTTTAAAGAGAAATTTATCACGATCAGCAACTATATAACCAAAACTAACTTTTGGTTTCTTTAAATATGGGGACATTCGAACTGCAACGAAATCTGTATAGAGCTCTCTATTGGCAGAATGCAATATATTATTGATATCTTCTGCACAAATAGAGAAGCATAATAGCAGTAAAAATAAAACTATAACAATTTTTTTTATATTCATCAAAAACTAAAACACACACATATTTTATTTATAGAGAAAAAAAATTAACGTCTTTTTCTGTCAAATTTCCCATCTCTATCTTTTCTATCATTAAAACTTTTTGTACTCACAGATCTTTTTTTAACATCTTCATCCAAGAGCATTGTAAAATTAAGTCTACCTTGAAAATCAATTTCAAATAGCTTAACATCAACCATTTGGCCAACTTTTAGTATAGAGGAGACACTCTCCACATGCTCTTTTGACATTTGAGACACATGTACCAAACCTTCTTTGCCCGGGAAAATCTCAACAAAAGCACCAAAATCCATTATACGAACAACTTTACCTGTGTAGATTTCCCCAACAACAGGATCATATGCAATGCCTCTAATCACTTTTTTAACATTATCCAAAGTTGCCTTATCTTGTCCTGTTATACTCACTGTTCCATCATCAGTTATCGATATAGTAACTGAATAGTCTTGTTGAAGCTGCCTAATCATCTTTCCACCTGGACCAACAATTTTACCAATAGAATCAACTGGCACGCTTGTAGTCTCAATTGTTGGAGCATGAATAGAGAGATCCTTATTTGACTGAGGAAGTACAGATAACATTATATCTAATATCTTGTTTCTAGCTACCTTTGCTTGAGAGATACTCTTTTTTATTATCTCAAAAGTCAATCCCTTAATTTTTGTATCCATCTGTATCGCTGTAATAGATTCTCTAGTTCCAGCAACTTTAAAATCCATATCACCTGCAAAATCTTCAAAACCCATAATATCTGTAAGAGTTATGAAATCATTACCACTTTCAGCAGTGATAAGTCCTATAGAGATGCCAGCAACAGCCTCTTTAATTGGTACACCACCAGCCATCAATGATAGAGTAGATGCACAAGTTGATGCCATAGATGAAGAACCATTCTGCCCCATAACTTCAGAGACAAGTCTCATAACATATGGAAAATCCATTTGATTTGGAATAACTGGTTTTAGAGCCTTCTCTGCTAAAGCACCATGTCCAATCTCACGTCTGCCGCTGCCGCCATAGCGCCCAGTCTCACCAACAGAGTAGGGAGGAGCATTGTAGTGGTGAATATATCTCTTTGAGGACTCACCCTCAATTGTCTCATAAACTTGCTCGCTGCCCGGAGATGCAAGGGTAAGAATATTTAAAACTTGCGTCTCTCCTCTAGCAAACATTACAGAACCATGAACACGAGGTATAGGATTTATACGGATGTTTATCTCTCTAACCTCCTCTATTCCACGTCCATCTATTCTTCTTGAATTTGTTAAAATCTCTTTTCTTAAATTTTCTTTAAAGATTTTATCAATTGCATCTTTTATATTTTTAGCAGTAAAGAGAGTATCATCTTCCTCTTTTTGAAAGAGAGCAACAATTGGCTCTATAATAATTTTATCAAATTCTCTTCTCTCTATGCTCTTGTTTGCAAGACCTTTATAGAAATCATCTATCTTTTTTAAAGTTTCAGATTTAATTATATCATAGACTTCCTTAACATAAACCTCTTTGCCTGTATAGATAACTTTTGTCTTTCCATAATTTTTTTCAAGCTCTTTTATGCCAGCAGCAATCTTTCCCAAATACTCAAATGATTTGCCAAATCCCTCTTCAACAATTTTGTCCTCTGCCCTCTCAGCTGCACACTCAATCATAACTATTCTTTCGCTGTTTCCACCCAAAACAAGCTCAAAATCTTGAGCTGCACACTTATCATATGTAGGATTTATCTCCCACTTTCCAGCAACCCTGCTAACTCTGATTCCAGCCAAATTGGAGTCAAAAGGAATATCAGATATAGCCAAAGCTGCAATACTTGCAGTTAGTCCCAATACATCATGAGGGTTTTTCTTATCACTAGAGAGCACATTTATTATTACTTGAACTTCTCTATAAAAATCTTTTGGAAACATAGGACGAATGGTTCTATCAATTAGTCTTGCCTTAAGAATAGCTTCGTCTGATGGTTTCCCCTCTCTCTTTATATATTTGCTGGACTTAATCATTCCTCCAGCGTATAGGTTCTCATTATATTCAACAGTTAAAGGAAAAAAATCCAAATCTGGATTCTCATTTCCCATAACAACAACAGCTTGAACCAAAGTCTCACCACATTGTAAAACAATACTTCCATTAGCTTGGAAAGCGTACTCATTTAATCTAAATATCAGTTCTTTATCAGCAACTTCTACCTTTTTTTCTATTATCTCTTTCATAACAAAAATATCCTTAAATTCTTCATCGTTCTCGTGAGTGTATATAAAAAAAATCTTTTTGTCAATTAAAGAGTTGTTGAAGTGAATTCTTTTCTTTGAAAACATATTCGTAAAACTAAAGAAAAGTCCTTTTTCCATAAATTGTAGAAGAATATATTAAAGATAGTATTATTCATTATCAACATCTTCCTCAAGGTTGGATAGAGCAACTCTAACTGCCTCTATAACAAAAGCACTAAAAGTGCAATACTTTCCATTGAACGCTTTAATGAATTTCGTATGAAAACAAACGAATGAAGTATATTGGGGTCATCAGTAGGTGGAGCTTTAACATCTGCATTGTCTAAAAAACTTAACTATGCAATTGAATCAATTAAAAAATCTACAGGGAGAATTCTTCCCTATATGAAAGATTCAAAATGAATCTACTACTATTTTGTTAATAGTAATTATCCCTACTCCCACCTTGTTATGAAAAGTGGGAAATTCTCAAAAAAAGTTGAATATTAAGCAAAAAAACGAAAAAAATAATAAAATATATTTGATTTTTTTTTTCAAATAAATTAGAGTGGCTTGTTAAACAATATCACTATTCTCGGGGGGGAAGAAAAAATTGTCATCTCTATACAACAATAAAAGCATATTAATAATTGGTGCAGGACTTCTGCAAATACCTGCCATAAAGACAGCTAATGAGCTTGGATTAACCACAATAGTAACAGATTACAATGAAAACGCGCCCGGAATGAAGATGGCGGATCACTTCATTGTCATATCAACACGCGATACACATGGAACTGTCAGAAAAGCTAAAGAATTTAGTGAAACTGTAAAAAAGATAGATGGAGTTATAACTGTTGGAACTGACGCTTCTATGACTGTTGCAGCTGTTGCAAACACTTTAGGACTTCCTGGTATTGAATTTATTAATGCTGAAGCAGCAAGTAATAAAATAAAGATGAGAGAGAGATTTGCCCTCCACTCTGTGCCTATTCCAGATTTTAGAAAGGTCTGGACAATAAATGATCTAAAAAAAGCTGCTACTGCACTTCAATACCCATTGGTATTAAAACCATCTGATAATATGGGAGCCAGAGGTGTAATGAAGATAGAGAGTGAATCTGTCTTGGAGCAGGCTTTTCAGCATGCAAAAAAGGCATCACCCTCTGGAGAGCTAATTGTTGAAGAGTATATGGATGGTCCAGAGCTTTCTATAGATGCTCTAGTATATAATGGAGAAATATTCATTACTGGTATTGCTGATAGAATAATTGAGAGAGAACCGTTTTTTATAGAGCTTGGCCATGTTATGCCATCAAATTTGCCAGATGAAAAAATAAATGATGCAGTATCAGTATTCAAAGCTGGTATTAAAGCTTTGGGTATTAA
Organism: Spirochaetota bacterium; assembly: GCA_031549085.1. GTDB lineage: Bacteria > Spirochaetota > GWE2-31-10 > GWE2-31-10 > MWDO01 > JAVBQL01. The sequence continues at coordinate 15,391 of JAVBQL010000032.1, forward strand.
CATGGGAGCAGCAAAAGGTGATATAAAGGTAACAAAGAGCGGGGCAAAGGTTGGAGAGATTGCAGCAAGACTCTCTGGTGGTTTTATGTCTGCATATACCTATCCCTACTCATCTGGGGTAAATCTAATAAGAAATGCAATAGATATTGCCCTTGGATACCCTCCAAATAACTTGACACCAACAAGAAACTGGGTTGCTATCGAAAAAGCAATTATTCCAGAACCAGGTACAGTAACAGAGATATCTGGCTTAGATGAGGCTCTTTCTATAAGTGGTGTAAAAAATATTTTTCTAAATGTTGCCATAGGAGATGAGGTAAAACATCCAACAAGTAATGTTGAGAAGTCTGGAAATATAATAATAGTAAAAGAGAATAGAGACGAAGCATTAAAACTTATAGAAAAAACAGAAAAAATATTAAAAGTTGTTACTAAATCTGTTGCAAAAAAACTTAACTGGACAGAGATCAAACACCGTGCAAGAGAGAGATTTAATAGGACCTGCTTTGTGTGCAATATATGTAATGGAATTGAGTGCAGAGGAAAGATCCCCGGAGTTGGCGGAATAGGAAGTGGACTCTCATTTGTTAGAAACTACAGAGATTTAAACAGTATTTTAATAAATACAAAGACAATACATGATGTTACTGATATAGACCTATCAACAAACTTCTTGGGTGTAGATTTGGCTCTTCCGCTTGTTGCAGCCCCAGTAACTGGCTGTGATATAAATCTTGGTGGATTAATCACTGAACTTGAGTATGATATTGAGCTTGTTTCAGGCTGTAGAGAGGCTGGAATATTGGCATTTGTTGGAGATGGTGCTCAGCCAGATCTCTACAAAATAGGGCTTGAATCCATAAAAAGAAATGATGGTTTTGGTGGAATAGTATACAAACCAAGAGCTAATGAAGATGATATAGTAAAAAGAATAAGAGATGCTGAAGCAATAAAAACAAGATTTATTGGCATTGATGTTGATGCTGCAGCATTTTTGACTATGGAGCTTATGGGACAAAAAGTTGAACCAAAATCTCAAAACAAACTATCAAGGCTTATAAAAGAGACTAATGCCCCATTTATTATTAAGGGCATAATGAGTGTTGATGATGCACTGCGAGCTGTTGAGGCTGGAGCAAGTGCAGTAGTTGTAAGCAACCATGGGGGACGTGTAACAGAAAACCACCCATCATCCATCTCTGTGCTGGAAAAAATTGTTGCTGCTGTTGGAGATAAAATAAAAATAATATTTGACGGCGGAGTTAGAAACGGAGAGGATATATTTAAGGCGCTAGCTATGGGGGCAGATCTTGTTATGGTTGGCCGTCCATTCTCTATTGCTGTTTTAGGTGGTGGAAAAGAGGGGGTCATCACCATGGTTAACGAATATAAGAAAGACCTTTATAAAATTATGCTTCTTACAGGAGCAAAAACTATAAAAGATATAAAGAAGGAGATGGTTGAACTTCCAGCTAACTTTAATGAGATTTACGAAACTTCAATAAAAAATTAAGTTTTTAGAGATAAAAGACTATAAATATATTATATTTGTTTTTTTTACATTTTTCTTATATAATAATTTTTATTATATTTATCTTGATAGATTATATTTTTTATGGAGTTTAAAATGAAAAAAACACTTCTACTATTTTTTATGGTTATTTTTTCAATTTCTCTATTTGCAAATGAGAAAAACAGTTTGACATATTCTACATTTGATAATGAAAAAAATAATACAATATCATTTGTAAAATATTTTGAAAAAAGTGGATTATCACCTCTTGATAGCTCTGATATAGAGTATGAGAAGATTGGGAACGATAGAGACCAAGCAGCGGCTGGCGGTTTTTTAGCTATGGGAATCATAGGTACTATTGGTAGTGTTGGATGCTTCATTGTCTCTATCGTGGGTTCATCTTTCTGGGGATTTGCCTATGATGCTTTTTGGACAGAGGAATATACTGGAATAAACTACTATGGGTTGACCTATTCAGAGATGGTAAACTACTACTGGGCAGGAATGCTTATGTTTACTATCTCTACAGCAGCACTTTTTCTTATATTTCTCCCTATGGCAATATGTGGTTTTCTTTTTTCAGGCATGTTTGCAAGAAAAGCTGGATTAGTATCGCTCTATATAGAGGGAAGAAAGGGTGTAACAATTGCTTCATCAAATTCTGATTTAAACAACTCCACTACCAATGCTGCGATTGGTTTAAAATATAGCTTTTAAATAATAACTTACATACAATAATAGTATACTGTTTTTATAAAGATAACTTATAAAAACAGTATACAACTATATTAAAATGGAGTTCAAAGTATATGAGGGTAGTTCTATCTTTTTTAATTATAATAACTCTATTTTCCTTTAAACTAAATTCAAATGAGTATAAAATAAAAGAGCAAACGCTATCTTTCAAAAAATATTTTGATGAAAATCAAATGGGAAAAATAGATCTGCTAAAAAAATTAAATAACAATGACACAAATCAAAATAATAAAAAAGATGATAAATATGAAACTGCAAGAAAATTTGCAACAGCATCAGGCTATATGTTGGGATTGGGTATAGCTTTCACAATAGCCTCAGCAAACTCACTTATTGGTATTATAATTGCAACCTCTCTCTCTGCTATTGGCTGGTACACTTACTGGAACCACTCATGGGAAGATGGAGAGCTCTACTATGGTTTTAGCAAAGATAATTATGAAGAGTTCTTCTGGGCTGGGATCTATATAAATATTGGTTTTCTCTCTGCACTCTTTACAATGTTTCTTCCAATGGCCATAACAGCCTTTGTACTCTATAGTTATTTTAAAAGCAAAGCTAAAAATATATATGTTTTTATGGAAAATAGAGAATATATCTCTATAAGCACTCTACCCCATCAAAATAATTTAGCACTTGGCATTAAATATACTTTTTGAAATAATTTAGAAGTTAAAAAAGATAATATTTTTTATATTGATATAGAGTAAAAAAAATGATAGTTTAATAAATATTCTAAAGCTTAATATTTAAATGGAGTTATTATGGTAAAAATAATTTCTATTATCGTTTTTGTTACTTTTTTTTCATTACTATCATTAAATGGAAGTGAAAAAGATACCTTTGTAAAAAATACTATTTCTAAACCTTTCATAAAACATTTTAATCAAAATGAACTAGTATCATCTAACCTGTTAAAGAAACTATCAGAAAAATCGGAAGATAAAAAAGTAAGCCGCAATGATATATATCTTAATTTATATAAAAGCATGCTGACAATTGGTATTGTAGGAGTTGTTGGTTCTGGAGTAAGTCTTCTAATGGTTATAATGGGTAGTGTATTTTGTGGGATTGGCTTCAATTTAGTTTTTTCAAATGCTATGTCTTTGGGTGTTGCAGGGGCGTGTCTTATAGGCGTCTTTGCCTCCCTTCTATTTTTACTATTTATTCCAGCTGCAATTATTGGTTTTACTCTATGGTATATATTTGGTACAAAGGCAGGAATGATAGTTAGTAGTGTAAGCCCAAAAAAAGTTACTACTATGGATAATATTGATAAAACAATTCCATCTATCGCTATACAGTATACTTTTTAGAAAATGTACCATAAATTACGAAATTTAGAACTTTTTTAAACTATATACTATTTTTTATCTTGCTATAGTTTAAAAAAAATGTTATTTTTATAGTAAAATTAAGGTATATTTTTGAGTCTCAAACTCAAATAATTTTTTATAGGAGGATTATGTGAGAAGATTAGTTATTTGTTTAATGTTTATAACTCTTTTCTCTATCACTGCATTAAATGCAAATGAAAAAAAGTTTACAGAGAGAGAAATTAAGAGTGAAAACACTATCTCTTTTGCTGAATGTTTTAGCAATGATGGTTCTACACCTCTCAATTTAGCAGAGAAAATGAAAAAAAATGAGAGTGGAGACAACACCGAAAAATACGCAAAGGTTTCTCAAGCTATGTTCATTGTTGGTCTTGTTGGAGCTATAGGTGCAGGTGTTAGTTTACTTATGATCATAATTGGTGCAATACTTTGGGGTGTAGGTGCATATAATTTGGGTATTGTTGGTGGTGGATACTATGGTTACTATGGTTGGTATGGTGGTTACTATGGCTACTCTTCAGACCCAAATGTTAATATGTATTTAGCAGGCTCTGTTCTAGTTCCTACTTTCTGTGCGTTGCTATTTGCACTATTTATTCCTGCTGCAGTTGTTGGTTTTGTTCTATGGTATGTATTTGGCAAAAAAGCTGGCACAATATCAATGTACATGGAGAACAGAAGAGGAGTTGTTCTAACCGATGCTCCTTATCAAAATAGTGCTGCTGTTGGTTTAAAGTTTAGTTTCTAAATATTATAAATATTCTATAATATACATAAAAGATCAGGTTTTCACCTGATCTTTTTTTATTTAAAACAAAATAAATAATATTATATTCTATGATATATATATTTTTTGTTGATAATTCATTAAAAAAATGCTATTTTTTAAGCTACACTGTTATAAAACAGTGATATATTGTGTCAAAGGAGGTTTTTATTGAAATGAGAAGAATTATTTTTTGTGCATTTTTAATGTTCTCACTATCTTTTGCTCTTAATGCAAAGGAACCATCTTCTTCAACAAAAAATATGGAAAGAAGTTATAACATATCTTTCTCTGAATCTTCCAATATAGAGAAGATGAAAAAAGATAAAGCCAAAAAGAAAGCTGTTAAAAAAGCCAAAAAAGCTACTAAAAAGGCTATAAAGAAAGCTGAAAAGAGTATAAAATAGGGGTTAGATTCTATGAAAAAAATTATTTTTTGTGCATTTTTAATGCTATTTTTCTCTTTTACTTTAAATGCAAATGAAAAATCTTCTCAAACAAGAAATATGATAAACGACTATAAGCTATCATTTTCTGAATGTTTTGATGAGGGAAATTATATAGAAAACAATCTCATAGAAAAGATGAAAAAAGATAAAAGCAAGAAAAAAAGTAAAAAGAGCAAAAGCAAAAAAGGCAATAGTGTTGACTATGCACAGCTATCTGAGATTTTTCTTATTGTTGGTATAGTTGGAGCTGTGTGTGCTGCTGTTAGTCTTTTAGTTATCATAACTGGTGCTATACTTGCTGGGATTGGCTGGTATTATGGTGATGGAGCATATTATGGGTATGGCAATTTATATAGTAGTTTTTGGAATCCCAATAGAGGCTGGGGCTGGTATAAAAAGAATTTTCCAGATGATCCAAATGCTACACTCTATTTAGTAGGGTTAAATATGGTTGTTATAACAAGCATCCTCTTAGTTGCGGTCTTCATTCCAGCTGCGGTTGCAGGCTTTATTTTATGGTATATATTTGGTAAAAAGGCTGGCACAATATCAATGTATATGGAGAATAGACAAGGAATTGTTTTAAGTGATGCTCCTTATCAAAACAATAGTGCTATCGGTTTGAAATTTACTTTTTAAACTAATAAAAACATTTTATATATATAAAGATCAGGTCTTTTGCCTGATCTTTTTTTGTGCTAAAACATATTTAATTTTGTAGAAATTATAATAAAAAAAGAGACAAACTAAATTGCCTCTTTTTTAAAATTTAAACTAATAACTATTATTTACTAATCTCTTTTTGTAAATCAGCTACCCTATCTGTCTTTTCCCAAGCCAAATTAGATTTACCAAAGTGTCCATAGCAAGTAGTCTCTTTATAGATAGGTTTTAATAGATCTAAAGTCTTAACTATTCCAGCAGGAGATAGATCAAAAACTTTAGCTACTGCCTTCTCTATTTTCTCTTCGCTTACCTTTCCTGTTCCAAATGTATCAACAGTAACAGACACTGGATATGGAACTCCAATAGCGTAAGAAACCTCAATTTCACATCTCTCACATAGGTCAGCAGCTACAATATTCTTTGCAACATAACGACCCATATATGCAGCAGATCTATCAACTTTTGAAGGATCTTTACCACTGAAAGCTCCACCACCATGACGACCCATTCCACCATATGTATCAACTATAATTTTTCTTCCTGTAAGTCCAGAGTCTCCGTGAGGTCCACCAACAACAAACTTACCTGTTGGATTGATAAAAAATTTAGTATTAGCATCAATCAAGCCTGTATAGTCAAGTTCAGCCTTTATTATCTTATTTATGATAGTATCTTTAAGTTCTTCATAAGTTACATTCTCATCATGTTGGTGAGATACTACAATAGCATCAATTCTAACAGGTCTATATCCCTCATATTCAATAGTAACTTGGCTTTTTGAATCTGGTCTAAGCCATTTGATAGTACCATCTTTTCTTAAAACTGCAGCACGTTTTAGTATATCGTGTGCATATTTAATTGGTGCAGGCATCAATTCTTTTGTCTCTCTACAAGCAAAACCAAACATCATGCCTTGATCTCCAGCACCTTGCTGTCCCTTAAACTCATCAAGCCCAATACCAGAGACACCTTGAGATATATCTGGAGATTGAGTATGCAAAGCATTCAAAACAGACATAGAATCAGCATCTATACCATATCTTGGATCTGTATATCCTATCTTTCTTACAACATCACGAATTAAAGTTTGGTGATCAATTATAGCTTTTGTAGTAATCTCTCCACCAACTATAACCATTCCAGTAGTAGTAAAAGTTTCACAAGCAACTCTTGAAGTTGGATCTTGTGCTAAACATGCATCCAAAACAGCATCTGATACTTGATCCGCAACTTTATCTGGATGTCCTTCGCTTACAGATTCTGAGGTAAATAAAAATTTCCTATTATCCATATAAGTAATTCTCCTAAAAATGTAAAATAATACAACAATCTTGATTATATACATAAAATCATACAAAAAAAAACAAAAAAAATCAAGCTAAAGATTATAAAATGATTTTATCTAAAAAATGCTTTTTTATTATTTATGAAATCTACAACCATATTTTATATTAAAGAAATCCACACAATTGTGTGGATTTCTTTCTAAAATTGCTAATTAAGTTTTGCTATTCACCCAAAGGTATAGCAATACCTAACCTTGCAAGTTTTCCTTCATCTTTTGTCTCCATAAATATAGTAGCTACTTTTTTCTTGAATGCAAAAGCTAATATTTCGAAAATTATTACTCCAACTAAACTAACCAAAAAGACTCCAACAGAGACCCATGTCATTATATGACCAATAAAGGCAACCGCTATTGCATCTGGAGGATCGTAGCTTGGTGGATTAAAGTAATAGTATGATGTATAGAAGTCAGAATAGATATTTTTTGCAAAATAGCCCATCTCTCCAACATATGTGTCATAAGTAGCACCACCAATAGCCGTCATAAAAATACCAGTAAGTAAAGTAAGTGCTGAGAGGCCTAAAGTAGATTCAAAAACTGTTGCAACAGCCTTAAATACCTTATAAGTAGCTGGCTGTTTTACAGAAGAATCTGATGCATACAAGTTCAAAGAACCTTTTGATAAACCTTTTGTAAGATTGCCTTTGTAACCATCTGATAAAGTGAAACTAATTACATTAGATTTCGTAGAATAATCACGATTTGGTTGAAAAAGCTCTTTTTCGTTTGCTGTTAAAAAAAACAGGTTTAAAAAAAGAATCGCAATGACAAAATACGCTTTCATAAAAGTCTCCTTAATTAAACTAATATCACACTCTATTATTAAAGCTAACATCAGTTTTTTATAAAGACAAGAGAATATAGTATAAAAATATAACTTTTATAATACATAAAATTTAAAAACTGAACCTAATTTATATAAAAAAATGCACTCTCTAAAAAGAGAGTGCAAAAATAATCAGTTATATACTAAAACAGGTTAATATTGAAGTCCTAAAGGAATGGCAACACCTACTCTTGCCAATTTACCATTATCTTTTGAATCTATAAACATAGAGGCAGAACCTTTATTCTTGAATACGAAAGCTAAAACTTTAAACACTATCATTCCAACTAAGCTAACAGCCCAAATACCAAATGATATCCATGTTAATAGATGTCCAACATAGGCAACATCTATGGTATAACCTGGATCCCAAAAAGAGCGAGAAACATTATAATAATTATTAAAATAAGCAGTAACATAATAATAATCATAAAAGTATGGGTATACATTACGAGCAAATGAACCAGGACTAGCAGCATATATATCATAAATACCACCACTAATAAGTGTAATCAATACACCAGTAAACATTGTTATGGTAGATATAATAAAGATAGCCATAAAAACATTACCAAGTATATTGAATGCATGAAAAACTGGTGATTGTGCAACTTTCTCTTTTTCTTCTTTATTCTTTTTGTATAGATCCAAAGAGCCCTTTGACATATTATTTGCAAGAACAGTTGATTGATAATCGCTGTCTATAAATTGATAGCTAACAGCACTACTTTTAGATGAATCAACAACAGATACTGTTTTTTCACTTGCATTTAGTGTAAACACACCTAAAAATATAATAAGAGCAACAAAAAAATGCACCTTCATAAAATCCCCTTGTATAAAAAGCATACATTTATTAACGACTATATTATAATATAATTATAATATAAAGCCAATAAAAATTTTAGAAATTATATATTTCTATCTTTTTTAATATAAAATCATAATTTTTGTCATTTAGAACAAATTTAATCTCTTCATTAACCTTTTTATCTAAAAGATTTAGACCTAGTGGAGACTGATATGATATAATATTTTTTTCAGTGTTAGACTCCATTGGTCCTAATATGATAAATTCAGTATCTTTATTTGCGATCTTGTCAAGTAGTGTAATCTTTGTTCCAAATGTGACAAACTCACCTGTAACATCACTCTTTTTTACTACTCTTGCACGGCTGATATCTGTTAAAAGTTTGTTCAACCTATTTTGTAGATAAACTTCACGCTCTTTACCTGCTTTATAGTCTGCGTTCTCTCTCAAGTCTCCCTTTTCACGTGCAATACCAATATTCTTTGCATTTTCTGGAATCTCAACATCTTTTATATGAACCAGCTCCTCTTGCATACCCTTTAAGCTCTTTTCAGTTATGATTAACTTATCTATAATTGAACGCTTTGATAATCCATCATCATATTTAAGCTCAAGATTCTCTTTTTCAATAATATCTGGGTATTTTTTATTTATTGCCTCTTGAATATCTACAGTTGATTGTGTATCAATATACTCAAGCTTACTTGATATCGTAAATAACCTTTGACAGAAATCTTCATTAGAATCTTTGATATAGTCTGTTAAGAAATTATTCTTAAATAGGAAATCTTTTATCTGGTTTGATAGTTTTTTATTCTGAGTAATATCTTTTTTTATAGTAATATCTTTACCAGTCAACTCAATAAGGTGGATTAAAGAAAATATTAGATTATCATAGTCTATTTTCATTTCAGCAGCTTTCTCTTTTGTTAGAAAAGTAGAAAAAACTAAGAAAAATGCCTCTCTGTACTCTTTATATGATGCTATGAGATTTCTAACAATTTTTTCAACAAAATCATTGCCTTTAGTTAGTAGCTCTTCTAAAAGATATTTTGAAGGTGAAGTATAGAAAAGATCTGTAAAAATTGAGTCCCAGTTTTTGAAAGTATGTTTTATCTTCACTAAATAATCTTTCTTGAAATCTGAAAGCGGAATATCTTGAAAAATAGTGATCGGATTCTCAACATTATCCATATAATCTTTAAATGAATAGGCTACATTCAACTTTGAAAACGCTGGTATTTTTTTATACTTATCTATTAGAAGATAGCTTGTTATTGTCTCTGCATCAACATTATTAGTTGTATTTAAGAAGTTCATAAAGTATGATGCCATCTCTTCTAAGTATTCAGAATCGTTCTCACCATTCTTTATAAAATCAAGTATTAAATCCAATCTCTGGCTGAAATTTTTTGCAGCCTTAAAGCTATTAAACATCTTCTCTTCATAGCTTAGTGGCTTATCTCTCATCTCATAAACATCATTATCATTATTTAAAGTTCCAAATCTTGCATCTGTTTTTAAAATTCTTCTAGCCTCTGTCCACCATGACGACCATGAAGATGTTGATAATATTTCAGGAACAAGCTCCTCTTTTATATTTTTTGCTGTAATCCTATTATCATAGCTTGTAATAAGAGTTTTCAAAGCCCAAACAGGATCTTCTTTCACCATCTTCTTAAATTTATCAAAGTTCTTTAACTTTAATATCCAAACATGGTTCTTTTGCAATACTTTTAATGAAGTTAAAGCCATATCAAGCTTCATTTTGTGATCTTTTTTATTTTGAAAATCGATAGTAAACATGCTTTTGCTAACATCTTTTATTCTACCAATTCCCCAAGTTTTATGGTATACAAAGTTGCCCTTATCAAAAGCAATATGCTCTTCAAAGCTTGCAACAGCCTCTGCTAAATTTCTCCAGTTTGACTCTATATTAGAGATTTGTATATACTCTTCTAATGAGGAGTGCTCTCTATATTTTTTTCTATATGTAGATACAAACTCTTTTCTTGCATACTCATCATTTGGGCTCTTTTCTGTTATAAGTTTCAAAATTTTGATACAAACATCATGCTCTTCTTTAGCACTATATACCTCATAAAGATATTTTAAAAGTTCAACAGATCTATCATTACTGAAGTGTTTTGAAATTCTTTTATCTAGGTTAATGAAATATTCATAACCAACATCATCAAAAGTAAGAAGTTTTTTCCAGATCTCTTCAACTTGAATAAAATTTGAGCTTGATATAAATCTATTAATAGCCTTTTTATAGTAGCTAACAGCCTCTGCTATCTGATTATTCTCCTCTTTCAAAACAGCAAGTTTTAGAATAAGATCAGCCTCTTCATTATCAACTTTAACCAATCTCTCCCACAATAGAGGCAAATCATCTTTTTTGTTAAGGCTTTTGTAGGCATCTATCAATATTCTTAATATCACCTTATCTTCATAATATTCCAAAAATTTATTACATAAATATTCAACAATATTCCATTTAAGGTTATCGGTAAAAATTTTTAGAAGAGAGTATTGATAATTCTCATCAATATTTCCCTTTTCCAAATTTAAAATTGATGCAATATAGAGAGCAACAATTGAGTGTTTGTTATTTTTGATATACTCGGAGGTCATGTTCTCAATCTCTTTTATTAGTTCTCCATCACTATCCTCTTTTTTGAAATCAGCCAATAATTTATTAAGATCTTCAAAGTTTTTTATGGTATAGTTGTTTATAGTGGCCCTTGTCCATTTCTCTTCATTCAATAGATTCTCAAATTTTGACAAAAGTTGATCGCTCAATTTATTCTCCTAGTTTTTGTTTTTTTAAATACTCATATATTTCTACTGATATATTTCTTATTTTATTCTCAATCAGCAATATGCTCTCTTCACTCTTCTTTATTGTGTAATAATCATATAACCACAGGTAGCAGTTCAATAACCTTGCTCTCTTCTGATTATTATCAACAGTATCTTTCATAGCACTTTCTAATACAAATATCTCATTCTCTATTTTTTTAAGCTCAACAGGAAACAGCTCTCTATATACATTGAAAAAACCAAGAACCCTTCCATAAACTGGTATAAAAAAAACAAGATCTTCATACTTAAAATCATATACTTTCATATTTGAAAGTAGGCTTAAAATTAAATTGGATTCCAATTTCGTTAAATCTATTATGGACGGATCTATAAAAAAGGCCTCTCTAAACAACACTTTAGCTTTATCTGCTTCTGAAATAAGTGAATAGCAATCTGCTAATAGTGCAATAGCATTTGCATCATTTTTATCTTTACTTACTACCTCTTCCAGATACTTAATAGCATTTTTATAGTCCCCAATTTTTTTATAGGACAATGCAATTAGGTATACACTTTTTACAGAATCACTATTAAGCCCCAAACCCAAATCTTCTTTTAAGAGTCCAATAACCTTCAATAAAACAGATGATATAACAGAATTCATCACTTTTTTATTTTCGTTTAAATGATTTTTCTCAAAAGTCTGAAGCTCATCAATTAGAGTTATACCCTTTTCGTAATCTGTTCCCTCATTTTTATTAATTTGGTCAAACTTATTTATCCAATATTTACAGCATTTTATACCACTATTCACTACCTCATCAGCCTGATGTGACAGATTCCCTTTTAGGCTTAAGAAACCATCTAAAGCCTCATTTAGTCTGCCACCCTTCAGCATCTCTAAAGAATTTGATAAAATTTTAATGAATTCATTATCATTATTAGAACTTGTTTGAGATAAAATCATAAGCTTCTTTAAAAAAAGTAATGGATAAAATAACTCTCAATCATATTAATGTTATACATTTTTAATTCTTTACTGTCAACTGTGAATAAATTAAGAATTGATAAAATTGTTATATTTTATAGAAATATCACTTGTTTTGTTTATCTAAACCCTTTTATATCCTTATATACAGCCTGTGCAAAGAGGTGCTCCTGATATGTTTCTGAAAAATAGTGTGTACCATTTATAGGATCTTTTACAACAAAAAATATATATTTATGATCCAGAGGGTGAAATGCTGCTTCAAGAGCATTAAAGCCAGGATTGGCAATCGCATGAGGCGGAAGTCCATAGTTTAGATATGTATTAAATGGGTGTTCCACCAATAGATCTGACTCAAAAAGTCGCTCCTTTGGTTTTCCTAAAATGTACTGTATTGTTGCACAGCTCTCAAGCTTCATTCTCTTTTTCAACCTATTATAGAAGACTCCAGCTACAATTTTTGATTCATCTTGATTTCTAACCTCTTTCTCAATGATAGATGCCATTACTATTTTTTTATAAAACTCTTTTGAGTCAATCTCTCTATAGTTTGGCTCCACTAATGAGATCTTCTTATAAAACATAGCAATCATTATCTTTAGAACCTCTTCGATCGTAGAGCCCTTATCAATTTTATATGTTTCGGGAAATAGAAAACCTTCCAATGATGGAAAATCACCCAACCCCAAGACAGATAAATAGTCACTCTTTGCAAAAAAATCATCTATCTCTTTTGCTTTAACTATATTCCTATCTATTAGAATAGCTTTTATTTGATTAACTGTACTTCCTTCAGGGACTGTGAAGCTGACTGTTATTGGCTGACCATATACAAAATGTTTTGCTATATCAAAAGTTGTCATATTTTTTGTTATCATAAAGTAGCCAGATTTTATCTTTGAATCAAAGCCAAAAACCCGATTTATTATAACAAAGAGTCTTTTTGATTTGATTGCTCCATCAATATATAATCTATTTGCAATTTTATGTGGGTTATCTCCATTTCTAATCTCTATTTCAGTGCCATTAGCAGCTATATTTCCAGTTGGCATATTAAGTACATATGTAATAACAACCACCGATACAGATAGAATAACAACAACAGATATCAATATAATAAATATTTTCAGTATTCTCTTCAAGTCACAAACCTCATCTTAATAAATAATTATACTATGCTAAGTAGTATAATCCCAAAGCAATAAAAAATCAACATAGATTTTTAAAAAAGAGAGTTTAAAAAACATTTATAAATGTGGTGTTTAAAAATTTGATATCTTATTTAGATTAATAGTTTGGACCATATCCATAGTCCCAATTTTTTCTCTCTCGATTTTTGTCAATAACAGGTCCAAACTTCTTTTTGAACCTAAGGAGTTCTCCTCTATTATTAGTCCAAATATTCATCGCATACATATCACCAACTATTGGTTTTTCATCAAAAAATGATCTATTATAAAAATCTTTTCCTTCATATGTAAGATATAGCTTCATTCCATTAAGCTCAATTTCATATTTATAGTAGCCCATTGCCGTCTTTGTACAGTATATCTCATATGGAACATGATGAGAAAATATTTTAAAACAGTATAGTCTTTCTGATACAGTAGGTGTGTTTGAGCAAAGTGTGATAAAAATATGTATAAAAAAAATTGACAAAAGAGTTTTTTTCATTATATAATTAAATATAGGTTTTTATCAATAAAACTTTAGACTTTAAATATTGTTATAAAAATAGATTATTTTTTTAAATATATAAAACTTAGGAACAATGATTGGGACTGTTCATCTTAATGTGTGGTGTTCTTTTTCTATCTTTTTTTTGTTCATGTTCAGAAACCTCCCTCTTCTCTCTCTCAAGCTTTAGAATAGAGGCACTAAAGAAAAAACACCCAAAGCGTGGAAGACTTATAGAGCTCCTTATTAACAACCCTCAAAAATTAATAATAACAATTCTTATTTTTAATACACTTGCCAATATACTTGCAACCCTCGTTGCTTCAAGAATATTAGCTAAACTAATTCCAAACCTTAATCCAATCCTTGAAGTACTTCTAATAACATTAACAATACTTTTGTTTGGAGAGGTTACTCCAAAAGCAATTGCAACAAAGATAGCCTCAAGCTTCTCTCTGCTTGTTGCTCCTGCATGGATAGTAATTCAATTTTTATTTAATCCAATAATCTGGGGATTGAAAAATATAGCAAAATTATTGGTTGCTATAAACTCATTTATCTTTTTTCATGGTATAAAAGAGGAACAAAAAGATTATGAAACAGAAGAGATGATTGATGTTATAAAAGATAGCCATCATAAAGGTATAATAAATAAAGAGGAGGAACTTATCCTTGGAAATGTTATAGAGCTATCAGATACAGAGGTGTGGGAGATAATGAGACACAGAAATAATATTTTTTCTGTTTCAATAAAGACCCCAATTGAAAAATTAATGGAGATGATAAAAGCAAAAAAATATACAAAAATACCAGTTTGGGAAGGTGAAGAGGAGAATATTATTGGCATTCTCTATGTATCAGACATAATAAATCTTACTTCGTCCAAAAGAAAGCTCTCTTACTATAAATATCTATTAAAACCACCTTTTTATATACCTGCATCATCAAAAGTTGAAAATGTGCTAAAAATGTTTCAAATGACAGCCCATCAAATTGTTCTAGTTATAGATGAGTTTGGCGGTATCTCTGGTCTTGTTACACAAAAAGATATATTCAGAGCAATAATTGGACATATAAAATATAAAGACCGCTCTACCCTTCTCTATAAAGAGCATAATCCCTATACAATAGAGATAGAGGCGAATATAGATATCTATGAATTTAACAAAATATTCAAAACAAACATAAAAAGCGAAAATAATGCTAGTGTTGGTGGATATATATTAGAACATATAAATAGAATACCAGAGAATGGTGAGATTTTAACTATAGAAAATTTAAATTTTCAAATACTAAGTGCAAAGCCAAATGTTATCGAAAAGGTGCTTGTCACAAAAAAAAATAGAGAAGAAAACAGCAAAGAGGAGACAAACAGTGGAAAATCCAATTAATTTAGTCCCTCTTGCAGTACTTCTCTTTGTAGCTATGGAGGCTTTTTTCACAGGTTCAGAGATGGCTATGGTAAGTTCTAATAAGATTAGATTAAATTACCTTGCAAAAAATGGCAATAAGAAGGCCTCTACAATTTTATATTTATTAAATAACCCCGATAAACTTTTTGCAACAACTCTTGTGGGCGTAAACCTTGCAACTGTTATTGCAACATCTTTGGCAGCGTTCTACTTCGATAGTATTGTAAGAAAAGATGTTCTTATTTTATTCGGCTTCAATATACCAAAAGAAATTATCGTTACTATAATAATACAGCCAATAATCCTTATATTTGGAGAGATGACACCAAACTCTGTTGCAAGAAAATATCCAACAATAACATCTCTAAGATATTCAACAGGAATAAAAATAGGTTACACCATACTCTTTCCAATAATAATAGTAATAAGTTGGGTCTCAAATTTTATAGGAAGACTCTTTAAAGATAAAAAATCTGAATTTGGAACAATTTCGAGAGATGAACTTGAGATATTGGTGGCAGAGTCTGGAACATCAAACAATCCAAAAGCAAAAAAGATAATTAGAGATATTTTTGATATTAATGAACTTACTGCCCGAAATATAATGCTTCGTCTTGATGAGGTTGTATTAATTGAAAAAAATGAGACTGTACATAAATTAAAAGAGCTTATAAAATCAAGGCAATACAACAGATACCCTGTATATAGTGATAATATTTTTAATATCATTGGGACAGTACATATATCAAGCATAATTGGCGCTGACGACAAAGAGCCCGTTGCAAAATACATTGAAGATCTCTATATAATACCATCATCAAAACCTGTAGTACAGATATTATCTGAACTGAAAAAGAATGATAAGCATATGGGAATCGTTGTAAATGAGTTTGGTGCTGCATCAGGTATAATTACTATTGATGATATTCTTGAAGAGGTTATTGGGGAGATAAAAGAGAAGGAGCTTGAGTCTATACAGCTCTTAGATGAAAATATATTTGATGCCTCTATCTATTTAGATGATTTTCATGATCTAACTGGTATTGATTTTTCTGATGATATCAAAGATAATGTTGAGACTTTGGGTGGTGTAATAAATCTTATTCTTGGAAGAATTGCAAAAAGCGGAGAGATTGTTACATATAAAGATATGAAATTTAAGATACTCGAAGCAACAGACAGACAAATAAAGAGTATAAAACTATTAGACTTTCCAAAGAAATAAAATTAAATATAGTCAATAAATTTAACTTAATTTTATAAAAAAAAATAACTAGTGGTCACTATTGATTTTTTCTGCTATTACTATTATTATATTATATTATCTACATAATATTACTCTATATACAAATAAGGTGGTTACTAATGTCAATTAAAAATAGGATAAGTATAACATTTGTCTCTCTTGTTTTTCTTGTTTTTATAATCTTTTTTTTCGTTACAGTTACTTTCTATCTAAAAAGCTCTAACGATACTATGGAAGCTACAAAAAAAGAGCTCCATGACTCTTTTGATAATATACTAAAATATGAATCTGAATCAACATATTCGATGGTTGATATTATATACAACTTATATCTAAGTGGTGAAATGACATATGATGATGCATATAAAATGGCAGCACATCTTGTAAGAAATATAAGATATAATATCAGTTCAACTACAAGTAATGTTGGCTATTTTTGGGCTGATACACTTGATGGAACGAATGTCGTCCTATATGGAAACAAAAATGTTGAGGGAAAAAATCGTAATGAGGCCAAAGATACAAATGGAGTTCTTTTTGTACAGGCAATTAGAAAAGCTGCTATGAATGGAGATGGTTTTTCAGAATATTGGTTCCCAAAGCTTGGAGAGACAGAGGCAAAAGAGAAGAGAAGCTTCTCTACCTATCATAAAGGGTTTGGATGGATTATTGGAACAGGACTCTATACTGAAGATGTTACAGCATATGAAAAAGAGGTTCTAGAGCAATCTAAAAATAGTCAATTTAACCTACTACTAATTATGAGTATATCAATAATATTAAGTTTAGTTGTTGTAACATTAGTTAGCTTCTTTATATCTGACTCAATTTCAAAGCCAATAAAATATATTAACTCACTTCTAAATAGCATCTCTAAAGGTGACCTAACTCATATTATTGAAGAGAGATACAAAAATAAGAGTGATAAAGAGATAAAAGATATGGTATCCTCTTGTGATACAATGCTTACCAATCTTAATAATTTAATCCATGAAGTGCAGTTTAGCTCTATGGAGATGAGTGGCGCTGCAGTTGAGGTCGCAAATGCAGCGGGGTCTTTGTCTGATGGTGCTATGGATCTATCATCAAGTATTGACCAAATCGTATTAAGCATAGATGATATGGAGTCAACCACAGACCAAAATGCTGACCATGCTATAGAAGCTGAAAAAATAGCAAAAAATATAGCAGAAGAGGCAGAACATGGTGGCGAAGCAGTTAATAAAACAGTACAATCTATGACCACAATTGCAGAAAAGATACAGATAATAACAGAAATCGCTAATAACACAAATATGTTGGCTCTTAATGCAGCAATTGAGGCAGCTCGTGCTGGTGAACATGGAGAGGGATTTACTGTTGTAGCAAACGAAGTTAGAAAATTGGCTGAAAGAACCCTATATGCAGCTGATGAAATTAGAAGTATGTCAGGAACAAGTGTTGATGTTGCTAAAAAAGCAGGGGAATTAATTTCTAGCATTGTTCCAGGTATAATAGAGACATCAAATATGGTTGAAGCCATATCAAACACATCAAAAGAGCAGAAAACCAACATCAAGCAACTATCAAGTGTCTCTTCAAAGCAGGAGCAAGTTGTACATCTAGTTACATCAAGCTCTGAAGAGTTATCAGCTTCATCTGAAGAGATGGTATCAAAAGCTGAGAGATTGGTTAATCTGGTCTCTACATTTAAATTGAGAAATAAAACTAATCTATTAAATTAAAAAAAAATTGTGTTTTAATCTTTACTTTGAACAAGTTAAAGATTAGAACACTATTTTATTAAACATGCCAATAATGAACTTAAAAAAATGAAAAATAGAGCACTCCAATAAGTGATGTGATAATTGTTAATGGCACACCAACTTTTAGATACTCAAGAAATGAGAGGTTGATACCTCTCTTTTTTGCACTTTCACAAACAATGAGATTTGCCACAGAGCCCAACAATGTTAGATTCCCCGCAAATGTAGAGATAAGAGCAAGCATAAACCACTCTTTTTTGGTTGCTATAAAGTTACTTAATACAACAACCGCAGGCACATTTGAAATAATATTACTCAAAAAGAGAGTGATAGTTCCAAAGCTTAAATTTGAACTCTTTATATATGGTGTAACAGATGTTAAAATAGATGAGAAAAACTTAGAATGTGAAACGGCTCCTGTTAGAATAAATAGTGATATAAAGAAAATAAGTAAAGAGAAATCTATTTTAGAAAATATCTCATCAACTTTATAACCTGAAATTAGAAAGAGTATACAACAAGCTGATAGGGTAACAAGTGTTATATTAAACCCTAGAAATATACCAACTAGTAAAAATAGAACTATAAAGATAGATTTATATATATTTTCTTTAGCTATTATCTCTTTTGCTATTGATTTGTTAATTTCAATACTACTTACTTTGATATGATTTGCAGCATCTTCATTTTCATCTTGATTGTCTATCTCTTTACTAAAAAAATCCTTTTTATATACAAGTAGTATAAGCAAAAAAGCAACAACGAGTGAAATGAGACACGGAAGAGCCATAGTTAAGAAAAACTCCAAAAATGGAATATTTGAAATACTACCAATATAGATATTTTGAGGATTGCCAATAATGGTGAGAGCTGAGCCTATATTTGCACTTGTTGCAAGAGCCATAAGATATGGAATTGGGTTATATTTATAGGTCATACATAGAGATATAACAAAGGGAGTGAAGACAATTGCGATTGTATCATTAAGAAAGATAGCTGATAGTAAAGCCGATGTTATAATAGTGAATATTAAGAGCAAAATTCTATTTTTTGCAATAGCAGCAACACTCTCTTCTATCAAGTTAAAGAAGCCAAAGTATTGAAGAGAGCTGTTTATTGCCATCATTCCAAAAAGAATAAAAATAGTATTAAGATCCACTGCATTGTAGGCATCTTTTAAAGAGATACCGTGAGCAATAATAACCAGAACAGAAAATGTGAGTCCAATGATAGTTCTATCTATATTTTTCAAAAAAGGGATAGAGCCAATGGCTATAAATATGAAACCTAATATTATAATTAAATCACTTATCATAAATTGTTTTTTTAGTTAGTTTACAAAAGTAAAACCACTTTAAAAAATATTTTAAAGTGGTTTTTTTAATGGTCTATTATAAAAAAATTATTGCCTCTTGTAGTTAGCTATCTCAGCTTTTATTACTGAAATAATATCTTTTCTATCAATTCTCTTTTGCTGCATAGAGTCTCTAAATCTTATTGTGACCGTGTTATCCTCTTTTGTTTGATAATCCACAGTTATACAAAAAGGCGTTCCAACCTCATCTTGTCTAGAGTATCTTCTACCAATTGAGCCAGACTCATCATAGAATGTTGTATATGTATCTCTTATCTCGTTCTCTATCTCAAAAGCCAAATCGCTTAAACCATCTTTCTTAACAAGTGGCAATATTGCAACCTTTATTGGAGCAATATATG
>JAVBQL010000018.1:0-181980 GCA_031549085.1 Spirochaetota bacterium
CATTATTAACATTAATGCCTTTTATTGAAACATAATATCCATCATCAAAAAGTGAGATAGAACCAACTATCACAACCTTTGCTCTAACCAACTTTCCAATTTCTACTGCTTCTTGATTAGTAAAATCACTCTTTTTTTGAATCTCTGCTATCTCCAAAGTTGTTTCAAGCCTGTTTTTAGTAATAGTGCTATAATTTTTTGTATCATCTATTGTCTTTATAAAATTATCATAAAGCGAATCGATCAATTTAGTATCTAAATTACCTTTTGTATAGAATGGAAGAACCAATATCTTTATTTTATTTGTATCATTTGCAAAAGATGTTACAGAAATTAAAAGTAAGACAGATAGAAATAAAAAATATTTTTTCATAAATGAAGCTCACAGCTATTGACTATAATAAATATTTTATCACATAAATTAATCATGTCAATTATTTTTACAAATATGGTAAATTTGTACGAAAAAAATAGTATAAGAAACGGATTTAATAATATCTGATATTTTTACAAAATCCAAATGTATAAACTTTTGACAATTTGATTTTATTTTAGTAGAGTCATAGTTATCAAAGGTTAATAAAAAAGAGTCTTACTTTCTCTATTTTTGCTTTTGTTTAAATTATTTTGTATATTAATGCTTTAACTATTATAGAGGTTTTATATGTCAATTTTAACAAGAATATTCGGTTCTCAAAATGAGAGGTATTTAAAGAAAATCTATCCTCTTGTTACTAAAATAAATCAGTTGGAACCAGAGATGAGAGCTTTGCATGATACTGCTCTAAAGGCTAAAACAAAAGAGTTTAAAGATAGACTGGCAGCTGGAGAGACTTTGGATGACCTCCTTATTGAGGCATTTGCTGTGGTTAGAGAGGTCTCTTGGCGTACTATGGGACAGAGACACTATGATGTACAGCTGATTGGTGGTATTGCACTCCATATGGGGCATATCTCAGAGATGAAGACAGGTGAAGGTAAAACTCTGACCGCAACCTCTGCTGTTTATCTAAATGCTCTTGCAGGTAAAGGTGTTCATGTTGTTACAGTAAACGACTATCTTGCAAAGAGAGACTCGGAGTGGATGTCTCCAATTTATGACTTCTTGGGGCTGACAGTTGGTAATATATTGAGCAATATGACTAACGATGAGAGGCGTGATAATTATGGAAGAGATATAACATATGGAACAAATAATGAGTTTGGATTTGACTACCTGCGTGATAATATGGTTTATGACAAGAGCCAAAAAGTGCAGAGAGATTTCTTCTATTGTATTGTAGATGAGGTTGACTCTGTTCTAGTTGATGAGGCTCGTACACCTCTTATAATCTCTGGTGTTGCAGAGAATGATATAAAGCATATTATAAATGCCCGTAAATTGGTCTCATTCTTTAAAGAGTGTGAGAAAAATCCTGATGGAAGATATCCTGATGAGGCAGATCCTTTCAATCCTCAAAAACTTGTTGGAGACTATAAGCTAGATGAAAAATCCAAAAATATTAATTTCTCTGATGATGGTATAATTAAGCTTGAGAAATTGCTTTTAGATAGAAATATTATAAAGGATTCCATATATAATCAAGAGAACTTTGAGTATGTGCACTATGTTACTCAAGCATTGAAGGCACAACACCTATTTCAAGTTGATGTTGATTATATGGTGAAAGATAATGAGGTTATGATTATTGATGAGCATACTGGTCGTGTGCTTCCGGGTAGAAGATACTCTGACGGTTTGCATCAGGCAATTGAGGCAAAAGAGGGTATAACTGTACAGAGACGTTCAAGAACATTTGCCTCAATTACATTTCAAAACTTCTTTAGAATGTATCAAAAGCTTGCTGGTATGACAGGTACAGCTGATACAGAGGCTGCAGAGTTTAAAAATATCTATAACCTTGATGTAACTGTAATTCCAACGAATGTTCCTGTTGCTAGAGTTGATAACAGTGATAGAGTCTACCTTACAGCAAAAGATAAATCCAGAGCTATAATTGAAGAGATTAAATCTATTCACCAAAAGGGGCAGCCGCTTTTGGTTGGAACTATAAGTGTTGAGAGTTCAGAGCACTTTAGTAATCTTCTTAAAAAAGCTAATGTTAGACACAATGTATTGAATGCTAAACATCATGAGAGAGAGGCTGATATTATTGCTGAAGCTGGTAGATTTGGAGCAGTAACTATTGCAACAAACATGGCTGGTCGTGGTACAGATATCAAGCTCGGCGGTGAGCGTAGATATGATGATGACTTTGAAGAGATATTGCAGGATGAGACAATAACAGAAGATGAGAGAGTAAAGATCTTAGATATAAAGGAGCTTATTGATAAGATGAAATTGGAAGAGGCAAAGGAACAAGCCAACACCCTCTCTAATAAAACAGCAATAGACTCTATTGGTACTATTATTGATGCAGCATATGATTGGATTGATGAAAATAAAAAGGTAAAAGAGGTCGGTGGACTCTTTATTCTTGGTACAGAGAGACATGAGTCAAGGAGAATTGATAATCAGCTTAGAGGTCGTTCTGGACGTCAGGGGGACCCTGGTGAGAGTAGATTCTACATATCAATGGATGATGATTTGATGAGACTCTTTGGCGGTGAGCGTATTCAAAAGATGCTTGGAGGACTTGGTATGAAAGATGGAGAGCTTATTGAGCATCCATGGATAACCAGCTCTATTGAGAGAGCGCAGAAGAAAGTTGAGACAAGAAACTTTGAAATTAGAAAGCACCTTTTGGAATATGATGATGTTCTTAACAAACAGAGAATGTTTATATATAATAAGAGGGATGAGGTTCTTTCTGATGAGAGAATAATTGACCGAATTTATGAGTATTCAAAAGAGAGTCTTGAAGATTTCTTCTATGATTATATGATAAATCTTAAGAAGGGAGTTGATATTGCAACCAGTGAGCTTCTAAAATCTCTTAAAGTAACTTTTTTTATTGAGCCTCTCAATATTGTAAATGAGTACAAAAATAATCCAAAAGTTATGCAAGAAAAAATTCAAGAGATATTGAATAAAGAGCTTGAAGAGAAAGATAGGGTTATGGGGCATGAATATCTAAACTTTAAGCTTAGAGAGCTATATTTAATGCTTATTGACAAGGCATGGCAAGATCACCTTGAAAATATGGAGCAGCTTAGAGAGGCGGTATACTTGCGTTCTTATTCACAAAAGAATCCTCTTATAGAGTACAAAATAGAGGGCTCAAATATGTTTGATAATTTTATTCTTAAAATTAAAGATCATATTATAAATCAGATTTTTAGAATAAAGATAGAGAGTGTCTCTACAAATAATGCCAATTCTAATTACTATACACAGCATACAACATATAACAGTTTCTCAAAAGATGGGGCAGCACATACCGCACAAAAAAATCAGCAGAATGTTGTCTCAACAAAGATAGGTAGAAATGATCTATGTCCATGCGGGAGTGGGAAAAAGTATAAGCATTGCTGCGGAAAGTAGTTAATATGAAAAAAAATATCTTTAGAAGAATCATATATAAAATTCGAAGTATATATTTTTCTCTATTTTTTCCGGGCTATTTTAGAAAACCTAAAATTCGAGACTATAATAGAGAGATCTTAGATGGAGCTGAACTAAACAATCTGCTGATAGATAGAATAGTTAGTGGTGAAGCCTTTTTTGCAGGTAGGTTTGGTTCAAGCGAGCAAAGCTGCTTGAGATACTATGACCTTGTAATTAAGAGAGGTGGACCAAGTTATAGCCTCTCTGCAGCAGGAAAGATAGTGATAGACTCTGTTTGCAATCTTTCAGGTTTTTTTCCTCATGATGATGAATTATTAAATAGGTTTGTAGAGCTATATTTTAATAAAATTCCAAAGATAGATTTTTTGGGTGTATGGTTTAATCCATATGAAGATATTCTTTGTAACACCTACTGTAAAGATAGTACGCTTGGAGAGTTGGTAGGTTTGGAGCCATACTATTATGAAAAACCTTGGTCAAAGGAGCTGAAAGGGAAAAAGGTCTTAGTGGTACACCCTTTTGCTGAAACTATAGAGAGCCAATATAAAAAAAATAGAGAAAAATTATTTGAAAATAGAGACGTTTTACCTGAGTTTGAGCTTATAACACTTAAAGCAGTTCAATCTCTTGGTGGGAAACACCCAGATTTTGCAACATGGTTTGATGCATTGAACTATATGAAAGAAAAAATTAGAGATATAGATTTTGATATTGCACTTGTTGGAGCTGGGGCATATGGATTGCCACTAGGGCTATTTGTTAAGGAGCTTGGAAAACAGGCAATACATTTAGGTGGTGCTTTACAGATTCTCTTTGGAATAAAGGGGGCAAGATGGGAAGCAATGCCGGAGATATCAAAGTTTTTTAATGAGTATTGGGTTAGACCCTCTGAAGAGGAGACCCCAAAAGTGGCAAACTCTGTAGAGGATGGCTGCTATTGGTAGAGAGAATTTTATTTATATTATAATAAGTATTATATTTGAGTTAATTCATAAAATTTAAGGAAGCATAAGTTATGAAGAATTTTTTTAGGAGAGTAGGAGAGAAACTACGTTATCTATATTTTGATAGGTTTTTTCCAGAATATCTGCATTTAAAGACTCCTAAAGCAGAGGATTATAATAATAAAATTTTAAGTGGTGATGAGACAAATAGATTTTTGGCTTCTAAAATAGAGGATAATAACCCTTTTTTAGCAGCAAGATTTGGCTCTAGTGAACTAAATTGTGTAAGATACTATACTTTTGTCATAAAAAATGGTGGTCCGAACTACAATAGTTTTTTTGCAAAGACCCCAAGAGAGACTGTCTGCAATCTTTCTGGTTTCTTTCCACCAAAAGATAAATTATTAAAAAAGTTTTCAGAGCTATATTTTGAAGATATTCCAAAAATAGATCTTTTAGGTATATGGTATAATTCATATGAGGATATTATTTGTAATACATATTGCAAAAACACATCGGTTGGAGAGCTGGCTGGTTTAGAGCCCTACTATTATAAAAGCCCATGGTCAAAAAAATTGAAGGGCAAAAAGGTATTAGTTATCCACCCTTTTGCAAAAACTATAGAGAGTCAATATAGAAACAATAGAGAGAAATTATTTGATGATAGAGATATTCTGCCAGAGTTTGAACTAATTACACTTAAGGCGGTTCAATCTATAGCGGGACAACATACAGAGTTTAAAACATGGTTTGAAGCTTTGGATTATATGAAAGATAGGATTAAAAATATAGATTTTGATGTTGCACTTATTGGGGCTGGGGCATATAGTATTTCTCTTGGAGCTTTTATTAAAGAGATGGGAAAGCAAGCAGTACACTTAGGTGGTGCTTTACAGATTCTCTTTGGTATTAAAGGGGCAAGATGGGAAGCTATGCCAGAGATATCAAAGTTTTTTAATGAGTATTGGGTTAGGCCAGCAGAAGATGAGAGACCAAAGGCTGCAAACACTGTAGAGGGTGGCTGCTACTGGTAATATATTTTTTTTAATTAAGTTAAAGATATTCATTTGGAGATATAATGGTAAAATGGCTATTTAAAAAAATAGAAAATAAATTTTATAATACTATATTTGCAAATTATCAGGACTATTTTCATATACAGAAACCTAGTGATGAGGATTATGATAAAAAAATTCTTAATGCTCTTGATATAAATAATTTTATAAAAAATAAAATAGAGGAGAGAACTCCTTTTTTTGTTTCTAGACTTGGAACGAGTGAGTTAAATTGTTTGAAATACTATAATTTAGTAGTAAAGAAAGGTGGTCCAAACTACAACTTCTCTAGTGGAGTTTTTGATGCTATGTGTAATAATGCTGGTTTTTTTCCACGAAAAGATAAATTGTTGAAAAAATTCTCAGAATTATATCTTCATGAGATTCCAAAAATAGATCTTCTAGGTATTTGGTTTAATCCATATGAAGATGTGATTTGTAATACCTATTGTAAAAATGCTCAACTTGCAGAGTTAGGAAATTTAGATCCATATCAACATAAAGATCCTTGGTCAAAAAAATTGAAGGGCAAAAAGGTATTAGTTATTCACCCTTTTGCAAAAACTATAGAGAGTCAATATAGAAACAATAGAGAGAAATTATTTGATGATAAAGATGTTCTGCCTGAGTTTGAACTAATTACACTTAAGGCGGTTCAATCTATAGCAGGACAACATACAGAGTTTAAAACATGGTTTGAAGCATTGGATTATATGAAAGATAAAATCAAAAATATAGATTTTGATGTTGCACTTATTGGGGCTGGGGCATATGGACTACCTTTAGGAGCATTCATTAAAGGTCTTGGAAAACAGGCAATACATTTGGGTGGCACAACTCAAATTCTCTTTGGGATAAAAGGTACAAGATGGGAAAGTAACTATATATATATATCAAAGTTTTTTAATGAGCATTGGGTTAGACCATCAGGGGATGAGATTCCAAAGGCTGCAAAATCTATAGAGGGTGGGTGTTATTGGTAGCTAAAAATATGAGGGTAGTATTTACTGGTGGCGGTTCTGGCGGACACACTATGCCTGCGGTTGCAATGATAGAATTCATAAAAAAATATTGTAGTGAAAATAAGATTGACTACAATTTTCTATGTATTGGCTCTAAAGATGGTGTAGAGAGAGATATTGTTACAAAGAAGGGGATAGACTATAAATCAGTTTCTACAGGAAAATTGAGAAGATATTTATCTTTTAAAAATTTCACAGATATGTTTAGAATAATAAAAGGTTTTTTTCAATCTTTGAAAATTATATCTAATTTCAAACCAGATCTCATATTTAGTACTGGTGGGTTTGTATCTGTCCCTGTTGTTATAGCAGCTAAAAGAAAAAAAATATCTATTGTTATTCATGAACAAACTATAGACGCAGGACTTGCAAACAAAATAGCCAGCAAATTTGCTGATAAGGTTTGCATAACTTTTAGTGAGAGCAAAAAATATTTTCCAGAGAGTAAAGTTGTTGTTACAGGTATTCCATTGCGAGATGAGGTCTTTAGTGGTTCTATAGAGAGTGCTAGATCTAGATTTGGCTTTGATAGTGAGAGACCAACAGTTTTTTTTACAGGCGGCGGACTTGGATGCCATATATTGAATGAGGTCTCTTTAGAAATTATTGATAGTTTATTGGATAAGGTAAATATTATTTTTCAAACAGGTAAAAATAGTGATTTTGATATAATGCGTGATTTCAGAGAGACACTGACAGATGATAAGAAGAAGAAATTTTTCTTATATGATTTTATAGGTGAGGAGATAGGTGATATCTACTCCATAGCTGATCTTATTGTGGCTCGTAGTGGAGCTGGAACAGTAAACGAGATTTTGGCAAGAAAGACTCCTGCTATTTTTATACCACTGGCTATTGCAACAAATAATGAGCAATATAAAAATGCTTTAGTTGTTACACAATATGGTGGAGCTGTTATCTTAGAAGAGAAAGAACTCACTGCCAACAAACTTAATGATCTATTAAATAAGATTTTATTCACAGAAAAACTTTCAGAGATGAAAAACAATCTATCCACTATCTCTTTCAGTGATGGGAGAGAGAATATATTAAAGGTTATTTTGGATGAACTACAATCCGTATAGCATAGAGAGTATAAAGAAGCTATTAAAAAATAGGGGCCTTGTTGCTCAAAAAAGATTTGGACAAAACTTTTTAATAGATAGTAATATATCATCAAAGATCATTAATTTAATGAGTGTTAAAGAGGGCGATCTTGTTTTAGAAATTGGAAGTGGACTTGGTGCACTTACATATAAATTGTTAGAAAAAAAGTGTATGGTAGTATCTTTTGAGATTGATATTGGTTTTATTGAGATCCTAAAAGAAGAATTTAAAAATTATGATAATTTTATTTTGGTGGAAGGCGATTTTTTAAGGAATTTTAAAACTTTCCATTGGCAAAAATATATAAAAGATAGTGGCAAAGTAGTTATTTGTGGGAACATTCCATATAATGTTACAAAAGAGATATTGGAGACTACTTTCTCTTCAGAGTTTAGGTTTGATAACTTCTGTTTTATGGTGCAGAGAGAAGTTTTAACTAGACTTTTGGCAGAACCTAAAACAAAAGAGTACTCTTATATATCAATTCTTTCAAAACTTAATAAAAATATAAAACATAAATTTTATATTGATAAGGGGTGCTTCTACCCATCTCCCAATGTTGATTCTGCTGTTGTTATTTTTGAAAAAAATAGCAACTTTGAGTTAAGGAATAGAGAGCTTTTTTTTAGAGTTGCAAAATCTCTCTTTTTAAATAGGCGAAAGAAGATTCACAACAATCTTATGATGTCAACTCTCTTAAGTGATATAGAGAAGAGAGCCATTATAGATGTTTTAGATAGGTTAGATATAGATAAAAATATGAGAGGTGAAGAGATGGATATAGATTCAGCTGTCCAATTCTCAAATGCAGTTTATGATAGTTTTAATTAGATTTAAGTTTCTGCAAAAGTAATAGTGAAAATGTTAAAAAAATATTTGTATAATATTGAAAAAAATGTTATTTTTTTTATATCTATTTTTTCTAAATTATATAACTTTTAGCATTGATGTTTTTAATCAATAGTTTTATAATGGAAAATAATATAATGTGGAGAGTGTTTTTTATATGAAGTTAAAATTCAAATTGTTTATTTCTTTACTTCTGGTTGTTGTGCCTAGTTTGGTTTTTTCTCAACAACTTAATGTGGGTAGAGATAAAGTTGTGAAAGTTAATAATAGAATAATTACATTAAAAGAACTTGAAAAAGAATTTAAACAGAGAAGCAAGTTGCCCTCTTTAGATGGAACACCTGTTACAAAAAAGAGTGTTTTACAGAGTATGATAGATGAAGAGCTTCTTAGAAATGAGATAAAGACAAAAAATATTATTGTAGATGAAAATCAATTAAAAGCTATGCTTGATCAATATAAGATGCTATATGCTCAAGAGATGTCTAAAGATAATCCAAACTTTACTTTTAGTGAAGAAGATTATAGAGCCTATATTCAAAAAGAGGTAGAGCTTACCTATGATAAGTTTACTGAAAAGGTAAAAGAGACAATAATGGTAAGACAATATATCGAGAAGAGGGCAGAGAAGAAACTTCAAGATACCATGCAAAAGGTATATCCAGAAGCAAAGCTTGAAGAGTTTTATGATGGAAATGTTAGAGAATTTGTTGTTCCAAAATCTGTTGAAATTAAACATATATTTTTGAAAGCTATAGATGTTCAGGGGAAACCGCTTCCTGCATCTGAAAAGGCTATAATAAATAAGAGAGCTGAAGATATTTTAAAGAGGCTTAAGTCTGGAGAGAGTTTTGATTCTCTCTGTGAACTGAACAGTGAAGATACAGAGTCAAGGGATAAGGTAAACCCAAAGACAAATAAGTTGGATAGAGGATATTTAGGAAGTCTATTTAAGAATGATGAGATGGCAAAAAATGTATTTGGTGATGATATAATAAATGTACTATTTAATACACCAAAGGGTAAGGTCACTGATGTGTTAGAGTCAAAGAGTGGATTTCATATATTCTATGTTATTGATAAACAAAATGAGAGAATTGTTCCATATGATGAGGCAAAACCTCAAATTGTTCAATACTTTAGAATGAGTGATCGTGAAAAGATTTTAAGAGATGAGTTTACAAATCTATTAAAAGATTTGAAATCAAAGGCTAATATTGAATATTACATGAATGAGTATAAATAATAATTTTATTGAAAGAAGAGAGGCTAGAATTATTGCATTTCAGTCTCTCTTTTCTTATGATTTTAATCCCATATCCACAGATGAACTTCTATTGTTTTCTTGGCTGAATAGTGAAGAGGATAAGATGAGAGTTGACGCCGTTTTAACTTACGCCTCTTTTTTAGTTAAAGGTACAATTGATAATCTGCTTTTAATTGATCAAACAATAAAAACAAAGCTTAGAAATTGGGATTTTAATAGAATCTCTGCAATAGATAAATCTATTTTAAGGTTTTCTGTCTTTTCACTTCTTTTTGAAGAGGGGCTGGATGACAAAGTAGTTATAAATGAGGCTATAGAGATAGTAAAGCAGTTTGGTCCTCTTGATTCATATAAATTTATAAATGGCCTTCTTGATGCTGTTGTAGATAGTAAAAATAGTACTATCAAAAAAAAGAAAATTGTTAAACAACAGAAAATAGATACTACAAAAAAGAGTCTTAATACAAAAACAGAAGAGAAAAAAATAAGAATAATAAAAAAGATATAGTTTTTCTGTTCTCCCTTTCTATTTAAGAGAATCTCATATTTCATGAGAGTGGTGGTTAATATTGATTAGCTCTCCTTTTTAATAGAATCATAAATAGATTAAGAAAATAAATTAAAATATATTCTCCTATTACTAGTTTTAAATGTTAAATTAGTTTAGCTTATTTCGATATTATAAATATAATTAAATGTAAATAGTATCAATAGGAATTTTAGATGCAGCTTAATGATGAAAATAAGAAAGATAGTGAAGTGTTAGACTTATCTCCAAAAGATAATAAAAAAGAGAGTAATAAAAAATCAAAAGAGAATAGAGAAAAAAGTAAAAACACAAACAATATAGATCCAAAAAAGCAAAAAAAGTTAAAACTATTTTTAACAATATTTTTATCTTTTCTTACTCTTTTGATTATACTTGCTGCTGTCTATCTTTTTATTTTTAGCACAAAAAAGCGTGTCTCTTTAAGCAAGGATAATGCAAATATTATTTCAAAAATGGCTGAAGACTCATATAATGATGGTTTTTTAGAAAATTCAGCAATATATTATAGAAACTATTTAAAGACAAATCCATCAAACACAAAAAAGATTAGAGCTTTTGAAAAGCTTTTTGAGATAAATGTTATAAATAAAAACTATGGAGAGGCTCTGTCAGTGCTTGATGAGTGGTCTCTGATTGATAAGAATAATCCAAAGATAGCCCTTAATAGAACAAAGCTGCTTTTGAGAAGCAAAAAGTATGATCTTGCAAAAAAAGAGATCGATTTTGGAAAGAAAAGATATGGAAAATCTACAGAGTTTAAGGCTCTCTCAGGTATCTACTATATAGAAACAGAGTCCTATAAAAATGCACTTAATGAGTTTTTAAAAATTTCTTTTAATAAAAGAGAATTTAATATACATAAGAGTATATTGTACTGTTATATATCTTTGAAAGATGATAAGGCTGCATTGGAATATACAAAAAAGCTTGATAAGAAGATGAAAGTTATAGAAGAGAGGAGAGTAAAAGAGGAGTATTGTTTGATAAAAACTATGATTCTTCTTTTTAATAACCAAACAGAGGAGGCTCTTGATAATATAGCTAAACAATCTTTCACATCATCCTCAAGATATAGTACTTTGGCAACAAAGCTCATTCTATTCTCAAATATTTCACTTGGAAATGATAATGAGATTTCAAATATTGTAACCTCTAATGAGAGTATAATAGATAAAGATCCAGATTTTCTATCTATTCTAGGTGATTACTATATATCCAATGAAAATTATCCACTTGCACTTACCTTTTATGGGAAAATTGGCTCTTTAAGAGAGTATACTATAGAGGAGCTATTTACATTGGCAGATATCTACTATTGGAACAAGGAGTATCAAAAATCAATTAATACAATAGTGAAAGTAAGAGAAAGTTATAATAAGGATAGTCCGACACTCTATAAAAATTTGAGTGTTAATTATAAGAAGCTGAATGATTATAAAAATTCTATATTTTATTTAGAAGAGGGATTAAATTTATATAAAGATGATTTTGATTTCTATTTTAGAATAGCCAAGATCTTTTTTGATATAGGTGATTATAGTGGTGTTGTCAATTTTATATCAAAAAATAGACCTACTATAGTTCGTTCAAATCCTAAATCAAGCTATATAGAGAAGCTAGATTTGTTAGAGATATTTGCTAAATCAAGTGAAAATGTAGAGATAACAGAGTATGAGCTTTTGGCTTTAAGGGAGCGAGGTGGCAAAAACCCCGATTACTATTTCAAATTAATTGAGTACTATTTAAAAAATGGGGCGTTTTCTGATGCAAAGAGGGAGCTTGATACTATATCAAGTTTTGATATGGATAAAAATCAGAGAGAGACTCTTCTAAATTATAGGGTTATATATGGCTATAATGTTGATAGAGGATACTATAGCAGTGCGATAGGTCAACTATCTAAAGTGGATAAACCATCTGTTGAAACAAGATTTAATCTCTCCATTGCGAAAGTGCTTGATGGTGATTATCAAAGTTCAATGAAGATATTAAATTTGCTAGAAATCAATAATGATGATACAATGTTAACAAAAAAGATAACCTATATGAAAGCTCTAATCTACTTTCTTGAGGGGAATTATGCCTCATCATATCATATGATAAGAGAGCTAAATAGTATGTCAGAGCAAAATAATAGGATTGCATACTTAAAGAGACTTCTTGACTCAAAGGATAATATAGAATGAATGTTTATGGACCAGTAAAATCACGTAGGCTAGGCAATTCATTGGGAATTAGCATAGTGCCAAACAAGGTTTGCAGCTTTGATTGCATATATTGTGAACTAGAACCAACAGCAAACCCAGTAAACAGAGTTGACAGTTATATTGGTGCTGATGAAATTATGAGAGAACTTGACTCTTTTTTAATAAATAATAGCAGAGAGATTGATGTTTTTACTATTACAGGTTTTGGAGAGCCAACAATTAATAAAAATATTAATTTAATAGCAAAGGCTATCAAAGAGAAGTATAGATACCCTTTGGTTCTATTGACAAACTCAAGTTTTTTGGATTCTCCATCTGTGGTTGACTCATTTAAATATTTTGATAAGATAGTTCCAAGTCTTGATGCTGTATCAGAAGATCTTTTCAAAAAAATTGATAGACCTGAAGATTCGATAAGTGCCAAAAAGATGGTTGAGAATGTTATCTTTTTAAGAAGTAAGTATGATGGAGAGATTGAGCTTGAGATTGCTTTTTGTGAAGGAGTGAATGATACTACCAACGAAATCGGATTGCTCTATGAGGCTGCAAAAAAAATTATGCCAAACAAAGTTTTCATAAATAGTGTTGCAAGAAAGCCAGCATACAGCTATGCAAAACCTATAAGTCAAGAACTTATAGACTCACTAAATACTCTCTTCTATGGGGTTACACTTCTAATCAAATATAGAGATAATAAGCTTGATCAAAAGTTTTTGCTTGATGAACTTAAAAAGGGTGCTATTGGTTTGGATATTATTAGAGATATAACTGCTCTTCCTTTAGAGGAGGAAGATTTAATGAAACATCATAGGTCTGTTAAAAAAATAGAAGTTCTAAATAAAATATTATATAAGGTTTAAAAAATGGTATATATCAAAAGTAGTGAAGAGATAGAAAAAATTAGAGAGTGTGGGATAATAAGTGCAAGATTGTTCAAACATTTAAAAAAATATGTAGAGCCAGGTATCACAACTAAGGAACTTGATAAAATTTCATATGATTTTATAACTAAAAATGGGGCAACCCCCTCTTTCAAAGGGTATGATGACTTTCCTTGTTCAATCTGTACCTCTGTTAATGAGGAGATTATACATGGCATTCCCTCAAGCCGCAAGCTTAAGGAGGGAGATATTATTGGCATTGATGTTGGTGTTAAAAAGAATAATATGATAAGTGATAATGCCTTTACCTTTCCTGTTGGAAAAGTAAGTGAGGAGCTAGAAAATCTCCTCTTTAGAACAGAGCAGTCGCTCTATATTGGTATATCTAATGTTAAAGATGGCAATGAGATTAACAAGATTGGTGGTTCAATAGAGGATTATATATTGCCTTTTGGTTATGATATTGTTCGTGACTATTGTGGGCATGGTGTTGGTTACTACAACCATGAAGCTCCAGAGATTCCAAACTACAGGTTTCGTCAGGGCAAAGCAAAGCTCAAGAAGGGGATGGTTATTGCAATTGAGCCTATGATCACTTTAGGGAGCGGAAAGCAGCATGTTTTGGATGATGGCTGGACAGTTGCCACTGTTGATAAAAAGTTCTCTGCACATTTTGAGCACTCTGTTGCTGTTACAGAAGATGGCTACTCTATATTGACAATTGAACCGGAAGATCTTGACTCTATAAAAAAGAGGTTTGGGATATAGGTGATGGATTTATTTTTACACCTCTCCCCCTGCCCCCTCTCCTTGTTATGAGAGGGGAGAGAAGAGATGGAAAAAATCATGCTTATTTTTATTTAGAGGGGGCGACTTGAATAATGTACTATACAAGTCATTTTTTGTTAAAATTGCTTTCGCAATTAATACAAAAAACTTTGTTGTATAGCACATCATTCAAGTCTAACCACTAAATATGGCTTGTTGTTTCATAATAAAGTTTTTTACTTGCTTTCCAAAATTAGAGAGATGATATTTCTTTTTATATAAGATATTTGTCAAAAATGATATGGCACGCCAAAAAATAGTTTAGGATAAAAATTATGTTTATAATTACAGGACTTGGAAACCCAGATAGGGTATACCAAAACAATAGACACAATGTTGGTTTTCTCTTTCTTGACTATATAGTTACTAAATATAGCCTCTCTGACTTCAAAAAAAAGGGCAATTTTCTATACTCAAAAAATAGTTATCATAATGCAGAGACTGCATTAATTAAACCAATCACATATATGAACTTAAGCGGTGAGGCGATAAGCTCTTCTCTAAACTTTTTTAAAGCTGATAAAAAAAATGTTGTTGTGATTTATGATGATGTGGACTTGCCTTTTGGAAAGATTCGTATTAGAGAGAGTGGAAGCAGTGGTGGGCACAATGGGCTCAAAAATATAGAGCAGCATCTTGGCACCAGAGACTATATGAGGGTTAGAATTGGAATAGGCGGGAGTGACGAGACTTCAGCTATATATGATTTGAAAGATTATGTTTTAAGTAACTTTTCTCCCAGTGATTTGGAGCTATTGAGTAGAGATGTTTTTCCTATTGTGGATGACTCCCTTAACTTTATTCTAAATAATAATATAAAAGAGGCAATGAATAGATTTAATGGAACAGCTAACCACTCTTGAGATAAAAGTCTTAAATAACCTACTAAAATCAATTAAAAATCACAAAAAACTTCTTGTTGCTCTCTCCGGTGGTAGAGATAGTGTTGCACTTCTTAATATACTTAATAACATTTCTAAAGAGCATAATTTATCACTCTCCATTGCCTATATTAATCATAACCTAAGGGGAGATGAATCCAAACTTGAGGAGACTTTTGTTAGAGATGTTGCTGAAAAATATAGAGTACCTCTATTCATTAAAAATATTGAACCTGAAGTTTGGTTAAATTTGAAGAGAGAGTCAATTGAGATGAGAGCTCGCAGGGTTCGTTATAATTTTTTTTATGAAATTATAGAGAAAAATAGTATAGATTTTATTGTTACTGCTCACCATCTTGATGATAGAATAGAGACATTTTTTTTGAACCTTATGCGCTCTCCATCTCTTGAAAGCCTCGATTCTATACCAAAAAAGAATGGAAAGGTTATGCGACCTCTTCTCTCTATTACAAGAGATGAGATTGATAACTATATTAAAGAGAGTAATCTTTCATATATAGAGGATTCAACCAATAAAGAAGATATTTACAAAAGAAATATTGTTAGAAATAGATTAATTCCTATTATTAATGATATCAATTCAAGCTATCATACCTCATTCAAAAATTTCTTCAATTTTATTGAAGATGATATAGATTTAATAGAGAGGGTAGTAAAAAAATCTATCAAAGATTTGATTGTTTTTAATGATAAGAGATTTATTGCTATTGATTTTAATAAATATAAAAAAAAGCATACCTCTATAAAAAAAAGAGTAGTTGATTTTATATTAAAGCGGCTTAATTATCCTATAAAACCAAATATGATCTTATTTAAAAAACTATTAAATATAGATGATAGCTTTTATTATGAAGCAAGCAATTTAATTATAACTAAAAAGAGTAGTGCTCTATGGTTTATAAATAGAGGGCTATTTTCTAAAGATAGGATCGATGAAAAAATTGAAATCTCAAAATTACCATTTAATGTTGCTACTAACCTTTATAATATTAAGATAGAGCTGTTTGATAGAGGTAGTTTAGAAAAAAATATTGTTTTATCAAAAGAGCTTCTCTTTTCTGCAGATGAAATAGATAGTATTCAAATAAAAATGATAGATGAAACTGACTCCTTTCCAATAAAAAAGAGCAATAATAAAAACTTAATTTATAAAAACCTTAAACAACATCTTTTGGATTCCAAAATTCCAAAAGAGATTATAAAGGAGACAGTTGTTATAAAAAGTGAAAAAACAACTATCTCCTATATTTTGAATAGAGATATATTTAGAGTATCTGAAAGTTTTTTTGTAACTGATAAAACCAAACAGATAGTCAAAATAAGTTTAACTCTATAATAGTTTGGCAAATCATCTAATATTTATAGTTCTCATCTTCATAAGTTATTTGCCAAGGTATACCAAATTTATCTATAAGCATACCATAAAAATCGCTCCAAAAAGTTTTCTGAAGCTCCATCTCAACTTTTCCACCCTCTTTTAGAGCATCAAAAATTGTTTTTATCTCATCTTTATTTTTGCTGCCTATGGAGAGAGCTATGTTATTACCTTTTGTACTCTTCATGTTTGAAGGGTTATCACAAAACATAAAGTTACTGCCAAAGATTGGTAGAAAGGTATAGAGAACTTTATCCTTATCTTTTGGATCAATCTTAAAATCATCACTTGGCGGCATTTCACCATATGTCATAATTTTTTGCTTCTCTACTTTGAAAACCTTTGCATAGAAATCAACAGCCTCTCTACAATTGCCATCAAAATTTAAAAACACATCAAAACCCATAAAATACTCCTTAAATATAGATTGTCTATTTATAATATGTTTACAATTATATCATACTTAAATAGTAATTCAATATAAATATTTATATTTCACTGAATAAAAAAAATCTAGTATTTGCAATGAAGCAATCTACTAGATTTGAAACGGATTTATAATAATTTGTTATTTACTACTCTTCTAAAGATGTGATATTAAATGCCTTAAGACTATTTTGAAATAGAATCTCTGATAGCTCTTCAATATTCATACCTCTTAAAGAGGCTAAAAATTTAGCAGTCTCTACAAGATTTGATGGTTTGTTTCTCTGCCCTCTCTGTGAATGCGGGGTCAAAAATGGGCTATCAGTCTCTATCAAGAGGCTCTCTAATGGGAGTGCCTTTGCTACATCGTGTAGATTTTTTGCATTACGATATGTTAGATTCCCAGCAAAAGAGATATAGAAACCCAATTCAATCATATCTTTCGCAAAATCTATACCCTCACTAAAGCAGTGCATAATTCCACGAACGTTCTTTTTGGAGCGAAGAATATCTCTCATATCATTTCCTGCGAGCCTATTGTGTATTACAACAGGTAGGTTGTGATCTGAAGCTATATCAAGCTGCTTAATAAAAAGTTCGATTTGAGCATTTCTGTCTCCATATTGATGGTGATAGTCCAAGCCAATTTCACCTACACCAACAACTTTTTCATATGATAGCCCCTCCTCAAGCTTAGCCACCCAATCTCTGTTGTTTGAGTTGACCTCAGAGGGACTTAATCCAATAGTATGAAAAATATTTGGTATATTTTTTGTATTTTTATAGCTAGAGAAAAAATCCATTAAGTTGGTAGAAATGTTAATTATTACAGATACTCCGTTTCGTTTTGCCTCATCAATTGCTTTTGTTTGAGTAACTGGGTCTTCATTTAGCAGAGCTAAATGGCAGTGTGTGTCTACAAGCCTCATAAGAATACCTCTTTAATAATTTGGATTGTTTGTATAAAAGATAAGAAATAATCCTTAAATTACAAAGAATATTATAATCATTATGGCCTAGAATGTCAATCAATTTTAATTTTTAAATCAAAATTATAAAATAAAGTTGATCTTTTTTTTATGATATAATATTATGGTTAGATTATTGAGAGTTATAATAGTTTCCATATACTTTTGGATTTTCTCTATTTAGCTTTCTATATTTAATTTGAAGTTTGTTTTAGATGAAAAAGGTGAAATTCCTTAACTGTCGGGCAACCGTAATAGTCGGACCATCTATTATCATTTCTTTCCCGAGGTGAGGAGATGAAAATTAGATCTATAAAAATATTTTCCATATTAATAGTAGTAGTGCTATTTTGTTTTTTTTCACACTATATAGTCCCATCGAAAAATGTTGATAGATTGAGCTCCGTAAGGGATAATATCATTCTCCTCTCAAGTGATGAGCTGTCAGTAGCAAGAGATCCATATCTAAATAATTTCTCTTTTGAGGAGATAACAATCTCAAAATCTCTCTATGACAACCCTATTCAAGAGAAAAAGCCACCTCCTCCAGAGGAGAAACCGCTCAAAAAAGATCCGCCAAAAAGGAAGGTAGAGAAGCCTGTTAAAGAGGATAGTAAAGCTATTGCTAATGAAAGTGAACTTGATGTTGAGAATAACAGTGAAAATCCATCATCTGCTTCAGATTCTGAAGAATCAGAGAGGGCTATGCTTGCAATAGGCATGGGAGCTACTAAAAAGCTTGAATACAAACCCAATTTTAAAATCGATAAGATACCAATCTACCCTAAAGCCTCTATAAGGCTGAAGCAGGAGGGAGATGTATCTCTGCTTATAACACTTAATAATAGCGGTGAAGTCCTCTCTGTAGATGTTGATAAGTCGACTGGGCATAAACTTCTTGATGATTCTGCAATAAAGAGTGCAAAAG
Organism: Spirochaetota bacterium; assembly: GCA_031549085.1. GTDB lineage: Bacteria > Spirochaetota > GWE2-31-10 > GWE2-31-10 > MWDO01 > JAVBQL01. The sequence goes on from JAVBQL010000018.1 coordinate 18,818, forward strand.
AGTGGAACTACAAACAGCTATTAGATGGGTACACAGAGAACTATCTTGTTACAACAAATATTGTCTTCAAATTGAATTAAGGAATATAATGATATTTTTTTTACTATTCATTTTGTTATTTATGCCTCTATCTATCTCTGCGAAAGATATTAAAATTAATGATATAGAGGTTATAGGTCAAAGTGAAGGGGAGGAGAATCTTGACGATATATCCTCCTTTACTAGAATCATAAAAGTTAAAGATGAGTATAACAAGAAGGTCACAGATCTGCTTGAAGAGAGTGGGGTTGTTACTGTTCTCTCAACTGGCTCTGACTCTGGTGTAACAACTATTTCGATACGTGGCTCATCATCGAAGCAGGTTCTGATTCTTCTTGATGGTATTCCAATTGATAGTAGTGATAGTCAGTTTGATATTAATATGATTCCATTAAGCTCTGTTGATGGTATCGAGGTCTCAAGGGGGGGCTCATCAGCTCTCTATGGCGGCAAGGCTATGGGGGGTGTAATCAATATCAAAACAAAAAAGGGTAGTGACACAAGCGGCTCGATTAATATGAACCTAAAGCCTGGTCAGAAGGTTGGAGGAAATGTTTCTCTTAATTTTAGTAAAAAGTTTTTTAGTTTTATTGGTATAGTTGATGGCTTATATAATAATGGTGAGTATCTCTATCTATATGATAATGGTACGCCAAACTTTAAAGATGATGACTATATGACCTATAGAATTAATAATGATGTTTGGAAGATGAACTCTTTTTTCGATTTTTCGTTTTCACTACCAAAGGATATGAAGATTGATTTTAAGTTTAATGAGAGTTTTAAAGATAATGGGGTCTCTGGTCCGACCTACTCCATAGAGTATGAGACAACAAGACTTCAGAGACTCTTTTTAAGCGGCAATCTTAAGTTTGACTTTGGTAATTTGAATGGCTACTTTACGGCTGATATCTTAAGCTACTACAAGTTTGACTACTTCAACTATACAAGAGATAAAAGTGATCTTTTTATTGCTTTAGATGATAAGAGCTACTCAAACTTTTTTGGCACATCAACAACATTCGATTTTTTCTCTATACCATACAACAATATTGTTGCAACTTTTGATATCAATGGTGAGTTTCTTGACAGTGATTACTATAGAGAAAAGCTTCAAAAGATTGCTTTCTCTTTTAGTATAAAAGATGATATTTTACTGCTTGATGAGAAGCTTGGTTTTATGCCATCGTTTAGGCTTGATTGGGATAATATTTTTAATGTCAATTTGTCGGGTAAGATTGGTCTCTTCTATGAGTTCGCTCCAAACTTTAAATTGAAACACAACCTATTTACCTCCTTTAGAAACCCAGATTTTATGGAGCTCTACTTCTCATATGGAACAGTCGTTGGTAATGAGGATTTAAAGACAGAGTATGCATTTGGCGGAGATGTTGGGGTTCTATACAACACACAAGATTTTCTGCTTGAGGCTACAGTTTTTGTTGAGTTTTTTCACAATCTTATAGCTTATACGATATCAAGGGGTTTTATATTTAAACCGCAGAATTTAGATGATAATCTCTCTTTGGGTTTTGAGGGGCGAATGCGTTTTAGACCTCTTTCATTTTTGCACTTTGAACTTAACTATACTTTTAATTATGTTTTTGATGTTAATGAGGATTCAATATACTATCTTGAGCAGAAGATATCACAGCCCCTCCATAAGTTCTCATTCCTACTGGAGTTTCCATTTAAATATATCAATTTTGGAACGAAGGCATATATAGAGAGCTGGATGAATATAGGCGGCGGCGGAGATAAGCCAAACTACTACTCAATGATAAAGGTTGGTTCTAACAATATTATAGATGGCTATCTTCTTGGAACAAAGATAATCCCTGCGAAAGTGATGATTGACTGTTTTATTAAGCTCTACCTCTTTTCGCCTATAACTAGATTTAAGGCAGAAATTTATATCAACTTTAATAATATTTTAAACAGATATAGCTATGATTATAGGAATTATCCTCTTGAGGGGTTCAATATAGAGACAGGCTTTACGATCAAGTTCTAATAGAGTTTTCTCTAAACTGAATAAGTTTAAAAAAGCTCTACAATATCCTTAAACTTGCTCGGTTTGTTAAGATTTGTTTTCAGCATATTCTTACGACTTCAGCTTTAATTGAATATTTCCCACTTTTTGAAAAGGGGGAAAGGGATAGAAAGAACTCTAATTTTATCTTGACAAAGTTACTACTTTATTGGAATATTAAAAAATGCGATTTGTTAAAAATTTATTTATATTTCTAGTTTTAATCATCATTTTTTCCTGTGGTAATGAGTACCCTGTAGTAGAGTTCCCAATATATAATATACTCATATATCAAGAGGGGGCGCTCTCTGTCCATAATGACTCTATGTTTCTCTCTCTCTACTTCATTTTGTTTGATGATGATGGAAATGATGATATCGTTGGGGTTAAAATAACCCATATCAAAACTCAATACTCTTGGACAATTCCATACAGTGAGCTTGAGACTTATGATTATGATAATAAGACCTATTATGGCTCATCATTTTTAGAGTATAATGGGGCAAAGTCTATACTGCTTGGAGAGTATGTTATAGAGGTTACAGATAGGTCTGGGGCTCTGACAGCCATTACATTTGTTGTTGAAGTTGATAATAAAGATGATATATATGAACTTCCACCTATAGACTATAGCATCTCGTTTAACAAAAATAATAATGAATTTAAACTAAGAGGAGATGAGTATAACTCTGCAGAGATTAGGTTTATAAATGATCCAAATATATTTGATGGTGGAAGAAAAAAATTTTTTAGCGGTGGTGACAAGATGATTGTTGATGGGCTCAATTTTAATTATGTTGCCTCATTTAGGGTTAATAAAGATATCAACGAAACAATAGTCTATTTCCTTAAAAATTTCCAGCTTGAGTGATCTATTTCTGCTTATCTTTTTTATAATTATTAATTTAAAATAGATTTTATATGTTATAATATATCTTAATAAAGTTTAAGTTTTATGGAAATATATGTGAATATTAGATCTATTTTATCTCTTTTTCTTATTTTTTCTGCATTAACAATATTAAATAGTATAGACTATGATTATATAGGTGAGTATATAGAGGAGTTGGCTTTAGTTAAGCAAAATGATAGATGGGGCTTTATCGATAGAAAAGGAGAGATTGTAGTTGCTCCAAAATTTGATGCAGCCTACCCTTTTTTTGAAGGTTTGGCATGTGTAGAGCTTTATGGAAAGTGGGGGGCGATAGATATATATGGGGAAATTGTAGTTCCAATTATTTATGATGAACTTTTCTCCTTTTTTGATGGGGTAATTAGAGCAGAACTTGATGGAAAGTATGGTTTTATATATAATAGAGATGGGGAGATTGTGACCTCACTTATATATGATCGTTGGTTAGATTCCCGTTCAGAGGGATTGGTTCTAGTAAGTCAGGATGGTATGTGGGGTTTAGTAGATAGGAGTGGCAGAGAGGTAGTTCCTCTAAAATACCATGAAGCAGAATCTTGTTATAATGGACTTATCAAAGTTAAACTTAATGGTAAATATGGCTTTATAGGTATAGATGGTGTAGAGATAATTCCAATTAAATATGATTATGTAGACTTTTTTTTCTTAGAAAAGTTGATTAAAGTTAAACTTAATGGCAAATATGGCTTTATAGATATGGATGGTGTCGAGGTAGTATCCATTAAATATGATTATATAGACTTTTATTGGTGGAGAGAGTTGATTAAAGTTGCACTTAATGGTAAATATGGTTTTTTAAATAGAAGTGGTGTTGAGGTAGTTCCTTGCATATATGATTATGCGGACTCTTTTTATGATGAGATTACCAGAGTTAAATTAAATAGGAAATATGGTTTTATAGATAGAGATGGTGTCGAGGTAATTCCCTCTATATATGATGATGCAGACTCTTTTAGAGATGGAAAAGTTAAGGTAAAGTTGGATGGCAGATGGTTTTTCATAGATAGAGAGGGAAATAAGATATCAACATATTAAGTGAAAAATTAATAAAATAGATATAATGATAATTTTTTAGGAAAAAAAAGAGATGATAAAAGAGTTTAATATTACTATAGATGATCCAAGCTTAGTTGATAAGAGATTGGATTTGGTTCTCTCAGAGAAAACCGATCTCACAAGATCTCATGTAAAAAAATATCTAGAAAATCTAACAGTTAATGGCAAAAAAGAAAAATTATCTTATAAATGCAGAAATAGAGATAAAATATTCTTCTCATACATCTATGAGGAGAGCGAGAAAATTCTCCCAGAAAATATACCAATAGATATTGTCTATGAAGATGATAACTATCTTATAATAAATAAGGAGAGCGGGGTTGTAACCCACCCTGCCAAAGGCAACTGGAGTGGAACGCTTTTAAATGGAGTTTTGGGTTTAAAAAAAGAGCTCTCATCTCCTAAAGAAGATTATCGAATGGGTATTGTCCACAGACTTGATAAGGATACAAGCGGGCTTATAATCCTTGCAAAAAACAATAGTGCCCATAGCTACCTTCAAGAGCTCTTTGCTAAGAGAAAAATTAAAAAATATTATAAAGCTATTGTTAAAGGGTTCGTAACACCATCAATATTCACAATAGAGAATATGATTGGGCGTGACCCAAAAAACAGAAAAAAGATGGCTGTTGTAAACTCAAAAGGAAAAGAGGCTATTACAAAAGTCAAAGTTATGAAGAGGCTTAAAGATTACTCATATCTATTGATAAAACTTGAGACAGGTAGAACCCATCAGATAAGAGTTCATCTATCAAATCTTAAATATCCAGTTTTGGGAGATCCTATCTATGGCAGAAAAGATAAAAAATATGATGATATAAAACTATGCCTCCAATCTTTTAGACTCTCCTTTTTTGATAAATTTACCAATAAAGTTATAGATATCAAAATAGGGTTGCCTAAACATTTTAAAAGAGTTATTATTGAGAATAAAAATTGAGTAGTTTATTAGAAATGTTTTTAAGGAAAAATAGATGGTTGACAAACATGATAATGAGATAAAGCAAAAAATAACAAATATTGTAGATAGTGTTTTTGCAACATATAAAAATGAAAAAGAGATAAGCCACATAAGTAAAAATCCTCTTCCATCAAAAGAGAATATAATAGATGTTTTGCAAGATCTCTTTGATATAATATATCCGGGATTTTTCTCTAATGTCCATATAAATAATATGGAGTACTACATTGGAAACAAAATCAGCAAAATCTATGATATTCTATCAAATGAGATTGCAAAGAGCTATCGATATGAGATGTTTCTAAAAAATCCAAATGTTGATAGCTGTGAAAGTTGTCTTGCACTCTGCATGAATAATGGTATTGAATCGACTCTGCTGTTATTAGAAAGCCTGCCAGATTTGAGAAGGAAGCTTGCTCTTGATGTTGCGGCTGCTTTTGCTGGTGATCCTGCTGCTAAAAGTACAACAGAGGTAACTTTCAGCTACCCAAGTATTCAAGCTGTTACGATATATAGAGTTGCCCATATCTTGCAGAATCAAAAGATCCCTCTGATTCCACGTATAATGTCAGAGTATGCACATACAATAACTGGTATCGATATACACCCTGGTGCAGTGATAGGGGAGAGCTTCTTTATTGATCATGGCAGCGGTGTTGTAATAGGCGGGACTGCGATCATAGGTAACAATGTTAGGATGTATCAAGGTGTAACACTTGGAGCCTTCAATTTTCCTAAAGATGAGCATGGTAATTTGATACGTAATCAAAAGAGACACCCAACCATAGAGGATAATGTTATTATCTATGCAGGTGCTACGATCTCTGGTGGAGATACAATTATAGGGCATGACTCTATAATAGGCGGAAATGTGTGGATTGCAAAATCAATTAAGCCATGTTCAAAGGTAACAGTAAGTAACCTTGAAAATAGTGTAACTATAAAAGAGAGATAGTTATAATAGACTTAAATTAAAAAAGGGAGACAATAATATTTTGTCTCCCTTTTTACTTTCCAGCGCACATGCCACTATTCAATCTTAATCTTTTTTATTATACAGGTGTTTTTCTAAGAATGCAAAATCCTCAGGCTTTATATCTAAGAATATAAAACCAAGTATATATTTATCATGCTGTTTAATTTTTCTAACCAGTTTTGAAGATACAAAAATCTCTCTGTCATCTATTTTAAAAGATAGCTTAAAGTTTTTGCCTTGAGGGAAGATCTGTTCAATTTTTTCATTTTCTGTTCCATCGTTTATTACTATACCAAGTCCACCAGGGCTTAAATCAGCAATTGGTAAATTAATCTCTACTGGATCACCCTCCTCCTCTTTGAAGTAGTTATTCATCATAAGGGTATATGTCATTATTTTTGAAAACTGCACTGTATAGTTTATAATTTTTTCATCTATTTTTATACCTCTGTCGTGATCATTAACTAGATAGATAAGAGCCACAACATAGTCTTTATATAGAACAGGTATAATTGCATATGAAAATATATTTGCCCTTGATATTGTTATCAGGTGGCTTGAGATCACCTTGTTAATTGCTTGAAGATCGGTGTTATTCTCTTTCACTTCAAAATCGATATAGTCTTGTTTGGTCAAGTTGTCTATAGAGTCATAGATACGTCTTGTTGGAAAATCTGCACGTGTATTTAGAAAAATTACAGCCTTACCCTTATCAATTAGGGCCTTTTCAAAAAAGGTCTTTGGCTTTATGTTCCGAAGCATCACTATTTTATTGTAATAGACAAGAACATTCATCTTCTCTTTAAACCTTTTTAAGAGGGTCTCTATCTTTAGCTCACTAAAGTCTGCACTAATCGGCGGTGTATCTGGATAGTATGACATAGAAGTTTTTGGGTAGTTTAATTCGTGAAGCTCCCCATGAGTGTGTATTTTTACCTGTATATTTCCATTTATTGCTATTCTATCATATTTTCTATCAAGACTTTTAACTATCACCTCTGGATTTTCGACAATTATGGTGTTACTTCTCATTTTTATTATATGTGTCTTAAATGTATGATAGTTATTTTGAAAGTAGAAAAAGGCATTTAAAATATCTGGTACATTAAATATCTCTTTTTCTGATGGTTCAAGCTCAATTTTAAGTTCTCTTGTGTTCATCTCTGTGATGATGCCAGAGCTTGTATTTGATTTTGATTTGAATTCTATACCGACTTTGTTTTTTAATAGAAAATTGAAAACGAAATCTTTCTCTAATCTTTTTAAAGATACACCCATATTTTTTATCCTAAATTAATCCAAAGTATATATTTTACCGCAAAATTGACAAGATACCTCTATCTTGCCTTGCTCGTTTAATAGAGTATCAATCTCCTCTTTGCTAAAAGAGTTTATTAAATTACTAATTTTTTCATAATTGCAATTGCACCTAAAAGAGATCTCTTTTTCATCAAGAATTTCTAAATCAAGCTCTTTTGCATATTTAGAGACAATCTCATCTATACCATCACTCTTCAATATATTTGTTATTGAACCAACATTTAAAAAAGCATCATATATTTTATCAATATCCTCTTTGCTTGTATTTGGCAATGCCATTACAAGCACTCCGCCGCAAGACTCAATCTCATTTTTGTTATTGATAGATGAGCCAATGTTTATTGTAGAATCTATCTGCAAAGATTGATTAAGGTAGATTGCAACATCTTCTGCAATTTCACCAGTCTCAATAAGTGTAATTGAGCTATATGGCTTCCCATTTTTAGCATACCTATTTGTAACAATCTCTCCAAGACCAATATACTCATTTGCTAAAAGAGAGCCATTCGCAATCGAACCATCAAGCAGAGGCAAATCTGTCTCTTCTATATAGCCTCTGACACTCCCATCTCCTCTAGCTTCCACAAAAATATTTTTTGCAGGACCTGTACATTTCCACTGCATAGAGAATATATCAGAATCATTTTTCAAATTGCCGCTTAAGAGAACCACAGCTGTTGCAACCCTTGATAGTATTGTTGTTGATATTATATTTGTTTTGTGGTTTTCTTGAAAAACCTTTGCAACATCTTTAAGATCTGCAAAATAGGCATGAATATTTTTATCTTTTGATAATGTTCTAATAAGACGACCCACAAAAAGTACCTTTTTAAATAATATAAATTAACTTAAGTTAAATTGACGAGATTAATTTAACTTTTAGAGTATATAAATACTATAATATAAAAGTTCTATATTTTCAATCCATAATTAAAAAAAGATTAAAAATAAAAAAAATATTAAATTAATCAACATATAATCTATTCATAGAGGGAAATGACTTATAAATAGGTTTTTTATAGCTATATGCTAGCTATTGCTATATTTTATTCTAGGATCGACCAGAGCTAGAAGCAAGTCAGAAATAATCATTCCAAGAAGTATTAAAAAGCTTATAAACATGAGGTTTGTCATTACAAGGTATATATCTTCCTGCAATACAGCCTCATACATAAGACGCCCTATGCCGGGGTAGGAGAATATTATTTCCAATATAAGTGAGCCAGAGAATAGGCTTGCAATCAGGTTAGCGCTGCTTGTTATATATGGATTCAATGTGTTGCGGAATGCGTGGTTAAAATAGATCCTCTTTTCACTTATACCCCTCGAACGAAGGGCTGTTATATAGGGCTGTCCAATTTGATCAAGCATTGTAGCACGAACCATTCGCAGTGTCCCGCCGATGCCCCCAAGAAACGCACCTATCAGAGGCAGTGCTATGTGGTATGTATAGCTAAAGACAAATTTCACAGGTGCATCTTTATATGTAAAGTCTGGGTAGGCTGTTACTGGAAAGAGCGATGTATTTAATGCAAAGAGCTGCAAGAGAATCAAGAGCATCATAGATGGAAAGGCGTGAAAAACCATCGAGACAAACGATATTACTATGTCGGCAGTTGTCCCTGCCTTCGAAGAAAAATAGATCCCAAGTATAAATGAGAATACTGTTAGAAAAAATAGTGAAATCAAATTCAAGATTAGAGAGTTTATCAATCTCTCTTTTATAAGGAAGGTTATTGGAGCTTTTGATATCAGAGATCGCCCTAAATCATGATCAACAAAGACCTTCTTTAGCCAGACATAGTATTGCACATAGAAGGGTTTATCAAGCCCAAGCCTTGCCTTTGCAAGCTTTATCTCCTCTTCATTATATATGTTATCTTTATTTCTGAATTCATTTGTATTCATTAGTTGGCTTTTGACATAGTTATCAACCACATCGCCCGGGGATAGCTCCATTAGACCAAATACTGCAAGCCCCAAAAATAGAAGCATAATAACCATAGAGAAAATTCTCGAGAGCAAAAAATAGAGAAGGGGCAATTTTTTTCTGAAAGCTGCTATTAAATTGAAAAGAGCTTTTGGAACTATTTTTATGGTATCAAGCATACAGCTATTTAATAACTATTAAAAAAAATGTCAACCTATTTTTTTAGTGATGGTAGTTTTATTTAAGATTATTCTCTCTTTATATAGGTAATGACATAGTTATAACTAATAGTTTTTATTGTATTTTTTATTTAAATATAGTAGTTCTACTTTAATAAAAATAATTGCGTTACCAATTATTTTATGTTATAAGATTTTTTGTTCTATTATTTTTTTTCTTAAAACACATACAACATAATTTTTATTAAAAACGGACTTTCCTTTGAAAAAATTATCTCTTATATTTTTTACACTTTTTTTCTTTGTTTTACCTCATGCTCTCTATTCTCAAGAGTATGATGACGAGAGTGACTACACCTATGATGATTCCACCAATAGCAGCGGCGATACTACATACACCTCTCCCTCTGAGCAGCTTCATGTAGGTGGAGATCCTGCAAAGAGAGCTGAAAATGAGAGATTTGATAAAATTGAACGTGAAATCTATTCAATAAAAAAAGAGCTTGAACTTTTAAAACGAAATCAATGGTTTAGTTTCAATATAGATGCCTCATCAAGATTGGTTTTTGGTGCTGCAGTTATAACAAAAGATGGCTACAACTTAAATAGAAATATGCCAGTCTCTCTTGGATTCGATTTTATTAATAGAATTAAGATGAGTATGAACTTGGGGCAGACTGTGGTCAGCAGCAGCGAGGTGGCGAATAATGGTACAGAGGTATCTGTCAAACTTAAATTTCAATCATATAGAACTGAAGATTTAGTGCCAAAAGGGAGCTACTACACACTTGATGTTACAGATGATCAAGGCAACAAGACACAAATTTACCTTCCAAAATATGACAATAGTGGCTGGACAAATATGCTATTTGGTAATTTTCAGCTGGTTTTTGAAGAGATTAAGGTAAGTAATATTGCTGGAATTGGACTCTTTGTAAACTACTATGATGTTAAAGAGGTTCAAAAATATTATGGTGTTACAACATTTGCTGATCTTATAATGCTAAATGGCTTCTATTTTGATGATGTCTTCTTCACTGATAGAAGTGAGAACTATGATCCAAAAAGGAACAGAACTATATACTATGGCTTTAAATCGGAGAAGTATGATAGATATAGCTATTATGATTATGATGCGACAGCCACAGAGTCTGTTGCTGTTCAATTTTGGAATGAGTATTCATTGGGTATAAACCCAACAAACAGCAATGGAAATCAGAAGCCGCACGGGTTCTCTATTGGTTATGAGGGTAAGATCTCACAAGGTGTTGAACCATATATTGAATTTGGTGGAGCAACAAAAGATGCTTTTGACCCGCAATATTTTGATGATGAGCAGATTGATGCCGGTTTCTTTTTAGAGGGGGCGATACATCTCTACACAAAGAGCTTCTCTTTCTATCCAAAGCTTGCATTAAGCTTTGCATTTCAAACAGATACAGTAAATGATGTTGCTCCAGATTCTGGCTATAGTACATTTAGCTCCTCTCTAAATGTACCTTTAGCTTTTCAGCTTCCAACAGGTGAGTTTGATAGAGTAAATCTCGACTTCAGCTGGAGCATAAATACCCACTTTGCATATCCATCTGTTGCAACAATGTTCTCTTTCTTTCCAGAGTTTGTTCTATTTAATAATAAGTTATCAATATCAATCCCACTGGTATATTCATATAAATATAGACAGGGTGGCTTCTTAAGTATAGGTAATGAGAACTATAAGGTTCTATATCAAGATGCTGAGGATAGTCTTTTCAATCTTGGCTTTATTGTTAATGTAGATTCAAGGGACAGATTTGGCGATATGTTTCAATACTCTATAAATAATAAGATACTCTTAGCTGTAAATTCAGTTGAGAATCGCCCAGAGGTATTCTTTTATGAAATATGCAGAAATACATGGTCATTCAATGATATAGGGCCAAAGAGATTGTCTCTCTACTTTGAGATGGGCTATGCACTTGGATATGATATAAGGCTTATTAGTGCAAACTACCACTACAATCCATATACAAGATACTGGTACGATGAGAGTGATAATAATACTATCGTGAACGTAAATACATCAACTGAGAGGTGGCATATTGCCAACATTCTTCGCTTTGAGACGGGTATGGATATGCTTATAATGAAGAACTTAAGCTTTGGTTTTAGTATTGAATCTCCGAAATTGTTCTTAGGACTTAATACTCCTATTGATCAGCAGAGATACTTTACTACTATTAGAGTATGGTCAGAGATAAGGCTCTAAAATTAAATAAAAAACAGGATTGCATTATGAGTGATAACGATTTTACGATCAAAGCAGATGTAATCATTGATTTCATTACAAATTATCAAGAGAAGAACCCAATAATATTGGCTTATGTAAGACCTGAATCCAACGAAGTTAATTATGAAAAATCGATAATTAAGGGTGTCTCCAAATATGGGGAGGTTGTCTATCTTGCCAATCTAAATGGAAGGCTCTTTATAAGGGATCAGCTTATAACAGATCACTACTCTTCACAGTACAGATTTTCAGTATACACAAAAAAAGAGATTGAAAAATACCCAGAACTGGTAAAAAATTTTGAAGACCATTTTCATGTTAAGTTTGAAGATGCTGATATAATAGGTCCATTTGATGCTATATTAAAGATGGATATAAGTGATGAGGATCTTTTTAATAGTATAGTTGGAAAAGATGATTTTCTAAAATTCTGTGGTCAAACAATTAAAAAGATAAAGCAATATTATGTTGTAAACTATAACATGCCATACCTCATAAAAAAATATAGTCCCCAATCAAATGTATTTGTAATTGCAATAAGGCTTCATTCAGAAGAGATTAATTTTATGGAGATAAATCAATCCATATTTGAGCAGATGCAATTGAATAAGAACCCTCTTATAGGTGAGGATATATTAAAATCTATGGAGTGGAATGAGAAAATCAAGAGGACATACCATGTGTCAAGAAATCACTTGACAGCCACATTTGATATGCTCGATTTTATAATTAGAAACAATGGTTCTCATTTGAATTTGTCAGAGACTCCATTTGGAATGATGCTTATTGATGATTATGGATTTACGGTAGATGATATCCTTTCAATGAAGGACAGGCAGCTTTTCTATATAAATGATGATAAAGGCAGAAGATTGATCAATATATTAGATGAAGCTAATAATCTCTCAATGAAAGATTGTGCATCTATGCTTAAAAAGCTTGAATTTTAAAAAAAACTTGACAAAAGAACAACTAAAATTTAGAGTATTACCTATGAAAAAAGATTTTAAAATAATATTTTTATCCATTTTTATATTTTTACCACTCTTTTCTATTCATTCCGATGATCTTCAGCTTATAGGTGCTAAAGAACTTTTGCAAAAGTTTTCAGTCAGTTTTAAAGGCAATGCAAAAACCATGAAGGCTGCCATTAAGTGGACTCAGGGAGATGAGATACAAGATGGGGTTTTGATGTTTAAAAACCCGCAGAAACTTAGAATTAACTTCTCAACTACAAGACAGGTAATTTGTACTAATGGTTATATGCTCTGGGTCTATATTGATTATCTTAATCTGTTGTTAAGACAAGAGATAAGAACAAAAGTAAAAAATAAAGATTCCGAAGGACACACCTCTGTAAAGATACCGGATGCCTTGATAAATCCTGTTGGTTATGATAAATATATCTCTGATTATTCCATAGACTATGATGTAAAAAACAAACTTGAGTATAAAGATGGCTCTTTTGTATATAGATTTAAGCTTTTAAAGTGGAAATCTTCAAAGAGCGGATTTAATGTTGTCTATTTGACTGTAAACGAAAATGGTATTATTAGAAAGGTTGAGGGGATAACCCCATCTTTTAAAAGAATAACTATTGAGCTTGATGATATAAAATTGAATGAGGATATTGGAGATATCACATTTGAATATGAGCCTCCAACCCATGTTAATATTAAAGATAATTTCATTATTCAAGGGGATGAGTAGAATGACAAAGTTAGGAGAGTATTTTATAGAGGCTAGAAATAAGCAGAATATTAGTATAGATAGAGTTGTTGAAGATACTCATATAATAAAAAAATTTATAATTGCTATAGAAAATGATGATTTTTCTGCTTTCCCTGGAGAGGCATATCTCAAAGGTTTTATAAGAACATACAGTGACTATTTGGGACTTGACACCAAAGAGGCTATAAGGCGCTATGAGATAGTAAAGATGTCTGAGACTCCAACCCCTATGGAGCAGCTTATTCCAAAGCCAAGCTCAAATTTTGGTTTGATAATTTCTGTTTGTGTAGTTGTAGCTGTTCTAATCATTGGTATAGGTTTTTTTATTTTTTCAAATCTCTCTAAAGATATATCAACTAAAACAACAGTAGACAAGACAAAGCAGGCTCAAACTAAACCGGTTAAACCTGTGAAGCCAGCCAAGGCAGCTAATGATACAACCTCTCAAAAAAATTTGATTAAAATTATTGACGATACAAATTCTCTTCAAATAAGAAAGGGAGATAAGATAGAGATTCCAACAGAATTTGGCACTATCTCTTTTGTGATATTGGAGCTTGATCCTGTTCTTAAGATTATTGATAACAAAGAGAAGGAGTACTTCTTAATAAAAGGAAATCCAACAAAGATAGATGTAAACAATGATGGAAACTATGATGTTGAAATTACAGTTAACTCATGGGATAATAAGAGTGCTGATTTAACTCTTAAAAAATTGGGTGGCGTCTCAAGAAATGAGGAGGTTGACCAAGTTTATGGAAACCTTCAAGGGGACAATGTAGAGGTATTGGCTAGAAAAAGTTTAGTAGAGGATATCTCTTTTGAACTTAATATTTTGAGTGATACTTTCTTACGATATAAGGTTGATTTAGAAGAGCCAGTAGAGAAATGGTTTAAAACAGGTGATAAGATAGAGATAAATGCTAAAACTGGTGCTATAGTATATCTAATTAGTTCTGGAGCTGTAACTTTTGATTTCAAATCATTAGATAAAACTTATACAGCAGGAGACATTGGCAAGGTTGATGTAAAACTCATAAAATGGGTGAAAAATAGGACATCAGAAGAGTTTGAGCTTCAAATTAGCTCTCTAAAATAGGTTTAGGTAAATTATTATATAATGGATAGAGTCTATATAGAGACACTTGGCTGCAGCAAAAACCAAGTTGATTCTGAAAAATTATTGGCAATTCTTGAAGAGAATGGTTATAAACCAATCACAAATCCTGAAGAGGCAGAGATAATCATCGTTAATACCTGCGGATTTATCAATGATGCAAAAGAGGAAGCAATAAATGTTATTCTAGAATTTTCTGAATATAAGAAAATTTGTAACTGCAAAATGTTAATCGCAGCTGGCTGCCTTGTACAAAGATACTACAATGAGATAAAAGATGAGCTTCCTGAAGTTGATCTCTTCTTTGGTGTATTTGATCTAACGAAAATAATTGATGCAATAAAAAGTGGTGATAGAGTATATATACCAAATAAGGGTGAAGATATATACTATAAGCGCAATTTAACTGGCTACCCCGGCAGTGCTTATATCAAGATAAGCGATGGCTGTAATAATAGATGCAGCTATTGCGCAATTCCTCTTATAAGAGGCGATCTGAAATCGCGTACAATAGACTCTATAAAAAATGAGATAGAGTTTCTAAAAACTAAAAATGTTAAAGAGTTTGTTTTTGTGGCACAGGATACAACCAGCTATGGGGTTGATATTAATCTAAGTCTAATAGATTTAATAGAGGCTGTTGATCCAATTTTGCCTAATGACAGCTGGCTTAGAATTCTATATATGCACCCTGATAACCTCACAGATGAGATAATAGATGCGTTAAATCATAGTAACCACTTTATACCATACTTTGATATTCCACTCCAATCTGGCTCTGATAACATACTAAAACTTATGGGTAGGCGAAACAGCTCATCATATTACCTATCTTTAATAGACAAGATAAAAAAAGAATTCGATAATGCTGTGATAAGATCTACTTTTATCGTTGGGTTCCCTGGTGAAACAGAAGAGGATTTTGCTGATACACTAAACTTTATTGAGAAGGCAAGAATTGACTGGGTTGGTGGATTTACATATTCAAAAGAGGAGGGGACACGTGCAACACAGTTTCAAGACAAACTCCCTCAAAAAACAAAAGCCAAAAGACTTGAAGCACTGCTTGACCTATCTGAATCTATAAACAGAGAACTTATGGAGAGATTCTTAGATACAAATCAAAAGGTTTTAATAGAGGAGAAGGTTGGAGATGACCTCTATCTTGGTCGTTTTTATGGTCAAGCACCTGAAGTTGATGGTGCTACTGTTGTTACTGCAAATGATGCCACTCTTGGCGATTTTATTAATGTTGATATAAAAAAGATAAATGATAAAGATCTTTTTGGCTTTGAATCATAATATTTTTATATTATATTTTAGTCTAGATAAGATCAAGTTTATTCTATGTGAAGGGACAATCCCCCACTCTTTAGAGTGAAGGAAAATGTATTGACCCATGAAGTAAAAATCTTAAAGAACTAGCATATTCCATTGCTTGCGGTGGAGTTGTTAATTAAGATTAGTTTTGAAGGAGGTCCTGTTATGAACATAGGTCTACTTAATGGTCCAAATCTAAATATGCTTAGTATCAGAGAGCCATCTATTTATGGCCAAGCAACTCTTAATGAGATAACTCAAAGACTGGAAGAGATGGCAAAGCCACATAAGATTATTTCGTTTCAATCTAACATCGAAGGTGAGCTTATAGATTTTTTACAGAAGGCAAAACGAAATAATCTTGAATATATAATATTTAATGCAGCCGCCTATTCGCACAGCTCCATAGCATTAAGAGATGCAGTCTCACTATCAAGTGCTAAAGTCATAGAGGTTCACATGTCAAATGTCTATGCAAGAGAGGAGTTCCGTCACCACTCTGTAATATCTGCTGTATGTATTGGTAGTATATCTGGTTTTGGAGAGCATAGCTACTATATTGCTCTTCAATATATCCTAAACAAATTGTCTATTTAAATTTAAAAAAAATGCTATACAATTAAAAATAACTATTTTAGGAGATTTTATGTTGAGAGATAAGTTTGTTTTAACAATCTATGGAGATGATAATGTTGGTAAAACTACTACAATTATTGAGTTATTCAAATCAATAATTTCAGCTTTTATAGATAATATAGAAATTGTAGAAAGTTATAGTTACTATACTGGTAGGCAAGATGGAGTATATAAACAAGATGAATTATTAAAACTATTAAAGTCTACACGAATAGGAGAGGGGGGAAAACCGCTAGATATTCTTTATATTATTTATTTATCCAATGGTGGGATTATTGGAATTAGAAGTATGGGAGATCCTTCAAAAAATCTTAAAGGTGGTTTGGAATTTCTAATAGAGAAAAAATGCAATATAATAATATGTGCACATAGAGAACATCTTATGGGTAGTGGGACAGTTTTATCTCAAAATGGTTATTCAATATATAAAGAAGAGAAAATAAAATTTGATGAACATGAGAAAGAGGAGAAGAATAAACAATTTATTGAAGATATCTTAAAAAAATACTTAGATGGATGGATTAATAAGTTAATAGAAAATTAAGAGCAACTATTTGAATAATTCAGATTTGTTACTCAATAAATTATCTAAATAAAATTGTCTTTTTTATAAGCTTGTAATATAATATCCTTATAGGATAGATATATGAAAAAATTTGAAGTACACTCCAATTTTGATCCCTCTGGAGATCAAGCTGTTGCTATAGAAAAACTCTCATCAAACCTTATTAAAGGTATGGAGAATCAAACTCTTCTTGGTGTTACTGGTTCTGGAAAGACCTTTACTATGGCAAAGGTTATTGAAAAGATAAATAAACCAACCCTTATAATATCTCATAATAAGACTCTATCAGCACAGTTGTACCGTGAGTTTTGTGATTTCTTTCCAAATAATGCTGTTGAATACTTTGTAAGCTACTATGACTACTATCAGCCTGAAGCATATGTGCCTTCGAAAGATCTCTATATAGAGAAGGATGCCTCTATAAATGATGAGATTGATATGATGCGCCTCTCTGCAACAAGCTCTCTTTTAGAGAGAAATGATGTAATTGTTGTTGCAACTGTATCCTGTATATATGGACTTGGAAGTCCAACAACATATAGAAATATGAGTATCAATCTTGAAGTTGGTGCTAATTATGG
The DNA here is from genome assembly GCA_031549085.1 of Spirochaetota bacterium. Taxonomy (GTDB): domain Bacteria; phylum Spirochaetota; class GWE2-31-10; order GWE2-31-10; family MWDO01; genus JAVBQL01. The sequence continues at coordinate 36,461 of JAVBQL010000018.1, forward strand.
CAGAGAGCAGCTAATATTGGATCTGGTTAGGATACTCTATGAGAGAGATGATAATATTTTTGATAGATCAAGATTTCGTGTTAGAGGAGATATAATAGATATTTTTCCAGCATATGTGAAAACAGGAATACGTGTTGAGTTCTTTGGTGAAACAATAGAGTCAATAAAGAGGTTTGATATATTAAATAATTCTGTAACTGAAAACATTAACAAAATAACAATTTTTCCTGCAAAGCACTTTGTCTCTGGACGAGATGCCATTCTTAAAGTTGTACCAGAGATAAAAAAAGATCTTGAAGTTAGAGTAGGTGAACTGATAAAAGAGGGAAAGGATCTTGAAGCAAAGCGGCTTAAAACCAAGATAGAGTATGATATTGATATGATGCTTGAGGTTGGCTACTGCAAGGGAATAGAGAACTACTCAAGATATTTTGATGGAAGAAAAGTTGGGGCTAAGCCCTCTACACTTCTAAACTTTTTTCCCAAAGATTTTTTACTATTTATTGATGAGTCTCATGTTACAATTCCACAGATTGGCGGGATGTATGAGGGGGATAAGGCTAGAAAAAGTACATTGGTAGAGTATGGTTTTAGGTTATCATCAGCACTGGATAATAGACCACTATTTTTTGAAGAGTTTACTGCAATGCTTAATCAAACGGTCTTTGTTTCGGCAACTCCTAGAGAGTATGAACTTGGAAAAAGCGGAGCTATTGTTGAGCAAATTATTAGACCAACTGGTTTAATAGATCCTGAAATTATTGTAAAACCTACAGAGAGACAGATGGATGATCTCTTGAATGAGATATCAGTTGTTGTTGATAGGGGAGAGAGGGTTTTGGTAACCACCCTAACAAAGAGGATGGCAGAAGATTTAGCGGACTTCCTATCACAAAAGGGTGTAAATGTTAGGTATCTTCACTCTGATATTGAGACAATTGAGAGAGTTGAAATCCTTCAGGAGCTTCGAGAGGGTGTAATTGATGTACTTATTGGAATAAACCTCTTAAGAGAGGGGCTTGATCTACCTGAGGTATCTTTGGTTGCTATACTTGATGCTGATAAGATAGGTTTTTTAAGATCAACAACATCTTTGATACAGACCATTGGGCGTGCAGCTCGTAATGTTAATGGTAAAGTTATTATGTATGCTGACCGTTTTAGTGACGCTATGAAGGTTGCCATAACAGAGACAAAAAGACGCCGTGCTCTTCAAAGAGATTATAATGAAAAACATGGTATCACACCAAAGAGTATAGAGAAAAAGCTCTCTGTTATGCTTGAGAGACAGAAAAAGCTTGAAATTCAAGAGGAAGAGCATGAAATGGCAGAGATGAAAACAAAGTTCAACCTACTCGATACTAAAGCTCGAGAAGAGTATGTAAAGATATTAAGAAAAAAGATGCTTGAAGCAGCAGAATCTTTGGAGTTTGAGAAAGCAACAGTATTAAGAGATGAGATAAGAAAAATAGAGAAAGGAGATATTTCATAAAGTTAATTTAGAGTGTGGAGGGCTTATTCAAGATTTTGTATTGTTGGAATGAAAAAGTCATTTTTTTGTTAGATTTTTCTTGTTTACAAGCAAAATTGAGATGCTAATATCTCTTTTATGTACAATATTTTTCAAAAAGGACGTGGTTAATAAAAAAACAAAAAAAATTATTGATTTTTTTTTAAATATAATGTTATAGTTATTATTTGTATAGGTAAATTTGGGGGAGGGTACAAGTGATAAAAAAAGAAATTTCTAAAAAGCTTAATGAAGCAATAAACCTGTTTAACAGGCGTAAAAATCTTGAAGCTGAGCAGGCTTTTCTTCAAGTCTTGAAAAAAGATCCAAATAATCCAGAAGCAAATTACTATCTTGGTCTCACATATACAAAAGAGAACCTCTATCCAAAAGCTGTCTACCATTTAAAAGCAGTTATAGATCTTAATGTAAATTTTCTATTTACTCAGCAATGCAGAATGATATTGGGCTATATCTATTATAAAAGCGGAAGTTACAGCGAAGCTTGTGATTTTTTCTTGCTGGTGCTTGATTCAAAAATGGAGGTTTTGCAGGCATCATCTGCCATATCCGCTGTATACTATAATATGGGAGATAGAGAAAATGCCCTTCACTATGCAGAAAAGGCATACAATATGGATAAGTATAACTTTAATGCCAGAAATACATATGGGTTTCTACTCTGTGATTATGAAATTGATATACAAAAAGGGTTTGATATTTTGAAAGAATTGGTTCGTTTAAAGCCAAATAATCCTGCATATCTTGACTCATTAGGGTGGGCCTATTACAAAAAAGGTGATATAAAAGAGGCTATGTCACATCTTGAACTCGCAATAAAAAATGGGAAAAACAACTGTATAGAGGCAAGAGAACATATTAAAATAATAGCTAAAAAACACAAAATACCTATTAATGTTTAGGGGCAGATTTTGAAAAAACTTCTTTTTTCTTTTTTCTTTTTTCTTTTTATTACTAATCTTTTCTCGTTAGATCTAGATGAAATTGATTTGCCATATGAATACTCTATGGATGAGTTTGAAAAGGGGATTAGATCTTTTCATAATGCTGAATATGAGCTCTCTATCAACTATTTTGTGAAATCACTTAAGTTCGATAATAACAATAATAAGGCAAGATATTTTCTTGGAGAGGCATACAGAAAAGGTGGATATGAGGCAAATACACTGTTTGTATGGAACACTCTTCTTGCTATGGGCTACAATGAGAGGTTTATTAAAAATAAGGTGACAACGCTCTATAATAAGAGAGGAATGTTATCAAATATTCATATAGATAAAGACTATATCTTAAGAGAGGATATAAAAGGTTTTTATGATGACAAATCGTATCCGCTCTTTTTAAGACCAACCCAAATAGCAATTGATTCCAACAACCACTACTATATTGCATCTTTTTCTACAGGGGCTGTTGTTGAGCTTGATTACAATCTTAACCATGTGAAAAATCATACAATTATGTTTTCAAGTAGCAAAATAGAGGAGCCTTATGGGGTTGCTGTAAATAAAAAAGGAACTATTTTTATATCTGACTACAAAAGTAATGTAGTATATAAATTGAATAGAAGTGGAATTCTTGAAGCAACTATTGGTTTTACTGGAATAGGCAATGGTGGTGCAATGCTTGGACCGAAAAACCTTCTTATAGATGATGATGATAATTTGTATGTTAATGATAGCGGTAACAAGAGGATAAATAAGTATCGTGATAATGGCGAGTTCTTGTTCTCTTTTGGTCGTGCAACAAATAATGTTGAAGGGTTGATTTCTCCTGCTGGAATGTTTTTTAATAATGGTATGATCTATGTTGTAGACAGAGATACAAACAAGATTCTTATTTTTGATAAAAATGGCAACAAGCTTGATAGCTTTGGAGAGGAGTATCTTGACAAGCCATATGATATAACTATGGATAATCTTGGTCGTTTTTTGATTGTTTGTAAAGATAAGCTTTGGGCTTATGAAGAGAATAACAATCTTTGGTATCAAATTGATGCTGTTGGAAGAAGATTAAAGAGAGGTATGTCTATAATATCTGATAAAGATTCTAATATACTTCTAACAGATTTTGATACCTCAAGATTAATGGTTCTCTCTCTTGAAAGAGAGAGATATGCAAATCTTAATGTTAATATTGAGCGTATTTTTTCAAATAAATATCCCGATGTTCATGTTGCTGTCTCTGTGGAGAAAGATGATGGTAGTGCAATAACCAATATCAACAACCAAAATCTTGCAATATATGAAAATGGCAAATTGGTTCCAATTATAGGAACGGGTTATACAGAACTTAAGAATAGAAATAGTGATATTGCTATAGTGTATGATAGATCAAATAGAATGGTACAAAATACACCTGAGTTTAAAAAGGTTTTGGAGAGCTGGCTTGTGAATGCCTCTCCATCAACATCATTCTCTTTTGTATCATCTCATATGAACAATGCTGTTCTTGAGAGTGATTTTAATGCTTCAAGGCTATCTTTGCTTGATTCGCTTGACTCAAAGTATAGTGTTGAGTATACTGATATAGGAGATGCTATAAAGTATGCAACCTATAACATGCTGAATCGCTTTTCTAAGAAGTCTATTATCCTTGTAACTGATGGATATGAGACAGGTAAGGATTTTGAGAAGTTTAGATTAAGTGACTGTGTGGAGCTTGCAAGAAATAATGATGTGAAAATTTATATTTTATCTTTTGGTGATGGCCCTTTAACAGATATGTACAAGTATATGGCTAACAAAACTGGTGGGGACTACTATAGAATGTATAAAAGACAAGATATTTTTTCTCTAGTGGATAAAATAGAGAAATCAAAAGGGAATGAATTTGTTATATCATATATATCAAGAGCAAAATCTCGTTTTGGTAAAGAGCCTATTAATGTCTATCTTGAGGTTCACTCAAGCGGTATGAGAGGGATTGCAGATTCAGTTTATTATCCAAGCAATAATTTTTAGATTTTTTTGTATGAACTTTATTTTAAGAGTTTAATTTTATGGATATTAAAAAAGGTATTATCTCTGTTTTTTTAATTTTATTTCTCTTAAGCTGCTCTCTTTTTGAGAAAAAAGATCTCAAAATTATACAAAAAAATGGTGTAGAGCGTCCCAAGAAAGTTGCTAGCAATGGTTCTACTATAGAGAGACCTGATGATAAAGATAAGGAAGAGGATTTAACTCTTGTTACTTTTTCATTTTCTAATGCGAGCGATAAGGCTATTCTTACATCAAAAAATATCTATAAAACATGCTACGAGTTCTCTTTTAGATTTATTTATAAGAGCGGTTTTAAGGTAAATTATAAAATATTTGATGAGAATAAAAATCTTCTTTTTCAAGTAGATGATGAAAAAGCAAAATTAATAGATTATGACAATGATATTTATGAGATAAAAAATAGTTTTTATGATCATACATTGCATAACTATTTTGGATTTACAATAGATACTAAAATTGAAAATAGGAATATAGATTTTGCAGGAGATTTTATATTGAAAGATCTTCCTGTTTTAGAAAGTCTAAATGTTGGTCCCTTTATCTCTACATTTAATCCTAATTCTAAATCTAGCCAAACTTTATTAAAGCTACATTTCACTATTCTTAATTCAACGCTTCCAGTATGGGCACGTCTAATTCCACCAACAGCCGATTTTTTCTGGAATTTAGAATCAAAACAGATGCACAACAACGTTTTTGTCTCTGGAACTATAACTGATGATAAACATTCAGATTATCTTTTGAATGGAGAATATATTTTGCAGCTTAATTTTGGTAAAATAGGCATGGTTGAGAAAGCAATAGAGGTTGTAGATGTATTTAATAATAAAAAGGGGCCAAATTATGGCTTGCCTATTGCAATGGAAGAGAGTAATGATAAAAATTTCATAAAAATAAGTATAACAAGAATGGATAAGATCAACCATTTAAATTTAATCTTATATGAAAAAAATGGTAATAATTATAAAAAATTGGGAACAGCACACATTTTGAATAATTTTGATAAGATATCTAAGAAAGATATTTTTAATACCTTTGAAGATGATACAGGTAATAAGGTGGTTTTGCAGCATAATAAAAAATATTATTATCAAATATCTTTACACTCAAAACCAGCTGACATTGAGTATGTTTCCCTCTCACTATATTTTCCTATAACATTTGCTGGTTTTGGTTTTTTTGATTAGTCTTTAAATAATTCATCTATTGTAAGAAAAGTGCGTGGATCTATTGGTACTCCATATATACGGCTTCCCCAATCGAGATGAGGTCCTGTGGCAGCTCCAGTTGCTCCCATTCTTGCTATTAAATCACCTTTTTTAACAAATTGCCCAACTTCAACTACTATCTCATTTAAATGGTTGTAATCAGTGAATAGTGAGTGTCCATGATCTATTATTATCATATTTCCAAAATACTCAACATTAAGTCCTGTAAGCCTAACTATACCATCAGCAGGAGCATATACATTATCCCCCATAACCCCAGGGAAATCAATACCTAGATGCATACTTTTTGAGTTTATTGTGCCATCAGATAGTATCCACTCTCTTATTAACCCAAAGTCAGATGATACTATCTCATAGTTACTTACAGGATATGCGAAACCAGATTTAAAAAATGGATTTTCACTATTTTCATCCCAAATAGCATATCTTTCAGCACGTTCTCTCTCATATTTTTTTCTATCAACTGTTGAAAGCTCTTTCGATTTAGCTTTACTAAATTTTATAGTCTGTTTTTTCCATTCTACAGATTCTATATCAATACTTTTTTGTATTTTACAAATTGTACTATTATTATTTGATATCTCTGTGTAGACCTCAATTTTTTTATCGAGCCATAGTGGGCTATATGGTATAAAAAAACCATAATAGGTATACTCTTTTCCCACAAAAAGTTTATTAAGAGTAGGGGTAAGGGTAAGGTTTTGATCTAAATAATATATTTTTGTTGTTGCTTCGAATGAATTTATATTATTTGGAATTTTTAATCTAAAATAGTTTGCTTTTCCCCATACATTATTCAAAAAAAAACCAGCATCAATATTATATTTACCATTTTTTTTATCAGAGTGAAAAATCATTCCATATTTAAAATCAACTTTTCCGTTGTTTATCTCTATTTCTGTATTTGGGTATATTTTTATAAAATTATTTTTATCAATTTTGTATATAATGCTATTATTTTCATCAGTTTTTATTTTTGATATAGCACTATCTTCTAAATATTTTGTAGTGTGTTTTGAAATCTTTTTATCAATTGAATTAGATAGGAGTATGCTTAATGCTGATAAAAGAAATATAATCGAAAATATTGTTTTTTTCATTTTATTTTACCTAGTAATAAAGATAAGCTAATATTAACAATTGTCAAATTCTTAATATTATATATAATTTTAGAAGGTTTTATTATACAGTAACGGCTTTTTGTCTATATAAAGTTTAATTATTACTTAAATATTATGTAAAAAAAGCCGCCTATAGTGGCGGCTATGAGCGAGAAACGGGACTTGAACCCGCGACATCCACCTTGGCAAGGTGGCGCTCTACCACTGAGCTATTCTCGCGGTTATAAACATGCGAGCGAAGGGACTTGAACCCCCACACCTCTCGGCACTAGATCCTAAGTCTAGCGTGTCTGCCAATTCCACCACGCTCGCAAAAAAAACACTGATCCGTAAAGGATTCGAACCTTTGACCCGCAGATTAAGAGTCTGCTGCTCTACCAACTGAGCTAACGGACCGTTTAACGCGTCCGACAGGACTCGAACCTGCGACCATCGGATTCGAAGTCCGGCACTCTATCCAGCTGAGCTACAGACGCAATATCTGGGTGAATGAAGGGATTCGAACCCTCAACAACCAGAACCACAATCTGGGACTCTACCGTTGAGCTACATCCACCAAGTTTTTTCGCGCCAACCAGGAATCGAACTTGGGACCCACAGCTTAGAAGGCTGTTGCTCTATCCGCTGAGCTATTGGCGCAATCATTTATTCGGGATGGAGGGATTTGAACCCCCGATCTTCTGCTCCCAAGGCAGACGCCTTGAACCGGGCTAGGCCACATCCCGTATACTCTTAAACCGTGTAAAGTGATATAACCTTTTATATCAAAAAAGTCAATATTTTTCGAAAAACTTTGCCTATTTTTTTTAGTTTTTTGATAAAATAGAAAAAATATTTTTTATATGAAACAACAATAAGATTTATAGTATATATTCTCCATCAATCTTAACAGTCGCTTTTCCTCCAAAGAGTACCATATGATCTTTCATTGAGAGTTTTATGATATTAAATATTTTATTATCTCCGCCTTGTTCAATGGAACAAGCCTCTCCATTCCATAGGCTGCTTTTTAACATATAGTATCCAAAGGCACTGTTTCCAGAACCTGTTGCTGGATCCTCCAAATAACCAAATTTTGGGGCAAATACTCTTGTGTGTGCAATGCAGTTTTTATTATCTGTCTCTTTAGAAAAAATAAGTATTATGTCAATTCCATCTTTCAGACAAAAATCTTTCAATTCACTCTCAGTTGGATAGATTGATATCTCATCTTTATATTTATCTATTGGAATGATTAGAGTTTTAAGTCCTGCATCAATAAAAGCCAGATCATATTTACTTGATATGGTTTTTTCATCTATTTTTAGAACACTTGCACACTCTTTTTTGGTTATTGGAACTTTTAAATATTGTGGCTCTGGAGCTGTTATATAGATGGTGTTCTCTCTCTCAATTTCGTTATAGATAGTAAGCAGACCTTTTCTATTTGTCTCTATTACTATTTCCTCTTTTTGAAGTAGTGCGGGACTATTTTTTATTAAATCATACATGCTAGCTATTGTTCCATGGCCGCAAAAATCAACTTCGCATTCCGATGAGTAGTAGACTAATTTGCAATCTGCAATTTTTGATTTCATAACATAGACAACTTCTGAAACAAAACCTTTGTGCTCTTTAGCAATAGAGAGCATTTCACTTTCTGTTAGTATCTCATTTTCTAAATTGAGATATGCAGCTGGGTTTCCTAAAGAGGTGCCAGATGTAAATGCATCAATCTTTTTATATTTAAATTTTTTCATTTTTTTCCCTTAATATAAAATTATGGAAGTTTTTTTTTGCTTTATATATAAATTAGTTAGTTTAGAGAGACTTTAGATCACTGCTATCCCATAGATTATCAATATCATCATATCTATTTTTTACAACACTATTCCCTCTCTTTACTATTTTTGTTTCTGATCTATTATTTATAGCTTCAACTCCATACTCTCCATTGTAACACCCTCTCTCTCCATATATTTGACTATTTGAGATAGAAAACTTACTTTTTTTCTCTCCATTAAAACTTATAGCGATAGAGTAGTGGGCGATAGAATTTTCATACATTCCATATATAGTGCTATCCACAATATTAAGATCATCTCGCCTATTTTTACTCCATGAGTACTCTGTGTAGTCAATGCCATAGGAGTTGCTTAATGCTTCACTGTTATTAGCTGAACCAAAAATAGTGCTTTTCTCTACTAATAGAGAGCCACTATACTCAACTCCATATACACCTTGCTCCAAATTTGAACCTATCGCTCCATAGATAGTTGAATTTGTTATAGCTCCTACATCAATATTTCCAGATATTCCATAGGCATACCCCTCTATTTTAGAGTCCTCTGCACCACATATGGTTGAGTTTTTTATTTTAAGTGGTGCAACTATGCTATGGATGGCATAGGAGCTTCCTCTTGTTATTGTGGATTTTTTTGCTCCATATATAGTAGAATTATATATAGTAAGCTCTGTTTCATCGTTTTCAATAGCATAGGCAAACTCTAAATTTGAGTTTGTTGCTCCATAAATTGTGGAGTTTAATATAGTAGTTGATGACTTTTTAAATTTCATACCATGTCGATACTCTATTCCACTATTGCTCACAACAACATTTGCCCTCCTGCCGTTGCTGTATACCCCATACACTGTGTTAATATCCATCTCACTTGTGCCTCTATCTATTCCAACTATTTCACAATTATGTATGGTTGAAATTCCCCTCCAGAGCAAGTTAATCCAAAACTTAAGGAGGGTTATTTATGAGTTTTTCAGCTTTACAGGATTTTATTAGAGTAAGACGTGGTCGTAAAGATTTAACTTCTACTAGCTGTAAAAATGTTAGGTTATACTTTGCAGACGGAACTTCACAAAAGATTCCCGTGGCTTGTTATCTATATATTTTAGAGACAAGAGAAACCGATCTATCTATGCAGTACACTTATGGAGTTGTAGAGAAGATAGTCAGAAGGTCAAAAAATGTTAGCCGTGTTTTGCTTGCTGGCGGTGTTTCTGTTAGAGTCTACACTACACCAGCTTTACAGGTAGGTTCTTTTGTCAAGACAATTCCTGTTAAGGTAAAACAATCTAAAAAAGATTATGTTTTTTATAGAACTCATGCTGAAGTGAATTATCATAGAGAATATAAAATTATTGAATCTGTTATGGCAAGGAAACTTAAAAATTTCAGATTGCCTAAACATTTAACTATACAAGATTTAGCAATGGAGTATTTCAAATATCTTTATAAAAATAACGCATTTCTACGTTATCAAACCAGATCCTACTTAATAGTTGCTACAAACAATTGGATTAAGAATTTTATAAAATCTAGGGTTGTAAAAGAAGTAGATGTTACCCGTTCTCTCAACGACTTGGTTGGAGATGAAGGAGATCAAATTGAATATATCGATAGATTACAGTATTCAAGTGCCTCTCAAGACCATATGGCAGACTGTCATATGAGCAATCTTGAGACAGCTGAATATTTAAAGTTTATTAGAGAAAAATTAAAAAAACAAGATTCTATACCTGCTTTAGAAGGAAATGGTAAAAACTTAAAAAGTATAACTTTTTCAGAGTTATTTGAACTTCTATATGAAAAAGAGACAATTGATTCTATAGCTAAAAAGATAGGTTATGGGGTTACTGCAGTAAGGACAGTGGTAAAAGAATTGCATACTTACTTAAAAAGAGTAACGGAAACTTGCTATGGCTACAAAGAACTTATGGCTAATTGATAAACCTCCTCTGGATCAGAGGCTAGTTGTGGTGCATTCAGGTAATTTTCTGGACATCTATAATCAGTATTATGGAGGCAGTTTTGGTAAACTTCAGTTATTGGTTCATTCTAATTTAAGAATAGAAAACCTCTTAAAGTTTGTAGAAGACTATGAGGATGACCTAGAGGTTTTTGTTTTGGGTTTTGTTACTCTCACTTTTATTTCAAGATTTACCCGAGTAGAAAATCTACGGAAGTATCAGTTGCAAGATATTAAGATTGAGTCTGAAAATCAGATTTTGTTAAATGAAATTAAGAAATATTGTAAATAAGCTTTAGAATTATGTCATATCTATTTATATGGTTGTTTAAAGACATCTCTGAAAGTTTTTCAGAGATGCTTTACTAAAGTAGGTCAATTGTTAATTTACCTACTTTAGTTTTTAAATTATTAGGAGTAGCTATGAGCGGTAAAAAACAAAAATTATTAAGGCAAAAAGTTAATGAAGAGTTTATAAATCAGGGGGGGATACCTACTAACTCTTATGAGTCCATACCCCATAGGAATGATACCATAGATGAAAAAGGCAATGTTATACGGGGTTATACTTATCAGCGAAAAGGTAGCGAGGGCAATCTCAAGTCAATGGTTCGTAAAATTAATAAGAGGTCAAAGATATAGTGGAAATAAAGATTAATATGTATAAAGATATACATCTTTTAAAGTTTATTTTTCCTAATATTAAAATTAACTCCTATGGCTATATAATTTTTAGAACTGCAGATTCTCTCTATGACTTTAGTGGCTCGGAGCTGACGCTGGTTCAAGACGTGGGTGGTTTTAATCTTCTCACTCAAAAGGGGTTAATTTTGTTTTTAAAACATATCCAATTTTTAAAAAATGATACTTTAGATCGTTTCTCAAAAATTCAAATTAAGGGCATTACAGAACTCTATAAGTTAATTTCTAAATACAGAATTAAGTTGTTTTCACTAGCTGGCGAGGATGATCAGTATCAATTAGATATTTTTCAATTACCTATTAGAGATAGACTGGAAGCTGTTTTTAATGGAGAGATTAAATTAAAGTCCATTCTTAAAATTCTCAATCAAACTTTTGATAGCTCCACTCACAGATTTCTTAATCCTTTTTACGTTAAGAAATTATTTGAGTTTAAATCTAAAGTGTTAAAGCATGAGGTTTTAAAGGTTGAGTTATCTGGCAATGATTTAATGGATACACTTCAATTGGTTTTATGTATAAGGAGTTTTTAGAGTGACAAAAGATTATGTAAAAAATAGATATGACTACTATGAGGGGTACATTACTAAGTTTTTAGGTTTAAAGAAAGATATGACACTAGAGTCATTCCGTCAGGTGCTTATGAATGATCTTGAGCTTTTAATACTTGAGATTTGCTATGATACCAATAGAGCTTATAGCTATTTAAGTGGCAATCCTAATGAGTATACAAAAAGTTCTATTGTAGAGTTTGTTAAGTATTTAGAGAGTCTAAAATGGAACTTGAAATTTTTATATGAAGTGGAGACAAGAACATAAGGAGTAAATATTATTTCCCTTATGTTCTTTTTTTGTGAAAAGAAGACAGAAGAAGATGTCACATAAAGTAGGATAAATTATGAACTACCTCCTTTTGGTAGTAAGTTTTAAATTATAAATTATGGGAGTAAATTTATGGGAGTGTTACCGTTTGGAACAAAGATGGAGTCATCTTTTCTTGAGAGATTTAAACCAATAGCTGGTACTAAACAAAGAATATATGTTTTGGACTGGACAAGAGTGTGTGCTTTAGAAACACATTTTGTAAATAACCCAGATCATATAGGTAATTATAATTGCATAAAAGGTATTTGTTGCAGTCATTTTGGAATACCTAGGCAGACATATAATTTTATATGTTATCACTATTCAGGGCAGGGCTATGAAGGTCAACTAAAAGTTCTAACTCTAAACAAAGATCAATATGAATCTTTTATTGAAAAAGCTCAAACAGATAATTTAGGGAACTTCGATTGGATTGTATCTGCTAAAGATAAAGGACGATATACACAGGCTGAATATAACAAAGCTAGTGGAGGTATTATTTTAAATAATGCACCGGAAGATTTTATAGGAGAGCTTAAAAAAGCAGTAGAAGACTTTTACTCCTTTAGTGAGAAGTTTTTAGCTAAAACAATCACAGAAAATGACTATTTTAATATGATCCAAGATATTGGAGGGGAGGATCAAAGTCAACAACCCACCATTCGTATGAAGGGACCAGGTAACTCAAGTGGTTTACAGACAGGAACCCAACAGAGACGGATTACTGGAGGTATTGGTAATACTAATAATACATCTAGTAAGGTGAATGCTTTTGGGAGCAATAGTTCATCTAAAGTTAATAGCAGTCCATTTTCAAGTAAGGTTAATGAAGTACAACCAACGACTGCACATTTTGGCAATGAAGTTAAAGAGACTAACAATGAGGTTACTATCTCTAATGACGAGGTAGATTCTATTAATAGTGAGTTTAATAATACTGTTAACACCACTGATAAGATTGATCCAAAAGATTTAAATAGCATGCTGGACGAAGAGTAGGAGTTTTCAATGGTTAAGGTCTTTATAGATCCAGCCTACTTTTCTACTGGTCTTTTCATTTTAAATGAGAAGACCAGTAAGTTTTCTTTTGATGCAGTAGTCTGTGAGGGAGACTCTCTAAAGAGCTATGAAAACTATCTACACAAGGCAGACATAGTCTCTAATATGGTAGTAAAGAGAATAGCTCACTATAATCCAATTGAGGTGTATGTTGAAATACCCCCTCCAATAGGTCATACATCTGCGGGGTTATATGGGCTATCCTTTTTATTAGTAACACGATTAAAATCACAAGGTTATAGGGTTTTTGCAATTCCCACACAGCTAGTTTACAACTTTCAAAAGAAATACTATCAATCCAAAAAACATAAAGACAGACTATATATTGCTTTAGATCTTTTTAAACAACAGCGGATTTTAAATAACGGTATCACTTTTGATGGTATTATGCACTTAGAAAATAACATAGATACTGCGACAGCCTATCTATTTTATGTCTTTAGTAATGAGCGAATAAAGACAGATAAGAAGTTTAAGTTAAAGGAGATATAATGAGCAACGATTTTTTCTCAAGTTATGAGAATGAGGTATCTACTGAAGATCTTTATATTAAAACAAATTACTTACCTTTTGATTTAGTTACTGGAGGTAAGGGGCTACCGCTAGGGGGATTTACACATCTTTATGGAGGCAATGGTTTGGGTAAAACTACCCTGCTCTATACTGTAGTTAAGAATTTAGTTATCAGAGGAGAGGGAGTTTTATGGGTAGGAGCGGAGAATACCAAAGAACTTGCTAATTCAATGGGGCTTTATGGTGAGGAGTCTTTTTTAAAAAAGCCAGAATACAGCCATTTAAAAGATAAATTTCGATATCTAGATGCTGGATTTTATACCGAGCTGGAGGAAATTTCAAGAGAGTTTATTAAGTCACCCTACAGGGTTATGGTTATAGACTCTATGACTGCGTTTTGTGCCTCACCAGAGACAATAAAAGAGAAAGGTATTGAAGATGTCCTTGTTGGACTGGATGCAAGAATTCAAACACAGTACTTTAAGCTCTATGCTAATCTTTTAAAATCTACTAAAAAATCTATTATCTTTGTTACGCAATCTAGAGCTGATATAGGGGGAAGATCCTTTGGTTTTACCGCACCACAAGATAAGCCCGCTACAGGAAATGCTGGTTTGTTTTATTCCATATTGAGAGTTCTTTTACAGGGGGATGCTACTCTAAAAGCAAGCGATATGGGTCAGCAAGGGGATCATCAGGTTGGTAAGACAGGTTGGCTCAAAGCGGAAAAGAACAGAATGGCTCTACCTTTTGTTAGGCTACCAGTATTTATTCTTTTTGGTAAGGGAGCAAGTAATATTCAAGCTCTGCGGTCCTATATGGAAGCTATGAGCTACTTTAAATCTGCAGGATCAAGATTTCAAATCAGTTTTAAGGGGACTGAAGTATCAGTTGCTGGTCGTAAGGGACTGCTAGATTGGATTAGCAATAACATGGATGCACTTATGGAAGATGTCTATGAGAACATTTCGGCTTACTACAACATACTCTCTCTGGGGGCTTTTAAGAACATAAAGGGACAAGCTCCAATGGTCGCTACTAGTGAAGTGCAGATAGAAGTTCCTAGTAGCTCTATTTTAGAAGATAAAAAGGAAGCTTAAATGGATTTAAAAATCTCTGTCAAAGATTATAAGAAAATTAGAGATGCAAAGGTAGATATAGTTGGACTTACTATGGTTAAGGGGGACAACTCTGCTGGCAAGTCTACTCTCATAAAAGCCTTAAGATCCTTTATTTTGAACCAGTATAGCCCATCATCCAATCGTTATGGCACTTCTAAAGCAGAGGTCTATGTTAAGGTAGGAGACGAAGAAGTTACTGCCATAAGAACAGACTCTACTTCTTATATCTATAAGGAACAAACTTTTTCAAAATTAGGTAGGGATAATCTTTATAAGATTATCCCAGCTTTTCCTTTAAGGGTACTAGAGCTTAATGATGATAAGTTTATGCCTAATTTTGTATTTCAAAATGAGATACCAATTTTTGGACAGGTAGATATCTATAATCTGTTCAGTTCTATGTTTAAGGTTTACTCAGATCTATCAGGCAAGTTACTAGAGATTAAAACTACCAATAGTCAAAATAATAAAAAGCTAGACTCTCTTTTGGAGAGTAATGAGAATTATCAGGTTGAATTAAATAAGATAGAGCAGTTTATTAAGAATCACTTTATTTATGAACATGAGTATAATCAATACCTCGTATATGAGGAACTCAAAGTACAAAGTGATAGACTTGAAAATGGGTTAGGACAGATCCAAAATCTGCTGGACAGTCCAATTTCAGCTGATCGAAGTTTAAGAGATATGCAGATCTACGAGGGCTATAATTTTAATGGACTTGAGTCTTTTGTTGCTTTTGCAAGTAAGTTTTCTATGTTAGCAGAGGCTTATATTTCCAATCAACGTGATATACAGGCTCTACAAGAGGTTGAAGATAGTGAAAAAGTGTGTAGGGATCAGCTGGAGTTTTTAGAGGCTTGTCAGCATTATAATGAATTATCTTTAGAAATTGATGAGTTAAACAATTCATTAGTTCTTGAGTTTTTTATACGAGAAAGTTCAAAAATTTTATGTCTTATTAAGCAGTATTGTAGCAATGATTTATCAATGGCTCAATTGGTTTCAGATATATCTCAATTAGAGAATGAGATATATGCCATTGAAGATGAGTTGGCTAATTATGATATATGTCCACTTTGCAATCAGGAGTGGGAGCATAAACATTAGGAGATTACTATGTCAGCAGGTGCAATAGCAGAGATAGAGAATTTACAGAGTAGACTCAATAAAAATATAGTTCTTTTAGAAGAGCGAAAAAAGAGACTAGAGTCTCTTATACAAGATCAGATGCAGGTAACTTCAGAATTGGAGTTGCTATTAAAAGATAGATATATCAATAAAACAACGGAAGAAGCAATAGAACTAGAGTACGAGAGAATAAAGAGAGAGATAGTTACTTTTAGTATTTAATATTTTATGTTGTGTATAATTTATTTAGAAATTTATTTTGGGTAATTTATTATGTTAGATTTTGTTAGTTATGATTTTAAAAATTTAAATATCATTTTAGGTAAATTTAATAATATTTTAAGAGATAAAAATAATTATATTAATTTTAAGAATTTAAGTGAAAAAGAAAAAAAGATTTTAAGTGAAAAAGAGTCGGTGTCCATAGAATTGTCAGCATATGCTGACAGGGAGTGGACACCTAATTTATTACAGATAGTTAAAGATTTAAATTACAATCGAAGCAGAAAAATAGAGATAGATACGAATATAGCTAAACTTGATATTTCAATTGAAGAGTTAAAAAAGATACTTAAGCTTGATGACAAAGCTTTTAAGTTCTTTTCCTTTATGTTGGACAAGATGACAGAGAGGTATATCCAGTCTTTTGAGAAGTCTCTTAACGAGATCTATTATTTTGTTTATAGGGATGAGTCTAAACAGATACGACTGGACTCTACAGAGAGCAGAGGTAAAAAAGTTTTGAAACTAAAGATATGCTCTATTGTAGATGGTAAAACTTATGAAGAGGACATTCAAGATAGTGGTCATTCTGTTTCAGTGGTTTTAGGTAGTGTTCTATTGGTTTACTATATTGTCTACTGTAAGCTTCCAAGAATACTATTTTTTGATGAGACTTTCAGCGGTCTCTCTACATTAACCATCAGTCGCTTCTTTCAGTTGCTACAAAACTTTTCAAAAGATTTAGGTTTCAAGTTTCTTATTATATCTCACGATCCCCGCATTGTCAATTTCATGGATCGTATCTATCTGGTTAAGGACGGGGTCTATTCTTTGGTTAAAGAAAATCTAGATGATGAAGTCCAATCTTTTTTGGAAGATTTAGCTGATGGTTCTACTGAGGGCTTTAGTGTTAGTGACAGCAATACAGTTGGGGGGTAAATTATGGATTTTGTTATTTTTGTCTTAACTCATATTTTACTTTTTATATTTGCTTTTTTAAAAGTTCTTTTACTGTTCATTGTATTATTTGTTCTTTATTGCATGATAGATAAGAATTTCAGTCACAGGTTGGCTTCATTTTTAATAGATTTAGTGAACAGAGCAGAGGAGATAATGAAAGAACAAGATGATTTAGAGAGTAATGAAGATGATGAGGACGATATCAACGATTCAAAATTATAAATACCTATGTGACAGGGTTCTAGTGTGAATGGGAGGCTTAAATGTTTAGAATTAGAAAGATTGAGTATAGACGATTTGCATTAGGGCTTACAAGAGGCAACTTAATTCATAATTGTAAGTTAGCCTCTTGTAAAGTAGGATCTTCAGCGTGCAGTCTTTGTCCAAATTATCTCTTTACAATAGGCAAATATCTCTTTTGTGGAAATAAGAAACTTACTTTTGTTAAGTGTCCTAGAGTTAAAGCTACAGCTGTTATGTGTTTTCATAGTTCAAAGTGTGATATGTGTGATGTTCAGAGGGCTTAAAAATGGATGATAGAAAGATAGATGAGTCAGGTTTTAATCCTGTTGATAACATAAAGCTACCTCCAAAAACTTATAAAACTAATCATAAGGACTACTATGAAAGAAACAAGTCTAAAAGTATTAATCGAGCGAATAATCATTACCATTTTTGGAAAAATACAGCTCAAAAAATAGCCAAAGTTTATGATGAATTTGTGAGAAAAATGGGTGTTGTTTTTGTTAGAAAAGGAAACCTCTGGGGCGTTATTAGTTTGGAGATGGATGAGTTGATTCCATGTGTATATGATAGCATTGTTTCTTATTCTGTTAAAACAGGAGTGGCTATTGTCTTATATGAGGGTAGTTGCCGTACCGCCAATAAGGATGGTTTAATAGAGTCAGTTATTTCCAATGGGTTTAGGGATAATAAAAAATAAGTTGAGATTGAGTAGCTAAAAGGGAGGGTTATTTTATGGACTCTAATAAAAAGAAAGCTGATGTAGTTGCTAATCTTGAGGTTTTTCAGACATTGATTAGTGATAGAACATCAAAAATAGAGAGTTCTTCTGATTATGCAAATTCTAATTCACTTTTAGAATTTCAACAAGATTTAGGTAATTTTAGCTTAATAGATTTCATTGAGTTGCTGTGTAAATGGCTATATGAGTTTAGAGAGGAGTTCTCTTCAAGTAATGTGGATTTGCTTTTTAGCTTTTTAATACAGAGAGCTAGAGAGTATAAGATGTCAGATGACTTATTCACAATGGTTTTAAGAACCTTTGATTTGTTATATTTCTATGATGGAGAGGCAGATAAGTAAAGTGAAAAAAACTAAACTAAGATTTGATTGGAATGGAGATAATATTTTAGATAGAAAAACTATATTTTTGAATTGGTTGCATAGTAAATCTTCATACAAGTACAAAAGGTATTTGGGATCTCCTTTGAGATATGGTGGTGGAAAATCTTTAGCAGTTGGAAATATTATTGAGCTTTTACCAGAAAAAATAACAAAAGTTGTCAGTCCATTTATTGGTGGAGGTTCTGTTGAAATTGCAATTGCTAAAGAACTTGCTATACCAGTAATTGCTTATGATGTTTTTGATATGTTAGTTAACTATTGGCAAATACAAATTAGTAATCCTCAAGGATTATATGAATTTTTAACAAATCTCAAACCAACAAATGAAGAGTATGACAGAGTAAAGAAAGAACTTTCAAATCATTGGAATAAAAAAGATGGGTATTTAGGTGGACTTGACGATTTGGAGAGAGCAGCGTACTATTTTTTTAATCATAATTTATCATATGGTCCTGGATTTTTAGGTTGGATGTCTTCTATATACAAAAATGAAAAAAGATATATTAGTATGATTGAAAAAGTGAGAGATTTCAAAATAGACAATATGCAAGTTTTTTGTGAAAATTTTGAGAATTCTATTTCTAAACATAATGAAGATTTTCTTTATTTAGATCCGCCATATTTTTTGGATGGAGATAGTAGGATGTTTAAAGGAATTTATCCTATGAGAAACTTTCCAATACATCATAACAAGTTTAGACACGATGTTTTGGCTGAATTACTAAAAAAACATAGAGGTGGCTTTATATTATCTTATAATGATTGTAGTTATGTGAGAGAAGCTTATAGAGATTTCAATATTGTTGAGGTAGAGTGGCAGTATACAATGGGACAGGGAGAGACTCGCATTGGTAAAAACAGATTAGAACGTGAGTATGATAATGGGAATGTAAAATCATCACACGAACTATTAATTATAGGAGAAATAAAAAATGAAAATCTCTGAAGTAAAGACCGCTTTTAAAATTGCAGACAAGTTGTTATTAGAAGAAATAGAGGTTGTAGAAATCTAAAAACAGGGGGTAATAGCATGACAACAGAAAAGATTGAAAATGGTGATTTTGATGAGGAGGATATATGAGAAAACCTATATATATAGAATAGGTATCAAAATATATAGACTAATCCAAAATTGGATATTAGAAATAAAGCGAAGAAGGTTAATAAAAATATTAAGAGGATTAGGCTATAACTGGTGGGGGAAATTAGCTAAAAAGTCAATCCTCTCTGCTTATGGAGTTATTATTAAAACTCAAGATCCCTGCACTAAAAAGTGGGGATATGTGTATAAAAATGACAATTCTTTAGCAATTGACATAATATTTGATGAGATTGTTTGGTATGATCGAGGTTTGTGTTTAGGGTTGAGAGATGGAGAGATATTATATTCAAATATTATGTCTAGATAATTAATAGAAAAAACAAAGTGAAAAATTGACTACAATCACTTGTTAAGTGCTAGTAGTCAATATAAAGGATTTTTAAAGGGAGTAAAAGAATGAAAGTATTTATCAGTAATGGATTAAGAGACAAAGAGAATCCAAAAGAGTATGTTGAGAGATGCAGAAAAGTAGTTGAAGAGGAGATGGCAAAGTTATTTCCAGATGAAACTATTGAGAGAATTGATACCTATTTTGAGGATTTTAATGGGAACAGACTACAATTTTTAGGTAAGTCAATTATGGAAGGGCTGGCGGTGTGTGATGTTGCTGTCTTTATGGATGATTGGCAATGGTTTGAAGGTTGTAGAAGTGAACATTTCATTGCAACACAGTATGGGATACCTTGCTATTATTTTAGCACAAAGAATTAAGAAGTGGTGTCTACCCAACTGAATTATCCATTCAGTTGGGTTTTTAAAAAGAGTTAAGGGAGATTAAGTACTATGGGAGATCTTAATATTAAGGATTATACAAGTTATGAGTATGTAAAAAGGAATCATTATGGTGTGGCTATTTTAAATATGGGAGGCTTACCTCACTTACATTTTTTATTGGTAAACTACAGTGATAATGTTAATTCTTATCTTCTTTTACTGGATAGAGGGTTAGTATCTCAAACATTTTCTCATATGGAGGGTGGTAATTTTAAAGGAGACATACAAAATAGAGTAATAGAACTTGCAACTGAATACTATATGTCCTTTCAAGACTCTAAATTAGAACTAGAGAAGATAGTAAAAAAAGAAGTTTGGGATCTCTTTATAAATAAAAAGAAGCGTGTATTTATACAGGCATATAACAATGTAACTAAACATATAGAACAAACTGAAGCACGATGTTTTTTCATGTTTGATGGTTTTTTAGACACAGACGGAAAAGTTAAGCTAATAGAAGATATAAAGGAGTAAGTTATGAATTGGAAATATTTTTTAGGAATAGGATTAACTATTGGGATAATAGTATTTCTGCTTGCCTCTGGATTGTTCATACGTGGGTGTAAAAGCATAGCAATGTTTTCTGGAGATGTAGATGAAGCTTGGGCTGTTAGAGCTGATGCCAGTAGGAGATTACAAAACTATCATGAGTTTGAAGATATGTATAATCTCATAAAATCTAGTAAAGCTACATTAGTTCTAAGATTAGAGAATGGAGAAAAGCTTAAAGATTTAGCACCAGAGATTATGATCATCAATAATGATATGATTGCTAGGTATAATTCAAGGTCAAAGCAATATGATCGCAATATGTGGAAATCAGAGCATTTACCCTATCAGCTGGAGCTGATAAGTAGTATTGAAGATTTAAGAAAATAAGTCTAAAGGAGTTATAAATGTCAATAGAAAAAACTGAGAATGGTGATTATGTAATCGCTTGGCTTGAAGAGGCACAAGAAATCACTAATCCAAATCAAGTAATAGATGATTTATTTGATCATATTAATAGTGGTAAAAGGAAAACATAATATGTCAATAGAAAAGATGAATTATAATCATTATGATTTATTTTGTAATGAATGTGGAGAACTGATAGAGGGTGGGTTTGAGAGCTTTGATGATGTTGTAAGATGGAAAAAGAACAATAAACATTTATGTAAATCAGTGAAATCTCCAAGTGGAGAATGGAGTGATCATTGTGACGAATGTATGGATAAGTTAAAAAATTAAGGAGAGAATATGAAAAGAATATTTTTATTAATAGTGCTTCTCGTTGGGATATTATTTATCAATGCAAAATGTGAGTTAGATGAAACAAGTTATATCTCAAATAAGAGTATTGAATATGACTCAAGAAAAAAGGTTGAAGTTCCAAAAAATGAGTATTTTATTGAAAGGGAGAAGGTTGCTGAATGGTTTAAAAATTGGGATAGCCCTAGTAAAATATCTTATTTATATATTTTTACTCAACAAGGATGTATTGGATATTTTGTTGTAAGTGGAAAACCTGTGTCTAATAGATCTTATTTATTACCTGAATATATTTATGATGGGCATACTAATTATGGTTTTGAAAAACAAGCACCATCTCTTGATGGAACTTATGGTGAGGATTTATATGGAATAAGATTCAAGTCTGCAAATGGAGTATGGCATGAGTTTGGCGGTATGAACTTTAGTTACATATATGCAGACAAACCAATTACAAGTTTAAGTAAAAATTTATTAGGAGATTAAATATGCGTTTATATGGAACAGACGATGGTAAACCAACTGAAGAAATGAAAGAGAATCTGTTAAATGATGCTCTGTCAGATTTGGAAGAATTCAAGGATCATATAGAGATAGATGAAGAAAGTGCAGAACCAACAAACGATGATGATGTAGAAATATATAATGCTGTTTGTCAAGCTACTTTATTTTAGAAGAGGCAATAGATAAGCTTCAGGATAGAAAAAAGTAAATATTTAGGGAGGAAGTATGAAAGTCTTTAGTAGATTATCATTAAGGTTATGGTTGCCAATCAAATTAGTTTTGAGTGGCCTTTTTGACTACAGGAGATATAAGGTTGAAGAAGAGATAAACTTCATGGAAAGGTCATCTCTTAATCCGCATAAAATAGATTGGAGTAGAAAAGGGTTATATAGAGATGATAAGCTTTTTGGAAAAACCCAATTTGATTGGCAACTGGACGCTATCAATCTATTTGTTAGAGGTGGGGATTGCAACTCTATCCATCGTCTTTGGCAGGTGTGGTATCATATTCAGGGCTACACTGCTTATCTAATCACTTTAAAAACAAAGCCATTTAAAAATAGTCACTCCTTTGTTGTTTTTCAAAAGCCATTAGATAATGGTGCAATAAAGTGGTTTATGAGTGATTATGGGGATGAGATAGAACTTGATTCTAGTTTTAATGTGGCACTCACAAAGTTAAAAGAGATCTACCCAAAGTTAGATAAAAGCTATACAAAAGGTGTCCAAATAAAAGCAATGGCTTTGCAGGACATAAACTTCAAAGTCATCAAAGTTGTTTAATTAAAAAATGTTTAGTAGGGAGAGTGTCTGCTATGGGTGAGAAAAAAATTGTAGAAGTTGATTCTATGTTTGATTCAGATGAGTCTCTCTTTAATAAAGATGACTTCGGAGGCGGAGTTTTAAGCTCTACCATAGATGAGATAACGAAACTCTCGAATGCTAACTTTAGTATGATGGTGGCTCAATCACTAGAGTGCAATAATAAAGAGATTATGAAGATATTAAATCCACCTTTCTATAGTTTGATTCATGCAGTCACTCATTTGGCTCTATTCGATAATACCTACCCTAATCCATCTCTAAAAGAAAAGTTAGCTCTTGTTAAAAAAGAGCTAACTAGTTTTACTGCTGTTTTAGAATTAGTGTGTGAGACTGAAAATAAGTTGTCTCAACTTACAGAGGATAAAGTATGAGAACAAGATTAACATTTAAGTTTCTTTTCTGGCTTGAAGGTATAGTTCATAGATTAATAGCAAGGATATTTAAGTGAAAATTATAGTAGTTGGAGATCCACATTTCTGGGATAGAGATATTTCAAGCAGATGTGATAACTATCAAGACACTTCAATCAATAAGTTAAAACAAGTTGTAGAGTATCAAAAAAGATATCAAGTGGATTGTGTAATCTTTTTGGGGGACTTTTTTCATGCTCCCCTAACCTCCAAAGAGTATTTAAATGAGTTGGTTTTGGAACTTAAAAAGTTTCAGTGTCCATTGTACACACTAGTCGGAAATCATAGGGGCGATCAGTCTTATAAAGATTGGAGGTCTTTTGAAAAGAAAGATTTAGGGACTCTAGTTTTCACTGGTGTTTTAAATATTTTATTAGCATATGAGAGTAGCAATGGGTCTATTGTAGGTATGTCAGCTTATGAAACTTTATATGATGTTCTATTTGAGATGAATAGATACACCGAGACAACCAAGCCAATTAAAAATGAAGCTATACATATTTTAGCTTGCCACCACTTTATAAAAGGCAGTGGCTCTTCTTTTGAGGATGATTTAATTTTAGATGTCTCAGAAGTTAAACAAACTTTTCCTAATCTCAAATATATTCTGGCAGGCCATGATCATGCAAAGTATGATACAAAAATAATTGATGGAGTTAAGATAATACGACCTGGAAGTTTGATGAGAACATCATCAGCTGGGGATCAAGATAGAAATATATGTGTTGCTTATCTTGATACAGATATGGATATAGTTGAATATCTACCTATCTCTTCTTTAGCTTATAAATCTCTTTTTGTTAACAAGGATCATAAAAAAGATATTCAAGATAAAATGATGATAGATCAAATTGTATCTAATTTTTCAAACGGTGACAATTTAGATACAATTATGGCAGAGGATTTATTAAAGGAGTCGGTTGAACAGATTGATAATCTGGAAATCAGAGACTATATAAAAAGTATTTTAAGAAGTATGGGGGTTATTTAGTTATGTCTATCTGGGACACTTTTGAAAAAGATATGCGTGGAGATTCTTATGAGTCTAATTGTGAAAAGTATTTTGATAAGGCCACTTCCTATATGAAGAATAGATGTTACAAACAGGATGCCTTTTATTTCAATGATTTTAGTTTCTATAAGAATTCAAGCACTCTACTTCTAAAAAGTTTTAATATGTCCATCAGCAGTTTCTATGGTATGCGTAATAGTAAAATATGGAACAATAAAGAGTTTGTCTGTTTTTATGATGGAGATAAAGAACCTACTCAACAAGAGAAAGAACGTCTCTGTCTGCCTAGCAGGAACAATCTAAAAATTAACAAAGCAAACCCGCTATCTTTTTATGTCTTATTCAAACGAATGATAAAAGCATTAGCTTTTATGGATTCAGTACCAGCAGATAAGATACTAGAGAGTATTTATGGTACTAGTATCAATTTAAATTAGGAGCATAACAGTGTCAGATAGTCAAAAAAATGAAGTTCCCTTAGATGATAAGGGTTTTGATTTTGATCTCATTGATGAGTCCGAAAATGTAGAGATTTCTGTAGGAGAGGTTAAGACTGACCAAGCTTTTTGGAAAATAGATAGGCTGGCTCTTCTCAAGTTCCTATCGGTTGTGGAACAATTCCCAACCAATACTTTCATCTATTTTTCTATAAATCAAATTGTTGATGGTTCCAAGGCTTATCTAAAATTTATGGCTAGTAATAGAGACTATCACATAGTGCAAAGGTTTCCAATTTTAAATGCCAACTACTTTGTTACAGATCAAGTATTCTATGTACGGGATAAGGTTTTTACGCATCTAGTTAAATCCTATTCAGATTTCATTTTGCTTTATGCTAATCAAAGTAATCTTATTTTCTTTAATAACTATATAGATTGCAAGCTTGACAATCTCACTTTAAATATTAAAGATTATGATCTGCTTATCCCAGATGCTATTTATAAATCACATGATGAGTTTATTTTAGATAAAAGGCTAGCTATGTCTATCAGACAGTTGCTTGCTTTTTCTCTAAAAGCATCAGACAATAAGATTCTATTTTCAGAAAGTGTGGTTAGAGGTTTCTTTTCTACCTATGCTTTTAAGTACTCTTTTAGCACAGATAAGTTTAAAAATCCTTTTATAATGCGTAAACTTGATATATCCGCTTTAGTTCCTTTGCTGGAGTATGAAAATATTCATATAGCTCTTATGAATGATAGAGTCTGGTTTAGGCTAGATGATACAGGCTACTTCTCCTTTCTCAAATCTAATTTAGAGAGCCCAATGGAGATAAAACAAGATGATTCAAGGTCTATTGGTAAAATTCTAATAGATTTAACTTTAATGAAAAAAGCTTTGTTAGTTTCTGGCTTTTTAAACTCCAATATCTTAAAGTTTGAGTCAGTTGGAGACAGCATCATTCTAAATGCTAATGATACAACAAAGTTTTCTATAGGGAGCGGCTCTATTTCAGAGCCTTGTAGTCTGTCTATTGATGTCTTTAAAAAGATAATCTTTTTAATTCCAGACTACCTAGCTCAATTTACTATTGAGGTCTATGAGAA
This sequence comes from Spirochaetota bacterium, assembly GCA_031549085.1. Taxonomy (GTDB): domain Bacteria; phylum Spirochaetota; class GWE2-31-10; order GWE2-31-10; family MWDO01; genus JAVBQL01. Next base: position 62,449 of record JAVBQL010000018.1, read on the forward strand.
AGGCTTTTTTATAATGATTGGCAATCAAACAGATTCCTTTAGGTTGGAGTATTTTGTTAGCAAAATCAACTCTAATCAGCTTCAAAAAAAGCAGGGAACAGATGTTAAAACAAACGTAGTTGCTAACACACCACAGGTTAAACAATCTACAGATACTATTCAAAATAGAGTAGCTAATAATTCAGAGTCTAACTTCTTTTCAGGCAGTGACACTACTCCAAGTACATCTTTAAGTGATAAAGATGTAGAAACGAATGTCTCATTAAGTGATGAGTTAAACGAAATGCTTGGGGATTCTGGAGGGTAGATGTTAGATTTTTATTGCTCACTACCAAAAATAAATACCTTTGATTTCTATATAAAAGGTTACACAGAGGTTCTAGAGTTAGTTAGGGGGGTTAGACTAGTCCCTAATAGGGATTTTCTAACCTCATTAGATAAAAGATGGGAAGACTATTTTTATTCTCTACCCTTTCCTTACTATTTTATTCCAATTTTTATTGGTTACAAGTGCATTGGTTTTATTCTTAAGGGGGAAGCTAAAAAAACTATAAAGTATTCAGTTGGTATTAATGCTTTTAATTTAGATGCAGTCTATTCCAATCTACCTTTTGTTATTTTAGTTGAAGGCATTAAGGATGCTTATGTGTTCTTGCAGGCTGGTCTACCTACCATTGCTATACTTACAAATATAGCTTCGCCAGATTTACTGGATTTTATTAAAAAGCATAATAAAAAGATTATCTTTATCCCTGATAATGACTCCGCTGGAGAGAGTGGTCTACATAGAATGAAAGAGAGATTACAGGGTAACTTTATGAGTTGGAAGTGGAAAGAGTTTAAGGATAGTGGTGATTATTTTAATGAACAGTTATCAGGTAAGGTCATTAGAGAGAGTGATAGATGTATAAAGTTTATTCATCAAGCTTTTAGTGTCTAGTAAATCAGCACAAACCTGAAATCTATGTTATAGTATTGCATACTTGATTTTATAAGGGGTTACTTATGGATAAAGTATTTTCAATGGCACAAGTTGGAGATAAGAATTTAAGAGCATCTAATTATGCTGGTATAGATAGTAATACACCAATCACACTTTATGAACGGGGGGATCGAGCTACAGATGATAAGGTTTATATACCAAATGAGATTTTAAAGTTTAGGGATATTTCTGATCTAATTAGAATAGAAATATGGGTAAATAAATTCTCACCTGCTTTAGGAGATAATGATTCTATACCTTTTAATGTTCGATGTGATATAAGTGATGAAGTGGGTCAAGTTATATTTACTTGGAGTGTAAAAAATAAATTTGAGAGCCTTAAATTAGATTATTTCTGTGATATTTTTTTAGAGCCTAGCAAAGTTTCTATAAGTGATTTATATGAAAAATTGGATAAACGAGGTGAAAGTTTAGCAAAATCAATGGATTTGAGAGACTTTATACTTAAAAATATGACTCCTAATAAGGGAGCAGAAGATAAGTTAAAAAGACATTGGTTTTTGCAAGATGGAACTTATGGACATTTAAATATACTACAAAATCCTGACAAAGATGTTAGCCAACATAGAGACTACAAAGTTATACCTAGCATGCAAATGTATAAGGGACGCTATTTTAATATTTCTAAAATGTATAAAGATAAGGAAATGACACAAGAAGTGTGGGTTGTAGAAGGTGATTTAGCTTTTACTTTTTCTGGCAAAGGTCATGCAGTAGATAATGTTAGGATTGAAGATATCAAAAAAAATTTTAACACTTTTGATGAAGCACAAACTTTTGTCTTATTAAAAATCCCAGAGATTATAGACATACTTCGACAGGCACTAATACAAGAGACAGACAAAATTGAAATAGATACCTTTAATCATAGAATTAAAGAGTTTGAACAAGAGGCTCGGAGAATCAAAAAAATAGCATTAGCAGATTTTATTGATTCATCTGTTATAATAAGACAGAGATTCCTAAAATCTCATGATAATGATTTAGAGCTTTATAAAAAAATCAGGGATAATTATTACAGCGGTTTTAGTGAGGTTTATACTTCAGATTGGAAAATAAATAAATGGGTTTTAGATATATTAGCAGATAATTTGGTATGGGGATTCTTTAATTGGAAACGAGAAGATGAGAGCCATTTAGAAGGTAAAAATGAGTTTAGTATGCTTAAAACTGCTAAAGAGGAGTTTCTTAACTATGCAAGGGGGTTAATGTCAAAACTCAAGGCTCTTAAGCTGGATGATGATGGGTATCACATTATGGTTTTAGTAAAGAAAACCATTAAAGATTTTAATAAACAATGGCAATCCGAAACGGGTCTTATTAATAGTGATGGTCTACTTAACTATACTAAAGAGATGTATACTCAAAAGGTTCGGAGATAATTTTGGCAAAGAAAGTTAGACATAATACAGCAAAGAAAGTTCATAAAAATGATACTCCGCTTAAGGATAGTTTAACAGATGATAGTGAGGTAGTAACTATACGCTATCGTTTTCTGGTCTTAGAAGACATCTCTTTTATGCCAGAAGAGTTCAGAGTTCTTTTTTATGGTAGAGTCTTTTTAAAGAAGGGTCTCTACTATTTTCATTTTAAGTTTACGCAATTATGGTATGAGCGTTTAATACAGCGATTTATAAAAGATAGTTTTTATAAAAAAAGAATTATAGCAAAAGTTGAACAAGGCTTAATGGAGGATATTGATGGCTAAAAAAGTAAGTGTTAATGTTATCGGGGAGAGAGTTTTTTTACAGCTTATAGAAGATAAGGCTGAAGTTCAGTCTGATGGAGGAGTTCTCACTGGCTCTATCCAAGTTGATAAGAGGTACACAGGGAGGGTTTTAGGTGTAGGAGATGCTTTAGTAGATAAAGCACTCCCTTTTGGTATAGGCTCTATTGTTGTTTATGATAAGTTCGGGGGACAAAAGATTTCATTTGATTACACTAATCAATATCTAATAGTTAGGTTAGATGAAATCTTAGGAGTTATTTCTTATACAGAAACAGAAGATAAATCTAAAATAATTCAGACAGAAAGTGAGTTATTTACGGGGTAGTATGCAAAATTTAGCACAGAAATATAGACCTAAACTTCTAAAAGATATTTATGGCCAAAAAGAGGTAGTACAATACTTTCAATCAGTTGTTCGTAAGACAGATTTAGCTTGCAGGAACTATGTTGTTTTGGGAGCTTATGGCTGTGGTAAAACAACACTAGTTAGGGCTTTTGCTAATGAGCTAATAGGAACTAATAATTGTCAAGGGCATCCTAACTATCTTGAACTTGATAGCTCCGAGATATTTTCTAAGAAAGATTTTTCTATTTTAAAGGATTTAATATTTCAATATCAAAATGGTTGGAGAGTAGTTGTTTTTGATGAAGTACATCTGCTTCCTAGAGAGGTTCAAGGTCAACTTCTAAAAATGATAGAAGAGTCAGAGGAAAGAATCTTTTTCTTTTTTCTCTCTACAGAACGAGAGGGCATTTTAGATACTATAGTTTCAAGATCATTAGATTTTAATCTTTCTACTTTTACTCATGATCAAGTTATAAACTATTTGGATAATATTCTACAAAAAGAAAATATTACAATCTCAAATGAGTGTAAAGAGATGATAGCTCTAAAAGTTAATGGACATCTTCGAGACGCTATAATGCAACTAGACTTAATTAAAATATCTGGGGAGTCTTTTTATGTTAGCAACTATGTAAATCTTATGGGTTTATGGGCTAACTATTTCAAAGAGATGGATAGAGTCATTATAGATGAGCTTATTAAAAATCCTGTGCCTATTTTAAGAGATACTTTAGATCGCTTTATACTAAATGAACTTATACGCAGAAAGCAAATTTTCACAGATGTTGTTTTTGTAAAATTTTACTCTACCTATTTAAAAATGAAAAAGAACATCAATACGGATAATGATTTCTTTTGTTTTCTTTATATACTGCTTGATTTTATTAAGACATTAAGGAATTAATTTTGTTATGAAGAATGATTTAAATCACTATTTTAGAAATGGATTAACAGAAGATTTCTTTATTGAGCTTAAGAGGTTTGTCTCTTACCTACATAAAAGATATAATCTGGGGGTAAGATTTGATGACTTTTATCAGAGAGTATATGATAAGACAATAGATTTTTATATGTCTGGCAAATGGGATGAGAGCAGAGGGAGTGTTGCTACCTATATCTATTATATAGCTAGGAATGAGTCATCAAATTTAAAATCTAAAGGTAAAAAGCAAGCAGATTTAAATGATCAGATTGTACAAAAAGAGTATAAGAGTATAAAAGACAACGATAGCTATCAGAGATTTATACTCTATGCCAAGCGTTTGGGTATCAAAATAGAAGAGAATGAGTTTGTTAATAATCTGCATGAGCAGGTGTTAACTCCTATTGTTAAATGTTTTTTATGGAAGACTTACTTGGGGGCTTGAATTGTGGATAAACTTCAAAGAGTTATCAGAAGAGGAATTATTAGATTTTCTTGATGAGATGGCCAAGCTAAATGGTTTTTTATCGAGAGATGAACTCTACTCTCTCTATTTAACTTTTGGAGTTAATTTTTTCTATATCTTTTGGATGTTGGAAGGCAGGTCGATTAAGTTTCCCAAACTTCAGTTTCATAAAACAATGTTGACTAGGTCAAAAAAGAAGAGCTTAGAAAAGACATTAGAACCACTCATTATGAAAGAGAATGGAAAATGTTTTGTCCCTGATATAAATAAACATTGTGATTTTTATAAAAACTGCAGATGTTCTATCTTCAGTGAAGATATCATAAATCTTGAGAGTGCTGGCTGGTGTAATTTTACTTATACACTATATTACATCGGGAAAAAGGTTTAATACTTTATTTGAATAACACATTACTTTGATTACTTGCTAAAAGAACTTGTCTTACTAAGACAGGTTCTTTTTTTATTTAAAGTTAGGAGTGTTATATGGTGTTTGGAGATAAAGCTGTTCAATTAGTAGAACAGAATTTAGATGTTTTATCTAGGGTTACAAATGCTTTAGTTGAACAATTAGAAGTTCCAGAGAATATTAGTAATCCCAAATTCTTGTTAGAAGTACATGATACTTTAACAAGAAACTCAACAGCTATTTTGGAGTCAGTTAGAAAGTTAGCTATTACAGATAACAAACTATTTTCCAATGGTGTTCTTACTAACACATCAATAGTTACAGTATCAGATGGAGTTATTGGTGAGATAGATCAGGCATCTGTTAATAACTCAAAGTTTGGGAGTGATAATGCTGTTGTAGAGGCAACTCCTAGCACAGAAGTAACTTCTGAAACTAAAGAGGGAAAGAAAGTTAGTTAATAATGAAAAACTTGAGACTTAAGCGACCCATACTTCCTATAGAAGAGTGGATCAATGATCCTTATTATGTTGGTAAAGAGGTAGACTCTATTTATCCTTTTTGGAAAGAGAGGACAATAGAGTTTTTCAATTCTAAATATAATAAGTTTATAGGTTATGGCTCTTATCGTTTGGGTAAGGGACATGTAATGGGTTGCTTATGGCTCTTCAGGATTCTATATGAAATTAGTTGCTGTGAAAATTTTTTAGAACAATTTCATCTCTCTCCATCTACTAAACTCAAGTTTGCATTTATCTCATTTTCAAAAGACAAGGCTAGATCTACAGGTTTAGATAAAATGATTAGAATGATAGATTCTATTCCCTATTTCAATGAGGTATGTCCACGCAATAAAAATCTAAAGTCTAAAATAGATTTAGGTTTTGCAGAGATTTATTGTGCTAGTAATGTCTCACATCTCACTGGGGAAGATCTATACGGTGTTATCTTTGATGAGGCAGATTTTGTTAAGTCCGCCGCAGGTGAAGAGTATGAGAAAGCAAAAGAGATATTTTTGGAAGCTCAAATCAGAGGTCATGCCACCTATTCCATAGGGGGTAAGCATTATGGTTTTTATGGTCTCTTGTCATCTGCTCAATATGAGACTTCTTTTACTGAGCAACAATTAAAGTCTGCGGAAGAGAACGATGATGCCTATGTAGTTAAAGCATCCGTTTTTGAGGTTAAACCTTGGTCTTTTGCAAAAGAGAAGTTTAGGGTATTTTTAGGAGCTGGGGAGATACCACCTTTTATTTTAGATGAAGAGCAAGATTTAAGTACAATTAAAAATCTTATAAATACTACGTATGGAATAACGTTTGATCAGTTTATTAAAAACTATGAGAATAGAATTAAGTTAGTTCCAGTAGATTTAAAGCCCTATTTTGTCAATGACATATCTTATGCAATTAAAACTTTAGTTGGTGAACCTATCCGAAGATCTGGACTATTTCTTAAAAATCACACACTACTTCATAAAGCTTATTTTTTGGGTTTAAAGTCCCCTTTGTTAGTTGAAGTTCCTCAACTATCTCTTTTTGGATCAGAGGTTATTCAAGATTTTGTAAATGAGGATATCCTATTAGATAACTACGAAGCTGGGCAGAGGGTCTACATTCACATTGACCAATCCAAATCTGGAGATAGAACAGGCTTTGGTGCTTTTTTTAAAACATCGTCTGGTCGTATTAGATCCCTACTCTATATGGCAATCTACTATGATGATTCAAGAAAAGAGATTGATATTTCAAAAGTTGAAGACATAGTTTATTGGTTTATAGATTTAGGAATTCCTATAGGTAAACTTACCTATGATCAGTATGCTAGTATCTATGCTAGCCAGTCTCTTAAAAAGAGAGTGGGTAGAGAGAAAGTCGAAACACAATCAGTTGATAAAGATGATACTCAATATATGGTTTTTCTATTTTTACTTAAAAAGGGTTTGATAGATATGTACAGGTATCTGCCATTCGAGAAGGAACTATTCACACTTGAACATGATGCTTATCAGAACAAAGTTTTAAAAGCAAAAGATGGTTCAGATGATGTTAGCCAAGCAGTTGTTGGGGCTATCTATAATCTTTTTCAAAAAGATGGAATGTCTAGGGATGAATTGGTTTACACATCTTTAAATAAAGAAGAGGTCATAGATGACTTCTATCTGTCTGCTTTAGCAGATGCAAGCGTAGATACCTACTACGATGATTTATTAGTGGATGAGAAAGAGATAGATGCAGAGTATGATTTAATGTCTGGTTTATTAGACAGTGACTAATTTTAGCATGATTATTTTATTAGAAATATATATTCAGATATTACTTGTCGGAGTTTGTAATGAATACAGCTGGAAAGATTCAATCAAATTTAAATTATCCTGCAGACTATGAAGATAGTGGGTTATTTAAATATAGTGCTCTTATGCGAGAAGCTCAAAAGATAGCAAAACTCTATGGTTATAGAGAGGATGGATATTATCATGAGGGTGACGATTTAGCTATTCATTTTAAAGGTGAAACTTTGATTGATAAAGACACTCTTTATGATATAAATAGTGAATGGGAAAGTTTAGTCAATAATTTTGGAGAAGTTAACTTTTATCCCAATGAGGAAAACCCTAGTGAGTCATCAAGCCTTGTTTTTTACTATTTTGTATACAGTCACTTACTAATTGAGCGAGAAGCAAGAGATGATGAGGTTAATTCTAGTAAGAATACTAAATCTGTTAAGAGCAATAGTTTTAATTCCAATGAAGATTTCTTAGAGTGGTTTAATAAATCAACAGATGAGGATATGGATTTCAAGCCTTCTACTGAAATGAGTGTTTTTGTGGAGGGTGAGGAATTTAGTTCTCCCCAAGAAGCAAAAGATATCATTGATGAATTATTAGATGTTGAATTAGACGAATCTGAAAATAAAGTTTTAGATGAGGCTCTTGTAGATAATCCTATTGTAGAAGATATTTTAATTGAAGATGATTCTATAACTATTACTTTTACAGAGGATGTTATAAATCAAGATTATCATAGGTTTAAAAAAATTGATATAGATCAATACATGCTCTTTTCTGAAAAAAATCTTAATATCAATATTGAAGGTAAGATAATAAATTTTTCTGGTAGCAACAGCAATTCAGAGTCAGATTTTTTATATAGGGCTATTCTTAATCAATCTTATCAAGAGTATCAAAAACAGGGACATCCCTTATTGTCAGATAGCCTAGAACCTTTAAGAAATATAATCAAATATAATCTTTTAAAACGATATAGTTCTATTTTCAGGGATTGCAATACCCCAATCAGGTGTGAGTCAGAAGACGAACATTTAAAAGATAAAGCTGTTAATGAGTTTATGAATACTCATAATGAGTACCCTGATTCATCAGATGACTGGCAAGAGGTCGCTCAAATAATGGGCAGGATGAAAGAGGAAGCTGGTGTAGTTACTAGTGACAATAATGAGCCTGCAACACAAGAGGAGATTACAGAAGAGCCAGCATTCTTTGAAGGGACTCTTACAGAAGAGATCCCCGATGAAGAGAACTCATTGGTATCTTGGATCAATCAATCTGCTTATCATGGTTTTTTGTTTGAAGAGTCTTATAATGAGTTTATGTCATTTAAACAAAGAATTCCATCTACCAAAAATGATTTTAACTATTTAGTTTTTAAGTCATCTCTTAAATTAAATGACTTCAAAAAAAATCCAAGACGGGATTTTATTGTGGAGTCTAATTTCATAAATCTCTACTGGCATAATATAATCTTATCAAGATACTTTTTAGGTAAAGAGGGGCAAGTAAAAGGCATTTTTTCACATTGGAAAAATAAGTCACCCGATCATACTATTGCGTGGATGGAAGCGGAAAATAAATTTAAACTCTTAAATAATCAAGAGCCAGAGACATCAAGAGATTGGGCAGTTGTTACCTCAACTGCTAAAAAGTATATTGACAGAGTTGTAGAGACTAATTCAGTTGTATCAATGCCTAATATAGCTCATTTAGGAATTATTGAAGAGAGCAAAAAACTACAAACATCTCTATATCAGGTTATTGGAGTTAATAAAGATGAATCAGGCAAGAAGCATGAATATATCATAGATTGTGTTAGAACAAAATCAGAAGCGGATATGTATGAGCCAATGTATAAAAACCAATATTCAGAGGGCATTATAATAAAAGAGCATAAGCATTTTGGTTTTGGTTTAGACTTAATGGAAGAACTCGTTTCAAGTTTTGACATTAGAAAAAGTTTAGTTTCAAAAAAGAGACAGGTGTTAAGCCAGCTATCTTTAAGTCTTTTGGGAGATAGCAAGTTTAAGGTTATTAGCAGTATCTTGAGTTTTGTAAAATATTTAAATAAACCTTTGATGAAAAAGTTAGTCAATAACTATTCTATTGTAATGTCTAGAGTTCTCAAAAATCTACTGGGTAGTAATATTAAATCGTTTTTAACTTTAAGGGACTATCCTTTGATAAACAGACGAGTGGTATCTGGTCTGTTTATCAATAACTCTTTTACTCTTCATACAGAAGAGGACTTTGATGTTACACAAGCAGACACTTTTACAAAGTGGCTCAATAAGAACTCTGATAGTTTTGTATCTCAATATGTAGATAAATTTACGAGGCTTACAGGTAAGACACATCCAACAACTACTGAGGAGTTTATTAGTATTCTTAAATCGGCTGGCTCTCTTATTTCGGAGGATCTAGAGACTTCTTTTAGAATTCTACCTTTAGGAGAGGTTGAGGCTGAAAAACTAGAGTCCACTTTCTATTCAGATAATTTCTTAAGGGTCTATAATTATAATCTTCATTCCTTGATGTCAGCAAAAGCTTTTATTAGAACAGAGGCAGATTTAAAGGATTCTAAAAAAGAGACTATTGGATGGTGGCTTGCTAGTACAGATGAGAATGTAGCTTTTAATACTTTAGATAGCTGGCAAAGTTGGAATGATGGTGCCTTGCCATCTACTTCAGATGAGTTAGTAAGATTTTTATTATTAGGTAATAGTCATCTTTTTGGTAACGAGGAATTGTTAAATATTTTTAAAGAGTTACCAGATGGCTCAAGCTGGGGTGAAGGTCAGTCTGTTATTGATGCTTTTAGTAATAGCTCTATTGAAGAAGATGAGGATGATGACAAAGATGATGTAGGTTTTAAAGAGCTTGCAGTGGCTCAATGTGAAAAAATTCGTAAATCTAACTTTAATGATAGATTAGTTGAATATCAAGATACTTATAAAATAGCTTTTCAGAGTGATACAAGTAGAGAAGTTAAATCAAGGGCTTTACGTATTTTTGGGTCAACTGCTCTTAGGTCTTATTATAGAGCAACAAACTCTGCTTATAAATGGGATACCCCGATGAGTGAGTTATCTGATAATTTACAGTATGTTATGGGTGTTTATTATGATCTTGAAGCAATTAGTCAAACTGTGGATTTTGATGATTTTCAAAAGGCTTTAGATAAAAAGAGGGTAAAAAAATTAACACAGGAAGAGGCTGATTATTTAGAAGATGCTAACTGGCATACCTTATTAAGGTATCTGGGGAAGATGGGTTTAGCATCAAGTCTAAAAAAGCATAATCTAAAGAATTCTATTGAAGGATACATTGGTGGTTTTAAAATTATTAAATCATCCTCTTTTAAAGTAGGAACACTTCCTGATGCAATGGTAAAAAATTTTCAAGAGAAGAGTTTTGAAGATTATTCATCTGCAAGGCGTTATCTTTTAGATTCAATTCAAAGTTATATAAAATATATAAAGACTAATACAAACAAGTTTAGTGATCCACATTCTTTGCAGGCTCGTTTAGAGTTAGAAGAAGAATTTTGGTCTAAGCAGGCTGAAGGAATTAGAAGTAATAAAAATAATATAAAATCACATGAGAAAAAAACTTGTGGGTCATGTATTCATAGAGATCCAGAGGATGGCCAATGTTTTGTAGACTCTTACGGTTTGAAAGTTGATGCTGATGATGAGGATATTTGTGATTATTATAACGGGGAGTCTGATTGGATAAAAAAACGTTTTCCTAGAGATAATTCTAATTCAACTTCTAGTGGCAAGTCTTATAGGGTTATAGGAATTAAAAATAATAAAAAGATAGTTATAACACAATCTAAAAATAAAGACTTAGTGAATAGAGTAGCTAGTAAGCATAGAAGCAGTGGCATATATTCTGAAGTCATTATAGAGAGTGGTAATGAGGTAACCAAATATAACGGAGGTAATACTCAAACAGATTTATCTAATTTAGAAGGATATCTCTCTTGGTTACAGATTTTTATAGGAGATATTCATAACGGATTATATAGAATGAAACCTCGTGATAGAACTGTAGGTTTTAAGCAGGTTCTTAATTTTTTGGATGAGATGTATAAAAAGACTATGGATATTGTTAATCGTTATGGAAATGAATCTAACCAAGGGGAGTTGGGACAAATAGTAAGACTTATAAAGAATGCAAAATCCTCTATTACAAACTTTTTTGAAGATCCTATTGACGATGAGGCAACTTATTCAGATGTCTTTAGTTATTTAAGCAAGATATTAGAAATAGCAGAATCTTTAGGTGAGTAATTTAAATTAAAAGGAGTCAGAATTATGTATAATCCAAATAATAGTATTAAATCAACTAGAGTAGATACAGATTTCGGGAACTTTGAGGCTATAGGAAATTTAGTACAAGATCAGCCTCTATTTGTAATTAAAGTATGGCAAGGTAGTGGTTATGTTATTGAAAGATTTATTGTGAATGCTACTTCGGAAGAGGAAGCACTTGAGAAGACTTTTAATTTTATAAAGGGTAATACACATTATAAAAACCTTGATCAGACAGAACTTGCTTGGAAGGAAGAGCTGGATGAAGGAGATGAGTCGTCTTTTTTTACTCTTGATGGAGGATTTTATGTTTGGGCTGAAAATCTTGCAGTTGTAGAAGTATCTTGGGATAAATGGCAATCCATACAACCAAGTGGTAAAAGTTCTAATTTAAAAGAGCTTAGTAGTAGTAAAAACCTTAAGTCAGGTGAAAATATAAAAGAAGTCTATAAACAAATAGAGCAATTTTTTAGAGCTCCTGTAGGAGTTGTAGACAGTGTTGTTTTTGATGGCTCTGATGAAGATATGAGCCGTTTTAATGTCTCTTTACAAAAATACGCAAGCTGGAATAATGACAATAGAGAACTTTCAGATGAGTGGTATAATAGATTTAAAAATAGAATTAAGTCATCTTTAACTAAGCCTAGTCTTTTTATGAAAGGTTCACGGGTAGTAAAAAAATCAGCTTTAGAATCAATTAAAAAGTTTGTTGTGTCTGAAAACATTAATCAGGCTAAATTTGAAAAAGGTAATAAAGTAAAATTTAGAGACACTTTATCTAAAAAATTTGGGGATGCTATAGGCAAGATTACTGAACTTATAGATAAAGCAAAGGGTTTATTTCAAGTTACTTGGGACGATGGAACAACATCTACCGAGGTTGACTATGATTTAGTAATGGCGTCTAAATTCTTTAAACTTAATTCTAACGATGAAATAGAAACTATTTTTGATAATAATCAAGATAACATACTTGAAGGAGGAACTAATGAAGATATCAATAATTTCAACGAAGGTGAAGATATCACTGGGATAATGGCTTTAGATATCAATAATGTAGATGCTTTATTAATATCACCATCACAATTTATTGGAGAGGAAGGTAGCAACGGTGATTGTTTTGTTAATATATCTATAATGACAGGAGATAGCGAAGATCCATCAGTTTTAGTAGCAGATACCTCAATTTCTGCCTATATCCCTTTATCAACTTTAGATGAATGGGGCGTTGATTCAGGCGAAGTAAAACTAATAGATAATATAGAAGAAATACGAGATGTTTTAGAAACTGTGAAGGACACTGATGATTATTCTGTATCTACTTCTAATATAGTTATCAACAAAATCCTCTACCCTAAAAACTCTAACAATGCTTATAAGATATTTAATAGCAAGTTTGGTCTTATAGCTCTAAAATGTAAAAAAATAGGCAGTTCAAAAAATATCAAACCAAAAGATACTAATAGCAGTAATTCTCTCAAATCATCATCTTTTAAAACTGATAAAGAAGCTATAAAGATAGCAGAAAAGGTTTTGAATGCTTTTTTCAATAGGGATGACTTCAGATGGTGTGGTTCTTTTGAGGAGGAGGATGAGTGGCATACTTCTTTCGTAGTTAAAAATGCTTTTGATCTTAATGACCTACCTCGATTTAATGAACTTTGGAAAAAAGAGGGGGGGATTAGGGTATATAAAGGCTATACAGATACAGAAATTATCTTTGTTTGCAATATGCCTAATGATTTTGTTTTGTCCAATAAATCTTTCACATCAAATGATATGACCTTTTTCAAAAAAATGGATTCTAACTACTATCTGTCTGCGGATGGATTTAAGGTTAAATCCTCTCATTTAACAAAGCTAGGCTACCCTAAATATATCGTGATGGCGTCAGACTTTAAAAAGAGTTTTGCAGAAAAGACTACTCTCAAGTTAGGAGATTTTGAGAAAGTGCTATCTGAAAAACTTGATAAATCTATAGTTTCTAGACTGGTTAAATGCATTAAATTACAAAGTGAAAAAATTAAGTCCTTGCAGTCTAATAGGAACAATATATTTCAAGGAAAGGTTGAACAAACTAATCAATTACTAGCAGAGATTGAAAGGCTTAAAAAGGATAACTTTAAACTTAATCAGTCTTTAGTAAAAACTCAAAGTTTTATTGGCAGTAAGAAATCATTAAAACTTGGTTTATCAGAATATAAAGATGATTCAAATAAAAAGAGTGATGATGAGTCTATATTCTAGTCGGGGGTTATTTTAATTGTAATTATTTTAGTTAAGGGGTTATTAGTATGAGTGGGTTTATAAAAGAGATTAAAGAGGCATTAGATATAATTTCTATTAAGGGTTTTATCGAACCAGTTAGGAGTGAAAGGGGTTTAAATGAGGAGCTATTTCATTTAACTAGCAAGAATAAAAACATAGATTTAAGAGTTAATGATAATGCAGATGTTGTAATTCACTCTTTATTTAATGATGCTGTAACCATTTTGAACAGAGTTCCAACAGACTTCGTTATGCGAGTTATAATGCAGTCATTGTCATCTGGCTCTTACCATCCATCAAAAGAGATTAAGTCTTTTTTCAATAGAATCAATTTTGACCAAACTTTTTCTAATGTTGTTTTACATCCTGACTCTTTTATAAAAGAGGGTGTAATCTACACAGATTTAAATGGTAAGAAATATCTACATCAAGAGGATCATAGAATTTCTCTCTATATATGGAGAAGGCTTTTTGATCTTAATAAAGAGAATGAGATGATAACTTTCCCTAATCTAACTTTTAGTGATGAAAAAATAGCAGTTGCTAATTCTATAAAGCTTACATCGGGCATTTCAGAGGATGATTTAGTAAGTGTAAAGTCATCTGGTTTTGGAGTTCCAGATATAATGGAGGGGTTAAATTCTTACGTTCCGATAAGAATAGGTAAAGATGATTTAAAGGAGAGTGTTAATTCATCTTTAGAGAGTAATAATCTTCAGGTAGACTTTTATGGCTTTAGTAATACTAATTTACAAAAAGCTATTCTCTTTAGCTCTATTTTTAATATTAACACAGCAAAAGACTTATATCAAAGAGCATCAGAGAGTGGCAAGGATAATACAAAGTTGGTTAAAAATAATATAGACTCTTTTGAGGTAGTCTTATTACAAGAGGGGGATAATAAATATAAACTTCAGATATCTTCTAAAAGCTTTTTCAAAGATAATTATGACACTTTCAAAGTTTCATCTTACTACATACCTGTTAATCAGCAATCCTTAGAAAAGGATTTTGCTTTTTTAGGACTTAAGAATGCAGTTGATCAAGAGTATATGAAAAAAGAGTATGCTTTCACAGGCATATCAGATTTTACTCAAAAAAAGGTTTTTTCAAAAGATACAAAAGAGTTTGCTCTGCTTAAGGACATAGTTAACTATGGTAGTACAAAAGCAATAAGTTCTAATATTAATAAAACTCCAAAACCTCTTTTTTCATTTGTTAAGAGGTTCTTTTCTATCGTTAAGTCTGGAGCTAATGCGAGTGACTATACTATTCTGGTTATGGATACGAATGGTTTTAGAGAGGAAAAAAGTATGAGAGAATTCTTAAAGAATAATAAACTGCCAGAACTCTATACCAATTTAGATAAAATTACAATGATAGCTTTTATGTAGACTGCTACTTTAAAGGAGATTTACTTAATGGTTGATTTTGCAACTTTTATTTTTAATAATTTAAGCAAGGTCATCTTGGATCTAAATTTTAAACTAACAAAGAGTGGTGGCCATAGCAATGATGTTAATTTAGATATTGGAAGAGATAGTGGAAAAATAGATTTCACTCTCTTCATAGATGACACTTCAATACAAGTTAAAAAAATCTCTTTTGAGTTAGAGACAGAGCTAGAGAAAGAGTATTCTATAGGTACTACTTTTCAAAGTCAGGTGGAGTTACTTGATCTGCTGTATATTATCTTCTCTTTATATAAAGAGGGTTTAGATAAGTTTGAGTTTTTAACGCTTGCTTTAGACACCTCCATTTCAAATTCCTTAGATTTTTTTCAATATGTTTTATCTCAAAGCCAAATTTCATATTCTATCATTGATGATAAGAATATGTATCTCTATGAAGTTGGTTTAATCTATGTAGAGAATAAAAATCTTTTAGTTTTTCAGGGCTTAAAGGGATTGAGTTATCATTATCAGATAGATGAAGTGGAAGACTTTGGGCTTATTTTAGATAAGTTATTGTTGGATATTGATATCTATTTAGAAGGGCAATTAACTCTTTTACAAGTGGACGCTAATGCAGAGTTTGGGGAGATAGGCACTTCTGGTTCGGGTGATACTAATTTCGGAGAAGACTTTGATAATAGTGAGAGTGATTTAGATTTTTCAGCTATTTCTACAGATACGTTGTCGGATGACATTGAGATAGAAGAGGTATAGATGATATCAGAAGATTTTGTATCACTTTTCCCATCTGCAGAGAGTTATATCATTGGTAGCTATGCAGAGCGGGGAAAGTTTTTTATTAATTTAAAGAATAGTGTTGTAGTAGAGTTATCTATATCAGAGAATTCTTTGCATTTTCTTTTTAAAAAAGAGGACATAAAAAAGTTTGATAAGTCTTTTTTTGAAGCAGAGTTTTTAGATAATAGAGATTATATTCAATGTATTCTTTTAGAATTAGTGGATGGAGTTAATCGATGTCAGATAAATCCTTTGAAGTTAGAACAGTAAGAGATATCAATAGATATCAAGATAATAAAGATAAAAAACCGTCCGCATGGGATAGGGTTAAAGCTTTTATAAATAGGGACTCTAATTATAAAGATTTAATGAAGCAGTTTGATCTATCTAGATCACTCCCCTACACTAGAAGAATATCCGAGCGAGTTGACCAATCTTTTAGCAGAGACTTGCCTGATATGTTACAGGATCCTATCATATCATCTTGCCTTGCAATCATAATGGAGACGGCTTTTCAGGTAACAGATGATCAAGAGGTTTTTAGGGTAAACTCCAATTTTACCTCTATAAAAGATGAATTAGATAAATTTCATCAAGATGTTAATATGAGTTCTTATGTACTCTCTATTGCATACACTTTATTAGTGTGGGGCAATCTTCCAATCAGGCTCTATTATAATGAAGCTGGGGAATTATATCGTTTTACCTTTATTAATAACATTAAATCGGTTGTACCCATCATAGTGTCTAACAAGTGTTTGGGCTATTTTTATGAGAATGAGTATTTCGAACCACACCATTTTGTTTTTGCACAATTACAGTACTATAAAGATTTAGTTTCTAATTCTACTACACAGCCCTACTCTCTATCTATGTCCAATGGGCACTCTATCTTTAATGAATTTGTTTTGTCATCTTCCTATCTTATAGGGGCTTACAAAGCTTGGACTACAGTTAATACCATAGAAGATGCTCTACTACTTCAAAGAATAGATCAACAAAATTATATGCGTATTATAGGAGTTAAAGTCGGAGGAGAGGTTACTTCAAAGAATGCAATTAAATTGATGTCTTTCTACAGACAAATTTTAGCCAAAGCAAGACGAGTGCCTGGTACTAATAACAGTATTAGTGGGGGAAAATTAGGTTCGGCTTTTGAAGTTATAATACCACTTTCAGATAGTCAAGATTTAGAAGTTAAGGATATTGGTGGGCAGGTTGAAGTAAAAGCTCTAAAAGATCTAGAAATAGCTTATAAAAGACTTTTTGCATCATTAAGAACCAATCCATCTCATATAGGTTTTTCAGAAAATGTACCAAGCAGTTTAGGAGAATCACCATCAACTCGTTGGGACGAACGGTTTGCAAGAACTACCAAAACTTTAGTCTATGCAGTTTCACGGGTGATAAAAGAGATAGACTATTTCTATTTACGATCAAGAGGTTATGAAGTTAATAAGGATGACTGGTCCTACCTATTTCAATCTGGCTCTACCATTGAAGAGGATGAGAAACTTAAAAATCAAAAGTCTCAATTGGAGTCTCTTAAGGGAGTGGTAGATTTTTTAGACACTGCTAATGTTAAGTATGATAAGAGCTATCTATTAGATACTTTATTACGAAATGTTCTAAAAAATTATCCTATAGATATTGATTATCTATTCAGAGACAATGCAGAGACACTCTCTATTAAATCTCACTTAAAAAGAATAGAAGATTTAAAAAAGCCTTCAAATAGGGCTATTATGGATATCTCACATCTATCTACCTGGAGAGATTTGGGGGTTTTAACTGAAGAGGAATATCAAGTCAATGCAGGCAGTATCAAGTCAAAAAAGAATATTATTCCATATAAGGACTATCTGCTTTCCAATGCATTTTATTCAGAGGATGATTTTATAATAAAATTAGATAGTATTGAATACATGGATTTAGATAAATCACAATTTAAACCAATAACTCATAATGCAATGTTGCCTGTTGGAATCTGTTATTCAGATGTCAAGGAAATCAGCTCAAAAGCATTATCTGGCGGAATCGATATTGAGATACCAAATATATATCTAATGGGCAATGGAAAGTATTTTATTGAGGCTGAATATATACCACAATATTTAAAGCTATTAGAAGATGGCAATAATGAGTTTTTGGTTAAGAAAGTTTGGAGTATGAAAAATGGGTAAAGTTATCAGGTCAAATTGGTTTAATAGTTCACTTACAAAATCAGATGCATTAAGTAAGCCTTTTAGGGCTAATCAAATTAAGGATAACATTTCACAGGGTTATACACCAAGTGGTAAGGGAACAGGTATAATATGTGAGATAACTGGGTTTCCTTTAGCTTTTTATGATAGGCCAACGCTTAACCAAATAGTCTTTTCCAAAACATTGTGGGAGACTCTTATCGCCAGTGAAGATTTTCAAAATAGGATGAAAAAATTTCGTAATATGTGGGGAGAGCCTTTTCATACAGATGAACTCGAAGTTGATCTCACAGAGGTATCTCACAAGGTTACAGATTTGTATATTGGAGATGATGACATTGTTATGGGGTCAGTTGAACTTCTTGATACAACTAATGGCTTAATAGTCCACTCTCTTATGAAGTCGGGCTATGTTGGTATATCCTCTAGAGGCTGGGGAGATTTGGTTGATTCACCCAATTTTGAAGGTTGCCAAGATGTCACTTCAGAGACTTATATACACACAAGTTTTGATTTTGTTTCTACTCCAGCAGTTCCTGTTGCACTTGCTACCATTAAATCAAATCTTGAAAAGTATGGTCTTAAAGATCAGGCTATTGAAAGTTTAAGTAAGGTTGCTAGTAATAGAGATGCCCATAATTTATTAAATGAATTAAAACAAAAAGGGACTACATATTATAGCATTCCAAACCACTTATCTTTTCTTAAAAACGCAGAGATTAGCTTCAACAGAGGTCTATCTATGCTCAAGGGTAGTCCAACCAAAGTTAAGATTTCAGATATAGACACATCATCAGTTACCTTATTATCTAACGGAAGTAAAAAGATTCTACCTACTAAAATCTTTATGGATATTTTAAACACTGATGATTATGGAATGGATTCGCTGGACGTTAGAAAAGAAATAGGGAATGGGGATTTACTTCATAGGGTTCTGGACTATGCCAGAATGCTTTTGGAGTCTCCCGAATCAGTCAAAGGCATTGAAAAATTTGTAGAGAATTGGCAAATCACTAAAGAGGATATAGATGAAGAGGCAAAAGATATCGTTAGGGCATATAAAGAGCAAATAAAAGAAAATAATGATAATGCTAAGATTGAGAGTAAGAAAGCAGGGACTAGGGGACATAAAAAACTTCATAGTCAAGATGATGACATTAACGAAGATGCTGACATTGACTTAAATAGTGATGAGAAAACAGGTACTTTAGATGATTTAGAAAACGATAAAAGCGAAGATAAATCTATTACACCAAATGTAGAACGTGATTCATTAGATAGAGAGGATTTTAGTTCTTTTCTGCTTAAGGAGTTAGAAAATTCCAGCGATGGCATTCTATTGGAAGATAGTACAATTGTCTTACCAAGTGGTAAGCGATATGAATTAAGAGAGGGTTATCTATTTATACCAGAGGTAGACCAAATTATTGAAGAGGGAACTTTCCCAGATGGTCAAAAAGAGGTATTCGATATTTTTGAGTATTTTAAGGGGTCTGTTTTTGATGCATTAAATTGGATTGCAGAGTCAGATACAAATGTGGCCAATGTAGAGTTTTCAGAAGACTTTTTTTCTGAAAATGCTTCAGGTGAAACTGGAGATGGTTCTTTAGATAAAGAGGATTTAAGTACTGAAGGTGAGTCGGCTAATATAGAGAAAGGAAAGAAAAATCTATCAGACACTGATTTATATGAGGGCTTAAATCAGAATTAAGACATTATTGTAAGTGTATTATTGCTATGAGAAAAGCATGTAGCATTTAATATAAATTTAGTATTTAAAATTTTTAATAGGAGAGAGTTTATGGGAGGGTTTAGTAATACTGTGGGTAGTGGGGCTGGTGGAATTCTAAATAACAGGGTATCCTCTGGTCTTAAGGAAGTTATGACAGAAAACAAAAAAACGCTGATGTCAAAAGTTGCGTCTTGGACTCCTTTAATTGAGAAGGCAAAAGCAACTTATCTAACATCTTCGGGCTCTAAAATGTCAGAGGTTAAACAAGTACTTTTAGCTCAAGCTTATGAGAGAGCTTTTTTGCTTGCATCTTCAAAAAATCAAGGTTTAACAAGAGAGCATATCATTTCAGCTACTCAAAACTTAAAAAATGTAGATAATCCAGCCGCATACATTTTTGCTTTATTGGATGCTGTTATTCCTAATCTGACTTATGCAGATGTGGTTGCAGTTGCTCCAATGGTTACACCAAAGTCACCTATCTATTTCCCACAATTAACAGCAAATGATTCAAGAAATGGAATTACAAAGGGAGATAAACTTTTAGGGGCTACCAATTGGAATAGCAATAATTTCTATACTTCCAATAGATATAGAAATTATAGTGTGGATTTAACAGAAGCAGTAGGTAATAGTACAATATCTTTTACACTTGAAGCTCCAGCATTTCCTATCTATGAAAATCAAGTAAGGGTAGTCTATACACAAGCAGGATCAACTCCAAAAGTCTACAATTTTGTTGACAATGGTAGTGGTGGGTTTGTAAATAATCCTGCATTGGCTGATTCTGGCTCTATTGATTACAGTGATGGAAAGGTAACTCTCAATTTTGGTTTTAGTATAGCTACGGGAGATACTTTAGTTATGGACTTTAAGTACTCTTTGGATGCTACAAAGCCTGCTCAAGTTCTATTTGAGTTTGCTACAAAAGAGTTGGATGCACAGCCACGAAGAATAAGATCAGTTTATAAGCTTGATAACTTCTATCTTGCATCACAAGTTCTAACTTCTAATTTTGATTTAGAACAACAAATGCAGAGGGCAGTATCTGGCTATATAAATAAGGAAATCTCTGGGGGGGTTTTTGATAATCTGTTAGATAATGTAACAGGTTCATTTATATTTGATGATACCATACCAGCTGGGGTTTCTTGGGCTATGTATCGTTATGGGGTTTTAGCATCTATAATACAAGCTAAAAACAATATTCGTCAAAATGTTCAAAGAGGTGAAGGAAATATCCTCGTTTGCGGAACTGCTATGATGAACCTACTTGAGACGATGGAAGACAATATCTATAAACCTATTGCAGGAGCAGAGAAAACAATTGGACCTTATGTAGCTGGTGAATTGATGGGTAGATTTAAGGTTGTAAAAAATCAAGACTTTCCAGATGATACATCTGTAATGGTTTTCAAGAACTCCGATGTTGATGCTTCCTATGTCGTAGGGGTCAATGTACCTTTATACGCATCAGATCCATTATCACTTGATACTTTAGAAGTTGTACAAGGTATGGGAACTCTAATGGCAGAGTCTCAATTGTTTGATAACTCTATTGTAGAGATAGTATTAACTTAATGGGTTCGTTGTCTTTGCAAGCCTCTCTTTAGAGAGGTATAGCAATCTACAGAAATAGAAAGAATATTATTTAAAGGGAGATTTATTTATGATTTTAATACCAGTTGGTAAAAATAATGAGGCTTTTATAACCTCCAATGATTTGGGTAAGTTTAGAATTACTAGAAACGGTCTATCTATTCCTGATGAGTTAGGTAACAAGCTTTTAGCTAAATATGGTAGTTATATAACTTCAAAAGAACCATTGCCTAATAACAAAGATGACAAGAAAGGTAAAGGCACAGATACAAGTGATGAGAATAACACTAAAGGAGGCGGTAATGACAATCTTAAAGATGCTACGCCTGAGTTAAAAGCACTTCTAAAAAATAAGTCTGTAGTTGAAAAAGCTACCGGTTTAGTGGCTAGTGGTTCTACACTTGAGGAGTTCCAAAATGAGATGGGCAATGACTCACCAGTTAGTGTGGAGTTGTATAATCATCTAAAAGGTCAATCTACAGGAAAGGAGACTTAACTAATGGTATCTCTACAGGAACGGAAGATTGAAGATATATTTAAACGGATTGAAGTGCGAGCTAAAAACTTCGCACTTATTCTGGACGAGGAAGAGAAACAAGAAATATTAAAAGAGGCGGTTGCCTTTCTTAATAATATTGTCTCTTATCCAAGACACATATATATAAAATCACCACCTAGAGAGATTAATTTAGGAGATGGGATAGATACAATAGCTAATGTTGTATTCTCTAATGATCAGTCAGATATGAATTCTGTGTTTGGAGAGAATGTTGCTATCCTACCCTATCTCATGGGCAATGGAAATAATTCAATGAGTTCTTTTTCTCAATATTTTCTGTTGTTGGGCAATTTAAATATGATCAAAAGACATATGGGTAAGCTTAATGATTGGGAGTTCATAGCTCCCAATCTCTATTTAAATAGTTCATACTCCACCATAGTTGTAGAGTTTCTACCCTATTTAGATCCAAAACATAGCAGTTGGTATCTATTTGAACCCGAGTATGATTTCTTAATAAATTATACTTGGGCTTTAATAAATATCAGAAACGCAGAGGCAATTGCATCAGGTTCCTATTTGGGGGCTGGCAAAGAGCAAGAGAGCCTTTTGTCATATTGGAAAGAAAAGAGACAAGAAATTGTAGATGGTTTTAAAAAGCAAGAGGTAATTACTTATGTTGGATAGTGTTGTTAATATAGCAGATATTAACATTAACTCTCTTATGAAAAATCTAGGAGTCATCAATCCATTACAGAGTTTTACTATTAAGGAGTTAATGGATGCAAGAGATCCTGCTTATTTAAAACATGATGCTAGAACCAATGCATTGCATCCTAGCATTTTAGAGAAGGCTTATGCATCTACACTGGTTTATAAAACATTTGCATCTGGAGAACATGCCTCTACCCGAGGGAATGTCTACACACAGAAGGTTCTTTTTAAAGACTTTGTTGTTTTGGCAAAGGACAAAGGCATCTCTTTACGAGAGGCTATTGAGTATGCCATCAAAGATGCTGATATTCATATAACTTGTAACTGTCCAGCATTTCTCTATTGGGCTTATAGGTATATGGCTACCCAATTGGGTTATCTTTATGGGATTCCAAAAGAGAATAGGACACCTAATAGAAATAATGTAGGACTACAAGGGACAATGTGTAAACATTCAGATAAGGCTTTAAGACAGGTTATAAAAGATAAAAAGTTAATTATAGAGAAGTTTCTAGATTATTATAAAAGAAATGAAGATGTATCAGATCTACTTTATGCAGATAATCTTGAGTATGCTACAGCAGATGATGTAGGCTCTCTTATGACAGATACTTTTGATGAGTCTGGCAGTGACAATTATACTTTAGTAGATTTTGGATCATAGGGGGAGTTATGAGTTTTAGAAAGAACGAACGTCTTTTTCCAACATTAGCAAGACATAATGGTTATAGAACTTTTGGCAGAGTCTATTCTGATATGCCTAATTTAATACATCAGGGACATGACTTTGGTCAAAATGTGGGGGATGGGGTTTTAGCCATAGATGACGGTGTAGTTATTTTTAAGGGTTTAGTCAAGGGATTTAAGTCACTTCCCTCAAGAAATGATGTAACTGGGGGCGGAGTTCTATGTATTAGACATGGAGACATCACTGCTCTTTATGGTCATCTTGACATTTTGAAAGATATACAGGTAGGAAATAAAGTTCAAAAGGGCAGACTTTTAGGTAGCATAAATGATTTTAGGAATGGTGGGGTTTTACTACCACACTTACACTTTTCCATCTGGGATGGAGAGGGGGTACCACCAACACCTTGGGGTTATGTGCCATCCTTGGAAGTTAAGGACAGTAGTGGCAAGGTAATAGGAAATTGGATTAATCCCATCAGATATTTGGAGTTGGGAGAGAAGTAGTGGCTTTTAGCGATCTATTTAATTATAGGGCAAGTGCTAAAATGCAAGATTCTGTAGTAGATAAAACTGGCGTGTTAGTAGAGTGCTACGAGCCTCTAGTCCAAGATATGTCAGGCTATGAGAATATAGTTAATAAGGGAGTTTTGAAATATAAAATCTGTAAGTTAATTGTAGATTGGAAAGTTTCAAGGGGAACCTTTTATAGAATGAATTGGTTTCCAGAAGACGCTGATGGCTTATTAATGGGGTTTTTTACAATGGAAGTGGGTCAGAGTATTCCTATTAATAGTTTTATAAGAACATCGGTTGTTGAACAGGTCGCTCCCTATGGGGATATTATTTTAAAGGTAGTTAAAATCTGGGAAGAGGGCAAACACAAGGTTTTGAGAAGAACCCATTTTTTACGACTTATATCAGATAAACAGACAATTGATTTAATAGAGAGTCAAAGAGATGAACGGGAATGATCTTGAGTTAGCTATAATGCCTAGTGTGGCTATGTTTTTGGACTTCACTTTTTTGGATTTTTTAAAAGAGAAGCTGGAGCAAGAGGGAATGTTTTTCTCTTCTAGAGATGTTGCAAAGGGAATTAACACACTGCTCAATAAATACACATTACCTTTATGTTGTTTATGGAGAACATCATTCCCCGAGATACAAGAGCAGTTCTATGCAAGGTCGGTTTTAAAGAGGGGTTTTTATCTACCAGCTACAGAGAAGTTCTATAATGTAAATATTATAGATTGGGAAATTGAGTATAATGTTTTTGTTTGTAGTTATTATTTAGACTACTTAAATAACATAGCTCAAAGTTTAGTCATTATGGATATGAAGAGGTTCTTTAAAATCTTAATGGATAAGTACATCCCAGGCTTTAATCCAACAATAGAAATGTTTAAGGGAGATGCAGATTTTGAACCACAAGAGGTAGAATCTGAAGAGGGCAATCAGAGGGGCTATTGGTTAAATGTACCTTTTACTTTAAGGGTTACAATTCCATTGATGACAGAAGCTCCCTTTTTAGAAGGAATTAGAGTTTTTCTTAATGAGAGATTAGTAGCTCATTTAGATAAAAAAGAGGAGGAATAGGTATGACAGGAAAGAGATATAAAGTAAAAAATATTTCTGCAAGCACTGGTTTTTACTACATAGGAGACCAAGAGAATATTCTAAAAGCTGGTGAGTGGGTTATTTTAAATCAAAGACCTACCTTATATACAGCAGAGATTTCAGTTACAGAAATGTAGCTTATAGTTAAATTATGAACACTAAAAAGGGGGTGTCTAAAAATGTCAGTAATGAGAGGAAGTGGAACATACTATTCTATTATAGATGAATCTTTTGTATCTTTTGATACTATTGCTCTAAACGCTATAGTTCCAATGTATTTAAAAAAGGGACAGAAAGTACAGAGGGTAACTTATGACAACTTTAAACAGAAAATAGGTTATGATCTAGATTTTAATTCCAACTATTTGGGTCTTGCATCTATGTTGGAGAAAGTTGAATATTTAGATGTGTGGAAGATAAATGATGGGGCAACTTATGGTAATTTAACTATTACTAAAGATGGCTCAAGTTTTTCTTTTAGTGGTATTGAAGATCCAGAACAACTTGAGGGTCAACTGCTTTATGTATCAGATGACTTCAATTCAGAAGCGGGGGCATTAGTAAATACACTTTCAAGTATACCATTACCAAGCTCACTTAAAATCTTATCTAATGGCTCTATAATAGGGCAAGATGATGGAAATGGAAATATAGTTCCTGTTGGCAGTGGGGTTACTGCAGAGGGAACTATAGACTATACTACAAAAGAGTTTGAGATAACTTTATCAGGGCTATTAGAGGATGAGATAACCGCAGAGGTTATTGATATTGCTTTCGAAGTTCAATATGAGGTTAATTCAGATGTTTTCTTAATTTGTTATATGGAGTCCTCTGGAGATTGGGCAAAACTCTTTTTAAGATATAAACCTCATAACAATTCATATACTACAGGTATTACTACAAATATAGTTTTACCCGAGAGAGCAAAGTCTGGCTCTATTAGTATCTTTGATATGAATAATACAAAAGTTGCTACATCAGATTCTAATAATGTTATATGGAATGTAGAAGCTACACCTGTTGAAATAGGGTTATATAATCCAACTACTAAAACTATAACATTTCAATCTGGCAATCTTCCAGATGTATCACAGGTTAAGGTTGAATACATCTCTTTAGACAATCCAACTTATGATATGTCTATTTTAAGACAGACAAGCCCAACCACTTACACTCCCTATGAGAGTGTAAAAGAGGTCTCTTTTAATAGAGACAATGAACTTTTTATAGAGAATGTCGAGTTTGAATCTGTAAAATTTATATGTCCAAGAAGCCCAAGTGTTATAGAGCTTGGGATTTCAGATCCAGTTCCTATTCTTTATGGTGAGCATGGAGAGACGCCTAATGCCTCTACTATAGATTTTACACCTGTTAAAAATAATAGCTCTCTTTTTGTTATTATGAATGGCTTAACAGGTGCATCTTTAACTTCAAAGTTTTTACAATACTTTGGTTCTAAAGGTCAATATGTAATATGTGATGCTCCTAACTTTAAAGAGTTTGAACAGGTTAAGGCATACAAAGAGATGTTATATGGGATAGATCACGGAGCTTTATATTGGGTATCTGATATAAGAAAGGTAAATGGTAAAGAGTATCCAATATTCCCATCTGTTAATGTTCTATTGGCTTATGCAAAAATGTTCTCACAAACTGGTTATTTAAATTATCCACCAGCTGGTTATCAGTTTGGGGGCATAGTAGTAGAGAAGTTGCTTGAGACTGATGCCTCTTCATATAAGGCAGATCTTAAGATTAACAAAATTAACTATCAAACTATTGAATCTCAGGGGGCTGTTATCTGGGAGCAGAGAACTCTCTACCCTTATGAATCAGATCTCTCTTACATAAGTTCCATCTTAATCTATAAGCACTTAGCGGATAGAATTAAACGATTTCTAGATAATTATGGGTTTAAATTTATTGGTATAGATGATCTATCCCAAATAACTACTAATTTAGAATCTATAACAGGTGATTACATATCAAGGGGATTTTTGTGGTCTGCCAATGTTAAAGTTCCATCTTTTGCAGAAGTTAAAAAAGAGGGAGCAAGGTTTATGGATATTGTTATAGGGGTCAAAATAGCTGAAGATTCTGAAGAGAGAAACTTTAAAATTCACATTCAGAGATCAGCAGATTAGTTGAAGGAGGATTTTAATGTCTGAAGTAATAAAAGATAGTTCTAATAATAAGTCTCCTAGAATTTCTATGTTATCAGAGAATGTACAGGATTTTCAAAGGGACTATTTATGGAAGGTAAGTATAGCTGTCCCACCGTTGGGTCTAATAGGCAGGTATCCAGAATACTCTAAAGCAGTTTTAGATAACATTGATTTATGGATGAATGTTATAAAAACACCAAGCTCTAACAACAAGGCTATAGTATTAAACTGGGGTGGAGAGAGGTCTGTTTGGGCTGGACCTTCAGAAGCAGAAAATACTATGGATTGCGAAGCCTATGTGGATATGAATTGGATAAATTATGACCTATTGGATGCTTGCCAGCAGTTAACTGGAACTAATGAGTCCAACGCATCTGTTACAAAGCCTTTTTATGTTATGGATATAGATTTAGTTCTATATGCAGTTGATAAAGAGACTATTGTTAAAAAGTTTACACTTAAGAGGGCTTGGATTCAAAAAATAGATTCTATAGATTTGAAAAAAGACGGCTCAGATTTTGCAAAGTTTAATTTTACAATTGCTTTTGATAAGCGAGTAAATAAAATAGGCAAGCTAATGGATCTAGCTTAAAGTAAGTAGGTGTGCAATGATACCTAATGATTTTTACGAATGGCAGAGAACTTACAAGTTCACTGCCATTCTTTTTAGAGATATCTCTAGCATTTCAAAAAAAACTGCACCTATAGATATTGCTACTCAAACTCTTTTTACTGTTGCATCACCCTATATATCTACTTTAATAAAAAGTGTAAAAGTCCCACAAACAGATGTCAGAACAAAAGATGTAGAGTATGGTTTTCTAAGAACACTCTATCCCGATCTGGTTGTAATGCCAGAGTTCGAGATAGTCTTTATGGAAGATCAGTTCAATACTGTTTCACGATTTATGCGTATGTGGTTTTTGGAATTAACTAATAATGGAAAGATGACATTTAAACCTACTGGTCTGGTAGCTATGTCACTTTTATTTACAAAAAATACTTGGGAGCCGTTATCCTCTTTTAATTTACCAATGGGACCTACTTATGGCAATGGTTTGGGGGCTTTAAGTGAGTTACCCACAGAAATTCAGTATTATCCACGTATAATTCCAACTAGTGTTAATGAGGGGACTTTTGATAAGACCAGTGAGGCTTTTTCAGAGGTCACAGTTAAGTTTGCAAGACTACCTAAAATCATTATGGATAAATCAGTTAGTTTAGGAGCGAGCCTAGGTTAGGCTGGATTTTGAATTATGTATTAAAGGAGATTAGATGAAAACTCTAGTTAAGCTACCTTCAGGTAGCAAGGGTTACTACCCTAATGGTGTAAATATTGATTTAGAGATGACTGGAGATCACCATGATAAGTTGCTGTCGGGGAATAGTGAATTATACGATAGAGTTATAGTTTCAGTTTTAGATTCTATGATGGAAGAGGATGCTTATAAAATAACAATGGCAGATATGCTCTATCTTTTCTTTATGGCAAGGGCACAATCTATCTCACCTGACTATAGAACATCTTGGACTTGTAGTGCAGATGTAGTTAGAGGAGATGTTAAGGTGTCTTGTAATACACCTAATAGTTATCATTTAAATATAAATGAGTTAAAGATTAATTACATGCAAGATACTTTTGAGTTTCCAGTATATCCTTTTAGCATCTTTGGTTTGGACGGCAATCTAATAGCAGAGACAGAGGTATCTATAAAACTTCTATCAATGGATGATGAGATTCAAATTATAGATTCCTTTTTAGGTAAGGGTATTTCAAGAAAGGATTTAGCTAGTAAAAATGCTTATGATTATGCGAGGACAAGGATACTTCATTCTCTAGATTTTAAGGATAGTAAGTACAATTCTTTAAGTTTAGATGAACGAAGTATCAGTTTAAAGAAAAATAATTTAAAAACAATGAACGCTCTTTTAGTGGGTATAAAAAATCTATCAGATAGTATTGGTATAGATTTAACACCTAGAGATGTTCAATGTAAGGAGTGTAAGAGTCAGTTTAAGCTGGCTCTACCCATCGCTCCCGAGTTCTTTTTACCAAACGAGTAACAGTAGACAGGAGAGAGTAAACTTTATAAACAATATGGTTTTACCTCTTGTGCTTTTGGGTTATGGGTCTTTTAAAGACATTATGGGACTATCTTTATACAGGATCAAGATGTTGGGTAGCTCTATGAAAGATAGCTATATAAAGAAAATTTTAGAGGCAGTAAATGGAATTAAATTCTAATAACAGCACTGAAACTAATGTAAACAATAATTCTGATCCTCTTACAAGAATGTCGGTGGGTGCCAAGCAAATTAATGGTGACCCATCGTCTCTATATCAAAGTCAGTCTGAAGCTCTAAAACAACTAGTTATTGTTACGAATGATTTCAAAAAAGCACTGGCAGATCCCAAGTTTATCAAAAATATAGATAGTCTGAAAAAGATCTATGCAAATGAGTTGGCTTTACAGAAAAAAGATACTACTCAAAAAAAGCAAGAGCGAAAAGATAATGCAGTAGATGTCAATCTAAAAAAACAAAAAATCAAATTAGATAGAGATACAGGTAAAACTCAAAAGAGTTTTAATCAATCTTTAAAAGAGAATGCTAATTCTGTTGAGAACTCTTTCAATAAATTTGTTAGTTCAGCTGGAGATTTTATATCAAGACCTGGCAAGCTTTTTGACTCTGCTCTTGGTAAGGTAGTAGGTTTTATCGGGGGGTTTGGGAAGACTCTTTTTGGTTTTGGCAAAGATACAAAGAATAGAGAGGAAGTAAAATCTGTTAAACCAACAAAAATAGATTCAAAAGGTTTTAGTAGCAATACTATAAATGCTAATCCAACAGAAATATCATCTGGTAATCCTTTAATAGATAATCAAACTAAAAGTTCAGCTCAAGCAAAACAGCCGAAGGGACACCTAGAGAGTTTATCTAACCTTTTTAGATCATCTTTAACACAGGTTAAAGATTTAATTGTCAATCCCGATTCTACCCCTTTTGGTAAGCGTCTATTAGGATCATTAGGGGGAGATAGTAGTAATGAGAGTAAGAACAAGAAGCAGTCAGGTTTTGATCCAAAGGCTCTTCTCTTGATGGGCTTAATTGTAGGTTTAATAGGCATACTAGCAGTGAACTTACCAAGAATATTAGAGTTAATGGCACCAGCTATAAACTATATTGCATCTGGTATTGGGGCAATACTTTCAAGCATAGGAACTACTTTAATACCAGTAATAGCAACTTTTTTAATACCAGCAATAGCCAATCTTATAAATACCTTTGTACCCATTATAGCAAGTACATTACAAGTTGTAGTGGACTTTTTGGGTTCACTAGCTCCACTTATAATTCAGTTTATAGCTGGGGCAATACCTATTATATTAAGTCTTTTAGAAGTTGTTAGAGATGTACTGAAAGAGATTGCTCCCTATATAGGTAGATTGGTAGGGCTTGTTGTACAGTTTTTAGAAGCTTTTATGGGGGCAATAGTGCCTTTCTTACCAACTATTATTGGAGCCATAACCCAAGTTTTTGATGCTATATCCAAATTAATAGCTGGATTAGTGCCTCCAATATTAACACTAGTTAATGTTATTGTAGAGATAGCATCTTTAGTGGGTAAGTTAGTTGGAGCTATTATTGGAGTTGTTATAAATGTTATTACTGCTATAAGTGATGTTATTACCTCTTTTCTGGGTATCTTTACAACGTTAAATCAGGGTATCCAAAAGATAGTAGGGGTTTTGGTAGATGTAGTAACAAAAGCATTAGAAAATCTTGAACCACCTATCACAAGATTTTTGGGTATGTTGTTGGATTGCTTAACCACTTTCCTACCCTATCTAACTAATTTTTTGATTGGTATAATGCCTGTCATAGAGAGTGCTATAAAGATATTGACACCTGTGCTAGTAAAAATAGGAGTCAGCATTGCTAAAATTGTTAATGTCTTATTAGAAAATGTTGCAAGCGTTTTACAGATGGTAGCAAGAGTGCTAGTAGCATTAGAAAAGCCTTTTCTAGAGTTTGTAACTGCTGGCTTAAGACTTTTAACTAGGGTTGTAGATTTCATAGCTATAATTTTAGATGCTGTAACTGGAGTTATAGTAAATATTTTAAACTCTGTAAAAATCGTTATAGCTGAAGTTGGAAAAGGCATTGCTAAAATGGTTGACGCTTTGGGTGATACTTTTTCACAAACTATTAAAAATATAGGAAGTGTTGTTGATGCCATTAGTGGTTTTATAGTTCAAATAGTCAATTCTTTAACAGGTATAGCAGACCAAGTTGGACGATTAATACAATCCGTTATGACTAATTTAACTAATTTAATAAATGCTATTGGTAATGAGGTTCAGCTAATTGTAATGGGAATAGGAACTACTATTGGGTTTTTGGGAGATTTAGTTAAGGGTGCGGTGTTAGATTTTCTCAATTGGATTAGGGGTAATAAGACAGAATCACAAATAGATTTAGCTATTAAAAGTGCAGAGGAAAACGCAGTGATTCAACGGCAAGCTAGAGAGGAGGCCAGCCAACAGATTTTAGAGAATATAAGAAATAACAATAATATAGTTATAGAAAATATGGATAACTCAACAACAAGCAATAACAATGCTTTTGTTAATAATATAATGGATATGCCACCATTTGCATTAACTTTTTTTCAATAGTATTTTCCACTAAAACTATCTTTCATTCAAAAAAGATTGCCTACTTATATATTATATATATAATAATTTTAGGGAGATAAAATATGTCAGATTTAGTAACTAATGTTGGGAAAGCTTTTTTAGGCAATATGGTACTTCATGATACTTTTGTTGCAGAGAACAAAGTATTAATAACCATAGAGTGTCCAAATAGGTCAAGAGATAACATTTCCAAAAAAACAGGATTAACTGCTAGGGGAAGAGATAAGGTAGTAGGTTTTATCTCCTCAGACATAGCTCTTAACATAACATCTCATTGGGAGAGTATTTTGGGAGCAGGCGGTGGCTCAGGTTCAAATTTTGTTGATGGTGTAAACAAGTGGGCATCTTCTGTAAATGGTGTATCTGTTCAGCAACCATGGTTTGCTAGGCAGTATTGGAAATCTACCGATCCTTTCGATTTTACCTTTGATCTAAAGTTTGTAGCTGATACAAATGCAGAGGAGGAAGTATGGTATCCTATAGAGACTTTAGCATCTTTCTGCTATCCCAGAAGCAAGCAAGATGTAGGAGCAGTGATAGGAAAAAATCTTGATACACTTGCGGGGCAAAATAGTCTAGGGTTAGAAAAATTGTTAGAAGGATTAGTTCAGGAGTTTCATATCCCTGGTCCTAGCTCTCTCTTTCCCAATAATAAAAGTGGGGATTGGTTAAGATTAAAAATAGGTAACTTCATTGCATATGAAGGTTGTTATATAAAAGATTTAAATATCAAGATAAAACCAACAATCGCAGAGGATGGTTTTCCTATGTATGCAGAGGCATCGGTTAAGATGGGGGTATTAGAAGCTCTCTATGTTAATAAAGATGGCTCTTTTGCTTTAGGTAAACCACAGTTTAAAGAATCACCATTAGCAAAAAAATTAAAGGCAGAGTTTGATGCTACTGTAGACGGAATTAAAAAATCAGGGTTCTTTAAAGGGTAGTTGGTATACCGCCATTGGTATTAACTTTTTTTCTGTAGGAAGATTAAAAACCTAACTGTGAAGCATCATATTCATCTTCAAATTTTTTCCACATATATATCACACCTAAAAAATTTTCTTTAGAGAGATTATTTACATCTTTCTCACCTTTTAGAGAGACAGTATAATGAGATATATAAACAACTAATTCGGGTGAATATTTACCAAATGTGTATATATCTCTTGTATATCTGCCCTTCTCAAACATAAGTAAAAAAGTATCACCAGTCTCCATCTTGTAGTCAGTCTGCTTTCCAAATTTGTTTTCAACTATGCTTTGTAATTTTTTTAATGTTACATCTGATGAGTCTTTGTATTCTATTATAACTTGGTATAATTTGTCTTTAATAAAAGAAAATGCACGCAACTTAATAGCGTCAGAAATATTTTCTTGATAAAAATGTGTTACATTAGGATCTTTATCACTTGTCTCTAAAACAGTATTCTTATCTATATTATATACTTTTCTAACCTCTTTAGAAGATACTCCCCAAACAACTTTATCATATCCCATAATAGGTTTCTCTTGTGATATCATTTGAGATGCTGACAATAACATTACTAAAAATATAAAAACAATAATTTTTTTCATAACACTCTATACTCCTCTTTTATTTAAATCTACTATATCACAGATTTTAGATCTACGTTACATATTTTTATAATTTTACAATTTTTAACTTAAAAGCAGTGTAGGATTATTTAAAAAACTTGTCTAATTATATATTAACTATGAGGAGATAATACATGTCACTTAATTCAAATTCCTTTAAATTACCAGTTCCATTGGTAAAGCAGTTATTAACCACGAAAGAAGCCACTATTGATGAAACCAATAGTTATACCTTGGAAGGGGTATCATCTCTTATTAGCCAAAATGATTCAGATGCCCCTGATACTAAGTTGAGGTTAATGCATCTGAATAACAAATCCCCTTTTACTCTGCGGGCTGGAACTCCTTTTGACTTACTATCAAACGATAAACTACGCAAAGTTCAGAGAGACTAAATGGCTGTATTAACTTTAAGCCCTCCATTATCTCATAATGGGACAAAAATCATAGTAGTGCATGATTTTTGGAATACACACTCAGTAGTTAGCTGTGTTATTGCACTTCCAATGGGTACTGCTTTTAATCCTTTAGCAGATGAAAATATATTTAAGGTTGATGGTTTAGAGTATAGGGCTTACTCTTATAGATATAGATCTGTCGGAGGTCAGCTGGTTTATAACATTCTTTTATTTCCTATTGGTCTAGGTAAAAAAGATGAAGTGGTAAGGTACAATAGGGGGCAATCTATATCAGGCAACTCTAAATTAGAGTTGTTTAGTGATTTATATAGAGACAAAAAAACTGAATTGCAGATTGGTTTAGAGTTTAATGAAGCTATCGCAGTCAATACTGCTTACACTGGTTTTTATAAACCAATAGCATTGCAGAAAATTAGACATGATATATTTACAGATATAGATAAATCTGATCCAACAAAAATTGACTATGGCAAAAATGCTTTTTTATATGTTAATGGTAATGAACTTTGTTCAGCTACTCTTAGAAAGCTTTTTTCATCATCAGCTAATATAGATGAATGGAAAACAAAAGCAGGCAAAACAGATTATGGTATCGATGTTCAGTTTGTTGATCAAAGTGACCTGACTAACTATACCTTAAATTTCTATAGCAATGTCACTTCAAAGTACTCTTTTTTTGTAAAGTATTTTTTTGATAGGCTTGTTACTATTAAGTCAAATATATCCTTTGTACCCTTTATAGCATATAAAATGCCTAGCTCACTCCCAGCACCTTTTGGAAATAGTAAAATGCTTTTAATTAGGTCGCTATATGATAGCTCTAAAACAGGCTATCCTTTTGAATACACTTTTGGAAGCAGTAGCAAGTATCAACTATAATAGAATTAGTAGGGTTATCTATGTCAGATAAAAAAAGTGAAGATTTTATAATAAACGAATTCACCTCGGGGCTTTTTGAGGGCAAATTAGAAGCTAATTTTATTGATACAATATTAGAGACTGGTAAGCCCTATATACAGGTTAAGGTAATGCCCTTTTTTGAAGATTCAGATGAGTACCCTTTAACCTATGTACCAAGTAAGTTCTTTACACTATCTTTAAAAGAAGGAGATAGTGTTAGGGTCTATTTTCACGAGGGAGATATGAGACTCCCTATTCTTTATGATACCGAGAGAGATTTTCTTTTTGCTACAAAGTTTTCAGAAGATAAGGATGAGCTTTTTGAAGAGTATGATGCTTTAGAAGATGGGGACTTAATAGAGTTTCCTGAAGCAGATAAAACTTTTTCGTATAAGTTTTATGATGAAGATCACTTTATATTGTTTTCAGATACCAAACAGATTATCCATAGACCTGATTGTGTCATTATGATTTGTGATAATGGTCTCTATCTCTATAATGAGGTCAATGGAATTTTAACAGAAGAGATGAATGTAGAGTTATCTACTTTTAAAATGCTCTTTAATAAGTCAATAGAGTTTTTTGATGATGCAGATGATCCTACTCTATCTTTTCTTTTGAATAAAGATTCTAATAGTGCAAGTTTTAAAGCTGGAGACAATGAATTAACTTTGGATGGCAAGGGTAAGAAGATTCTTATAACAGATGGTAAAAATAAAATGACTTTTAATGGAACTACTGGGGAGTATACTTTAGAGTTAGGATCACAGGGAGGGACTATTAAAGATACCACTTCCAAAATTAAAATTAGCTCTGATGGTGTAGAGATTGATTCCAATTTAGAAGTTAAGATAAATGGTTTAGCAGGACTGACACTAGAGTCACTAGCTGGTATAGAGATGAAGTCAATGATTGGCAATTTAAAGGATGTTATCTCTGCTCTATGGGATGCTATAGATTTGGTTAATAATAATGTGGGTTATTTAAATACTTCTTTATCAGGCATTCAATATGCTGGACCTGGTGCATTAATTGATACACATCAGGCAATATTTATGCCTCTTGATGCTGTAACAAAAACACTACTTCAATTAAAAAAAGCAACAAGTTATAATTTCTTTTTTGGAGGTTAATACTGATGGCAAGCAATTTAGACGACATAGTTGAGTTTGATAAAAACTTAAATAAGATTACAGGTATAGAAGCTCTAAAAATGCGATTAGAATATAAATTGCGTATGCACAAGAGAGAGATACCATTTTACTCTGGGGGAACAACAGATACTACTTTCTCTTTTTCAGATGATGTAACTCTACAAGAGTTAAAGAGGATTTTAAAAGAGATGGGTTTAGAATCAAAAGTATCTATAACTAATGGCAGATACTCTTTGGTGGATATAGGAATAATTTTGGATAATATTTAAGAGGTAGATAACACTATGACTTTTAGAGATAATTTTTTGGGTCGTTTTGAAGATCCTGCGGTTAAAGAAAGCGAGATAGTTCAAAATCTAGCAATGATAGGGGCAAATCTTGAGACAGATTTAATTCTACAAAATCAGGCTTATATGCAATCTATGTTAGATTTAACTTTTATGGATGAAAATGAGTTAAGAAAATTTTTAGCTTACTTTTTCATAGAGGTCAGAAACTGGTCAAGAGCTACAGGTTTTGTAAGTATGACGTTAACTAAATCCACCACATCAGTTGTTAGCGTTCCCAGAGGAACGGTTCTTTTAACAAAGGGAGGAGACAGCTATCTTACAGTGTCAGATGTTATCTTAACTCTTAACCAAACGCTGGAAGTGCCTGTGGAGCAAGGACGGAGAGGCAGTGTTAGTGGTATATATAGTGATTTTATTGAGATCCACGAACCTCAAATAGATTTATCTACTACTGAGGTTAAAATCAATGGTGTTAGCATACCCAAGCTAAATAAAAAAAATGCTTACTTATCTAACTACATCAATGGTAAATTAAAATCCTATGTAGAAGAGGACACCTCTATTGAAGTTGATTTAAAGTCTAATATATTAGATGAGCTACGTAGAGTTCAAGACTCTGATAACATCTCACCTGCCAATGGGTATGCTCAGTTTGTTTTTGATGATGTCTGCTATATTAAAATTTTTAGTGGTCAGGATATACCTATTCTTGAGGGACAGCCTTTTTCAGTTAATTATATAAATACCGATGGTTTTAAGGCTAATGCTAATGAGAACTCCATTATTAAGTTTGATTTTAGTATTTCAGATGGTAATGGAACTCCAGCAACTATTACTCTATCTAATCAACCAATCACTAATGGAATGAATGCACCACCTAAATATGAGCTTTTAAATGTGTGGAAGTATTGGCTCTTTGTAAAAGATTCTGTAACTAAAATTTCAGACTATAATATATTTTTTAGAACTCAACCAGAGGTAGGAGATGTAATAGTTAGAGGTGACTATGAAAAGTGGCTCTACTTAACAGAGGGAGAGGAAGTACCTCAAAATGTATCTGGCGTTGTTTCCGTATCTTTAGTTTCCAAACAAATCACTAAACTTTCACAATCTGATTTAGCCATCATATCAGCAAGATTAGAATCTATCAAAGATTTATCTTTGATTAAGTATTTTGATTTTAAAGAGGTTTTTTATTGGTTTTTAATCAGAATCAAGGGAGTACAAGATTTCAATCTCTTCAGGTCTGTTTGTATAGATAGGATTTCAAGATACTTTGACATTACTTTTATAAATGATATGGGAGGATCTCTTTTTGATCCGCTAGATGTCTCTTTAATACAGAGGTCAATCTCATTTCCAGATTCACCTGTCGGCTTTGATATTATACCTTATATCTATATTCAAAATAATATCACAGAAGGTCAGGCTATTATTCAGCTGGTCATCAACTCTCAACTTATTAAAAGAAATGCTTTTTATAAGTTTATTTATGAGAAAGATGGTGAAGAGGTCATTGAGTCTTTCTATGAGGAGATAGCAGATAGAGATACAAGCTGGATCTATAAAGAAGGTAGAGATAAACCTGTTGGAGTTCATAACTATAAATCAAACTCCATTATAATCAATGGGTTTGATGAAGAGTTTATGTTTTTACATAATGGAGTTTTCAAGGCTTATTTTGAGACTATAAATAACTCTTATTTAGAGATGGATAATAGTTTTTATGTTCGCAGATTAGTAGGTGTTGATTTTGAAGTCTTTAAATAGTAGGAGTTTGCATTGTGAAAGATGAACTTTTTAAGTTTAATGTTTTGTTATCGGACATCAATAATTATGTTGCTAGAAATACACCAGCAGATGTTCCGCTGGTAAGAGATATAATGCACAAATTTATTTTAGCTTGGTTTTCCTCTTTTGATGATTCTTTTGATAGTCTAAAGGATTTTTATAATCCTTTTAAAGTTAATCAGAGCCGTATTAAAAACACTCTCTTCTTTTACGATAAAAGGATGTTCCAGTTTGATATCTTCAAGTATAAAAATATTTTTATCATGGCTCTGCAAAGGTTAGATAAAAATTTCTATACCTATTTTTTCACTACTTTTTTTGAGAATGTTAAAATTACATTTCCCTATTCAGATGTAGCTAATGACTATACCGATATATCGGATAATCAAACTACCGATCAGGGTAAGTTTACAGATTTCGAGTATGGCAATAAGTATAATAATCCAAATATCTTAATAGTTAATGTAGACTATTCAGTGGATAATTATAGGGCGACAAAAGAGAATTTTAGCATTGTAAAACCCTTGCTCTCAATTGTTAAGGCTGTTAGAGTTTTCCCCTATTTCCTCTTTAATTTCAATTTAGATATTAATAAAGATGCTGGCAAAGGTTTCACTTTAGATTTAAAAAAAGTTACGCCCGAATCAACCGATGGCAGTAATATCACAACAGATACAGGTTTAAAGACTGATATGACATCAGCAGAAGTTAGGGTCTATTTTAAGGACTTATTAATTGTCTACTGGGATGGTACAGAGGAACATTTACAGAAGTCTCCCGAAATAATTGGCAATAGTTTTATTTGGATTATACCCTATAAAAGACAGATTAAATCTCTAAAAGTTCAGGGCTTATATATATTATTTAGTTTAGAGTTTGAAAATGATTTTTTCATACCCTCTTTAGCTATAGGAGAACATACTACTATGACTATAAAGGGGTATTTTGATTAGGGGGGTCTAAACAGAATGGAATTTGTAGCAGGTATTCTAAAAGAGTTAAAAAACCACTCACCTACTGTAGTTTTTTTTATAGTTCTAATGACTTTTATAGTTGTTATATGGCACACTTTAAAACCTATGAAAATCTGGAAGATGATGAGTGACAATAAAAAGCAACTCAATGAGGTAGAAGAGAGACAGCTTAATTTTGAGAAGCAACGAAGGATAGAGAGAAGACAAGATGGGGAGGACTTTTTAAAAGAGCAAAGTATAGAAGAGAAGTTTAGGAGTCTTGATTTTACTTGCCGTCAGGATTTTAGAGCAGAATTAAAATCTTTTGTTTTAAGGGATTGCTACTGTAAATATTTTGCGGATTACTTAAGTAATAAAATTAGAGAGTTTTTTTATAACTATCTAATTACACAACACCTATACTTAAATGCTTATAATTATGAGAGTTCTATAGGTGAGTTAAAGAATTATTTAACTTTAAAATGTAGTAGAGACTTTTTTCCATCTGACTGTCCAATAAATAAAAATGATTTTGATAAAATATTGCCACAAGCATTGCGAAGTATCGATTATCTTCAGCGTTTTTATAATAAACTGGTTAAACAGTTACAGGTCGCTAAATTAAAATTAATGGAAGATACTAAGTTCTTTTCGGATGCTAGAATGCAGGATTTAAAAAATAAGATGGAAAAGAGAAAAGAGATAATTTCTCGCATTGGTGATGCTTAAATAGGGGGGTAGCTATGGATGGTATAGTAGTCAATAAAGTACCTTTAATTTTGGGCTTTACAATTTTAGTGGTTATATGTGTCTCTTTAACCAAGCCACTTTTAAAAAATAAGAAGCATTTTTTAATTTTGTTGCCACTATTATTTTCAATACCTTTAGCATTCATAATGACTTATGTAGAGTCAAAGTTTGTTAAGTTTTCTATAACTCCGTATTTTGTAAACTCCTTTTTTGAAAACAGCTTTGCATTATGTTTTGGAGCTATTGCAAGTTACGATCTAATATTGGAAAAGTTAAAAAAGATGGTAGAAAAAATGCAAAGAGATGAAGATAAGTCGGATGATAAATCAAGGGAGGATAAAAAGGATGAGTGATACTAAAAAGACATTGACTACCAAGCAACGAGTTCTAATTCTTATAACTCTTATTCTCGTTTTAACCTTTATTATAATTCTTATTGTCACCTCTTCTAAGTGGCTCACAGGTCTCTCGGGGGTTTTAGCTGTTCTTTCTACCACACTATTAAAAGTAGCTGGAGCAAGAGAGACAATTGACAAAGCAGATCAAACTAATCAGAGTATAAAGGATGAGATTCAAAATTCTCAATCGGATATTCAGAGTACAAAAGAGACTCTTGGCACTATTCAAAAAGAAGTGGTCAATAAAAAGCAAGAAGTAAAAGATATGACAAATGATCAATTGACCAATTTTCATAACACTAGGAGTAACACAAATGGGAAAAATTAAACTTTTATTTATTTTAGTTTTTATACTCTCTATAGCTAGTTGTATCGAATTAAGTGCTAATGAGCAATCTATCAATGTTTTACGAATAGATAAAGGAACGCCTGCAACTTTTATGGGCTGGCTTGTTACCGATTCCTATTGGAGAGCTATCACACAAGACTTAATGGAGTATGACACTTATAAACAATCAGGCTACTTTGATTATGTAAATAATTTTGTTTATAGAATGGATTTATCTTTTGCCAAACTTTCAGATTATTCAGATGAACTATCCACACTTCTATCAAAATCAAAAAGTGATCTACTGGATATTGAGAACAATTTAACCAAAGCATATAGAGATTTATCTAATTATAATGATAAGAGTAAATTGGTTATTAATATACTTATAGGTACAACCATAGCTGGCTTTACTATTTCGCTGGGTTTTACTGTAGGTATTATAGTTTTTGCTGTTCTTAACTCCTATAGATAAACTATCAAGATTTTTCACATTTGTCAGACTAAACATCAAATCTGTATCATACTCCTTTAATATAGTGTCTTACAAAGAATATAGGAGTAATAGATATGTTAATTGAATTAGACTTTGGGTTCTTTTATTGTAAAAAGCATAAGAATGGTAAACCAGCACAAGGTTGGGAGAATAGGCTTATTGCAAAGCTAGGTTTTAGGAAGATTTTTAAACTTGCTAAAAAGTCTACTTTAAGACATTTTCCAAAAGCATTTAATATAGGAGTGAATATGCAGGAGAAAATTATTCATTTCAGTATTGAAGGTAAATTATTTAAAGAGTATGTAAGAATCAAAAAACGAATAATAGATGATATTAAAAACTATGGGCGAATTGCAGAATATGATATCTATAGAGGAGTTATATATCGTATAAGTATGGATCCATAAGAAGACATCACAATATAGTGTGGTGTCTTCTTACTTATAATTAGGGTTTGAATATATATTAGATTAAGAATAATCTATTTGGAGGTATCCATAATGGACACGCCTTATGGCTTGCAAACTATTTTATATAAATATAGGACTCCACTTCAAGGCAGACATTTAGCTCGCATGTTATATAACCTTATTCCTGTTGGTGTCTATGAAGGACTTAACTGCTCATTTAGTAATCCATCGGGCAATCCATCAGTTCATGTGGAGACTGGGGTTTGTTGGATATCAGACATAAAACGCTATTCAGATGACGCATCTAAAGTATCTACCGCTGTTAATATTCAGTTTGAATCAGGCTATACTTTCAATCCTGCTCGTTTAACTTCAGATGGTAAAATTAATGAGTTTGTTATAATCCGATTTAAGTGGGATAATAGCGAGGATAATTATGCAGATATTTTGGTAGTTCCCTCTGATGAAATAGAGAAGTCGGACATTGTTTTATGCCGTCTAATCTGGGCTTTTGATACCACACATCAAGACTATTACTTATCTGGAGTTGATAATTCAGTAAAACAAATAGCAAGCTCTCTTTTGTTAGAGAATATCAAAAATACACTAGAGTATGAAATAGTTATTGATCCCAATATTAATTATAAAAGAATTAAAATTAAAAATGGTCGCTTCATACATAATGGAAAGTATATTCCAGTTACCAGTCAGTATATTGATTTACCCGAGGTAGCTTTAGAAGGGGCAATTCGTTTTGATGTTATAGGAATTAAAGCATCAAAAGATAGTAATGGTATATGGAGAGGCTCTTTGGTTAGAATCTCTGGCAAAGAGGTTGTTTTACCTATTGGTTATCTGTCTGAAAATATTGCGGAGCATTTTCCAGATTTTAGTGGGATTTATCCTCTTTGTATCCAAAGAGTTAATTATGGTGTAGATAAGTTATATCATCAAAATAATATAGACATTCGTCCCAATATAACTTTTTCTTCTATTTTTGATGGAGAGGATATTTTAAAAAAGCTGATTCCTTTGGGAGATGAGCTTATTGATAATGTTTTAGGTCAAGCATCAAGGGTCGGGGATAATATTGGATTAAACGCAGTTGAGCTTAGTGGGTATGCCCTAGATTTAGATAAATCTACTATAGGGAATCTATTAGCTTACGATCCAGTTTCTAAAAAGATCATTAAGGGGTTCCCACCAGATAATGCAGGAGGAGGCGGAGGAGCAGTTTATACTATTGTAGATATAGAAGAGCAAGAGGGAGATGGAAAGACTATTTTTAATTCTATCGAGGCTTGCTTATCCTATATTTTAGATACTGTTACAGGACTTCCCATTGTCTCTTTTTGGGATTTCTTTTTAGGCTATCCAGATAATCCCAATGATGGAGATACCTATCTGGCTATAAATGTTTTTCAAGCTAATAACACTCAATTCAATACACTGTATCAATTTCATAAACCTGAAGGAACATCAGGGTCATGGGTTACTATAACACCAGAAGAAGATATGGTTATATTTAATATGTCAGATGGGCTAGAATATATCTATCACAATTCTGGGGCTGTTGATCAACTAAAGTGGACACCAAATCCAATCAATAGAGGAGTCAAGGTAGGAAATATCTATTTAAAACCAAAAAAAGATTCATCGCATTGGACTCTAAATTGGAACTTTGATTTTCACTGGTTTCCTTACTGGTCTGGTTTTAAAATAATAGTGGATTCAGGGACATCTTTGGTTTTAGAGAATGTGGCTATAGGCTATTTTAATTATTCTACAGCTTTTATAGGATATAATTATTTAGATAGTTTTACCATAGAAGGGAGGGTAATAGTTAAGTATTTAAGATCATCAGTTAGATTATTTTTGGATGAGGTCTATTTAACAGATGAAGTTTTAGGGGATTGGACAAATGATCTCTATATTTCTAATTCGTATATTAGGTCTCTATTTATAGAAGTCTCTGATAGTTATAATCTTAATGAAATAATATTTAATATACATAGGTCTACTATTGAGACAATGACAATGAGTGGAAATAATACATCTATAAATGTTTTTGAGTTAGGAGATAATAACCATATAGGTAGCTTCTATTCTTTTATGGATTTCATCAGGAAGCAAGTTAATTTCTATACAAAAAATCTTCATATTGCAGATTTAAGCTCAAAAGACCAATCTATTTCTCTTGATGGTTCAGCTTTTAACATACTTTTTAAAGTTACTTTTGAAATAGATAAGTTTTTAAATCTCACTACTGATGCAACAACCTCTATCTTGACAAATAAATTAGTTGTAAACAGTATTGATAATACTTCAATAGTTATTGAGTGCAGTTCTATTTCTCTTATGAAAGCCACTAAAATATCTTTTAATGTGGGAGCTATATTTTCAAGGATTAAAATATTATCAGACTATCTTTTTGTGAATAATAGTATAAGTCAGTTGCAATTTCAAAACTCTCATTTAGAAGTATCTAATATAGTTTCAGACAATCTTATCGATCCAGATTTAAACATATCAAAGGGAATTAAATTAATTCACTCTTATTTTAGGGGTATTAATTTGGTATGCTCTCAAATG
Organism: Spirochaetota bacterium; assembly: GCA_031549085.1. GTDB lineage: Bacteria > Spirochaetota > GWE2-31-10 > GWE2-31-10 > MWDO01 > JAVBQL01. The sequence continues at coordinate 106,387 of JAVBQL010000018.1, forward strand.
TATTTTTCAGATATTTCAGCAAATCAAATTGTTTTTTTACAAAGTTCTATTGTAGATAACAATTCTAATAACAGAGTTTTTGCATCTGGTTTTATTAGGTTTTATTCTAATTTCATTATTTCAGGTAGTAATATTACAGCAGGTACACTCTCTTTTAATCCTAATAATCCATCAACAAATTTTGATATTAGCATTAGGGAAACTTTTTTTAAAGTTTTGCACTATGTTGCTACACCTTATCCTATTATAGCCTTTTCTAAAAGTATAGTAATAGGGTTTAATCAAGATATTAAATCATTAATGTTAGGGTCTGCTACAAATAATAAAAAAGTCCCATCATTCTTTTTGGAAGATAGTAATTATACTTCATTGGAAGGTTCCACTAATATAGTTTATACATCAGTTAAGGGCAGTTTGTTGCCAAATCCTAGTGGACATTTAAATATTAGTAAAAACTTAAGTACATATATAGGTACCTTAACGCAGACATAGGAGAGATAGATGTTTAGTGTTTTGATTTTAGATAATGGCACATCTACTGTAAATGATATTCAGTTTACCGCTAATAGTATAAATGCTCAATTCAATGCTATAAAAGAGGTCTTTTTTATTTCTGATAGTCCTCATTTGGTACAGGGAACTACCAATCTTGTTGTTGCAGGTAGCATAATAGATAAAATAAAAGCGGGTATTAAAGCAAGTCAGTATGAGTACATCTGTCTTATTGAGCCTGGTTATCAGTGGCAAAAGAGTAAACTTTTTAATTTATCCAGTTATCTTAAAAAGTTTACTATAGACTTTATTTTTGATAGCTATGATATTTTTGCAAACCCTAATCCCACTAATCCAGCTATAGACTGGTGGCTACATAGTGATGCCAGTTCTAATTTATCTTTAGAGCTAGATAATCTACTCGATGGTATTAAGGTTTCTCAATTGACTTATCCACCTATTAGTATTATCACTTTTAGAAGGCTTTCTTTCCCTGATGTAGATTTTTTCAATAGTGATACTCATGTTAATTATATCAATTTTGTTTTGTATCTATTTATCTACTCTGTTTGCATCTATTCCAATTTTAGAGTTCTTTTTAGTCAAAATATAACTTATAAGGGTGGAGAGTTAAATAATACCACATTAACAGATGGAGTTGGACCTAATTGGCATTATCAATCAATGGATATGAACAGTTTTATAAAGTTTCTTTTTAAGAAGTCACGAAAAAATAGTATTCTAAATAGAAGATTAATGTCTTATGCAGAGGCGAATAACATAGACTTTACAGAGAATGATTTTTATTCAGCACCAGATTTAATGCAAGTTCCAGTAATAACACCTTTAGTTGAACCAGATCCAACAGAGGTAATTTCAGTTGCTATGGAGTCTGGCAGAACACAAGATGTTTTACCTAGTGATACTTTAATAATTACCTTTAATAATGATTTGGAGAATAGTGTTGTTGGAAGTGTCGGGTTTGGTTCTGTTACATTTAATAATATCGTTGTAGTTGGTAAAACCATAAGAGCAAAAGTAAATGCTGGTTTACCAGAGAACCAAACATTAAGTAATGTTTCAGTCAATGGCTTTTCTGATGTTTTCAGTAGACCCATTAGTTTTTCTAATATTGCTTTTTCAGTCTCTACTGCTAAATTACCAATAATATCTACTTATAACCCTACTTCAGGTCTTACTGGTCGGAGTCGTAGTGTCACTCTTGAGTATACATTTGATCAGCCTTTAGATACCAATGTTAAAGGAAGTGTGAGTCTAGGTTATATGGGATCAGTTTCATATAATTTTAATAGTGCAGAGATTACATTTTTATCAGCTACTAAAATAAAGTTAGTACACAATAATTTTGGCTATGGTAGTAAGTATATTGGTATTAGGTTTTTAAATTTTCAGACAGCCTTAGGGCTTAATTTTAGTATAAAAAATGATACTTATAATTTTACAATTGAACCTCAACCTGCAACAAGTGGAGGCGGTAGTTCAGGAAGTAGTGAAAAATAAATATAGGAGTTAGTTTATGAGATTAGATTATGCAGATATCCCTAGTTTTATTGAAGGAAAAAGGGTTGCTTTAGTTTCAGTCAATAAGGATATGATCTCTTTATTAAAGTTTTATACCAAGAAATTTGTTACTTTGAAGTATCAAATTACAGCTATAATAGATCTATCTTTATCTTTTAGAGATAATGTTAGAAGGCTGGTTACTCCATATCTTGAAGATAGTAATATAAAACTTATAACCACCACTAGAGATTTAGTAGTATCTTTAGACAGAGGAGAGTTTGATTTTATACTGGAGTTTGATAATGGCTTTTCTAGTAATCCAGTGCTGTTGCCTTTGGATCAACTTGAGAAAAGAATTAGAGAGCATTATGATAATTATCTACAAGTAGCACCTATGTCAGCATCCGAGTGGAATTTTAGAACGCATTCAGATATTATTTACTCATTAAATACCTATATTTCTAATAGGTATTATAAAATTAATATAATGTCAGCTTATGTTAACTACCCACTTGTAGGAGTAGATCAAGATATCTTTTCTAGAGTCTATGCTCAAAAGAAGACTCAAAATCATGATCCTGATTTATATGATCTTGTATTTCAAGATTTGACATATTCTGTTATAGAGTTGGTTTATGACTCACTTGAGAGTAATATATTTACAGACTGGCGAGACCTTATGAAAGAAAAAAAGATGTCTATGTCAGCATTAAGATCATTAAAACCAGTATTTGTTATAGGGTCAGACTATGCTGTGGGGAAGGCCAGTTATTGTATAAATCAATACACATCAGCAGAACCCAATATTATTTTGGAAGATGTATGGGCTACCTTTGTTAATCCTCAAATACACAGAGGAGGTAAACCATCTTTAAGCAATGCAAATAAACTTTTACATAGAATAATAGATTTAGGATCTACCAATCCAGATAGAGAAATTTTTATAAAATATGAGGGGCATATTTCAGATTGGTCTTTTGGCATTCCTTATGATAGATTTTCAGAGTATCAAAATTTCCATGAGTGCTTCAGACAATCACGATGGGTATGTATTATAAAAGAGAGTGAGGATTTGGATGATTTTAAATATAATTTAGATATTTTCTGTAGAAAAATGAATATAACTTCAAATAGAATTACAATCTATAAAAATACAGCCTCTGGCTTTATAGAAGTTACAAATCTCTACTAGATTTAGTTGGCTATTTAAAGAATAAACAGCTAATTCCATATAACACAATGTCCCATTAAAGTAAGTATACTTAATGGGATTTTTTTATGTTTAATAGAATTGTTTTAGTAGATCTATCTTGGGTTATGTATAGAAATAAGTACTCACTTCATAATTTGGGCTTTATGGATCAAGAGGGACAGTTTCGCCCCACAGGTCACGCCTTTGGCTCAATAAAAGCAATAATGCAACTATCTTCAATGTTTTTGAAGGTTTTTGTTGTTGTAGATTCCAAAAATAAAAAGAGAACAGAAATCTCTAATGGTCTTTATAAGGGGCAGAGACGTGGTAAGCCTGGGGAGTTCCCTATTTTCAGTGATCTTGATAGAATACTCTCTATTGTTACTTCCCTACCCAATGTCTTTTTCTTAAAAGAGGAAGATATGGAAGCTGATGACATCATCAATTCCATTACAGCTAGTGGTTGTAATCCTGTTATACACTCTGTAGACAATGATCTATGGCAAACTCCCAAACCTTTTGATATTCTAGATAGTTTAAATAGTACAACTTTTATGGATAAGGAAAAATATCTCAATAAGAAATATGGTTTGGTAGATTTTGCCTATCTGCCTCTGTGGTATAAAGTTATCAGGGGGGACACATCAGATAATATACCTATTGCAGTTAAGCGATTTAATAAACAAAAGCTCTTAAATCTTTCAAAAGATTTAAATATATACTCTACAAACGAAGAGCTTTTCACTGGCTATGTTTGGGAACATTTTATGGATTATATACATAAAAATAAAATAACAGAGCTTGAACAGAATGAGTCAGCATTAAAATATAATTTCGAGTTAGTGAAGCCCATCTATAAAGATCCCTCTCTATTACTAGAAAACAAGTTTAATCTAGATGGTAATGGAATTAGTAGGGCTTTAGAGGAATTACAGATTACTTCTTTAGCACCTTTTTTTGGAGTGTAGGAGACTTTGTAGATATGAAAACAAATATAAAAACTTTTAAAGGTTTAGCAGATCATCAAAAAAAAGCAGTAGCTAACACCATAAATAAAAATAGATGCATTATGGTTTTACCCCCTGGCAGAGGCAAGACGCTTATAATACTTACCAATATCAAAATGCTTTTTGAGAAAACAGATCTTAAACAAGCGGTTATCTTTACTCATAAACGAGGGCTTGAGTCATATCGTAAAAACAATTTTTATAATCTAAATATGAAGTTCTTTGAAGACAAAGAGGATTTTGAAAACTTACCAGATCATTTTAGTTCTAGCATTCATAAAGAGGTGTGGGTAATATCCACTTCAATGGTTACTAAATATCAGGACACTATTTTGAAGGTGGCTAGGTTTTCTTTTATAGAGTACATTGTCTATGATGAGATACATAATATTAGAGTATATAAATCCAAGCTGGCTACTTTTTTTCGTAAGTTTTTTAGTCTCTATAAGGGGCAAACACTGGGGGCAACTGCCACACCATTTTATAGAGATATAGAAGATATCTATTCTCTTTTTTCATATATCTACCCTGCCCTACTAGGAAATTGGATTAGTTTTGAATATAACTATTTGGAAGTTAAGAAGCGAGAGATATGGATTAAAAAAAGAATCTATACATCTACAGGGGTTAACTATGTTAGAACTCCTCAAATCATAGGAGAGCGGATTGGTTATAAAAATGTCGAGAAACTCTATAATCTAATTTCACCTTATATGTATGTAGATATGTCCACCAGCTTTGAGTATGAGTTAATACGCAGTGACTATTCTTTAGTTAAAAAAGATGTGGATCAATATATGAGTTTAATAGCTGGAGAGGGGCTGGATACTCTTTATACCTTTAAGCTAAAAAGAGGTCATCAGTTTATAGATAGTTTAGTTAAGTCATCAGGGGAATCTTTTTTTACTGAAAATGGTTTAATCAAAGCTAGAGATATTAAAATACCTTATGATGTTCTTATTGATAAGGAGCTATATAATATTTATCACAAAGAGGAGACAGAAGCCATTGGAGAGTATGTGCAGAGGCTTGTAAAAGTTCAACTAGCTTTGAGTAAGTCCGATTCTAAAATACTTAAACTCTTTTCTATATTAGATAAGGCAGAGAATGGTTGTCTTATCTACTTTGCTTATATAGAGTCATTAGAGTTTGTGGCAGACGTTTTAAAAAGAAACTTTCCAGATAGACAAGTTATTTGTTTAACGGGGGGAGACTCCAAGCTTGAATCAAAAATTTCTAAACTAAGGGATAATGATATCGTTTGTCTTACCCGTGTGGCAACACAATCTCTTGATTTCTATTCAGATTCAGTGGTCATCTACGAGCCTATAACCAGCCCGGGTCTGCTAGATCAATTTATCGGTAGGGTCTCAAGAATGAACTCTAAACATAATAAGATTTATATTCATTTTCTAATTGGAGATATGACAATAGAAGAATACTTTTTAGAGAGGTTAAAATTTTTAAGTGATAATATTCAATGGTTTCCCTTTAAAGATAAAATACCGCATGGCAATAATTATGAGGCAATAGTTGGCAAGGCAGGTAAATTAGATATTTCAGTTTTAAAAAAGTATCTTTTATGGCAAGAGGTAAAAATTTAATGTCTAATAAGATTAAGGAAAACTAATTATGAAGTTAGACAATAAACAATTAGAAAAAGATTGGAAGAGTAGAATTCTTAAAAACTATCTTAAGTCTTATTTTGTCAATCCACTTCCTAAAGAACAACTTGAAAAACTCTATAATCATTTCAATTCTAATCCTGTCTCCTATTTAGTAGTCTATAAGAGGGAGATTCTTTTACAAGTAGTTTCAGCTTACATTTTATCTTTTGCAGGCAGGGTTAATTGGAAGTCATTCTCTACTTATGACTTAATGGATATGTATTTTGTCAAGTATTTAGAGGAGGAGGGGTCACCTTTTTCTATCTGTAATAAATATGAGCCTCTCATTATCACACATGGAGATGATATAATTGAGAATAAGAAACTTCCAGAAGTAGTAGCTCAATTGATGGGGACAAGAGAGAGCTACAAAAAGAAGGCTCTATTTATAACATTAAATGAGAAGATTTGTAATTTTCCTTATTTAGAGTGGGCATCTATTTCAGATAAGAATGCTACTAAAAACAAAGTAAACAGCACTTCAGGTCTTGATATTATTTAGGGGTATTAATGGAAACTTTTCTTTATGGTCTAGCTTACCTGTCCTCTCTCTCAAAAGAGGATTTATCTACAATTGATATTAAGTTTCTCTCCAGTAAACTTAACTTTCTATACGGAGACAAAAAAGAGTATCTCAATTATTATATAGATATACATAGTTCAAAGGGAATGTTTCCATCTATACAAGCTCTATGCAACAAGTTTGGTTTTGATGTTGCATCAGATTTTGATGTAGCTATGTATAGTAGTAAGTCTTTTTATGATTCCTTTCTATCAGACATCGCAGAAGAAGAGTTACTTTTTTATCAAAACTTACTTACCACTGAAACAGATTTAACAGAAAAACAGAAGCTGATTAAAAAAATCAATGATTTACTTTTTGCTGGGGGAGAGGCAACTTCCACTACAATTGATTCAAGCACTATTGATATAATTGATTACTCTACTAAAATTATTGAAGAGGGTATTAACTATCCTGTTAAGGAGTGGCAAGATAGACTTCCAAAAGCACGGGGGTCAGTAGTATCCGCAATAGCATCACCTGGGGGTTTTAAGACAACTACGGCTCTTAATTTAGTTTATCATAACTCTGTTATAGGTAATCTCAATTCTCTCTATTTCTATTTAGAAGATACTATTGAACGTTATATGATCAATCTCTTCTCTCTATGGACCTACTTTAATGGGGAGAGGATTAAGCATAATGATTTAAAATCAGGTTTAGATGCCAATGATAAAGATTCAATAGAGAGAGTTAGAAAACTTCAGGAGCAGTTTCATAATGAGATGAAGGGTAAAGTATACTTTCAGGGTATGCAGGGGCTTAATGCGGATCCTGTTGTTTTTGGCAGACAAATTTCTCATATTGTCAAAAAATACAATATAGATTTAATTGTGGTTGATTATGTACAAAGATTAAAAATATTTAATCCAACACGAATGGGGGTGGTTGATTATTTGAATCTTATGGTGGGTCAGCTTTCTAATATCGCCATTGGTCAGGGATACGATAACAAGCCATGTTTTCTGTTTATGCTATCACAAATCTCAAAAGATAAAACAGAGAGGGCTTTTAAAACAAATGGTAGAATGCAGATAACAGATGCAAGCGAAGTCAGTGAGGTAGAGAAAGTGTCCAATGCTATGCTGTCTCTTTTTGCTACAGATGATATGAAAAACGCTGGGCAGATTAGTTATCAAATACTAAAGAACCGAGATGAATACACTAACTCTAATCCAGAGGTAACCTTTGTAGAACCTGCTTATGCCTTTATGGGAGATGTATCAGAGTTAGAAGGAGTCTATAGTCAAGATACATTAAGCTCGGTTTTTAGTGATAGTGATTGGTAGTTAACTGCTATTGAGTAGTAGCTTAAAAATCTTGTCTAACTATGTCAACATGGGGGCAACATTGCATTTACTTAATGAAAAGGTATTATTATGACATTAGCTGAAGCACTAGGTAAAAGGGGCTTACTCTATAGGGGCAATAAAGTAGCTTGTATGTTTCATGGGGATCATAACCCATCAGCTATATTTAATGGTAATAATATATATTGTTTTGTGTGCGGTAAAGCATACAGCTATTTAGATATAGGCAAACGTTTGGGGGTGCAAATTAACTTTGATTCCAGCTATACTAAAATTAAGAATGACAATCCTGAATACCTATTTTACTATTTTGGAGACTGGAATGACTACACAAGAGATATTAGAGAGTTTAGATAAAAGCCTTGCAGAGAGCAAAATATTTTATGAGTTGGATGATAAGATATACTATTTTACTTCCGATATAGCTTTTGATGGTTTTAAGGCACAGCTTGTAAAAGAAGGTAATTTTAAAGGCTCTATTGTATCTAAAGATTATGTCTTAGAAAAAGCAGGAATTTTCAAAAAGGAACTAACGGAGGCAAGTAAATGAGTAAAAAATCCATTATTTTTTCAAGAGATAACTCACATTTAAGTTACTTCTTTGACTATTTCTACAGCTCATTAGATATGAATGATGAGTGGGAAGAGATTATTACAGAACTTCAGTATCTAGGGTGTTCATTTAAGATGATAGATATTACGAAATTAGCATCTGATAGTTATAATGTCTATTTGTCTCTATTAGCAGATTTAAAATTGGATGCCTCTCTTAAGAACTGGGTACTGATTAAGGATAAGAAACATGATATAGTCGGTCTATCTAAAGATTTAGGCAATATGAGAGAGTTGTTAAATATCCTCAAGGGTAATAAACCTTTCATTATTTTAAGTGAGTCACTTGAATCTGTTAGAGCTTTGTTTGATAAACAAGGTCAGTTAGAACTATTCAATTCTGCTCTTTATATTTTTTCTAAAGACAACCTAGACGCATTAGTTTCACGAATTATATCAAGGGACTTCTCTCCCCTAACATCAGGTGAATCAGTAGATATGCTGGGCTGTTTTTATTCAAGGGTATATGCTGTAATCTATCATACAGAGGTTTCTGATAGAGATAAAATAGACAAAAATCTTTTTGATGAGTATCTTAGATCAGTTAGTTTTATTATGACTTTAATAGCCAATAGAAAAATGCTAAAGTCTGCTTGATAATAGGAAATTTTAAAAATTACTTTTAATTATTTATTTTAAAAGTAATTTTTAAAATAAATGTTGACACTCTTTTTTAAGTATGTTATACAATAGCTAACCAGTCATAGTTAGCTTGTCAAAAAAATAATCACATTATTATCTACTTATTTTTAATAGGTTTTTCTTTGTTTATATGTTCAGTGGTGAATTTCACTTCACCCTCCAAAGGGATTAAACCCTTAGTGACAAAAAGACCTATAATTAAAACAATAGACACAATAAATATACCACTTGAAAGAATAATAATAGATCGTTTCGTGAATTGTTTATCAGATAATCTAAAAGTTATTGTTATGGCGGTGGTTACAATTATTGAAATCAATATTATTAGTAGATATACATTATTTCTAAAAACATATTCTTTTCCCATAGCAACAACAAATAGAGTAACCAACCAAGTGAATAAATAAATTCCACAGACAATTTTTCCTATGATTCCTTTTGATAGTAAAAATCTAGGAATATTATAGAATAATCCTTTAAACATATAGTACATTAGTTTAAATGTCCATTTTAACATCCAAAACATAAGCCAAAAAGGAAAGACAATTACAGCCAAAAAGCCAGCAAGCCCAAAACTAATTAAACCCGCAGATGATGATCCAGAAGAAGTTGATGATTGATTTCTTTTTTCCTTTTCTAGTTGCTCCTTTTGATTTCTCATATGTTTATCTAACTTTTCCATATATTCTTTTTCATTTTTCAGTCTCTCTTGTATCATCTTTGCGTAAGCACAAGCATTATTGTAGCCTTCTGAAGTATCAGGAAATACTCTATATGGTCTAGAGTTTGGTGGTTTACTACTATATCTATCACCCGTATCTTCTGTAACATAATAATTCCCCATAAAAAATTCCTTTTATTTCAAAGTAAAAAAATGATTTTTCAATTATAACACAGATTTCAAATTTGTGTTAAAAACTTTTCAATTTTTAAGGAGTATTTTGTCAACACCTAAAAAAATCCTGTCTAATTAAGTGTTCTATAATTATGGAGGGTTGATTATGGGTTTTTATGATTATAAGCTGGGTTACATCTATCAAGTGGGAGAGATGCCCATCAAGTTTGCTAAACCTAAATTAGAGTTCAAGTTCAATTACACTCTTATTAAAGAGGATAATTTCAATAATGTATATAACTGGTTACAAAAAGAAAATTTTAAGAAGGTCTCTTTTGATACCGAGACCACCGATCTAGACTTAGATCGTTTAGAGTTGACTGGCTTTTCTTTTTCTGTTGGAGAGCATACTTTTTCAGTTATTGTTAAACATAGTAATAGTGCTGTATGTTTAAGTAATCCAAAAATAGCTCTACTTGTTGAGTGGATTTTTAGTAAAGAAATTATCTATAAGTGGAACGCTCATTTTGATCTTAGGGTTATGTGGAAGACCACTGGAGATTTTCACAATCTTGAATCTAATATTTTTAAAAAGGACATATTAAAATTTGATGAGCTTGAGTCACATAATCCAATAATAGATGTTCAAGATTTAGTTTTCATAGGTGATTCTAATTATAAGTATCCCAGTCTTAAAGTATGCTCAGAACTTTTTCTAGGTATTAAACAGCCCTCATTTGAAGAGGCTGTAGGTCAAGATATTCTCAATGCTAATGTAGATGAGCTAGTCTATTATCAATCAATGGATGCTTATACCACATATTATTTAGGGGAAATTTTCTATCCTGTTATATCCAAGCTATATAATTTTATAATGAATCTTAATAAAAGACTTCTCTATGCTCTTATCAAGTTTGAGGATACTCCAATGATTATAGATGAAGTTCATTTAGTTAATTCCATAAAACAGATTGAAGAGGAAATAGAGGGTTATAAAAATCATCTTTATGCAGAAGTAGGGCTAATCAATTTAAATAGTCCAAAACAATTAGTGCAATTACTTCAATCCAAAGGTTATGATACTGGAGTTAAAACAGCATCAGGGACAATGTCTACTGGAGAGCAGGCATTAAAAAACTTAGAAGGAGTTCCTTTTGTAGACTACATATTAAAGTTTCGTCAAAAGACTAAACTTTTATCTACTTACTTTCATTGCATTTACGACAGGTTATCCAATAATTTACCAGTAAGATTTCACTACATCACTGTGAATGTTCCAACAATGCGGTTTGCATCTGGCAGTGGCGGGGCAAAGGTTAAGCAATCTCTGAAAAATAGGGGTTATCATACGGCTATGAATATTCAATCAGCTCCTAAGTCAAAGTCAGTAATGCGTAAACTTTTCTGGGATAAAGAGACAATGGATTTTGAGTATAATGAGGAGAGGGGGCAATATCTGGTCGAGTCTGAAGATCCACATCAATCTTTTCGTAAGTGTTTTTGTACTCCAGATAATGATTGGGTTTGGGTATCTGCAGACTATTCAGCAGAGGAGTTGATGATAGCAACTAACTATTCGGGGGAGCCTGTATGGACAGAGGCTTTTAAAAATAAAGAGGATATTCACAAAGCGGTAGCAATCAAAACTCTAAAAATGATGGGTAAGTCAGAAGCTGATTATAACAAAGATGAACGAAAGAAAAGTAAGGGGGCTAATTTTGGGCTACTCTATGAAGGCAATGAGTACACTTTAGGTAAGACATTGGGGATGGGAGTTGAAGAGGCAAAGGAGTTTATTTTTAATTATGAGAAAGCCTTGCCTACTCTCTATAAATGGAAAGATCAAGTCAAGAGGTTAGCTAGGAGACAGGGCTATGTTATTTCCCATTTTGGGGTTCCTAGAAGATTGTCTCATTACTATAGACAGGGTATTAAGTTTATGCACTTTGCGGATAGAACTGCCATCAATACTCTTATTCAAGGGTCAGCTGGGGTTGTAATGCGTATTGTTATTGTTAAACTCCGAAGTCTGTTAAAAAAAGATAAATACAAAGACAAAGTCCAATTTATGTCAACTGTTCACGATGAGGTTAATCTTATTGCACATAAATCTGTTCTATTAGAGTTCATAAAAGATTTAGATAATCTAATGAGAAAAGCGAGCCATCCAGAATGGGTAATTCAATTAGAACCTAGTTTTTCTATTGGTAGAAACTGGGGAGAACTCTTTAAGATAAATATTGCTGATGACTTTAGCTCTATTGAACCACATAGCGAGGGAGATGTAAATCAAAAAGTTGAAGATATAGTCATAGAAGAGGATTTAACAGAAGCATCTTTTTATGAAGAAGAGGTATTTGCATAATGAAGTTATACAAAATAAAAAGATTTATTAAGTATTTTTGCTTAAAGTCAATTGATTACTTGTTTAATGATACTAGACCACTTTGTAGAATGGTCTACAATGCAAAATTGGGATGCTATGGGGATGTTTATTATAAAGGGATCAAGTTCAATAAAGATTAATAGATAATTTTCTATAGTATCTTGTCTTATTTAATCTACAAAAAGGATTTGAAATAAAAAAGGTTGGTTTATGATTTTTGAAGTAGATACTTTATATAGAATGAGTGTTAGGATTTTCTTTTTTCTAGAAAAAACTGAAGAGCCTTTCGATATGTCTACTGGAGATACATTTAGTAGAAATAATATATCTTATATAGATGTACAGCTTAAAGGGGTTTATGTTTACTTTAAAAATGGAGCCATAAAAGGATTTAAGTTTAAGAAAATGACTTATGAAAAGACTTTTTGTGATGCTAAAATACTTATAAAGTTTGAATTAAGTGAAAGACATTTTAGAAAAGCAAAAGAAATTTTTAGATATAAGTAAGCTATAGGGGGGCTAGTTACTAATGAGTATAGATAATATATCAGTCTATTATTTCTATTTAGATAATTGTGATAAGTCCATACTTATGCTTCTTGCTATTAAGAAGTACTACGCTGGCTATTTGGAAGCAATTAATTGTGGAACTAAAGAGGGTTTGGCAAGAGCCAAAGAGTTTAATAACACAATGGTTCCTACGTGTTTAATTTATGATAAAGCTACGGGTAATCTGCTTTTAAAAGGATTGGAAGCAAAAGAAACAGAAGACTTTTTTAAGAAGTTAACAGATAAGCCAACTCAAATCTAAATATACCTTATAATATTTTGTCTTAAATACATAGTAATCTTTTAAGGAGTCCTTATGATAGAGAGAGAAGCAAGAATAAAAGCATTTATAGAGAGAAATCCTGTTTTTATGAATAAGTCCACTTATGAGGTAGGGTTACAATTCTATGCTTGTCCCAAAAAGTTTCTTAATCCCACAAAGGATTTAGAACTGAAGAATTTAGATGCGTTGGTTGATTACTATAATAAAGATAGGGAATCTAAATTGATAGGAGACGGGTCTATCATAGAAAAAATATCTACCTTTTTGCAGAGTATAAATTTTGTTTTTGATGGTTATTCCTACACAGATAATTCCATTGTAGTTAGGAGTTTGTATACAGACCCTGCTAATTTAGAAGATAAGGCACATAGTTTAAATAAGCTGTTTTTTATTAAGAGGGATTTAATGGTAGGGGTAGCAGTAGATAAATTGAATCTGTTTGTTCGTTTTGCAATGAAAGATAAAACAAATTAAGAGATAGGCTGGGTCAGAGATGGAAAATTTTTTAACTTATTATGGCGGCAAGGCTACAATGCAAGATCACATCTTGCCTATTATAGATTATACCAAATATCAGTATGTTGAACCTTTTTTCGGGGGGGGGTTCTATTTTCTTTTCAAAAAGCCCACATCAGCATGAGGTTATAAATGACAAAGACATTAGAGTCTTAAATTTTTACGAGGTTTTAATAAATAATTTTGAAGATTTACAGAAACTAATTTCTGTCTCTTTACATAGTGAGCATCTGCATAGTATATCTAGAGCTATATTAAAAAATATAGCAATAGAGAAAAAATCTTGTCAACATGAAGTCACACTAGATAGTTGTCTATCTTGTAATATTAATTGTGAGTTAAAAAGGGCGTGGGCTTTTTGGACTCAGATTCATATGAGTTTCTCTGGTCAAATAGGAGCTGGTTTTGGTTTTTCACTTAGTAATAAGAGAACACTATCTTTAAAAAATAAGAGGAATAGTTTTCAATCTTGTTATAAAGAACGACTGGAGATGACAGAGATTTTTTGCAGAGATGCTCTTGATTTAATTAAACTTAAAGATAATGAGGATACTTTTTTCTATTTTGATCCACCCTATTTTCAAGCACATATGGGACATTATGGAGACTACACTAAACAAGACTTTATCAGTCTGTTGGAGGTGTGTAGTAGTTTAAATGGTAGTTTTCTCTTGAGTAGTTATGACAGTGATATTTTGCAGGAGTTCGTAAAAAAGAATGGCTGGCAACAAAAAATTATAGAGTTAAGCTTAACTGCTCAAAAGAAGGCAAATGGAGAGATTAGAGAAAGACGTTTTGAAAGTTTAGTGTTTAACTATAATCCATTATTAGAGATGTGGGATTGCTAGTTATGATTACAATTTGTAAACGAACTGCAAACAAATCGTAAACAAATTGAAAATTTATCTTGACAGAAAACCAAATGCAAGTTAAAGTCTTTACATCTTGTATAATTTAAGGGGTATTAGAATGACTATAGTTGAAAAAAGAACTAATTTTAGATGTATAGTATTTAATTATTTTAAACAAAATGATGAACTTGTAAAAACAATAGAAGAAAGCATAATGGTGGAGTTCACAAATGAAGAAACTTATGAGGCATTTGATCATGCTTGGGACTGGGCTAACTTCATTGTTGAAAACAAAATGGATTTTCTTACAGAAGAATATTGTAATCTCTTTATTAAAGAGCATGAAGGCTTAGTTGAATGTTTTAAAATGGATTTTAAAAATGATACTGGTAGTGACTTTAGTTTTTTTAATAGCTTAATTTTAACAACTTCTATATTTACTATGTATATTCAACGATGGCTAGAAAGTACAATTTCTCAAATACTGGAATCTGATTATGCCAAAAGTAAGGGGCTTCTTTGGGTATTAAATTCAGTGATAAAAAATTATGATTTTACCAATAATTATGATCTTGGAAATATCTTTGATTTAGACTAATAGGAGGTACAATTATGGGTGATATATGGAATGAAGTAATGGGTTATTTTGATATTGATGCTACTATTAGAAAGCAAGAAGCAATATTAAGTGTTTTAAACGAGCTGAATGAGATTCTTGAAGAGGATGAGAAGCAATCAGATTTAAACTAAACCACTCTTTTGAGTGGTTTTTTATTATAAAAACAGACAGACTTCTAAAAGTTAGTGTCTTATTTAAGTAACAATGATTTACTATTAAGGAGTATCTATGTGTATGAAACAAGAAGAATTTAATCTAAACACTGATTTTAATGGTGTATCTTATAATTTAAAAGATGAGAATGGTAATGAACTTACACTGAAGCAATGGATAGAGTTATTGTATTTTGCCTACCATTTTGTACCATCTGCTTTTGACAGAGCTAGGCAGTAAGGACGGGTTTGTCAATAAGTAGACAAACTTCTAAAAGATGATGTCTCATTAAGTAATAAATAATTTTAAGGGGTATAATATGTCAGATGAAGTTAAGGTAGATAAAAAAGAGATAGTTTTGCGTGTTCTTAACACTGGTAAAGAGACAGCTAGAGTAAAGCTTTCAAGTGGCAACGATGTTTTGGTTCCAAAAAGACTAGCTGTAGATTTAATAGGTAAGGAACTTCCAGCAGAGTACTACAAGGATATTCGTATCACTGGTAAAGGTCGCAAGGGAGGTAAGAATTTGGAGGATAAAACTTATGCACATGAGCAGGTGGATAAGCCTAAGAAAAAAACTCTTACAGAGGTAATCAATGAAGTGTTAAACTCCAACTTTGAAGAGGTTAACAAAAATATTTCACAACTTCTTACTCAAAATGAGTTGAAGATACGGGTTGCTACTGCTACAGGCAGAGATTTAACAGATTTTGCAAAATCTGGACTTTTTGGTCAGGAGCGATCAAAATTTGTAAAAGCAAATAGAGGCAGTAAGACCACCAATATGCCTGCTAATGAAATATCTGATAATGTAAAAAATAAAAACAAGACAATTTCAAAAGTTGTTGCAGGTGGTGTTTCAGAAGCTGTCCCTAGTAATCCTACAGAGGTTACAGAAGAAGTAACGTCTTTATCAGATGAGGTACAAGCTGTTAGTGAGTCAACACCTACGTCGGATTTCTTGTCTATTATTGAAGAGACAGATACAGAGATTAAGGAACAGCCTTTTGAAAATACGCCATTTAAAACTAATGAACAAAAGTCAGAGGTTGGTCGTATTAATACTAATAGTTGGAATGTGTAGTGGTTTAAAATGGTTATAGAATAGATTTTAAGGAGAGCTTATGAAAATTATAAAACCAAGCATTGAGGTTTTAACTAAAATAGATGGTGATGAGTTTCTGAAAGATTTAGAGATGGCAGGCAGAGTTTGTTATAAGAGTGAAGACAAAATAACAACCGATTCTGCAAAAACCTTTGTACACTCTATTATAAAAAGTGGACACGAAAGTGTCATAGAACATAAAAGTATATCTGTTAAAATAGTTTGTGATAGAGGGGTCTCTCATGAGTTAGTAAGACATAGAATTGCCTCTTTCAGTCAAGAATCAACAAGATATTGTAATTATGGTAAAGATAAGTTTGAAAATAGCCTTACTTTTATAAAACCCTGTTTTTGGGAAGAAGATGGGGTTGAGTATAGAAAATGGTATGCGGCTCTTCAAGTGTGTGAAAATGCCTATTTGGAACTTATTCAATGTGGTGCTTCTCCTCAAGAGGCTAGAAGTGTACTTCCTAATAGCTTAAAAACTGAAGTTATTATGACAGCTAATTTAAGAGAATGGAGACATTTTTTCAAATTAAGGACTTCTGAAAAAGCACATCCACAAATGAGAGAGGTTGCAATAGCTATTCTTAATGAGTTTAAAGAGTTATTACCTGTTGTTTTTGATGATGTCGCTTATTAGGTGAGGGTTTATGGAAAAGCTCATTTTTAAAATAACTTTTTATAGTTTATGTATGCTTATTCATGAAGGATTACTAGATAACTTGCTTTATAAACTCTATGATTTAAAGTCGCAAAAGGGTAATGAATTAATTATACGGGTAGAAGAGTATAAAAACACAGAGGATTATACTTATAATTCCTTTTGGGAAATGGCACATAAATTAAAAGAAGAGTATGAGGTTAGGGGACTTGATTTTATTGCAAGAAGTTTTGTGTTAAGTAAGAAAATATGAGGGTAATATACATGGAGATTTATAAAAAATTAAATGCTTTAAGATTAGAAGTTGATGGGCTTATTGTAGATGATATCAAAATATCAGTTGACGAATTGGTAAAAGAAAATGAACGGTTAAAGAAAAATATTGAAGATATAAAAAGTCACACTGGTAATTGTAAGTGTGGTTATTGTGGTGTTAGAGAAGTGTTAGAAAAGATATAAAGAGGAATTATAAATGACACTAGAAGAGATATTTGTGTTAGTTAAAAAAGAGAGAGAACGACAAAATGAGAAGTGGGGATATCCACAAAATAATTCTTATATCGAGTTTAGCTCTTATCTATGTGAAGAAGTTGGAGAGGTAGTAAAAGAGCTAAACGAACTTCATAATTTTACTAGCAAAGCAAATATAGAGAAACTCACAGCAGAACTTATACAAGTTATGGCATTGGCTGGCTCTATCATAGAACACATACCTTATACAAATGATGAGTATAGAAAGTTTTATGGAGATAGGTATATTGAGTTTGAAAAGAATGTTTTGAATAGGAGAAGTGATGAGCGAAATTAAAGATTTAATAGTGCTTATTGTAATAACAATACTCGCTTACCAAAGTTTTATGTTGTTTATTTTTCTTTTATTCAAGCAAGATGCAGAGAAATCATTTTTAATTACTGTGGGGTTGCCTTTTTGGTCAACACACTTCTTTTTTGGTTTTTTGAGAATACTTTTACATCCTATTTTTCATAAAATTAGCTGTAATATTTGCAATAAATGTATATTTAATCCGTCACCTGAGAGATGGTCTAAACAATGCAATCGTGGATTATATACTTCTAAAGATAGCTATAATCCTAGAGCTGCTTTATATCCTATTAAAAAACCTTGTTTTAAAAATAGGGAGTTATAAAAAATGATATCAAGTGTACTCTGTCTTTTGGGCGGTTTTTTATTATTCATTGGATTTGTAAGGTATAGAAGTTATAAAAACTATATTACAAAGAAAAAGAAATCACAGAGAAAAGAGGATAGATAAGACTTTTAGTAAATCTTTAAGGAGCTTTATATGAATAAATGGAAAACTTATATTCCAAAAGACCAACAACTTTTTTGCATACAATATACAGGAGATAATCTGGATATAATTGTTAAAGAATTAGTAAAACATGATCTTTACATTGAAAAATCAAGAAATATTGAAGATAGAAGTTTTAATATACTTGATGGAATCTTAAAACTTCATGTAAACATATCTGATTGGATTATAGAGCATGATTATAACAATTTTGAAGTTATAAATGACAACAACTTTAAAGAAAGATATTTAGAGACAAATAAGGAATAGTTAAAGGAGGATGAATAATGGTAAGTGATAGATTGTTAGTTAAAGCTAAGATGTTTAAAAAAGAAGGTGTGAAGTGTTTTTATTATATAAATGATAAAAGGATACAAGTTCAAGGCTGGCTTACTGGTTATTTAGCCACTCCTAATAAAATAAATGCTATTTTGCCATCTGAAGACCAAGATGGTTTTGGTCAAGGTACATATCAATACACAATATTAGAAAACACAATTTGTCAATGCAGTGGCAAAAGAGATTTAAATAATATTCCTATTTTTACAAATGATAGAATAGAGATAGAGTTTGAGTACGATATTGGCGATTCAGACTTTCCTAAAGATATAACATATGCTGCAACAGGAGTTGTTATTTTTGATGAAAAAGAACTTTACTTTTAAAGTAAAGTTTGATGATCCCGAGTCTGAAGAAGAGGAGTATATGCCTTTAGCTGAATATTATTTAAGTTATGCAGATGTTATTGACTGTAAAGTTATAGGCAATATTTTTGATAATACAGAATTACCTGATTAAGAGTTTTAAAAATTACACTGGAGTGAAATAATGGCAAGCAATAGAGTTTTAGACAGAGCCAAGAATAATAAGTGGGATGAGTTTTATACTCTGCTACATGATATTCATAAGGAGCTTGTAAACTACAAAGATCTTTTCAAGGATAAGATTATCTATTGTAATTGTGATAATCCCAAGATTTCTAATTTTTGGAAGTATCTATGCAAGACATTTCACTTTTATGGCTTAAAAGAACTGGTGTCTACTCACTTTAATGCAGATGGTAATTCCTATGTGTTAAGTTATAATGGGGGCGAGCAAGAAGATAAAGCAAGTTATAAATATCATAAATTGCAGGGTAGCGGAGATTTTGGAAGTCAGGAGTGTCTTGACTTATTAAAGCGTGCAGATATTGTTCTTACTAATCCACCTTTTAGTCTCTTTAGAGATTTTTTAGATATCCTATTTGAATATAATAAAAAGTTTCTAATTGTGGGGCATATGAACGCTATAACTTATAAAAAGCTTTTCAAACGCTTTATGAATAATGAACTCTGGTTAGGTTATAACAATCTTAACTTTTTCAAGGTTCCAGATCACTACATTACAGATTTTCAAAAGAGAACTGATCAGGGGTATAAAATTAAGAATGGCCAAAAGTTTTTTGAGATGGGTAATATTGTATGGTACACAAATCTAGCTAGTAAAAAGAAAAATGAGAGACTACCACTTACTAGAGAGTACATTCCTTTTATGTATTCAAAGTTTGATAACTTTGATGCTATCAACTGTGATAAAATAAAAGATATACCACGAGATTACACAGGGCTTATGGCTGTACCAACGACTTTTTTGTTAAAGTATAATCCTAATCAGTTTGAAATTATAGGTATCTCTGGGTCAGAGCAGATAGGTAGTTTGTTTATTAAGGGTAAAGAAATTTTCACACGAGTTATAATTAAAAAGAGATAGCTTATGTGATGTAATATTGTCTATATTAGATGAGCCTTTTATCTAGTTGACAAAACAATTATAACAAGCAACAATGAAATGCTATATTTAAGGAGGCTAGTATGATAGTGTTTAATAACATAGATGACCAACTTTACGAAGCTAATAACGATAGAGAGCTTATTGAGAAGTTTATGACATCGGAGAAACTCAATCCTATAAAGGAGACAAGCCCAAGACAATTTGTTATCTGGTTTTTCAGTAACCTTATAAAAACTCCCTTACCCGTTTCTGGCGATGTCTACACACCATCTGTTAGGGTTATGCTAAAATCTAACTGCCTTTTTTTATGTGATTGTATCTATACAGACAAGTCGGTTTTAGAAGATGAAAAGGTGAGGGAGCTTTTAGATATACTCTGTTTAGATAATCAAGAGTCCAAAGTAGATAAGGGAGTTCATAGACTTATCTTTACTGAGGGGGGCAAATCGGAGTTTCTACGGCTTCTAAAAAACAGCTATTATACCCAAGTATTTACAGAGCATAATAAAACATTAACCTATTTAAAGAAAGTGGCATAACATTAAATTTTTGTGTCTAATTTATAGAGAAATAAAATAAGGAGAGTTTACACTATGTCAAGATATAGTGATTCAGAGCCTACTATTGCAATGGATTTTGATAATACTATTACCACCTCTTTTGAGCTTGGTAGTAAGATAGTGTTTGATAATAAGGCAGTAATGTTTGTCAGACTACTTCATAAGTATAATGTTAAGTTTATTCTCTGGACATGTAGAGAGGATAAGTGGCTTGAGGAGGCTTTGACAGAACTTAAAAAACTAGATTTGTTAAAGTGTTTTATTGCCATCAATGATAACACGGAAGAGCAAAAAAACTGGAAGCTGGGTAATTCACGAAAAATCTATGCAGACTATCTTATTGATGATTTATCGATAGATTTCACACGGGACTGGCTAAAGTATTTAAGGGTTATCTTAAGTGATAACTATTTTAAGGGTGATAACAGACCAGTTGAGAGTCCTTCTCTTATAGAAGAGGAGTATTTAAGATTAATAGCTTAATCTAGGAGGTATTGCTATGAGTATGGATTTGGAGAATCAATCCAATAGTGATAACCAAACTCTTAAGGAGTCATTGGTTAAAGATGGCAAGAAACCCATCACAGGAAATTTTAGACATAACTACAAAAAAGATAGCAAAGAGTCTAAAAAGAAAAAAGATGCTGGTGATAAGAGTGAGTGAAATTAGATGCTGTAAGAAGTGTACCAGTGGTGAATATAATGATACTGTACTTTGCATTTACTGTTTAGAGGGTTGCAAATATAAAGTAGGCTGTGTAGAAAATGATAACTCACTTTATACAAAATGCACCTATAGACTAGCAAAAGTTCAAGAGGGTAATGTAGTTGATGTACAACTTTTAAAAGGCACTGGTATTAAATATGATAAAGATAAACCCCGCTGGGACTTACTTCCATATGAGCAGTTGGGCAAGGTTGTAGAAGTCTATACTAAAGGAGCTATAAAATATGAAGATTATAATTGGCAGAAACTAGCTAACCCAGAGGAACGCTGGTTTTCTGCTATTATGAGACATTTAACTGCTTGGAAGCAAGGTAATAAAAATAATGATGAGGATTGGGGACTACCCCATTTAGCTCACGCTATTTTTGGTTGTCTTGCTTTAATGTGGGTTGATGACCAACCAAAACAGGAAAAAGAGGAAGATAGTAAATGAGTCAAGATTATACTTGTAAGATGTGTGGAGATTCTTTTAAGGGGCATACAAATTTAGATAAGCAACTTTGTCTAAAGTGCCTAGCTAATTCTGTACACTCAAAAAATGTGAATAAAAAAGAGGCTAATAAGCACATCACTTCAAGTGAAAATATTCAGAGCGGCTTTTTTAAATCAGAGGCTCTTGGAGACTTTAAACTCGATAAAAAGGTTGATGGTTTTGTTTTAACCTATGGGGGATTTACTAGAAACTTTGAGACTTTTGAAGAGGCAAAAGATTTTCTCTTAAAGAAGTTAGATATAGATTACAATTCTATTGTGGCTTTTTGGAATAGTGTCAGTGAAGATTCTTTTGAATCTGTGCCTGCTCCTGTAGAGTTCACAAAGCCCTTGGATACTTCAGATGGTTTAGATACTGCGGAGAACTTTGGAAGTAATGGTGTAGAACCACTAGTGTTGGGGTCAAATAAGGAGTTGTACGATTTCGATAGAGAGCAGGCTCTTATTATATCTGAAAAGTTACTAAATAATGAGTTTATCTCTTCAATGGCAAAGTTTAAGCCAGAAGAGATAAAGTTTGGGGCTATCAATCCTATTTATGTAGGTAAATGGGAGAAGGTAGGAGAGGTTTTCGTTCCAGAGGAGTTGAGAGTTTTAACTCGTTTCAAGGATAAGATTCAATGGTTTTGTATTGATAAGAATGAGATGTCAGGGTCAATTAGCAACCTCTTTATCTTTAAAATTTTGTCTGAAGATTATGGTACTGTAACTATTCACTGGACAGACAAGCAAGATGTTTTAAGTTTTACTTTAAGTTGTTGGAGAGTTTTTGAGTGTAGAAACTTAAGTGGTATGACTTTAAAAGAGTTTCTACAAATGTATGATGATTATGATTTAATGAAAGATTTTATTTATAAGAATATAAAGTTGACAGAGGCAGAAAAGGCTCTTATAGAAAAGAATGGTTTAGCTTAAAATGTGGGATTGCTAGTTATGTTTTCAATTCGTAAACAGGCCGCAAACAAATCGTAAACAAATTGAAAATTTATCTTGACAGAAAACCAAATGCAAGTTAAAGTCTTTATATCTTGGATAATTTAAGGAAAATAAATGTTAACAAAAGAACAAATACAAAAAGCAGAAAAACTAGAAACTAAAGGATGGGCAAACTGTACAATCCACAAAATAACATCAGAAGAATTAGAAGCAGACGGGATAGTCTACAAAACAAAAGACTGGTATCAAGGAGCAAGAGAAAAACACTTTTGGAAAGAAATAGGATTATAAAAATGACATTATTTAGTAGAGTTATGGGATTACTAGTAATTAGATTTAAACTAAACCACTCTTTTTGAGTGGTTTTTTATTATAAAACAGACAGACTTTTAAAAGTAAGTGTCTTATCAAGTATAACATTTATTTTTGGGAGTTATGTTTATGATAGAGATAAATACAGAAAAGAGCTTTTTAGAGTTAAGGGATGAGATACTTTCTTTAAATCAATTTAAGGTTAATGTAGATTTAGGGGCATTAAGGGTTAGGCTTGCTGATATTCAAATCCGAATGACGGAGATTGAAAAATATTTTCCAGTGGACTTTAATTTGAACTCTAGCAAACAAAAAGTAGCTTTATTAAACACCTTAAATCTGGGTAAGACTTTTGTCAGTAGTTCAAGAGAGGCAATCGAAGAATTCATAGGTAATCCCACTATAGATTTATTTTTGGAATTCTCTTCTTTAGAAAAAGAGAGACAATTTATCATAGGGGCAAAGGGAAAGGCATCTGGCTTTGTAGATGAAATTGATAGAAATCTTTTTTTTACAGATTTTGGTTTTTTCAGGGATAACATCAGCTTTGAAGGTAGTTCCTCAAGATGTAGCTTTAAGAGATTTGATAGAATGCCAAAGCTGGTTAGAAAATATATACTTCCTTTAAATTCTTTTTCTAAATTCTATTTTTTAGACTTCTCAAAAGCAGAGTTAGCTATGCTTGCATATTTGTCAGGTGATACTGCCTTACTTTCAGATGTAATGGAAAGAGATTTATGGCAAATATGGGCGGATTTCTTAAGGGGTACAGAAGCTGATGGAGGCGTTGATCTCCCTGAAGATGACTTAAAGAAGTACATCAAGTGTTCTATTTTTAAAATGTGTCACACGTTATCAGACGAGTCAGTGCATGAGAAACTTCCAAAGCGTTTTTTCTATCACTTCTTTACTAGGTATTCTGTTCTACAGGATTTTTTAATAGAGCAAAAAAATGATGGCATTAAGTTTAAATCTCTTAATACTCTTTATGATCAAAAAATTGATATAGATGAAAGCACAGAAGCCAGCCTGTTGCATAGTTGTTTAGTCACTCCCATTCAATCTGCTCTAGCAGGTTATATAATGGATTTTGTAACTAGAATTTCAAACAAGTGTTATATTGCTAATTTTTCTTCCACTTCTATTTTGGTAAGCGACATCTCTTTTATGGATTTAGCTCTGTTGGTAGATGAAACAATGAAAGAGATAGGTCTTAAGTTTAACTATAAAATCACTGAGGGCAGTAACTATTACACTGCTCAATATGGGGACTAAATCATTTAGAGAGGCTTGTTTATGGATTTTATGAATTTCTTCTATAAGTTTAAAGAGAAGCTAAATTGGAAAGATTATGATAAGGCAGATGTAGGAGAGGACAATCCAGTCTTACCTGGTGATGAGGAAGTTAATTATGATAGAGAAAACTTACGGATTATAAAATTTACACTTAACTTTATAGAGGGAGAAGACTACACTATTCAAAAGAATGAAGCTCTATTAAATGAAGTTGCTAAAAATATGAGAGCCTATGTCTACGAGGGGGAACCTCTATTTGATTGGTCTAACTCTAGTATGGCTCAAAAGAAGTATTGGTTATTCAGTAATGGTTTTGTGGGTACAGAAGTTTTCAGAATTAAACACTATGAGGATAGAGAAGTCCCAGATACAAACTTCCCACCAGAGATGCCAAAAACTAAAATTGAGAAAGGTTTACTTACAATGGCAATAGACTCTCTTATTAATGGAGGCAATCTCATAGAGTTGGAGAGATTGGTTGTTTTTGGTAATGAAAAATGTAATTCTACAAAGTGTGATAATCCATCGGGGGCAAATAATAAGCTTGTTGTTAGGATTTTTGAACAGAGTGAGAGCTATAATGCAGAGATTCAAGGAGGTTTTGATCTGTATACTACAGAGTCATACCCCTTTTTAGTTTATAATCCCAATTCTGATCAACGCATTCGTGTGGAGTCTTATTTAGTCGAACCTGCAATTGCAAAGGTGTATGGGCTGTATTATGAGCCCGATGGTCAGTTTGAAAAGATGCTTTTAACTTTCTATAATAATGGTATACTGGCCAAGGGCTATGCATTTGTTGTAAAAAATATATGGAAACTCACAACTCCATTTAAGAGATTTAAGTTCACTTCCAACATACCAACTATTTATAACTGGAGTTCATCTCTGGCTAGGGCTGTAATGAATGGCAGTCAGCCTGTTGAACCTAATCCAAATAAGCCAACACTTCCAGAGGCTTTAAAAGGAACTTGTATAACAGATACTACTACTATTACCATTACAGATGAAGAGGTGAAAATAGTAGATAGGTCTAATCCAAATAATTCAAAAACACTAGAAATACTAGCTATCAGTGGGACTGATGATTCTGGTATTTTAACCACTATAGATCCCAATAATATTTCTGTAGAAGTTCCAATTGAGTATAATATTATAGAAGACAAAGTCTCACTCTCTTTAGAAAATAGTTGCTTTAATGCTACACCTACTCACACAGCGGTAGAGTCAAATCTTAAAAATGTATGGTCAGATGATGCTTGTATAATTACCATCACAGATAACCAACTTTCTATAATGAATAGGAATGATGGGTATGTAATTGACTATTATTTTGTTTTCATTTCAAAGGGTCTTCTTGTCGCTGAAAATCCTAATAGACCTTTAAGTACAACTAATATATATTATAAGTTAATCTTAAATTGGAATGATAATTATGATCTCTATCTAACTATTAATGGGGTTGATTTTTCTTTTATCGAAAAGGAACCACCACCTATAGTCGCTCCCCTGCCACCACCAACGCCTCAAAAATTTGAAATTACACAAGTAATGGATAAACGGGTACAACTCCAATGGAATGCTGTAGGCGGGGCTGATTTCTATATTATAGCTTATAAAATGGGGACATCTGGTAATTGGATTGAGTATAAGGTAGTAGAAAACTATTTTGAGTTGTTTGAAATAACTCTTCATGATGTGTATAGTTTTAGGGTCAAAGCGGTTAGTAGCACTGGAGAATCTGGCTGGTCAGAGATAATTACCTATGTTCATAATCTATAAACAAAATAAAAACTAAATAAAAACAAATTGAAAACTTTTCTTGACATAAAACAAAATGTAGGTTAAAATTTTGTATATTATATATATTATAATATAATTTAACGACTTTAATTAAACAGTAAGCTAGTTTTATATTTATTATGTTTAAGTGTTTTTAAACATAATGTTGATCTTACAAGAAATAAAAAGTAAGCTTTAAAGAGACTTATCTTATAATGAAGCTGTCTGTATAGACAGGTATGCTTGACCAATATATTAGCACTAATCGGTCAAGTAAGGTTGCAAAGAAGTTATTTTAGTGGGGGTATTTTTTCTAAATAAGAACTTGGGAGGGCTAACATAAACAAAAGGAGTTAAGAAATGTTAGACTTAAATGAGTTTAAAAAGAGCATGAAAAAACAAGAGTTATCAGAGAATACTATGAAGCAATATTTAGACACTATTTCACAGTATCTAAAAAAGCACAAAGAAATTACAGAGGATAACTTGTTGGCCTATAAGGGCTATTTAGTGGAAAATTATAAACCAAAAACTATTAACGCAAAAATATCTGGTATAAATAAATATTTAAAATTATCAGAGCAATATAAACTACAACTAACAAAAATAAAATTACAAGAGCAGTATTTTATAGAAAATGTTATCAGTGATGCAGAGTATCAATTTCTAAAGACTTCTTTAAAAAAAGATAAAAATATGAAATGGTATTTTCTAACTTGGTTTCTGGGGGCTACCGGTGCTAGAATAAGTGAAGCTCTATATGTTAAAGCAGAAGATGTAACGAAGGGTTGTTATGAGGCTATAGGTAAGGGAGGAAAGCGAAGACCTATTTTTATTCCTAAAAACTTAAGAGAGAAGCTAAGTGAGTGGTTGGAAGAAACTAATAAAGCATCTGGATATGTTTTCATAGCTACATCAAATAATACAAAGATTTCTAATAAAATACTTGCTAGATCGTCAGTAAATAGTCAGTTTAGACTTTTTGCTAAAAAATATGGTATAAATCCAAAAGTGTGTCATCCACATTCCTTTAGGCATCTTTATGCCTTAAATTTTTTGGACAAATATCCAGACATTAGCTTACTAGCTAATATATTAGGCCATAATGATATAAGAACCACACAGATTTATCTTAAGCGATCCTTTAAAGAAGTACAAGAACTTTTAGATACTATTATTGTTTAGTATGGAAATAATTTTAAATGAATTTGAAGATTTATCTTGCCATAAAATTAGTTCTATGTTATTATCAACTTAATAGAATTAATTAGCTTGTCGTTCTGGATAGGTACAAACTTTTCAACCATACATAATCACAATTATCTACTGTCAAAACACCACAATCATTGGATATCCCATAGGCTTCATAAATATTTCCATCTCTTATATGCCGTTCAATTACAAAATTTTTTATTATCAATTCAGAATCTTCATAGAGCGCCACTCTTCCAAAGATGTAGTCTGGCTTCTCATCATCTTCCCCTTTTAAAGTGGTTTTATTGGAGGTCTCACTCCATGTTGTTTTGTCCATTCCGCCCTTTATGATAATTTTGTTTCTATTTTTTATTACTACAGGGGGCTCTCTATACTCTTCAGCAGTAACATATATTGCATATCTCTCATCTGTTGCTATCTCTACTGCTCGATTTATGGTTTTTAGAGGAAGTTCTTTAGAGCCACTATTTGTGTCAAGCCCATCTTTAGAGACATAGATTTTTGAGCTTTCATCAATAGAGCTATCGTTTATAGTAGAATTCTCTATAATATTTTCTTGAGCTGTTTCATTTTTAGCTTTGCAGCCTATAATAGTAGATAGAGTGAGCAAAAAAAGTAATATGTATCTAATTTTCATATTTTTATCTCTCCAAATTTTTAATTTGCTATTTTTTATAATTATAGCTTTTAATAGCTTATTTTGCAAAAAAAATATTGCAAAGGAGAGTTTCTAAAATTTGAGTGCTTATATTTGACTCTCTATATCGCCTATCAATAGAGGTGATTTTGGATTATGTTTGGAGTATATCTTTTCTATATTTTCAAAATTGTGGTTTGCATAGCAGTAGAGACACTGGTGCAGGCATGAGTTATAACTTCCTATATCTTTGCTCATATGACATAGGCAGCCATCTCTTTGACCCCTATCTTTTTTTAAAGCAGCACTGCTATTTGCTATTTTTGAAAAGAGAGATCCATCAATACATTTTCCACTCTCAACACCATATTTTTTTAAGTCATACTCGCTGCAGCAGGTGAAAAGTTTTATATTGTTTGAACTGGCTATTTTTGAAAACTCCTCCATAGTTTTATATATCTCTTCATCTTTTGGGACATGTAAGTTTCCGCTCATGTTTTTTGTTGTTGATTTATAGTGAGTTAGAAAACTTGTCATACACTTTTCTGTATAGCCAGAAAGTCTCTTTGCAAATATTTCAAAATATTTTTTATGATAAGCGGTTGTTAATAATTCATTAAAGATGATTGGATCATATCTCCATATAACTCGCTCTTTTCCTATAAGGCTCGATAATATCTTGAATTGCTCTATTAAATCTTTTTTTAATGGGACATTTTTTTCGATTGATTTATCATATGGGTTTAAAGTAAATTGAAAATAGTATTCAATACCTTTTTTATCAAGTATATCTAGTTTATCTATTATAGGCTTTGGGTTTTTTGTCCAAAAGACTATCCCATCTATATCTTCAGGCAATAGACTTACTTTTGTTATCTGCTTTGCGTTGAATGGATTTTTTACCATTACAAAACCTTCTTCTATTCGGTTCATAAACCATTCAGAAAAGTAGGCGGGTATATCTGTTCTTCTGCTTGCACTTATTATCATTTTTCTAACTTAGTTGTTTGGTTGATCAATTTTAGTGATTTTAAAAAAGTTTTTGGACGCTGGGCAGACTTATCATATTTAACTTCAACAATATCAGCAACCCTCATAACAAAACTTACACAATCAACATGTCCAAATATATAGAGAGGTGGATTATTAAGCCAATCCTCAACTAATTCTTTCACATTTTCAAATTGCTCTTCATTTATAAAAATCTTATATTTTTTACTTTTAGTGGTCATATGATCATCTTTTAAGATACCATCACAGTATGGGCTATATTTTTTTACAGGATAGAAACCATATGTTCCAATATCTTCGACATATACAAACACATGTCCAGTTATTCCTTTGCTGTCCAAATAGAATATCAGCTCTCTATTGTTTTCGGCAAATAGGATAAACATTGTATTAAATAAAAATATAATTATCACTAACTTTTTCATATATTGCTTTTTGTATAATAAAATTACTATTTCTCAATCTATAAAAAAATATAATGGTTTTATTAATTAAATTATAATAAATAATTTTCTTTAAGACAATTGCCTATTTTTTTAATTTTATATATTTTTTATAGTAAGCAATTAAAAAGTCAGTTCTAAAAAAATCTATCTATTATAAATTATAGATAAAAACGTGTAATATAGCTATCAAAAATAGCTTGATTAATATTGTATATTACATAATAATATAAAGTATAAAATATCTATTACTTTTCTATAATTAATTTTTTTTAAGGGAGAAATATATGATTAAGAAAACTCTTAAAATTATTGGAATGACATGTGCTGCCTGCTCTGCAAGGATAGAGAAGGTTGTAGGTAAACTTGATGGAGTATCAAGCATCAATGTAAACCTTACAACAGAGAGAGCTACTGTTAATTATGATGATAAGAAAATAGATATAAATAAAATCACAAAAGCGATAGAAAATATTGGTTATGGAGCAGAGGAGGAGGCAGAATTAAATGAGATCACAATACCAATAGAGGGAATGACCTGTGCTGCCTGCTCTGCAAAAATAGAGAGGGCTGTTTCGAGATTGGAGGGAGTCGCATCTGCCTCAGTAAATCTCACAACTGAAAAGGCTGCGATAAAATATGACAGCAATAAAATTAAACTTAAAACAATCAAACAAAAGATATCAGATTTGGGCTATAGACCGCTTGATGCAATAGATAAAAAAGATGAGCTTGATAGAAAAATGAGAGAGATATCAACTCTTAAAACAAAATTAGTTGTCTCTATAATTTTTTGTGTTGCACTGCTCTATGTCTCTATGGGGCATATGATCTCATGGCTTAAGCTGCCGCTTCCAAAATTGGTTGATCCTATGGTGAATCCACTAAACTATGCAATAGTGCAGATAATATTAACTTTGCCAATTGTTATTGCTGGCTATAAATTTTATACAGTTGGTTTTAAGGCGCTGATTAAGGGTGCTCCAAATATGTTTTCGCTGATTGCGATAGGTACATCAGCTGCAATTTTGTACAGTCTCTACTCCCTCTATTTAATAGTTATGGGAAGCCATGATGCAGTGAACAATCTCTATTTTGAGACTGCGGGTGTTATTATTACCCTGATTTTATTGGGAAAATATCTTGAGGCTCTATCAAAAGGAAAAACCTCACAAGCTATAAAAAAATTAATTAACCTTGCCCCAAAAACTGCTGTTGTAATAAAGCATGGAAAAGAGATTAGTGTAATAATTGAGGAGGTTGAGATAGGGGATATTGTAGTTGTAAAGCCGGGGGATAGAATCCCTGTTGATGGGGTTATTATTGATGGAGTTACAACAATAGATGAGTCTATGCTTACAGGTGAGAGTATTCCCGTTGATAAAAGGGTTGATGATAGTGTCTATGCTGCGACAATCAATAAGAATGGCTTGATTCGATTTAGGGTAACAAAAGTAGGACAAGATACTTTTTTAGCCCAAATTATAAAACTTGTTGAAGATGCTCAGGGTAATAAAGCCCCAATAGCACATTTGGCTGATGTTGTATCAGGCTACTTTGTGCCTGCAGTATTTGGTATAGCATTAATTGCATTTTTAGCTTGGTTTATAACTGGCCACTCTTTAGTCTTTTCTCTAACAATATTTATATCTGTTTTAGTAATTGCATGCCCTTGTGCTTTGGGACTTGCAACTCCAACAGCCATAATGGTTGGTACAGGAAAGGGGGCGGAGTATGGAGTTTTAATAAAGGGGGGAGAGGCTCTAGAGATGACTCATAAAGTTGATACTATTATTTTTGATAAGACTGGAACTATCACCGAGGGGAATCCAACTGTTACGGATGTAATTATGGCTGATGGCACAGAGAAAGAGTATCTATTAAAAATAGTGGCATCTGTTGAAAAGGGGTCAAACCATCCATTGGGAAGAGCGATAATAAAAGAGTATGAAAAAAGCGATTCCACCTTTTTAAAAGTTACAAATTTTGAGACCCTTCCGGGGTATGGAATTGACTCCTATATTGATGATAAAAATCTTCTTATTGGAAACAAAAATTTAATGAATGATAAAAAGATTGATTTAGGAAAAATAGAGGTAGATGGGGAGCGACTATCTAATGATGGAAAAACTTTGATATATGTGGCTATAAATGGAAAGATAGCAGGGCTCTTTGCTGTTGCTGATGTTGTAAAGAGCGGAAGCCTTGAAGTTATTAAAAAGATAAAGTCTATGGGAATAAAGGTTGGTATGATAACTGGAGATAATGAAAAGACTGCAAAAGCAATTGCAAAACAGGTTGATATAGATTATGTTTTATCTGAGGTTTTGCCAGAGGATAAATCAAGCGAGATAAAAAAACTGCAAAGCAGTGGCAGTAGAGTTGCCTTTGTAGGAGATGGAATAAATGATGCAGTAGCATTGGTACAGGCAGATGTTGGTATAGCTATTGGTTCGGGGACAGATGTTGCAATTGAGTCTGCTGATATTGTACTAATTAAGGGAGATCTAACTGATGTAACAACAGCAATTGAGCTGAGCCGTGCAACAATAAGAAATATAAAACAGAATTTATTTTGGGCATTTGGCTATAATGTTATAGGAATTCCTATTGCTGCGGGTGTTCTTCATATTTTTGGCGGACCACTGCTAAATCCAATATTTGCAGCTGCAGCAATGTCATTAAGTTCTCTCTCAGTCTTGACAAATGCTTTAAGATTGAAATGGTTCAAGCCATCGAAATAAATTAAATTATATTATGTTTTTAAGGAGGGCTAGTTATGAGAACAGATATTCTAAAAGTAGATGTTATATCATCAAGTTCACTTTCTGTAGATTCTATAACAAAAGCTTTAAAAAAAATTAGAGTAAAAGCAGAGGTTAACATTGATGATGAAACTATTATTGTAGAGTATAATGACTCTAAAGTTAGTTTGTTTCAGATAATAGATGTTATCCAGAAGTTAGGTTATAAAGTAGCATAATTTACTATTTATAAAAAAATATTAGTAACAATATTATAAAAATGTAACTATTTTTTTAAGCTCTAAATTAAGTATTTAGGGTTGGAGGCTCTTTTTCTTAAGTGATTTAAAAAGCTTTGATATCGAAAATAGGATATATTATATAAATTAGGAGTTTATTATGAAAAAAGATGTTCTTAAAGTAGATGGGATGTCATGTCAACATTGTGTCAATTCTATAACAAAGGCTTTGGCAGCCATTAAGGTGAAAGCAGATGTAAATTTAGAAAACAAAAGTGTTGCAGTAGAGTATGATAATTCTAAAGTTAGTTTAGATGATATAAAAAATGCAATTGAAGATCAAGGCTATACAGTAGTATAACCTCTATTTTACTGCCATTAAGTTCCACATTACACCAAATTTATCAAAGACAACCCCATGAGAGGGGCTAAAGAATGTCTTGCTTAAAGGAATACCAACTCTTCCCTCTTTGGAGAGGGTGTCAAATGCCTGCTTTACTTCATTAACTGTGCCCTCTACAATAATGGAGAGTCTCTCTGACTCAGGATCATTAGGCTCTCCAAAACAGTCTGATAATCTTATAAAATTATTGCCAAACTTTATGGTTGCTTGCATAATCCAATTTTTTTGTGATTCAGGTATTGATGGACCATTCGGAAATGAAGGTATGTCTGATGCTCTCATTATCTCTAAAACTTCTGTGTTAAATGCTTTTGTATAGAGTTCTATAGCTTCACTACAGCTGCCATTTTTAAAAGTAAGATATGGCCTTATTTCCATATATAGTCTCCATTTTTAAAGATAAAATTTAAGTCTATTTTAGCCAAATATACTTTTTTATTTAATTAAGTAAGGTGTGCATATTATGGTATACAACAAAGTTTTTTTGTACCACCTCTTTTTTGATCAATATTTTATGCAAAAAGAGTATTTTCTTTCTAATTTTATAGGGGTTTAGAAAAAAAAGTTTATCAAACCCACACTTATATATAGAAATACTTTTTATCTTTGTGTTTATAGACTCTTCCATCACACACAACTGAAAGGATTGCTTTATTTATGTTGCAATACTCTATTGTATCCAAAAATAGAGGAAAATTGTTTACTATATCTTTAGGTAAAACTACACTTAGATCTTTTGAGTCGACATTTTTTGAAACCAATATTGTTGTATTAGTTAAATTTTCCATATCAGTTGCAGCTTTGTAGTTATATTTGGAGAAGAACTCTAGGATATCATTTTTAAACTTGTTGTAACCGCCGCTCTCTGACAAATTTGACAAATCGTAGGTAACAAGAATCTTATTCTCAAAAACAGCTTTCATATCAATCTCTCTTATTTTATATTTATCTGCTACTTTATACTTATTTATTTTTTATATTTGTTTTTTTTCTTTCACATATCTTTTAAAATTTTTCTAGCATACTCTATTTGAGTCTGTACGCTGCCTTTGCCAGTGCCGCCAATTAGGTCTCTCTTCTCTAAGAATTTTTCGATTGTTCCCCAATCATCACCAATGCCTTTGAATTTTTCATTGTAGTTACAGAGAACACTCTCGCTTAAAGTTGTAAGCTCAACAGAGTTCTCGAGGGACTCTCTTACAATTCTTCCAACAACATGGTGAGCCTCTCTAAATGGCATTCCATTTATTGTTAGATAGTCAGCAAGCTCCGTTGCAAATGAGTATGAATCTATTGCCTTTCGCATAGCTTTTCCATTTATCTCTATGGAGTCAAGAAGTATTGTTGTTACCTCAATTACCTCTTTTATTGTATCAATTGTATCAAATAGAGGCTCTTTATCCTCCTGAAGATCTTTGTTGTAGCTTGTTGGAAGCCCCTTTAAAACCATACATATTGATACAAGACTTCCAATTATGCGTCCTGTCTTTGCACGAGTTAGCTCCAAAGAGTCAGGATTCTTTTTATTAGGCATAATTGAGGAGCCTGTTGATACTTTGTCGCTTAGTTCAAAGAAGTTGAATTTTTCACTTGAGTATATAATAAAGTCCTCTGCCAGCCTTGATAAGTTGAGTGATAATATTGATATATCTGATAGAAATTCAACTATAAAATCACGTGAAGCGACACCATCAATAGAGTTTTGAGATATTTTCTCAAAGCCCAATCCCTTTTGCAGTGCAGTTCTGTTTAGTGGATAGGCAGAACCTGATAGAGCTCCACTTCCCAAAGGCATAATTGATACTCTCTTGATGAGGTCTTTTAGTCTTCCTATATCCCTCTCAAACGCAAAAAAGAATGACATAATATAGTGAGAGAAGAGTATAGGCTGTGCTTGTCTTAAGTGCGTAAAGCCAGGCATTATTAAATCAAAATTATCTGTTGCAATTTCAACGATTGATATAAGCAGATCTTTTAAAAGGTATATTATATTGTCTATCTCTTTAAGCATATAGAGTCTGATATCAGTTGCAACTTGATCGTTTCTGCTTTTTCCAGCATGGATTCTCTTTGCACTGTTTCCAATAAAGTGTGTTAGTAACCCCTCAATTCCCATATGAATGTCCTCTATCTCATTTGTGAATAGAGTGTCACCCTTAATTTTTATCTCAAGTTCTATCTTATTTAGACCATCATGAATTGCTTCGAGCTCATTTTCAGTGATTAGACCAAGTCTTGCAAGCTCTTTTGAGTAGACTTTATTAAGTTTTATATCTTCTTTGTATAGTCTTATGTCAAAGGGGAGAGATCGATTCATCTTTTCAAAGAGCATATCATTTTTCTCCTTAAATCTACCCGACCAAGCCTTATTTTCTATCATAAAACTAACCTCCAACAAAACACACTTATTTATTATATATATTATTTATAAAACTATTTTTTCATTTATTCAACATTTTATAATTTATTTTTTTTTAAAATTATTTTGAATACTATTTTGCTTTAGTTTATTCTTATATAAGTATTTTTTTATTTAATCGATTCCAAATTAAACCAATTAGGCAATAAAACATTGACACCTGCTAAATAAATGTATAAAGTTAATTTTTATTAAAAATATTTTAACATATAAAATTATTTTAATTTGCTTAACTTTATGTAGCCCTTTTAATAGATAAATATTTTGAATTTATAATATAACAGGAGGAATTATAAGATGGCTATGACTTTACTGCATGATAAAGATGCGGATTTGAACTATTTGAACGGGAAAACTGTTGCTGTAATAGGCTATGGTGCTCAAGGGAGAGCACAGGCTCTCTGTATGAGAGACTCTGGTGTTAAGGTAATTATTGGAATTAGACCTGGAAAATCATTTGATAAGGCAAAAGAGGATGGATTTGAGGTGCTAACTGTTAAGGAAGCATCAAAAAGAGCTGATATTGTGCATATTCTTCTTCCTGATGAGAGTCAAGGTACAATTTATGAAAATGAGATTAAAGAGAATATAACAAAAGGGAAAGTTCTATCTTTCTCTCATGGATTTAATATTGTATATAAAACAATTGTTGCTCCAGCTGATGTTGATGTTATATTAGTTGCACCAAAGGGACCAGGAACTGAAGTTAGAAAAGTTTTTGAAGCGGGCTTTGGTGTACCAGGACTAATAGCTGTAAATCAGAATGTTACAGGCAATGCTAAAAACATAGGGCTTGCTATGTGTAAGGCAATGGGGCTTACTCGTGCAGGTGTACTTGAGTGTACATTTGAGGAGGAGGCATATGAGGATCTTTTTGGTGAGCAAGTTGTACTATGCGGCGGTCTTGTTCAATTGATAAAGTATGGTTTTGAGACACTGGTTGAAGCTGGATATCCGCCTGAAATGGCATACTTTGAGTGTCTTCATGAGACAAAGCTTATCGTTGACCTAATATATGAGGGTGGAATACAAAGAATGAATGAGGTAATATCAAACACTGCAGAGTGGGGCGAGTATGTAACTGGTCCTAAAATTATTACTGAAGATACAAAGAGAGTTATGAAGAGTGTTCTAAAAGATATCGAGGGCGGAAAGTTTGCTAAAGAGTGGCTTGAAGAGGCTAAGAGCGGAAGTAAAAACTTGCTTAAGTTTAGAGAAGAGCTTGGGAAACATCCAATAGAGGTTGTTGGAAGAGAGATCCGCAAGATGTTTGAAAGAAAATAATTTATTTTTTTTAAAAAATCCCCTTATGAGTAAGGGGATTTTGTATATAATCTGCCTGCCAAATAGGTTTAAAAAAAATGAAAATAAAAACTATTACAGCTCTCTTTTTAATACTATTTTTTCTCTTTAGCTGTACAAACAGCTCCAATATGGTTACAAAAAGCTATATTGCTATGGGTACAGCCTGCTCTGTTTCTATAAACCAGAAAAAAGTTGATAGAGCTATTTTTGATAAGATAGAAGATCGTCTTATTGATATAGAAAATAAGATGAGTATTCATAGAGAGGATAGCGAGGTTTCGAATATAAATAAAAATGGATTTAGCCATCCTGTTAAGGTTTCAGCAGACACCTACTATGTTATCAAAACTGGTTATTACTACAGTAAGCTTTCTAATGGTGTTTTTGATATAACTGTTGGTCCGATTGTAAAGCTTTGGAATGTCACAGGTGAAAATCCAAAAATTCCAACGGAAGTGGAGATTACTTCAACATTAGAGAGAGTAGGGTATGAGAATATTTTATTTGATGATGAAACTATGTCTGTCTCATTAAAGAGAGAGGGAGTTGTTATTGACCTTGGTGCAATTGCAAAGGGTTATGCAGCTGACGAAGTAAAAAATATATTGATGGAATATGGAATTAAATCTGCTATAATCAATCTTGGTGGCAATGTCTTTGTTATGGGAGAGAAAGAGGATGGTGTAAAATGGAGGGTTGGCATACAAAATCCCTTAAAAGATGATAATGAGTATATTGTAACTATAGAGGCAAGTGATGAGACCATAGTTACATCGGGTGGCTATGAGCGATTTTTTAAAAGTAAAGGTAAAGTGTATCACCATATTTTTGATACCAAAAGCGGCTACCCAAAAGAGAATGATATCCTCTCTGTTACTGTGGTAACAAAGAGTTCAATCAAGGCTGATGCCTTGTCAACGACTCTCTTTCTGTTTGGTTCAAGTGACGGATTAAATTTTCTTAAGCAGTTTGATGGTGTGGATGCCATATTTATCACAAAAGATAAAAGTATTATTATAACTGACAATATAGAAAATAGAGTAACAATAGAAGATTTTTAATTTTTTCATAGCTGTATCATTTAACAAAAACAATTTAATTTCTTTAAGTGATTAAATATTAATGATAAGCTGCTGTTGTAGTCACATATTTTAAATGCAAAATTAGAAATTAAAGTTTTTTTTCTTAATACAAGATATTTATTAAAAAGGATGTGGGAACTAAAAGAATGAAGATGCAAAGCAGGTTTAAGTTTAATATGTTCTTGGCAATGAGATATCTCATCTCTAAAAAGAATAATAATAGACTTGATATCATATTTTTTGCAATTTTTCTTGGAGCCGCACTTGGAAATATGGTTTTGATTGTCGTTATTGGAGTAATGAATGGCTTTCAGGAGAACCATATCTCAAGACGTATTGAGGTTGGCTCATACCATATTGTTATATCAAAAAAAGATTATAAAAACTTCTCTCTTGCAGAGTCTCATGAGATTAAAAAGAAGATATATGATAGCATCAATGGGGTCTCTGTTGTTATTCCCTACTCCGACAGAGAGATTATAATAAAAAAAGCGAATAACAGTGGAGTCAATGAGCAGCGCATTTTGAAACTGCGTGCTGTTGATTATGATGAGATAGTAAAAGATTCTTCTTTCTTTAAATATTTTGAAATTATAGATGGTAAGTTTGATCTTTCAAACTTCTCAATTCTTGTTGGAGAGCCAATCAAAGAGTGGCTTGGACTTAATCTCGAAGAAAAACTATACATTACACCAGATATCAGTATGATTAGTTATAAAAGTGAAGGTATCCCCTTCTATATAGGCGGCTTTTTTCGTACAGGGAGCTATGACTATGATATGTATTGGGGCTTCATCTCTTTGGATTCAAAAATTTTGCTTACAGGCAAAGGCGATGTTGAGACAATAGGTGTAAAATGTAGGGACAGAAAAGATAGTGAAAAAGTTAGGGCTGAACTTAAAAAACTTCTCAATAATGATGAGCTTATCTTTCATACAGATGAAGAGATTAATGAGACCTTTTTTAATACATTAAAACTTGAAAAGAATATGATTGTACTTATCTTTATTATGATTTTTGCTGTTATTGCCACAAATATTTTTGGCGGAATGAAGCTTAAAATAATAGAAAAGAGAAGAGATATTGCAATACTGAAGGCGGTTGGCGCAACCCCTAATGATATTAATTCAGTCTTTCTTCTGCAAAGTGTAATAGTAATATTTTTTGCAATTTTAGTTGGGCTCTTTTTAGGCTGCTTTGTTGTGAACAATATTATTAACATATTTTCAGTTACAGAAAATGTTCTAAACTCTGTCATTGACATAATAAATAACTATTTTAACTACATGGTTTTTGACCATGTATTGATATATGATTCTTCTGTCTACTATCAGTCAGCATTTCTTGTGAAGCTCGATTTTCTTGAGCTATCCCTATTAAGCTCTCTAATATTTTTTATGGTTCTAGTTGGTTCATACCTCCCTCTAAATAGCATATCAAAACTAAAACCCAATGAAGTGCTGCATAGCTAATTTTAACTAAACAGACTTCAAAAGCAAAAAAGATTAAAAATAATTGATTTTTAATGAAGATAGATTTATACTATACCTCTCTATCCATAAAAGAGCATTGACATCTCTTGGATAGTGGAAAAATAATAAGTAAGAATGCAAAAACGCTAAACTGGAAGCGGGGCTTTTTTATAGGCTTCCCTCTTGGTTTGGCATGAGCAAGCCCGTGATCGCATTGGGCTGGCAGCTCTTTTTTTTGCATTCTATAGAGTTGTCCAGCATGTCAACGATGCTTTTATGGGCTTGCTTGTATCGTTTCTTAAGTCTCTTCAATGTTCGTGGTTTAAGAGATGATAAGTTTTTAGGGAGCTACTACTCTATGCTACAGAGAATAAAACCCTATCACTTGGTTTAAGGTTTAACATCTAAAACTACTCTAGGCAAGCCCATAAAAGCATCGTAACAAGAGCCTATCCAATGTTAAATTGAAATATATACCCCCTTTTTATCAAGATAAATATTCAAATAATAATAAAAAATAAAATAATAGCTTGACAATGACCAATTGGTCAGTTAAAATATTCTCACACTTTTGTAGGAGATTTGTCTATGATTAATGATATCAATAATATAAATGATCTTGTAAGGCTTGCATACTATTGTAGAGATGAGTTCAATGATAAGATCTTTTTGCAGTATAAGGTTGATGACAAGTTTATAAATATTACTTATAGAGAGTTTGTTGATTTAGTTGAGGCTCTCTCTGCCTCTCTCTATAATACGGTTGGTATAAAAAAAGATGATAAGATTGGGATTGTATCTGACAATATGTATAAGTGGCTTATCACTGATATGGCTATTCTTTTCTTGGGTGCTGTTGATGTTCCAAAGGGTTCAGATTCTCCAATACAAGAGGTTGAATATGTGCTTCACCACAGCGAGGCAAAAGTCTGTTTTGTTGAAGATGAGAAGCAGGCTGATAAGGTTTTATCAATTATAGATAAACTTCCTAATTTGAAAACCATAGTTTTTTTAACAGGTGATGTAAACAAAATATCAAGTCCAAACAAAGATAGGGTAAAATATTTCTATTTTGACACACTATTAAGTGATGGAAAAAAACTGAAAGCCGATTTTTTACCTACATTAAAAGAGATTCAAAAAGATATAGATGGAAGTAGGTTGGCTTCTATCATATATACTTCTGGAACAACTGGCAATCCAAAGGGTGTAATGCTTTTGCACAAAAACTTTATGCAAAATGTTCACAGCTTGCCCCCTCTTGTAAAACCTGTTGTTGGTAAAGAGAGATGGATGTCTGTGTTGCCAGTATGGCATGTCTATGAGAGAACTTTGGAGTATGTTATAATGGGTGTAGGTTCAAGTATGGCATACTCAAAACCAGTGTCAAAACATTTGCTGGCTGATTTTGCCTATATAAAACCAACATTTATGGTCTCTGTCCCTCGTATTTGGGAATCATTTTATCAAGCTATTATTGCAACAATCAATAAGGGCTCTCCATTTTCAATAGCAATGTTTAAGACATTCATAGGCATTGGAAAAGCCTACCAGCTTGGAGTAAAGCTCCTAATCAATCAAGATCCAAGATTTAAAAGAAGAACTTTGGTTAAATATATATTAGACAAACTAGCTGCATTCTTTATAGTAGTTGGTCTATTTTTGCCAGACCTAATAGGTGACCTACTAGTATTTAGTAAGATTCGTAAAAAGACTGGTGGAAAATTGGTTGTTCCAATATCTGGCGGGGGGGCCCTACCTGAATATATAGATCTATTTTTTGCTGCAATAAAAGTACCACTTCATGAGGGGTATGGTCTAACAGAGACCGCTCCTGTGGTTGGTGTAAGAAATAGGTCAAGAAGAGTTTTTAAAACTGTTGGACGTCCAGCACCTGGAGTTGAGGTTATGATAGCAGATGATAACTGGAATAGAAGACAGAATCAGCACAGAAAGGGAATCATATATATAAAAGGTGATTTGGTAATGGCTGGCTACTATAAGGAGCCAGAGAAGACAGCAGCAGTATTAAAAGATGGCTGGTTCAACACTGGTGACCTTGGACGCCTTACTATGGAGGGGGATCTTCAGATAACTGGAAGGGCAAAGGATACAATTGTTCTTATAGGTGGTGAAAATATAGAGCCTGCGCCAATTGAAGCAAAATTGGAGGAGAGCCCATATATAGCACAATCTATGATTGTTGGACAGGATCAAAAAACTTTGGGAGCATTGATTGTTCCAAGCAAAGAGCATTTGGAAGAGTATGCTGCAGAGCATAAGATTGAGTATACCTCATACGAAGAGCTTTGCAAAGACAGCAAAATTTTAGATAAGATATCAAAAATTGTTAAAGAGAAGATCTCTGTTTGGCATGGGTTTAAACCATATGAAAAGATAACCAACTTCAGAATTCTATCAGAGCCATTTAAAGTAGGGGATGAGATAACGCTAAGCCTCAAAATGAAGAGAAACTATATAGCAAAAAAGTATGCAAAATTAATAGAAGAGATGTATGTAAAAAATGAAGAGTAATTGCTAGTTTTAAAGCTAAATGATTAAAGAAAAGAGACTATTTTTTAATAGTCTCTTTTCTGCTTTTTCTTCTATAATTTTATAAATAAAATAATCAAAACTATTAACAAATTATTAAACTTGCTAAATTGGTTTTATTAGCAACCCTACTTCTTCACACAAGGTATATAGTAATCTAAAGTCAGCTTCTCTGCACCCTTCTTCTTTGGCGCACTGAATCTCTCTTCATTGTATACTTCAGAGATAAAGGCATTCTTTTGATCAACTGCATAGCCATTTTTTTCGATAGCATCCATTGCAATGCCTGGTCCATCAGCAAATAGCCTAAACTCTTTTCCCTCAATCCATACAACAGCCACTGTACATTTTGGGATATCATATGATACATATCCAGCAGGAGCTTTTGTATCAGGCTTCATAAATAGACCAACAACATATGTAAAAGTATTATCTTTTTCATTAAAATCTCTCATATAACCAACAAGGTCACCAGACAAATCTGTTGGAAGAGCATCTTTCATATTAAAAAGATTATCAAAAGTCTTATCAGAGAATGAGTCATTCCATAGATAGGAGATTGTCTCTGACATCTGTTTTGTCTTTATCTCTTTACCTATAACTTTGTATGGGCCAAAAGGTATGAATTTTATATTTGTTACTTTTGGAGTATCATCTCCAACTGATCCTGTAGCTTTTGGAGTCTCTTTCTTACAAGCAAATACTAATAAAAAAGATAACAAAATAATAGAAATAGGCAGCCATTTTTTCATAAAACTTCCTTAATAAATAAAAATAATTTAACTATTTAAAAAAATCTATCTTAATTAAAATTAAGCCTACTTTTTTTAACAAAAAACATCAATATAAAAAAGTATACTACTTTTCAATATAAGGAACAAAATAGTCAAGAATTAATATTTCATCTCCAATCTGCTTTGGAATGCCAAATCTATCTTCGTTATATACTTCACAGCAAAAAAAATTCTTATCGTCTACTTTGTATCCATTTTTCTCAATTTGCTCTATTGTTAGAGCAGAGCCTTTTGAATACAATTCATTCTCTTCTCCCTCAATATAGGAGTGGGCAACTTTACATTCTGGGATATCATATGATACAAACTCCTTTGGAATCTTGGAGTCTTTATCCATAAACATTCCAACAAGATAGATAAAAGAGTTATCTTTCTCATTAAAATCTCTCATATAACCAACACAGTCACTATTCATACTGAAAGGGAGCTGGTTTTTTATTTCAAGCAATTTTTCATATGTGCCATCACTGTAGTAGTTCTCCCAAAGTTCCTTTATCTCTTTTGTCATAGGAGTTGTTCTTATCTCAATCCCAACAACTTTACATGGACCAAACTGTATGAAATTGGTGTTTATTACCCTTGCCATATCAAATCCTTTAACTAGAAGCAGTTATTAACAAAATAGGAAGTAGTGGCGCATTTGCGTCCAAATTTCCTCTATTTTAGAAATCATTTTCCAACCTTATACTCTATTTTCACTAGTAACTCAATAACTAATTAATCTTTACATCGTCTCCATTTACTAATATCGCCTGCGAATTATTAAAAGGAAATAGTGATAACTTGGTTTCATATTGAGATATTATCTTTTTTGCAATTTTTGCAAAAGGAAAATTAGTACAATGTGGTAGTGGATAAATATCTAACATATTTAAAGAATCAAATGTTTTTAGCTCTGGGGCTTTTTCAGGGTCATCCATATCTTTTACATACTCTATATTTGGGGATAAAATTATCGCTCCTGCTGATTCACCTATATATAATTTACCCAAATTAATTTGTTCCACAATTATTTTATCAGCACCAGTCTTAACTAATTCTTGTAGAAGAAAAAATGTATTCCCTCCGCTAATATATATGTAATCATTCTTTTGTAATTTATTTGAGATCTCTTCAAATGCTGCTGTTGATATATCTAGCTCGTCAATAGTTAAGCCCATCTTTTCAAGTGCTTTTTTACCAGACTTTACATAGAAATTCACTTTTTCTGGGATACTGGCGGTTGGAATGAATGTTACTGTTTTTCCTTGAAATTCATCATTTGCAAATTTTACAAACTTATCTGCAACATCTTTAAATGATGATGATAAAAACATTTTTTTCATTATAATTACTGCCTTTATCCTTTTTAAGTATTATGATAAACTAAATTTAGAGATTACCTGCTGTTTTTTAAAACAAAAACTTAAGTTTTCCTATTCAGTTTATATCCATACTTTTCTAAAACTGTGGAAGTGGCGGGAATCGAACCCGCGTCTTAATAACCCTCCTACTGCCTACTACATGCTTATTCCCTAATTAAGTCTGTGATATATAGCTGACTAGAGACCAATCCACTATATACTGCACCTCTTAAGTTTAATATGGTGACCAAAAGCACACACCATACGATCTTCTCTTATCTTACAGAGCATCTCCAAGGTGAAAAGCAAACCTCAAAGGCGTCCGTAGCTGTTTATATTATTAAGCAGCTAGTGCAAAATTATCGTTTGCATTTATTGTTTTTGTAGTTTTTAAAGAGACCACCCTCTTGCATGCAA
Source organism: Spirochaetota bacterium (assembly GCA_031549085.1). GTDB lineage: Bacteria > Spirochaetota > GWE2-31-10 > GWE2-31-10 > MWDO01 > JAVBQL01. Next base: position 150,621 of record JAVBQL010000018.1, read on the forward strand.
GCAAATAAGACAAAATTACTAATCGAACCCAGTGCACCCCCTTTATTGTTGCATATTATAAGATACAACTAAATTCAATATAAATCAACATAAAAACAGTATAAAATTGTATATTATGCTTAATTGTTATATAATTACTATTAACTTATTGTTATTTATATTTATATTTTCATAAAATAATCCACTTGATTTTTTTTAAAAAATAGCCTATAGTCGCTACGTAATTGTTTTGAAAAATTAAATTTGTTTTTACTTTTTTTTAAACTATAGCTAGTTTAATTTTGGAGGACTATTTTAAAAATATGAAAAATATAATTATTGGCGCAGGATTAGGCGGACTTATAACTGGAATACTCTTAAAACAATCAAAACCAGAAGATGAAGTCATTATTTATGATGGGAATAAGATCCCCGGCGGTTTTTGTACAGCTTTTGATAAGGCAACTACATATAATGATGAGAAGATAAAATATACTATAAATATTCCTCTAATATCAAGTGATTTTTGGGAAGGTGAGGCTTTTGCTCTCTTTTGGGACTATCTAGGGGCAAAAAATATTAAATGGAAACAGATAGATAGACTCTTCAAATATTATCCAATAGATGATGAACCGTTTCTTTTTACACAGAGTGGGACATTGGATCTTCTGGAGAAATGTTCTTCAGAAGAGGAAAAAGAGAAGTTACTAAAGTTTTTAAAGCTTATGAAACAGCTCTTTAACGAGATTTTTCATAAGGCATATATGGGGCCAACAGCATTGCAGGCGATAAAGATGTTATTTACCATCCCAACAGCCGTAAAATATCTTATGTTTGATAAATCATATGCAGATATAATAGATTCAATTGGTATTGAAACTCCACTGATAAAGGATATACTTAAGGCAGCTGAGGCTTTTATGGGGCTTGATGCTGACAAGATATCTGGTGTTGGCGAAATCCTTATGATTCAAAGCTTTTTAGAGAGAAAACCAGTTCAGCCAACAGGCGGAGATAATTATCAAACATTATCAGATGGACTATTGGAAAGATTTACTGCTATTGGTGGAAAGGCAATTTTCAATACAACAGTCGATAAGATAATTTTTGAGAAAAAAAAGGCTAAGGGTGTTGTTGTAAAAGGTGAAGAGATCTTGGCTGATAATGTTATAATATCTACAGCTCAAGATAGAATAAAAGAGTTGGTAAGTGATGGAAAAAATATTCCAGCTATAAAATCTCTAATTAAAAAAATTGATAGCCTCCCTCCTCCTAATAACGATTTCTACACCTACTATCTAATAGATAAAAAAGTCGTTGAAAAATATCCTCATCTAACAGATGTTGCTTATCATATTTATAGATTGAAACCTGGAAAAGATAGATGCAATTGGAAACTTGCCATGTCAATTCCTGATGAACTATATAATGATAAATATTATGTCTTATGGATAACAATGGCGGAACAAGATCCGAACGAAACTGTACGTTGGAAGGAACTTAGAGAGAAGGATTATAAGAAGTATACGGAAGAGAAAGAGAAGGTAGCAGGAAGGTATATGGAACTACTGCAAGAGGTAGAGCCTATATTTAGAGAGAATCCACCGCTTAAAACCTTGATGACTTTTAGTCCTGCATCATATGCTCCATATGGTTCTACATTCCCAATAAGTGGCTTGGCTCAAACGCCAGAGAATTTTGGAATGAATAGAATGGCACCAAAACAACTAAAGAACCTCTTTATATCTGGCGGTGCATCATTTTCTGGAGGAATGTGGGGAGCTATAGCTGGTGCTTGGCAGGGATTTGTTGCTATCTATAAAAATGTTTATGGAGTCGAGATAGGCGAGCATAATGTAACTTATAGCCCAGATTTGAAGAATCTACCCAAAAAGAAGGTTTAATAAAAAATTAAAATGAAAAATTGTGCAATATATCCCGGAACGTTTGATCCATTCACAAATGGACACTTCTCTATAATAAAACGTGGTCTTAAGGTCTTTGAGAAGCTGATTGTTGTGGTTGCAAATAATTCTCAAAAGAGTACTATGTTTTCAGTTGAGGAGCGTCTGCACTTTATAGAGAAGGTAATAGAATATGAGGATCTAAAAGATCGAGTAACTTTTAGTAGCTTTGATGGTCTTCTTGTAGACTGCTGTAAAAATATGGGGATAACTACCGTTATACGTGGAATTAGGCCGCTTATAGATTTTGATTATGAGTTTGAACTTGCAATGACCAATAGACAGCTCTATCCAGAACTTGAGACTATTTTCATATTAACAGATGAGGAGCACTTCTATTTAAGAAGTACACTTGTTAAAGATGTTGTTAGACTTGGTGGTGATGTTGGTAACAAACTTCACCCAGCAAATAAAAGAGAGATAATAGATAAAATAATTAAGATGGGTTAATTATTATTTTTAATTTATCTCTTTATTTAAAGAGTATAAATGATAAGTATTGAAAATATAAAAAAAAGATTATCAAAGTTGGAGTTCTCATGTAATCGTTGCTCGAATTGCTGTAGACATGAGCCTGGAGCAGTCTACCTTACAAAAAAAGATCTTGATAATTTATATTCCTCTCTAAACCTTTCAAAGGATGAATTCATTAAACAGTGCTGCAGGGTATTAATCAAAGATGATAGAAAGGTCTTGGCTCTACTAGAGAAGGTAAACTATGATTGCATATTTTGGAGTAATGGCTGTATAGTATACGAAAATAGACCTTTACAATGTAGGACATATCCATATTGGCCATTTCTAGTAGAAAATGGTGATTATTGGAAACATGAGAAACATCGTTGCAGTGGAATAGATAAAAAGGGAACACTATCAGTTGAAGAGAAATATAAATTTTATCTTGATGAAAAGAGTGCTGAATATTTTTTTGTTGATTAGAACTATAGTTTTTCAAAATTTGTAATGTATATATAAAAAGTGTTGCATAAAAAGCAAAAATATTATAGGTTTAAGAAAAAAAATATGGATATCTTCTATGTCAAAGTATAAACCATCTGATATTTTGAATATGATTTTTTCAATGATTAACTCATTTATTATGTTTGTTTTCTCTACCATATGTATTATTCTCCTCTGGTGGCTTATGTTGATTCCGAAACATAAGAGATATGCTGTTGCACATATTTTTCTAATTATCCCATGGTGCTCACTTTTCTGCTTTATCTACTTTATAAGGGTTAAAGTGATTGGTAAAGAGTATATTGATAAGAAACGTACTACTCTATATATATGCAACCATCAATCTTGGGTTGATATACCACTCCTCCTATTAAATAATCATGCTACAATTCTTGCTAAAGAGGAAGTTAAAAGTATACCTTTTATAGGGCTTTTGATTCAATATGCAGGGACATTGACCTTTAAGAGAGATGAGAAAAACTCAAGACTTAGCGTTGTAAAAGAGGTTATAACGTTATTTAAGGGTGGACACTCATTTTGTCTCTTTCCTGAGGGAACAAGAACAAACAAGGGAGAGCTTTTAGAACCAAATTTAACACTAATAAAATTATGCTATAAATTAAATATACCTGTTGTGAGCAGTGCAATCTCTGGCTCATATAATATGCTTCCAAGGGGCAGATACTACTTAGGCTTTTTTAAAAATATATCATTAAAATATGCCCCTCCAACCTATCCGAAAGATTTTGAAAATGATGAAGATTTTGCAAATGCCTGCTGGTCAAAAGTCGTTGATACTTATAATGATCTTACAGAAAATAGATTTGTAGAGAAGATTAGTTAGATGAATGTAAGTGAATTAGAGCGAGATATCTCTAAAGGGAATATCAGCCATCTCTATCTTTTAGCTGGTTCTGAAATTGGTGAAAAAAACCATATCATAGAGTTAATTATCAAAAAATTATCTACCTCATCAGAAGTAACAAAAGAGTACTACTATATTGGAGAAGAGTTCAAAATTTCCAATTTTTTGGATAATGTTGATACTTTTGCTCTCTTCTCCTCAAAAAGAGTGGTTTTCTTAAAAAATATAGAGAATATCAACAGCACAGCTATTAATCATTTAGAAAGCTTAATAATTCCCAAGAGAATATTATCAAACGTTTTTGAGGAGAAAATATTATCAAAAGCTTTGAAATTTAAAAAAGAGAAATCTCTTCTTAGTTTTTATACAAGAAATGATAACTCTTATGATTTGAAAAAAGATCTAAAAAGTGATGATAAAAAATCATTAATTAGTCTCTTTTCTGATATTGGTTTCTCTAATATAGACTCAAATGTCTATATTATAATGCTAAATGAGACAACAGATAAAATACCTACAGCTCTGACAGATCTTCTATCTCAAAAACAAAATATAATGTTTTGGGAGATGTTTGAGAATCAAAAACAGAGCTGGATTAAAAGTGAGTTTAGAAAATATAGTATCTCAATAGAAGATGATGCTGTTGAGTATATGATTGAGATAGTAGATAATAATAAACAATCATTTGAAGATGAGATTCAAAAAATTGCTGCTGCCTATCTTGACTCAAATAAAAATAACACTTTAGATAGCTCTATAAAAAAAGAGACTTTGGAGGAGCTGCTCTACCACTCAAAAGATGAGTCAGGATTTACTCTATATAATGCACTATTGGACAAAAATGTTGAGAAGGCATTGGAGATCTTAAATATACTTTTTCATTCTAATATTGATCCTATTTCATTGGTTGCCAACCTACAATGGTCTCATCGAAGATTTTTGAAAGCTGTATATTTAAGTCAGGTTGAACACCTAAACTATGAAGAGATCTATAAAATGCTTAATATAACTAATAAGAGATCAAAAGATGAGATGGTTAGAGGTATCAGAAATTATAAATATTTACAAATAGCAAATTTATACAATAGAATTTTTGAGCTGGACTACTACTTAAGAGCATATACAGATGAGTTGAAATATGTAAAACTTCAGCAATTTATAATCGATTTTGTCTATTTAGAGAGTCATGAATCTTTCTTGCAAGGCGAATCCCAATATTACTGATTTTTGCAATTTCCTCTTCTGTTGCATTTTTTATTCCATTTATAGATTTGAACTGCTTTAATAACATATTTAATCTCTTCTCTCCGACTCCCTCTATATTTAACAAACTTGATGTAAGAGAACCCTTTTTATATCTTTTGCTCATTCTTGTATTACTGAACCTATGGGCCTCATCTCTTACTGCTTGCAGCATTTTTAGGGCATTAGATGTTCTTGGTAATATTAATGGTTCTTCTCTATATGGAAAAAATATATGCTCCTCTTTTTCAGCGAGTCCAACTAATGGAATATTTAAATCAAGTTCTCCAAGAGATTTTAATGCAGATGATATCTGTCCTTTTCCCCCATCAACTAATATCAAATCTGGCATAGCTTCATTACTTTTTTTCAATTTTGAGTATCTTCTTCTTATAACCTCCTGCATCATAGCATAGTCATCAGGATAGCCCTTTCCAACAATGTTAAATTGTCTATATTTAGATTTATCGGGCTTGCCATCAACAAAAACTGACATAGCAGCAGTGTTATATTTTCCATTAAGGGTAGCAATATCGAAACACTCAATAACTCTGGGCAGTGAATCAAGTTCAAGAAGTTCTTTTAGCTCTTTTAATATATGTATCTTGTCTATTGAGTGGCGCTTCTCATAAAAATAGACTTCACTATTCTCTTTTGCCAATCTCAAAATATTTGTCTTCTCACTCTCTACTTCCAATGTCTCAACTTTTTTATTATATTTTTTCTCTATACCACTTGCCAATATTTCAAGTTCTTCTTTAAGGTCTTGAGAAACTTTTTCTAAATATATTTTATTAGGAAAAGTGGCTATATTTAGATAGTAGGTGTTTAAAAAATCTACCAATATATTATTGGAATTTGGATATGATGTTCTCTGTATAATAAAATTTTCATTTCCAAGAACTTTTCCATCTCGCTCTTTTAATAGTGAAATGGAGAGAATATTATCCTTCTCATATGTACCAATATAATCTATATTATCCAAAGTGCTATTTTCAACAGATTGCTTTATTTGAAGCTTTCTTATATTGTTGATTTGCTCTCTTACAACCAGCGCCTTCTCATACTGCATCTCATCAGAGAGCTTTTTCATTTTTGTATTTAACTCATCTATTAATTTATCAGTCTCTCCATTTAATAATCTCTTACAGTTTTCAACTATTTGAGAGTACTCTTCCTCACTGATATTTCCAGAGCAGGGTGCAAGACACTTATTTATATGAAAATTTAGGCAGGGTCTATTGTTGTATGGCTTTTTAAAATATTTTTTACAGGGGCGAATTTTTAGAGTTTTTGTTATTATATTTGTAACTTCTCTTAAGGCGTTAACATCAATATAGGGACCAAAGTAGAGATCTTTTGGATTTTTAACCTCCCTACATACAGATATTCTAGGCAGTGGTTCACTGCTTATCTTTATCATAGGAAATGATTTGAAATCTTTTAGCTGAATGTTATACTTGGGCTTATGCTCTTTTATCAAATTGTTTTCTAAAAGAAGTGCCTCTACCTCATTATTGGTAACTATATATTCGATAGAGTCTATCTTTTTTACTAATACCCTTGTTTTCATGTCGGCATGATTTTTTACGAAATATGATGAGACTCTATTGAATAAATTTTTAGCCTTGCCAATATATATTATGTCTCTATTTGTATCTCTATATATATAGATACCAGGTAATTTGGGTATTTTGCTTATAATTTCTTTTCTTATCTTGTTCATATTTTATATCAATAAAATATATATGAAATGATTCTTGTTGTCAATAGGCTTAAACATATGGCTATTTGGGTATGAAATTTACAAAAATATTTATTATAAATATTGCTTGACTAATGAACTATGTATATTATATCGTTTATATTATAAAATAGTATGGTATATAATGTTAATTTTGGCAAAAGCTATTTTGAAACTGATCTGGAGATACAAGTTTCATATTCTCTGTGAATAACAGCAAATAGTATTGGGACAGCAATAATAAATGTCATTCTGAATGGAAAAAAGTGATAGTAAAAGTATAGGGGTTAAAAATAATTATTAAATAAATGCACATGTTAAATTTATTATTAACAGTCCAACAACAACTGCTACGAAACTATATATTTCTGAAGATGGTCAGGTTATATTTGATTTTAATAGTAGTAAAATTATGAAGCCATTTAATACATGGGCAGGCTGTGATCCATCAAAAACAATATCGTCATCTAATAAAATAAGTGATACTAAATTTGAATTTGATATGTTTTCTGAAAGTAGTTTTTCATTTAAATTTACCAATGATACATCATGGAGCTATGAAGAAGTGAAAGATTATGGAGTAATAGAGTATATAAAAGTAATGGTTAAGATGAGACAGTGGAATTTACTGTTGTTAGATGGAAGAGATAGTAATAATATCTTTAAGGTTAAATAAAAAAGAGCTCTTTTTGAGCTCATTTTTATTGTTATTTATATTTTCTATAAATGTTTAATTTATAGAAAATAGATAAAATAATTAAATTATAACTAGACAATAAATAAAATTTTTTGTATAAAATGCTGATTTGTTTATAAAATTTAGATGAAAGGTGATTATTTATGAAGAAAATAGTGTTTTTATTCTTGATTGTTTCTTTATGCATGTTTTCATGTAAAAAAGGTAATGAACCAGTTCCAGAAGAGAAAGAGGCTAAAGGAATGGATAATATAGAGAAGACCCAATATTTAAAATGGGCTACTTGGGTATTCTCCAATAAAGATGATCTAGGAAAAGATGCAAAAGATGTAAAAGAGAAAAAACTACTTGAGTTTGGTAATAAAGTTGAAATTACAGATGAGCTTAAACATAATGATAAGCTTTACTATCAAATAAAACTTCCAGATGAATCTACCTATTATGTATTAGCTTCAAATCTAACAGAAGCATTCATAATAATAACAGATACAAACATATCAACATATTCTCAGCCATCAGAGGATTATCCAATAACTAAATACAAATTACAACCAGGTGACTTTGCATATTTTGTTAAAAATCAAAATGGTTTTATAAGTGTTGAGTTTATTTCATATTTGCCTAATAGAGAGAAGAATAAAGATGCTACTTGGCCTACAAGCCCTGCTTGGCTTGTTGAGGGGGTAGGGTATACTACCGATACAAAGGCTGCTAGAGATGGATATTTCTTGGCAAGAACTTATAACAAAATGTATGGTAAAGCTAAAGATAAAGATGGTGCTATAAAAGATATGCAAGATTACTTGAATGATGATGGATTAGTTGAAACAGATGTTACGTATGTTATAAGAAATTTATTGAATGAGCTAACAGTTACAGAAGTTGTTAATGATGTCAGTGATGTCAATAGTGTTGATTAGATAATTTTTTTTAGAAAAATAACAATAACCATTAAAATAATTTTGATTTATTTTAATGGTTTTTTTATTGACTTTTTTATAAAAATAAAATACTATACCTATAAATATTATGGGTCGTCGGCAAGTGGTAAGCCAGCTGGTTTTGGTCCAGCCATTCCGGAGGTTCGAATCCTTCCGACCCAGTTTTTTTATTTTGTTTAAGTATATTTAAGGAGAACATATTCTTATGTCCAATTTTGTAATAGAGGCACAATTAAGAGATAAAACTAAAAAAGAGGCTTGTGGTAGGTATAGAAGAGAAGGAAAGATCCCTGCTGTTGTGTATGGTGGTGAGGGAGAGAATACAAACATCCTAATAGATTATAGAACTTTTAGTAATATGTACTCAAAATTAACAAAGTCTACAATAATCAAATTGAAAATTGATAATAAAGATCATGATGTTTTAATTAAAGATTATGATAAGGATTATGTTAAAGATCTCTATACTCATATAGATTTTTATAAACTTAATGCAAAGAAACCAGTTACTCTTTCTATTCCTTTGGAATTTGTTGGGACAGCTCAAGGTGTAAGAGATGGTGGTGTTTTTGAAAAGCATCTTACTAGCTTGCAAATCTCTTGTCTTCCAAAAGATATTGTTACTACAATAAAGGTTGATATATCAGAGCTAAAAGTTAATGCAACAATGCACGTTAAAGATATTATTTTGAGCAAAGATTACAAAGTAATATCAAATCCAGAAGAGGTTGTTGTAAAAATCTCTATTGGAGAGAAGGATGATGCTGTATCTGCTGTTGCAACAGATACAAAATAGTCAACTAATTCTATTAAAATTGTTATATATTTAATTCTCAAATTATAAAAAAATGTTTCATAGAATTTAAATAATTTTATATATACTTTGTTGCGTCTGAAATTATTATTCCTAATATTTTTAAGAGGTCTATTTTATGAAACATTATGAACAATCCTTCTACATTAAATCATTTGATATTGATTTTAACCAAGATCTAAAATTGTCTATGCTATTTTCATATTTACAAAATATAGCAGAGGAGCATGCAACCCTACTTGGTGTTGGATATGATCATTTGGTTAATGACGGCATAGCTTGGATACTCTCACGCTCTAAACTTGATATAAAGAGAATGCCAAAATGGAAAGAGACTATAAAAATAAAAACTTGGGCAAAAGGTATTGATAGGCTTTTTGCATTAAGAGATTTTCTTGTTTATGATAGTAGTGGCAATGTAATAATCTCAGTTACACAAAATTGGCTGTTGATTTCAATGAAAAACTTAAGACCTCTTAAAATAGAGAGTTTAGGTGGTTTTCTAAATGATTCTACCCTACATGCGATAGATGAAAAATTGGATAAGTTAATTATCCCAGAAGATGCTAATGTAGTTGATAGAATAACAAAGGATATTAGAACAAGTGATATTGATATAAATCTACATGTAAATAATGCTAAATATGCAGATTGGATACTTGATATGTTGGTTGATGAATTTTTAAATAAAGAAAAAATAGAGTCTGTCGAGATAAATTTTTTATCAGAAATTAAGATTAATTCAAGAATAGAGCTAATAAAATCCAAAGATTCCAATGGTGTTATTTATGTTGAGTCAAAAGAGCTTGAGAGTGGTAAAATAAACTTTATATCAAAGGTATTAATAGCTAAATAGTTAGCTTGATATTTTTAAAATTTTTTTTAGATTAAAACCACTATTTAAAATTTTCAATATGTTTTTTTATCATACTTATTATATGTTCTGTATCTCCAGTAGCATAATCACATCTCGGTAAAGAGCGAATGAAGATTTTTCCATAAGATTTTGTAATAACTCTGCTGTCTAAAATAGCTACAACACCATAATCAGTTTCACTTCTTATTAGTCTGCCAAATCCTTGTCGAAATTTTATAATAGCTTGTGGAAGTGTCCACTCTAAAAATGGATTCAATCCCATTTTTTCATAGTCCTCAACTCTTGCCTCTTCCATAGGTTCACTTGGTATCTTAAATGGCAATTTTACCAAAGCAACATACCTTAATGTCTCACCAGGAGCATCTATTCCTTCCCAAAAAGAGTCTGTTGCAAAAAGATTTGAATCTATCTCCTCTTTGAAACGATTCAATAATTTTGTTCTCTCCATATCTCCCTGACAAAATGAATTATATCCAAGTTTTTTTAAATATGGCTCAACATCTTCATAAGATTTTTTTAATTGATTATAGGCAGTGAATAGGACAATTGAACCACCTTTGGTCTCCTCTATTGATTCTTTTAAGAAATTATTTAGTTTCTTGTTATATATGTTGTCATCTGAATAATACTGAGTAGGTACTGGGATATCATTTGGTACAACAACCAGCACCTGTTTTTCATAGTTAAATGGAGAATCTACCACTAAATAGTCAACTTTTTTATTATTAACTAAAGATATACCAGATAGACGATTAAAAAAATCAAATTTTCTATCAACTGTAAGTGTAGCAGAGGATAACACTATTGAATCAAATACAGAAAAGAGGGTTTCTGCTAAGATTCTATCTATTTTTAGAGGTGCTGCGGTTAGTACAAAATTTAAATTATCTGAATCTATAGATAGATTAAACCAAACAACATACTTCTCAATATCAATGTTTAAGAGATTTACTACATTGCCTATATAATTTTCAAACTTTGTTTTATAAGATTGAACCATTTTAAAATCAATTTCAAACATGTTTTTTATCTTTTCTTCTAATATTTCAATTAGACTTGATAACTTATTAAGTGATTTTAAAGTACCATCCAGTAGTGATAGAAAGCCATTTAGAGGAGAGATAACATTCTCTTTAAATATCTCACTCTCCCACTGGTCTTTTTTTACTCTGTAGTAGTTGTTATTTTTATAAGTTTCAGTAACAAAGTTACCTGTATAATCACCTATAATATCAAATATATTAAAAGAGTTTTCATATAGTGTAGTAATAGCACCAAATAGTTCTGTAGTTATAAATAGGGCAATATCGTTTAATTGTTTATTTGATGATTTGGCTAATTTTTGAGATAATTTTTGAAAAAAGCTTTTATTATTTTTCATTCTATAGTAGCTTATAAATTTATAGAAACCAATCTTTGAAAATTCATATGAAAAGTAGCTGCTGGCAGACTTTTCTATATTATGAGCTTCATCAATTATTATTTTTTTGTATGCTGGTAATAGGATATTCTCATCTAATCCCATGCTATTTTGACGCAGTGATATATCAGCAAAAAGAATATGATGATTTGCAACTATTATGTTTGACTGAGAAGCCAATCGTCTTGAGTGTTGTAAAAAACACTCTTTATAAAAGTAACAATGAGAGCCAGAGCAAAAATCAGCCTCGCTGCAAACTTTTTCCCAAACATTATTTTGTGGTATAAAATTTAATTCATCTACTACTCCATTATGAGTACTATTTGCCCACTCCAATATTGTTTTTATCTCATCAGGGTCTTCATTAAAATCAAGTTCATTTTGTAAGCCATTCAGCTTTAATTTGCAAAGATAGTTTCTTCTACCTTTTATAACAATTGCCTCTATATCAGATTTAAGTATTTTTTTTACTAGAGGGATATCTTTTTCTATTAACTGTGATTGAAGATTTATAGTGTTCGTTGATATTACAATACGTTCATCATTATTTATAGCCCAAAGAAAAGCAGGGATTAGATAGCTTAAAGATTTTCCAATCCCAGTACCAGCCTCTATTAATGCTATTGAATTACTATTTAAAGAATTAGCAACAGCTTTCACCATTTTTAATTGCCCTGCTCTAAATTGGTATTTACCATTTTTTGAGAGCTCTTTTTCAACAGCTCCATCTTTTGAAAATATCTCTTCCAAAACAGAGCTATCCAATTTTTGTTGTTTTGCAGTTTTTACTGGTGGTGTTACTGTAGTAATTTTTGTAGCATCATTGTTTGTTATAAAAAAGCCTATTCCCTCATTTTGAAGAAAACTTGCATAATTTAGATCAGCATAAGATGGTTTTGTGTCACCACTTGGATGATTATGTAGAACAGCATTAAAGTTTTTGGAAAAATTTGATGGATGGAGAGCCAAAACTTCATCATTATTACCATAACATATAGGTTCTACCTCAACTATTGAAGAATCATCAACAAGACATGCAAAAAATATCTCACCGCCATTATGTTCTCTTATCTCTTCTTTAACAGTATTGAATACATCATCAGAAAAAAAGTATTTAATATTATACTCTCCGTTTTTATTACAGTGTTTCATAATATACTAATAAGTTTCGATTTTGTCAAAACTTCTTAAGTTAAAAAAATGAAAAATATATTGACAATAGAGCAAAAAAATATTATATAGTTATTCTGTTTGCGAGTGTAGTTCAATGGTAGAACATCAGCCTTCCAAGCTGATTGTGTGGGTCCGATTCCCATCACTCGCTTTTTTCTTTTTTTATAAAAAAATCTTTTTTATTATAAATCAATAATCACAGTTGTATGTAAAAAGATCTCAAAAAAAAATATTTTATTCCGATAGAAAACTAAAAGACTTTTTTTAATTTCTAAAGAGACAGTGATTTTTTACTATGAAAAAACAATATATATTTTTTGGATTACTATTTTTTGTAGCAATTGTACTATTTGGATTTCTCTATTTTCTTGGATTTATGAACCTTTTAAATCCAGATTCTCCATTTTTTACAAAATTTAAATGGCTAGAATTTGCACAGCCTGTTTTGTCTCTCTTTTATTTAATAATAGTTACAATCTTTTTTTTAATTACTGCCTCTATAATGTTTAGGTTAATCATATCTTTGAAAGTTGATCCTAGCAATCAGAAAAATAAATCAAATGTTAGTAATAATGAAGAGAAGAATCATTTTGAAGACATAGAAAAACACAGTGAACATAAAAAGATAGGATTGGATATCACCGATAAAAATAGCAATGCTTATAAGCAAAAAGAGGATATAAAAACAGAGCAGGAAAGAAGAGCAGAAATAGAGCATAAATTAGAAGAAGAGGTTAATGTTGTCTATCAGAATATAAATCAGATGAGTACGGATATTTTGAATTCAAGAAATGTAAAAGAGTTATTAGAAAAAACTGTCTTTTGGGGAGCAGTTATTTCTGCCTCAAAAAGAGCATCTATAATGGTGGTTGATAAAAATAAAGAACTTTACATATATAGAACTATAGGGTGGAGCAAAGATGAACAGGAGCTTATTAATAGTATAAGAGTTCCAATGGGTGAGGGATTATCTGGAAAGGTAGCTTTGGAGAACAAAAAAATATTTGTTGCTAATGTTGATTATTACAAGAGTTTTGATTTTATCCATAAAGATAAGTATAAAACAAAATCTTTCATAATAGTTCCAATTTATGGTTTACAAAGAGTAATTGCTGTGCTAAATTTCACAGAGTCTCAAAAAAGATATACTCTTGGTCAATTGGAAGCTTTAGATCTATTGACAAAATTAGCTAGTAAAAGTTTTGAACTTTTAAATTACAAGAGAGTTTCTTAGAATATTATTAGACTTCTATAATGTTTTTTTATTTAAAGGATTTTACATCAATTGAAATATAGAGCAGATACAAGAGAGTCACTATCTTTTAAAATAATTAGAAATTCAATAGTTTTTATATATATCCCTGTTTTTATTTTTATGTTTCTTGCCTTTTATTTGATAAAAAATGAGAATCTAAATAAGAACATCTCTATTATTGATACCAAATTCAAACTTTTTATTACTCTTTTAGAGGAAGAGAGAGTAAACTTAAATATTCTATCAAATATTGTATATGAAGAAGTTAAAACAGATAATGTTGCTAAATCGAATGATATGAAATATATTAATGATTATTTTCTTAAAATAAAAAATAAATATAATATCTCTGAGGTAAGCTACTCATTTTTATATAGAGAGCAAGATAATACAGAAAATAGTGGTCAAAAAATATTTTTTTATCAGAATAAATTGGTTTTATTAAATGAGATAAAAGTAGGTAACTGTATTATATCATTAAAACAGATTTTTAATGCAGGTTTTATCAAAAATATTCTTATTGATAATACTGATTTAACTGTGATTTATAAGGGTAACTCTATAATGTTGTCAACACAAGAGAATCCTATTAACCCAAAAGAAAAAATATCTGTTAATAGTAAGAAAAAACGTTTTTACTCTATGAGTTTTTTGCTTCCATACTATTATAAAAACTATAGCTTTCCAAATGATTTTAACTTAAGAGATTATTATGTTGAGATTCTAATACATCCTGAGTTATATAAAATATTTTCAAAAAATATTGCTATTCTTGTAGGAATCTTCTCATTGCTTTGGATAATTTTTTCTTTTATCTATTTTTTTGATTTAAGAAAATTTCTATTGACTCCTATTAATGTTTTAATTGGTGCTTTTGATGATATGGTAAAAGGTAATTATAAGACAATAGAGATATTAAATTCTAGTGACGACTTTGGAAAGTTAACGATGAAATTTAATATGATGGCTCTCTCTTTTCAAGCGAAAGATCAAGAGACAAGTCTTAGCAAACAAAAACTTGAAACTCAAGTAATATCTCGTACCAACAAATTGCAAATAGCTGTTGAAAAACTGAGAGAGATGGATAATAGACAGAATGATTGGTTCTATTCTGTTATTCATGATTTAAAAAACCCTCTTACTGTTATACAAGGCTATGCCAGTATGCTTTCATCTTATGAAAATTTATCAGAGGAAAAGAAAAAAGAGTTCGCCAAAAAGATAGAGAAAGAGACATTTAGGCTTACAGACATGCTAAATGAGTTCTTAAAGTCTTCAAGAGAAGAGAGTATGTATGATAATATTGAATTAAAAGAGATAGATGTATTGCATTTGGCGGAATATTTCACCTCTATATATGAGATAAAAGCTAAAGAGAGAAATATAAAATTGTCACTTATTTTTCATAATAGGATACCAACTGTTTTTGGGGATAGAGAGTCTTTAGAACATGTATTTTCTAATCTTATGTCAAATGCCTTTAAATTTGTAAAAGATGATGGGACTATTAGTATTTCTATTGATGTAATAAATAATTTTGTTAAAATAGGTGTATATAATAGTGATTCTGCTATAGATGAAGATAAAAAAGATGAAATTTTTGAAAAATATAAAAAATTTTCTACGGAAAGTAATAGTAATAAAAGTGGAACAGGCTTGGGGTTATATATAGTAAAAAAAATAATTGGCAAGCATAAAGGAAGGGTGTGGGTTGAAAACAGTGCTGCAGGAGTAATTTTCTATTTTTCATTATTAGTTTATAATAGAGATACAAATTAAAGCTATTGACAAATGATAACAAAATAGTTATTTTACTACTTATAATGGAGAAATTTTATGTTGAATGCTTTTGATATTCTAAAAAATTTTGGAAATCTTGATGAAATAAAAAAAAGAGCTGAAGATCATCTAAACCTTATAAAAGATCTCTCTATCACAGGAGAAGCTGGTGGAGGCTTTGTAAAGGTTACTATAAATGGTGAATTTGAGATATTATCAATAGATTATGTGGATAATGAACTTATAAAGAGTGATTTGAATACATTTAGAGACCTTATAATTGCAGCTCACAACAATGCTGTTGTAAAAATGACAGAGGAAATTAAAAAAAAAGTTACATCTAATGTAATTAGTGGTTTTGGAAAGTAATTTTAAATGTTTGTTATAAATGAGCTTGCTAATTCCTTGTCTAAACTTCCTGGTATAGGTAAAAAGTCGGCTATGAGATTGGCCTATTTTTTATTGAAAAATAAAGATACTGCAATAGAAATATCAAATGCTATTGAACACACCATAAATAGCATCAAAAACTGTAAAATTTGTGGTAATTTCACTTTTTTAGATACATGTGAGATTTGCTCTAGCAGTCATAGAGATAAATCGATAATATGTGTTGTAGAAGAACCAAAGGATCTTATTGCTATAGAGGAAACTTCTCTATATAATGGGCAATATCATATATTAATGGGGACTATCAATCCATTAGAGGGCATTGGCCCAGACAAACTTCGTATTAAAGAACTTGTTAATAGACTTAAGAATGATCAGTTTGATGAAATTTTTATAGCAACAAATCCTACAATAGAGGGTGAGACAACTTTTTTATACATAGAATCTTTAATAAAAAATCTTCCTATAAAAAAATCTAGAATGGCAACAGGATTACCAATGGGTGGACTGTTAGAATATACTGATAAGTTTACATTGGGCAAAGCAATTCAATTAAAACAATATTTTTAATAAATAAAATCAACATTTATATAAATTAAATAACCTTTTGCTAAAAAAATACTCTATATATCAATTTTATAGTATAAGCATAGCATCGCCATAACTAAAAAACCTATACTCTTTTTCTACTGCATATTTATATATATCAATAAGTTTATCTAAGCCAACCATTGAAGAGACAAGAACCAAGAGTGTGGATTTTGGAGTATGAAAGTTAGTAAAGAGTCCCTTTGCAACTTTAAATTCATAAGGTGGATATATATAAAGACTGCTTTTTCCAGCACCACTAGCTATTTTATCGTTAATATAGCTAGATTCCAGCGTTCTAAGCGATGTTGTCCCAATTGGTATTATTTTTTTGTTGTTTTTGATTGCATTGTTTATTTTATCAGCTTCATTTTCATCTATAAAGAAATCTTCAGAGTGAATTTTATGCTCCTCTATGTTTTCTGCTCTCATAGGGAGAAAAGTTCCTAAACCTACATTTAGAGTTACAAAACTGTGTTCAATATTTTTATCTTTTAAAGATGAAAATATGCTATCATCAAAATGGAGTCCTGCAGTTGGAGCGGCTACTGCTCCATACTCTCTACAAAAAGTGGTTTGATATCTTATTTTATCCTGCTCTTTTTGTGTCTCTCTTTTTATATATGGAGGGAGAGGAATCTCTCCATATTTTTCAAAATAGTCAATTGTGAAAAGATCGTTTTCAACTGTGAAAACTCTCTTTATCTCATCAATTTCTTTGGTTACTTTGGCTGTTGTTCTATCTGGCAAGGTGATACTTCTTCCGCTTTTGTACCTTTTTGCTTTATCAGTTATAGCCTCTATGTTCCTCTTATCTTCCACTTTTGTAATCAATAGTTCCCCTTTGCTTCCATCTCTTGTAACTTTTATGCGGGCAGGGAGTACTTTGCTGTCATTAAAAACTAAATGGTATGATGAGTCTAAAAAGATCGCAATATCTTTTGTATATGAATCTACAATCAGATCTTTCTCTCTGTAATAGACAAGCATTCTAGATTCTGAACGTATATTTTTAGGCTCTTGAGCTATAAGTTTTTCTGGTATAAAAAAATTAAATAGTTCAGTTTTCATTCATGTTCCGGTTTTTTATCTTTAACATTATTTATTACATTTCTTAAAAATGAGTTTTCAATGTTAAGAGATTTTCTATATTTTGCAACAGTTCTTCTTGCAATATTTACTCCATCTTCATTTAGTATTTTTACAATATTGCTGTCACTTATATTGTCATTATTTGTAATGATATTTTTGATCATCTCTTTTATACTATTTTGAGAGGTTGTATTGTCTCGATTTTTTATAGAGTTTGAGAAAAAATATCTTAACTCGAATATTCCCCATTTTGTGGCAATATATTTTTCATTAGAGAGTCTTGATATTGTTGATTCAGAGAGCTCCAGTTTTTTTGCAATCTCTTTCATGGTAAGTGGTTTTAAAGAGAGCGGACCATTATAGAAAAAATCTTTCTGCTCTATTGATATAGCTATTATCAGGTTTTGCAGTGAGTTCTTTCTCCAATTTATAGAATCTATGAATTGGTTTGCTCTATTTATATTGTTTGCTATATATTTTTCTTCTTTAGAGTGTTTTCGATTTTTTGATGAAGACTCTTTTTGTCTATCATATAGTGTTTTCATATATTTGTTTATTGATATTTGTGGTATTAGATAATCATTTATTTTTATACTTATTTCATTGTTGACTATCGATATTATGGCATCTGGAATTATATATTTTACCTGCTTTTGAGAATATTCTCTTCCGGGGAATGGATTAAATTTTTTTAAAAAAGCGAGTCCACTTTTTACTCTTGCCATAGATATATTAAGTTTTTTTGCGATTTTAGCATCGTCCCTCTCTAAAAGAAGATCATAACACTCTTTTACTATATTATATCCATCAATATTAAAATCTTTGATTGGACTGATACTTATTTGGTAGAGAATTGCCTCTCTTGGAGAGAGAGCTGCAATACCAGCAGGATCAAAGCTCTGTATTAATTCAAGGACATCATTAGCTTTTTTATATTCATCTGGGAACAAATTTTTTAAGTCCTCTTTAAAAAAACCATCATCATCAATAAGTGTAACTATAATTTCACCTATCTCGTAATCTCTCTTTGGTAACTCTCTTAATGATAGTTGAAGCAGAAGATACTCCTGAAGATTAGTCTCACTATTTGGTAGATTCTCTATAAAATGGTTGTGCTGTTCGCTTTGCAGAGCAGGTGATATACTTAAATTTTTTTTATACTCTTTTACTGTTCTGTTTTTAGATAGCTCATTTAGTTCAAGTGCTGGATTCTCTAAAACCTCTCTCTCTATTCTCTCTCTAAGCTCAATTATTGGTAGTGATAAAAGTTCAAGAGAGGTTAGCATGGCTGGTGAAAGTGATAGTTTTTGTATCTGGTTTTGAGATAACTCCTGCCTTCTATCCAACTTTAATATTCCTTATAAATATTTATATATCTAATTTTTTTAAAAAAACAATTTGAATTGTACTATTTCATATAGTTAGAAAATTTGGTTAAATTAGCTACTAAATTATTAATATGAATTAACGAATAGTCAGTTCATTAATAATATCCTCTTCATCTTTTATAGCTTTTGCACCATTCTCTATTAAATTATTATTTCCTTCAAATAGGGCTTTGTTTTCATCAATGGATTTGTATACAAATAAATCTTTATCATAATCAGCACAAAGTACAGCAGTAATCAAACTTCCAGATTTTTTTGGTGCTTGCATAATAAGAGTTGCCCTGCTTAATCCAACTATAATTCTATTTCTTCTTGGAAAGAACCATTTTTGTGGTGGAACACCGGGAGGATATTCAGATATTATTGCTCCATCATTGTCAAGTATATCTCTAGCCAGAGCTCTATTCTCAGCGGGGTAGGTTCTATCAATTCCACAGCCCAATATTGCTAAGGTCTTTCCACCATTTTTTATAGCCATCGAGTGGGATATAGAATCTATACCTTTAGCGAGACCTGATACTATAGAGAAGCCATTTTTGGCCAGTGCGTCGCTTATCTTCTCCGTCTCATAAGTTCCCTCATCATCAGGCTCTCTTGTACCAACAATTGCAATCGATTTTTCATAATTATAGCTAATATTGCCTTTATAATATATTAAAAATGGTAGGTCTGGTATAAAGGTTAAACTTTTTGGATAGAGAGGTTCATCAAACCTAGCGATCTTTATACCTGTCTTCTCAATGAAAAGAGTAGTTTTTTCGGCGTCTTTTAAGAATTTTTCAGGATCATATTTGTGTCCTTGCCAACCTCTTCCAATTATACTCTTTATTCCACTCTTGCTGAGTTTGAATATCTCTTTAACAGAGCCATATCTATTAAAGAGTGTCTTCTTTTCAATTACTGTAAGGCTCGATTCAAACGAAAATGCAATATCATAAACATCCTCTTCTGTCATCTTTTTACCAACTCTCCAGTAACTCTAACAAATTCATCAAGCTGTTCGAGTTCTTTTTTAGTCAACTTTTTCTTGAATTTATACATTTCATTATAGGTTTTAAAAGAGTTCTCATAATCCTCTGCCATATAGTAGGCACGGGCCAACAGAAGATAGCCCCTTGGCTCCATCTCTTTGGTAAGATTGTAAACATAATCCTTCAAAACTGCAATAGCCTCATCATACCTGTTTAAACTGAATACCAAAAGCTGTGCATAAGCATAGATAAACTCTTTATTGTCTGGTGTAATATTCATAGCTATCTTGTAATATTTTTCAGTCTCTTCGAGATACTCAAGCTCTTTTGTCTCTTTATATAGGTTTGCATAGCAGATTCCCATCCAGAAGTATGCTGTGGCATCACTGCTTTTCAAATTTGTGGCAACTTTGAAATGTTCTATTGCTGGTTTGTAGAATTGCTGTATCATCAATCTATATCCAATGTCACGATTAAGTCCTGCATAAGATGAATAGGCATCGAAGAGGTAGCTTATAGCGTCTTTGTACTCTTTTGATGCCTGCTCTTTATCCTCCAATTTACCTGATCTTGCAAGTCTATCGATACTTTTGTTGGGATTTCCATAGCATCCAATAAACATAGAGATAGTTAATATAAGTAAAATCTTCTTCATTTTTCTCTCCCAAAATAGAAGCAAGTGTTAAGAAAAATAATTTTATTGACATGTCTCGTTAATGGTAAGTGTGAAAACATATTTTTACACTACCAAATAAGGCAGGTCAAAAAAGAGTTCAATATCCTCTATTATGCTTTTCTTATCTTTTTTATTATTGAATACTTATCTTCCTGCAAAAATATATCTGTTTCAAATACTTCATTTTTTTCTGGGCATATTACGGGTACGGTTATCTCTTTGAAATATGGAACTCTAATATCGGTATCGATATCATTTGGAAGGTGATCTCTAATAACAGATACTTTAAGATTGTGCTCACATCCGCATAGAGTACACTCAACAATAAACTCTTCAAAACTTAATTTTTCCATAAATTATACCTCTTTTCTTTATTTTAAACTATACATTGAATCTGAAGTGGATAACATCTCCCTCTTTAACAATGTACTCCTTTCCTTCAATTCTGAGTTTTCCATTCTCCCTTAGGGCATTGATTGAACCAAATTGTATTAGATCATCATAGTTTACAACTTCAGCTTTTATAAATCCCTTTTCAAAGTCAGAATGGATCTTTCCTGCCGCCTGTGGAGCTTTTAGACCAGATTTTATTGTCCATGCCCTTATCTCTGGTTTTCCAGCGGTTAGGAAGCTTATCAATCCTAATAGTTTGTAGGAGGCTGTTATTAGTCTGTCGAGTCCAGACTCTTCAAAGCCAAGTGATTCTAAAAACTCTTTTTTGTCCTCATTTGATAGCTGGGAGATCTCCTCCTCTATTTTAGCAGAGATTACTATCACCTCTGCATTTTCAGAGTTTGCAACCTCTTTAACCTCATTAACATATTTGTTCTTTGAGATATCTCCTGTTATATCGCTCTCTCCAACATTTGCTGCATATATTATAGGTTTATTTGTTAGAAGAAGCAGTGATTTTAGTATCTCTCTGCCAGCCTCATCTAAACTTTCACCAAAAGTTCTTGCTGGCTTTCCACTTGATAGATGGTTAATAAGAGTCTCCATAATATCAAGTTCATCTTTTATTGCCCTATCTTTTGTGGCTTTAGCAATTTTTTGCTGCTTCTCAATTCGTCTCTCAAGTGTCTCAATATCGGCCAATATTAGCTCTGTATCTATCGTCTCAATATCCCTCTTTGGATTAACTCCTCCATCAACATGTATAACATCTTTCTCTTCAAAACAGCGAACAACATGCACAATGGCATCAACCTCTCTTATATGAGAGAGAAATTTGTTCCCAAGCCCCTCACCTTTACTTGCTCCCTTAACAAGACCAGCAATATCAACAAAATCTACAAATGCTGGAACTATATTTGTTGTGTCATAGAGTTTTGCTAAAATTTCAAGTCTGCTATCTGGTACAGCTACGGTTCCAGAGTTTGGCTCAATTGTACAGAAGGGGTAGTTTGCTGCCTGCACACAGGCTCTTGTTATTGCGTTGAACAGTGTACTTTTTCCAACATTGGGAAGACCAACAATTCCTAGTATCATTTTTTAATTCTAACGTCCTTTTTGATAAATATTTTATTTCAAAAGTCTATTTTCGCTCTCAATTTTAGAGGGCAAGTAAAAATATATAAATTCTATCCTATCTCTATTTTGATCCCTCTATAGAGTAGAGAGCAAATGAGAATGGGGCTATTTTAGTAAATTTAAAGTTTGCTCTGTTTTCACTTGTAATATCGTTTAATTTGCTGCCAATAATCTCTTTCAGTTTTGCCTTCTCTACTTTGAGTGGTGTTAAGTCTATTTCAAGGTCGATAACCTCTGCCTCTGTATAGTTTAATGCAACCAATATTATCTCATTATCAAGTTTTTTAGCAAAGGTAAGAACTTTGTTATTGCTGCTGTTTAATGTTATTAATTCTCCATTATTTAGTGCCTTATAGTTATCCCTTATTTTAACAAGCTCTTTGCTTCTATTCAGTATAGAGTTTTTGGTTCTCTGCTGTGTATCAACACTACTCCAATCCATATCTGTTCTAAATTTTCTGTCTCCAGATAAATTTCCATCAGCCATTCCAATCTCATTTCCATAGTATAAGAAAGGAGTCCCCGGAACAAAGAGGTTTGTTGCAAGTGCCAAAATTACACGCTCCACATTTCCATCAAAGGAGGTCATAGGGCGAGATACCACCTCATCATGATTATTGAGAAAAGTTGCAGCTCTGAAGTACTCAAAATATTCAACATCTCTATTTAAATAATCTTTAAAGTCCAAAACTACCTTTGATGCTCCATTGCCAAGCTTTACAACATCACGCATCTTGTATGCAAGAGGGAAGTCGAAACACATATGAAATATGTCTCCCTCACCGCCATATTTTTGTATGGTATCACCATCATTCCAAACTTCGCCAACCATCATTTTGGTTGTATTGTAGGCATCATACTTATCAAGTATATCTTTTCTCATATTTCTAAAGAACTTTATTGTCTTTTCTGAATCAGATTGGATAATGAATGTTCTCTTTTTGTTATCAATCTTTCTTGTAACTTCTTCTTCAAATAGATGGCGTGCTGCATCGATTCTTATCCCATCAAACCCCTTGTTTAGCCAATAGACAAGAACATTGGCCATCTCCTCTCTAACCTCAGGGTTATCCATATTTAGATCTGGCATGCCGCTCCAGAAGCCGCCATAGTAGTAGCTATCTTTATACTTGTGCCACACTTGCTGCCAACTGCCGCCACCCCAAGGCTTACCATAGTTCTCATTTGGGTGATCATTCCATATATACCAATTTCGTTTTGCTCCACCATTTTTAGAGTCGATAAACCATGGGTGCTTATCTGATGTATGGTTCACAACATAGTCAAAAATAATTTTTATATCTCTAATATGTGCTTGAGCTATTAGGTTTTCCAAATCTGCCTCAGTGCCAAATTCTTTCTCAACCTTGTAGTAGTCAACAGTATCATAGGCATGCATATTCCCATTTTTCTCTTTGCCCTTATAGTCACAGGCAAATATAGGAGAGAGCCAAATTGCACCAACGCCAAGATCTTTTAGATAGTCAAGCTTGCTTGTGATTCCATTTAGGTCACCAACTCCATCGCCATTGCTATCAGCAAAGGCCTTTACCCATATGTGGTAGAAGACAACATTTTTGTACCACTCTTTATCAGTCTCTAGTGTGTATATTTTATCAGGAGCTATCTCTTTAAAATTTCCAAAGTATTTATCATTTGAGTTTTTGGCACTACCGCCATTTGAACCTGATTTTATTGTGGCTGCATTCAAAAAAGAGGCAGCAAACAGAAGAAGAGTTAATAAAAAAAAGTGAAGTTTTTTCATTTAAAAAGCTCCTTTAAATTATAGCATGTTTTATTAACTTGCCATGTGAGGATAGTTTAAAAACTCATTTTTATACTACCAATAGAGGCAGGTCATGAGAGAGTTTTAACCCCCTATATTAAAAATATAATATCATATAATGGTATTAAAATAAAGTGTTTTGAAAAAACAAATTAATTTTACTTTTAGTGTAAATGGTATTTTTATTAGAGATTCATAAGGAGGAGATCACTACTATAATAGAGATTTTTGATGTTTTGAAACTTATTTAAAATGTTAAATAAGGTTTTTTATTTTTTTGACTTAAAAGCTCTATTTAATCAATGCCGTTTTTTTTATATATATTTTAAATTTTAAGCAAAAATATATATATTTTTTTATCTAAAAATTTTTTAAAAAAATTAAAAATTTAAAATATATATTCAATTATAAATAAATATGTTATAATTATCGATTATAATAAAAAATTTTTTTAAGGAGTTTTTGTGAAAAGACGATTTTTATTACCTACTATTTTTATAATAGTGTTAATGGTCTCTTGTGGACCAAGTTTGGGGGATCTTGTTGGAGAGGCCCTTAATAATAGTGATAGCACACTTACTAATGGAACAAACAACTGGAGCAATCAAGGAACGGGAGTAACATTTCCAAGTGCACTTATAGGTACATGGACACAGACTAATGGTACTGGAGGTAATACAACTGTGGAAATAGTTACTATAACTTCAACAGTTCTAAAATATACATTGATAACAAGTATCAGCAATGAAGAAGTAGAGTTTTATGCTGTTACTGCTACTGCTTCAGAGGTTACTTTGATTCCAAAAGGTATTCCCTACCTTCCCGATGAGGCAGAAGCTGGCTTTACATACTCAATATCAGGCTCTACACTTACGGTATCAGATCCAACTGATTCAAGTTTAAAACCTCTGCTTAATGCTTATGGAACGACATATACAAAGCAATAATATAAATATATAAAGAGTTGATAGACAGCCAATATCTATTTGCTGTCTATTTTTTTTATTTTTTGCCTCTTTTTTGAAAAAAAGGGTTTGACAAAGAGGTAAATCTGCTTTCTCTATTAAATTAACTTAACAATTTAAATAATTTTTTATAAAAAAGCTCGAAAAAACTTGTTTAATTATAAAAAAATATTATTATACTCTATGAAAAAGGATATTTTTAAGGGGTATTTTGTGAGAAAACAGCTTTTATTACCTATAATTTTTATTATAATGATGTTAATGGCTTCTTGTTCATCACTTTTTATGGGTTTTGGTGGTACTGATGATCCAGACGATGAGGATAACAATTCGTCTACCGAAGATACAAGCAGTTGGAGTAATAATGGAACAGGAGTCCAATTTCCAGCTGCACTTATAGGCACATGGGGGCAGGTTACTATAAATGGAGCTGACACAATTTCAGAGACAATTGAGATAACATCAACAATATTTACACACACGCTTATAATGACATCAGGAAATAGTACTACCTACAATAAAACTGTGGAGTATTATGCTGTTACTGCTACAGCAACTGAGGTCTCCTTGATTCAAAAAGGTGTCTCTGATATTCCTGATGAGGCAACTGTAGTATTTGAATACACTATATCTGGCTCTGCACTTACATTGTCAAAATTACCTAGTTCAAGTCTATCTTTTCCATTTTATTCTTATGCAACACCATATGAAAAGAAGTAAAAATTAATAGATAGGGAATAGAGAGCAGATATCTATATGGCTCTCTATTTTTTTATTCTCATCTCTTTTTTGAAAGGGAAGGGATATGATGATTGGGCAAAACTACACAACAAGTTCACCCTTTATTCCATCAATTATTTTTTGATATCTCTCTTTTTCATCTGTGTAGGTGTCAGCCAAAAACTGGTAGCAAGAGATTGCATCATCATACTTTTTTAGATGATATAGGGCGAGTGCCTTATTATGGTAGGCATCTTTTATATTTGGATTTATAGCTATTGAGTTGTCATAACTAGCAATCGCCTCCTCAAACCTACCTAGGTTAAAGAGAGCAAGCCCCATGTTATAGAAGGTCTTCGCATCACTCTTTATCTCCAGTGCCTTTGAAAAGTAGTCGATTGCTTCAGAAAAGTTTCTCTTTTTACAGAGAGAGATTGCTCGCTCTGTGTAGTTAAAAAAATCTAATAGTCCCCCCATAAAAATACCCTATTAGTTTAAATTATCATGTATAAACTCACTCACTCCAAGAAGAATGCCATCATTGAATCTCTTTGAAGTTAGATGCATACCAACAGAAAACTCCCCAATCTTTCCGCATGGGATACTGATTGCTGGAAGCCCAGCAAGGTTTGCATAGACCAACATCATATCAGCAATTTTTGACTCTCTCTCTTTGTCAAGTTTGAATGGCAATATAGGAGATGTTGGATTCAATATAAAGTCATATCTATTTAGTATAGTGTCAAGTTCATTTTTTATGAGACCTCTAATTTTTAGAGCTTTTTGATAGATTCTTGCATTGTTTTCGCCTTGAAGAACATAGTCGCCAACTAGAATACGCTTTTTGATCTCATCGCCAAATCCCTCATCTCTATTTGTATAGTAGATTGATTTTATATCAACATCTTTCTCTGTCATATGGCCAAATCGAGTGCCATCAAATTTGGCAAGGTTTGATGCAAGTTCAGCACGGGACAATATTGTGTATATTTCGCTACTCTCTTTTAGCAGCGGGATATCAATCTCCTCCACTATTGCACCAAGAGCTTGAAGCTTTTTTGCGTTGCTATCTATTATCTCTTGTATCTTTTTAGCCTCATCTCTTATATCACTTTCAAGTGAATTGAAATCAATTTTCAAGAGGGCTATTCTTTTGTTTTTTACATCTATTGGTAAAAAATTATCGATATTTTCTAATGTTACATTTGAAGTTGTTGTATCTCTATCATCTTCTCCATATGTATATTGAAGGATAGCAGCAATGTCGCTTACATTGTTTGCCATTATACCTATTTGATCTAGGCTGCTCGCATAGGCAACAACCCCCCAGCGGGACAAAATGCCATAGCTTGGCTTGAAACCAACAATACCGCAAAAACTTGCAGGCTGTCTGACAGAGCCGCCCGTGTCACTCCCTAGAGATATAATTGAGTGTCCCCTTGCAACAGCACAGGCAGAACCGCCTGATGAACCACCGGGTGTGTACTCTCTATTTATTGGATTTAATGTTGGTCCATAGAATGATGTCTTTGTACTTGAACCGCAGGCAAACTCATCCATGTTGGTTTTACCAATGAAGTGTACACCATTGTTGCGCAGCGCCTCTATAACTGTCGACTCATATGACCTTGGTACGAAGTTTGAGAGCATCTTTGAACCGCAGCTTGTAAGCATATCTTTTATAATTATGTTATCTTTAACAGATATAATCAGTCCATCTAAGGGGAGGGGAGTGTTCTTGTGATATCTCTCTTCTGACTGCTCCGCATCTTTAACTATATTTTCGTTTATTGTTATAAAATCATTGTATAGAGGGTTCTCCTCTTTTACTTTTTTAAGGAGATCTTTTGCACTCTCTTTTGGAGATAACTCTCTCTTCTTGAACCCATCCAAAAGTTGTTTTACTCTCATCTTTGTCATCTAAAGCCTCCTAAATTTTTTTAATAACTTTTTCTAATCCCCCCTGCCCCCTTTACATAAAGGGGGTGGTAACTTGTATTTCTTAACACTATACAAAATACAAATCTGTTTTTTTATTTTGGGAGCTAGAATGTATATAAGTCGATTTTATTGGCGTAATAACGAGATAAAATCTTTGTTACATACATTCTAGCTCCCAAAATAAGCAAAGTATACAAAAAACTTTCGTTTTCAACATCTTAAATTGCCTCCAGAGTTGAAAAATTAAATACTCTTTCAGCGTCACTTGTTTTCAAAAAGTTTTTTTAAGCCACGTCCTTTTTGACACATATCTTATTCAAAAAGGATATTCCCTTTCTGATTTTAGAGGACAAACAAAATATCCAATTACAATTGGATTTCTGGTTAAGATGTTAAAAAGTCGCTTTTTGTTCGATTTTGCTTCATAAAATATACAAAAAGCTTTCGTTTTCAACATCTTAACCTACCTCCAAAACTGGAAAAAAATAAATACTTGTTAAACTTACCTTGCTTTCTAACAAGACTCTATTTCCATTTATGGAACAGTAACAACTCCACTTATACTGCTTGCTGCTGCTGTTGCAGGGCTTGCCAAATGAACCATGCCGCCACGTCCCATTCTTCCATTAAAGTTTCTGTTTGTTGTAGAGAGACAAACCTCTCCCTCTGCTAATATTCCATTGCTCATACCCAAACATGCACCGCAGGTTGGATTTGTTACACAGAAACCAGCATCCATAAAGATATCAATTAGCCCCTCTTTTAGAGCCTCTTTATATATATTTGTAGTTGCAGGAGATACTATCCCTCTTACATTAGGCGAAATCTTTTTGTCTTTTAGGATAGCAGCTGCAATGCGCAAATCCTCTATTCTTCCATTTGTACAAGAACCAATATATATCTGGTCAAGTTTTGTGCCAGCCATCTCTTTTACGCTCTTCACCTTGTCAGGTGCATAGCCATATGTTATTTGAGGCTCAAGGTTTGATAGGTCATAGGTATAGACCCTCTCATATTTAGCATCGCTGTCTGATATAAGTTTGCTGTACTCTTTTAGAGCATCCTCTTTAGTTTTGAAATTACCTTTTATGAAACTCCATAGATAGTCAACAGTTTTCATATCTGGGTATATCACACCGCATGTAGCACCTGCTTCAACGCTCATATTTGAGAGGGTCATTCGTGACTCCATGCTCATCTCACTAACGATGTTGCCAGTGAACTCGATAACCATATCTGTTGCACCGTTTGTTGTAAGCTCTTTGATTATAAAGAGGATAACATCTTTTGCATATACATTTGGTTTTAGCTTTCCAGTAAGCTCTATCTTGATTGTCTTTGGAACTTTAAAGCCGCAGACACCCTTAAGTATCGCAACCTCTAGGTCGGTTGTACCAACACCGCAGGCAAATGCGCCAAAAGCACCATGGGTACATGTATGAGAGTCTCCCATAACGATTGTGTCACCTGGTATTACAAAGCCCTTCTCTGGAAAAATCGCATGGCAAACACCATTGCTTCCAATGTCAAAGAAATCTTTTATGTTGTGTCTCTTTGCCCACTCTCGTAAAACTTTGCCCTGCTCTGCACTGCTTGAGTCCTTTGCTGGGGTTACGTGGTCTATTACTGCCTTTATTTTATCAGGATTGAATACTGTATCTTTGCCCCGTTTAACGAGGTCGTTTATAGCAATCGGCGTTGTAATCTCATGACAAAAAACTTTATCAAGTTTTAATACAACAATCTCATTGAAGAGAGTCTCAACCATATGATTATCAAAGATCTTTTCTGTTATAGTTTTGCCCATAGCTTGTTACGCCTTATAAAATTATTATTTTATTTTAAGTTTAGAACTTGATAGAAATAATCATACTTTTTATGTTTTTTGTCAAGTTTGTTGAGGTATATTTTTGATTGCAGCTCTATTATTTTTTTGGTGAAGGTCTTTTTAAACTAATCCCCATAAAATTTAGAAAGGTAATACTTTTCTTTGTATAAAATATAGGGTCAAAAAAAATGTAGCCTTTAAACAAAAAACTCTATTTGTCATATCTCTAATGATATTTTTATGGGCTTGCCTTAAAGTAGTTTGACGATAGGTTAAACCAAGCAGATGGGATTTTATAATCCCGTAGCAATAGGCATAAAAACCCAATAGCCTATCATTTCTGATATGAACATTGGGAAGGTACAGAAATGATACAAGCAAGCCCATAAAAGCATCGTTGACACGCCGGACAACTCTCTCAACTACGAAAAAGAGCAGCCAGCCCAATGCGATCACGGGCTTGCTCATGCCAAACCGAGATGGAAGCCTATAAAAGAGCCCCGCTTCTAGTTTAGCGTTTCGTAGTTAATTTTTCTCTATCCAAAGAGGTGTCAATCCCTTTTACGGATAGAGGTTTATAGTATAAATTTATCTTCGTTAAAAATCAATTGTTTTTAATATTTTTGTTTTTCTAAAATAGCTGATGTTTTCCACTTGTATGGTGGGATCGAATTTTTTTTGAAAAAAAAATGGTCAATATCTCTATGGGCTTGCCTTAAAGTAGTTTGA
Organism: Spirochaetota bacterium; assembly: GCA_031549085.1. GTDB lineage: Bacteria > Spirochaetota > GWE2-31-10 > GWE2-31-10 > MWDO01 > JAVBQL01. The sequence goes on from JAVBQL010000018.1 coordinate 180,935, forward strand.
CGATAGGTTAAACCAAGCGTATAGGATTTTATAATCCCGTAGCAATAGGCATAAAAACCCAATAGCCTATCATTTCTGATATGAACATTGGGAAGGTACAGAAATGATACAAGCAAGCCCATAAAAGCATCGTTGACACGCTGACTACTCTCTCAATCACTAAAAAGAGCAGCCAGCCCAATGCGATCACGGGCTTGCTCATGCTAAACCTGCACAGAAGCCTATAAAAGAGCCCTGCTTTTAGTTTAGCGTTTTAGTGATTGGTTTTTCTCTATCCAAAGAGGTGTCAATCCCTTTTACGGATAGAGGTTTATAGTATAAATTTATCTTCGTCAAAAATCAATAGTTCTATATGCATAACAGGCTCAATATTTGTGATATAATTAAGATATTAGATTATTAATATAGTAGAATGTAGTCTCATGAAAAGATTTAATGCCTTAATTGACTTTCTAAACTATTTTAAAGATTGAGAAAACTTGTTTATCTTATCTAAAGAATCAAGGATTTAAAAATGGGGAATATTAATACTATCAACAAATAAAAAGGGTATATCAAGTGTCAAATTTTTTTATTTGATTGAAATTTAAATATTTTCAACTATGCTTTATTGTAGTAAATTTGTATATTTTATTTATCATTATTTTGTAATTTTACTTTAAAATAAAAAATCAACATATTAAATTAAAAAGTAAGTTTTTTTTAAAATAGAATCTTTTATTAACTATTTATTTACTAAATAATAATTTTATAATATAATTACTATATTATAAAAAGTATGGGAGGTAAAAGTCTATGAAAAAGCACTATTTTTTTATTGGAATAGCTATACTTACAGCGGTGGCTATTTTTTTTTACATGTACACAGCCAAATATGACTACTGGCGGAGGGGAGGTGGTCTCTGATACAGAGTCTGGGGAGACGATACTTCAGGTTCGTATACATGATGAGCCCTTCAAAAAGTCTGGCAAAACCGTTGAAGAGCTTAATATTACCATAGCAAGAGTTGATATAATTCGAAGCAGCGATGGTGCAAAGATTACTC
>JAVBQL010000019.1:0-81251 GCA_031549085.1 Spirochaetota bacterium
CATAGTGAGGACTCTCCTGATCTCCTCTTATGTCATAATCAAACTGATAGAAGAGCCCATAGTGGACAGCATCAGGGGGTTGATTGTAGTAGCTTTTTGGATAGCCAGCTATTACTCTCTTTTCACCATTTCCAAAACTCAGATTAAGATTCAATGCTCTGACATCTCTTCCAAAGACGTCAAAATCAAAGAGTGTTATCCTTCCATATTCTTGCTTGTCTTTATCTATTACAAAAAGAATAGTCTCTGAATACACATTTCTATATAGCATTTTTAAAGGATGCCAATCGTTACTAAAATCAACAGATTGATCAATGTTCACTTTAGCATCAACCTCTACATCCATATCTTTTAAAGAGAGATATAGCTCCTCCGACTCAAACATATCTGTGGTATTATCTATCAATAGATAGCCTATAGAAATAGACTTAAACTCACAGTCTACCCACGTATCGCTATTATTAACAAGCTCTATCTCAAGAACAATATAGGGTGAGATAGGCATCCCGCCCCCCTCAGGATGTTTTGCATTGCAAGAGTAAAAAATCAACACCAATATAAATATAACAACAAGAAATAAATATCTCTTTAACATATACACACTCCCTATTTATAGTATAAAGTTCTTACCATATGAGCATCTCCTGATGATATTTCGTATGTTCTTAATACATCATCTTTCTTTTTACCCATATAATCTTTTCTTAATGTAACTCCTGTATATTGCATTATGGAATCTATATCGTAGTCTGTTGACATTGCGACTTTTCTATCCGGCAACCAGACAGGAACCCAACCATAGACATCATAATAGTAGTAATTCCACTCTCCAACCCACTTTCCGCCTAGCCACCACTCTGGCCCCTCCCATCGAACATCATAGTACCAGATAGTCCATGTATCTATTTTACCCCACTCCCATGATGCCACATAGTGTCCATAAATATCCTCTATAACATCATACTGATCACCACTTTTTCCATCAGGGATAGATATATAATCATTTCTATCTGGTCTCTGGTGCTCATGTTTCAGTCCAATTATATGTCCAAGTTCATGCCTTACTGTTCTTGTCAGAGAAGGGAAATAAAATTTAGTGTATTCATCAATCCCATCTACCCAAACTTCTGCCTCTGTTATCCAAACTTGCTTCTCTATATAGTAACCATTGTGAGGCTCTTTATAGATTTTCCAATAGCCAGATATCTTTTTCCACTCCCAGTGACCAGGTGTCTTAACCCATTTCCAATATGTGTCTCTCTCATCATTGTCTTTTAAACTTCTCTCTAGTTTTAGGGTATTATACCCTCCACTGTAGCCAACGGTTGCTTCTCCATATTTTTCAGGCTTCCCCTTATCATTTTTTGGAAAATCAGTATCAAAAATATTTACAGTCCAATAGTGGAGTGTGTCTCTACAAACATCCTCCCAATAACTATCAAGAGAGGGAGAGAATTTTACTGCTCCTCCAGTCTTATTTGTCCAATCATTCATAGCACTAAGAACTGCCTCTCTATGCTCTTCTGAAATATTTCCAAATTTATACTTTATTTCACCCCATGACCAACGGCAAACCTCCCTGTGATACATCCCCTTCATTGGCTTTATTGATGCACTTATGCCAAATGCATCATCAGTTTCATCATATGTTGGAATATCATACTTTGGCATAAGACGCTCTATAGCTGCCAAGTCCTCCTCCATCTGCTCCTTTGTCATACCGCTTGCAACCGCATTATACATCTCAATATTAAGCGCTCCATTTATATCGTTTGGACTATATGGAACCCCTCCAACGCTTATGCCGCCCTCAATCTCCTCTACATAACTCAGTGTCAAGGCCTTTGTATAGTCAACCTTAATTTTCTCAAGTTCACTACGGTATGAGTAAATTATATCATTAATCTCATCTTCCAAAGTAATAATATTACCATTATCCAAAGTTTTTATTTTTTTCTCAAAATTTGCAGGTAAAAACTTCTCAATCTCATAGATTGGTCTCCCAGATGTCAGCTTTATGGGCATAATCTTGATAACATCCCCCTCCTTTCCATGCTCTGTCGGAAGCTCAATTTTGGTACCTAATACAGCCTCCATGAGATACTCCTCCATCTTGTTTGTCAATTTTCTAACAACACCATCCTGAAGACTCCTATAGTTTACAAAGGTCTTTCCAACATCCGTCTTAACCTCTCTTTTAACTATCTCCAATTTTTCCAGATACTCTTTTTCAGCCTCTGCCCTAAGAAGAGCCCTTCTCTCCATCTCATCTCGAACCCTATCAAGAGCAGTAACCTCTTTATAGGGAGTGTCATCACTGTTGTCAACAGAACCCCCACCATCACTGCTGTCAACATTCTCTCCAACACCATCATAAGCCTTTGATAGCCCATCAACATCTGAACTTGCACATGCAAAAAGCATTGCAGCAACAAAAATGATAGACATCACCATTAAAAAACTTTTTTTCATAAAATTACCACCCTAAAAATATAGTTAAAACCTCCATAACTAGAGATATAAAAAAACAGCAGCAAAAAAAAAAGACCATGCGAGTGTGCATGATCTTTTCATATTAATTTATCTATCAAAAAATCCATAACATTGTAAAGCAGCAAATTTACTCTGTAACGGAACTATGATAATCACAGCAAAAAACTATCTCTTAATAACACCTCAAATCTATCTATTATATTTTTTTCAATTTTTACTATTAATAGCATATTATAAAAATCAAGGAAAAGCAATAAACTATTTTATTTTTATTTTTTTAAATTTTTTCCACATAATTTTATCTTATATTCAGGCGAATGGAGTAAAAAAATAAAAGACTTGAGTTAATCTCAATTATGTATTATAATTAGGATATTTATAGGGAGGCGTAGTTGCCAGATCCACTGAATCCACTGATAATACAAAGCGATGGCTCAATATTGCTTGAGGTCTTTAACAATAAATTTGAGAAAGCGAGAAACGAACTCTCCAAATTTGCCGAGCTTGTAAAGTCTCCGGAGTATATATACACATACAAAATATCCCCCTTAAGCCTATGGAATGCAGCAAGCAGCGGATTGGCTCTAAATGAGATCCTATTAACCCTAGAGAATTTTTCAAAATTTGATATACCAGAAAATGTGCTTACAGATATAAAACTAATCTATGAAAGATTTGGCATGGTTGAGATTCATAAAAACCCTGATGATATAAACAGCCTATTTCTTGTAGTCAAAAACGATGAGTGCGATCTAGAGATAAATGCAAATAAGAACCTAAAAAAGTTTTTAACAAACAGGCTCTCAAGAGGAAAATATTTAATAAACCTGCTTGATAGAGGCAGTTTAAAGATAGCATTTTTAAACTATAATATACCTGTCTATGACATAGCAGGCTATGCTGATGGAAAGAGCCTAGAGATAAACCTTAGAACAACAGCAAAATCTGGACTTCCCTTTGGTTTGAGGGACTATCAAGTAAACGCATCAGAGTCGTTTTATCAATCAGGAAGCAGATATGGCGGAAGCGGAGTTGTTGTTCTCCCATGCGGTGCTGGAAAGACAATAATTGGTATAGATACCATGAGCAAGATAAAGGCAAACACCCTAATTCTTTGTACCAGTGTTGCTGCTGTTCACCAATGGATAAGGGAGATACTTGATAAGACCGACCTCACTGAAGATGATGTTGGTGAATACTCTGGTGACAAAAAAGTAATAAAACCTGTTACAATATGCACATATCAGATTTTAATATACCACAGAGAAAAAGATAATTTGTACCCACACTTCTCTCTATTTCAGAAAAATGAGTGGGGCTTGATCATATATGATGAGGTGCACCTACTGCCTGCCCCAATATTCAAAATTACATCAGAGATACAGGGGACAAGGCGTCTTGGACTCACCGCCACCCTTATAAGAGAAGATGGATTAGAAAAAGATGTCTTCTGTCTAATTGGACCAAAAAAGTTTGATATGCCTTGGAAGGTTCTCGAAAAACAGAAGTGGATTTCAAATGCGACATGCTATGAGGTTAAGATCCCGCTTCCAAAAGATCAGCTTATGGAGTATTTGATAGCTGACCAAAAATCGAAGTTTAATATATCATCAAAAAATAGATATAAGCTTGATGTCCTAAAGACTCTTTTAAAAAAACATAAGGACTCTTCAATTTTGGTGATTGGCCACTTTATAGATCAGATTAAGGATATTGCAGAGAAGCTTAATCTTCCTCTTATAACAGGCAAGACAACCAATAGTGAGAGGGACAAAGTATATGAAGATTTTCGAAATAAAAAGTATAAGATAATTGTTGTAAGCAAAGTAGCAAACTTCTCTATTGACCTGCCAGATGCATCAGTCTTGGTGCAGCTAAGCGGTACATATGGCTCAAGGCAGGAGGAGGCACAGAGACTTGGAAGAATTCTAAGACCAAAAGAGAATAATGTATCATATTTCTATACACTTGTTACTAAAGAGTCGATAGAGGAGCAGTATGCTTACAAGAGACAGCGGTTCCTAACAGAACAGGGATACAATTACGAAATAAGTTTTTGGGATAAAGGAGAAGAAAATGAGTGATAAAAAAAATATAACACTGAGTTATCTAAAAGAAAATGAAGTTATTGAACTCTATGAGCTTTTCTTTGGAAAGCTATTGGTGAGACGTCCAGACTTCTCATATATTGACAATCTAAAAATATCTCTATCAAAAACAAACTTTGTTCAATCATACCTTGCAAGGCTTAATACCACAGAGTATGAGATTTTGAAAATATTATCAAAAGAGAAATTTGTACCATATAGATATATCGCCGATAAGCTTAGCATTATATTAAAGCTTCAAAACAGCCAAATACTTAAGGCAATAAATATCTTAATACAAAAGAGCTATATATTCCTTAGAAATAACAATATGCTTGTTATTCCAAATATCTATTTTGATGATGAGGGAAGTGATGAGGTTGAATATGATATAACCAACAGCAACAGCGGAGCATACAACTCACAGATTGTATCAGACATATCAAGCATGATAATGTATTTTATCTCAAACGATATAAAGTTTACATCTGACTTCTTTCTCTACAAAAAAGATGTTGTGTTGTTAGAAAATATCTTTCTAAACTATTCTCTTATATCAAAAGAGGAGCTTCTATATGTTGTCTACTTCTTTCAGAATGTACTGCAGACAAAAGATGCAAGGGCTAATACACACAAAATAAAAGAATATTTTAAGCTTACAGATTTGCAGAAGATTCTCTTCGTTATAAAAGAGGTCTTCTCTTACTTCCACCCTCTTTTTGACTTTTTTCACTCTTTTGATAAGAATGTAATAATATCAAAAGATAAATTTAAGCAAATTTGGGAGAGGCTATTTATTTTACAGGATCTTGAGATTCCGCCAATAAAGGCAGATTTCAATGAGTTCTTGAATTTCTGTGAAAAGTGCTCACTTGTATCAGTATCAGATGACTTTATCACTATAAATACATTTGCAAAAAATATAGAGTCTCTTGAAGAGAAGATGATTACAAACTCAAATTACTCTATATATATAAGTGCAAATTTTAATGATGAAGATGTCTATATCCTTCCATTTTTCTCACGCTTTGTTAAGTATGATAAGATCACTGAATATGAGATAAATGAGGAGTCAATTAAGAGATTTGTTGAGGCTGGTTTTGAATATAAAGATATTATCAGCTTCTTTAATAAAAACAAACTCTCTTTTTCATCAGGTGTTGAGCAGACAATAAAGCAGTGGGTTGATAAATATGGCTCATTCTACTTTGTAAATGGAACACTATTCTTCTGTGAGAATGAGGAGAAATTCAAGCTTATTGAAACTCTAATTGATAATGGTGCAATCACCGCCTATGAGGTTAAGAAAAATGAGGTCTTCTTGATAGAGGAGCAGGATAAAAAGACATTTTTTGATTTTTTAGATAAATCAGGCATAAAATATTATGAAAAAAATGTTGAAAAAAGAGACGAAAAAAACGATACAAACGAAATAAGATTCGATCATCTCTTTTCACTAAAAAAAACAACATTTTAACTATTTTAATACTATTTTTCTCTAAAATTCACTATAACTTACGAGATAAGATAATTTACAATTTTTCTTATTTAATATAATATCAAATCAAGATTTAAGGAGGTACCAATGAATCTGATTAAGCAAGGAAAAACAAAAGATGTCTACTCTCTTGACAATGGGAACATCTTGTTAAAATTTAAAGATACAGTAACAGGGGATCTCTCCACTGGAACACTGGATCCTGGAGGCAATCAAGTAGTTGGTGAAATTAAGGACACAGGACTTGATGGGCTTAGAGTGACAAAATACTATTTTGAACTCTTAAAGAAGAGACTTCCAAAAATAAAGACCCACTATATAGAGGCAAATCTTACGGATCGAACAATGACTGTTGTGCCAGGTGTTCTATTTGGCAAGGGGATAGAGGTTGTTATAAGATTTATTGCAACAGGTTCATTTATAAGAAGATATGGAGACTATATAAAAGATGGAGAGTCACTTGTTAGAACTATAGGTGGTAAAAAAGAGGCTCTAATTGAGTTTACATTAAAAGATGATAAGAGAGATGATCCACCAATAACAGAGACATCACTTATCTATCTTAACTTGCTCTCAAAAGATGAGATAGAACAGATTAAAGCGATGGCTGAAGAGGTAGCCTTTGCTGTTTTAGATGATTTAAAAGAGAAAAAATTGGATCTATATGATATAAAATTTGAATTTGCTAGAGATAAAAATAGCAAAGAGGTAATGCTGGTTGATGAGATATCAAGCGGCGTTATGAGAGTCTACAAAGATGGCAAAAAATTGAACTATGCAGATATCGGAAAATATTTTTAAAAATCAAAATTAAAGCAAAAGTCCATGTATAAAACATGGACTTTTTTTATTGTGAAACTATTTTTAAGGAGCTTAATTTATAAAAAAATTGCCACTTACAATTCTATCTTCAAGATCCTCTATATATGTTAAAACAGATTCTGGAATCTTATCTTTAGTATATTTCATATCTGTTAAACTAATCCCTCCATTATTTAGAGAGTATAGAAAAACTCCACCCTTTCCAAAATTATCGTTTAGAAATTTTTCTGTTATATCAAAAACAGCTATATCCACCCTCTTAAGCATACTTGTAAGTACAAATCCCCTTGCCATAAAATCGAGGTCACTATCAACCGCTATAACAAATTCCTCCATCTCTCTGGCACACTTTATTGCCCCAGTGCTTGAGAAACCAGCTGCAGCATAGATTATATCAACTCCCTCTTCATACATAGCTTTTGCAGCTTCATACCCCTTATCTGGAAGAGCATATCCACTATAATCTGGCTGTAAAGTTAGATACTCATAATGAAAATCTATCGTATCATCAACATATTTAACTCCATTATGAAAACCATTTATAAATTCATTTATTACATCAGTGTCAACCCCGCCAATGCAGGCCAACTTTTTAGTCTTTGTCATCTTTGCAGCAAAGGCACCGGCCAAAAATGAGCCCTGATACTGATCAAAAAGAAGTGAGGCAACATTATCTCTCTTATCCGCAACTACATCTGTTATAACAAATTTAATTTTTGGGTAGGCTTTCGCAAGTTCATTGATAGCATCTACACTTTGAAAGCTTCCTGCAGAGATAATCATATCACACTTCTCTTCTGATGCCAAGAGTCCAACAACTCTTGTAAACTCCTCTGGAGTACCATCTTCAGTTCGCATAATTATAATATCAATTTTTCCATAAATCTCCTGTGCTGCAAGAAGTCCAGTATAGTGCATACCAACAAATGAGCTGTCTCCTATACCAACTCTATCGGTAGCCAAGCCTATCTTTACATTACCTCTATCGGACATTCTTGAAGAGACATCATCTCCTCTTTTACAGCCAGTAAATAAAATAGATAAAACAAAAAACATAAAAAAAACTTTTTTCATTAGTAGTAACCTCCTACCTAAAAATAATAATAAAATAAAAAATTCAACTACTTATTTGTAACAATATTTTTTAAAAAATTCGGCAAGGCAAGGGATGCCTTATGAATCTCACTGTTATAGTACTTGCAGGTTTTTTCTATCTCCCTGCTCTTTTCATAGTTAAAATTGTGGAGAGAGTGGACATCTGAAGCAAATGTAAATGTCCAAAAACCAGATGGATAGAGAAGAATGAATGCAGTATAGGTCTCTACCTTTGAAAAAACTTTGGCAATATCTCTGGTCATATCTTTTATAATCTCTCCTCTAAGCCAAGGAGTTTCAGACTGGGAGACCATAATTCCATCTTTTTTTAGAGCCTTTTTTATAAGTTTGAAATAGTTCTCTTTGAAGAGTTCAACTGCTGGACCAATTGGTTCAGAGGAGTCTGTTATTATTAGATCAAAATAGTTATCATAATTTGATAGAAATTTAAACCCATCTTCAAAAACAGTTTTAACTTTCTTATCATTAAAGCCAGTTGAGAGTGTTGGAAAAAATTCTTTAGAAACCGAAACAACTTCAGAATCTATCTCACATAGAATAATCTCCTCAACAGATGGATGTTTCAATACTTCACGGATTGTTCCACCATCACCGCCGCCAATGATTAGAACTCTCTTTGGATTTGGGTGGGTGTTTAAAGGCATATGTGCAATCATCTCATGATAGACAAACTCATCATATTCTGAAAGCATTATATCACCATCAAGAACCAACATTTTTCCAAATTTTTTTGTGTCATATACAGATATATTTTGTATGGCCGATTTTTTATCATAAAGTTTAGAGTTGCAATCAACACCTATTCTCATCATAGAAAAGAAATCTTCTTCAAAAACCATAAAAACTCCATAATTTAATCATAATAATGGGCTAATATCACCTATTATTAACCAAAAACATTTCCAACTATACATATTAAGAAGTATAACAAATGGAAATAGTATTGTCAAATTAACTTTAAAAAAAAAAAAATATGCCGATTTTTATCTTATACTAAGATCACAAATTCTGTGATAATATATTATTAAATATTAAATTAAAGCATAAACAATGAAAGAAGAGAAACAAAATTATAAAAAAGCAATAAGGTATTTCATACTATTTCTTACAATAGTTTCACTCTTCCTATTTTTTTTGGAAGATTATTCCATAATAATAGGATTATCGTTTACTAATATCAGTATAATTAAATTAATTTCTCTCTATTTTACACTCTTTTTTATGCTTGAATTTTTAATATCTCTCTCTATATCAATCGCAGAAAAGAGAATAAAAATATACTTTTTAAATGAGTATGGGTGGGCCTCTCTTCTAAGCTCTTTTGTTGTCTTTATTTTCGATGGAGCGCCATTCTTATTTGGTGATATGCTTAATCTTGTAAATATAGATTTTTTCAGCAGCTTTGCTGTTATTAGATATTTGAGATTTCTAAAAATTGTTGAGGTATCAGACATCTCAAAATCACCAATGATAAAGAGGCATATGAAGTATATACTGTCCCTTATTATACTCTCCCTTGTATCAGTCTTTTTTGTTATGAACCTTCTGCAAGATTTCAATCTTCTCTACTCAAGATATAATGAGGTAAAGACTCTAGAAGTTGATGTTATTAATAGCTATACAAAGCTAAACTCCATTGTAGATGAGAATGAATTTTTAAAAATCGTGGTCTCCACAGCTGAATATAATGAGAATGTATATGCAATAAAGTATAATGGTGAGTATATATATGTATCTGCTAAAGATACAATACTTATAGGTAACAAGAGCAAAAGAGTTACCTATTCAGAAAAGATACTTGAAAATTCGAATATGGAAATTTTCTTTATAAGACTTCCACTATTTAAAGAGATAAACTACTATAATATAGTATATTTTTTAATAATCGTTTTATCAATATCTCTTATATATATATTCTATAAAAAGATGTTCACACGTTTTGTCTACAAACCAATAATAGAGATGAAGATGGGCTTTAGTGATATAGATCATACTGATGATGTTGATATACCAAAAGGCCTTGAGAACGAAGAGATATTTGTTCTTGCAAAAAATTTTAATAAGCGCTTTATGATAGCGAAAAAGAGAAAACTAAGAGAGATTAAGGGATAAACCATTTAAAGGTGGATATAAAAATAAAAAAGAGTTGCTATATAAAAAAGTTTTTTTATATACTGAACTCTCTTAAATATTAGAATATTTAAGTTTTTTTCTAGGGGAGAGAATGAAAACAAAAAACTTTGTAATTTTAATTTTTACTACATTATTTGTCTTAATGTCTGGACTCTTCCTCTTCTTTCAAATTTCTGAGATAGATAGAAATAAAGAGAGCGATGTTAAAGATATCCTAAAATCAGTAGAAAAAGAGATACAGAATGGATATATAAAAAATGAGACTATTGGCAGTTTTAAAAAAGATCTCTTTTATGTAATATGGATAAAAAATGTTAACAATGGTGAGTGGTATCCACTATTATATGATAAATTAAGCTTCAAAGGTTTAAAGCTTGAAGATAACAGCGATCCAAATAGTATAGATAAAAAGATAGAATCCAAAGCAAAAATCCTAAAGCACTCAGTTAATGGGGTTGATTTCATTGTCTGGACAAAGCTCTATAGTCCAACAAACATATTAAAAAACATAGTGCTTCCTATATTAATTCTAATACTTATCTATCTAGTAATTCTTCTTATAATAAATATATTTTTTGGTATTGAAGATGATGAAAATGATTATATTGAACAGAGTGAAGAGAAAAAACTTATCAAAGAAGAACCAAAAAAAGAGATAAAAAGAGAGACCCCTTTGGTAATGCCAGAGATATCACTCTCAGAAGAGGATATAAAGAGTGATGAGGATTATGAAAACAAAAAAGAACACAATAAAAAAATCAAAGATAGAGAAAAGGTTGAAAACAAAAAAGAGGAAAAACAATCAAACAATAGAGTTTCTGACAATATAGAGAAAGATGATGATGATGAAGAAGATAGTGATGATGAAGATGATACTGCAAAAATAGAATCAATAGAGAGAAAAGATATAGATGATATAGATTTTAATGAGAGACTCTCATATGAACTTACAAATGATGAGTTTAAAAAACTTCTCTCCCCTATAGAGAGAGAACCTGAACATATAAATAGAAATAATGAAAAGATATTAAATGATTATAGAGAGCTCTGGCAAAAACATTTTAAGACATCGGAAAATTTCAAATCAAATTTTCCATTTCTAAAACTATACAATGTAATAAAGTTTGGTATCACCCCTGAAAATTATATAGAAGAGGGGCTAAAAATCGCATCCTCCTATTTTGGCTGGGACGATCCTCAAATATATATAAAGCAAAAAAACTTTTTTGTTTCAACAAAGACAAAAGAGATAATTGACCATGAGTATATTGACCTTCCAATAAAGGGTGATAAGAAGGGTGATATATTTATACCTCTATACCCTTATAATGATACCATTTTTGGCTACCTCTACTTCAACTGGCAAAAAGATAAAAATTTTAATATTGCAGATATTATATTTTTCTTAAAATTCTTCTTCTCCGATGATGCAAAGTTCATATTCCTAAACTATGATAATGTTGAAAAAACTATACAAAATATAGATACTCTCCTTGATGATAAGAATCAGGTCTTTGTTGCTCTTCTATCAATAGATGATAAAGATAGATTGAAAGAGAGACTCTCAAACGATCTTAAAGACTCTCTTGAAAAGATGGTAAATGAGAAATTAAATCTTGAGCTCTTCTATTTTGAAATATTTGACATAAGCAACTTTACATTTGGGATATATAGTACCTACAGTAATAGAGAAGATATTACAGAAAAACTTGAGCAATTTTTAAAGCTTGATAATAGCTATGAGCTCCCTAATTATGGCAATGTTAATTTCAAATTCTCATGCGGAGTAGCTTTTAGTGAGACAGAAAGTGAGACAGATGCAAACTCTCTTATTGAAAAAAGTAATGAAAAACTAAAGAGAGCCATTATAGAAGGCGGAAATAAAATTGTTTTCTAAAATAAAGATTCTATTTTTTTTTCTTCTAATATTTTCAATAGACTTAAATGCTATCCCCAATCTGATTCAAGCATATGTAGAGGCTCCAATCGGAATGACTCTATATGGAATGGAAGTAAAAAACTATACCCTTGATGATGCAATATCCATTGCAAAACTTGAGGCGGCAGGGACTCTATCAGCTATGATATATGGCTACAATTTCTTCTACACTGTACAAAACAAAAACTTCGATATAAAAGAGTCCCTTGAACTGACTCCTATAGCAAAAATAGATCCAAATAGCACAAGAATAAAACTCACTGAAAATAAAAGATTAAATACAACTATGAAATTTCAAGTAACCTATACACTTGATTCAAAAGAGCAAAACTATATAAAAAATTTTCTCTCAAATGCCAAATTCGCCGTTGGTAAAACAGATCTAAAAAGAGAGAATCCATACAACCTTTTAATAAGAAACTATGAAAAGACGATTCAGGAAGATAGACGAGAGGAGTATATAAACCGTGTCTATGACTACCTTCGAAGTAAAGTTAGAATAGATGACAAAAATTTTAGAAATAATACTTTGGAAGATAACAGCAAAAGCAACAATGATAGTGAAACTGAAGAGATGATCTTAACAAGCTTTGACTACAGAAGGGTTGCCTATGAGAACAGCATAAAAAATGCTATTGTTGTTGGAGCAAAGCAGAAAACAAACTATCGCCCATTTATTCTTACAGGCAAGATCTCACTAAAAGAGAGTCCTGATCTCTATATGAACAATGGAAAGTGGGAATCCACAGTAAAAGTGAATATCATAATAGATAAGATAACATATATAACAACGCCATAACTATAATAGTTGTGGCGTCTCTATTTTTTTTTAAAAAACAATTATCTTTTTGTCCAGTCGGCATCTGAACCATAGAATATTACTGTCCCATAAGGGTCAGTTCTATCCATATACATTTTTGAGCCACTAATAGTATAGCTAAAACCATAGTTGCCAGTAGATAATCCAACTGAATCTTTTTTTACTAACCTAAGTTCAGAACCATCATAGTAAGTTGGTATAAGTGAAAGTTCATCATATATATAGTTTAAGTTACTTACAACTATCTCATTTTGAGTTATAGTCATAACATAGGTTGGGTTAACAAAGTTTGGATCATAGCTATTATCTTTGTGATAGCTATCAAAGTCCCATACACCTATAAGTTCATCTGGCAAAGTTATATTTCCTATTTCATCAAGAGTCTTGCTAATTCTCTTATAACTATCAAAAAGAAATAGTACACCATGGTTATTAATAGATAGAGTATCACCATCTAATTTATAACTGAAATTATATCTTGGAGCTTTTACTTCATCTCTATTTGGATATAACTCAACACTATCCCCGTGCATACTTAATAATTGCATTGATACAGAGGAATTATTTAACATAACAGGAGTAAAAACCATCTGCCTAGTTACACTAATTTCTTTCTCTGTTATGATTAAAAAGTAATCTCTTGAATATATTGGGTAGAGAGACTCTTTTAATCCCTCTACATACTCATATGTATTAACCCATACACCCCAAAGCTCCTCTGGAAAAGTATTATTGATCTCCTCATCATTTGGAGAGGTAGTACATGAGACAAAAAATATAAACAAAAGAAAAATAGATAGGATCTTTTTCATAAAATAACATCCTTGACATGATTTTATGAAATTATATTTTTTATGTTTATTATAGTCAAGATATTTTACAATTACAACTACTTAAATTGATATATGCAAGAGTTTATAAAGCTCCACTCACTGTTAGGCCATCATAAGTATAATTTTTTTTTATAGATAAAACTAATTGCTTGTATATTTTGCAGCATAGGTTATTGTACACATTGAGTCATACTTTGGATGTGTTCCATAAGAGACTCCTGTTTTAGTAAAATCTCTATTCATAATATTAACTCTATGACCTCTTGATGGGACACCATCATCAATCAATAATTGTACCACAATATTTCTACCACTCTTTTCACCATAACTAATATTTTCTGCAACTTTGGATTGCCACTTGCCATATCTATTTACTCTAACAGATGGTGAGCTTCCATCACTTCCAGTGTGTCCAGTTGCTCCTCTCTTCCCTTGATCAACAGTATGATCTTTTGCTCCAAGTGATAGGCCCAATTCTGGTACTAATATAGGAGCACTATTTATTGATGATAAATCTTTAATACACTCTTCCAGAGCCGCTTTGCCTTCATTGGTTTGTAGTGTAATCTCCCCTGGAACTTTGTACAAATCTCCATCAAAAAATTTCAGCCTTGGGCTAATGTACAATTCAGCATATTTTTTTGGGTCCGTTCTAACCTTATTCATTTCCAGTATAACATCTTTCTCAATTGGGGAGAGATATTTTACATCTCTTGCAGTGTCTAGAATTGCAATATTCCAATTTTTCGCATCAGAGTCCTCTCCTACTGGCACTTCAGAGAAGAACAAAAGAGAACAAAAACAAAAAATAATTGATATAAATATTTTTTTCATAATTACTACTCCATAAAACAGATTATTTTAATAGAGCTATTTTTAAAATATTAACCAGCGTTACCTCACATTACCATCTTTAATCTTCTCTGTCTTTATATAGAACTCCCCTGCAATAAGCGGCTGAGATGAGGCATATACACTATTATCTTTAACAATTATAGGACAAGTTTTGAATTCATCAATAGAAATCTCCTCTTTCCTATTAAAGACACCCTTTATTGAGAGAGTCGTACCCAATGGAACATCTGCTGTCAAAAGCTCAATCTCGCTTCCATCCTCTGTTTCAGCAGCAAGCACCATCCCTTGACTAAGCTCTCCGCGTAATGTTGCACTTTTTAGGTTATATACAACAATAATTTTTTTATTCAAAAGCTCCTCTTCTTTGTAATATGGAACAAGCCCAGAGACAATCTGTCTTATCTCACCATTTCCCATATCAACCTTCTCTATATAGAGCTTATCTGCCTTTGGATGTCTATTTATCTCTATAATTTTACCAACTTTTAATACAATCTTTGAAAATGGATCTACCATCTTTATATCCTCATTGTTTCCTGCATATTTAATTTTTAGCTCATGCATCTGTTTATCTTCAAGCTTCTTAAACAATATATATGGCTTTTCTATCTTTCTATTAATTAACTCATTATAAGAGCCAATATTATCAAAATTGATAGCTATCTCTGGATCAAGGTTCAATATCTTCATAACATTAGAGGCTGTCTTTGGTATATATGGAGACAAAAATATTGTTAGATCTTTCACAACAGCAGTAAGACTTCCAATTATTTTACCAGCTCTCACTTTATCACTTTTGATAACTTCCCAAGGGGCTTTATCTTGAAAATATTTATTAGCCTTTGTAGAAATTTGCAATATATAGAGCAATGTATTTTTTAACTCCATATTTTCAAATAGCTCCACAACCTTTTTCTTCTCATCTTTGATATCAATCACTTCGAATACTGTATCAGTTTTAGATTTTGGATCAAACTCAGGTATAATAAAGTCAAAAAACTTCTCTACAAACTGCAGAACTCTATTCACAAGGTTTGCATAGTTTGCAATTATCTCACCATTAACCTTATCCATAAAATCATCCCAATAAAAATTGGTATCATTCTTCTCTGGTCGATTTCTCATTAGGTAATAACGGAATAGGTCGCTATCAATCCCTGTCTCTTTAGCATGGTTGCCAAATACCCCAGTCCCACGGCTCTTTGAAAATTTCTGTCCCTCATAGTTTATATATTCAGTGGAGCTTATATATTTTAACATTGTATAGTTATCCCTAGCCCCAATTAGACTTGAAGGGAATATAAGTGTATGAAAAGGTATATTATCTTTACCCATAAATTGATATAGGTCTACATTCTCAGGGTTGTGCCACCACTCCTTCCACTCAAACGGCAGATAGCAAGAGGTAATCGAGATATAACCTATCGGAGCATCAAACCAAACATAGAAGACCTTATCCTCATAGCCCTTCAATGGGACAGGCACACCCCACTTCAAATCTCGCGTAATACACCTCTCTGGCACTTTACTCTCAAGTGAGGCCTTTGTTATTGTTATTGCATTATTTGCCCACCCATCCTCTTTTGAAGTCTTCAAAAACCACTCTTTTAACTCTGGCTTTAGCTTCTCCAAATCCAAAAAGAGGTGCTTTGTCTCTTTAAACACTGGTGTATTTCCGCAGGTTGAACATTTTGGGTCTTTCAAATCTATCGGGTCAAGGAGCTTTCCGCAGTTGTCACATTGATCACCCTTTGCATCGACATAGCCGCAGTGAGGACATGTTCCATATACATATCTATCAGCAAGAGCCCTATCACAGCTTTCACAAAATGGTTGGATTAGTACACCCTCTTTGATATATCCATTATTATATAGTTTGAAAAATATATCCTGAACAATCTCCGTTTGACACGGCTCGCTTGTACGTCCAAAGTAGGAGAAATCTATCGAAAACCAGTCATAGATCTCTTTATGTATAGTGTGATACTTATCACAGATCTCTTTTGGTGTTAGATGCTCTTCAGCAGCCCTTGTCTCTGTGGTTGTTCCATACTCATCAGTACCGCAGATGTAGATTGTCTCAAAGTTATTTAGTTTGCAATATCTATAGAAAACATCAGCAGATAGTACCGCCCCAGCGATATTTCCAAGGTGCGGAATGTTGTTTACATATGGAAGTGCAGATGTTATTAATCTTTTGTTCTTTTTCATTTATTTTCCCCAATAAAATCTATTAGTTAAGATCATTATCATTCAGTTGATACTATAATTTAACACAAAAATAGTATATTTTCAATATTTTTGAATATCCATAGTTTTATTGTGAGTTTTATTTGGTAAATAGTTTTTAATGCTTATTCATTCTATTCTAAGTGATATATATTCACTAATCAAGCTTATCTAGATTTCAACTTTGTTACACTACCTATTTACTTAGCAATAATAATAAAAAATAATATCTCTGTTGATAATTTAGAAGAGTATTGTAATAAGTTGGGTATTGGTGTTGAGATTATTATTAATAGTGAAAGGGTATGATTAGAATTAGTTATGTTGATATTTTATTAGAAATGATGGTTTGTGTTTTTTAGATCGGCTAATGTTAAACACTCTATTTTTGGTATATATTTTTTACCAATTGCTTGTTTGTATAAGTTAGCTTGGAAATTTTCGGTAATTACTATATCAACATAGGGAACCACACTAGAAATAATCAAATCTGATACATCATTATTTCCCAATTCTTTCTTCGAATTATGAACTTTTTGATGAAAGCAAAATTCACTTAGTGCTATTGATGGAAATTGTTTTATTTCAAATTGATCAATTGATTCTAAAAGTTCTTTGGGAATATTTTTAGAATTCTCTACATAATAATTTATAATATTCTCTTTTATTTTATCTTTTAAATAATATTCAAACATACCATCTGATACTTCTTTTTTCATTTTTTCATGTAATTTATCTTTATTATTGAAAATATCATCTGGTATTTTTATACCTAATAAACTTTCAAGACTATCATGATCATGCGTACTAATGATTGTCATAATTGAATTATTAAGTTCATCTCTTTTGTTTTCTCCATGTTTAACAATACTAGGATACTTATTTTTTTCATTTGCAACAAGTTTTTTTATTTTTTCAATCTCAAAAATTTTTTCAAATTTTTCTTTACCTTGAATACTAAAAAGAATAGGATCAACATCTTTATTTGTAATAAATCTCTCAATTTCTTGTTCTAATATTCCTTTTTGGAATTTTGTAAGAAGAGATGGGAAATTATCTATAAAAATATTTTTGAATAATTCATATACCTTAGATGCTTTTTCTAATTCAAAAATAGTTTCTGGTGTAATACAAAAAGCAATATAATTATTATCATCTAAAAAGCATTTTTCTAAAAAACATTTTCTTGTATCTATATTATTACATATTTCACTAATAATATTGGTATCAAGCAACATTAGCTTATAGTCATTATTATTGACTTTTATCATAGCGTAGCTCCTAATATTACGAACTATATAACTTAATACCAAATTATACACTATTTTTAAAGTTTTTGTTAAAAAATAGTAAAATACTCTATTTTCAAAACTTGCAGATTTCTATATTAATAATTTTTTATTACTTCCGAAAATATAAGGGTAAAGCTTAAGGAGAATATATGCTAAGAGGTATACACACTAGTGCATCAGGCATGGCAGCAATGCAATCGAGACTTGATATCGTATCAAACAACATAGCAAATGTTGATCTTGTTGGATACAAAAGAGATGTCGCTATATTTAAAGAATTTCCAAATATACAAATTAGACGCGGGCGAGATGATGGTTTGGTAAGCTTTCCGCTTGGAAGCTATGACAATATGCCATTTGTCGGCAAACTTGGTACAGGTGTTGAACTAAATGAATCATACACAATCTTTGAACAGGGCTCATTAAGAGAGACACAAAATGATTTTGACCTAGCATTGAACGGCAAAGGCTTCATCACAGTTCAAACAGAGAAGGGTGAGAGATATACCAGAAACGCAGCTTTCTCTATCGACAAAGAGGGCTATCTTGTAACAAAAGATGGTTTTAAGGTAATAACTGACGAAGGAAACTCGATACAGATAAAAACCAACAACTTTACAATTGATAAAGAGGGATATGTCTATCAGAACAGAGAGTATGCAGAACCAAAGGATAGACTTGTACAGAGAGAAGAGAACGAATGGAGTGACACTGAGGTTATTGGAAGATTAAAGATTGTTAGATTCCCTCGTGAGAGAGAATTGAGAAGAGAGGGAAACTCATTCTATTATGAAGATGAGTTTACTGGCGCTCCATACTTGGCTGAAGGGGCTGAGAGACCAGAGGTTATGCAAGGATTCCTTGAGATGGCCAATGTAAACCCTGTTGTTGAAATGACTCAAATGATTGAGGTACAACGTGCTTATGAAGCAAATCAAAAATCAATACAATCTCATGAGCAGATGGCTGGAAGAGTGATAAATGATGCTGGTGTTATAAGATAAAAAAACTTTATAATATATAAAAGAGAAGAGTGTTTAGCTCTTCTCTTTTTTTATCTTCTTTTTAGATTGATAACCTGCCTAAAAGAGACATTTCCATCTTCCACACTCCAATCATTATAGTAGCTTGTTCTTCTCTGAGTAACATAGTAATCTTTAGAAAAATAGATATCAAGCTTGTATAGATCTTCTGTGGTTTTTGAGTGTTTACCCGAAACCTCAAAGTAGCCATACTTATCTGTATAGCTTGTACCACTATAAACAACCTTATCTGTTACATCATATATTGCATATTCAACGAGAACACTATAAATATAGTAGCCATATGTAGCATCAATAAGGTTACCATTAAAAAAGTAGGTATTTTTATATGACTGGCTGCTTGTTGTGCACGAAAAAATTAAAAAAAATATAGGCAAAACTATAACTATTTTTCTCATCATATTCTCTCTATTTAAAAGATAACATAATATAAAAAATATTGAAAGGGCTATTAGCTAGATAATATATTTTATTTTTATACTATTAATGGCTCTAAATGATAAAATATGGCCTCTATATATGGAAGAAAGCAAGTAAGCTATACCTCTATATATTAAATTAAAAAAACAAAATATAATTGGACAATATCAACTATTTTCTGTATATTACAGATTAAAATTATAATTCCTGCAATTTTAAGGAGATATCTTGTTAAAAAAGATCTTAAAAATAGTTTTAGTAATATTTATAATTGCAATTTTAGTTGTTATTGTAAAGTTTAAATTATATGAAAAATTTAACTATGAAAATATATCAAGCATCAAACAGTTTTTTATAGACCTAAAATTTTTAGGCCCTGTTATAATAGTAGCCCTCTACATAGGCTTTAGTTTAGCCTGCCTTCCAACTATACAGTTTGCATTTGTTTCAGGCTATCTCTATGGAGCTGTTCAAGGTTCAATACTGGCTATGGTTGGAATGATTATAGGTATGAGTTCCGCTTTTTATGGAATTAGATACCTCTTTCGTGATGGGTTTCAGAAAAAATTTGGAGAGAACAAAATTGTAAAAGAGATAGATGGATATGCAAAAAAATATGGAGGAAGAGCTGTTCTTGTTTTGCGTACCTTCTCTGTTTTCCCCTATAACCTTCAAAATGTGGCCTATGGACTCTCATCTTTAAGTGGTTTTTCACATCTTTGGGCCTCTGCAATTGGTGTCATACCTATAACACTGTTTTATGTATGGTTTGGAAGCCTATTTAGCAGCAATACAATAACTATAAAAGAGATGGAGAGTATGTTTTCAAAGCTTGGCATAGTTATTGCGATATTAACAGCAGCAATGGTTACAACTATTATTATAAGAACAAAACTAAGTAAGAAGAAAAGAGAGGAAGAAGCAATAGAGGTTAAAGAGGAGGAGAAACAATAATCTACCTTAATAAAATTAATATAGCTTTTTATATATAATTATTAGGAGTACTAATCATGAAAAAATCAGCAGTAATTTACAAGTCAAATTATGGAAGCAGTGAGAAATATGCAAAATGGATTGCAGAGGAGACTGGTTCAGATCTTTTTAAATTAAAAGATATAAAGATAGATAATTTAAAAGATTATGATACTATATGTTTTTGTGGTGGGGTTTATGCTTCTGCTATAGACGGCTTCTCAAAAATTAAGAAAGACTTCAAAAAAATATCTGATAAAAAAATAGTTGTCGCTGCTGTTGGGGCTGCTCCAAATAGCAATGCTACAAAAAAGAGCCTAAAGAAAGCAAACTTCACAGATGAAATTGCAGATAAGGTCCATTTTTTCGTCCTTAGGGGCGGATTTAACTATGAAAAAATGAATCCTATTCATAAATTGATTATGTTTATTTTGGTAAATTCTGTAAAATCAAAGAAAAACCTTAATGAAATGCAAAAGGGAATAGTTGCCTCATATGGTAAAGTTATAGATTTTTCAAATAGAGATGATATAAAACCAATAGTTGAGCTAATTAAGAGCTAGGTCAAAAAAATACTATAATTTTAGTTTATAGTAGCAACTTGATTATAAATTAAAATTACACAATCAATAGCCTAAGCTTATATATATCTTATAAGCTTGCTATTATGTTTTATCTTATTATATCTTTCCATTCCAATAACAGAGATATTTGTACTTATCTCAAAAATCTCTTCACTTAATTCACTCTTTTTGTATATATTATCCAAAAATCTAACAAAAAGATCAAAGTTGTCAATATCATCTGTATCCAAGAGACAAAATGTGTTATCGGCTATTTTTATAGCCCCTATTTTAAGCAGGAACTCTTCAACCCTATTTTTTGTCTCGCCATCAAGAATATCATGAGTTATATAGTATTTTCTGGCGTTTCTATCTTTTTGGTTTTTTGATAGAGAGAATCTTGTTATAATTTGATTCCCATCTTCAGTAAATCTAGAATGAGAGAGCTCTCTGTTCTCATCAATACTAATTATTACTGGAGATGTTTTAGAAAACTTAGTGATCTCTTTTAATATCTCTAAGAGTTCCTCATATTCACAATCAACACAGCATATGGTTTTTGATACAATAGTTGTATCAAGATTATCAAAAATAGATTTTATCCTTTCGCTGCCATCATCAATATTATATGCTATATAATATCTGTTCAAAATGGGCCTCCCTAAAAAAAATCTAAAACTTTTTTGATATTACTTTTTTTTAAAAATAGAACTCACCTTATCTGAAACTAAAATAGCTGAAGGCAATATAAATAGTGCCGCAAAAACACAATTAAACATAGAGATCGATATCAAAAGTCCAAAAAATAGAATTGGCTTAAAGGATGACAAAACAAAAACCATAAAGCCACAAATTAACGAGACCGCAGTAAAGACCATAGGCCGGCTTGCAAACGCCAGTGTCTGATCGACCGCCTCCCTTACTGGTATTCCAGTTTTTAGAATTCTTCTATAGTTCAAAAGGAAGTGGAGAGAACCATCTATACCAGTACCCACAGCAATTGCTCCAATCATAACAGTTCCGGGATCTAGAGAGATTCCAAAAATTGACATTATGGAAAAGTTCATTAGAACACCATAGATTAGAGGAATTATTGCAATAAGTGAGTAGAAGAGAGACCTAAATAGTATTAATACAACTAAAACAACAAGTATAACACTTGATATTATATTTATTATCTGATCTGAAACAAGATACCTTGATATACTTGCAAGCAGAAGCAGTTCGCCCCATACTTCGACTGTAAATCTACCATCTTCTGCAGCTATTTTTGAGAGATCATTGTACATAATGCGTGTCAATTCGAGAAGCTCCTGCTCACTTATCATATAGTTCATCTTTTTGTTATCACTTACTGTACGAACCTGAAAATTTATCGCAGTAAAATCGTTGTTCATTATACCTTTTACACCATCATCTTTAGAAGCCAACAAAAATGTGAAAAAAGTATTTAATATTCTATCGCTCTCCGGTATATCAAGAGTTCCATACATTGTCTCATTCAAATCTTCTGCTAATGTAACAGGGGATAGATTCCAGCCAAGCATTGTATATCCATCGATCACAACATTTCTATCTATATAGTCTTGTACTTTTTTAGCAGCAAGCAGTCCCTCTCTAGTTTTAAAGAAGTTTCTCTTATTATCTTTAGAGCGAACAGCGATATTAAAACTTGTTGACCCTTTAAAATTTCTCTGTAAAAAGATTATTCCCTGTTTTATCTTATCACCATCTTTAAAGAAGGCAGAGACATCTGTTTCAACTTTTATATTTGGAATAACAAAGAAAGCAACCACCATAATTACAAAAAGAAGTGATATCCAAAAATATCTAAGCGGATAGACAAAAGAATTTAGCTTTGCTAACATTTTAGCAAAGACATCACTTTTTAGATGCTCAATTTTATTCTCTTTTGGAATGTAGGTAAAAAATAGTATTTTTGGCAGTAAGAAAAATGTCAAAAAGAGTGTGAAAAAGATACTAACTATAACTATAATACCAAATTCTTTGATAACACCAATGCTAACCGTGAAAAAAGAGGCAAAACCGACAATCGTTGTAAGTGCTGCCATAAAAATTGTTGGAAAAATATGTTTGGCAGCAGAATTTATTAAATCCCGCTTATCTCTTATTGTTCCCGAGAGGTTATAGTATGAGTTCATATAGTGGAGCGTATAGGAGCTTCCAATCGTCAATATTATAGGAGGAATTAGAATACTTACAATATTCATCTTAATGCGAAGCCACCCCAGAAGCCCCATTGTCCAAACAAGACTCATAAGCATAGCAATCATAGGAAGAATAACACCACGTTTTGTACCAAAACTTAGGTATAGTATAATAATCATTAAAATAATGGCTGGTCCTATAAGTATTGTCATATCACGCAGCATATAGTTTTTTGTTTTTGCTTCATATGCTGGCACACCTGCAAATAGGACAGGAAAATCGTTATCATACTTTTTTAGAACTTTCTCTACTTCGTTAGAAAAATCTGTTCTGTTTATTGGGGCAATTCCAAATTTGCGATCAAATATTTTCTCTAAAAATTTCACAAAAAAGTTTGGATTCTCAATCTCTTTCCCAACCATCGCATCAAAATTAATTCTTACAACAATCCCTGCAGTATTATAATCATAAGAGATAACAGAACCAATTAGATATCTATTGGATTTTAATGTATTTTTAAACTTCTCAATCTCTTCTGCAGTTTTTGGATAGTCATTAGGATTATTTCTAACAATCTGAAAGGTTTCACCAATTTTTTTGAAAGAGGTTGCATTAAATGGATGGAGTGTAGACTTTACTACATAGAGGTTGTCAAGTTCATGACAGAGCTGCCACAATTTTTCAATTTTTCCCTCTCTAAATGGGTTATCTGATACAGTAATAAAGAGCATTTGATCTGATGGAAATTCTTTATTTAGTCTTGCAATCTTCTCTCTCTCTGCGTTAGTTTCTGCATTCTCAGGTAAGAGAACTGTAACATCATTAAGTATATCCAGATTAAAAAAACCAAGAGATAAGACAACAGTTACTATCCCAATTATAACAAAAAATATTATAGAATATACCTTGTTTTTTGGTAAAAAAATTCTATCGAAACTCATTATTACTCCTACTTTTTTAAGAACATTTTTCTTAAAAAATTATAACATAAAAATAATCCTATTCTATATATGGAATAGCTGAGACAATATCAAGCTTGTCTCCAACTTTTATTCCAACCCTCTCAAAAAATCCGCGATTAACCTCTAGTACATACATAGCTGGCTTTATCGAATCAATGTTGGTCTCATCTAAAGGTTCTCCGTTTTCGATGTTGATTATCTCAAAACTTTTATTAATAAAGGCAATTGAGAGTGGTACATATGTATTCTTCATATAAAATGACATATACTCTTCATATTTATAGATAAAAAACATTCCGCTATCTTTGTTAAGCTTTTTTCTATACATAAGTCCCCTCATTCTCGCCTCGCGGGTTGCAGCAACTTCAAACTTATAAGTTTTCTCATTAATCATAATACTTATAGTTGGAGAGTTGCTCCCCGAACAAGATAGAGAAGAGAAGATAATTACTAAAATCAAAAACAATTTTTTATTCATAAATTAACTTAAACAATATAAAAATATTAAATAGTCTTTTTCCCAGAAGGAAGGCTATTCATTTTGCTGTCTATATCCAGTTTTGCCTGCTCACTTCCAACTTTGCCAAGTAGAGCAAACATATTTTTCTTATAAGCTTCAACTCCGGGTTGATCAAATGGATTAACTCCAAGAAGATAGCCAGATACTCCACACCCCTGCTCAAATATATAGATAAGCTGTCCCAAATAATATTCATTTAAAGTTGGAATATTAAATATAAGATTTGGAACTTTACCCTCATAGTGAGCAATTAATGTTCCAAGCTCTGCCCTCTTATTTATCTCTGAATATGATCTATTTGCAAGATACTCCAATCCATCAAGATCATCTTTATCAGAGGCAACTTTTAAAGTGGAGAGAGGCTCATCTATATTCAAGATTGTCTCAAATATTATTCTCTGCCCATCTTGTATCCATTGTCCCATAGAGTGAAGATCTGTTGTAAAATCACATGATGCAACAAAGAGTCCCTTTCCATCTTTTCCCTCGCTCTCACCATAGAGCTGCTTCCACCACTCACTAAAGAAGTGCAGTTCTGGGTCATAGTTTACAAGCATCTCTATATTATAGCCAGATTTTAATAGCAGGTTACGAATAGTGGCATACATCAATGCAGGATTTTTTTCAAGGCTCTCTTCACTTCCCATAGCAATGGCACTTATCGCTCCATCTAAAAGCTTAGTGATATCAAGTCCAAGTGCAGCAATAGGCAAGAGTCCAACAGGTGTCAAAACAGAAAATCTTCCGCCAACATCATCGGGGATATCAAATGTTTGATACCCTTCATTCGTAGCCATAGTCTTTAGTGCACCCTTTTTTGAGTCTGTCGTTGCAATGATTCTCTCTTTTGCCCCAATTTTACCATACTTCTTTTCCATCTTCTGTTTTATATTACGGAATGCAATACCAGGTTCTGTAGTTGTTCCAGACTTTGAAATGACATTTACATAGACAGATTCTGCTCTCCCAATCTCTTCTAATATAGCTTCAAGATAGCTTCCGCTTATATTATTTCCAGCGAAATATATTTTTGGTCCCTTTCTCTCACTATTAGGAAGACTATTATAAAAATGCGGCAAAAGTGCCTCAATAACAGCCTTCGCTCCAAGATAGCTTCCGCCAATACCAACACAAACAAGCAAGTCTGCATTCTTATTTATATTCTTAGCAACTTCAATGATCTTATTAAATTCTTCACTCTCTTTTATTGTCTGCGGTAAATTTCTCCAGCCAATAAAATCATTCCCTGCTCCATTTCCATCTTTTAACATTTTGAAAGCTTTTAAAGCCTCACCTTTATAAGCAGCGATTTTATCATCATCAATAAAAGGATATACATAAGAGTAATCAAGTGTTATTTTTTTGTCCATTTTAAAAAACTACCTCCAACAAAAACAAATAAAAACCGGTAGAAATAGTTTAATAAAAAAACTATCTCTACCTTAAAAAAAAGTCTATAATCTAAATTTAGTCTATTTTCCTGTGTTAGGCTTTGAGTCCTTAAAAAGTTCTTTTATACCGCCAAGAGAGCCAAGCACTCCTGTTGTTTCATAAGGCATAAAGACAACTTTTTCGCCTTGTTGACCAGCTATCTCCTGAAGAGATTGAATATATTTCATTGCTATTAGATATTGAGCAGGATCTGTACTATTTTTTGATAGAACTTCTTGAATTAGTTTAAGAGCCTCTGCTTCAGCTTTTGCAAGTCTAATTTTTGCTTCCGCCTCACCAGTTGCAATGTTGATTGTTGCCTCTGCATCACCTTGAGACTTCTTGATTTGTGATTGCTTATGTCCCTCTGCTTCAGCAATAAGTTTGTCCCTCTCTCCTTCAGCAGTCAATACCTTCGCTTGCTTATCACCTTCAGCGATTAGTATAGTCTGTCTCTTCTCTCTCTCGGCTCTCATCTGCTTCTCCATAGCCTCTCTAATCTCTTTTGGAGGAGAGATATCTTTAAGCTCTACTCTGTTTACCTTCACACCCCATTTATCAGTTGCTTCATCAAGTATTTGTCTTAGTTCTGAATTTATTTTATCTCTGCTTGATAGAGTTTGATCAAGCTCAAGTCCACCGATAATGTTTCTCAAAGTTGTTTGAGTAAGTTTTTCAATTGCCATTGCAAGATTCTCTACCTCATACACAGATCTAAATGAATCCATTATTTGAAAGTATAGCAGTGCATCTATCTCTAAAGTAACATTATCTCTAGTGATAACATTTTGCTTCGGAAAGTCAAACACACGCTCTCTTAAGTCAACATAGTCAACATATAGGTTTGATACATAAGTTTTTCCATCACTTCCATATCTTGTAACTCTAGTACTCACAGGACGTACCCTGTCAATAAAGGGTATTGTAAAGTTGATTCCAGATTCTAAAATCTTATTAAACTTTCCCAACCTCTCAATTATTTTTACAGTTGATTGATTAACGATTTTAATCCCTGAAAAAACAAAGGCTATAACCATTATAATCAGCACAAGAAAAACAACAAATAGTGGTCCCATAAAAGACTCCTAAAACATTATTTAAGCAAAAAGGTATTTAATCAAACAAATCATCTTTTTACCTTTCCCCTTTAAGATATTTATAAAGAGGTGCTATCCATTATAACAGAAGAGAAATTAATTGTCAAAAAGATTATCTATTCTTATTCAAAAGAAAGAAGAATATAGAAAGAAATAATATATCGTTTTTTTAATAAAAATGGCTAAAGAGTGATCTTTTTGAATTTATATTTATCAAAAAGTAGATAAATTAGGCTCTGCTTTTTAAAACTTTTCTTATATCAAGGAGATAGACGAAAAAGCTAAAAAGTGAGAAAAAGGTTATTATTATAAAAAATATAAGTGAATTAATAGAAAATACACTGTCATAAATTGATATATCTATCTCTTTATGGATAAGCACTCGCCTTGCTATTAAAAATAGTATTATTGTTAGAGAGAACATGCATTGCAAAAAGGTCTTTATTTTTCCAATAATATTAGCTGGAAGGTAGAAACCCTTTCTTTTTACATATGGTCTAAGGAAGAGATGCATAATAAATTCTCTAATGAATATTATCAAAAATAGATAGATTGGCATTATACCAACCATTACAAAGGTAAAAAATACAAGAATAAAAAATATTGAGTCGGCAAGCGGATCAAAATGTTTCCCAAAATCGGTAACAATCCCAAGTTTTCTGGCAGAAAAACCATCAAGGGCATCTGTTACAATCGCTATTACAAAAATAAAAAAGAGCGCTATAAGCAGAACCATCTCATTTTTATAGTCAAGTTTTGACGATTTCAAAAAAATGAAAAGTGCAAAAAAGACAAACCCCAAAACAATTCTGCTTAAAGTTAGAATATTTGCAATATTAAAAAAGTTATCTTTAGAAACACTCTTTTGGGAAGCTACCCCCCCTCCCCCTGCTTGATTTAGATCCATTTATCAATCTCTCTCTTATAAGAAACAATCTCTTTTGCATCAAAAAAGTTATCAATCTCTCTCTTTGCACTCTCAGGGCTATCTGATGTGTGAACAACATTTTGACCTGTATGTATTACAAAGTCACCCCTTATTGTACCGGGTTCTGCATCGATTGCTTTTGTTGCTCCGGAGAGCTTTCTTGCCATCTTTATAGCATCATCTCCCTCAACTACCATCAAAACTACAGGAGAAGAGGTAATAAAGCCAACAAGCTCTCCAAAGAAAGGCTTCTCTTTATGTTCTGCATAGTGGTACTCTGCCTTCTCTTTTGCAACCAAAGAGAGTTTCATTGCAACGATCTTCAATCCCTTTTTTTCAAATCTTGATATTATCTCTCCCGCAATTCCTCTCTGCAAACAGTCTGGCTTTAATATAATAAAGGTTCTTTCCATGATTAAAATGCTCCTTTTAAGCTCAAAAACATATATTTTTTATGATAAATTTAAACACTATCTAAATAAACAATAAGCTAGAATCCAAAAAAGATATGATAAAATTTCTAGACTCTAGCTTAATAAAACACAAATAGATCTAAAATGCTAAATAATAATTTTAATAATTATTAAATTAAAAAGATCATTATAGCGGATCTAGTCTTTAATTCCATATTTCTTCTTAATCTCATTTGAAGCTTTGAAATAGTCTGAGATTTGGTCGCCAGGCTCATTATTTTTCTTTCTAGTCTCATAAATCTCGTAAGCCATCCTCTCTATCTCGTTTTGTACCTGTAGCAAATCTACTTGTTCTTCTTTTTTCTTTGCCATTTTTTACTCCTTAAATTGATTTTTTTTAAAAAAATATTTTTCATAAAAATAGCATACATCATCATTATAACAAACTTCGTAAATAAAATCAATAAACAAATCTAAAAAATAATATTTGACTTTTTTTTTTTTTCTGATACATTAGGCTCTATGATAAATAATATACATAACAATTTTAATATGCTTATGGGACAATTTATATCCCTTTTTACCGACTCTTTTTTCAATAGAGCGCTGATACTCTGCTGTTCGGCACACATTCTCTCTATGGTGTTCAAACTTGTTCTAAATTCAATCAAAAACAAAAAGTTTGACCCAAAATCAGCCTTTAATTATGGGGGAATGCCATCAAGCCACACAGTCTTTATTATGTCATTTGTGTTTGGTATTGCTTTTGATCCAAACTTTGGTTTCAGCTCTGCCATGCTTGTACTCTCTATAATAATGGCAGCAGTTATTCTGATGGATGCCGTTAGACTTCGTGGAGCAATCGACCAGCTTAATATAGCTGTTTCAGAAATTGCAAAAGAGAATCCTGAATTAAAAAGCAAAATAGCCATTCCAAGACTTGTAGCTCACAAAACTAATGAGGTCATTGCAGGCATTGTATTTGCCTTTGTATACACTTTCCTATTTTATCTTTTTTTCTATCATATTTTTGTTTTGAAATAGAGTATGGGCATTTACAAAGCATTAAGCATGCATGAAGGTACTATATTAGATATACTCTTTGGTTTTAAAACAGAGGAGCATAAGGTTTGGGGAACAGACCATAGGGGTGATATTCTCATATGTTCCATAGCAAACAACAGATATAGAGGCTTTGTTTTCTGTGTAGTAAACCTCTATGAGTGTCTTAAGAGTGGCAGCAAAGGAAATACATTCTATTTTAAAAATATCAGACCAGTAAAACCGATACCCATAAGAGGTAACAGAGGTCTCTATGATATAGAACTTGATGAAGAGATCAAATTCATAAATCTAAAGAGAGATAGAGCTACAATCAATTTTGTAAAATCAAGTATGCAAAAATCTTTAGGATATAAAAAAATACATCCAGTTGATATACTTATTGATATATCAAATGAATATAGAGAGTCTTACGATTCTCTATTAAAATAGGTAAAACAATCAAGTTTAAGGGAGAGTTTTTAAAATGTATATATTTCCAATTCAGGTAGAATTTGAAGATGTTGACAGCTATGGCGTTATGCACCACCCAAAAGTTCTATGCTATTTTGAGAGAGCAAGAATGCACTATCTTCTTGAGAATAATATAAATATCTCAGAACGCGGGGTTGGAACTTTGATAAGAGATGTAGCTATTCAATATAGATCTCCACTTCTCTTGGCAGAGCAGGTAAAAATAGAGATTGTTGCAACATGTGTTGAGAGATATAGATTCGCCCTAGAGTATGCCGTAAAGAAAGCTGATGGAAAAATCGCTATAAGAGCAAAAACTGAGCTCTGTACAATAGATTTAGCAACAAAAAAACTGACTCCAATCCCAGACTATCTAGACAAACTATTAAGAGATATATTAGTTAAAGAGACAGTTTAAAAAATGAATATTGAATTTTTAATCTCTGTTCTAAAAAAGAACTATGATAGAAATATTGCTCCCTCAGTTACACTGATATCAGAACTAACAAAAAGTCCATTCTGTGTTTTTGTATCAACCATAATAAGCCTTAGAACCAAAGATCAAGTAACCATAGAGTCCTCAAAAAGGCTCTTTAACGAGGTAAAATCTTTCTATGATATGCAAAACATAGCTGAAGAGAAGATAGCCTCTCTAATATATCCCGCTGGCTTCTATAAAACAAAAGCAAAAAGATTGAAAGAGGTTGCAAATATAGTAATAGATAAGTATAGTGGTGAGCTTCCAAGTGATATGGAGAAACTTCTTGAGCTGCCGGGTGTTGGAAGAAAGACAGCCAACTTAGTTAGAATACTTGGATTCAATCTTGATGGAATATGTGTTGACACCCATGTACATAGAATCAGCAACAGGCTTGGGCTTGTAGAAACAAAGACACCAGAGCAAACAGAGTTCTCTCTTATGGAGGCTGTTGAACAGAAGTATTGGAGGAGTCTTAATGAGTATATGGTTAGCTATGGACAGATAGTATGCACACCAATATCACCCCACTGCTCTCTATGTAAAGTAAATAGTGAGTGTCCAAAGGTTGGCGTTACAACTTCAAGGTAGAGGCTTTTTTCTAATCCCCCCCCAACCCCCTTTTGTCAAAAAGGGGGCTTAAACTAAGAGGTTTAACTATATAACTTGCTTCCTCATAATAAACAGAGTTTTTTTGTTTATGTAAAAACGACCGGTTTGTCTTTTTTGTGATATGCAAGTCAATTTTTTGAAATCGTACACGATTAGAAAAAATTTTTGTTGCATACCACAGCAAGACAAACCTACTTGCTAACATTTCTTTCCTCATAACCCATAATAAATAACATACTTTTTTTGTACTATATCATTGTTTTTTATTTTTTAAATTTAGAAACTAAAACTTTTTTCCCATACAAGATACCCATCAAAAAGGACGTGGCTAGTAAAAAAAACGTGGGAACTAAAAAAGTAAAAAAACTTGTAATTTTTAAAAATAAATACGATAAATATAGTATGTTAACTTTTCCTAAAGAAATTCAAACAGCTTTACTCTGTCACCATGGAAACTAACCTAAAGAACACCGTTAAAGAGAGCTCCATTATACTATTTAGTATTATAAAATGGGGAATCTTGGCTCTGATTATTGGTGTTGTGACAGGTCTTGCCGCTGGACTCTTTACAAAGACTCTCAACTTTTGTAGTGGCATAACTGGTAAATTTGAATATTACTACTTTGCATTGCCTATAATATTTTTTATTAATGGACTTGCTCTTCTCTATATTTTTCCAAACGCCAATGTATACACAACAAACAAGCTTATTGAACATGTAAATAACAGAAAACCAATACCAATAATGTCCATCCCAAAAGTATTTATCCTCTCTATAGTAACATTAAGTTCTGGCGGTTCACTTGGAAAAGAGGCTCCAGTTGCTGACATAGGCGGCAGTCTAGCCTCTGCCTTTGGAAAACTGCTTCGGCTAAAAGAGGAGGACTTAAGCAAGCTTATGGTTTGTGGCATTAGTGCTGGTTTTGCAGCGATATTGGGGACACCAATTGCAGGCAGCCTATTTGGTGCAGAGGTGCTCTTTGTTGGAGGCATCCTCTATGAAGTACTCCTCCCCTCATTCTTTGCGGGAATTGTAAGCTTTAAGGTTAGCCAAATGGTGCTTGGGGCTAATTCACACCCATTTATAATAGCAAATATTCCAGAGTTCAATAAATTTTTCTTTCTTCAAGTTATTGCTGCAGGTATTTTTTTTGGAATATGCTCTATAATTTTGATAGAGTCTATAAAATTAAACAAGGTTCTATATAACAAAATTAAGGTGTGGAAACCATTTAAAAATATATGGGGCGGAGTTTTTTTAGTGGTTCTTGCACTGCTTATTGGC
This sequence comes from Spirochaetota bacterium, assembly GCA_031549085.1. GTDB lineage: Bacteria > Spirochaetota > GWE2-31-10 > GWE2-31-10 > MWDO01 > JAVBQL01. The sequence goes on from JAVBQL010000019.1 coordinate 32,526, forward strand.
AAAGACTATTTGGGATTGGGTGAAAATGTGGTCGCTGCTGCTATAAGCGGAGAAAAAATTGTAATTTACGCTTTTCTATTAAAAATTCTATTCACCTCAATAACCTACTCATGGGGAGGTGTTGGAGGTATGATCTCACCTCTGCTTTTTATTGGGGCTACAGCTGGGGCAGCATTTGCCAACATTATGGGATATGACCCAACAATATTTGCCGCACTTGGCTTTGTAAGTGTTCTTGCTGGAGCAACCAACACTCCAATATCAGCATCAATCCTTGCAATAGAGCTCTTTGGTCCTGCAATTGGTGTATATGCCGCTGTCTCATCACTCTTAAGCTTTCTTATCACAGGGAACAGAACCCTCTTTCCTGCACAAATTTTAAAGATAAAAAAATCTTCATCACTAAATCTTGAGACTGGAAAGACAATGGAGGATACAAATATCTCCTATGACAATTATAATAGGAAAAAGCTAAAAGAGGTTTATAATAGTGTCAAAACGAAGCTAAACATAAAAAGCAAGAAAAAAGATGGGGAGTAGAAATAAACTATTAATAATATTTTAATAGAGTTTTTAAAAAAACTTATCTAGCTAATTAACTATTGTTTTTAGCTTATGAGGATAATCACAAAGATTTTTGTATATTTCGTATAGAAGCAGAGATGCTTAACGGTATTTTCTATCGATTTTAACATTTATAAAATTTTCATATTTACCTTTGGTTTATGAGGGATATCAACAAAGTTTTTTTTGTTTTTTCATAGGCTATTAAAGGGTATATAACAAAGATTTTATCTCGTTATTACGCCAATAAAATCGACTTATATATCCTTTAATAGCCTTTTCTAACATAACTTAAAACTCTAATTATAGCTAAACCTTCTTTAACCCCCTTTATGTAAAGGGGGTTGGGGGGATTAGAAAAAGAGCATCTCTTTTGCACAAAAAAACTAATCAATTGCCTTAAGCAAATCTCCCTTTGAATAGATATCCCTTAAACAAACTGGTCGAGTAAAATCATCACTTTTAAACACAGCAAGAAATGGAATTGATTTCGTTCCAAGTTTATCCATCAAAGTATCCGCCTCATAGTTGTAGTTGGTGATATCAGCAGTAAGAAAAACAATATCGTTATCATTGATTGTTTTAATAACCTTCTCATTTTGAAAAACCATCGACTCTACAAACTTGCAGTTTATGCACCAATCTGCACTAAAGTTTACAATTACAGTCTTTCCATTCTCTATATTCTCTATTAGTTCTTCATAGCTATAGGTCTCTTTAATTATTTTCTCTTTGTTGCTATATTTCTCTGCCATAACAACATATGATAAAAATAGACCAAGGAGAATAATAACAAAAAACATAATAATGGAGACAAATCTACTATTGTTAGATCTATTGATAGAACCAAAGTATCCATATTGAAAAAAAGCTATTGCAATAAATATTATAGAGAGTATGGTTGGAAGAACGAACTTATCCTCCATAACTGTCAAGAGAAAAAATATTGTGAATATTAGAAAGAAGCCCATTATTCTCTCAAAAACAATTGTCCACTCACCACTCTTTGGAATTATATTAACTATTTTTGGATTTATTAGAAATATTATATATGGAAGAGAAAAACCAAGCCCTATGGAGAGGAAGACCGAAAAAACGGTAACTATATTTTGTGAAAGCGTCCATACCAGAACCCCGCCAAGAAGTGGCCCACTGCATGGGGTTGCAAGAAGTGTTGCAAAGAGCCCTTTCAGAAATGAGTCCAAATATTGATTTCTATTTCTAACATATATATTTGGAGAATTTATATTCCAAACGCCAAACATAGAGAGGCTTAATGCAAAGATAATCAGAATCATAACAATGAGAAATACACTATTCTGAAATAGCCCACCCCACTTTATGCCAAAGATAGCTATAAGGATTGCCAGTGCAATAAAGCTTAAAAGAATCCCAGAAATAAAGAATATTATATTAAGTCTGAAGTTCTTTTTGTCATCATTGTTTTTTATAAGGCCAAGAATCTTTAAGCCTATAACAGGCAAAACACAAGGCATAAAGTTAAGTATAAAGCCTGCAAGAAATCCAAGCAATATTGCAAACAGTATATTCCCAATAGCAATATTTTTTATATATACTGGAGAGAAGCTCTCATTAATTTCTGGAATCAAATCTGCTGATAGATCTTTAATAGCTGTCAACCCCAAGCTCTCTTTTGTCTCTCCAATTTCATCTACAACCTCTAACGATTTATAGTAGAGAGTTCTTATATCGTGGCTTCTAAGGATAGGCTGATTTGATGCTATAATTTCATAATCTATCTTTTTTGTGTATGAAGTGCATGAATCCTTGCTACAAATTAGAGCATCGAACTTAATAGTAAGTTTATATTTAGGAGGATTTTTAATATCTACTGAAATAGCAGCATCGCCATTTTCTACAACAAATGGAAGAAATATATAGGTCTCTCTCTCATATATATTGACACTATTTCCCTCAAAATCTTTATGCTTTTTTGGAGGCATGTATCTTGCCGGTGCAACTGTCAATTCTTCATCTTTATAAGAGACAGATATTGATGTTGGTTTTCCAGTTACTCCGCCCAAAGGGTTTCCATAGATATAGTACCCTTTTGGTATCAATACCCTTAAGGCTATAAAGCTGCTTTCACCCCTTATAACATCTACTGAAGCTCCAACAGGAGAGACCAAAAGTTTTGCCTCACTATAGGCAAAGAGAGAGGTTAAACAAAATAAAAATATAAAAAATAATCTATTCAAAAATAATCTACTTTTCAAAAAAACCTCCTAAAAAGTTTTTTTATTAGCCACACTCTTTTTGATAAATATTTTATATAAAAAAAAATATTACCTTTCTAATTTTATGATAGAACAAGCTCTAACTCTTTCCCTTATTAAATCAATAGGCTTATTGTAAGATATAAAAAACAAAGGTTTTTTATATCTGTTTCTTGTAGAGTATTTGGAGTATGTAACAAAGATTTTGTATATTTTTGCTTTCGCTAAAATCGAACAAAATCGACTTACATATTGCAGATACTCTACAAGAAACAAAAAATCATCACCAATATCTATTTAGACAACAAGCTATATTCTTAACTCCCCCTTTATGTAAAGGGGGCAGGGAGATTAGATTTACAAAACCCTCTACATAAAATACTACTATTTTTGTCCTTGGACAACCCCATAGTTATAGGGAACTGGCATATAGTTGTTGTTTGGAACATATTGACCATTCCACTTCTCAACTCTTTTCTCTTCAATTGCAAGCTTTCGCAACTCAAGTTCAAGCTGCATATTTCTGCTAATTGATTCGTTATATATCCTTATCGCCTCACCCTCAACCTTTTTTGCATCAGCTCTAAGAAGTGCAGATTGCTTCTCTCCCTCTGCGATTGCAATTGTTGCAAGCTTGTCAGCCTCCGCCTGCTTAACCTTCTTTTGTGCATCAAGCTCAGTTATCAAAAGCTCCTGCTCCTTCTGCTTTACCTCTTGAGCCTTACGCATTGTCTCCTGAATCTGTTTGTCAAACTCATCTGACCAGTCGTAGTTTACCACTTTCAAATCTGTTAGCTCAACAGGATAGTCAGCAAGTCTGCCCTTTATAACATCAAAGGAGTCCTTCACAATTTTCTCTTGAGATATTGGAAGTTCAAATATAGTATATCTACCTATAACAATCTTAAAGCCCTCAGTAATAGCGTTTGAAACAAGGCTCTTCATCTTCTCCTCACCAAAGTCCTGCCACATATCTACAAGATCGTGAGCCTTATATTTGTAGAAAGCAATTATATCTGCTCCAATTGTTTGATTGTCTTTTGTGATAGCTCCACCCTTGCCAACTTCTATATAGTAGTTTAATTGCAGAGGACGTATTGTTACCACCTCAATAGTTTGCACAAGTGGGATTTTGAAGTGCATGCCCGGCTCAAGAATTGTATCTGATATAGAGCCCAATGTGAATTTTAATCCCTTTGAGCTTGATGGAATAACAGTAATTGATAGAGCAACCAGAGCTACAATTATTACAACTACTACTATTGTATAGATCATATTTTTGCTTACTTTCATTTCATTTTTTTCCTAATATTTATTTTTTTTTTAAATATAAATTCATAAATAGCTAATAACAAAAACTTTGTCCTATTTTTTGCTTACTAGAGTATCTGGGATGTGTAACAAAGATTTTGTATATTTTGCTTTCAGCAAAATCGAACAAAATCGACTTACATATTGCAGATACTCTAGTAAGCAGCAAAAAGTCATCATCAATACATATTTGGCTAACAAGTCCAGCTCATCGTTAAAAGCCGTTAAGATATATAACAAAGATTTTATCTCGTTATTACGCCAATAAAATCGACTTATATGTCTTAATGGCTTTTAACGATGAGCTGGTTTCGGCTCTCTTTATTAACCTATTATTACTTTAATCAATATTTCCAATAATCCTTAACCACCCCCTTTTTGAAAAGGGCTTTTTCTTTCCACGTCCTTTTTAACAAATATTTTGTATAAAAAGAATATTATCTTTCTAACCTTGAGGGGATTAGTAAAAAAAACTCCTCCACACCCACATTTTTTTTATATTTTATATTTCTCTTTTAATTCCTTTAAAATAGAGACACTTGCACTTGACGCCTCACAAATAGGCAGTCTAAAGACACTCTTAATTTTGCCCATCATATATAGAAGAGTCTTTGCTGGGATTGGATTTGTCTCTATAAAAAGCTTGATAAACATCTCATCAAGCTGATAGTGCTCATCTCTCATCTTATCAAACTGACCATTAAGTCCAAGATTTACAAAATCGACTACTCTCTTTGGAATAACATTTGAAGCAACAGATATTACTCCATCTCCACCAATCGCCATAAGCGGAAGTGTCAGCCTGTCATCGCCTGAAAGAACAGCAAAATCTCTCTTTATTTTTTTAGTTGTCTTAATAACGTCCATCATTTGAGTGATAGAGCCTGATGCCTCTTTAACACCAACTATATTATCAATCTCTGCAAGTTTTGCTAGAGTTGAGGTCTCAAGGTTTATCCCAGTACGCCCCTGTATATTGTAGACAACAATAGGGATATCACACTTTTCAGCTATTGTTTTAAAGTGACGGTATAGGCCCTCTTGAGTAGGTTTATTGTAGTATGGCACAACTTGAAGAGATGAGTTTGCACCAACCTTTTTGGCAAAGTTGGTCATCTCAATTGCTTCGTCTGTGGAGTTTGAGCCGGTACCTGCCATAACATGAAGCCTGCCCTTTGCTTGTTCGACAGCTATCTCGATTAGACGATCATGCTCTCTATATGAGAGAGTTGGAGATTCACCAGTAGTACCGCAAGGAACAATACCAGTTACCCCTCCCTTTACCTGCTCCTCTATTAAGTTTCGAAATGAGCTCTCATCGATAGAACCATCACTGTTAAATGGTGTTACCAATGCTGTAAAAGTACCTCTTAACATAGCTTTACCCTTATAAAATAATTTTTTATTGCTTATATCTAACTATTAAATAAAAATAGTTAATTTGTCAAAATTTTTATTATGGTTATTATGATTTATTTTATTCTCTTTAATTTTGTTATCTTTGAAAGGGAGTATGAGTAGTGTTAGGGATAGTTTTTTTTAAAAAAAATGTTCCACTACTTAACATAGTGGGAGTACTCAATCTACAAAGGACGAACTTTCATTAGGTTGTAATAAAACTCATGTTTGAAAACCCCATACCTCATTGATATCAACCACAAATAGTCCTCATCAATAGCAAGATCCACAACCTCACCAATTTTCAAATATTCGACAGTAATATTTTTTAGTTCTGGACGAATAATTTTAATTTCCCCATTGGAATACTCATATGTATGTTTATGTAAATGAGTAGTACTATATTCATCATAGTTTAATGGGATTTCCCATACAGTATCACCATAAAATTTATTAATATGAACAGTTGAAAAAGAGGTAGATATATTATCAATGGTATATATATAGCTATCAGTTGTAGAGTCATATGTGTACTCTACAATTTTACTACCCATGTATATCATAATTCTATCTGTTACCCTGTTATAGTCAATAATGGTACTCTTAATATTATCAAATGTTATTAATCTCTTATTACCTCCATCTAAGTCCATCTGCAAGTATCTTCTGGTAGTTTCTGGAATATCTACTCTTTTTTCAATAGTAAAAAAAAAGATTGATACAACTATTTTTTCATCATGCACTAATATTTTATAGTTTCTATCAAAATTACGATATCTATAGAGACTCATATCAACAGAGAGATCAACTACTGGATCTATTGCAATTCTGTTTTGTAATTTTAACTTCTCATCAAAAACACGCACTGTTTTTTGATCATATATATAAAAAAGATCATTATACTTTGATATTGATGGATAGAATGAGTCGCTAGATGTATCCAATGCAACTCCACCACTAAACAGAACCTCCACCCCAGCTTTTAGTGGGTCATATTCATACTCAGAGGGTGGTGGACACGTAGCCCAGATATCCCCACAGCTTATTAATAGAGATAGAACAGCAATACTTAAAGTAAAACAGGTAATTATTCTTTTCATAACAGTCTTCCTTACTAAACACTAGAGAGTACAACCAGTCCTGCAATTACAAAACAGCCTTAATCCAAAATCGCCTTTATTCTTCTCACTCCTGCAGAGGAGGATTGCTCTTTCACTATCTTAAAGTGGTGAAGCTCACTTGTGTTATTCACATGTGGACCGCCGCAAACTTCAATACTAAAGTCACCAATGGTATACATCTTAACCTTCTCATCATATTTTCCAGTGAATAGAGCTATTGCCCCTCGCTTCTTCGCCTCATCAAGGGTCACAATCTCCATAGTAATAGGAATAGCCCTTTTTATCTGCTCGTTTACCAACTCTTCAACTTTTTTAAGGTCTGCATCATCAATTTTATCAGGGTGAGTAAAGTCGAACCTAAGCCTTGTTGCATCAATGTTTGAACCCTTTTGAGCAACATGGTCTCCTAATATTTTTTTCAATGCTGTATGCAAAAGATGTGTCGCCGTATGAAGTCTTGTTGTCGCCTCACTATGATCAGCCAAACCGCCCTTAAAGCTATCAGTTTGTGCCTGCTGAGAGAGAGCCTTATGCTTTTCAAAAGCCTCATTAAAGCCAGCCTCATCAACAGAGAGCCCATTTTCAGCCGCCACCTCTTTTGTAAACTCCAGTGGGAAGCCATAAGTATCATATAGTCTAAATGCCACACGCCCAGAGATCATTGTTTGATTATTCTCTTTAAGCTTTGGCATAATTTTCTCAAGCTCTTTCAAGCCGCTCTCGATTGTCTCCTCAAACTTTTTCTCCTCTCTAGTTAGCTCTTCATATATTTTAGATTCGTTTGTTTTTAACTCTGGATAGAACTCAGCCATCAAATCGACAACAATCTTTGCAATCTTAGCAAGGAATAGCTCATTTATTGAGAGCTGCTTTCCATAGCGGATAGCACGGCGAATCAATCTTCGAAGAACATAGCCAGCTCCAACATTTGAGGGGGCAATCCCCCTCTCATCACCAATTATAAAAACTGATGTCCTAATATGGTCAGCAACTATCCTCATAGCTTTTGTGATAGCTGCACTCTCGCCATACTTTTTTCCAGATATCTCCTCAATCTTTGCGATTATTGGGGTAAAGCTCTCCGTCTCATAGACAGTCTCTTTGCCTGTCAGCATAGCAACTGTACGCTCAATTCCCATGCCTGTATCAACATTTTTTTGGGAGAGCGGTGTATAGCTCCCATCTTTATTTTTATTATACTGCATAAAGACATCGTTCCATATCTCGATATACTTACCGCAATGGCAGCCCGGTGAACAGTCAGCCCCACAAGCCGTTAACCCTGTATCAATAAACATCTCTGTGTCTGGCCCACAAGGTCCAGTGAGTCCAGCAGGTCCCCACCAGTTGTCCTTCTTTGGCTTGTAGTATATATGAGAATCCTCAACACCAAGAGACTTCCAAATAGCAGCCGACTCATCATCACGAGGAGCATCACTGTCCCCCTCAAAGACGGTTATATATATCTGATCTTTTTTAAAGCCAAGCTCTTTTATTAGAAACTCAAAGGAGTACTCAATTGCCTCTTTTTTAAAGTAGTCTCCGATTGACCAGTTTCCAAGCATCTCAAAAAAGGTCAAGTGAGATGAGTCTCCAACCTCATCAATATCTCCAGTACGTATACACTTTTGATAGTCAACAAGCCTCTTCCCTTGTGGGTGCGGTTCTCCCAAAAGGTATGGAACAAGCGGGTGCATTCCTGCTGTTGTAAAGAGAACAGTCGGGTCGTTTTCAGGTATTAATGAGGCATATTTAATTTCGCTATGCCCCTTTGATTTGAAAAAATCTATATATTTCTTTCGTAAAATTCTAAAATCCATAATATCTCCAAAATATCATTTAAACAGCTTTTTATCATAAAATATTATAATAGTATATAACAAATTATAAGCAAAAATTGAAACAAAATCTCTATTTTTTTTTTGATGTAGAATAGTAAGATATACATAACAAAGATTTTTGTATTCATTTTGAAAAAATGACCAACAAAAATCGACTTATGTGTACCATACTATTCTACATCTGTTCGACAAAATTGAGTGATACTGCATATATAAAGATTGAAAATAAGATACAGTACAACAAAGATTTTGTATATTTTGCGAAAGCAAAATCGAACAAAATTGGCTTATCTACTCTGTTATCTGTAAGGTATAATAAAATCGATTAAAATATCTCATCCATAACCACAAAACCAATAAAAGCGACTTATATTGTGAAGTTAAAAGATGGGTGATACAATAGCATAACAAAGATTTTATATTGCTTGCACGAATAAAATCGACTTATGCTATTGTATCACCCATCTTGTTTTTTTATCTCTTAAACTCCCTGCCCTTATGTTAAGGGCGGGGATGGGGGTGGGTTAGAATAAAAAACTTTCCTTCTCCCCTCTAAAGACAACAAAATCTCTACTTTTTTTTAAAAAAGATTGTTTATAATGAAAAAGTTTGCTATTATAAAAATGTAAATTTAAGTTGTTTTAATCAATTTTTAAACTTCTTTTGTGACAAAAAACTTAAAACTATAAGGATAACCATTAATGAAAAGCAGAGAAAGATTTTTATGGATTACACTTACATGTACTTTTGCGTTCGTTATTTTATTCACTCTCTTTGTAAATGCAAGTACAAGCTCTTCCGTTTCTAACAAATCAATTCAAAAATTTCTAACTGTACTAGAAAAAGTTAAGAGAGACTATGTTGATGATAAGGCATTGGATGACAAAAAACTCATTAATGGCGCAATAAAGGGTATGCTTGATGCAATTGGCGATCCGCATACTGTATATCTATCTCCTGAAGAGTTAAGCGATCTACGAAGTACATCAGAGGGAGCTTTTGGCGGTGTTGGTATGATTATCTCAGAGAGAGATGACTACACAGTGGTTGTATCTCCAATTGAGGACACCCCAGCATACAAAAAGGGTATGAAGCCTGGAGATTTGATCATAACTGTTGATGGAAAATCTACAAAGGGACTTCGTGTTGATGAGGTTGCAAAGATGCTTAAAGGGACACCTGGCACATCAGTTAAAATTGAGTTTTTGCGTGATGAGGTTAAATTTGAAGTTGAGCTTATACGTGCAAATATAGATTTCCCAAGTGTGAAGAGTGGATATATCGGTGATAACAACAAATATGGATACCTAAGAATAACACAATTTGCAGGAACAACAAGCAAGCATGTTCATGATGAGCTTATCAAACTTATGAATAATAAGATTGAGGGACTTATTGTAGATCTCAGAATGAATCCGGGTGGACTTCTAAGGCAGGTTGTTGAGATTGTAGACTACTTCCAAGATGATGGTGTTATAGTATCAACTAAGGGAAGAAGTATTTTTAGTGACAGCATTGAGAAGGCAAACAAGTTTAATACAATTGTACCAAAGAATATACCTATGATAGTTCTGATAGATGATGGTTCAGCTTCAGCATCTGAAATTTTTGCAGGAGCTGTGAAAGATACAAACAGAGCAATACTCGTTGGAGATAAATCTTATGGAAAGGGCTCTGTTCAGACATTCCATGAGCTTGATGGTGGAGTTGATGGATTTAAGCTTACAATTGCTAAATATTACACTCCTTCAGGTATATGTATAGATGGCATTGGAATTGAGCCTGATATCAAAGTTAAAGAGCCAGAATTCAGCGAGCAAGAGAAGGAGACTCTAAAGAAGTTGTATACAGATAAAATCATTGACCAATATGTGAAGAAGAACCCAAAGGCAAATCAAGATGAAGTCAACAAGTGGGTTGCCGAATTGAAAACAAAGGGCTACAACCTACCAGATAAATATCTCAAAAAATTATTCAAAAATGCTCTTGATATAAGTGTAGAGAACAAACCACCTTATGACCTTGAATATGATATTCAACTGCAAAAGGCTTTGGAGATATTAAACAAGAAAGAGTATCAATACAATGATGGACAGTACAACATAGTGAAACAGGATAACACAAAGACAGGGACAGCAAATTAAAAATAGATAGTATATAAAAAGTAGAGAGCTTAAACCGGCTCTCTACTTTTTCTTAAATTTGGGAGATCTATTTATATAGAAGATAACCTATATTCACTTAGGAGACTATTTATGGAAGTATTTAAATCTTCATTTTTTGTTTTGATGCTACTTTGTATTATAGGTTTTATAAAACCTTATAATACAAATGCCAACACTAAGATCAATGGCCGTGCAAAAATATTACATGATGCTAGAAAAAAGATTAATAGTAATAATGAGGTTTTTGGTGAATATGATTGTTTAAGCACTAAGAAAGCTAATTTCAGTATGATGAATGATTTCAGTATGATATGGAATGAAGAGTATCTATACTTTTACTATACAAATAGTTATGATTATATCTATACAATATACAGAATAAAAATTAAAAATTTTACCGATGAATCATTTGCTGAAGATAGGAGTGAGAAATATAGTTATAAGAGTTCGTTGGAATATATAGATGAAAAAGGATTTTTTGGAGAATATGGTACTACAATCTACTATAGCCTATCACCTGATAGTAACTATCTACATCTATCTTATGATAAAAAGTATCTTCGTTTTAAAAGATTAAAATAGTATTTTTCTAAATCTTCTAAATTTATAAAAAAGAAATTTATAATAGGATAAAAAAATGGATAACATAAAAGTTGCAGAGAAACCGCTTCTAAACAATGTAAATGGCTTTTTAGATTTTGGAATTGCATGTGGACTAAAAAAGAGTAGTGCCTTAGATTTGGGAGTGGTATACTCAATTGTTCCATCAACAGTCTTTGCAAAGTTTACTACAAATAAGTATAAGGCAGCCCCGCTATTGGTAGATATAGAGAACCTAAAAAAGAGTAAAAATAGGGCAAGACTACTGATTGTAAACAGTGGAAACGCCAACGCCTGCACAGGTGAAAAGGGATTCAATGACTCTTTAAAGACATGTGAGGTTGGAGCAGAACTATTTGATGTAAACACAAATGAAGTTCTTGTCTCTTCAACCGGCGTAATTGGTGTAAACCTTGATGTCAATAAAGTTGTTGGTGGCTTAAAAACTATACACTCATCTTTTATAAAGAGTGGAAAAGAGCATTCAAATAATTTTTCAAAGGCTATAATGACAACTGATACAAAAGAGAAGGTCTTTGAAGTCAAGGTAAATGATGATGGAAGCCAATACTCTATATATGGCTGCTGTAAGGGTTCAGGTATGATCCACCCAAATATGGCGACAATGCTCTGCTATTTATTTACAGACTGCAATATTGAAGATTCACTTTTAGAGAGTGCGTTTACGGAGATTGTTGATTTAAGCTTCAATTCGATAAGTGTTGATGGTGACACAAGCACCAATGATACTGTTATGATTTTTAAAAATGGTCTTGCAAACAACAAGATTATTGATAATAAAAAGAGCGAGAGCTATCACACATTTTACAATGCACTTCTTCTAACAGCAACAGAGCTTGCAAAAAAAGTTGTTGAGGATGGTGAGGGAGCAACAAAGCTAATAGAGATAGATATAAAAAATGCAGCAACACTCTCTATGGCAAAAAATATTGCAAAATCCATTGCTCGCTCAAGTTTAGTAAAGACAGCTATGTTTGGTGAAGATGCAAACTGGGGAAGAGTTATCTGTGCAGTAGGTTACAGCGGAGAGAACTTTGATACAAACAAGCTTAAACTCTCAATAGGTGATCTTCTCCTATTTGAAAATGGGCTTAATCACCCTTTTGATGAGGAAGCAGCGAAAGAGATCCTAGCCAAAAAAAATATCACAATAACTGTTGATATCGGGATGGGAGATATCTCCTACAAATATTGGACATGTGATTTGAGCTATGAATATGTAAAGATCAATGCTGACTATCGCTCGTAAAGCCCTATCTCTAATCCCCCCAACCCCCTTTTATCAAAAAGGGGGCTTTAAAAAGAGGATTCTTGCTTAGATATGAGCGGGAGTTTTTGCTAAGACACAAAAGAGTCGATTTTTGTTAGAACTTTCTTACGAAAGTAATACAAAAATCTTTATCTTTTGCATCTTATAAAACTCCCTAAATTATAAAAAACTATTCGCAATATATAAGTTTTTTTTAATAAACAAGCTTATCGCTGACAAATCAAACAAAAAGATAAATGAGATGCCAAAAACAAAGCTTTTTTTATATTTTGCACAGCAAAATCGAACAAAAAGCGACTTTTAGGTATCTTGTTTATCTTTTTGTCTTTATTACAATAAAAAAGCTATTTTTTTTGAACTAGCCTTCTTTTTAAAGCCCCCTTTTTGATAAAAGGGGGTTTGGGGGATTAGAAAAAGTTACTTCCCTCTACTCTCCACAAGCTTTATAAAATCTTCCACCATAGCTTTTATATCATCTCTAATCTCTCTAGCTCTTGAGAGTTTTTCAGATTCACTTCCTTGAAGTTCTGCTCCACCCTTGATATTCCAATTGAGAAGCTCACTCTTCCATGGAAGTTCGAGAGGCTTCTCTTGAGAATTTTCATCGCACAAGTTAATAACATAATCAAAATTTTTCTCAAATTTTGATATATCCTCAATAGACTTCGTTCTGTTTTTTGATATATATATATTAACCTCGCTCATCACCTCAACAGCATATGGATTCAAAGTTCCCTTAGAGATGCCAGCACTCACTACATGAAACTCATCTTTTCCAAATTTTTTTAGGAGAGCTTCAGCTATCTGACTTGTCAATGAGTTCTCTTCACAAATAAACAGCACTTTTGTTTGGCTCTCTCTCCTATACCAGTGGTGCTTTATAATCTTCCCCTCAACCATATAGACAACATTTTCTGATATATTTGTTGTTAAGTCTGCAATTCTCTCCAAACTATCGGAGATATCTATTAAGGAGAGAGCTCTCTCTATATTTTTTGGGTGAAGAGTCATAAATTTAACAGCCTCTTTAAAAAACTTATTCGCCAAAAAATCAACTTCACTGTCCCTTATACAAACCTCACGTGCAAGAAATGAGTCTCTATCTATAAAAGATTTCATACTATCTTTAAGCATTGCAAGAGCAACATCTTTAATCTTTATAATATCTTTTAAAAAATGTGAGATTGGCTCATCAACAATTTTGATTGAATGTTTAGCAATAGTAACCGCATTGTCCGCCATTCTCTCAATGTCATAGTTCATCTTGCTGATAATAAATACAGTACGAAGAAATATCGCCTCCGGCTGATAGAGAGCAATCGTCCTAATGCAGAGTCTATCAATCTTTATCTCATTTTTATTAACCTTAGGCTCCTGCTTATCTATAACCTTCTCAAGAAGATCTTTATCATTCTCAATCAAACCCTTAATGGCATTTGTAATCATCTTATCAGCTCTATTTGCCTGCTTTAGTATATGTTCCTTAAGTGAAGTTATCTCTTTCTCTATCATAGTAGCACTCCTATCAAAATATTTTTTTAACCAAACTTACCAATAAGGAAGTTTTCTGTCCTCTTGTCCTGCGGATTTGTAAAGAGTTTTTTTGTCTTTCCATACTCCACAAGCTCACCTAAATACATAAATGCAGTCCAATCTGATATACGCCCCGCTTGAGAGAGGTTGTGCGTTACTAAAATTATAGTAACATTTTTCTTTAGCTGAACCAACAGCTCCTCTATGTGAGAAGTTGAAATTGGATCAAGAGCAGAGGTTGGTTCATCAAGCAATATTATCTCTGGATTCATAGCCAATGCGCGGGCAATACAGAGTCTCTGCTGCTGTCCGCCCGATAAAAATGTCCCCCTCTTATGAAGGTCATTGTTAACCTCCTTCCAAAGGCTTGTCATTGTTAGAGATCTCTCAACAATCGCATCAAACTCGCTCTTCTTCTTCTTTATTCCATTAAGTTTATATCCTGCAATAACATTATCATATATGCTCATCGTTGGAAATGGGTTTGGACGCTGAAAAACCATTCCGATCTTTCGTCTAACCATAATTGGATCTTCTTCCAATATATTCTCATTTTGAAGAGCGATTTTTCCCTCAACTCTCACATTTGGTGATGTCTCATGTATACGGTTTAGACAGCGAAGAAGCGTTGTCTTTCCACAGCCTGATGGCCCCATAATGGCAGTTATTTTTTTACTCATAAATGAGAGGCTCACATTATTGACAGCGATTTTATCCCCATAGTAGACGTGGACATTCTCAAGTTTAAGAATCTCCTCGTTCCTCTCTTCAAGTTTTTTTTCACCCCTATTTTTCTTTAATTTTTCAAAATTTCTCTTTTTTTCCTCATATCTATCTTCACCATCTTGCTTATCTTCTGAATATGAGCTATCTAAAATTTTATCTTCCATTTTCTTACCACCACTTTTGATATTATATTTATAATTAGAATTATCGAAACAAGAACAAATGAGGCTCCCCATGCTGTAAGGTGCGAATTTGGTGAGGAGTCCATAGAGTAATTGTATATTATTTGAGGAAGACTATTCATTGGTCTAAATAGATCTGTGCTAAAAAAGTTATTTCCATATGCAGTAAAAAGAAGCGGAGCTGTCTCACCTGCTATACGAGATATACCAAGCAGAACACCAGTTGTAATACCGCTTAATGCCGCAGGAAGTATAACTTTAAGAATCGTTCTATAGTATGGAACGCCAAGAGCAATACTCGCCTCTTTATAGGTCTCTGGAATCAGCTTTATTGTCTCCTCTGTATTTTTAATAATAACAGGAAGCATCATAAAGCTTAGGGCGACAGAGCCAACAAAACCTGAATATCCAATAATCCTCGACTGCACAAGCCATATGTTTACAATAAGCCCAATTACAATTGATGGCACACCCTGCAAAATATCGATACTCCACTGTATTATAAAAGATAGTTTGCTCTTTTGATTCTCCGAAAGGTAGACACCAACCATAATTCCAAGCGGCGTTGTCAATATTGTTGTCGTAATAATTAGAATAAATGTTCCAACAATATCTTTTCCAATTCCTCCAGTCGTTGCTCCAAGCAGCCTCTTCGGTTTAAAGATAAAGTCAAAATCGATAACAGATATTCCATTTTTTATTATCATAAATATTATTAAAAATAGAGGGGCAATGATTGCAATAGAAAATAGAAATATAATAAAGGTAAAAAGTCTATTTTTTATCTTCTCTGCCCCAATTTTTTTTGATAAATCACTCTTCATATATTGAATTTACACCTTAAATTTATTTATAATATATTTTCCTGAGAAATTAACAAGAACAGTAATTACCATAAGTATGAACCCAAGCTCAATGAGGGTTGCACTTTGGATTCCTGTCGCCTCTCCAAACTGATTCGCAATAACACTCGCAATGGTGTTGCCAGTATCAAAGAGGTTTTTTGGTATCTGATTCTTGTTTCCAATAAGCATAGTAACTGCCATTGTCTCTCCCAAAGCTCGTCCAAGAGATAGAATAACCCCAGCAAATATACCAGATAGGGCATATGGAAACATTATCTTCATTACCACCTTATATTTAGTAGAGCCCAAACTTAAGCCCGCCTCTATCAAATCATTTGGAACAAGCTCAAGCACCTCACGGCTGATTGAGGCAGTATATGGAATAATCATTATTGCCAATATTATTGATGATGTTAGAATTCCATAGCCAGTTGCATCTATTATACCAAACGACTTTGCAATATTTTTTACAATCGGTCCCAAAAAATAGAACCCCCAGAAGCCATATATTATTGATGGAATCCCAGCCAAAAGCTCCGTTGTTGTCTTTATGAAGCTTGCAAGAAACCCCTTTTTTAAATAGGAGGATAGCAATATTGCAATTGATAGTGAAAATGGAAGTGACATAAGGATTGCAAGAAGTGAGGTCAGCACAGTACCAGCTATAAATGGGAGTGCCCCATAGTTATCTGTTCTATAGTCCCAGCTGTTTGAGAAGAAGAAGCCAATACCAAATTTTTTTATTGCTGGAAATGATGCAATAAAAAGAATAATAAGCATAAATATAATTATCAAGACAACAAGAATCCCTGAAAAGAGAAGCAGTTTATTAAATGCTATATTAAGAATCCTCTCTTTTCTTAAAAAGAGAGGCTCTTGTACACTCTTATTATCTTTTTTAGTTGTACTATTTTTTGATAACATTACGGTAGTTTTCCTTCACTAATTGTCTTTCCCCCGAAAGTTATACTGTCTATTATAATATTGGTTCTCTCAACAGCATTCAAAGGAAGTGGAGAGTAGTCCAATGGCTTGCAATACTCTTGCCCATCTTTAACAATCCATTTCAAAAGGCTATATAGTGCTTCTGCCTGCTTTTTGCTTCTGTTATTATAGTTTTGTTCCTTATAGAATATAAGCCATGTAAAGCTCACAATTGGATAGCCCATCTCTGCTGCACTATCTGTGATTGTTACTCTTGTGTCGCTTGGGATCTCAACCTCACCAGCCAGACTTATTGTATCAAGTGTAGGTTTAACAAAGTATCCACTCTTGTTTTTTATATGTGCCATCTTAAGGCTGTTTTGTATAGCAAATGATATCTCAACATAACCAATAGAGCCACTCAATTGTCCAACCAAACTTGCAACACCGGGATTTCCTTTACCGCTTACAATATTTTTTGCAAGCCAGTTTACAGATTTGCCTCTGCCAACTTTGCTCTCCCACTCAGGACTCGCCTTCGTTAGGTAGTCAGTAAATATAAAAGTTGTACCGCTGCTATCAGCTCTATTAACCACAGTTATATTAAGATCAGGAAGTTCAACACCAATGTTATCTGCCTTAATCATATAGTCATTCCACTTGGTTATCTCACCCATAAATATTTTTGACAATGTAAGCCCAGATAATTTTATATCTGCAGATACATTTGGTATATTATAAACAAGAACAACACCACCTATACATGTAGGTATATGCAATACCTCCTCTGCTGATGCTTTAAGCTCTTCATCTGTAAGGTAGGCGTCAGTTGCCCCAAAATCTATTGTCTTCTCCATAAGTTGCTTTATTCCGCCACCAGACCCAATCGCCTGATAGTTTACCATGATACTTGTTTTGTTATGGTATTCGTCAAACATTTTAACATATAGAGGGTTTGGAAATGTTGCTCCCGCACCCAAAATCTCTTTTACGTTCTCCTCTTTTTTACATGATGAAAAAAGAACAACCATAATCATACTAACGAAAATCACTACTCTCTTCATAAATAATTTTCTCCTTAATCTCACAACAAAATATTATAAACTTTTTTATTGTTACTAATTTATTGTTACTAATCAAGTGAATATTACGATATAAGTGTTAAGAGTTTATTAAGATTTTTATTTTTTTTAATTATAAATATGTTTTTGACAAATCGGCATATTTTTAGTAATATTATAGTGGTTATTGACCTATTACTACTATAAAATAGAAAAGCGGAGAGAGAGATGCACTATTTTGCTGGAATTGATCTGGGTGGTACAAAAATATATACCATAATAATAGATGAGAGTGGAAAGATACTATCAAGAATAAAGGTAAAAATTGCTGGCAACATAAATCTAAATTTTATAGTTGATTCCATCGTAAAGACATATAAAGATGCAATTGCAGAGGCTAAAATCGATGAAAAAGATATTAAAGCAATCGGAATGGCAGTTCCATCAGCAGTAAATATAGAGACACAAACATTAGTACACGCTCCAAATCTTGGCTGGAAAAATGTTCCATTATCAAAAATAGTTTATGAAAAATTGAATAAACCAGTTTTTATGGATAATGATGCAAACATGGGTACCTATGGAGAGTATGCCCTAGGGGTTGCAAAGGGCTTGAAACATATATATGGAATATTTGTCGGCACAGGCATTGGCGGCGGTTATATAATAAACGATGAGATAATAAGGGGAGACAATTTTACAACAGGGGAAATTGGACATACAATTGTAAAGATGGATGGCCCAAAGTGCAACTGCGGTAGAAAGGGGTGTCTTGAAGCAATTGCAAGCAAAGTTGGAATTGTTAAATATATAAGAAAAAGAGTAGAAAAAAAGAACGAAAAAACAATACTGGATCAGATTTCTCCAAACTGGTCAAAAAGTGTCGGCTCATCCTCTCTCTATAAAGCCCTCGCAAAGGGAGATAGAGTTGTTACAAAGGCACTGAACAGAAGTGGTAAAGCAATTGGTATAGCCTCTGCAAACATAGTTAACCTAATTGGTGTTGAGGGAATTATACTTGGCGGCGGTGTTATTGAGGAGCTTGGGGACTTTTTAGTTCCTATAATAAGAAAAAACCTTATGGAGTATTCTATGGCAAATGGAGCTGATAAGATAAAACTCTTGATATCAACATTAGGAGATGATGCTGTAGCCCTTGGCGTTGCATGGTTTGTATCATTAGAAAAAAACAAGAGCTATCTCTACAATGGTCAATAAAATTTAAGAAAAGGTTTAAAATTAAGATATAAAATTAATTTTAGGAAAAAGTTATGGGTAAAATATTAGTAGCGGATGATAATGAAGTTAACAGAAAGATGCTTGAGATAGTTCTAAAAAAAAACGGTTATGAGTGCAATACAGCATCAAACGGAAAAGAGGTTCTTGAAATAGCAGAGAGAGAGGAGATATCACTAATATTTATGGATTGCCAAATGCCTGAAATGAATGGTTATCAGGCCACATTCGAACTTAGAAGACGTGGAGAGACTATGCCAATCATTGCTGTTACGGGTAACTCTGACGATGAAGACAGAGAGGCTGCAATCAAAGCAGGTATGAATGACTACCTAATCAAACCCTATAAAAAAGAGGACATAGAACAAATACTAAAGAGATGGTTAAAATAAATTAAATTAGAAGAGGATACTATATGGCTGATGACATATTTAACTATGAGCTAATGTTAGAAAATTATATGGGAGAGAAAGAACTTGTAATAGATGTGCTTGGAGTCTATAAAAATAAGGTTGAAAAACAGCTTGAAAAAATTGAGCAGGCCATAACTGATAAAAATGTAGATGTGCTGAAATTTGAGTCACACTCAATAAAGGGTGGATCTTACAATGTAACTGCAAAAAAAATGGGCGATATTGCTTTAAAAATGGAGAGTGACTGCAAGACAAATAACCTTACAAATATGGAATCATATTTTAAAGACCTGAAAGAAGAATTTGAAAAATTTACAGAAGCAATAGACTACCTACTAAAATAAGTGCAAGAAAATAGTAACATAATATTCCTACCATTATCAAACAAAAAATTATCCACTGTTGATGTACTTCTGGTAACAGGCGATCTCTATATAGATCACCCCTCCTTTGGCATAGCTATAATAGCACGCCTTCTTGAATCTTTGGGTTTGACAGTTTGTATAGTCTCAACCCCACCCTACTATGATAAAGAGTTTCTAAAAACAGTCCCAGATGTAAAACTATTTGTTGGTATAACGGCTGGAAACCTCGACAGTATGGTTGCAAACTACTCAAGCCAGAGGGTAGAGCGAAAAGTAAACGAATATAATATTGATAATGAGGTTCATTTTCCAAATGGTTTAAAAAAGAGGCCAGACCTTGCAACAATAGTCTACACAAGCTATTTTAAATCAAGGTATAAAGTGCCTATAATTTTGGGTGGGATAGAGGCTTCCCTTCGAAGATTTGTCCACTATGATTTTGTTACACAAAATTTGCGCCGCTCTATTTTGACAGACTCAAAAGCAGATTTGATTATCTATTCAATGGGTGAGAAGGCCCTAACTGAAACTGTAGATAGATTGAAAAGTGGCGAGAGTTTAATTGGTATAGATGGAACTGCTATAAAGATGAATGGAAAGAGCCTAGAAAATATTGAGTCTATAAAGCTTCCATCATTCAAAGAGATTCAAAACGACAGAGAGCTGCTAATAAAAACGACCTCTATATTAGAAGAGAACTTCACATTTAAGAGTGATAAAATTTTGGCACAGGAGCAGAATGATAACAATTTTGTTGTTGTCTATCCCCCACAGAAACCCCTAACAACGGAGGAGCTTGATAGAGTCTATGCCCTACCGTTTAAAAAAGATTTTCCAGCCTATGTAGATAGAATCAAAGCCTTTGAGATGATAAAGAATTCAGTAACATCACATAGGGGCTGCTATGGTGGTTGCAGTTTTTGTGCAATTGGGCTCCATCAAGGGAAAATTATAACCTCAAGAAGCAAGAACTCAATAGTTGATGAAGTAAAAAAACTAACCAAGCAAAACTATTTTAGAGGGACAGTCAGTGATATAGGTGGTCCAACAGCAAATATGTATGGCTCAAAATGTAAAACCCATGGCTGCAAAAAGGTAAGCTGTCTCTATCCATCTATATGTGAAAACCTTATTCTTGATGAAAAGAGTTATATGGAGCTTCTAACAGAGGCTAAAAATATAGCAGGAGTAAAAAATCTATTTGTCTCATCAGGTATCAGGCACGACATAGCCCTTATTAAGAAGCTTGAGACAGAAAAAATTATCATAGAGCACACAAGCGGCAGATTAAAAATCGCCCCTGAACATATTGATGAGAGGATTCTCTCTCTTATGAGAAAACCATCAAATAAGACTCTGATAGATTTTATCAATTTTTTTAACGATATCAAAAATAGAAATGGTCTCAATTTCTATATAGCTTCATATATAATCCTCTCATTCCCCGGAAGCAGTGACAACTCTGTAAAGAGGCTTGAGCAATTTCTTACGAAGTACAATATCAAAACCAAACACTATCAAGACTTTACCCCTACCCCCATGACCATGGCAACAGCAATGTTCTATGCAAAAAAAGATTTGAACAGTAATGATATAAAAGTTGTTGCTCCATCTGTAAGAAATAGAGAACGCAGAATACTAGAGAGAGAAGATTAATTTAAATAGCCCATAAGCCTTCATTAAAAGGCTCTCATTAAAATAGTTTAATGGTTCATTATATGGAAAATAGATAAACATTCTAATGATATATACAATAATTGTTACCACAAGCAGAGAAACCCATAAAATATTGTTTGAATATAGTTTTTGAAAGGTAGAAGAAAAATTTTTTAGAAATAATATTAAGACTATAACAAGAGGCAAAAGAAAGAGAGGATGATAAAAAAGTGCCTCTTTTAGTGAGTGGTGTATAATAATGGCATACCAAGCTCTTGTCATCCCACACCCTGGGCATGGAAGCCCAAAAATAACTTTTGATAAACATAGAGTTATATTTAAATAACGAGAAATAAGAAGTAAAAATACCACTATTAAAAATAATAGTGGTATCAAAATTAATAATAGTGGTTTTTTAAAAGATAATTTATTAAGCATATGGTTATCTTTAAAATTAAATTTCTTTTTCCCAGACGTTGTTTAATTTAGACTGTAAAAGTACATTTGCAATTATGCCAGTTATCCCCATACTAACTGCAGAACATAAAATAAGTATTAGAAATAGAACACCATACTCCTCGCTGGATACAATGCCAGCCTTCTCCTCTACTTTTTTAAGAAGAACGCCATATTTGTAGTTCCAATATATCCAATATATACCACAAGTAAACATACAAAGTAGAAGCTCCGCAAAGGGTGAAATTTTTGGATCGTCCAAATATTGCTTAACATCTTTAGATGTTACATATATCCAGTATAAAAAATATATACCACAAGTGATAATAGTAAATATTATAACTAATGCTGGACTTCTTATAGTTCCTTTCATACTCTCATTCCTTAATAAAAGATACAAAATAGATAATCTTGTTTTTTAAAAAAAAACTAACTTTTAACTAATTAAACTATTTTTTTCCCAAATTTCATTTAATTTAGACTGAAAAAAGTAGACAGCAACATAGGTTACTAGCCAATATGTAAACCATCCAACAACAGTAAGCAGCAAGTTCGCAATAGAAAAATCTTTTTCAAACTCTACCCCAATTTTCTCGCCCTCTTTTTGAATAATACCACTATAGTTATAATACCAATAAATCGTATATAAGCCACAAGTAATGATAATAAATACAATCTCCCTCATTGGAGAGATTGTAGGTTCATCCAAATAAGCTTTAATTTCTTTTGTAGTAGTATAAATCCAGTATAAATGATATATTCCAAATGTAACTAGACTAAGAACAACAATTCTTATCGGATCTTTCACTTCACCTTTCATTTATACAATATTCCTTATTAACAATAACAAAATATATGAACTAAACTTTTTCCCAAATAGCATTCAATTTAGATTGGAAAATAAAAAGAGCTGCATATAAAGCTATTCCACATGTGAAATATGCAGCAACAACAAGGATCAAAATAGTAATAGAAAAATCCTTCTCAAAGCCTACACCAACCTTTTCTCCCTCTTTTTGTATAACACTGCTATACTTGTAATACCAGTAGATGATATAGAGTCCAAAGGTAACAATAGAGAATACAAGTTCTCTTGTCGGCGAAATTTCCGAATCGTTCAAATAGTTCTTAATTTCTTTTGTGGTAACATAAATCCAGTAGAAATAATATATTCCACATGTAATAATACTGAAAAGGATAACCGTTATCGGATTTCTCGTAGTTCCTTTCATTTTATATAACACTCCTTAATAAAAAAATATTTTATATTATAAAAAAAATCAATATAAACATCAACAATAATTTATTTACCAAAAATAAATTTGCAAAATTAATCATATTTTGGTATCCTATCTCTAAAATTTATATACTAAAATAGTCATTTCACATAGAAGTATTTGAAAATAGAATTTTTTTAATTAAAAAATTTAAGGAGTCCTTATGGGTAAAATTATAGCAATAGCCAATCAAAAGGGGGGAGTTGGAAAGACCACAACTGCAATAAATCTCTCTGCAGCTATTGCAACAGCTAACAAACGTGTGCTGGTTGTCGACTTTGATCAGCAGGGAAATGCAACATCAGGCTTTGGGCTCTCTCTGGACTCTGATAAGACTATCTATGAAGTTATTATGGGACACATAGATATAGGCGAAGCAATAGTAAAGAGTGTGGCAGCAAACTGTGACATTGTGCCTGCAAATATAAACCTAGCTGGTGCCGCAGTTGAACTTGTGAATATGAAAGATAGAGAGTTCTTTCTAAAAAATGCACTCCACTCAATAAAGAGTGATTATGACTATATATTTATAGATTGCCCTCCATCACTTGGAATGCTAACCATCAATGGACTTGCTGCGTGTGATACCGTTCTTATTCCTCTGCAAACAGAATTTTTTGCACTGCTTGGAATATCCCAGCTTGTTGACACAATAAATTTAATAAAGCAGAGTATAAACCCAAATATCTCAATCGAGGGTGTAATACTCACAATGCTTGACAAGAGAACCCATCTAACTGATGATGTAATAAAAAACACAATCCGCCACTTTGGCAACAAAGTATACAAAACTATGATACCAAGAAATATCAAGGTTGCAGAGTCTCCCTCTTTTGGTGTGCCTGTCCTTCTTCATGACAAAAATTGTATTGGTTCAAAGGCATATATCGAGCTTGCCAAGGAGCTTATAGATGGCGAAAAGTAGAGGTGGTTTGGGTGGAATGGGGCTTGATGCCCTTCTTAAAGTAAATGTCCAAAATGATAATACAATAAAATCGGAGGACTCCTCTCCCGAAAATGTTCTGGCTGGATTTGTTGAGCTTCCTATTGATAAGATTGTCCCAAACAATAATCAGCCAAGAAAATATTTTGATGATGAGGCAATAGAGAACCTCTCTATATCAATAAAAAACTTTGGCGTGATACAGCCAATAACTGTTGTAAAGAAAGATAGCAAGTATGAAATTATTGCTGGAGAGAGAAGATATAGAGCCTCAATAAAGGCTGGACTTGAGAAGATCCCAGTAATAATAAAAGATCTCTCACAAAAAGAGCAGCTTGAGATCTCACTTGTGGAGAACATTCAGAGAGAGGATCTAAATCCTATTGAAGAGGCTTTGGCCTATATGAGTCTGATTGATGCCTACAACCTGACTCATGAAGAGATCTCAAAGAGAGTTGGAAAGAGCAGAACTGCAATAACCAACACAATAAGATTGTTAAACCTTGAACCGCAAATTCAAAAATGGATAACAGATGGGCTTCTGCCTCCGGGCCATGCAAGAGTTATACTCTCAGTAGAGGATAAGGGAGAGCATCTAAAATTTGCTGACTATATAATAAAAAACAATCTCTCTGTTAGAGAGGCTGAAGCACTCTCAAAAAAGTGGTCTACAGATAGAGATATAGGCAATAGCAAGAAGCCAACAAAACAGGCTATGAGAGAGATTGAAATTCAAGACGCAGAGGATAGAATTGCTAAAAAGCTTCAAACAAAAGTCAAGATAAGCGGAACATCAATTAAGGGGAAGATAACAATCGACTACTTTACTCAAGAGGATTTGGAGCGAATTTTAGAACTTTGGGAAATATAAAACTCTTTTTTAAAAAAACTAAAGCGGTTCAAAGTTTTTTATATAGTGATATGATGCACCTGCATCTGCAACATTTTCTGGAACATACTCATCAAAAACAATTTTTGTTGGAAAACCATAAGTAGAATCATAGTCAATAATGAATGCTGTATAGTAGCAATCATTATTGGAGACTTTTTTACCATTATTTTTGTTATATCTATCAATTATCTTCTCAAATATCTTATTAATCGTTTCAAAATTGGATATATCTGCTACATAGCCAGAACCAATAACATTTCCATTAAAATCTATCCACTCTGCAGAATCTACTAATCCGTTTCTTACATATATTCTATAATGAGAAGAGAAGTCATCTGAACCAATTATATGATAATCAAACTTATAATCTTTTATATCATGATCTTGCCATTTTTTCAAATTGGTATTATAAGCATCTTTGTCAAAATCAATATATCTCTCTTTATTAGTATATTTCTCTAAAAAATCACAGCTTAAGAAAATCATAAAAAACAGAATAAAAAATATAGTAATTTTTGCTATTTTAACTCTTTGAAACATTTGTTTGCTCTCCTAAAGTGGTTCAAAATTGCCCAAACTGTAATCAAAAGTGCCATCAACAGCTAAATTCTCTGGTACATACAAATCATATCCAATTGATGTTGGAAAACCATAAATTGGATCATACTCAACATTAATAGCTCTATAGTAGCAATCATCATTTGCTACCTTTATGCCATTATTTCTATTATAAGTATCAATTATCTCCTCAAATATATCATCTATTGTCTTTAAATCATAGTTGTCTTTGTTCATATCCCCACTAACATCACCACTATCACTGTTATCGATTTTATAGGCATAAGAATTAACATACCCATCTTTAACAACTATTTTGTAATCAAAGCCGATAAACCCAAATCCACTATACTCAAATTTATAATTTTCTTGTTTTTGATCTTGCCACTTTTTTAAATTGGTGTCATAGACCTCTTTATCAAAATCAATATATCTCTCTTTATTAGTATATTTCTCTAAATAATCACAGCCAAAAAAGAGTATTAAAAATAACAATATTGAGATATTTTTTTTATTCATCTTTCACTCTCCTAGAGGGATTTAAAGTTTTTTATATAGTGATATGATGAACCCACATCTGTTATATCCTCTGGAACATACATATCAAAAACAATTTTTGTTGGAAAACCATATGTGGAATCATACTCTATAGTAAAGGCTCTATAATAGTATGTATCACTAATATTAACTATTTTTCCCTTATTGCTGTTATACATCTCCATAATATAATCAAATAGCTCATTAATAGTTCTCAAACTGGAGATATCAATGTGGTCAGCACTAAGATCATTTCCATCAGAATCTATTTTATCTGCAGAGTCTACAACCCCATTTTTAACATATACTCTATAATTTGAAGAGTATCCAACAGCTGATACGTGGTGGTCAAATTTATAATCGCCTATGTTATGACCCTTCCATATTTCTAGATTACTGTTATAGGCATCTTTATCAAAATTAATAACTCTCTCTTTATTTGAATAACTACAGCCAAAGAAAAATATTAAAAACAAGAATATTAATATGGTTATAATTTTAGTCACTCTTTTTATCAAACTCCTTCTAAAAAACCTCAAAGTTTTTTATATAAAATCGTGCCCCACCAGATCCACACCCATCTGTGCCATTAAATCGATTTTCTGGAGGATAGTGATACTCACAGGAGAGCAACTCTGGAAAGCCATAGGTACTATTGTATGTTACATCTATTGCTGTGCAATATGAGTCTTCATTTGGAATATAGGTTTCCCCATCTAAAGAGTTATAATCATTAATTATCTTATCAAATATCTCATCAATTGTCTTCAAATTGTAGCGATTACTATTAGAATTCACTGTTACTGTTGTTTCTGTGCCAGAATTTGAGTAGCTGTATGACTCAATTACTCTATTTTTGACATTAATGTTATAGGCACTCTTATCCCAATCAGGATATAAATTTTCATACCTAAATTTGTAGTCATCGATATTATGATCTTT
This sequence comes from Spirochaetota bacterium, assembly GCA_031549085.1. Classification (GTDB taxonomy): domain Bacteria; phylum Spirochaetota; class GWE2-31-10; order GWE2-31-10; family MWDO01; genus JAVBQL01. Next base: position 59,600 of record JAVBQL010000019.1, read on the forward strand.
CCACTTTTTTAAATTGTTATAATAGGCATCTTTATCAAAATCTATATTTATCACCTCTGGCATATAGCCATCACAGCCAGCAAAGAGAAACAAGATTGAGATAGAAAATAGTATAAAAGCCCTGTTTTGATAGAACATCTTTTTACCTCATTAAAAAGTTTGAAAATTTGATATTCTATAAATATCTCTACTTCTATCACTTGATACCAAATCTGAAGTATGGTAGTTATATTTAACAAATTTTGGAAAACCATAGTAGTCATCATACTCAACATCAATGCTTGTACAGTATGAGTTATAACTTCTATATTCATAACCATTCTCTTTATCATAAAAATATACTATATTATAAAATAGAGTATCAATATTGGCTGCATCTCTTGATGAGTAGTAGTCGTCAGAGACAATTTTTACAACAACATCATTGCCATACTCATCTTTGTAGGAGTAGCTCTTAAGTTTATTATTCTCAACAAGCACATCTGTAGTGGTGTCGTGGCCATATTGGCTGTTATGACTATAGGTAAACTGATAATCTTTTATATCAAGAGCCTTCCACTTTACAAGGTTTGAAAGACACTCATCTTTATCAAAAGTGATATACCTTTTTTCGGCTTCCTCATCTTGGAATGGACAAGAAAAAATAGAGAGGATTGATACTATTAATAACAATATTATTATAGGTAAAAGAATTTTTATCTTCATAATTATAACCTCTATATATTTAGTAGTATAAGCAAAAACAATAGAATTATCAATCTCTTTATTATGCTATAAATATAAAAGAATATTGATAATTTTATAAACATAGATGAGAGTTTAGATAAACCCTTCTGCAAGCACACTCTAAAGGGGCTCAAAGTTTTTTATCTTCATATAGAAGATTTCGATGGGTGCATCACTGGCTGCATAGGGTGAAAAACTCCAGCTTTCAGGCGGATACTTATATTCATAGGAGAGATACTCTGGAAAACCATACTCACTATTATATTTTACATCTATTGCATAACAGTAGCTCTCCTCATTTGGAATAACACTTTTTCCATCCCAATAGTTATACTCCCTAATTATACAATCAAATAGCTCATCTATTGTTAACAACGAGTGTTCATTGCCTGTTGAGTTAAGTGTAACCTCTACTTCACTTTTATAATCACTATAGGAGTATGACTCAATCAAGCTATTTCTAACATTAACTTTGTAATCATTTCCATCCCACTCCTTAATATAGAGGAATTTATAGTTAACGATATTAGTATCTTTCCACTTTTTTAAATTGGCATCATAAGAGCCCCTATTAAAGTCAACGCTTACTGTCACTGGCATATAGCCATCACAGCCCGCAAAGAGAAACAAGATTGAAATAGCAAATAGTGTAAAAGCCCTATTTAGATAGAACATTTTTTTGCCTCACTAAAAAGTTTGAAAATTTGATATCCTATAGATAGACCAATCCCTCTCACCATCACTATGAGAATCTGGGAGGTGATATCTAGAGATAATACTCTTTGGATAGTGGTAAAATTCATCATATTCAACATCAATACTTGTAAAATATAGCTGATAATCTCTATACCTATGATCGTTTCCAGAATCATAGATACCTGCTATCACATAAAATAGCCTCTCAATAGTAGATAACTCCCCATGTGAAGCGGTTTTTTCGAGAGGTTTTACAACAACATCATTACCATAGCTATCTTTGTAGGAGTAGCTCTTAATTAAGCCAGCCTCAACAACTAGATCTGCAGTTGAATCAACACCATACTGATGGTTACTGCTATAGGTAAATTTATAGTTTTCTATACCAAGAGCGTCCCACTTGTTAAGATTCGAAAAGCACAGAGCTCTATCAAAAGTTATAAATATCAGCTCACCCCTATCATAGGGTTGGCAGCCAAAGAGAGCAGGTAGAGATAGAAGCAATATCATACTTTTTATAAATAAAATAACTTTCATTTGCATAATTATAACCTTTATAAAACAATAATATACATAAAAGCAATAAAATTATCAATATCTTTATTATAATCTATAAAATTAAGAGAAATATTGATAATTTCATAAAACGTAAATGAGTATTGATACTAAAAAAGCCCTCTTAAAATTAAGAGGGCTTTTTAAAATAGTTTTTTTTATCTCTTCATATTTTATTTTATCTTTGCAAACTCTTTTATCAACAAAATAAGATTGTCATTTTTATTATTTTCTTTAATATTGTTGTACTCTCTCATAAAGTCTCTGTAGGCCTTGCAGCACTCCTCTCTCTCTTCATAAAAAGTATCACCATTTTTTGATAGCTTATTTGATATTATCTTTTCAAATTTGATAAAAGTACCACTCTCAATAATATTAATCATAGTCCAAAAATTAAGATCTTTTGACATTGTTTCAAAGATCAATTTTATTATATTTAAAGATGGAAGATAGGCCTTTTTGTTATTAAATTTTGATAAAAGATAGACAACATCTTTAAACAGCTCGAGATTGCAGCCGTTTGAACTACCATATCCACTATTAATCTCTTCCAATAGTATCTCAATCTCTCTATCTTTACCTATATTAGTTATCAAATCCAAATCAAGAAGCAAAGAGTTTAAATTATCTATTGAAAAATCCTCAATAATATTAAGAAAGCGCTCACTATCTACCATTCTGCTATTTTTTATTTGAAATGAGACCTCTGCTCCATCATAGATTTTACAAATGATGTCACAATCATCCACTCTGCCGCCATTGAAAAAACCATATTTGTATGCAATAGGTTTACTGATACGTTTTTTTACATTTAGGGATATACGATTGTATAGAAGCTCTCTTTTTATATCTACTATGTCCTCTTCACTCCCCTTTTTGTTTGTATCAACAATCAATATAAACTCAATATTGCTTACCTCATTTGTCAGAGACTGCTTTCCGCCCCTAAATTTAACATACTCACTTGAGACCATAGAGAGTTTCCCTCTTCTAGAAAGTATATCAAGCATATCATCAAACTCAATTATTCCATCAATCGAATAGCTAACCAGTATATGTGAAGCATTGACACTCTCAACAATCTTTTCAAAATCATTTTTTGCGCTGCTCTTATAACAGAACGAGGATCTTGTGTTGATCCAATCTTTTCTTATTGCAGATTTGTCAATTTTTTTACCATCAACATATATATTCTTATTTATTTCAGGCTTATCGTTTTTTGCAATAGTGTTCAAAAGATGGTAGTTTGAACCATACTGATGCTGATTATATGGAGGGTCAAGATATGCTATATCAAAATGGGTTGCTTTTAATTTTTTAGCAAGCATGTTTGCGTCTTCCTGATAGACATAACATTTTTTTCCATTTACAAGCTCTGGCTTAATAAGTTCAACCTCTCTCAATATACGGCTTAATGCATCTCCATTAGTACCGCCAAAACCATTATGAAACCCCTTAAAAACTCCAGATGTATTAGACCTCGTTGATGCTTCATAGAGCAGCAGGGCCAAAAGAAGCTCCATCTCATCTTTGGTTATAAGGGTCTCTCTTAACCAAAGCTCTATCATTCCCCTTATTGCATCAATCTTTTTGCCATTATAATTAGTATAAAACATTCTTTCATTCAATTTATCAGGATTTATATCATCACTTGGACAATAGTAGAGGGATATATAGCTATCATCTTTTGAGGGCTCTCTAAGAGAGTTTAGAATATTTAGAGCATTATCAAAACCGCCAAGTTTTTCAAATCCACTCTCAATAATTCTCTTATCAAAGGTTATAAAAACCCTATTAATTATGTAGGAGTAGTACTCCCAATCATTGCAGTGAACTTCAAAACCAAGCCTCTTTGCAAGGCGGGATACCACACCGCTTCCAGCAAATAGATCCAGAAAGGTTCTATCAGAGCCATTTGGATCTATCTTTGTTGATTCAATTGCTCTGTTTATTAATGGAAGTAATCTTCTTTTGTTGCCAATATATGCTATCAAATTCTCTTTTAGGTATCTATCATTTTGAAGAGACTCTTTTTCTCTTATTAATGATTTTTTGCTGCTAAGCTTGCCTCTCTTATACACAGTTTTCGGCATCACATCCCCCTTGAACCTACTAGCTAGATCTTCGGTATTAAAGAATTTTGCTTTAAATGTTTTTGTAGGGGATTTTCCTAAATCTTTATCTATAATTTATAAATGTTAAAATATAAAAATTGCATTTCTATAAAAAATTTGTTATTATTTGTGAATACAATCCATTTTTATATAACTAATGCTGTAAAATATATCATTATATTACTTAAGGAATTAAAATGGTGGAAACCATAAAAAATATATCTCTATATTGTTTACAAACAATATACACAATGCTTCCAGCAATTGGAGCAAACGTTGCCCCTATATTGATGAAAAAAGTTCCATTTTTGAACTATCCTATGGATTTCAACAAATCTATAGGCGGTAAAAGGATATTGGGTGACCACAAGACCTTCAGAGGGCTCTTTTTTGGAGTAGTTTTTGCATTTGTAATTGTAAATATCCAATATATGGCTGCGAACCTATCAAATACATGGTGGGTTCTATATGAGCCAAACTATATAACTGCTATATTGATAGGGATATCAATGGGGGTTGGTACAATATTGGGCGATGCTGTAAAATCATTCTTCAAAAGAAGGCTTGATATAAAACCTGGGCAACCGTTCATTCCATGGGATCAGATAGATTGTGCCTTAGGCGGGCTTATTCTTGGAAGAATATTTTGGGCATACCCATTGAAATTTGCTATTGCAACGCTTGTAATGACATTTTGTCTTCATATAATAATAAGACATATTGCCGCTGCTTTTGGCCTATGTGAAAAGTGGTAAAAACCTAAATAATAATAGATTAATTCATCATATCATAACAAGACTAAAAGTATAATAATTAATTATTAAGAGTGGTGGGAGTATATCATAAAAGGATAAATATTTTATTTATATAATAAATGAACCTCTTAAAAAAAATAGAGAAAATCAAGTCATAAATACATATTTTATTTAGAATTTAGAAAGGATAATATATATAACAAAGATTTTATCTTACTTGTATAATAAAAATCGACTTATGTATATTATCCTTTCTAAATTCTAAATAAAATCAACTTATATTATACTCTCACTCTATTTTTATAATATTTTACAATATATTTTTATTTATATACTATTCCCCTTCCTATGATAGGAAGGGGTTAGGGGATGGTAGATAAAAAACTAATTAAACACATCTATCTCTTTTGAAAAGGCACCATCAATATACATAAAAAATTTTGGCTCCATCTCTGCAGAATACTCAACAGGAATAGATACCCCGCCAAAGGTAGTAAGCTTTATTAATGAGGTTTCAGTAAGCCTATTTTTCTCTCTTATGCGAAACTCAACCTCATATGGAATCGCTTTGTATGGAAGCTCTATATATTTAAAATCAACAATTTTGTTTCTATTCTCCATAACATTATATTTGTTAATGGTTAGCGTCAAAACTGTCCCATCTTTTATCAATCTATCGATAGGCATCCCCTCACCTATGGACTGCTCTGTTACCAGTAAATTATCTCTATTCTTTTCAATTATATTATAAAAATAGCTCCACTTAAGTCCCATCTTAGTAAGCTCTTCAGAAGCTTCACCCATATTTTTACCAACAAAGTTTGGAAGTTGCAAAATACCCTCTTTTTTAACCCCAAGAGAGACAACAAACTGCACACTGTCCATACCTTTGATAAATGTCCCTTCAGGAGGCTCTTGGCTAACTATTTCATTAGCGGGTACTTTTTCATTAAACTCATATTTTGTAGGTAAAATTTTAAATGGATAGTCTCCATTTGGGTATTTTTCCTTTAAATAGTCATCAAAATAGAAGAGTGTATAGCCTCTAAAATCGGGAAGACTGCTCTCATATGAGCCAAAAGAGACATTAAAAGTTATAATTCTTCCCTGTTTTATAAATGTGCCTGCTGCCGGCTTTTGATTAAATACTCTTCCCTCTTTGTATGTTTCGCTATAGAGAGTATTTGGTTTTGGAATTAGGTTCTTATCAGAGAGCTTGTTCAAAGCTATATATATATTATCATTCTCTATATTTGGAACTTTTACAACCTCTTTTGAAAATGTGAAGAGTGCAAAAGCAATCCAAGCAATTATGAAAATAGCAATAATACTTCCTACAAATGTAAGCCTTATCGATTTTTTAGCTTTTACTATATCTGTATCATCTTTATTTATAAAAACTTTTGATACAATTTTATCCTTAAGATTCTTCAAATGCTCCATTTATAAAAGGCCCTCTTCTCTATTTGTTAGATTCTATTAAGACTATACAAAAACAAATCAATTTTGTCAAAAACTAAAAAAATAAAAATGGCCAATATAATAGATGAAATTTTATATTTTTTTTATTATACTTTTGATAAGAGCATCATAAATTTATTTTTAGGAGTAAAAAAAATGAAGAGAACTATTTTTATAATATTTTTTACTATTCTAACCCTCGCCCTCTTTTCTGTCTCAACATTAAGAACAGATACATCAATATATATGACAGGAACCATCAGTGTCGCTGGAAATGAGCCATTTACCTACCTCATAATCAGAAATGCAAATATCTCCTACTCTATAGTTGGCGATATGAGGGGTACTATATGGAATAACTATCAGGGAAGAACAATAAAAGTAAAGGGCGCAGTGCTTAAGGAGACAGATTTAATGTTGCATCAACTTGATGTTACAGAGATAATAGAAGTAATTGAGTAGGAGATATTATGAAAAAAACTGCACTTATAACTGGTGGGGCAAAGAGGATTGGACGAGAAATATCACTATATTTGGCCAGTCTTGGATATGACATAGCCCTTCATTACAACAGCTCAAGTAAAGAAGCAGAGGTTACAAAAAAACTGATTGAAGAGGCTGGTAGAAGATGTGAACTTTTCAAGCTCGATTTTAATGAAAATAGTGAGATCAATTTAATAGAAAAAATATTAGAAAAATTTGATACTCTTGATTTGCTTATAAACAACTCATCAATATTTTTAAGGGAGACTCTATTAAACTCTTCAAATGAATCGTTTAATAATATTATAAATATAAATTTAAAGACACCATATATTCTGACAAGGGATTTTGGCTTGTACTGTAAAAGAGGAAACAGCAATGGAGTAATTATAAATATAATAGACTCTATGGTTAAGAAAAATAATATTAACTATTTTATATATAGTCTCTCAAAGAAGGGGTTAAGAGATTTAACTCTGCTCTCTGCAAAGGAGCTTGCACCAAATATCAGGGTAAATGGTATCGCTTTGGGCTTCATTTTAAAGCAAGAGAATGAAAACTTGGAACAGTATATAGAGAAGATTCCTCTTAAAGAGCTTGGGAATACAGATATTGTAAAAGAGACTATCAGTTTTATTATTGAAAATAGGTATCTAACAGGTGATATAATCTTTTTAGATGGAGGCTACAATCTTTAGGAGTTATTCACTTATACTGTAACACTACTCAAAAGACTTCATTTAAAGATATCTTAATTTTGATTATCCTATCAAAATTTAATATGTAAAATTAAACTGTGACATGCATTTCAAGATTTTTTTCTTTTTTTATGTACCATGGTACTTTTTGACAAATGTCTTATGCAAGAAAAATTTTTAGTTTCTAATTGAAAATCAAAAAAGTATAATATCTACTTGTGAGTCATTATTGCAACACCATCCCAATCCTTATCAGGTGGATTCTCTCTATATGCTCTTATATCCAAAATATATTTTTCAGAGAGATAATCTTTTCCATCAAGAAGCTCTAGTGACTTAATGAATAGCTTTTCTGCCTCATCCCATGCTCTATCCAAAAAGAGCTGCATACCCTTATTATATACAGACCATGCATCCTTCTGTTTGTTGGTTAGAAATCTTGCTGGCTCAAATATTTTTACTGGCTGAAATTTTCCCTTAACACGAACCCTATCAATCTCTCTCATATAAAAATAGTCTTTGGTCGCATAGCAGGCATCTTCAGATATTATAAGCCCTGTCTTATACTCTTTTGTTAAACCCTCAAGACGGCTTGCAAGATTTACGGCGTCTCCAATAACGGTATAGTCCATCTTTTGTGTCGTTCCAATATTACCCAGTGTTACCAAACCATAGTTTATACCAATACCAATAAAGAACTCTTTTAGTCCAAGCCTTCTCTGCTCTGCATTAAAAACATCCAAATTCTCAAGCATCTCAAGCCCTGATAGAACCGCCTGCTGAACATCATCGCCATAGACTTTTGGTGCACCAAAGATAGCCATTATGGCGTCACCTATATATTTGTCAATAATACCTCGTCGCTTATATATAATATCTACCATTATTGAGAAATATCTGTTTAAAGAGTTTACAAGAACATCAGGTGCCATAGTCTCCGATATTGTTGTAAAGCTTCTGATATCAGAAAAGAGGACAGAGACTTTTGAGTTTTTACCAACAAGAGCCTTATCAGGATTTGAAACAATCTCATCAACAACATCTTGAGGAACATATTTTTGAAACATCGTTTTTATCTGCTCCTCCTTCTTTTGAGAGAGGACAGCCCTATATGCATAGCTCTTTATCTCATTATATGCCCCATCAAGCTCCAACAACATATTATTAAAGGAGATTGAGAGCTCACCAAGCTCATCCATATGCCTAACTGGAACCTTAAGGGTAAGATCATTGGTCTCCGAAACCTTACGCATAGTATTTACTATCACCTTTAGAGGTGATAAGAGATAGTTTATAAAAAGATAGATTAGAATTGATGAGAGAATCACACTTACAATTAGAACAATAATGGAATTTGTCAAAATCATATTTGTATCTTTATAGAACATCTTTGCAAAAACTGATATTACAAAGTAGTAGTCCCACTCCGGAAAGTAGGTGTATGCCCCAACCCTATCTGTTCCCTCTATAGTATAGTCAACCCATCCTGTCTCTTTCTCTATCAATGTATTTAGAAAGGTTATACGCTTATCTTTTGGCAAAAAAGAGTCTGTTGAGAGCTGAACAATTCCCTCTTTATCAACAGCGACAAAAAACTCAGCACCACTTGCAATACTCCTTGCATAGTCAATAACTATATTTTTTACCTCTTCAATAAACTCTGGATTATCAGCAAACTCTGTCTTTGAGAGGTTGGTCATCTCTGTATTGGCCTTCTCTTTTACCTCATTAACTTTATAGCTTAGAAATTCTACAGCTATCTTTGTAATGCCGCTTCTTGAGAAACCAATAGAGAGCGACGTTAATAAAATCATCGTAAAAAGAAAAAGTGAAATAACAACAATCAGAATCTTATATCTTACACTAACCAAAATAATCTCCCAAAAAGCCAACAATCTTTTTCAAAGTATAACATAAAGAGTAACTTATAGTCAAAATATATTTTTTTTAAATGAGAGAAATATTATAGTAATGAATAAAGAATATTTCTTAAGACATTGAGAGCCTTACGTTTTTTTGTAAAGCTCTCAAAGACAAAATTTAGATAGCTCTATTTTGTTTCATTTTCACTCATAACCAATAAAATAATAAATCCTATTATAGGTGAACATAATAGACCTAATGCCAAAAACAATCCATATGAACGTCCCCTCTTTTGGGCGGCTGAAGCAAGAACAAAAGAGAGTATAATCCACCCAATAATAACAACAAGATAGCCAACTATACTTCCAATTAAAGCATTTTCATACATTTCATACATATCATAAGACATAAAAACTCCTTATCTAAAATATTTACTCAAACGTTGAATTCTTGGTAAAGCATCTTGCATAATAGCAAAGGCATTAGCAAGTCTTCGTTCCTGTTCTTCTGTTGGATATCCACTCATAGATTCAAGTCTTTGAACCAACCCTATTTGTATATCTAACAATTGATTAAAATAATTTATTGAACCGCTTTGTGGGCTCTTTTCAACCTGCTTTGCATATTGCTCCATTACTTTAGCATGCTGAACACAATCATTCGTAAATTTCTCCCATTTTGATTGAGCAAAAATACCAAACGTTGCAAACAAAAGCATAAAACTTAAAAGTACTACTCTTTTTCTCATCTTTAATCTCCTTAAAAATAATATTTTATAATCTCTCTCTTTCTATAACTCCTCATACAAAGAGCCAAAAGAGAGAGTTTTTTTCTTTTTTCATATAGATTTTGAAAAACTAAACGGTCTAAAGCTTTGACCGATATCATATTTGAAAACAAATATTTTTTATGAGGGAGTATAAAAATAGAAAGATTTATAATGCAGAAATGATGTTATTTCGTGAACAAGCCTACATCTTTTGCAAAGGTAGTACACCAACCTACTCTCGCACAAACCTTAGTATAATTCAAAGAGTAGACCAGTCCTTACAATCAATGTAGGCTTAGTCACAAGGTTTGTGCATATAGAAAAAATAGGATGATCTTTTTAATTTTAAGGGGTACTACTCCCTCTCTATCTAAATCACCTTATAAAAATGTATATAATCAATTATTTAATAAGTAATCTTTAACTATTCCTCCAAATTTTAAGTTGATTATATTGTACATGATATAACAAAAAAAATCAATAACTAGATAAAAAATAACTTAATACCAAAATATATTGTTTTTAAAAATTAGAACGAATATAATATTGAAAATAGAGCTCTTTATATTAAGTAAATAAATCTAATCTATTTAATGATTTATTAAAATAAATTAAACAAATAATAAAAAAATATTTTTTTTATTATTTTAAAAAAAATATTATTGATTAGTCATTTTATATGATATTATTTAGATCATAGATACTATTTATTACAAATAAGTGTTAAATAATATATTTTATTTAAATATAAATAACTTTGTATTTGTTTGTCTATTATACACATCAATATTAAGGAAAAAAGAATTTGAGATTAAAAATAGAACTTATGGCTCATAAAGAATCAAAAATAGTTTTGCCAACAGGCTTCAATTCATACATACAAGCATTTATATATAATAATCTTCCAAAAGATGATGCCTCATGGCTCCATGAGAGGGGCTTTAAATTTGAAAAGAGAAATTTTAAACTATTCACTTTCTCAAGTTTTTTAGAAAAGGGACTATTTGACAAAAGATATAGACAATTTATTTTTCCACAAAGAGTCTCATTCTATATCTCATCTCCCGTTGAGTGGATACTTGAGGAGATGGCAAAGGCTATCCTTGTAAATAGCAAACTTTTTATAGGAAATAATGATCTAATTGTCTCATCTGTGGGCATATGTCCATCAGTAAAAATAGAGACAAATAGAGTTGATATTAGGGCAATAACACCAATCGAGGTGCACTCCACACTGAAAACACATGATAACAGAAACAGAACCTACTACTACTCCCCCTTTGAGAGAGAATTTTCAGAGATGATAGAGAAAAATCTAAAAAAAAGGTGGTGCTCTCTCTTTCAAAATGAGTGTTCACATAGTTTGATGATACAACCACTCTTCAAAAATAAAAATTATGAGAAAATTATATTTTTTGGAAATGATAATAACAGAATAATTATAAAGGGGTGGGTTGGACCATACACATTAGAGAGCAATAATGTCGATTTTTTAAAATTTGCATATGATGCCGGGCTTGGAAGCAAAAACTCTCAAGGGTGCGGAATGTTTGATATTATCCAACAATAGATAATCTTTAAGGAGGTTTTTTTCAGATGTTAAAGGAGATGATTGATTTTTCCAATGCTTTGGAAGAGGCTGGAATATATACAGAAATAATAGAAAAAAAAATAAACAAAATAGATAAACCAATAATGGTCATACCAGTTAAAGATGATCTAAGCGATCTTGATAGAGACAATATCTACTTTATTCTTGATAATGAGGGTTATGAAAAAAGAGAGAATAAATTTGTATATAAAGATAAAAAAAAGCCTACCAAAGAGAATGAAAAATATAGAGAGGTGGAGATTAATAACCTTCCAATAACCGTAAAGACATTTGATGAAGAGGAGAAAGAGAGCAAAGAGTGGTCAAAGATAGTTAGAAATCTAAACTACTATAATTTGGGAAGAGCAGACACAAAGGGGCTTAAATGTATTTTTAACAACAGCGGAACTCTCTCATTCAGCATATTTCTATTTCTCTTCTATGGGAAACTAACTAGAGACAAAATCAAATATACATATATAAAGAAATATATTGATAAGAAAAAAGATGATAAAAAGTATAACGAGACCTACAACGACAAAGAGAATATAGAGAGTGCTCTCTTTTTTGATAAAAAAGATAAAGAGGACGAAAATAAAATCACAGATGTTCTATTGAAATTTGGTAGTGACGATTTTCTTGATCTCTTTTTTAAGAGAGTAGATGATTTCAAAAAATATTTTGGCATTGATGAGTTCTTTGTAATAATTAGATTGCCTGATAGGCTCCTTCAATATGGCAACGGAAAACAGGATCATAATAAAAATATATATGGATATTTTTATGAAGAGTATTGGAAGAAAAAATCTTTTAACTCTGAAGACAAATCTACATCAAAATCAAAAGAGAAATTCATTTGCGGAACATGTAACAGAGAGAGTGATTTTATAGATCTTCCGGGCAATTTTAATACCCTAAATAGTAAAAAGGCCTTTCTGCAGCACCATGGAAGAAGAGAGAAAATACCAATAAAAATATGTAGGGAGTGCGCCTTCTCTATACAAAAATTTGATAAGCTCTTCCTTACAAAACTTAATATCAGAATTTTTCCCCTATTTATAGACACAAATAGGGAGAACAAGCCAAAAGATGAGCAGATAAATATCATAAAAAATGATCTATCAAAAATAGAATTTAAAGATACACTAGATGAGATAGGCAGAAAGACATACTATTCCAATACCGATTTCTATTTGGTTATTAGGGGAGATGGAATACTCTTTTTTGACTATATAACTGGCTTTAAATACCATATAAATGGGGTCTTATATAGCAAAGTTGAGGCGCTCTTCTCCTCATTTTTCAATAATAGTGGTAGTGTTAGGGGTGGTTATAGCCATCTCTATAAAAACTATTTTTCTGCTGTTGATACAAAAGATAGCACCCTAAACTATCTTATACACAAATATAGAGATCAGATATTTGATTACTTCTACCGTGCCAAATATAACAGCCTAAACATAAAGACAGTAGAAAACATGTTCTTTGAGCTTATCATGTGGAGCTTTAATCTGCTTCATTCAGATGAGATAACAAAAAGTATAATTATAGAGAAGATGGATAACTATAAAGAGTTAAATAAAATTTTTGGAGGTGATTTTATGGCTAAGTTGAATAGTGTAGGAGAAATGGATAATATTGATGATAGCGACTCCTTTTTCTACTTTTTGGGACAGCTGGTATACTATCTATTATACCAGTCTGAAGCGGGAGAGAAGACCCACTCAATGGTAATCCCTTTTCTGCAGGCGGGAGCTACCAATGTAATAATGTATCAAAAACTTTTGCCGCTTTTTGAGAGATATGGCTACAAGATAGCAATGCATATGGAAAAAAATAAATTTAATTCCATATTTAGTAAAGTAGAGAAATATTATCATGATAAAAAAGATGAATTAAAATTTACTCAAGATAACAAATTAATTTTTTTGGCTGGCTATCTTGATGATAATATGTTTTTTCCAAAACCAAAAACTAAAGAGGAGGATAAATAGTATATGGCTAAATTTAACAAAAGATGTTATGGGGTTGTTATTATCAAAAGTGAAAACAGCAAGTGGAATGCAGATTTTTCGGGAACGCCACGGATGCTGCCTGATGATAATGGCACAATATACGCAACAGATAAGGCGCTAAAGTTCGCAATGCGTAAATATTGGAGCGATATTGGACAAAATGTCTTTGTATGGAAGACATTTAAAAAAGATAAAGATGGAAATAGTCTAATTAATACAAGAGAAAATAGGTATAATGATCTAAAAAAGAAGTTAGATACAAACAATACGATTGAGCTTCTATCAAAATGTATAGACACAAAGCTCTTTGGAATCACTTTGACACTAAAAAAAGAGAAAAAAGATAAAAAAGATGATGGGGAGAAAGATAACAAAGATAAAGAGAAAGATAGTGATAATAGTGATGCATCTGCTTTGTCACTAACAGGGCCTGCTCAAATAAGCTATGGCATAGATAGATTCAATCTGAATAGGGTCTACTCAAATTCAATTACCTCTCCTTTTCCTTCAAGCGAAAAAGAGAAACAGGGCTCTATTGGAAACGAGGTAAAAAACCTTAAATCATACTATGTGTATGATTTTGTTATTAATCCAAAAAATTCTACTGACCACTATGATGAGATTGCAAAACCTATGGAGCTTGATGATGGTGACATATCACTATTCAAAGAGGCAATAAATAGAGCTGCAACAAACTTGAATACTGGAAGCAAAATGGGCAGTGAAAATCTGCTAACCCTCTTTGTTACATTAAAAGAGGGATCAAAAACACAGATAAGAGCACTAAAAAATCTAATAATAATTGATAATAGCGAATCAGTAGATTTTAAAGATGTGAAAGATCTGCTCTCAAAATATCCTGATATAGAGTCAATAGAGCTCTTTAAATCAGACCCAAATTGTAATCCACTTAATATTGGAAGCAATTGGAGTGTTAAAGATGTAATCTAATGATTTTAAGGAAGAAAAATGAGGGCATTTTCATTTGATTTAATTGGGGAGCTGGCACTGTTCAAAAAGAATGATGCCAACGATATTGTATTAATAAGCTATAACTTTATTCATAAGCCGGCTCTTTTGGGCATATTGGGGGCGATTGTAGGGCTAAGCGGATATGGAAACAATCGAAAAGAGGACTCCTTTGCACTATATTATGAGAAATTAAAAAATCTAAAGATAGCGATAGTCCCCTACTACAACAAACCGCTTAAGAAGGCTATAGTTGACTTTAATAATGCAAGCGGCTTGGCCTCTGATGAAAAGGGAGCATGGCAGATAAGAGAGCAGATACTTGTAGGCGAACCCTTGATAAAGTATGAGGTTATCATATTAGAGGATGGCGATGGAGAGGAAAAAGAGTATATAGATAAATTAAAAGATAAGATCTCCTCAAAGAGCTCTGAGTTTCCCCTCTACTTTGGCAAAAATGAATTTTTTGCATGGTTTGAGAACTACAGAGAGTATGAGGCAAAAAAGAGAGAGGAGAGATCTGAAGAGCTTATATTAGATAGCCTAATAAAGATCGATGACTTTGAGGAGTCAAAGAGAGATGAGATCGATTGGTTTCAGATAGCCCCCTACTATGCAATTTATGAACACCTTCCATATGATTTTGATGAGAGCGGTCTATATAAAAAAGCTACATTTGTCTTTAGCAATAAGAAATTTAAGAGAAAGCCAGCAGGCAATATAGAACTTTATTCTATTAATAATGAAAATAGTGGAGAAAAAAATGTTCAATTTTTCTAATCTTGATAAATTTTTAGCTCATAAGAACAAGGTGGCAACTGAATCTCTAAAAGAGCATTGCGAGAGAACAAAGAAATATTTAGAGCTTATAAAGAGTGACTATTATATAGAAGAGACTTTAAAAAAAATATTAAAAGAGAGCGGCATAACTGATATTGAGAGTGTAATAAAATATATTTATGAGCTTATTATCTATCACGACCTTGGTAAAATAGATAAAAAATTTCAAGAGAAGATAAAAAATGGTACAAAAGAGAGTGCCCCTCACAGTGATAAGAGCTTTTTTGTTTTTATATATCTATTCGTTAGTGAGTTCAAAGGAGGGCTATTAAAAAAAGAGAGGGGGACAAGTATGGTTTTTACTGCCCTCTTTATTCTCTCTATGTCGGTTTTGAGACACCACTCTTCTTTAAATGATCTGCTTGTAAGCAGCAGTGGAATGACAGAAAAATTTATAGAAAATGAGGAGTCTGTTAAGTATATATTAGAGCAGATCCAAAATGACAAAAAAATTGATAATGATATCATCTCCCTCCTTAAAGAGAAATATTTCTGGAGTAGGTGGAGTGAAGATGAGAACAACAGAAAAATTATAAAAAGATTGAATGGAGAGAGCGATGAACTCTCTCAAGATGGCGAAAATGATAATCTAAACCTATTCTTTCTTTTTAAACTTACGCACTCCATCTTAATATCTTCAGATATATATGCAACAAAAGAGTTTGATAATGAAAAAGCGAGCAAAAGAGAGCGATATTTCTATACTCTTGATAAGCAAACCATCGATAAAATAGATAGTAATTTTAGATATGGAAAAGAGCTTCAATATAGCTATGATGAGACCCAACAAAAAAAGAGGGAAAATTTCAATTTTAAGATCGATGGGGAGCTTAGAGAAGAGCTATTAAAAAAGAGAGAAAATATTGAGAGTCTCAATGAGATTAATGATTTAAGAAGCCTAATGAATCTTTTGGCAGAGAGCTCATTAATAGAGAAGCTTAAGAGCAGAAAAGAGAGAGACAACAATGTCTTTTTTCTAAATATTCCAACAGGCGGCGGAAAGACAAATATATCATTACGCCTTGCCCTCTCAATAATGAAGAATCGAGAGAACATAAAGCACCTCTACTATGTCTTTCCTTTTATAAATATAATTGAGCAATCATATGACTACTTAAGAAACTTTATCTCTGATGAGAATATGGCTCGCCTCGATAGCCGCTCCATAGACAACCTTGAGAATAAAGATGATGATTATGAAGAGAGTGAATATGATGAGAGGGGACTGCTTAAAATGAAGATGGATAGCAACCTCTTCTTCAATTACCCAGTGATCTTTTCGAGCCATATAATGTTTTTTGATCTCTTTTTTAGAAATAGTAAAAACAGCAACTATAATTTTTTTAAACTGATAAACAGTGTTGTTATAATAGATGAGATTCAGGCATATAGTGATGAGTACTGGACATTTTTATCATCTCTTTTCAGTGCCTGTGGCAAGCTTTTAAACACACACTTCATTGTTATGAGTGCAACCCTGCCAAAACTTGATATACTATCTGGCACAAACTTTGAGAGACTATTTGATGAGCCACTTCAAGACTCTATATCAAACCACAAGCTCTTTGAGAGGGTAAAGATAGCTCCAAGTGGTATCACAATAAAAAAGAGCGGTGCAAAAGCCAATGCAGAATTCAAAGCCCTTATAGATAGGGTCAAAGAGAACAAAAATCATAAAAAGATATTAATTGTCCTAAACACAATAGATGACTCAAAAAAAGTTTTTACTCTAATAGAGCAGGACTCCTCTCTAAAAAATAGTTATAAGATAGTGCTGCTAAACTCTACAATTTTAAACAGCAGAAGGAGAGAGATTATCGAGGAGTGCAAAAAGGAGAGTGAAAAAATAATATTGGTAAGCACACAGTCTGTGGAGGCTGGTGTTGATATCGATTTTGATATTGGATATAGGAGCTATGCCCCAATGGATAACATTGTGCAGGTTGCAGGCAGGATAAACAGAAATGCAAAGAGAAACAGTGATAATCCAATGCTCTATATAATCAACGATGATGAGTGGCAAAATGTCTACAGAGATGGATATAGGACTGATCTAAGCAAAAATATGAGAGATGATTTTTTTAACAAAGGTATAGACTCCGCAGAGAGCTTGATAAAAGAGTATTATAACAAGATAGTTGGAAATATTGATAGAGACAACAAACAAAAATTTGTCAAAAGCAGTAATGTATATATCGACAACGCCAAAATGATGGATTTTGCCACAATCAACAAGGATGTCTCACTAATAAAGGGGGACAATATATCCATCTTTATACCAATTGATATTGAGATAAAGGGAGAGTCAGCCCTCTTAAAAACAATTGAAAAATATTACAGCGATATTGATCTATTTGAAAATGGTAAATTAAGCGGTGAGAAAGTATGGAGTGCATATGATTATATGATGCAAAATAGAGCAGATCCATTTGATGAAAAGGTGAAATATTTTCAAAAGATTCTATCAAACTTTACCATAAGCCTCTTCAATGGCTATGTAGGAAGGGATAGAATAAAAAATCTGCTGGCCTTTAAAAATGGTGTAAAATATGGATATTTCTATTTTAACGATCATAAAAATATCTATGATGAAAAAGAGGGGCTTGATGTTGAGAAATTTAAGAAACATATAACAAACAGGGCAATATTCTATTAAGATGGATTTTAAGATAACAGGTTCAATCATTCAGGCATACTTTGCCTGCAGAAGAGAGGTTTGGCTCTTTGCTCATAGCATTTTAAGCAATCAAGATAATGACTTTCTACTGATAGGAAAACTTCTATCTGAAGAGACATTTAAGAGGGAGAAGAGAGAGATAGTGATTGATGGCGGAAAGGTGGATTTTATCAGAACCAAAGATGGCATCACAAAGGTGGTTGAGGTAAAAAAATCATCAAGAATGATAAAGAGGACAGAGATGCAGCTTCTATTTTATATGTCAAAATTGATAAATAAGATCCCAAATATAGTGGGAGAAATTAGGATACCAAGAGAGAAAAAAATTATCAAAGTAGAGTTTAATGAGACAAACAGAGGAGAGCTCTTAAAAGCGATAGATGATATCTATGAAATTGTAGGTAGCCCAATACCAGAAGCAGAACTTAAGAGATGCTGCAGCAAATGTTCCTATGAAGATTTTTGTTTCGCTTAAAAATTTATTAAGGAAGCTAAATGAAAGAGACAGTCTACATATTTAACAGCGGGACTCTAAAGAGAGAGGACAATTCTCTAGTATTTGAATTTGAGAGTGGCAAAAAACCTATCCCTGTTGAGAATATCAAGGAGATATTTGTCTTTGGAGAGCTAAACATTAATAAGAGGCTGCTTGAATTTTTGGCACAAAAGGAGATTATTGTCTCATTTTTTAACCACTATGGCTACTATATAGGCTCATTCTATCCAAGAGAGCACTACAACTCTGGCTATATGATTTTAAAGCAGGCCGATTTCTACAATAGAGAAGGCGAGCGATTGAAATTGGCAAAAAGCTTCATAACGGGGGCTATTAAAAATACATTAGTGGTTTTGAAATACTACAATAGAAGGGGAAATGAGTTAACAAGCTCCATTGAAGAGATAACCGATATGGAGAGGCTTCTTGATTCGAAGGGTACAATTGAGGAGTCTATGGCTATAGAGGGGCAAGTAAAACAGAAATATTATGAGTGTTTTAATAAAATATTAAAAAATGAGGATTTCAAATTTACAGCCCGCACAAAGAGGCCTCCAAAGGACTATATAAATACACTAATCAGCTTCAGCAACTCTATGATCTATACCTATATACTTGGTGAGATATATAAAACTCACTTGGATCCGCGCATTGGCTATCTTCATACAACCAACTTTAGAAGATTTTCTTTAAATCTTGATATTGCAGAAATTTTTAAAGTAGCTATAGGGGATAGGGTTATCTTCACTTTAATAAATAAGAAGATTGTTGGTCCAAAAGATTTTGATAAAAATATGGGTGGCATCTCACTAAATGATAGTGGTAAGAAAAAATTCCTGCAGCAAATGGAAGAAAAGCTAAAGCAGACAATAAAGCATAATAGTTTAAAAAGAGAGGTGAGCTATAGGAGGCTTATGAGGCTTGAACTATACAAATTGGAAAAACATCTTATTGGAGAGAAAGATTACTCTCCATTTATTATGGAGTGGTAGCTGTGTTTATAATTTTGTACTATGACATGGGTGAAAATAGAGTTGCAAAAATGCTGAAAACATGCAGGAAGTATCTGCTTTGGGTGCAGAACTCTGTGTTTGAGGGGGAGATATCGGAGGCAAATTATCAAAGACTGCTCTTTGATATAGAGAAAATAGTAGATAAAAGTTCAAGTGATAGCATTGTAATTTATCAGTTTCGCTCTATGCTCTATAGCAAAAGAGATGTTATAGGAAATGATAAGAAAATTGATATCAATTTTATATAAAAATATCGTAAGGGGCAATGTTTTATTACTTTGCCAAATAGATGTCTATCTCTGATGTAGTAAAAACTACTTATGATGGACAGAAAATTTTTAAAAAATATATAAATATATATCTATTATATTTTATTTTAAGGAGATGTTTTATGTTTTATGGAGAATTTTTTTATGTTTTTTAAATATTTGTTGTGATATTTGGTCTTTTTACTCTACCTATGAGGTATTGAAACAGGGAGAATAAGCCCGAAAGGTGCTAGTGGTAATAGACTTTTTACTCTACCTATGAGGTATTGAAACAAATACAAAATAAAAATCGCATAAAAATCAAATAAAACTTTTTACTCTACCTATGAGGTATTGAAACTAAATGCCATCTTTTTTGACAAAAAATGTGTATATATCTTTTTACTCTACCTATGAGGTATTGAAACAAAGAAAATGAAAACAAAGAAAAATACACAAAAAACCTTTTTACTCTACCTATGAGGTATTGAAACAAAGAAATAAACGAGGAGACAAAAATTGAACAAAAACTTTTTACTCTACCTATGAGGTATTGAAACAAGCATTTCAATTGTTTTTGTATCTTTTTCTTTAGCTTTTTACTCTAACTATGATTTATTGAAACCGTAAACAAAGATATAGAAGATGAAAAATAAATAGCTTTTTACTCTACCTATGAGGTATTGAAACCCTTTTTGAGTGACTTGCAAAAAGATATTTTAGAATTCTTTTTACTCTACCTATGAGGTATTGAAACTAAGCAATAGATTTTTTTGCTATTCTATTTAACAATCTTTTTACTCTACCTATGAGGTATTGAAACAAAAAATCTATAAACTATAACAATTTTTTTTTCTAACTTTTTACTCTACCTATGAGGTATTGAAACCAGCTGGAATGGCTAAAGCATTCGCCAACATAATAGCTTTTTACTCTACCTATGAGGTATTGAAACGCATTTGTAATCTCACCTCGAGGCAACCAAAGTATAACCTTTTTACTCTACCTATGAGGTATTGAAACTGAAAAAAACTACAAACAAAAACTTTATTCTTTTTAACTTTTTACTCTACCTATGAGGTATTGAAACTAGATTCAGATGAAGTCTTGGTTAATAAGATAAAAGCTTTTTACTCTCCCTATGAGGTATTGAAACAAGCTAATGCAGATGATAAGAATGTTGATCTTACTGACTTTTTACTCTACCTATGAGGTATTGAAACAGTTGATTCAACATTTCACATAGTTTATCTGTATACTTTTTACTCTACCTATGAGGTATTGAAACAATAATCTTATAAATGATGTTTCAACTAACTTACAAACTTTTTACTCTACCTATGAGGTATTGAAACAGATGTTAAAAAAACTTTGTATTCCTTTTTATATAGCTTTTTACTCTACCTATGAGGTATTGAAACACTAAAAAATGGCTTGTAAACAAGTTCGATAATATACTTTTTACTCTACCTATGAGGTATTGAAACAGTGCAGAGTGGTGTGCTGATCTCTGGGAAGGGTTGCTTTTTACTCTACCTATGAGGTATTGAAACATGTTTCTTTGTTCAATATTCTGTAGTAATGATATTACTTTTTACTCTACCTATGAGGTATTGAAACTGGCGTACACGGGATCTCCAACGTTACACCCATAATCTTTTTACTCTACCTATGAGGTATTGA
>JAVBQL010000031.1:0-35672 GCA_031549085.1 Spirochaetota bacterium
AGTAATTACAGAAAACAATTTTCTTGATTTAGTTCTATTGATATAATTCTTAAAATTTGACTTGGCAATGAATCTTATTTAAATTATTCTTTTAATTGGTTGCTACACTATGTTTATATAAAAGCTCTTCCTAATTTTAAAATTAGGAAGGGCTTTTTTTATTAAAAATAATGTGATTTCTGTATATTGTTTGTTGAAATTAAGATTTTAATATATTGAATGTATTTCTATCGAGAAAATAGATTTAGTACAGCAAAATACTATATATAAATCATAGTTTTACAAAAAATATTTTTTATATACAAAAATTTGTAAATATTATTGAATTATAAACAATTTATGATAATATATGATTGTATCTTTTTAAAGAGAGATATAATGGGAATAGTTATAAAATGAGAAGTTAAGAGGAAAAGTCTATGAAAAAGCATTATTTCTTTATTGGAATAGCTGTACTCACAGTAGTAGCTATTTTTTTTACATGTACACAGCCAAATATGACTACTAGCGGAGGTGAGGCTATTTCTGATACAGAATCTGGAGAAACGATACTTCAGGTTCGTATACACGATGAACCCTTCAAAAAGTCTGGCAAAACCGTTGAAGAGCTGAATATTACTATAGTACAAGTTGATATAATAAGAAGTAGCGATGGTGCTAAGATTACTCTTTCTGAGAAAGAGCAATCTATGGATATATTGAAAATATCAAAGAGCGACCCAGTTGTTCTATCAACTGTTCCTGTAGAACCAGGCCAATATGAGCAATTACGATTAATCATAAAAGATAATGCAACAATAAAGGTTGATGGAGAGGTTTTTCCAATTACAATACCAAGTGGAGAACAAAGTGGAGTTAAGCTCAAAGGCCCATTTACTATTCCTAAAGGAAAGCTATTCAGATTAGATCTTGATTTCAAACCTGAAGAGTCTGTTCTGTACAACAAAGGGCAGGGGTATAAAATGAAGCCTGTCATTGAAATATCAAACACAGCACAGATTGTAGGTATTTTTAGAGGGAAAATGGAAGTAGCATCAGCGATTGGGGACTCTGAAACCTTGATTCAACTTCGGTCTGATAATAGTGCAAGAATAAAAGTTTCTCGTTATCCTGACTATGAAATGACATGCAACTACAGTTATAATTCACTTACTAGACAGTTAAAAATGAATAACATAGATATTGATTTGCCGTCTGATATGCCTAGTTTTGTTAAAGATAAGGTGAAAGAGAAGATTCCTGACTCTATTAACCTGCCTATAAAAGAGTGGTCTCTTGATAGCCTTGTGGCTGTTGATGTTGGCGGAAAGACAATCAAGCTTTATCGAGTTGGTAGTTTCGATTTTTCAAGTTCTATAACATACAGCCACTTTACAGTGACTGTTGTCTATCCGAACTTATCTATGGATGAAAAGGTTGTTTTGACGGAGGTCTATTTTGATAATGGTGCACCTCCGCTTATGGACATAAAGAGACTTGATCGTTTTACTGCTACTCATAACTTTACAGTGCCTGACAGCCATATAATGGATTCTTCCGTAAAGATAAACATAGTCTCCTATCTGTTTGATAATATTGATAATCTCAATTTTGATGTTGGAAAATATGGCGGAGACTATATGGTTGGGATGTCAAATTCTTACTATAAAGAGTCAACAGAGAACCCATGGAAAGCAAAGAATTTGTATACTCTATATAGAGATAATAGAAAGCCAAGTGATAAGGACAACAATTTTGTTGTTAATTTCGAGAAGAGGCTTAATATAAAAATGGAGCATAACAATTTTACAAATGATAATCCTGTTGTTAGCTGGGATAAGAGAGATGATGCTAAACATGGATACCTTGTATTGGTGCTAGTACCTGATAGAGAAAAGAATCCTAATGGTGATGATGACGATGGAAGTGATATATGAGATATTGCTCACTCCAGTCATACAACAAACAACAATGTTCAAGTATTTTCAAATAAACTTACATTTAATCCTGTCTATGATTCTGATGGAGAGAGAACAGAGCCAACAATAGGGAAGGGAGATTTAATACGTATTGAGGTATTTGTTCTTGATGGGACAAAGATTTTTGATACATCGGAAAACTTGGGTGCATTGTATATGGATTCATTAAATATTGTTAGATAGGAGGAAGTAAATGGATATGTTGAAATATATAAAATATGTGTTATTATTAATAGTAGCTGTTTTTATACTGGCAAGTTATAGCTGTGTGGATTCAGAGGCGGAATATTTGAGAGATGGGACTTTTTGCTTTAGCTTTACGGGGATTAGCTGGGGTGGGGACTGGAGTCACTATAAAAACACGATGGAAATAGACAGGCTTAATGTAAATGTGACAACAGATCCTATAATGGGAAATACGCCTATTGATTTGTTGGTAAAATTGAAATATGGGGGTGATAATAAGCCATATGTTGAAGGCAGCTTATATGAGTCTGCCAACTATATCCTTGATTGCAAGCCAGGTTATCGAGTGTCAACTCCATTGATCGTGAATTCGACTTTTTTTAGTACTACCCCTGGCAAAACAGACACAGAAAAAGCAAAATATGACCATGAGATGCATAATCAAACTGATAACGATTTGAGGCTGCACTATAATGCTGATATTAGATCTGGAATTTCTTTAAGAGTGGAGGTAGAAAAAACAGATTGGACAGGTTGGGTCTCTGATGCCTATCAGTATAATGTGCATTATGACATTGTTCATAAAGCAAGTAGTAATGATGGAAATAAAAATGGCAGTATTAATATAGTAGTGATGGCAGAAGGATATAGGGCAGATCAGATTGATCAATATGTTGAATATGTGAATGATGCTTTTAAAGATAGTGCTAGTTTTCATTATCTTGGTTGGTATGACACTGATGCGGAATATAAGCATATTGACAATGAGTTTTTCTATGAATATTGGAATAGAATAAATGTAATCAGAATGGATACAATATCCCCTCAAGACGGAATTGATGAAAATAATGGTATGGATAATGTCAAAACTATACTAAAGATGTCTGTAAGAGATATTTACAATAGTAATAGAGGTGGGGTTCCTGATTTTTATAGGATAAAATCTATAATGGAAAGAACAAAACCTAATGGGATGTCATACACTGATGTTGATGCTTATGTTATATTGGTAAATCATCCAACAATATGGGCATATACTTGGTCATATGGAAACGAGATATGTAAAAGAGGAGGTGAGCCAGTACGTCCTATCATAATACAAGCGCCTGTACATAAGCAAAATGGGACAAGATTTAATGTGAAAACAGATGAAGAATATGAATTTCATAATCATAACCCATACAGTGCAGAAAAACATAGTGGAGTTAAAACTGATGCAATTGCTCATGAGCTTGGACATGCTATTGGAAGATTGCAGGATGAGTATATAGATAAAAAGAAGAGTTCTGGTTCATATGAATCTAAACACAGAAATATATCTGGGTCTGTTGTTTATCCCAATCCTTTAAAATGGGGAAATTTGAAGAAGCTGGGCTATGATACATCTCCAAGATACCCACTAGGCACTTATAAGGGAGCATTATATACAGAAAATTATTATAGACCAACAAATATCAGTACAATGAGAGGAAGGTACACAGATGAAAGTATAGATGAAAATAACCAGAAAATTACAATTTACCCTCAATTTGGCCCAGTTAATACTTATATAATGGCAGCATCTTTTCATGATAGGCTTATAAATAGATCAAAAACATCAGATCATACATGTACTGATTCTCCATCATCTTATGAGTGGCCAGATTACTCGTTTAGCCGATTTTTAAAAGAGTGGCCACCATCAAAGTTTTAGTTTAGGAGAAAATATGAAAAAGTATCTTTGTTTTATATTTTTTATACCACTATTATTTGTGTTAAGTTGTGAGAAGCCCATTCCACATGATATTCCAGAGGATTATGAGTATGATCCAGAAAAAGCAGGGGTAGATGTATTATTAAATAAACAGGTTAAATTAGATTCATCGCTGTCTCCTATGTTAGCGAAAGATGGTAATTGTATATATTTGTTTGATGGATATAAAATATTTGTATTAAACAGTGATTTAAACTTAAGTAATACAATTACAATAGATATAGTGATTGATTTATCTGTTGATATAAGCACATATGAATATTTGAGCTATGGAATAATTGCACATAATGATAAAATAGTTACATATAGTCGTTTTATTATTAGAGATAGCAATAATACTATTGTGAGTTCGCAAACCAAATACTTACAAATAAATAGTGATAGTTCTGGAAAAAAGCTAGTAGAATTTAATGATATTAATAATGTGACAGAAATAACATACAACTCAGAAACTCAAAAAATTATGATATTTGGTTTAGATAGTGGTAGTTATTTAGATGGAGAATATGTATACGACGATATTACAGATACATATGTATATAGTAATATTTATTACAGAACAGGAAGGTTTGGAGCTAAATTTAATAGTAGTATTGTTTGGTATGAAGATTTTCCCACTCCAAGTAGCTACTGTAGTATGACTAAACACTCATATCAATATGATGGTAGCCTCCTTTCTATAAATAATTCTGTATTAAAAAGAATAGGATTAAACTATCTGCACTTTACAAATATGTCAGATTTTGTTATTGATGGTGAATATCTATGGTTACTATCAAAAAAAGAAGATGATAATAAATATAAAATAATGAAAGTTGAACCTTTGCCATGAGTAGTTAAAATAAAGTCTATATGGCTGTGTATGGTCAATTATTCTCTTCATAAATTACGGGTGTTGGGGAATAGTTGTTGTCAGAAAGAACAGGTGATGGGAAATATAAAATAATGAAAGTTAAGCCTTTGTAGTAAGTAATTAAAATAAAGTCTATATAGCTGTATATGGTCAATTATTCTTTTCATAAATTACGGACGTTGGGGAATAGTTGATGTAGCAACATATATAGTTCATATGGGCTTCTTAATAAGATAACCTATAGTTGTTTTTGCAGCTGTAGGTTTTTATATATATATATCTATAGACAATAAAAATAACGTGATTTTTGCATATTTTTAGTTTGAAAATAGTGTGGGAATACTGCGAGAATAATGTGATTTTAATGTGAAAATTGATGTTAAAACTATATTATAATATATACAGAAAAGTTTAATTTTTACTATATATATATATACTTTCTCCTATTTTAATTTCTCAATTATTAATAATTTAAGCTAAACACAATACTTATTGTAACTTTAATAGATAAAAATGGAGTTGAAATAATATCAGTGAAATATGACAGAATTGAAGATCTAAAGCATAGTATGATTAAAGTAACAGAAAATTAAAAATATGACTTTATAGAATATCAACGGAAAAGAGTAGTTCTTATTATTTATGATAATATAGACTATAAAGGCTTTGTGCATGGATATGTTAAAGTAACTTTTAATGGAAAAAATGGTTATGCCAATAGAGATGGTCAATTTGGAACATTCAATGTAATGGAAGATTTTGTTCCACAAAAAAAGAAAAAATAGAATATATAAAGTACACTTTTTATGAGTGTGCTTTTGTTTTGAGATAAATGTATCTCCATTATCATATTTATGTAAATGTTTAGTAAAATAACAATATTTGTTTATTATTAGTTCTCTGTTGGCTTGACATGGGAGAAAGATTAATGTATAAAAGTGTTCTAACCTTAATTGATTCTTTTCTAAAAATTATTCTTATTTTAAATAAAAAACATTTCAGAATTCTTGTTTAACTTGTGAAAGAATAAATATAATTTATTAAGAAAACATAAAATAATATACCTAAATTAAAATCTAATGATGAAATATATCATATAGACCTTTTGATCTTATATCAATGTCATAAGATTTAGAAAATAACAAATTAAATACTCATAAAAAAGACTTTGTTTCCAAAGTCTTTAAAATATTTTTATCAAAATCAAAGGAGAAAACTATGGAAAATTTAGATGAATTGAGTGGTGAAGAACTTGAGAGTCTTCCTGAAGAAGTAAAAAGGTTTGTAGAGAGAGGGGAGAGTTTTGATGTCTACTCTGCAAATGGACAGGATTTTTATGTTAAGAAACCAACAAAGACGGTTGTTAAATACTATCTTGACCAAGTGTCTGAAAGAGGGGCGGATCTTTATAGAATTCACGAGACAATTGTTAAGATGTCAGCGATCTACCCAACTGCAGAGAAACTTGATAAAATATCAGAGAACTTTCCAGCAATTTATGTAAGCTTGTCAAACTCAATAATGAGGGGGGCAGGGCTCATAAATTTTACACAGAAGGGGTTGTTCACTTCAGGGAATTAATCGAGAACAACATCCTTCTACAGGGAGAGACCCTGATTGAGTCAAGATTTGGTAATGTCCCTGAGAATCTTGATGAGTTTAAGGAGAAATTTGCGAAAGCCCTTTGGCTTGAGGAGAGAGATGTGAAATTGAAAGCAAAAGCGATAGCAATGGCTTTTGGAAGTGAGGAGTAATATTTATGAATGAAGTTAATGAGATAGTTCAAAACCAAATAAGGGAGGCAAAGCGTATTGCTCTGGACAATTTTAACAGCGGCAGGACTCAATTTGATTTTAGCTTAACCCCTGCCAAAGTAGCTGCAGTTTTGGCGAATAGACTTAAGGAGATGCATGATGAACTTATACCTTCAGAGGATAGAGCAAACATAAAGCATCTGCAGAGTGTTTTTGATGTGATAATTCTCTCAAAAAGATTCAAAGATGTTGAACTTTTAATAGGCAGCAAACTGTTTTTTGATGAGTTCTATTTCTATCTTGATGACTTTTATGTTGTTGTAAAGACGAAAGAGGTAACAAAATATCCAATCCTAAACGATGCTAGGTGGCGTGAGTGGGACTATCATGAGAGACTCAAGGTGCTGGAGTTTTATGATGAACTGGTCGACAAAAATGAGTGGGATATCACTTTTGAACAGCTAAAAGAAAAGTATGAGTTTGAAAATAACCTCAAACTGCAAGATATCACCCCAGCCAACCTTGATGTGTTGGACTTATCATATGATGCTATTGATACTGAAATTTTTGAATATAAATCCACTGACATAAAAGAGATTGAGCATGGACCTAAAGTCGCAGGTGAAACTGACTCCATTGAAATGTCAAAAGAGGCTGCTGAGTTTTTTGAAAAAAATAGAGAGTTCTTTCAGAAAAATAGCAAAAAAACAGCTGGAATACTAAAATTGTATGAAGAGCTTTGTAAAGAGGGGGCTGATTATGTGCCCGTTGAAGATATTAATATGCTTTATGACAATCATAAAAAAGTAGAAGATATAATAAAGAAATATTCTTTAATTATTGATGATACAAGTGATAAGAGATATAAACCAACATTAACAAGAGTTGCATTAGCCAAAGGATTCTGTGGTTTATCCAATAATGAAGATGGGGTTTATCGAAATGACTCTAGCAAAGATTCATATTTCTTTGGTAATGAAACTCGTGCTCATGGCCAGTTTGATGGGATACTAAAGAGTGGACATACAACCCCTCGCGGAGTAGATGTAGACTTTGTCTATTGGGGAGATGGGATATTAAAAAAAGAATTTTATAAAGTTTTACCAGATAAACTCTACTCATCAAAAGATCCAAAAAGAAAAATTATACCTGTTACTAGAATGACTGATGCTGGCGTTTCTTTACCAAACTATTTAAGTAAAGATACAAATTTTATAAACTCTGCATTAAAAGATGAGCTTGTAGAAAAAAATGGTCTTACAGATAGATTAGAAAAAGTTAAACCCCCTCCTCCTTCAAAAGGAAAAAAAAGAAAAAGAAGAAAATAGAATAGTAACTATTTATTATTGTACTTGTGTTTGTTGTATATTTAATATATAACAAATACAATGAAGTACATTGAAAAAACCATAAAGATAATTTTATCTATCGTTTTAGTTATGCTATTTATTCCATTTTTTCTATATTCAAGTTTTGATATTTTACGTTTAGTCGTTAATATTGTTTTTTTTGGTACTCTTCTTTATATATATATTTATGCTATTTGGACAAACCTTTTTGAAAATGAAAAAAGAGGGATAAAATTCTTTTTTTATTTTATATTTTTAATAATGAATTTTGTTATATTTTTTATTGCTTTCTTTACAGATTTTGGCATAAGAGATGATATTCATGAAGGAAACATGCAGGAAGGTTTAATCTCCAGTATAATTAATGTCTGGCTGCCATATTTTACCTTTTTTTCTAATTTTTGTTTTTTTCTAATTATTCTTATGTTTATAAACAATCTAGTTTTTAACAATCGTCCACTAAAGTGGAGGAGTTGGCTGATTGTAGCAGCTATTTCTCTTGTTTGCGCTGTTGTTTGTTCGATTTTTTGTGAGAATATTTTATATTATATAATATTTTTTCCATCTGTTATATCATATATGTTACATAAATAGGCATATTTGTAGCTCTTCTATTTTGTTCTTGTATTTACTATATATTTAATATATACTAAATACAATGAAACATATTGAAAAAGCAATAAAAATAATTTTATCTGTTGTTTTAGCTATACTATTTATTCCACTATTTTTATATTCAGATTTAGTTCCAGAAATTCTTGTTATGAGTGTTCCTTTTTTTATATATATCTATGCAATTTGGAGCAACCTTTTTGAGAATAGAAAAAGAAAGGAAAAGTTACTTTTTTATCTTATGTTTTTAATAAACAATTTATTTATGTTTGTTATTGCTTTCTTTACAGAAGTTGGTGTGAGAGATGCTATTCATGAAGGAGATATGCAGGAAGGTTTAATTTCCCAAATAACTAGTGCTTGGATGCCGTACTTTAACTTTTTTTCTACTTTTTGTTTCTTTCTAATTGTTCTTACGTTCATAAATAATCTGATTTTTAATAATCGTTCTCTAAAATGGTGGAATTGGCTGATTGTAACTGTTATACCTCTCATTTGTTCGATCGTTTGTTTAATTTTTTGGAATAAAATTTTATCTAATGTAATATATATACCATTTATGATAATAGGGGGGGGAAGGCAATTCTTTTATACTATGCTTTTATTTTTTGTTATATACTTAATATATGACAAGTACAAACAGAGTAAACTGAAAAAGTCACAAACACAATGAAGTACATTGAAAAAGCCATAAAGATAATTTTATCTATTGTTTTGGTTATACTATTCACCCCATTTTTTTTATATTTATACTTACATCCATATTCTGATATTTCAAATTTACTTATAGAGATTGTTCTTGTGTGCCCTTCCTTTTTTATATGTATCTATGCCATCTGGAGTAACTTTTTTGAAAATAGAAAGAGGGTTGAAAAATTCATTTTCTATTTTGTGTTTCTAATAAATAGTTTATTTATGTTTGCCATTGCTTTCTTTACAATAGAACTTGGCATAAGAGATGATATTCATGAAGGATATATACAAGATGGCTTGATTTCCAATATAACCATCGCCCTGCTCTCATCTCTCTCCTTTTTTTCTATTTTTTGTCTCTCTCTAACTATTCTTATGTTTATAAACAACTTGATTTTTAATAATAGTCCACTGAAATGGTGGAATTGGTTGATTGTAACAGCTATACCTCTCATTTGTTCGATTGTTTGTTTAATTTTTTGGGATAAAATTTTATTTAGTATAATAGGTATACCAAATATGATAATGGAAAAAAACTTTCTACTTTCTTATCTTGTAATTGTTCTTTTATTTGCTATATATTTAATATATGACAAGTACAAAAAGAGTAAGCTGAAAAATACACAAATACAATGAAGTACATTGAAAAAACCATAAAGATAATTTTATCTATCGTTTTAATTATACTATTCATTCCATTTTTTCTATTTACGAATTTTGATATTTTCAGTTTGGTTTCAACTATTATTTTTACAAGTACCTCTTTTTTTATATATATCTATGCCGTTTGGAGCAGTCTTTTTGAAAACAGAAAGAGAAGGTCAAAATTCTTTTCTGATTTTCTATTTTTAATAAATAATTTATTTATATTTACTATTGCTTTATTAACAAAATTTAACGAAAAAGAAGCTATTGCTCAAGGATATATGCAAAAAGGCTTAATCTCTCAGATAACTAATGTGTGGATGCCATATTTTACTTTTTTTTATAATTTTTGTTTTTTTACGACTGTTCTTATATTCATAGACAATCTTATTCGCAATAATCGTCCGTTGAAATGGAAAAGTTGGTTTGTTATAACAACTATTTCTCTTATTTGTTCTGTTGTTTGTTTGCTTATTTGGGAAGATATTTTATTTCATTTGCTGTCTTTCGCATTTGTTATAATGCAAAGTGGCTTGCAATTTTTTTATGCTGTGCTTCTATTTTTTGCTATATATTTAATATATGACAAGTACAAAAAGAATAAATTGAAAAAGTCACAAATACAATGCAACAGATTGAAAAAGCCATAAAGATAATTTTATATGTCATTTACTTGTACTTATCACTCTGATATAATATATATGGTTACAAAAACAAACATCCAATTTTTTGAATAATAAAAATAATTTAAACTAGTTTCAGAACAAAACAACATAATTAAATCAAAATTTATAAATACAAAGGAGAAATATAATATGGTTTTGAATAAAACTTTTGAGGATATTTTAAACATAATTCTGATGTCAAATTTGTTAGCCGATATAGAACATTTTAAGGATGAGATGTCATCGATTCTGGAAAGTGCAGGTATTGGAGGAACTATTGATATTGGTGGGAAAAAGTTTGATAAGAATTTTCTTATGAGTCTTATGCCAGCTACTCTTGTTGGGAGTTCAAGTAACAGCAATACGAGTTTTATGGGTGGCTCTAACAACAATACAAACAATATTTCTAATGCCTACTCTCAAATTATTAATTATCTATTAAATAGTAGTTCAAGTGAAAACATTACAAATGGTGGGACTAATAATTTTAGTAGTTTTAAAGACTCTTTGGAAGCAAATAATAGCTCGAATAGTGCTAATAATTGGTATAATAGTCTAAAAAACATGGGAATATCGAACAGTTTGGGGGAGTCAATTAGTAGTGAAAGCCTTGATATTAGTAGTTCTGCTATCTCAAACGGTGGGGTATTTGGGGCATTTAGCAGTTTGTTTAATTCATCAAATAGCTCCTCTAATATGTTTGGATTTGGCGGGAGCAGTGGTAATTCAGTTTCAAGCATGATTGTAAAGAGCTTAGATCCCCTCGAATCAATAAAAATGATAAATGATGTTCTTAGCCAAAGCGAAATGAGCTCAATGTTTGGAAGCAGCTCAATCTCAAGTGACTTGATGCGAGAGGCATCCAACATATCTTTAAATAACAATAGCAGTTCAAGCAGAAACTCAATCCTTGAGAGGTTTGGTTTTCATATATCACAAATAATAGCAGCAGTCACTCAAGTAGCAGAGAGCAATCAAACAGCAGTGACTCTTCTATGGAGAACCATATTAATAATGTTAATGTTAATATTTCAGATATTAAAACACTTCAAGATATTGAAGATTTTATGAAAATGCTCTCTGTAGCTATTAATAGAACTGTGAATATTTGATAATCACTACACTATATCTATAAAAAAAGCTCTTCTAATTTAAAATTAGGAAGGGCTTTTTTATTATTAATAACGTGATTTTTGGTTGAAAGTTGTTGATGATTTAGTATCGAAATTATGCATCATAAAATATATTGACAAAGCAAGAAATATTGACTATTTTAATATTATATATTGAAATAGTCGGAGATGTTCATTATGTATATAAAACGTCATTTGGAAGATGTTATTAATAAAGTATCAAAAATGTTTGGGGCTACTCTCCTAACTGGAGCAAGACAAGTTGGAAAGACTACATTATTAAGAGAGTTCTTAAAAGATGTGCAATATATTACATTGGATGATAATATACTTTTGCAATCTGCCACCGATGAACCAATGACTTTTTTTAAAGATTTCCCTCCACCAATTATTATTGATGAAATACAATATGCACCAACTCTATTTAGATATATAAAAATTATTATTGATAAGGAGAGAGAAAAGGGACTATTTTTTCTATCTGGCTCTCAACAATTTCATTTAATGAAAAACATCAGCGAGTCTCTTGCTGGAAGAGTTGCAATTCTAAATATACTTCCTCTATCATTGCGTGAAATTAATAATATATCTTTTAATAGACCATTTATCCCAACGAAAGAATATTTTGATGAACATAAAAAAGAGATTAAAAATATTAATTATGATAGTGTGTGGAATATCATATTCAACGGCTCTATGCCAGAGTTAGCTGCAAATCAAAATATGGAGAGAAAAATTTATTATAGTTCCTATGTAAAAACCTATATAGAAAGAGATGTTAGAGACCTTACTCAAGTTGGAGATGAGCTCAAATTTTATAAGTTTATGACTATTTTAGCCTCTATGAGTGGAAAGCTATTAAATCTCTCTTCTATATCTCGTGATGTGGGAATTAGTCAGCCCACAGCGAATAGATGGCTATCAGTTCTAGAGAGTTCAAATATTGTATATTTGCTTCAGCCCTATTTTAATAATGCAACCAAACGAGCAATAAAAACTCCAAAATTATATTTTTTGGATACAGGTCTTGTAGCATATCTAACAAAGTGGCCAACCGCTGATACTCTAAGATTAGGAGCTGAGGCTGGACCATTTTTTGAAACCTTTATAATTTCAGAAATAATCAAAAGTTATTACAACGCAGGGATTACAGATCTTCCACTATATTTTTATCGTGATAAAGAGCAGAATGAGATAGATTTATTAATACAGAGTGGCAATTGTTTTCATCCTATTGAAATAAAAAAATATTCAGACCCCAAAAAAGAGGACATTAAAGCTTTTAATATCCTTGATAGTATCCCTGAAATTAAGAGAGGGGCAGGCGGAATAATATGTTTATATGATAATCTATTAACTTTTAAAGATAATGACTCTATCATACCAATTGATTATATATAAAATAAAGAATAGTGAAGGGCTTTTTTTTATACTATCATTTTAATATATGTTGTGTAATTATTTCTATCACATAATTTAACTTTTGTTATAATATTTACATGTAATAATATATATTAATAGTATATGAAATATATTGATTTATATATATTATTCGTATATAAATTGAGTATGAATATAGATGATAACTCCTCACTTATTACTTTAACAAACAATGATTTAAAAGAGCTTCAAGATATTTACGGTACTACCTATGCTAATGTTATTAAAAAATATATCAAAGAATATGGTGAGCTCAATTACAATAACATTGTCTCTTTTATAAATGAGAGTAAGAAAAAGTACTCTATTAGTACAGTTGCTCTATATAAGGCTGCTTTGAAGAAGCTTGTGAAGTATAATATAAAAGATATTACAAAGAGAGCATATATTGATCTGGCTTTTAATGATATTAAGATCTCAAGTCAAAATAAAACAATTCATAAAGAGAAGACCATCTCTAAAAAAGTTGTTGAGGATATGATTAAGTTCTCTAATAGTAGAAACAAGCTAGTCATATGGACTCTCTACAAGACTGGTTTAAGGGTGAGTGAGCTTATACAGATAGAGCTTAAAAATTGCAAAGAGGTTCAGACAGGTTCTACTATATATATCTCAATTTCGATATTGGGAAAGGGAAGTAAAGAGAGAAAGATAAAACTTGAGAAAGTGTTGTTTGATAAGATTAGAGAAATGTTCAAAGGAGAGGTTTATCTTTTCGAGACAAAAAACAGTACAAAGTTTAGCAGGTTTGCAATATATGAGATCGTAAAAAAGGCTGGGATAAGAGCATTAGGAACTAATCAGATTCACCCTCATACCTTAAGGCACAGTTTTGCAACAAAGCTTTTAGTGGAAGATAGAAAGAGTCTGAAGTCAGTTAGTCTCTATCTTGGACATAGCAGCACCGCAATAACCAGCGATTTTTATATTCATGATGAGCTGACAATTGAAGATATTGAATTATTATGATGGAGTAATTTATGGAAGATAATATGAGAGCCCTACAGGTTAATTTAGAGATTGATAAAGACCTATATGAGGATTTCAAAAAAATTGCTAAAGAGAAGTATAGGCGAAGTATTAGAGGACAGATCGCTATTCTTATAGAGGAATTTGTGAAGAAAGAAACAGAGAAAAACTCTGCAAGTAGTTAATAATTAAGATATTAATAATAAAAGTGGAGTAGAAATATGTGTTTTTTTACAACGAAAATATTGGAAGCAATTATAATAAGTATTTTTTCATCACTTTTATATGATGAAATAAAGAGCAAAATAGATAAGAGACAGATTAACAAGCTAAAAAAAGATTTGATAAAGTGGGCAAATACCTTTGAAAAAGAGAATAAAAATAAACCAATAGTAATTAGTGGCAGATTTTATCCATATATAAAAGATAATAAATTAATTCCTATTGTAATGGACTATGTACTTGGAATTGAAACACATCCAGAGAGCCAATATATATCTGAGCAAAAATTTATACTGGAACAAAAACGTAGAGTAGTAGAGAACTTGAAAAGAGAGCAATTAAGCATATCTACTGACGATGAAGATGTTATAGAAAAATTTTTTAAGGGTTTAATAGATTCATTAAAAAAATCCATTTCAGACAAAATGAAGCCCCAAGAGAAACTTATACTATATGCAATATTTCAAACAAGGCATGAGATCTCTGAATTAAGAGAAGAGTTGAAACAATGTTATGCTATTATTGGTCACGATTTATCTAATATTCTAAAAGTGATTGAGGAAATACGAGATAAAATATATGAGGGTCAGCTAATATTGAGCAATGAGTGGTTTGTAAAACAAAATAAGAGTGAGATTGCAAATCTAGGAACAAAATATAGTATAGAGTTAAATGTCCAACTGGATATGAAAAATTGTTTTAGAGTAATTTCAAAAAATCGTAATTTTAACAGGGAATTTATAAACTATGCAAATAGTACTCTAACTGTAATAAATATATTATCATACGAGAAAGATAGTGACATAAAGGAGCTATGCAAAAAATTATCTTCAAAAATAGAACAATTTGTGAGCAATCTCTCTGGTGAGTCTGATATCAAAGAAATTACTGATATTTTTAAAGATATTAATGAGAAGACGTTAAAGTATTTTGAAAATATTAAACAAGGGAAAGATAAAGAGGGGGAGGAATATAGTATAAGAAAGGCAATGACAATCACTGATAGTTTTATATCATATTTAAATAGTGACGAGATAAAAACTCTTTTTCAACCATATATGTTAATAACTGGTTATGGTGGAATTGGCAAATCGCATCTAATTGCAGATATGGTAGAAGATAGAAATAAAAATGGTGAAAAATCTATTCTATTTTTAGGACAACATTTTTCATTATCAGACGAACCATTAAGAAAAATGTTAGAATTATCAGGGCTTAGTTCTAAATATAGTAGTGAAGAGTTCTTGGAGCATCTTAATAAACGTGGTTCTGACCAAGGCTCTAGGCTTATTATTTTCATTGATGCTATAAATGAGGGGTGTGGAATTGAACTATGGAAAAACCATCTAGCAGGTATTATTGAAAAGTTGAAAAATTATCCATGGATAGGTTTGGTTTTATCAATAAGAACATCATATAAATATAAATTGTTTGAGGAAAATAATTTAAAAGAAAAACTAATAGAGATAGAGCATAGGGGATTTAGGAGTACCGAATCCGAAGCTATAAAAAAATACTTTAAACACTATAAAATATCTCTTACAAAGATTGCACCTATAGTAAACAGTGAATTTTCAAACCCTCTATTTTTAAAATTATTTTGTAAAGCGTATAAAAATAGAGAGATAGATATAGATAAAATACATTTCACAGATGTATACAAAAATTATATCAAAAAAATGAATTATAAAATAGCAGAAGCTTGTGAAAAAAGTTCGTTAAATAATTTTGATTTCCTTAATGAGACTTTAGAAAAACTAGTGGAAATAAAATATATAAAAAAAAGTAATTTTATTTTTTTGAAAGAAGCCTCAAAAAAAATTATAGAAATAGAAAAAGAATATAAAATAGGAAAAGATCTACTAACCATATTAATAAATAATGGAATCTTAACAAG
The DNA here is from genome assembly GCA_031549085.1 of Spirochaetota bacterium. Lineage (GTDB taxonomy): Bacteria > Spirochaetota > GWE2-31-10 > GWE2-31-10 > MWDO01 > JAVBQL01. The sequence goes on from JAVBQL010000031.1 coordinate 16,130, forward strand.
AAATATACAATATGATTATAAAAAACATGAAGAGTATGTATATGTAACATATGAAAGAATTGAAGATTATATATATGCAGAGAAGATATCAGCAGAGTTAAAACAAGTGGGAAGAGATACTTTTTTGAGTAACAATGAAAAAGAGCTTTATGATATCAGTATTTTGGAAATGTTGGCAATCATTCTACCAGAGGAGAATGACTATGAACTGTTTGAAATATTTACTGATGATAATATAAATATTACAGAGGCTTTTATTTATGGCTTATTGTGGAGGAAGCCAGAGACAATAAAAGATAAGGCTTTTGGTTATATTAATTTTATCTGTAATAACAAATATCTATTAACAAAACTTTTTGATGTATTGATTACTCTATCAACAAGAGAAAAACATCCACTTAATGCTTATAGAACAGATAAACTGTTAAGAAAATTAAAGATGCCAGATAGAGATAAGATATTCATTGAGATTTTTGATTACATTTTTACCGAAAATGACTCATCAATTGATAGATTGATTAGCTGGGCACAGTTTGAGTCTCATACAGGTTTAGATGAAGAGTCCGCAAGATTAGCAGCAATTATGCTCTCTTGGTTTTTAATTAGTACACATAATATCCTTAGAGATAGAGCCACAAGAGCTCTGGTTAATTTGCTATCCGAACATATTCCAATATTGATCTCTATTTTATCAGAGTTTCAAGATATAGATGACCCATATATTCTTGAAAGATTATATGCAGCTGCATTTGGTTGTGTTGTTAGAAGTAGTAATATTTCAGAAATAGAGAAACTTGCTATCTTTGTATATAACACTATTTTTAATGTAGAGATGATCTATCCCAATATCCTGCTAAGAGACTATGCAAAAAATATAGTAGAGTATGCTCTGCATAAGATTGGAAAAATAGAGGAAATAGACTCCTCTAAAATTTTACCTCCATATAAAAGTGATTTTCCAGAAGTTCCAACTACCAATGAAATAGATGACTTTAAAATAAAAGAAAAATCTTTATACTATTGTGGGCAAAATGAAATTTTACACTCTATGCGTGTAGATATTGGTGGAGCCGGTTATGGAGACTTTGGAAGATATACTTTTCAAAGTTATTTTAAGTCATGGAGGCAATTAAATCCTATTGCATTACAAAATAATTGCAATTAAGAGAGTATTCTCCCTTGGGTATGATGAAAGTAAGCATGGAGAGTATGATAGAAAGATAATGGATAATTATACTGGAAGAGGAGAGAAAAAAAGAGAGAGAATAGGGAAAAAATATCAGTGGATTGCTCTCTATGAACTTGCTGCACAGATGAGTGATAATTATAAGATTAGAGTAAATATTTTTGATGATGACTCAGAAGAAATATATTGTCAAGGCTCTTTTGAGCCACATATTAGAGATATGGACACTACTGTAGTTGTGAATCAAAAAAATAGTTCAGAAAAAAAGAGTCTAGAAGAAAACAAAGATATACATAAACTATTTTATAAAGTCCAAGATTCGGATAGTAAGTTATGGGTAAAAGATTTTTCTGACATTCCATTGATAGAAGAGCTGATTATTTTCCATTTTGAAAAACTTGTTGATATTAAGTTTTCTCAAAGCTCTAACAATATTCAAAAAGTAGAGAAGATGATAGAAAAAGAGAGAGAGTTTGTTCTACTAAATGGGACTTATGAGTGGGAGGGGGATAAAAAATTATATAAATATGGAGAAATGAGTTCTGATAGGAAATTAACTATTTCAATAAAAAGTAATATCATAAGTAAAAAACATTTTGAAAAATATTATAACTTTTTAAAAGATAGAAAATTTGATTATGGCTCCGCTCCGGGTAGTGATGGTAGTGAAGAATATTATGAACTATATAATAGAACATACTACTGGTCTAAGGAATTTGATTATTTGGTAGCTCCAAATGAGTGGCAAGAAATTGATAATCATAAATTCAAAGCTATGCCAACAATAATTGAACATACATTAAAAACTAGAGATTTTGAAGCACGCGAAATAATGGATGATGCATATTGGAGTAAACCCTGTAGAGAAATTTTTAATGGCTTGGATTTAAAGTATGGAAAAGAGAATAGTGTTTTATATGATAAAGATGATGAAATTATCTGTTTTGATACAAGTGAAATATTTGATGTACAAATTGGACTTTTTATTGATAAAAATGAGTTGATAAATTTTCTTACAGAGAGAGAATATACAATTGTTTGGAATATTTTTATCAATAAAATTGCTTATGAAGATAATTCTACTGAGAGTATCTCTAAGATAGGCTATTTTGATGATAGCGGAAATCTTATTATTGAATAGAGCAGTAATAAAATAATGCTTTATGTTTTTAAAATAGATGACTCACTCATTTAAGCAAATAATAGAAGGATGAAAAATTATATGGTAGTCTCATCTAAAGATATAAAAACTCTAAATTTTAATAATATTGAAATTCCTGTTGAAATTTTGAATGCTAGGGAGGATGGTAGGCTTATACTATTTTGTGGCTCTGGGGTCTCAAAAAATGCTGACTATCCTCTCTTTGGAGAACTGGTTGATGAAATTTATAGAAAACTTGGGCATCAATATTATAAAATTGATAGAAGTTATCAAAATCATAAAAAAATAGATAAAATCACTCCTGTAAACTATATAGAGAAAAGATTCTTAGATAATCAGGAGTATGATAGAGTATTGGGATATTTAGAAAATAGCTATAATGGTAGTTCACATAATATAAGAGGCATTGTAAAAGAAATTTTAGGTAAAGAGCCTAAAAGTGTCAATATTCACAAGAGAATCATAAATATTGCAACAACAAAAGAGGGCGAAGTTCGAGTAGTTACAACCAACTATGATAGAGCCTTTCAGAGAACAGGTCTGATAAACAATGATAGGGCACATCGTCCGCCATCATTGAGAACGCTATCGCCTAAAGATGAGGCTTTTAGAGAGCTTACCTACCTGCATGGATTTGTTGATGATAGTGAGAAAGTTATACTAACCAGCAAGGATATGACAAGTGCCTATATCTCTGATGGATGGGCAACAAGATTTATCAAAGAGTTGATAGAAAACTATACAATACTCTTCTTGGGATATAGCCTAGAGGACACGCTGGTAAATTATCTAATTGAGGAGGTAAATAGCAGCGAGCTAAGTAATATATATGTTCTTGATTCATACTCCTCAAAAAATATGAAAAGTATAAAAGAGGAGAAGTGGAAGAATCTGAACATAACTCCAATTTTTTATAGGGAGCTTCCAAAGGGAGAATATAGAGGTTTCTCCGATTTTCTTAATGGGATTTATGATTGGATTAACAAAGATAAGAAAAGTTGGCTTAATGATATCAGAAAAAATATATATAACATAAAGACACAACAAAAATATATTCTATATTGGCTTGATAGACACCCAGAAGATCTGCCTTTCCTACTGGGAGGAGGCGAAGATATTGCTTCAATAGATTTTTTAGAACTTGTTGAGAAGTTAGAGTGCTTGAAGTTTGGCGAGCTCTATGGAAAGTATACTACTAAAAACCCCAGCAAACTATCGATACAACAAGAAGCTTTTGTAAAGTGGACATGTAATTTTATGGATAATCTATCTTTTCAAAAGTGGCTTGTGGGGTTAAAAGAGAGCAGACATTTCGAAGCTGGAGGAAGAGCTGTTATCCATAGAGAGGCAATAGAAATATATAGAGCCCATTTAGAAAATAATATGGAAAGATTTAGCAAAAAAAATAGAAGATTTTGGAATGTTGTCTTAATGGAGCGCTATGATAATAGGGAGGAGCTAGATCGAGCCGAATATATTTTATTAAATGTAGATAAGTTAAAAGCTCCACTTAACTCCTCTGATATTTCACTAATATTAAAAGCATTAAAACCCATATGCTATATTTCGAACTTTTTGAATGAGAGTAGCTCTATAGGAGTTAAATATGAGATAAGAGATTCCTCTATTTTGGAGATAGGAGAAAATAGAGAGCTGCTAAATGAGCTATTTTTTGATTTGGTATCTCTGCTTCTGCTTCATATAGAGCTGAAGCAGAGTGATGGATATACATATCTTTGTCAGAACTTACTATATTTAGAAAAAGGGAAGAAAAAGAGAGAGTATGAGCTTGTGGCTGAGTATAAGCCTGTGATATTGCACCTTTTGAAAGATTGTCTGTTTGATGATACCGCCTATATAAAAGATATCACTAGTTGGTATGAGAAGCCTGTTCTATTTTGTAGGTTAGCACTAGCAACATTTTATAAGCATGACAAACTTGATGCTGCTTATGAGTTTTTATCTAAGATGAGTAATAAACAACTGTATAGGATTACGATATATGCATCTGAAATTTATATAATATTGGAGTGGCTCTTAAAGAGTGGTAGAGTCATTGGTACATTGATGGAGCGAATTCTCTATGCCAATAAAAGAATGAGGAGAGAGGACACAATATGGAAATATTATAGTTATCTTAAAGACTTTGAGGAGTGGCAACCCACAGAGAGCTGGTTGAGAGAGATTGATGTTATAGAAGATAAGAACCCAGGATTAAAATGTTTCGATAGAAATGAAATTATAAAGGGGGACAGCATAGGGGAGGCTTTTACCAGCAGACCAAATTATTTTAAAAATATAGAGACTCTTGATGATTTAAAAAAATATTCATCAGCCCCCAACTATTTAAATCATATAGAGCAAGCAGGAGTGCTTGCAGATAGTAACCCAGCATTATGGGATGAGGCAAGAGAATCCGGTATGTTCTATGTAAATACAATTTTATCAACTCTTCCCTGCAATAGGGAGGAGAGCAGTAAAAAGCTTAAAAAGAGAGTTGCAGATTTAGACGAATTAACTAGATTTAGCAATAAAATAGATACTTACTACAGATTAAGTCAGTGGTTAGAGAGCAATAGTGACCTATTGGATGATAGTGATTTTTATAGATTTTGGGACTATGTATATGAAGGAGTTATCATAAATGAGAGCTATAAAGAGCCGCTTAATATTACTTTTCAACTTTATAATGTAAATCATAAAGTTGGAGATATATTTAGAATATTAATCAGTAGAGCTAAAGAGAGAAAAAATCAAGAGCTATTTCTAACTGATAGGTTAGAGAGGTTTCTGGCTGATGCAAAGAGAAGCAATTTTTTTGATGGATTCTCTATTTTGGGAAGTGAATTTGATAATTTATATGAGATAGATAAAAATTGGATAAATAAATTTTTAGTGCCTCTATTTAAAACGAAAAACAGGAAAATAAAGAGGGCAATGTGGGAGGGCTACTCTTTTAGAGAAAAGATGTTTTATGGCCGCAAATATTTTAAGAACTTACTGGGCTTTGAGATAGACTTTATAAAGTTATTTACTAATAATCCAGAAGAGGAGATTGGTAGTATGGAACAATCTATCTTGTCCTACCTATTTATATATAATCCAATTGAAATAAACAGGAGGGTATTAAGTAAATATTTAGAAAACATTAACCACAAAATAAAAGTTAGAATATTAGCCACTTTTGCAAACTCTGATATTCCCGATGAAAAAGTTATCTATTTTTTTAAGAATATATGGCCAAGCCGCAAGCAATATCAGAGTGTGGAGTATCGCTCCTCTCTGTTTGGATTACTACAAAAAGCAGATAGCCCAAAAGCTCTTTGGGAAGCTATAGAACCATTTTGGGAAAAAGATGTGCCCTCCTTTATAGAGAACAGAGAATTTAACGAACTTAAAGAATCAAAAGATATTGACTTCTTTTTAAATTTCTTTATTGAACATCTATATGCTTTTAATCAAGGACTATTAAAATGGCAATTGAGAGCGTTAGACCTGAATACCCTATCTTTGGATTCAAAAAATAGATATGATAAGTTAGTAAACTTATTAGAAAATAACCAAAAAGAATAGAGTCATTTCTAATTTTTATATTAATATATTTAGTTGCAACACCTAATAAAATCTAATATTTTTCAATTCATTAAAATATTTTATAAATATTCTATCTGTCGTAAGTATTTTTTTTGATAAAACATTTTATAAGTTTCTTTGTTTTATATGTTATAATGTTTTTAGTAATACTACTATGCATAGATGGACAAACTATATGTCAAATAAGAAAAATAATAGAAACAGAAAATCATTAGAAGAAATTGAAAAGGAACGTGGTGGTGGAGCTCATAATATTGGAGGCATAAGCTATCAATGTTTATACTCTTGTTATATCCTTCTTAAAAACCTCGACTCCAATAATAAAAAGATCCGATTGGAGGGAGTTGAGGATATAGATAGCTATATAGTTGAGGAAAATGGAGAGATTGAACATATCCAATTAAAATTATCTAGCGTAAAAAAGAGTGCAGATTTTTTTGGCTCAATATTGAAAAATTATTTAGAGGTATACCTAAGCGATAGAGAAAATCCAAATCGCTACTTTAAGTTGGTATACGATTCAAAAATATCAGATGGAAATTTAAAAAAATTGATAGGTGGAGAGTGTGATAATTCATCTACTATATATTGGCAAGATAAAATTGATAAGATAAGAGAGAAAACTCCAGAGTGGGAGTGGGAAGGTTTTGATTACTTCAATTTTATAGGTAAACTTCGCTTTCAAAACATATCAGAGAGTGAAGTTGTTGATATTGCTTATAGTTTATTAATAAAAAGATATAATATAGATTCTGGGAATGAGAAGCTATATTACAACTCTCTTTTTCAATTTTGTTTTCAGAAAATGAAAAAGAGGGAATATATTACTTTTCCAGAATTGGAGAGCCATATTGCTGATGTTAGAGAAGATATCGCAAAGGGACCCGAAAATCCAGCATGGAAATGGATCAATTTGGTCGATTTTTCCAATCTTAAAAAGGCAGATGAGGAGGAATATTACAATGGTAAAAAAGCGGAACCCTCCGATATTGTTGCTGAACTGCCAATTCGCAGGCTTGAGGCAGAGAGAGAGATTGAACAATCTATATCAGAGAATATTATAACAGTTATAAAATCATCAAGTGGGCAGGGAAAAACTACACTGGCGTGGCAGGTTGCATATAACTTAAGCAAAGATTATAAAATATATAGCCTCACATGGTGTGAAGATAAAAGAGAGGTCGGAAATATTGTTGCAGACATTCACTCAAGAATTAAAGCTGGGGAACTTCTCCTTATTGTTATTGATAATTTAAGTGGTGCTGTTAGAGAGTGGAACCATCTTGCTGAGCGACTACAGAGCGAAATTGGAACAAATTATAGGATAGTAATTACAACAAGGGAGGATGATTGGTATCGATACTCCTCTGACCAGAGTAGCTTAAGGAAACTTAAAGTAAGGGATATCTCTCTAAATGAGAGGCAGGCAAAAGAAATATATAAACGATTAAAAGAGAGGGGAAAAATAGATAGCAAGATAGATAATTGGCAGGATGCTTGGAGGCAGGTGGAGGGACAGCAATTACTAATTGAGTATATCTACCTTTTAACACATGGAGAGATGCTCTCGACCAGGATAGAGGCACAAATAAAAACAATAGAAAAGAGTCCTAATAGTACAATTCAAAAACATCTCTTGAGAGTGATCTCCTTTGCCAATACAATAAATATAGGGCTTTCTGTTGGAAAAACAGCCTCCTATTTTAGTAATAAATATGAAAATAGCGATATAGATTATATTTTTAAGAGTTTAGAGAGAGAATTCTTTATTAAGCAAGAGGAGAACTCAATTTCTGGTCTCCATCCCGTGCGTTCGGAGCACGTTTTAAAACATATTCATACATCCATCCCAAAGAGCAGTACACTTATAGAGATGTTAGATTTGATTGAGTCCACCTCAATATCACTTCTATACTCACACTTTCCCTCTAAAATATGTGATGAGGAGAGAGACTCTTTTTATCAAGAAGTTGCAAAAAAGGTTATTGATAGTGGCAACAGCTATCATCAGCTTATCAGTGGGCTTGAGGGGCTTCTCTATGCTGATGTATCAGAGTACTATATTAACAACAAGAGCTATTTTGATGATGCTAATGAGCATGGAGGTTTAGAGCTTTTTGCAATAGAGATATCTCCCTATACTGAATTCAAAGAGTTTGATATTGAATTAAAAACATTAAAAAAATTATCAGAAGACGAGTTTAGTGAAAATGCTACATATCTGCATGAACTATCAAGAGAAATTGAAAAGTTTGAATTAAAAAAATCAAATCTCTATATCTATGGCTACTATCTATCAGATGGTTTGAGAATTAAAAAATTAATGCGTATTAAAGATGGTTTCTCCTCTCTAGTCTACTGGCTTATTAAGATAGATAGTGATTTCAATATTTTAGATAATTCAATAATGATTGATGTATGGAGCAAAAGAGAGGATTGGGAGCTAGACTCTATAGCAGAGCTTATGTTGAGCTACTTCTTGACAGATAGAAAATCATTTATGGAATATTATGAGCAGAATAAAGAGGAGATACTGCACTATCTAAAAGTTAAAACCAACTCTCTTATGCTCTATGAAGATCCTTCAGATAAGAGCATCAATGTTAGATATATACTCCTGCCAAATGATGTTGCAAAAGCTAACGATGAGAGTGTTAGTCGTTTAAACTTAATATTTAAAACTCTCCCAATATATGAGTATTATAATGCAAAGGCAATAAAGCCAAATATAGATATATTAAACGATATTGGTGCACCTAATGATGACCTTAAAAATATGCCAATACGAAATTTGGCAATCGCTATTCATAGCAAGTTTGTCAATTTGTGGACAGAGACAATTTTATCAAAATATGAGGCAGCCTCTGTTGAGGCTTGGCTCTCTCACTATCTTTCATTGAGATGGAAGATAGTAGAGCTATATAAGAAAAATATAAAGTTATTAAGAAAGATAATGGAGAAAAAAAACGAGCATACACAGGAGTTTTTAAAAGATTTTGTAAAATTAAGAGTAGATATTTATTCATTAACAACCATGGAGTATCCATTTCCGAGTGAGCATCGACCTTTTGAGGAAAATAGAAGTGGCATAGACAATGAAGTCAAAAAGAGTATTAGTTCAATGGGGAGTGGTTATTTTTTGAAAATTAGCACATATATAAATCAGATGGACAATTTGATTAGTAAAAATCAAGATAATGCACATTTAGCAATAATCAATTTACGAACAGCCAGAATAAACATAATTAAAATGCAGGAGACATTTGAAAATATCGCAAAGAGAGTTGGACACTATTCAGAAGAGTATGCAAATCTAGTAGCTGATGAGAGAAGGTGGTCAGAAGAGCTGCTATTTTACGTTTACTACTACTATTATGAGTATAAAATTGAAAGATCTTTTCATCTTGAGATTTTTAATGAGTGGAAAAATTCAGTAGAGCAAAAATACATAGAAAAAATAAAAAATGCTATTGAAGAAAATAGTGGAGAATTTTTCTTTCAGTATCCTGATAAAATAATGGATGATGGATTTTTGTACACAATAACTTTAATTACTGAAGAACTTGAGAGTCCCAGCGAGAAAGACATATATAACCTGCTCTCCTTACTTACTCCACTGGCTGATTTTGATATACATTTTGTTCTCGTTATCTTTAAAAAGAGGGACACAAATATAGCAAAGTCATATGGAGTACGATTTAGCAAAGATTACCTAGCAGAGATAAGAAATTTTATAAATGGTAACAATGATGAAATTAGTAAATATAGTCCACTATATCATATTACAGATGAGTACTTGAAATGTTTTGATGAGAGCTTAAAAATGGAGCAAGAGCCACCCTCTGATGCTTTTTCAAACCTCTCTCTAAAGCTTTGGGAGCTCTCTAAAATATTAACATATTTGAATATTCCTATTGATAGAGAGTATCTATTAAAAAAGCAAAAAGGTATAAAATCTGAGATAAAAGAGCTGCTTGAAATAGTTAGAGAGAATCCACCACCTCTATATGGATGGCTTGAACCATATATAGATGATCTATTTAATGGAAAGCCAACTTTTGGAGATGAGGAATTAAACAAGCTTTCTAATGAACTTATTAAAATCTCTGCAGAAAATCAAAATAGTTAACTTAATAATATAAGAAAATTGCGGGATTAAATTCTTTTTTCTTTCAAAGAATATAATACTTTACTCTTCCAATAAAAAATCTATAATATTTATATTTTTTATTCCATTAAAATCTTTTATAAATGTTCTATCCATTGTAAGTACTACTTTCTCATAGTTATCATCAATGCTTTCAAATGGAAGAAGCTCTCTCTTCTTTGTTTCATCGTTTTGGATTGTAGCAGATACTTGATAATATATTTTTTTATCCTTATTCTCCGCAATAAAATCAACCTCAAGTGTGCCAATCTTGCCAATAGAGACACTATACCCACGTCTAAGCAGTTCAAAATATACAATATTCTCAAGTGTAGAGCCATAGTCATCATTTCGAAGCCCTACTATCTGATTTTTTAACCCTGTATCAACCACATAAAATTTCTCTTGTGTCTTTAAATGCAGCTTCCCTTTTATATCATAGCGCTTAACTCGATATATGATAAAGGCATTCTCAAGCATCTTTAGATAGTTATCAATTGTTTCGCTGCTAACTTTGCGCCCACTACTTGTTAGATAGTCAGCAATCTTTTTTGTTGATATAAAATTACCAATATTGCTTACAATAAATCGAATGAGAGACTCCAAGAGTGATATGTCCCGTATCTCATTACGCAAAGCAACATCTTTTATGAGTATGGTGTTGAATACTCCATCTAAAAATTGTGATATTGTCTCTGGGTGATTTTTCATTTCACTAATAAATGGCAAACCGCCATACTCTATATATTCATTAAAATAGTGGTTAATATCTCCCCCTTTTGAATAGTCATTAAAATAAAGATACTCTTTAAATGATAGAGGCAGCATCTTAATTTCAACATATCTTCCAGATAAAAGTGTTGATAATTCAGAAGACAGCAAATATCCATTTAAACCTGTAATGTAGATATCAATATTAAAATCTACAATAAATGAATTAATAGCCCTTTCAAAAGATTCTACCAGTTGGACTTCATCTAATAATAGATATGTTTTATTGGGTAAGACTCTCTCTTTTACATATGAGTAGAGCTCTTTGTATGTTTTGATATCATCAAATTCTAATGATTCAAAGTTTATCTCAATAATTTGCTCTTTTTGAATACTATTTTCTAACAGATGATTACGAAACAGTTTTAATAGTGTAGACTTTCCCACCCTTCTGATTCCAGTAACTATTTTAATTATTGGTTTATCTTTGAGTTTTAATAATTGATTTAAGTATGAATCTCTATTTTTCATAGATTAGATTATACCTTAAAAAAAGTTATAAATCAATAATTTTTTAAGGTATAAATGAAAAAATCTCAAACATACTCAAGAATCAAATAAGATTATTTTATTTATAAACTTTTGAAGTCTTTTTGCTAATAAAACAAATGCCAATTGGTTTAAGCCAGAATAATTATTAATATCTGACATTAAAAAATCAATAATAGTATGCCTGAAATTAAAAGGGGAGGGGAGAAATTATATGCTTATATGATAATCTCCTAACTCTTAAAAATGATGATTGATTATATATAAAATACAAAAAAGAGTTAGGAGATTCTATGGAGATTAAAGCGATCTATTTTGGTGTTCTAATTCTTATTTTAGAATATTGTTTTGCCTATTACTAAAATGGAGTCTATATTTTTTTCTGATATTTTGGTCGTATCCACTTCACAAGTCCTTTTGACTCCTCATCACCCCTCTCCCTATTTAGCTCAAAGAGTCTCTCTATAACCTCTCTACTTGATAGGTCAGTTGGCCACCTATATAGAGCCACTACTTCAATATCCAAATCATTATGCAGTTTTTTCAGTTTGTCCAAACCCGATCTTTTTACTATCTCAATATCAACTTCAGATAGTTCTGCCTCGTTAATATCCATCTTATCAATAAGATTATATATTTTTGATAATGTTAAATTTGGAGAGTCCTTTTGAATCTGATTTCTATAAAGATATATGTTTTGAGTTATTTTACGTATTTTACTCTTCTCTTTCTCACTTGCATCAGGAAAAGGAAAAGTATTAAAAACATTTGCTTGATATCTAGACGAATTTCCTAATTTACCACCCATTTTTAATATCCACTCTCTATGTATATTGCTTAAAAGTATACCTAAAACATAAAAATCGTCACTTGCAACAACAGCAACCCCACCATCCAAAATAGTGTTTGAGTCCAAAAGAGTAAAAAAGTGTCTAACTGAGGTTCTTGGAGTGGCAATATAATATTTAAACTCAGAGATAGATTTACGGTATTCAGCGGCAGTTCTTGCAAATAGCCACCAATTTTTCTTTGTTCTCCTATTTCTATTTTTGTCTCTTTCAGGTTTTACCTCTTTTAAGAGCCATTGATATACTTCTGGGTATTTTTGTTTAACATCTAATTCCGACAAACCATATAGATCAATTATCATTAAATTTCGTGATTTTGTTGCTATATCCATTCCACTAAGATATGGATGAATATATTTTTCTAAGCCCTTAATGCGTCCTAATCCTAACTCTGCAGCCTTCTCTTTGGTGATAATAAAACCATCGCCTGCGACAGATACACCACTATGGTATAGACCACTGTTTGATTTTAGAGGCTTAATTTTATCAACATTAACTCCAACACTAAGATCTGATTGTATTTTGCCAAAATCATTTTCAGATAAAATAGTATAGTAACCTCTATCCTCCATCTTTTCTGATACTACATTATATACAACACCATCTCTATTGCCCTTCACACCAACAGTCATAGCAATTCTAACTTGTGCTCCTCCTGATATCCATGGGTGGTTGGGAATAGCCATTATAATTGATAAGGGTGTCCTATTTTCTAAAAAAGAGGCCACAACCTTGCGATTTGATTTTGCACTTATTGCACTCGTTGTGATAAGCCCAAAACCCTCTACTTTTTCCTCAACAACAAGCTTTGCAGAGAGATGCCACCAGTACATTACATAATCAATATTATTAGGTAGCTCTTTGTATACTTTATAGAGAGCTTCAATATAGCCATCTCCCAAGAAGCCACGCATACGATTATTTCCAATAAACGGTGGATTTCCAACGATAAACCTTGCCGCAGGCCATGGATCTGACTCTTTTGGGTTTATATACTCTCTTTTTATAGTACCATCTATATTTTTAATCTCCTTTATAGAGTCACACTTAAGGAGTGCATCACGATTTTCTACAAATCTCTCACTGCTCAAGACCATCTCAGGAGCGACATTGCCATGTATTTTATAGTGGTTTTGTAAGTATGTTATCCAAACAACAAGCTCGGATATTGTGGAGGCTCTCGAATTAATCTCGATTCCCTTAAATTGCAGTGGCGTTACAGAGTATTTTATTTGTCTGTCAGATAGTCCAAGTCTGCGCAAAGATTGTATAACTTCACCCTCAAGCCCCTTTACCATCTCAAGTGAGACTGCGAGAAAATTGCCACTTCCAGAGGAGGGATCAAGAATAACCAACTCACTAAGCTCTTTATGAAAGTTTTCAATCTCTCTTATCGCAGATTGATGGTCTCCCTTCATTACATATGATAACGCTCTCTCTTTTGCAGAGTTCCACTCTTTGCGCAGTGGCTCTATAATTGTTGGCACTACCAATTTTTGCACATAGTAGTGAGGTGTATAGTGAGCTCCAAGTTTTCGGCGCTCTTCCTTTGATAGAGCCTGCTCCAACATATTGCCAAATATAGCTGTATCAACACTACTCCAGTCAGCTAGTGCTGCTTCGCTCAATAATTTTAGCTGCTCTTTTGTTAGCATCAATGGTTCTGTGTTTGAAAACATGGAACTATAATTAAAGTGTTGCCACAATTTCTTTACATCAACAAAAAAATTATCAGGGGTTTCAATGTTCTCTGATACCATTTTTGTGAAAGAACCATATGGGATTATTCCACAATCCTCAGCAAATAGTAGAAAAGAGCACCTTATTATAAAAAGAGATGCCTCATCGATACTGTTTGACCTCTCTAACGATGTTGCCAGTTTACTAAGTTTCAAAGCAATATCTGTTGTAACAGGCGCATTTTTTCTGCAGGGGTCAAGTGAGAGAGGATCTGTCCATATTGTCTTTAGCCGATCACGTATATTTTCGTCTCTTAAATCTTCAAGGTAGATACGATTATCACGAGCCGTTGGGAATGGGGTATAGACACCTGTATTATGAAAATCGGAGTATACCTCTATTGTATAACCAATATCAGAGACAATTATAAAGGGTGGGTGTTCGCTTGAAGAGAGGGTCTCTGCATAGCCTTCAGCCTGTTTTTTGGCTGATAACATAGCACTATCCCAGCTATTAGTCCCTCTTACAGCAGTGCCTGTTCTATATAGAGGATCTTTTTCACTATTTGGCTTGGCGCCCTGCTTTGATTCCCAAATAAAATAGCCTTTTTTATATAGGTCAATCCTGCCCGACATTTTATTGTTTTCAATTGTTGGCATTTCAAAAATGTATGTGTTGTCATTGTAGGCAGGTTTTGAGGGATCGGGTGGGTTTACATTAATTAAATTACACAAATCGATTATGTATGGGACAGAAGAGCCTAGCTCACTGCCGCCAGAAGATGTCCACTTTGCAATATGAGATTCAATCATAGGTAGGTTTAATACTCCAGATTCACTAAATAAATTATATTGGAAATTTATTACAAAATGGATTGTTAATATAAAAAATATAAATGTTTTATTTCTCATAAATTAGAGTACCTTTTAACAAAAAAAGTTCTATACGTTTATATTTTACTATACCATTTCATAATATATTTTAAAATATCTTTTTGATTTTAAGAAGACAAAAAAAAGAATTGAGAAAAAAAGAGACCATGATAAAAAAGATATCAGAACTGCTATCTTTTTTATAGATGTTTAATAATTATTTTTAAAATATGTTTTAAAAATGAGAGAACAATTGGTTATATTCAAACTATTTTATCAAGAGCATAATGCTTAACTGTAATTATTATAGCTATATTTAATAAAATTAAATCATAGATAAAGAAATGTGTCGTTAGTTTGTTCTAAAAAATGATAATAATGGATAGTTTGGGATGGAAAAGCCAATCTTTTATGAAAAGAGTATATCACATGTTGTGATGTTTGTCAAGTGCAACTGCTATAAAACATAAAAAAATGCTGAAATCTACCCCTTAATGGTTAATAAATTGTAATTATAGAGTGACATCAACTAATATATAGAGTAAGAAAATAGAATATAAAAATTGATGTTTTGTTTAATTGTTAGAAATAGTAAACAAAATCAATCATTTATTTAGAAAAAATTCTCTTTTTTAATTTTACATAGTGTTACATTTTCAAGTTTTTATTATATGAGTGTTGCTTTTTCGTGGCTTTGTCTATATTATTTATTTTACTTCCTTATATCAAAAATTGTTCTGTGTCCTCTCACCTTTTGATCAATAATACAAGAGAAAAACTCCTTTTGAACCTTGTTATTTTTTCTTGTATTATGTTCTATTGCATCCAATAATTTTTCAACTCTACTCTCAAATTCTCTCTCAAGCTTTTCTTTATGGTCAGATTTATTTGATAGATTGAGCATTTTAAAATCTCTACATATTTCTGTCTTTAAATTATATGTTTTTATATGCCATTTTTCATGGTTTATTATTATATAGATAGTATAGTGAAAGAGTACTCCAACTTTTTTTAAAACCTCCTCTCTTAACCGATATTTAAATTCCTCATTTATAGTTTGGTCATGATCTATTATAAACTCAAGAGCAATCGCATCTCTTAATATTCTAACAACCATAGTAGGATCTTCAGACTTACCATTTTCTATATTTAGAATTTCGTTTTTAATTATATTTGTAAAAATGTTTTTAAGTTTAGGTGTACATTTATTATCAATCCTATCACTATTAAAACTATTATTGCAATGACTCTTAATACCTTTTTCTAATAATTCATATAGTCCAACCATAATTTTTTCAGCTGTATCATTTACATATTTTAAGAGCTCCTCATACTTTAGATTTTTAGTGGTTATATATCTCTTTAATGATCTAAAAGCCCACCCAAGTGACCAAAAATATCTATTTTTTTCAAGAAGGAAGTGACTATTCATTCTTGACATATGGGCATCAACAGAAGCATACTCTATTCTTAAATCTTTGATTTTTTCATCTATTTGCTTAGCAACCATGTTTGGAACCATCTCATCAATCTCCTCTCTTATCTTATTTTTCAATACAAATTGTGGAACAAGTATTGAGGTTGCAACTACTAATGTTAGGGCAGCGATCACTATTGATAGTACCCCATTATCATTCTCCTTTGGAGTGGGAGGTAGACCACTACCATTTGCTTGAAGAATATTTATGTTTATTGATAGTGCAGAGAGCAGAATAAAAAAAAGTAGAACTAAAATCATTGTGTGAAGTGATGGGGCTATAATATCTTGTTTATAATCTTTGTTCCACTCCGCTGTTGTAACTATAAAGAAGAGTGCAAACCCTTCAATAAGTATAAATATTTTTGATGAAAGAGGAGGGAGAGCCCCTTTCATTTTATTATATCCCTCAGGTATTGTTGGTACATGAAATATATTAAAGATAAGATCCAAAAAAATAGGAGCTAATAAAAAAATAGCAACAGAGAAAAATAGAATTTTAGATAGAAGGCAAAAGAAGTCAACAACATTTTTTGAAAATTGATCTTGTTTTTGTTTTATTTTTATGAACCAATAAATAAAAAAGAGAAACATTATTAATAGTACAATTTGAATTACTAAATAATATTTAGAATGATTAATTAACTCTGGATAAAAATTGAGGGCGGTTAAAACATAAAAACCAATAAAAAAGACAAATGTGAACAAAATATAGATAAGCCATAAATATTTGAGAACTTTCTTTTTTAACAAAGTGATATAGCTAGTATAGCTAACTTCTATTTCTTCATTCATAACTTACTCCTAAGGAATATTATTTTAAACAAGTTATATTTTATCATATATTTCAATGTTTTTATATAAAAATCATAAATGTTTATAATAATAATTATTATTATAATAAATATTAAAATTATTATATTTTAATCATGTAAAAAACAAATTATTGTATTTATAATATAATTCCTAAATATAGTAGTTTATTATTTATTTTTTTAAGACCTCTAAATGCATTTTTTCCTAGCCAGGAATTATATTATATGGTATTAAAAACATTAGTTTTATTTATAGTAGTAATAGAATAGTTGGGTAAAAAAATGAAAATATCTTTTTCATCTCAAATAGAGGCTTTGCAATTTGCTCTTTCAAATATTCAATTTGATGAGTTGGAACTCTTAAAAAATGAGTGTGTGGATAAATTGAAGCATGGGAACAAGATAGTATTCTCTGGATTGGGTAAAAATGCACCAATATGCCAAAAGGTTGTTGGCACTATCAATTCTTTCTCAATAGAGGCTCTTTTTATCCATTCAAGTGATGCTGCCCATGGCAGCTGCGGAGCGATAGGTAGCAATGATATTGTTATATTACTCTCAAAAAGTGGGAAGACAAAGGAGATAGAGCAGATAATTGATTTTTGTAGCACCAAAAACATATCTATCTGGCTAATCACTTTTAATGAAGAGCTCTTAAAAAAGAGTGATAAAAATATAAAATATATTACTCTTCCAAATGTAGATGAGGGTGATGGTTTTAATTTAGCCCCAATAAATACGACTATTGTCAGTCTTTGCACATTACAAGCTCTTGCTGTGGGGATAATAGAATTAATGGGAAAAAATAGTGATGATTATATATTGAATCATCCGAAAAACAAAAATAACTATTTAAAAAAATAGCAGTAAGTTTTAGAGGGATAATATGCAGAAGAGACCAATTTTTATTGGTGGTCCATGTGCTATGGAGAGTTATGAGCTGTCTTTAGATATTGCTAAAACGCTAAAAAATATATCAGAAAAACTGGGCTTTGATTACTATCTTAAATCGTCATTTGATAAAGCTAATCGAAGCTCGTGGGACTCCTTTAGAGGCCCGGGACTGTATAGGGCTTGCGAATGGTTTCGTCTCCTAAAAGAGGAGATTCATGATATTAAAATAGTTACTGATGTTCATGAGTCCAACCAGCCAGAAAAGTTAATCGATTTTGTAGACGTGATTCAAATTCCAGCCTTTTTATGTCGTCAAACAGATCTAATAAGGACTGCGGCAGAGACGGGCAAGACCATAAATATAAAGAAAGGGCAATTTCTCTCTCCATACGAGATGCAAAGTGTTTTGGATAAATGTAGACATTTTAATGCTACAGATATCTGGTTTACAGAACGAGGAACATTTTTTGGATATAATAACCTTGTTGTTGATATGAAATCTCTTAAGATAATGAGAGACATGGGTGTAACAGTCATATTTGATGCAACACACTCAATACAGAAGCCTAGCAAAGATATTATTGATAAGACATCTGGAGATGGAGATGTTGAGTTCTCAGAGTCATTGATGAGAGCTGCTGCAGCAGTAAAAATTGATGGCTACTTTGCTGAAGTACACCCAAGTCCAGCAACCGCTCTCTCAGATAAGAGTAGACTATTAAAATTAGATGATATAGAGGGGATACTAGAGAGAGTTCTTCCTATCCACAAATTAGTTCACTCCTATTAAAAAAATTTCTCTGGCAATAGATAAATTGGCTTATTTTGATGGCAGAAAAAGTGGTGATACTCTTATTTTTTGAATAAACATCTATATTATAGAATAGGGTTTGTTACTATAATGCTCAGCAATCTTTTTTTGATTATAGATCTTGTTTTTCCGATAATTAATCTTATGTCTAGTTTCTAATAGCTATATTTCTCGCCTTTGCATGAAAGTGTTTATTTCTATAAAGTTATTTTAACTGTTTGAAAGAGTAATTAATATTTTATAAATTTTTTTTAACTAAAAGTAATAATTAACAAATTTATTTTAAAAGTTATATTCCGAAATTCTTTTATTGTTTTTCCTAATGCTTCAAAAAAACTTGCTATTTCTTTTTTAAGTCAATCAGGTTTTCCGTTTTCTTTTCTTATCTTGTTGATTATATATTTTTATTAACAAGAGACATAACAATACAACATCTTTATCATTAAGTTTTATATCACCATATATACAGCAATGCTTTTCTTTCTAACTTATATATCTTCTAGTTATTCTAATCTATGATAACTGTGGAGACAATAAATCCATAATCATAATACCAAACTTTTCTGTATATATTATAATATAGTTTTAACATCAATTTATCAACCAGTTTTCACATTAAAATCACATTATTAATAGTAAAAAGAAACCCTTTTTAATTTAAAATTAGGAAGAGCTTTTATATAAACATAGTGTAGCAACCAATTAAAAGAATAATTTAAATAAGATTCATTGCCAAGTCAAATTTTAAGAATTATATCAATAGAACTAAATCAAGAAAATTGTTTTCTGTAATTACT
>JAVBQL010000024.1:0-12471 GCA_031549085.1 Spirochaetota bacterium
TTTCAGCAATAATAAAAAGTTTTTCGTTGCACACTACATAATAGAAGCCTATCTACTAAAGTGATAAATTTAAGGAATCAAAAAATGTTACTGTCAAAATATTTCTTTAAGACTATAAAAGAGAACCCTAGAGAGGCTGAATTCAAGAGCCATATATTGCTCTTGAGAGGTGGATATATCAAGCAAGTAAGTGCAGGGATTTTTAGCTATATGCCAATAGCTGTTCGTGCCCTAAAGAAGATAGAGGCTATAATCAGAGAGGAGATGGATGCCGTTGATGGTTTCGAGGTCAACCTCCCTGTTGCTATGCCTGCATCTCTCTGGAGTGAGACTGGGCGCTATGAGGCTGTTGGCGATGAGCTCCTAAGGTTTAATGATCGCGTTGGCAGAAAGATGCTTCTTGGTATGACTCATGAGGAGGCTGTAACCGATCTTGCTCGCTTTTGTATTAATTCATACAAACAGCTCCCTGTTATGGTATATCAATTGCAGACAAAATTTCGAGACGAACCAAGGGTGCGCGGCGGTCTTATAAGGGTAAGAGAGTTTGTGATGAAAGATGCCTACTCTTTTCATACAAGTAATGAAGATCTTGATAAATATTACAACAGAGTTCACACTGCTTATGAGAATATATTTAGACGCTCTGGACTTTCAGCAATCTCTGTTGCATCTGACGTTGGTATGATGGGTGGAAATGCTGCCCATGAATTTATGGCTGTGGCAGAGAGCGGAGAGGACACCTTAATTCTATGTCATACGTGCGGCTATAAGGCAAATCGAGAGGTGGCAAAGGCAAAGAGACACTCTATGAGTGAAGAGATGAAGCCTAGAGAGGAGATTCATACCCCTAGTAAAGAGACCATTGGAGAGGTGGCTGCATTCTTGAATGTAGATGAGAGAAGAATGCTAAAAACAGTAGCATTTAAAGATGAGGATGATAATATAATTCTTGCAATGATACGGGGTGACCTTGAAATAAATGAGATAAAACTAAAAAATTATTTGAAAAAAAAGATACTAAATCTTGCAACTGATGAGGATTTGGGAAAAAAGAGTATAGTGAAGGGCTTTATTGGTCCTGTTGGGATAGATAAAAGTATAACAATTGTTGTTGATGAGTCCATTCTAAACTCTAACAATTTGGTTGCGGGTGCCAATAAAAAAGATTATCACATAAAAAATATCAACTATAGAAGAGATTTTGTTAGTGAATATATTACTGATATATCTTTGGTAAAGCAGGGCGACAAGTGTCCAATATGTGGCGATAGACTCTCTGTTACTAGAGGAATCGAAGTTGGAAATATCTTTAAGCTTGGAACAAAATACTCCTCATCAATGAAGGCTAGATTTCTAGACGAATCTGGCAAAGAGAAAGATATAATAATGGGCTGCTATGGAATAGGGGTTGGAAGGCTTTTGGCTTCTGTTATTGAGGTGCAGGCTTCTGAAAAGAGTATTGTTTGGCCAATAACAATTGCCCCTTTTGAGGTTGAGCTTATTGGTCTATTTAATGATAAGAACAGTGAGATAGAGAGAATTGCAAACGATCTCTATAAAGATCTCACTGATGCAAATATTTCTGTTCTATATGATGATAGAAAGGCGAGTCCCGGCTTCAAATTCAATGATGCTGCCCTTATTGGTTCGCCTATAAAGGTCGCAATTGGACAAAAATCTATTGATAATGGCGGGGTAGAGCTCTTTATAAAAGATAGTGAGGCTGTGATATGTCCAATTGGTGAGACAAAAGAGAAAATATTAAAAGCAAGAGAAGATCTTTTTAAGGAACTAAAATAGGCCTCTAAAAGAGAATAAAAAAATCAATTTTGAATGTTAAACTTTTCATATTATTTTTTCCGATAATGTAAAAATAATTACATTATTGTGTTTTTAATTATATATAAAATGATATAAAATTACAATTATATTCATTAAAAATAGTGTTTACATTGTCTATTGTACAAATAGAAATTATTGTAATGAAATTTCATATAAAAAGTTAAAGCTTCTTAAGATTGATTCTGTAAAAGTGATGTGTTTCTAAAAAAATGGTTTGATTAAGGAAGGGATTGTATGGTAGCAAAAATTTTCTATTTTTCTGGAACTGGTAATTCGTTATACCTTGCTAAACAGATGAAACGAGAGATCTCTAATATAGAATCTATAGAGATTATCTCTATACAGAGGGCAATGAACACTTATATAGATTGGAATGATATTGATGTTATTGGCATCTTCTCTCCTGTCTATAAGGCTGGTTTGCCAAATATTGTTGAACAATTTTGTAATAGAATACCAAATAATAAATATATTTTTGCGGTTATAAATTATGCAATAGTGCCTGGAAGCAGTGTTGGCGTTTTGCAGAAATTATTTAAAGAGAGAAACTCAAAGCTTGATTTAGCTTTTACGATAAGAATGCCAAATAATTATATAATGTTATCTGGTTCTCCAAATGAGAATAGTCAGAAGAGGCTTCTTGATAGAGGCTCAAAAAAAATAAAGAAGATATCTATATATATTAATAATAGAAAGAGCAAGATAAGAAGGTTTCATAATCCGTTTAACTTTATATTTTCTCTCTTCAATAGGGTATATAAAAAAGAGTCTGCTAGTTTGGATAGACACTTTTGGGTTGACGAAAAATGTAATGGCTGTGGTGTTTGTGAAGATATATGTCTTATCAAAAATATTATGATACGAAATGATAGACCAATGTGGAATCATAACTGTGAGCAGTGCTTAAGCTGCCTTCAATGGTGCCCAAAAAAATCTATCCAGTATGGTAAAGTGACTAAAAATAGGGAGAGATATAAAAATCCATATATAAAATTGAGTGAGTTAATAGATGGGTAGTTGCAGGCTCATTTAATATTTTCATACCATACATAAATACCCAATGGTCAGTTTCAATACTATTGTCATACTATAACCACTTCAACTTCACAGATATTAAAATCTTTTTGGTATTTTACTTTTCAGAAAGTCGCACTTAATGGGCGAACGTCACCTAAAAGAAAAGAAAAAAGAAAAAGTTAAAATATATAGGCTTAAGGTAACACCCCGCCTATATATTTTAATTCTCTCTTCTTTCTCTTTTTTTTAAGTAGCGTTTGCTCGTTAATATGTCTTCGTACTGATAAGTAAACTAAGAATAGGACTTTGATAACTAGTGAAATATTAATAGTACATTTGGTAGGATTAAGTCAAACTAACCATTATATATGAAGAGAAGTATATAAATAAAAAAATAAAACAATAGTAAAAAAAACAATTGATAATCACAAATAATAGTGTATAATAAATCTGCATATGTTTAAAGAATATTTAGTCTTGTGACATTAAATTGACAGAGAGGCTCGTACCCTTTTTAGACTAAATATTAAGTACCTAAACAGCATGTCCGCTAGAGGAGATAGGTGTATACTTATGGTACGCCTATTGAATTGATGCGGATGTGAGTATGCCCGCATTGGATAAGTGCTGGGCATCCTTTCTTGTCAGGTACTTGAGGGTGTTTAGCGTACGAACTTTACCTTTGCGGGCATACTTTTTTTATTTGCTTTTGAAAAGTATAGCCAAATTTTAATAAAAAGACCTCTACAGGTGGAATCCTATAGGTTTTTGATTTTTTATTTCTATAAAAAATACTCTATCCAGAAGCAACGAAGGTAGAGGAAAGCTAAATATCCTTTTTGTTTTTTTGCACTATTTTTTTTATAGGTTGACATACCTATAAAATGGTTAGTTTTAATATTGTTGTCTGTTACCACCACTTCAACTTTACAGATATTTAAAGCTTTTTGGTATTTTACTTTTCAGAAAGTCACACTTAATGGGCGAACGTCACCTAAAAGAAAAGAAAAAAGAAAAAGTTAAAATATATAGGCTTAAGGTAACACCCCGCCTATATATTTTAATTCTCTCTTCTTTCTCTTTTTTTTAAGTAACGTCTGCTCATTAAATATCATCGTGCTGACATGGAAACCAGAGATAAGGTGTAATGATTGTTAGATGTTGATAGGATATTGGTTATAAAATATTTTAACTAATCATTGTAAAAAATAGATATGAAAAATAAAATGGTAAAATAGGAAGATTATTTTGTAGGTTCTTCATCAGGAGTTTCGTTAAGTATAGTTGCACTTAAGCCCCCCTCAAGTCCAAAAGTGTTGTTCCTTACATCAACAATTATCTTCTTTGCACTATATTGCGACCCCTGATTCTCAACTGTTGGAAAGCCGCTAATCTCCATCTGTTTATCCTGTCTTGTATATTTAACAAATGCCCCTTTAGCAAAGATATCTTTCTGAAAGATTCTAACATTCCCCTGTACTATCGCAAGCTGCTCTGTATCATGGTTCTGAATTGAGTCACCAAAAACTGCAACCTCTTCATTAACATCAATATAGAAAGCATTCTCCTTTATAAAAAAGATCTTATCTTTCTTATAGTACTCAGCATACTCTCCGCCTATCTGTATCTGATCTGCCTCTTGAAATATTCTAATTTTTCTTTTAAATATTGCCTTGTCAACAGAGTCATCTTTATTTAGATAGATCTCCATCTCTTCACAGAAGATCTCGTTGTTATCAATTAAGGCCCTCGCATTTCCTGTTGCTATAAATATCTTCTGGTTATTAGATTCTTTGTAGTATCCATGTTCAGAGTCGAGAATAAGCTCATCAACTTTGGAAAAAAGAGATATAGTTGATGTTAGCAATATAAAAAATATTATCTTTGTTCTGTTCAATCTATTTCTCCAACCCCTCAAATATCCCAAGCTCAAACCGCTCCTCTGGGGTAAGCTCTTTAAACTCATAAGGGTCATCATCTTCACCTGGCATTATAATTGGAATATCTTTATCTTTAGGCTTCTCTTTCTCATCTTTATCTTTTGATGATACAAACTTGTCAGACTCATCTTTCGAAACTGGCTTTCCAGTCTCCTCATCATAGAAGTATTGAAGAGAGAACTTTTCAAAACCAGTCTCTCCCTCATCAAGATTTGAGTGGAATGAGTCCGCCTTTAGATATGAACCATTCTCTTTTGTTATTAAAACATTGTCTCTGCATGAGAGAATATTTTTTTCATAGTTAAGTTCAAGCTTATCAGCATTAACCTTGCTCTCCTGCTCCATAAGATCAACCTCAACATTTCCAGTAAAGAGAACTACCCTACTATCCTGATCAACAACTCCCTTATCTGCCTTTATCCTAACCTTTACCTCTTTTTTTGAACTGTATACTTCAGCGGAGATATCATCACACTCAATCAGATTTTTTTTATCAAAAAACTGTGCCTTGGCAATTGTTGCCTTAAGAAACTCTCTGCTGTTTTTGTATATATAGTGCTCATACTCTATCTGTGTAATATATGGGAGATCTCTTGCATCAACTTCATCTCTGCTGTCTGTTGCAATAGTACAGCTTGATAAAAGATAAAAAGAGAGAAAAAATAAAAATATCAGCCTAAATGTATAACTCTTAATTTTCTTGTCTCACATTTTTTAAATTTACTTTTTTAACAGCAGCTGACAGCTATATCACTCTCTCTTTTAACATCTATTAAAAAATAGAGCTACTTTTCGTTATGGTGTCTAACTGCCGCCTCTACAAATGTAACAAATAATGGGTGAGGAGAAAATGGTTTTGACTTAAATTCTGGGTGAAATTGCACACCAACATAATATTTTGCTCCCTTTAGCTCAACTCCATTTACCAAATTGGCCTCATCACTATTGGAACTCTCATTTGTTGCTGTTGCAAGAAGCCCTTTCTCTTCCATTATGTCCCTATATTTGTTGTTAAATTCATACATATGTCTATGTCTTTCAGATATCTTATCGGTTTTATATATCTTAGAAAATAGTGATCCATCTCCCAATTTTGAGATACACTTGCCCAATCTGAATTTATTTTTAAGCTCTTTTTCGCCATTAAATTTGTTAGGTATAAAGAGAGGCTCTCTTGTGTCCTTGTCAAATTCCATTGAATTGGCATCTTTGACATTGGCTACATTTCTCATAAACTCTATTGTTAGAAGCTGCATGCCAAGGCCAATTGCAAGAAGCGGTATGTTATGCTCTCTTGCATATCTTATTGTCTCAATTATTCCATCAATTCCACCATCTCCTCCGAATCCGCCGGGTATCAAAATAGCATCAACACCTGCAAGGAGCTTATCAACATTATCTCTATTTATTTTACTGCCACTTATCTTAACAAGATCCATAGTTGTATCATTGTTATACACACCATGGTTTAATGATTCAGTTAGGGATTTATGAGCATCTTGAAGCTCTATATATTGACCAACAAGCGCAATTTTTACGTGCCACTTTGGATTTTGTATGCTTTTGATTAGATTTTCCCAACGTGAAAGGTCACATTGTTTGCTCTCCATATTGAGCTTCTTAAGAATAACGTCAGTCAAATTTCTCTCTTCATATGACAAAGGCACTTCGTAGATAGTTTTTTCTGTGTTGATTGCCTCAACCACAGCATCATTATCAACATTTGTAAATAGTGCAAGTTTATTTCTCATAGAGCTGTCCATTCTTCCATCAATTCGACATAGAAGAATATCAGGCTGAATTCCAATTTCACGAAGTTTTTGAACGCTATGTTGTGTAGGTTTTGTTTTGAATTCGTCTGCAGCAGCAATCTTTGGTATCAAAGTTACATGGATATAGAGAACCTTCTTCTCTTTATAGTCACGAAGAAATTGTCTAGCACTCTCTAAAAATGGTATTGACTCAATATCTCCAACGGTTCCACCAATCTCTATTATGATTATATCATTCTCTTTCTCTGTAAGTTTTATTCTCCTCTTTACTTCGTCAGTAATATGAGGGATAACCTGTACACAGTGTCCATTGTAAGAGCCATCTCTCTCTCTGTTTATAACCTCTTGATAGACTTTCCCCGTCGTTATTGAGTTGTTTTTACTGAGTTCAACAGTAGTAAACCTCTCATAGTTACCAAAATCAAGGTCTGCTTCGGCTCCATCATCGGTTACAAAGACCTCTCCATGCTGATATGGACTCATAGAACCAGCATCCATATTTATATATGGATCGATCTTTACGATATTGACCTTAAACCCTCTTGCCTCAAGCAGTGCCGCAATAGAGGCTGCTGCGACACCCTTCCCAAGTGAAGATGAGACCCCACCAGTAATAAAAATAAATTTTGCATCTTTCATACTTTTTCCTCTCTCTTCTGTTTTAGCCTTTCTATTTTTGTGGCTAAAAACTACTTGGGATTAGATTATAGCATAATAAGATTTTTTAGAAAATCTTTTTTTTAATTTTTTTCATTAAGCTCTATGTTGGCTATGAATTGCAGCAATGAGTAGTTTAGCAAACTCTTTAAGAAAAGCTTGGCTGTAAAAAGATTTCCGAAGAGTTTGGCGACATCTATCTATAATTCTCTGGTATAACATCTTATTTGTGAATTTTATTATATTTGAAAGAAGATAAATTATGGATATTAGTAGAGAAGTTAAAGAGAAAGTTTATAAGCTTAAAGATGATATTGATAAAGAGATAAGCAAAGGAGATACCATAAATGACTTTCAGATTGCAACAAAAATTGAGAATGGATTTGAAGAAATTTATGATAGAGCAATCTTACATAAATACATAGATCGTCTTAAAAATCTAGAGCATATGTTTTCTGTGAAGGTAGTAAAGAACGGAAATAGTATCGAGGTAAAAATTGGCAATAGGATATTTTTTGAGGATTTGGAAATTACAATTTATAAATTTAATATAAAAATTGTTAGAACTAAAGTTGACTACTACGCAATATTTCATGAAGAATCTAAATGGAGATATATAAATGATGATATTAAAATTAAAATGGTAGAGCTATATGACTCGCTACTATCTGAGAAAATAAGTGGTATAAGTTTAGAAACATTGGAAAAGAGTGCAAAGTTTAATACACCTCTTGAGTCCGTTGTAATGGAGTACAAGATTAATTTTGTTGTTGAGAGTATAAAAAACAGTTCTGGAATTGACAATGTTAAAAAATTTTTGAGAGAGAATTACAAATATTGGAAAGATAGATATAGCAGTGATTGCAATGATATAGTTAAGGTGTGTAAGGTTTATAAAACGCTTTGTGATGAGAAAACAGATAATATTGGATATGTAGATATATATAAACTATCTAGAAATATGATAAAAGTAGAGAGCTTAATATATAAGTATAAATTATACATCGGTGAAGTTGGTTATACCAGTGGAAACTATAGATCTACAATAACAAAATTTGCTTTGGCTAGAGGTATGAGTTCTGAATATTCTGGTGGTTCTGATGGTGTTATTGAGAATAGTTCAAATAGAAATGTTCTCTTTCTTGGTAATGAACGTAATGGTATTCATGAAAGGTTTGAGGGAACTTTGTATCCCGGATGGACAACTCCTCTTGGTATTGATGTAGATTTTGTCTATTGGGAGGGCTATTTTTATAAAGTTTTTCCAAATATTATTGGTGAACTGTTCTCACTTAACAATAAAGTAATAATGCTAGGTAAGATGTTAGGTTTAAATGTTGATGGCTTGCGTATATTTGATAAAGCTATTGTGCCAATTACACAGATAACAGATATTGGGGTGTGGCTATCTAATTTTTTTAATGATGATGTAGATAAAATAGCGAGCGATGGCGATTTGCTACAACTAATAAAGAATATTGTTATGCT
This sequence comes from Spirochaetota bacterium, assembly GCA_031549085.1. Classification (GTDB taxonomy): domain Bacteria; phylum Spirochaetota; class GWE2-31-10; order GWE2-31-10; family MWDO01; genus JAVBQL01. Next base: position 8,720 of record JAVBQL010000024.1, read on the forward strand.
TGCAGCTCCTCTAAAAAATAGTATAGTTGAAGGAGGAAGTAATTTATTAGATAGAAAGTCAAATTATGAATCTAAATATGGAATGAAATTTTAATTATTATAACCAATTATATGTATATTTAGGACCTACATTATAGTTAGTTATTAAAAAAACATCTTGTGTTTTTATATAGTATTATATATATTTGCTCACTATGGAGATAGAAGAAATAGTAAAACTTATACTATCAATATTCATTATTCTACTTTTTTTACCTCTTATTATAGTTGTTTTACTTCCCTTTTTATCATTTATTTGGAAATATACTTTTACAGATAATCTTATAAATTTCATAGTGATATTCTTGCCAGTATCAGTAATATCTTTTTTTGCGATGCTTTTCTATTTAAAAATAATTAAAACTAATTTCTTTAATTTTTCTTCAAGAGGAAGAAAAATAGTTTTATATATAATATTTTTTATACTAAATATAGTTTTATGTTTGTTCTCTATTGGAGTTTTAGAAATGTATAATGATATTTTGAGTTCAATTTTTGAAAATAAAATTTCATCATTTAAAACATTGATTCCTATAATAGAAAAAGTAGTTACACCATCTTATTTATCTTTTTTCCTAATTAATTCTTTTTTACCTATTCCTCTATTTATTGATAACATTGTTCGTGATGGCTATCCTCTAAAGTGGTATAATTGGGTAATAGTTATTTTTAGTACTATTTTACTACTAATAATATTTTCTATTATTGTTTTTTAAAAAAAATAAAGGCTTAAATTTTGCTTTCTAAATTATATTATCGATATTACTCGATAATATTACAATGTTATGTTTTTACATCTAAACAATCTCGTGAGACCAATACAAAAAAATTGACTATAATTTCCTTTTAATATATTATATAATATATATCTTTTTGCAGATGTAGAGATAGATGTATTCAAAAATGTAAAGAAAAATTAAATTGTGAAGAGAACATTTAAAGGATAGATAGATGAACAAAAATGGCACTAAAAAAAGAAAAGTTGTTCGCGGAAGATTTTTTAAAGTTGTTATTGTATTTCTTAGGATTGGTCTCTCTTTTAACAAAGAGGTTAGAATTCGTAAAAAAAAGGGTTTTAAATATGCTTCCAAAAAGATGCTTAAGACACACTACAAGCTTGCAAATGAGCTATATGAACTTGCGATAAACCTTGGTGGAGTTACGATTAAGCTCTGTCAATTCTTAAGCACAAGACGTGATATATTTCCTGTTCCATATGTTGAGGTGCTATCAAAATTGCAGGATAATGTTCCCTCTGTTCCATTTGATGAGCTAAAAGTTACAATTGATAGTGAATATAGAGATAGGGAGTACCCATTCTCCTCTATTGATGAGAAGCCACTCGCCTCTGCCTCCATCGGGCAGGTTCACAGGGCAACACTAAAAAATGGTGATGAGGTCGTTTTAAAAGTTATAAAGCCGGGCATAGAGGATATTATTGATACTGATTTTGCTATACTCTTCTATGTTTTTAAATTTTTCTCCAACTTTAAATTTATGCGTGATACGGGTTTCGATTTTGATAATATTTTAAGTGAATTTATCACAGTAACTGGAGATGAGCTAAATTTTAAGCGAGAGCTATTTATTGGAAAGAAATTTAGAAAAGGTTTATCAAAGTTTAGCTACCTAAAGATCCCATATATGTATGAGGAGTACTCAACAGAGCATATTATTGTTATGGAATTTGTTAAGGGAGATAAGATAACAGATCGGGATAAGTGGATTAATAGAAATAATGACCCTATACTTATAGCAAGAAGGCTTGTCGAGATATATGTTGAGCAATTTATGTTTTTTGGCTATGTCCATTTTGATCCGCATCCGGGAAATATTCTTGTTCTTGAAAATAGCAAAATCTGCCTTTTGGATTTTGGTATGGCAGGTGAAATAACAAAAGAGATGAGTAATGGTATAAAAAATGGGCTTATCGCTTTCTCGCATCGTGATTATAGAAGCTTAATAAAAGTTATTGAAAAGCTTGGATTTATCAAGAAGGGAGCTGATATGAATAGTATCAACTCTGTTGTTCAATATCTTTTTAATGATATTCTTGACACCATCGAGCTTGATATGAACTCTCTTCAAAAGGTTGATATAACGCCAGTTGTTGATGAGCTTGTTGAGATTATTTATAGCCAATCTTTTAGACTTCCATATGAGTGGGCCTTTATGGGGCGTGCTGTTGGGGTTCTTACAGGTATCATTGCTTCTCTCTATCCCGATTTTAAGCTATATGATGAACTGAGTCCCTATGTAAACAGGCTTATAAAGGAGAATACTGTTGATATTGTAAATAGAGTTATTGATTCTGCAAAAGAGTTTGTTGTTGATATTTTTGCTCTTCCAAAAAAGGCAACCCAGATTATTCATAGGGTTGAGAGTAAAGATTTGAAGTTTGAGGTTGATTTAGAAGAGATCAATATAAAGATAAATAAGATCGGTGCTCTCTTTGTGAGGGGGATTGCGATCTTTATGATGTTTGTCTCTGGGATACTTTCATACTCTTTTTATATTATTGATAGGGTGGGTGCCTCTATTGTTTTTACTGTGATTGCTATTGGTATTGCTATCTTTTTGATTATCTTTAGACAGAAGCTGACAAAAAAGGAGATATTGAAGCAGACCATGACAAAGAAGATAGATTTTATGCAGTGAAATTTAAAGTTACTAAATGGTTAGTTTGACTTACTTCTCACAAATGTCCTATCAACATCTAACAATCGTTAAATTGTTATTTCTGGTTTCCATGTCAGTACGATAATATCAAACGAGCGAACGCTACTTAAAAAAGAAAAGAAGAAAGAAAAAGTAAATATTTAGAGGGGGGATAAAATCCCACCCTCTAAATATTTATTCTCTATTTTTTTTATTACGAAGTAACAAGCTCTGCTTATTTTTTTAAGTGACGTTTGTCTATTAGGTGCGACTTGCTGATAAGTAATAAACCAAAAAGATTTTAATATCTGTGAAGTTGAAGTGGCGGGAATAGACAATAGTATTAAAACTGACCATTTTGTAGGTATGTCAACCTATAACAAAAAATAGTGCAAAAAAACAAAAAGGATATTTAGCTTTCCTCTACCTTCGTTGCTTCTGGATTAGAGTATTTTTTATGGAAATAAAAAATCAAAAACCTATAGGATTCCACCTGTATAGATCTCTTTTATTAAAATTTGGCTATACTTTTCAAAAGCAAATAAAAAAAGTATGCCCGCAAAGGTAAAGTTCGCACGCTAAACACCCTTGAATCGTTAGAGAAGGAATGCCCAGCACTAAACCAGTGCAGGCATACTCATATCCACATCAATTTGATAGGCGTACCCAGCAAGATACACCTATCTCCTCTAGCGGACATGCTGTTTTTCGATTCAATATTTGATCTAAAAAAGGGTGCGAGCCTCTTTGCCAATTCAACAGCCTTAGACCAAACATCTCTAAACAAGATGCAAGTCTATTATACACTATTATTTGTGATTATCAATTATTTTTTTTACTATTGTTTTATTTTTCTATATTATATACTTTTCTTTATATGTAATGGTTAGTTAAGCTTACTTCTCACAAATGTACTATCAATATTTAACAATCGTTAAATTATTATTTCTGGTTTCCATGTCATTACGATAATATCAAACGAGCGAACGCTACTCAAAAAAGAAAAAAAAGAGAGAATAGATTTGTATAGGCTTAAGGTAAAAACCCCGCCTATA
>JAVBQL010000027.1:0-9730 GCA_031549085.1 Spirochaetota bacterium
TATAGGCGGGGTTTTTACCTTAAGCCTATACAAATCTATTCTCTCTTTTTTTTCTTTTTTGAGTAGCGTTCGCTCGTTTGATATTATCGTAATGACATGGAAACCAGAAATAATAATTTAACGATTGTTAAATATTGATAGGACATTTGGTAGAAGATAGTTTAGCTAACCATTACATATAAAAACAGATATAAAAAATAAAATGATAGAAAAATAATTGATAATCACAAATAATAGTGTATAATAAATTTGCATTTGTTTATGAGATATTTGGTCTTACGCCATTGAATTGGCAAAGAGGCTCGCACCCTTTTTAGATTAAATATTAAACAACTAAACAACATGTCCGCTAGAGGAGATAGGTGTATCTTGTTTAATACACCTATCAAATTGATGCGGATATGAGTATGCCTGCACTGGATAAGTGCTGGGCATCCTTTTCATGTTAGTTGTTTGAGGGTGTTTAGCGTGCGAACTTTACCTTTGCGGGCATACTTTTTTTATTTGCTTTTGAAAAGTATAGCCAAATTTTAATAGAAGAGATCTATACAGGTGGAATTCTATAGGTTTTTGATTTTTTATTTCCATAAAAAATACTCTATCCAGAAGCAACGAAGGTAGAGAGGAAAGCTAAATATCCTTTTTGTTTTTTTGTACTATTTTTTGTTATAGGTTGACATGCCTATAACATGGTTAGTTTCGATACTATTGTCTATTCCAGCCATTTCAACCTCACAGATATTAAAATCTTTTGATATTTTACTCATCAGCAAGTTGCACTTAATGGGTGAACGTCACTTAAAAAAGGAAAAAAGAGAGAATATATTTGTATAGGCTGGGGGGTTTTACCCCCACCTATACAAATATACTTTTTCTTTTCTTCTTTTCTTTTAAGTAGCGTTCGCTCGTTTGATATTATCGTACTGACTTGGAAACCAGAAATAACGATTTAACGATTATTAAATATTAATAGTACATTGATTGAAAGATAGTTTAACTACCCATTCTCACCTTAATAATGGGTAGACAAATACCGTTGTCTATAATGGACAATTAGGCAGCACTGATAGTTAGAGCCTGTTGGATTATTACTTGCACCAAGAAAGGCAAACAGCACTTATAAAGAAAAAAATAATGTTTGACCTTTAATCAAAATAGTTTATAATATCTTTAGGCTTTAAAAAACAAGGACTTGAACACCCTTGTAAGCTCTTCATACATATTGCAAACAGGGTCAATCACTTGAACTATGATTGACTGCTGACAAGCTCGTAATTGTCGGAGCTTTTGCTCTTTTTGCGATATGGGAGAGCTTCAGCGTGTTCAACCACTTTTACGAGCTTGTTTGTATCCATACAAGCTCCAAAAAATAAGCCAAATATTTTTTTATATTGCATGCAACTTTCTACTATTATAATATGCAATACCTAAGGAGAAAAGCTATGGCCGACATAACATGGAAATGCCCCCACTGCAACCACGACACCGTTATTGGAGAGGCAAACTCCAGCACAAACATTCACTTCTACAATTCTAAAAAGGGCAACATGGCACTGGTAACAAATGTAAGAGTCTGCCCAAATCCAAAGTGCGATGAATTCTCAATAACCGCCGACCTCTACAATGCAAACATGACATCAAAAACAGAGTATACAATTGACCTCATGAACAATCTTGACTCATGGATGCTCCATCCAAAATCAATCGCAAGAGTGCAGCCAGACTATATTCCACTACAAATAAGAAACGATTACTATGAAGCCTGTGCAATTGTAAAGCTCTCACCAAAGGCATCAGCAACACTATCAAGACGCTGCATGCAGGGGATGATAAGAGACCGCTGGAATGTCTTTGACAATTACAACAGACTTATAGAAGAGATTAGAAGATTGCAAGATCTAATCGACCCACTTACATGGGCAGCAATTGATGCTGTTAGAAGGATGGGAAACATCGGTTCACACATGGAGGGGGACATCAACAAGATAATTGATATAGATAAAAACGAGGCGGAGATATTAATAAGGTTAATTGAGGAGCTTTTCCACGATTGGTACATAGTTAGACATGAAAGGGAAGAGATAAAGAAAAAAATAATCGAAAAAGCAGATGAAAAGAAACCTAAACGGGAACCAAAAGGGAACTGAACCGGAACTAAAGGAAAAGCGAGTGAAGGGAATCGAACCCTCGTGTCAAGCTTGGGAAGCTTGCGTTCTGCCATTGAACTACACTCGCAATTTAACTAGTTATAAACAATTTAAAAATAAAAATCAATAAATTTTACCAATACTACAATAGCCCCTTCGTACTTGGTATTCCTTCTCCATCGATTTTTATAGCCATCTTAAATGCTTTGGCAAATGATTTAAAGATTGATTCAACAATATGGTGACTGTTTTTACCTCTAATTTTATCTATATGCAGTGTTATAAAGCTATTATTCACCAAAGCCCTGAAAAATTCTTCAAAAAGATGCGGATTTATATTGTTTCCATCATCAGATTGCTGAAATTTCACTTTCCAGCTTAAATATGGCCTTCCAGATATATCAATAACACTTCTAGTTAGAGCCTCATCAAGCGGCACAGTGGCCTCTCCAAATCTAACAATCCCATATTTATTTGACAAAGCCATCCTGACTGCCTCTCCAAGGGCAATGCCAGCATCCTCAATTGTATGGTGATAGTCAACCTCTATATCACCCACAACCTTCAATTCAAGCCCAACCCCGCTATGCTTTGCAAAGCTAAAAAGCATATGATCCAGAAAAGGAACACCCGTGGATATTGATACATTTTTCTGTTCATCAAGATTTAATCGAATTTTTATATTAGTTTCATTGGTTATTCGCTCGATTTCAGCCAATCTCATTGATTTCCCTCTATTTTATTATATTTTAGTTATAAAATTTATCCAGTGCTTTAAGAAGTGTCTCATTTTCATACCTATTTCCAACAGTAATTCTCAAGTGATTCTTAAGCATAGGGTATGATGAAATATCTCTAACCAATATCCCTGAGAAAATTAGATAGGAAAATAGGGCATAGGAGTCATCAACCTTTATCAAAAAAAAGTTCGCTGCCGTATCATAAAGCTTTATCTTACTAAATTTTTGAAGCCCTTCTCTCAAAAATTCTCTCTCATTTTTTATTCTCTCTATGTTTTTAGAGAGAAAAGACAAATCAGAAAAAATCTCATCTAGCGTTATAAGTGAAAAGATATTAACGTTATACGGAAGTTTTACCTTTGCAAATTCAGCGATAAGCTGTTCATTTCCAAGCATAAAGCCCATTCTAAGAGATGCAAGCCCAAAAGCCTTAGACAATGTCTTTAAAACGACTAAATTATTATATTTTCCAATTAAATCAATTACACTCTCGCCACCAAACTCACCATAAGCCTCATCAATAACAACTATTCCACTAGAGGTTTTAACTATTTTTTCTATATCCTCTTTTTTAATTACAGTGCCAGTCGGATTATTTGGAGAACATATTACAGTTACAGAATTTTTATTATTAGAAACTGCAGATAAAATAGAGTCAACATCAAAAGAGAGGTCATCTTTTAGAGGCACTTTAATGATATTAGCATTCAAATTGCTAGAAATAAGAGAATAAACGGTAAAAGTTGGCACAGGAACGATTAAAGTCTTACCATCTTCCAATATAGAGGTCAAAACTGTATTTATCATCTCATTTGAGCCATTTCCAACTAATATATTCTCCTTTTTTAAAGAGTAGTGACTGGCCACCTTTTCATAGAGCCACTCTGGTACAAATTCAGGATATATATTCCAGTTACTCTCAAGAAGCCTATTGGCTATTTTTTCTTTTAAATAGAGCGGTAAATCATATGGAGACTCATTTTGATTGAGTTTTATGGGAGAATCAATAGGATTTAACGTATATCTCTTGTTTTCAATAACACCCTTTTTTATAGTATTAAATATTTTTTCCATTTTTGATATACCCCTTTTTTTCAGCAAAAACTAAAATAAAAATAAATAGTAATCCAATTATCGAATAAACATATCTTAATAAATAGATATAAAAATTTAAATATAAAAGAGTTCCAAAAAATATTGAGGCAATAAAAATATACAAAATAGAGGCTACATAAATATTTTTTTTGAAAAGAGAGCCTTCATCATAAAGCATCTCAAAAACAGCATATTGACAAAAAACAAACAAAAAGAAATTTGGTATAAATATTAAATATTCAAAAAAAGATTGCGGATAGTTATATGACAAAGAGTTAACAAGTAGCAATACAGAAAAAATACCAGCATAAAATATTATAAAAAATATCTTATTCAATCTCTCTTTAATATTAAAAACAATAATGAACGAGAAGAACGAAGTAAAAAGAGTGAATAGTGGAACATCTAAAAATATGGATTTTAGAGCAATTGTCAAATGATTTGCAACTGAATTAAATAAAAAATTATTTATAAACAAAAACAGTACGCTTGTAGCAACTCCAATTAAAATACCATAGAAATAGCTTTTGTAAAACTTATAAAATTCATTATACTCTATCTTTTTGGTATCAAGAAACATAGAAAATATAAAAACGGATAGAGGAATAATAAATATACTAAAAATTTTCATAATAAAAAACCTTTCATCAAAAACTAACCTATTTTATGGATTAAAAAATCATAGCTTCAAAATAAATTAAATTTAACTATTAATAAAGTTCATCTGCTGGCCAGTAGCGTCAATAACAGACATCCAAAGTTCACTATCAGGATCAAGCGTCTTTCTCTTTGATGTAGCCACCTCTATAGGAAGATGAGTAAACTCTCCTTTAAAATGACCAACAACAATTCCAGTCTTTCCAGCCATACCTGCATGAACAGCTTTTTGTGCTAATTGCAAGCAAAAAATAGCATCATTAGCTGTAGGAGCAGTAGATCTTATTATATAGCTAGGATCTATATATTTTATTGATGTAGGTATGTTTTCTTTTGCTAAATAGTCTTTTATTTCATTCTTTAAATATAAACCTATATCATCTAACTTTTCATTTCCTGAAGGATCATATTTTTTATCATTAGACTGAAAGAAATATTGCCCAGCCCCCTCTGCCACCAATATAACGGCATGTCTTGAGCGCAGAAGTCTCTTTTTCAAACATCGTAAAAAGCCATTATCCCCTTGAAGCTCAAATGGAATTTCTGGAACAAAACAGAAATTCACATCATTAGAAGCAATTGTTGCATTAGCAGCAATAAAACCAGAGTGTCTACCCATAACTTTGACAATACCTATCCCATTAAAAGCACCTTTAGCTTCAACATGAGCAGATTGTATTGCATCACAAGCCTTGCTAAAAGCAGTCTCTGCACCAAAAGATTTATCTATATATGAAATATCATTATCAATAGTCTTAGGAATCCCAATAACAGACAATTTTATATTTCTCTTCCTTGCCTCCTCAGCAATAGCATTAGCTCCTCTTAAAGTGCCATCCCCTCCAATGGCATAGAGAACGTTTACTCTAAGCTGTATCAATTTATCAATCATAACACCAGGATCTTGAGGACCTCTTGAACTTCCTAAAATTGTACCGCCTATCATATGAATATTTTCAACATTGTCAGGAGTAAGATTGATTATCTCGTGATCATAAGAATCTACAAGCCCCTCATAGCCATATTTAAAACCGTAAGTTACTCTATTATGATATCTATAGTAGTTCATAAGAACTATAGCTCTTATAACCGAGTTAAGCCCTGGACAGAGCCCTCCACAGGTAACTATAGCCGATATTGTCTCTCCAGGTTTAAAAAACACCTTACTTCTGGGACCCGCTTTCTCAAAAGATGGAACTTCCGCTCCCTTTTTCATGCAAGCATCATACTCTTTTGCTGAATTTATAACTATTATACGATCATCATCTTTTATAAAGTTAACAATCTCACCATTATTTAAATTCGCTAGCGGAGACTCATATTCGGGTTCTCCCAAACGCCTTATATTCAAATCAAAATCAAGAAGCTCTGCATAATTTTCTGCCATAAATACTCCTAAACTGACACTTATAATTTCACTATATTTTAAATAGTAATTGTATAAGAAAAACTACTATTTGTCAAAAATATTTTAAAAAAAGATAAGTTAATAGAGTCCTTGACAAAATATAGTCTTTTAATATATAAATTTCTCTATTATAACTAAATACAAAAACAACAGTTTAATAATTAAATTTTTTTGGAGATATTGATGAGTAAGAAAAAAACTGCTAAAACCCAATTTAAACCAGCATTCATATTGATTTACTCAATTTTTATAATAATGTTCTTTGTTTTTCTCGAACTACTTCTTAGAGTATCAAATTATGGACTTAATTTTTCTCCTTTTATAAAACATAAAACACTAGAAAAATATTATGCAACAAATGTATATTATGCAAATAAATATTATGCCCCAGATCGTACAGTAATGGAATATCAAGGTAAAAATTTATTTTTAAGAGAAAAACCAAAAGGTACACTTAGAGGTTTTGTTGTTGGTGGTTCAACGGCAGAAGGCTTTCCATATTTCTCCAATAATTCGTTTTCAAAGATTATAGAGAAAAGCCTAAATTATGCTCAAGATAAATATAACTTTGAAATATTAAACTTCTCTTTTAGTGCTATGAGTAGTTACTATGTTGCTGATGCGATGAAAAATCTAAAAAAATATGAACCTGATTTTTTTATAATTTACTCTGGGCATAATGAATATTATGGGAGTATTAGTGTAACTACAAGTAGTTCCCATTTTGCAAGAAAAGCATATATATTTTTAAGAAATTTTAAAACGGTACAATTTATTCAAAAACTTTTCACAAAAGAAAAAAAGATGTTAGATAAAAATCTAATGGCAACGCAATTTAATGAAAAAAAATTAGAAAAAGATGATAAATTTGATAATTATGTGGCTGAATGCTTTATAAAAAATATAGAGGAGAGTGTTAAACTATATTCAAATAAAAACATCCCTGTTTTTCTGGTCAATCCAGTCTCAAATTTTATAGATATGCCTCCTTTTATAAGTAAAGATGAAGATAAATATAAAGATATAATTATTGAGTATAATAATGAAATAGAAAAAGGAGATATTAATAGCATAGTAGCTTTAGAAAATAAAATAGATAAAGAACTTTTTGAAAAAAATGCAGATATGAAATATCTTAAAGCAAAAAGAGATAAAAAATTAAAAGGTTTTATAGATTTAGACAAATATATAGAGGCAAAAGACCTTGATTTAATACCTTTCAGAGCAAGATCAAACATAAATAGTGCTTTAGAAAAATTCTCAAAAGAAAACAGATACAAAAATTTTTATTATATAGATCTTTTGAAGATAATGAAAACAGATTATGATAATTCTATTTTTAATAATACTATTTTTATAGATCATCTTCATTTTAATAAAAACGGGCAAAAACTAATTGCCAATATAGTAGCAAAAGAGTTATCTAATTATTATAATATTAATGATAAGATTTTAGAAAATAGAATTAATGACTTTTATAATGATGAGAAGTTATTAGAAAAATCGATCAATTATTTTGCTCCATATACAGACATTGCTACTTTTATGAGTATACATGAACTTTTAATGCAAAGCCCGTTTAAAGATATGAAAATAAAATATGAGGAAAACTATCCTCCATTAAATGAGATAACCAAAGATAGAAACCTATTTGATAAATTAACTACTAATAACGCCTTCAATATTTTATCAACAAAGTATGAAAGTGAAGGTGATACAGATAGTCTAATAAAGATGCTTTTATCATATTTATCTTGTAATTTATTGGACTGGAAACCGTGTTATAACCTGTCTATAATTTATACATTTCTAGAAAAATATGAACTTGCAGAGTATTATCTAATCTATGGATATTTAGTTTCAAATAAATCTAAAGAGATGAATGACGCTGTCATAAACTTTTATAATAAAATGAATAACAATGAAAAAATAGAAGTAGTAAAAAAATTAAGAGACTTTCCTGAAAAGCCACAAGAAATAAAAGATATTGTGTTCTAATGAAGCTATGTATTGTATTTTTTAGAATAAAAAACACAAAGTTACCTCTCTTTTATAAATATTGTAATTAAGAAAGGTAACTAAAAAACATTACTTTATATGAGTATAACAAACTCTATTTTTTTGATGACAAAATTTGTTTTTGTTTCAAAAGCTCTGTAGCATACTTAGATGTAAGATTTCCCATTTTATCTTTAGTATTGCTTATTGCTTTATCAAGCTCTTCCATGCTCATTCTATTGATTTTCTTGTTTTTAGTTTCTTTGTTCTCTGACATTCTTACTCCAGACAATTTATATAGAAAATTATGCACCTATATTATCATATATTTCCTTTTTTTCAAAGTAATTTATATCTAAATTTAAGAAAAAAACACTAAATAGTTACATCAATTCCATCATTAGTATTGCTATCTGTTTTTTTAGGACTATTCTCTTCTATATTGGAATTACCACTCTTTTCACTAAAAAATTCACACCTTTTTCCAATCGAACTAATAACAGCAGAACAAGGCAACATTTGATATGATTCTAAATTCCAAAAATCACACCTATATACTAGATAAGAGCCTTTTTTTAAAATTTTAGTAAAATGAGTACAGTTTAAACAATTGTGAGATTTTTTTTTCATAAATAATTTAAATTATTGTTATAAAAAAACTTTAACCCTTTCAATACAAGATGACTATCAAAATAGGTAAACAAACCAGAATCTTTAAATATGCCAAGATTACCGCCAGTTCCAATAGTTATATAGTTATCAAAATTTAACTCTTCTGCTAATTTTTTAATTATACCTTTTATTGAAAAATAGTTAGAATAGTAAAGACCATTAGAGAGAGCATTAATTGTATTGTTTGCCAAAACATTTTCTGAAACTTTTAGAGTAAATGGATATAACAATTCTGTATCTTTAATAAGATTTTGAATAGAGGTATAGATACCAGGAACAATAATTCCTCCATGAAATGTACTATTTTTATCAACAACATTAAAAGTTGTCGCTGTACCTAAATCAACAACAATAGCATTTTCCTTATATATATTATAGGCTGCTACACATCCTAATATTCTATCAGGTCCAACATCATCAATATATTTATTAATTAATCCTAACTTGGCATCATTTTTAACTTCAATAATTCTATTTGAAAAATATTTTTTCCACATTTGTTTTATTTTTATATCAATAGATGGGCGTACAGATGAAAAAACCAAGGTATCTATATTTTTAGCCTCTATATTTTTTGCTTTTAATTCTTCAGATAGAAGATTAAAAAACCACCCCCTAGATACAATCTTTTTTATTTTCATTTTAAAAGAAGCTATAATAGAATTATTTTCAACATCATTTTCAAAAATAGCAATATCTATATTTGTATTTCCAATATCAAAAGCAGCTATCATTTTATTCTCTCATTATGTAGGAATCAAAATAGAATTATACAAAATAAATTTAAAAATATCAATTTTAATTTTATTTAACAGAAAAGAATTTCATATTAGAAAATTAAATGAACAGAAAAATTATCGTTCTTCCCTCATATTAACAAAAAAAAGTCTGGCGAAGACCTACTCTCCAAGAGACCTACGTCTCCAGTACCATCGGCGCTAAGAGGCTTAACTTCTGTGTTCGGAATGGGAACAGGTGTGACTCTCTTGCTATTATCACCAGACAAAAAATTA
>JAVBQL010000011.1:0-81960 GCA_031549085.1 Spirochaetota bacterium
GTGTTTTTTTATTGACTTGCCAAGTTAAGATTAAGAATAATTTAAAAACTTATTTTTTATATTACTAAGCGAGGCAAATCAATAAAGCATTTGATTGCAACTGCTTGCGGTGAAAAGAATGATAATAAGAGTAAATGTTGATATTCTTTATTTTTGAACTTGTTTTTTAAAAAATCTTGACAAATGGTCACAATAATATTTTAATGTAGATAAAATTAAATGATCTTTTTTATAAGGAGTTTCATATGAGTCATATATTTGACATAAAGGCTAGAGAGATTATTGATAGTAGAGGAAATCCTACAGTTGAAGTTGATGTGTTGTTAGAGTGTGGTGCTATGGGACGTGCTGCTGTTCCATCTGGCGCTTCTACTGGAGAATATGAGGCAGTAGAGCTTAGAGATGGAGACAAAAAAAGATATCTTGGCAAGGGTGTTCTTGCTGCAGTTGAAAATGTAAATAAGATTATAAAACCAGCATTGGTAGATATGTCTGCATTGAACCAAGTTGAAATAGACAAAAAGATGATAGACCTTGATGGTACTAAAAATAAGGCAAAATTGGGTGCAAACGCAATACTTGCTGTTAGTATGGCAACAGCAAAGGCTGCTGCTGAAGCAACAGGTCTTCCATTGTATGCTTATTTAGGTGGACCTTTGGCTAACACGTTGCCTCTACCTATGGCAAATATAATCAATGGTGGAAAGCATGCTGATAACAAGATAGATTTTCAAGAATTCATGGTTATGCCCATTGGAGCTCCGTCACTAAAAGAGGCTGTTAGGTATGTTGCTGAAGTATTCCATGCTTTAAAATCTGTTTTAAAAGCTAAGGGTAAAAATACTGCAGTTGGTGATGAGGGTGGATTTGCTCCAGACCTAGAGAATGAAGAGGGAATCGAAGTTATATTAGAAGCTATTAACAAAGCTGGATTTAAATCTGGTATTGATGGAGACTTCATGATTGCTCTTGATGTTGCTTCAAGTGAGCTATTTGATGAGGGTGGAAAGAAAGGATATAAATTCTGGAAATCAAACCCTAACAAACTATTCTCAACAGATGAAATGATTGAATTCTATAAAAACTGGGTAAACAAATATCCAATTATATCTATAGAAGATGGTCTTGACCAAAATGATTGGGATGGATGGAAGAAGCTAACTAACGAGATTGGAAAGAAAGTACAGCTTGTTGGTGACGATTTCTATGTAACTAACACAGAAAGACTAGTTAAAGGAATCAAGAATGGTGCTTCAAATGCTATTCTAATCAAATTAAATCAAATTGGTTCTGTTACAGAGACAATTGAAGCAATCAATATGGCAACTCGTGCAGGCTGGACAAGCATTGTTTCACACAGATCAGGGGAGACAGAAGATGCAACTATTGCTGACTTAGCTGTTGCATTAAATGCAGGTCAAATAAAGACCGGTTCTATGTCAAGAACTGACCGTGTTGCTAAATATAACCAACTTATTAGAATAGAAGAAGAGTTAGGCTCTACTGCTAAATTCTTAGGAAAAAATAGTTTCTTTAATCTATTTAAATAAGATAAACACTGGTAGCCTTTCTAAAAGGCTACCAGTTTTTTATAAGACTTTTTTATCTATCATATCTTTTATTTTTTTAATTCTAATTAGCTTTAGGTGTTTATGTATTATAAGAAAATGAAAAAAAATTAAAAATAGTTGATTTTTTTCTCCTTTTATTATTATCTTGTTCTAAAGAGAATAACATCATTGTAAGTGATGAGATAATATTGCCCCCAACGGTGATACCAACAGGGCTTAATCAGTGGGGGGTCATTAAATATGACTATACAAGATTAAGAGAAGAGCCTAATGACTCTAATGATGTCAAATATGATATGCTTCGCATTAGCTCTGTTGTTGAGATTATAATAAAAGGGCAAGAGATAAATAGTGTTAATAATATTTCAGATTATTGGTATTGTGTCGATTATGAAAAAAAACGAGGCTGGATTTTTGGTCAATTTCTTGAAATATATAACACCTATGAAGAGAGTGCAAAGAGAAGTGAAGAGATATTTTCAGAGTATAATGAAAGTAAATAATTTTTTTAGGATTTATATATGCAAAAAAATGAAAAAACAATCTATAATAATAGACTACTTGTTGGAATTATTATAATTTTTTCTGGAATTATTTTAGAGGTTGGAATAGCACTTTTATCTAAATTACTAAAGTAATTCTATTTTAGGAGAATCTTATTGATGGCAAAAAAAAATGAAAATGATAAAGAAAAAAAAATAAAAAAAGATAGTTCTGTAAAAAAAGAGACAACTGTAAAGAAAAAAACTAAAGCAAAACCAAGAATAACAAAAAAGACATTGGTTATAGTTGAGTCTCCAGCAAAAGCAAAAACAATTAACAAATATCTTGGAAATAAGTATAAAGTTGTTGCTAGTATGGGACACATCATAGACCTTCCAAAATCTAGAATTGCAATTGATGTAGAAAATAATTTCACACCAGAATATATAACTGTACGCGGAAAAACAAAAATATTGAATGATTTAAAAAAAGAGGCTGCAAAATCAAACCTAGTCCTACTTGCGAGTGATAATGATAGAGAGGGAGAAGCAATTGCATACAACATCGGAGAAGCACTTCATAAAAAGTATCCTGAACTTCCAATAAAGAGAATAGTATTTAATGAAATAACAAAAAATGCAATACTTGACTCAATAGAGAATCCTAGAGATATAGAGCAGACAAAAGTTGATGCCCAAAAAACAAGAAGGATATTGGATAGATTGGTTGGATACAACATATCACCTATTTTGTGGAAAAAAGTTAAGAGGGGGTTATCTGCTGGAAGAGTTCAATCTGTTACACTAAAAGCTGTTTGTGAGCGAGAGATAGAGATAACCAATTTTATTCCAAGAGAGTATTGGACATTGGAGGCTCTCTTTGCTAAAGAAAAAAAAGAGTTTATTGCAGAGCTACACAAAGTTGGTGAGGAAAAAAAAGATTTCTATACAAAAGAGGATATTGATTCTATAATAAACAGACTAGATAAAAATAATTTTGTAGTCTCTAACATAAATAAATCAACAAAAAGTATTAGACCAATTGCTCCGTTTACGACATCAAAACTACAGCAGACAGCAGCAAACAGACTCAATTTTGTCTCAAAGAGAACAATGAAGATAGCTCAAGAGTTATATGAGGGTATAGACATAGGAAGTGAGACAGTCGGTTTAATTACCTATATGAGAACAGACTCCACTAGAATATCGGGAAGCGCCATAGCAGAGGTAAGGGAGTTTATAGCAAAGGAATTTTCAGATAGTCTACCTGAATCTCCAAATTTCTTCTCAAAATCAAGCAATGCACAAGATGCGCATGAGGCCATTAGACCAACATCAGCATATAGAACTCCACAATCTTTAAAAAAATATTTAACTAATGATCAATTCAAGCTCTACTCAATAATATGGGAACGATTTGTCTCTAGTCAAATGAAGAGTGCCGAATACTTAATCACAACTGTTACGATACAAAATAGTGATGTAATTTTCAGAGCTTCAAACTCTAATATAGTTAATGAGGGCTTTTATAAAGCATTGGATATTTTAAAAAGCAAAGAGGCTGAAGAAAAAAATAAAAAGATACCAGAGCTAGCTGAAAATGATAAGCTAAATCTATCTAAATATCTTCCTGAACAGCACTTTACAGAGCCGCCTCCTAGATATACAGATGCCTCAATAATCAAATTTCTTGAAGAGAATGGAATAGGAAGACCGTCCACATATGCACCTACAATCTCTACCCTGCTTGAAAGGTACTATGTTATAAGAAAAAACAAGCAGCTTGTTCCAACAGTCTTGGGAAATCTAGTAAATGAAATAATGATAAAATCTTTTCCAGATATTGTATCTGTCTCTTTCACTGCAAATATGGAAAAAGATTTAGATGAAATAGAGAATAAAAATAAAAACTCCACTACCCTACTAAAAGAATTTTATGGACCATTCAAAAAAGAGCTTGATGAAGCGATGATTAATCTTCAAGATCAGAAAAAAGCTTTTGAAGAGGAGACTGGAGAGCTATGTGAAAAGTGTGGTAAGCCTCTAGTAAAAAAATTGAGCAGAAATGGTTTCTTTATTGCATGCTCAGGCTTCCCTGAATGCAGAAATTCAAAGCCTCTGCCTCTTGGGAAGTGTCCAAAATGTGAAACTGGTAAGATAATAGAGAAAAAGACTCAAAAACGTAGAGGAAAACTATTTTATGGCTGTACAAACTACCCAAACTGTGACTTTGTAAGCTGGGATAGACCAACAGATACAATATGTCCTAAATGTGGAAAATATATGATAAGTAAAAGTAGTAAATCTGAAGGGGCATACAAAGTTTGTGTTGATGAAAAATGCGGATATAAATTAACTGAATAAAACAAATTAAAAGAATATAAAAAAAAGAGCTATTTTATATAGCTCTTTTTCATTTTAATAAATCAACTATTCAAACATTTTTAGCATATCAAGTAGTTTTTTTGATATATCATCTACCTTTGGTTCGAAATACTTCATTATTTTATCAAGCTTATCTTTAGCCTCTTCCATACTGCTACCTTTTGTAGCATAGTAGAACTTTATCTTTGGCTCTGTTCCTGAAGGGCGAAGTGTAACTGTTGAACCGTCAACTAAAATATATTTTATTACATCAGCTTTTGGCAAAAGATATTTACTATCTTCACTATCATAAACATCATCAGCTTTATAATCAATCTTATTTGCAATCCCAATTCCACCAATCTTATTCAAACTAGCTACTCTAAAATATTCCATAATTAGCTTAACTGTTCTAACTCCATCAAGCCCCTCTACATCTTTTGAGATAGTCTTCTCAAAGTAATACCCATATTTGCTATATATCTCTTCAAGATAATCATAGACAGATTTGTTGTTGTATTTTAGATAGGAGGCAATTTCAGCTATTATCAATGTTGCAGAGATTGCATCTTTATCTCTAGAGTGAGTTCCATTAAGATATCCATAGCTCTCCTCTCCACCAAATAGATATTGATAGTTGTTGTTATCTGCCTCAAATTCTCTTATCTTTTGCCCTATATATTTGAATCCAGTCAACACATTAAATACTTTAACATCAAAAGCCTCTGCTATATTATCCTGCAAAGGAGTTGTAACAATAGTTTTTACAATAGCAGCATTCTTTGGAAGCTCTCCTCTCTTTTTCTTTTCAGATAGAATGTAATACTCTATTATAGAACCGATCTGATTCCCAGTAATAATTTCGTAGTCATTACCGCTCTTAACAACAATACCCATTCTATCCGCATCAGGATCTGTTGCAATTACAATATCAGCACCAATTTTTTTAGCAAGCTCTATTCCCATCTTCAAAGCCTCTGCCTCCTCAGGGTTTGGCTTCTTAACAGTTGGAAAGTTACCATCTGCAACCATCTGCTCCTCGACATAACTAACATCTTTAAAACCTAGCTTCTCAAGTGATTGTGGAATTAAACTCTTTCCAGTTCCATGAAGCGGAGTATAGACAATCTTTACACTACTCTTTTTTATAATATCACTATTTATATTAAGCTTTAATATTGTATCTATAAAGAGATTATCTATTTTTTCACCTATAATCTCTATCATTCCACCTTTTTTTAGTTTGTCAAAATCATCTTGTTTTACCATATCAAGAGTCTTAACTTTTTTAACTTCAGCTATTATTCCTTCATCATGAGGAGCAACAACCTGAGCACCATCATTCCAGTAGACCTTATAACCATTATATTGTTTTGGATTGTGGCTTGCAGTGATTACAATACCAGCTGTTGCGGCAAAATGGCGAACAGCAAAAGAGAGCTCTGGTGTTGGTCTAATATCTTCAAATAGATATGTTTTTATACCATTACTTGCCAAAACTATTGCAGAGATACTTGCAAACTCTTTGGAGTTATTTCTAGAGTCATAGGCAATAACTGCTTTTGGAGAGTCAATTTTAGTGTTCTTTATATAATTCGCAAGTCCTTGAGAAGCCTTTGCAACAACATATGGATTCATTCCATTAGAGCCACTTCTCATTATCCCTCTCATTCCGCCTGTACCAAACTCAAGGTCAACAGCAAATCGCTCCATAAGCTCTTTGTCATTATCGGAGTCAACAAGCTCCTTTATCTCCTCTATCGTATTTACATCATAGGGCGGATTTGTCCACTCCTTTATCTTTGATAAAATCTCTTCATTCTGTATATTCATACTACTCTCCTAAATATTTTTTGTTGCATAATGCAAAAGCCTATTTAAAAAGATATTATTTTTTTTTGGTACTTTTTGACAAATATTTTATACAAAAGATATTGCCTTTCTAAATTTAGGGACAATCAAAATATATAAAAATTTTGTTGTATACAACTTCAAGAAATCTAATTAAGTTTTATTTTTGAGAAACTTGAATCTTTAAGGCTTGCATACTCTCTAAATTTTTTAACCATCTTAAACTTATTTTCACAAGAGGAGTCCCTCAAAAAATCTGATAGAAGATCTCGCAATTTTGTTCTATCTCTCTCTTTAATAAATTTTGGATTGTAGCCCCTCTTTAACATATCAAACATTACTTTATAATCCCCATTTTTATATAGAGAGAAGGCAAGTTTTAGAGTAAAATCAAATTTACTTCTATTAAGTCGTCTTGCTTTACTATATACTCGAATGGCTTCTGGATAGTTATTAAGTTTTAGATTAATTTTGCCAAGCAAACTCAATATTTTTTGATTATTTGGAACATAGTATAGAGCCTCACTTAAAACTCTAATGGCTGTCAAGTAATCGTTAATTTTGTAATTATTTATACCCATCAAGATAATAAACTTAACTCTGTAAGGTGGAGATTTAAACCAAAAATCTGCACTCTCTTTTATTAGAGAGAGAGAAGAGTTATATTGACCTGTAGAGTATAGGTCATAAGATTCATCAAATATCATTTGCAAAGAAAAACTATTCATACCAACATACCTTTTTAATAAATAGAGTATAAATTAAGCAAAATCAAGCTTTTTTATACATTAAAAACTCTTTAAAGTCACCATATTTATTGCTAATTTTTATAGAGACCTTCTCTTTGTTCAATATTTTTTTAAGCTCATCAGGTATCTCAATTTTAACATCTATTGTCTTCTCTATAATCTCACTAAACTTCGATGGATGGGCTGTCCCAAGAAGAACAATCGGTAAATCGTTCTTACTATCAATATTATACTGCTCTGAGGCATAGTAACCAACAGCAGAGTGTGGATCCAAAATATAGCCAGTCTTGTTATATACAGATGAAATAGTATCTAAAGTCTCTCTATCAGTAACCTTATAACCAACTATATCCCTATTCATCTCCTCTTTGCTTCCCTTATAAAGTTCAACCATTCTTGCAAAATTAGATGGATTACCAACATCCATTGCGTTGGAGTAGGTCTTTTCTGATGGACGAGGAGAGAATAGCCCTGTATCAAGATACTTTGGAACAACATCGTTTATATTTGTTGCTGCTATAAATTTATTGATAGGTGTAGACATTCTCTTTGCAAGAAGACCACCTGTCAGATTCCCAAAATTACCTGATGGTGTACAACATACAATTTCATTGCTCTCTTTTTTTAACAGGCTATAAGCCCATACATAATAGAAAGATTGTGGATAGAGTCTTGCTATATTAATTGAGTTTGCGCTGGATAATTTCATCTTTGAATTAATATCAGAGTCAACAAAGGCATCTTTTACCAATCTTTGACAATCATCAAAGCTACCATCAACCTCCAAAGCAGTAATATTCTTTCCCAAAGTAGTCAGCTGTTTCTCTTGAAAAGCTGAAACTTTGTTTGATGGATAGAGTATTATAACATCTATATTTTCCATGCCATAGAAACCATTAGCAACAGCAGAACCAGTATCACCTGAGGTTGCAACAAGTATTGTAACTTTTCTTTTATCCTTACCAAGAAAATAGTTCAATGAGTGTGCCATAAATCTAGCACCAAAATCTTTAAAAGCAGCCGTTGGCCCATGAAACAATTCAAGTATATAGATATTTTTATCAATTTTTTTCAAAGGAACTGGAAAGTTAAACGATGTATCTATGATATTTTTAAGATCATCATTAGGAATAGCTCCATCTAAAAGAACCTTTGCAACTTCAAAACTTAAAGTTGGAAAACTACCTATATTAAATACACTGCTATTTAAAGTTCCTATAGTTTCTGGAAAATATAAGCCTCTGTCTGGTGCTAAACCATTTATAACAGCCTCTTCAAATGAAACTTTACTTGATTTACCCTCTGTGCTGTAGTACTTCATAAAAAAACCTTTCTTTAAGTGAAAATAAATAATTATTATTTAAAGATGTTTATATAGAAAATAGTCTTTATTGTCAAGAGAGTTGAATAGAGGTCAAAATAATTATTTTGATATTTTTTTGAAATAAAACTATAAAAGGTCTGATATGATATTACAGCATTTAAACTGATTTAGTCACATTTAGAAGCTTTTCTACCAACTCATCAATAGAGGCAGAGCTCTCTTTTATCTTATCTGTTGTTGTTGCAAGTTTATGCATAAAATTATTTATTGTATTTACAGAATTTAATATGCCTCGCTGTGAAGCTACCTGCTCATCTATAGATTGAGAAATATCGGAGACAATTCTATCTGATAGAATTGCGGTCTCCAATACCTCTTTTATGGTCTTCTGAGAGTTTTCAATAACATCTCTTGCATTCTCTACAATATCGTTATTCTCTTCTATACGACCATCTATCTCTTTTGCAGTAACCTGAGATTTCTCTGCGAGCTTTCTAATCTCTGTCGCAACAACAGAAAAACCTTTTCCATACTCTTTTGCCTTTGCAGCCTCTATTGAGGCATTAAGAGCAAGCATATCAGTCTCTTCTGTTATATCATAGATAAACTCTAATGAGCTCTTAATCTTTTTAGAGTAGGTTCCAATTGTACTCATGCTCTTTATTATCTCATCTATAATAGAGAAACCACTCTTTGCTTTTGATGTACTTTCAGAGAGTTTTTCTGAACTAGCTCTTGTATCAATAGACATTCTATTTATTGAGTCAGAAAATTGTGTTAAAACTGATGAAATTTTATCAAGGGAATCTGATTCATTGCTTATAATATTTGATATTTCTTTAACAACATCTTCATTTTTATCAGAAATATCTTTAAGCTCTCCAATAATTTTTGTTATATATGAATTTATAATATAAAAATTCTCTATATAGTTTAAATAGGAATTAACCAGTAGACTAATCTCATCTTTTTTATTTTGATATGTTTTGAATTTATCGATATTTTTAGATTGTTTTATTGTTGATATCTCTTTAGTGAATTCTTTTAAAGGTTTAAATAGGTGTACTCTAAGAGAACTATCTACAAGGACAATAATAGAAATTATTAGAACAAGAGCAAATATTAATATTTTTATTGTATATAAATACAAAGAAGTTTTAATTTCACTATTAGAAACATAAAGAGATAGCAAATACTGTTCTCCATTTCCATCAACAATCTCTTTTTCAAGCTTCAAAAGAACATGTCCATTGAAAACTTTATCCTCTAAATTGATATTATATGGGATAACGCCGTCATCTCTATCAAACATACGTCCCTCTATCTCTGTAGATGGATAACCAAGTCTAACTCCAATTATATTGGGGGAGTTAATTAGCAAATCAAAAAGAAAATCTCTCTTTTCATTATCATCATCATTTATTATACCTGTTAATTTTTCTGATGCTTTGGTCAAGATTTTTTCGGAAGAAGCTTTTATTTTATAAACTTTCTCTTTTTCATCGAAAAAAATTAATAGTCCACTAACTATAAGAACAATTAACAGAGTTAATAAAAATACAGATACAAGAATTTTAGATTTTATAGACTGATTCATCTCTTTACCTATTTATTAAGTTATTGCAGATAAATTGTTAATAAAGGGTATTAACCCCTTTGACGACCTCTCTAAACTAAGGTAATATAAAAACAAATTTTTTAGATTACACTCATTTGTTGGTCAATAAAAAAAATAATTTTTTGAAAATTGACAACTATTTTATTTATTATATCTTCAATAGATCTAATAAATAAAATCGACAAATTGATTCTAATTCTTTAAGCAGGTTATTTTTTTACTTCTATATCTTCAAGTCTAACACTATTATAAACATTGCTGCCATTAGACATACCCGATATCTTTATCATTCCTGTCTGAATATTAATCTCGTCAACAGAAAAAAACTCATTTTCATACTTAACCCTAGAGCCTATCTCAGGATATTTCTCTTTCTCTTTGCAATATGTTGAATACTCATATGCCAAACAGCATAAGAGTCTACCACAGGTCCCGCTTATTTTAAGCGAATTAAGTGTAAGGTTTTGCTCTTTAGCCATCTTTATAGTGATTGGCTCAAGCTCATTGGAGACATTAGAACAGCAAAAGTGTCTTCCACATTGACCATGTCCGCCCATAATTCTGCACTCATCTCTTACACCTATCTGTCTAAGTTCTATTCTTGTTTTAAATATTGAAGCCAGATCTTTTACTAAATCTCTAAAATCAACTCTTCCATCGGCAGTAAAATTGAATAATATTTTTGAATCATCTAAAAAATAGTGAATATTAACAAGTTTCATATTAAGCTTATGTTCCACTATCTTCTGCTGAGTTATTTTAAAGGCCTCAGCCTCTCTTTTTAGATTATTCTGATATTTTGATTTGTCATCATCTGTTGCAACTCTAACTATAGTGCTAATCTCATCTTGCGAACATATCTCATCCATATCTTTAACTTGTCCCTGAACTATAGCAATCTCATTTCCATAAGGGGTCGGTACTATAAGAAAAGAACCATGTTCAACAGAGGGATTTTTCATCCTGCATATTCTAGAATAGTTATTAAAAGGAATTCTAATTCTGTAAAAAAACTCATCATCTTTTATATTATGATCTTTATACTCTTTTTTCTTAACTTTTACTTCTAAATCTTCTAACTTCTCTAACTCTTTTATTTCATTTTCTATATCCATTATTACTCCATAAACTTCTCTTCATTAAACAGAGGTAGGCCATCTTAATTCTACCTACTATTATACAAATCGGTTTTAATTTTGTCAATTTTTAAGGGGGATAATAAAAAATAAATATTGTAAATTAATTTAAAATTGAAAGAAAAAATCTTAAAAAAGCATATTTATTAAAATTCCCTCTATTCTATCTATTTTTGATGCAATAAGAAGGACGTTTCTCTGTTCTTTAATAAATTCTCTAGTTAATTCAAAAAGTTCTTGATCTATTATTGAAAGATGCACCTTTGATTCTTTCTCTTTTTTATGCCAGTTTCTTAAACTTTTTTTCTCAAGTTTTTCTGTTAAGCTAATAGCTGTATTAAAATATTTTTTTGCAATTTTTTTATATAGGTCTAAATCATTGATATTCTTGCTCTTTTTTAATATCTCACCTTGAAGTCCAAGCTCTTTTTGAACAATAGAGAGCTCCTCTTCAAGTTTAGCCCTCTCTTTTATAATAGAGTCTGTCTCATTTTCTGAAATAAGAGTATCAAATTTAGGTTTTGGTTTAGATGAGTCAAATATAGTTTTACTACTTTTATTATCTGTAGATTTTTTTATCTGATTTTCATTAAAATATATATAGCTGCTATTCTCTATTTTACTCATAATTGTAGTGATAACTTTTGTTTAGGCTCTCTATCTAAATTTTTAAGATCATGCAAAATATCTTCTATCTCATTTTTAGGTAGAATATTACAAATACCCTTAAAAGAGATATTATCTTCTATATTTATTGAACTGGAATATATATTGCCATAGACCTGTGCGGACTTCAATATCTCTACACGTTCGTATGCATATATATTTCCTTCAACCTTTCCACCAACTATTATATGGTTTGCTATAACTATTGAATTTTTTACAATACCATGTTTTCCAATAAAAACTTTATCATTAGACACAATTTTTCCGCTAAAAAAACCATCTACCCTTAAAAAACCATTAGCCTCTATATTACCCCAAAACTTGGTTTTATAACCAACTAAAGAGTGAATAGAGACAGCACTATCTTTCACTGTTATTCCCTTATATATTACATATTTATTATTATTACAGAATTGATTATAGGATAAAAATTTATTTTAGACAACAAAAATTACACAAATAATTTTTATTGATTGATCATATAGTCCCAAGGATCTTTTAAGCTGTTTCCAAGCCTAACTTCATAGTGCACATGTGTACCTGTGGAGACACCTGTTGAGCCCATATAACCAATAAGCTGCCCCTTTCTTATTTTATCTCCTGGATTAACTATAGGTCTAGTTCTTAGATGTGCATAAAGAGTAGAGAAACCAAGTTTGTGATAAACCTTAATATACCAGCCATAGCCTGTTGGATTCCAATCAACCTTCTCAACAACGCCATCTGCCGTGGCGACTATTGGCGTACCAGAGTGGTATGCAAGATCTATACCTGTATGATGATCCCATGTTTTTGTTATAGGGTGAATTCTTAAACCAAACACAGAGGTGATTGTATACATTCCATTAACTGGACTTCCAAATGGGAGATCCTTTAACACCTTATTATAATCTTCAGCTTTTTTGCTAAGTTCACCAAATGCTAAACATGCAAATTGATAATCTCTTAATAATTTTTTATATTCCATCTTTTGTAAATCAAGATTTGTTATAGACTCTTCATTAACAGGATTTAGAGGGCCACCCTCACCATTAAGTTCCTCTTGCTGCAAATTTCTCAATGCAGAAGAGTTTACCTTTGAAATGAGAGTATTCAAATTATTTTTAAAAACCTTATGTCCATCTAGTATCTCTGTAATTGCCTCTTCATACTCTTTGGCTTTATCTGCTGTCTTTTGGTTTATCTCGCTATCTTTCATATGTTGTATATGGTTAAGATAGTCATTACTTGATATATATACAAACAGGCCAAAAGATGAAGTTAGAAAAATTAAAATAAGAAAAAGTAGAAAATAGCTGATTTTGATACTTTTGGGTCTATTGGTAGAACTTGGAATAAATACAATAGTAAAACTGCTTGTTACTATTGCAGATATCTTCTTAAAAAGAAAAACAAAAAAATTCTTAATTGCACTAGTTGTATGCATTAGAAAAACAAAAATAGCCTTCTCTGCTTTTCTCAATTTATTAGATCTTAATTCCATAGTAAATACTCTTAATTTTCCTAAAGTTTTTTACTTAATCTTTAAAAGATAATAAGCATTAATATATTGAGCGTTTTTTAACAAATTTTAAAAAACTAGCCTTTTTTGATAAAAAGCTAAACCTTTAAAAAATCTAAAGGCCTAGTAACTATATTATACTAAATTAAAATAAATATATCATATAATTATTTAAAGATAATAGTAATAAAAAATATTACAATACAAAAAAATAATTGTCAACAAAATTAATTACTATATTTTCGGTATAAAATATAAAAAAAATAAATATAAAAAAGAATATAATATATAAGTTTTAATGCAAAAGCTTATATTGATTTACAAAAAAATTGTTAAAAACTATCCATAAATTAATAATTAGATTGAAAAGCGTTTTTTTCTATTAAAATACATAATTAACAATATTATTAAATAATTTATTATATCTAATTATATTATAACAATACAAAAATGAAAAAAATATTTTTAAAAAATAAATTTCTTTTTTAAAAAATAAAATAAAAACTATAAAAAAATAGAACCATATGTTAAAATATCAAAAATTAAGTTTTAATGGTTTAAAACTGAGGCAAGGAGAATTTATGAAATATGATACTAAGAACATAAGAAATGTGGCTCTTTATGGACACAGTAATTCTGGTAAGACAACATTGAATGAAGCAATGCTGTTTACCGCTGGCTCTATTCCAGAAAAAGGGAAGATAGAGACAGGAAATACTGTAAGTGATTATATGGATTTAGAGATATCAAAAAAGATATCAATCCACTCATCTATATCTTTTCTTGAGTGGAATAATTCTCTTGTTAATATAATTGATACTCCGGGATCGGCAGACTTTGTTGGTGATGTTGTTGCAAGCATGGCCCCTGCAAACTCTGGACTATTTGTTGTTAATGCTGAAAGTGGCGTTGAAATTGAGACGATAAAGATATGGAGAAAATGTAACCTGCCAAAGCTTGTTTTTATCAACAAGATGGATAAAGATAATGCAAACTTTGAAAAGTGTTTGACCCATCTAAAAGAGAGCTTTAAGGGTGTAACATTTGTTCCTTTAAACATACCAATTGGTGAGGGAAAGGATTTTAAAGGTGTTGTTGATTTAATTGATAGAGAGGCTAGATATTTTGAAGAGAATGGTAAAAAGATAAGAAAAGAGAAAGCACCTGATAATATCACAGGGCTTGATGTTCACTATAAAGAGATGCTTGAGACTGCAGTTGAGTCTGATGAAAATTTGATGAATAAATATTTTAATGATGAGGCTTTGACTCATGATGAAGTTGTAATGGGACTAAAAAAATCTATTATTACTGGAACAATAGTGCCTGTTATGTGTGGAAATGCCTCAAATAACTCTGGAATAATTGCACTTCTCGACGCAATAACAAACTATATGCCATCTCCTGCTGACAGAAACCCAAGTCTTCCTGAAGGTGAGCAAGATCCAAACTCAATCATCGAGGATGCTTCTAATGCTCCAGCAGTTTTTATATTCAAAACAACAATCGATCAATTTGCAGGTAAAATATCCTACTTTGTTGTAAAGAGAGGCCATGTCACATCAGATATGGAGCTACTCAATGTTGACAAAAATATAAAAGAGAAGTGCGGAAAACTCTTTAAACCTTTTGGAAAAAACTTGAAAGATGTTGATAATTTAAGCCCAGGTGATATTGGTGCATTTACAAAGCTTGCAAACACTGGAACCAATGATACACTTGCTGATGTAAAATCACCAATATCATTACCAAAAATAGATCTTCCTCAAGTAATATTTTCTCAAGCGATAACAACTAAAGAGAAAAAAGATGAAGAGAAGCTCATTGCACTACTGCAAAAAATATCTGAAGAGGATCCAACTTTCAAGATTGAGTATAATGCAGAGACAAAACAGAATGTTATAAGTGGTATGGGTGAGACACAAATAAAGATCTTCCTTGATAAGATAAAAGACAAAAACAAGATTGAGACTATTTTACTTGATACAAAGATTGCATATAGAGAGACAATACGTAAAAAGGCCACTGCTGAGTATACTCATAAGAAGCAATCTGGTGGTCATGGGCAATATGCAAAGGTTGCAATTGATATATACCCAATTGAGGTTGGAAAATACTATGAGTTTGTAAATGCGATAGTCGGCGGTGCAATTGGCAAGGGCTATATACCGGGCTGTGAGAAGGGTTTTCATGAGGCTATGGATGGTGGAGTCTTGGCTGGATATAAGGTTGTTGATGTTGGTATCCGCCTATTTGATGGTAAGGAGCATGATGTTGACTCATCTGAAATGTCATTCAAGATTGCATCAAGAAACGCTTTTAAAGAGGCTATGAAAAATGCAAACCCTGTACTTCTTGAACCAATAATGGAGCTTACAGTATATGCAGAAAACAAGTATATCGGGGACATACTATCTGACTTGAATAGTAAAAGAGGCCGTGTATCTGGGCAAGAGACTCTATCTGGAGGGCTTGAGGTTATAAAGGCCTCAGTTCCACATAAAGAGCTTTTAAGATATGCGATAGATTTGAAATCAATAACTTCAGGTACAGGAAGTTTTGAGATGAGCTTCTACAATTATCAACCGCTTACTGGAAAGCTTGCTGATGATATTGTTGCAGCTAGAAAGAAAGAGATTGTTGAAGAGAAAGATGATGAATAGGATAATTTAAATATAATATATGGAAGATAATTTTGATTCTATGATTGCTGCTCTTCCAGTTGAAAAACTGAAGGAGTATCTTAAAAACCAGAGAGAGCCTGCATATGAGAGTACGCTCCTTAGGGTTCTCTTTGGTAATTTTAGTATCGTGGATTCCGATGCACTTACACTCTATCAGAACCACTTTATGCTTTTTCATATATTGTATAAATTGCAGGAGGAGTTTGAGAGGGATAGAGAATATTTGTATATACATTTTATGCGTATTAAACTTATCCCCTACCCTGCTTATGATCTTTGTCATTTTTATAATGATGAACTTGGCATTTTCTGCGGTGAAGAGAACCATAATGAGAGCAAGTATTGTGCTTTTCATCTTGAGCAGTTTTATAATATGGTTGATGGGCTCTCGATAAAATATTTTTATCTTGATAAAAAAAATTTTTATAAGATTGATCAGGAGAACGCTGAGGCTTTTATAAATGGAACTTGGGAGATACTCGCTAACTATCAGGAGTTTAAGGAGAGTTTCGAAAAGATGGAACTTAATGAGACATATGATATTGAACTTGTTAAGAAGCAGTTTAAATTTTTAGCAAAAAAGTACCATCCTGATATAAACAGAGAGAACCATGAAAAGTTTAATGAGATTAATAATGCTTATAGGGTGATAATTAAGATGATCCCAGTTTTTAAAAAGCAATAATATTTAAATAAATTAAAAAAGTAATCATAATTATATCTATCAATCCCGCTTAAAATCCTAGCTGTTGCTTTTATGAAGGGAAATTGTTAATTTTTGCTTTGAGTGATCTATAAGGCAAAATTAACATAAATAGACAGAGTCACTTTATCTTTGAAAAAAAATAAAAACAAAGACAGCAAAGATAAAGCGGGATTGATAGATATAATTATTTAAGCCTTGTTAGAAGCAAAAAAACTTTTTTTGTGTTCATCACCTCCTTTTTTCTAAACAGTTTGCTTTTACAATTTGTAAAGCAAGTTTCTAAAATAGTACTTTATTCTTACTATAAAATGATTTCATTCAAAATAACAAAAAATCTTAAAATAGCAAAATGTTTTTTTATGCTTTTGTGGAGTTTTTTGATCTGCTCTGCTTGGAAGGTTATATGAGAGTGTTCAAGAGAGCCCACAAAGCACGGTTCAATCCCTTAAATACTCCCCTCAAGCGACAAAGAGTACCTAAGCCCAATACAATGTGGACTCGCTAAATCGCTTGAGAAATATTTGTCTAAAAAAGGGGATTGAAGCCTTATATATTTAGATCAAACATTATAAAAATGTATTGTAAGTATATATCTTTAATAGAAAAAATCAACTATTTTCTACAATATTTTATAGAAAAATAATAATTTATATTAAAAGTTCTATTTTTTAGATTTAAAGCTTCTTTTTGATAGTTTTTTTGTGATAGCCCATTTTTAGAGAGTCCACAAAGCACTGTTCAACCGCCTAAATACTCCCCACCTAGCGAAGAAAAAGTATCTAAGCCCAATACAATGTGGACTCTCTAAAAAGTTCTTAATAAAAGTAAGGCCATTTCTTTCAAGAGAACCCATAAAGTACATGATGTGGAACTCCTGATACCCTATCCAGAAAATATCAGTAAGAAATCATGACCATATGGATTCTCTAAAAAGCTTAATATCTATTAAGCAATATTTCTTCTACTCAAAATAGAGTATTTAAAAAGAGATAGTACAATTATATGTAACTTCAGAAAAAGATCAAGTGTTTTTTTAAAATTTTGATCTGTTTCATTTTATTTGACAATTTTCGCCTTTTTTGATAACCTAACTCACTTTTGATAGTAATAAATCAGGATAAATTTTGCTCTCTTGTCCTTAATAATCTAATAATATTTAGCTGATAGCAGTGATAGGTGTTTGGTTTACTTGTCAGCATTAGAAACTATAATGAGTAAACGCTACTCAAAAAAAGAGAAAGAAGAGAGAATAATTATATAGGCGGGGTTTTACCTTAAGCCTATATATAACTACTTTTTCTTTTTTTAAGTAACATTCGCTCGATAGATCTTTGTACTGATAAGTAATACAAAAAAATGTATATACAGCTAGTTGAATATTAATGGGTTGTTACAGATAATAAATATTATTGAAAAGTTAAATATAAATTAAAAATAAAAAAGGTAGAATATGGACTATACAATATCGATACTTGGTAGACCAAATGTCGGAAAATCAACACTCTTCAATAGACTAATCAAATCAAAAAAAGCAATAATTGATCCAACCCCAGGTGTCACAAGAGATATAGTCTCAGGAAATTTCACTCTAAATAATGAAATTGAGATAAGGCTGCAGGATACAGGAGGGCTAACTGACGAAGGTGATATTCTAAATAAGCTTGTACAGGAGAAGACAAGAGAGGCTCTTAAGAGTTCCGATTTGATACTATTTCTCGTGGAGTCAAAAAAGATTCTTCCAATAGAGAGAGAGTATATTGAACTCGCCCGTCAAAGCGGAAAAAAGATAATACTCGTCGTAAATAAGTGTGACTCCATTGAGCGAGATCAATCTATCTTCGATTTTTATGAGTATGGAATAGATACCATCATACCAATATCAGCAGCACACAACAGAAATATAGATGATCTATTAGATGAAATCTACTCATACTTAAAAACAATTAAAAAAGATAAAAAAGAGAGTGAACCAAAAAAAGATAATCTCATAAAGCTTGCGATAGTTGGAAAGCCAAATGTTGGAAAATCATCATTATTAAACAAAATCATCTCAAAAGAGAGAAGCATAGTATCTGATATCGCAGGGACTACTAGAGATGTTGTTGATGAATATTTCTCTTTTGATGGGAGAGATTTTCTGATACTTGATACTGCTGGGATAAGAAGAAAATCGAAGGTAAATGAGGATATTGAGTATTATTCAGTAAATAGAGCTATAAAAGCCATTGAAGAGTCTGATATAACCATACTCGTTATAGATTCACTTGAAGAGCTATCCACACAAGACAAGAAGATAACAGACCAGATAATGAACAACAAGAAGGGCTTAATCATTGCATTAAACAAGTGGGATTTGCAAAATAGTGACGAGGAGACCTTCATAAAAAAGAAGGATAGACTTCTATTTTTATTTCCACAGATAGAGTTTGCTCCAATTGTTAGGGTCTCTGCCCTAAGTGGTAAGGGGATTGTCAATCTTCTAAAAAGATCGATAAAAGTTTATGACAACACACATAGAAAAATTGAGACCTCAAAACTGAATAAGTTTATAGAAAAAATAGTAAAGAGAAACTCTCCAAACAGCAAAGCTGGTGCTGTAAATATCTATTATGCGGTGCAGAGAGGAACAGCTCCTGTTGAATTTATCTTCTTCATTAATAATACAAAAAACCTATCAGAGAGCTATAAGCAATATACAATAAACAAGCTTCGAGAGGAGTTTGATTTTGCTGGTGTGCCAATTAAGATAACATTCCGTGATAAAAAAGAGTAAAAATATTATTGTTTTTAAATCTACTATAAATATTTTTGCTTATAACTATTCATAATTAAAATAAAAATTAATTTTTTTATATTTTAGTATAAAAATTGACTTTTTAAATAATATAATTTAATATAGTAATTACATATGTCGTATGCTTATTTTTTAAATGTAAAAAGTAGGTTTTTTTTATGAGAAAATTTTTACCATTACTAACTTTAATTGTTTTTTCTGTTTTAATTGCTTGTGAACCTTCCACTAAAAATGAGGGTGAAATCAACAAAGCAGAATTCCCCGAAGAACTGCAGGGGACTTGGGTGCCAACTATAATCATTGAGTTGAAAGGAACGACAGACCCCTCTGCATTCACAGATAATCAAAAAATAATAATAAGTAAACACCAAATCAGCTCAGGCGGAGAGGCTAGTTATGATTTAGTATCTTGTGTAGGAAATGTAATAAAACTAAGATCGGTAATGTTTCCAAACAGTGGTCTGCGAGGATTTAGTTATACTATAGAAAACAATACACTCATTGCTAACCCTGTAAGTGGATTAGATGACACTGGGCTTGAAACAATGGATCTAGTTAAAATAGAGTAGATTTTATTTTATGCGATAAATTTAAAGCAGGCTCCATTTTTATAAGAGCCTGCTATTTTTTTATTTAATTGCTATTTTGCCCTGTTGAGAAGAAAATCAACCAAACCATTGAAAAAATCTCTATTATTTGGCAATTTTGCTATTATCTCTTTTGCTTTATCTGTATAATCTCTCATTATCTCTCTGGCCTTTTCTATGCCATACACATTAGGAAGGGAGGCCTTATTCATATTAAAATCACTGCCAGTCTTCTTTCCTAAAGTTTTTGTATCCCCAACAATATCAAGTATATCATCTTGTATTTGAAATATATGTCCTATATAGGCGCCCAAGGACTCCAAATCATAGATAACATTGCTGGTTATACTATAGTTTATCGCACCAAGCATAAGGGAGAGCTCAAATAATCTTGCTGTCTTATTTAGATTTATCTCTAGGATTTTTTCTATAGACAAGTGAGTGCTCTCGCTCTCTATATCAAGCACCTGCCCTCTAATCATCCCCCTAGAACCAACTTTATCATTTATTAGCTGCAATATGTATGGAATGCGGTCAGTTTTTGTGTAGTTGGTAAAGAGCTCAAAAGTTCTTGTAAGAATTGAGTCTCCAACAAGCAGAGCGAAAGCCTCATCCTTAATGGTATGAAGCGTCTTCTGTCCCCTTCTCATATCATCATTATCCATACAAGGAAGGTCGTCATGGACAAGGGAGTATGTGTGTATATTTTCTACAACACTGGCCAAAACATAGGCATCATCATCAATTTCGCCAAGAGATAGGCCCGCCTCAATCAAAAGAAGGGGCCTAATGCGCTTTGATGGAGCAAAAGTTATATAGTTCATCCCCCACTCTATGGAGTCATCCTCTACACTATTTATATAGAGATACCTCTTCATATACTCCTCAATCTTTAAACGTTTGATTTCGCTGGTTAAATAGTCCATAAGCCTCTCTCCTTTAAATTATATGCTAAACCTTTTGATACTTAAGACGGCCTTTGTGTTGATATCAACCTCTGCCATGACGCCCTGCATTCGGCCGCTCCTGTTTTCACCCTCTTTGGCGGGGATAAAAGCTGAAAAGGATTGCGTTATCAACCTTTTTAGGGTAACATCTTTATCCATCCCTATGACGCTATCAATTGAACCGCACATTCCAAGGTCGGTGATATAGCCTGTCCCCTTTGGAAGAATCTGCTCGTCAGCTGTCTGGACGTGGGTGTGTGTGCCGCAGACCAGTGCAACCTTCCCATCAAAATCATTGGCAAGGGTAATCTTTTCTGTTGCATACTCTGCATGAAAATCGACAACGACAAGATCGCACCCCTTAAGCTCGACCTTTAATAGCTTGTTTAATATATGGAAGGGGCAATCAACAGGCGTCATAAAGTAGCGCCCAATGAGATTTACGACGCCTACCTTGATATTATCAAGCTCGATTATATAGTGTCCCTTGCCATCTGCCTCGGGGTAGTTTGCGGGCCTTAAGAGGAAGGGATAGCTATCAAGAAGTTTCGTAACATCATTTTTTGACCAGATATGGTTGCCGGAGGTGATTACATCTATCCCGCACTGTCTATATATTTTTATATTGTCCTCTATGATTCCAAAGCCATTATCTGAGTTTTCGCCATTGGCAACAACAAGGTCTATCTTCTCTCTTTTGCGCAGTTCGGGGAGCTTTACATAGAGCTGCTCTATGCCCGGGGCTCCTATGATGTCGCCAAGCATTACTATCTTTAATACATTTTTTTGTGACATTAATCCTCTCTATAACTGAAATGGATTGCGAGCACTATAGCAATTGTTACTTTTTTAGTCTATTTTACTTCCCTTATTAATTCCATTTTAGTTTGTTTAATATATCCTAATGGATAACTATTTGTCAAGTGTTGGTTGTTATTGCCTCTCAAGTTCTTTTTTGCTTCCGGTCTATAAGGAAGGGAGGCTGTTTAACAAACAGCCTCCCTTTTTTGGAGTCACTTTTTTAATATGAAGGTTATCTTTTATGGATTTTTAGTCCCATACAAAGCCTGTGTTCCAAAGGTTTGGATCTGTCCCTTTGACTGCTTGAATGGTTGCAGGACCTGCTGTGCCTTTGTAGAATTTGGCGGAGGAGCCATTTTTGTAGAGTACACTAAGAGTTCTTGCTATTGTGGCTGTTGGCTCTCTTACATATATTTGACAGTTTGAGATGGTCGCTATGCTATTATTAAAAACACCATAAGCACCACTCACACTAGCACTACCTGCTGCTCCTATTATTGTACCACCACTGAAGGTGGCTGTACCAAGCAAATTCCAAACACCATAAGCATAACTCACTCTAGCACCACCTGCTGCAGCTGTTATGGTGCCACCATTGATAGTAGCTGTGCCATTATTCAAAACACCATGAGCAATATCATTCACACTAGCACTATCTGCTGCGCCTGTTATGGTGCTGCCACTAATGGTAGCTGTACCACTATTAAAAACACCATAAGCACTACTACTCACACTAGCACTAGCTGCCACGCCTGTTATGGTGCCGCTTAATATTGTTAATTTTGAAGTGCTGCCAGAATTAAAAACACCATAAGCATAATCTGTACTAGCACTACCTGCTACAGCTGTTATGGTACCGCCACTGATGGTTGCTGTACCAGCATTAAAAATACCATAAGCTCTACCACTACTCACACTAGCAGTGCCTGCTGCAGCTGTTACTGTGCCGCTTAATATTGTTAGTTTTGAATTGTTAGAATAACTATAGATACCATAGGCACTATTTGTTATTGTACCACTCTCCATTCCAACAATATCGCAGTTGTCAACAGTCATATCTCCATTGGCTACTACTCCATAGGCAAATAGATTGTTATATTTAGCTCCCTTGATATCAAGGTTCTCCAATATGACTTTGCTTCCTGCTCCTGTAGTAATACGACCAGTATTAATTGCTGTTGCATCAGCACCATTTATTGTGCTCTTGTCGTTGACATTAATTCTTGTCCAAAAAGTATTATATCCACCCTTAATAGTAATTTGATTGGTGGTTGTTATATTAATCAACTCACTATATGTACCCCTTGCAACCATTATAATATTATTTTTAGCTTTTGAGAGAGCAATTGCCCTTGTGATTGTCTTCACTGGATATGTTGAATCGATACCATTGCTATAATCATTACCTGATGTTGATACATAAATTATAGATGGTTTGGCAATTGTTGTTGTGGTGGTGGTAGATGTGGTTGTAGTAGTTGTTGAAGTGGTTGAGGTTGTACTACTTGTTGAGGTGGTTGTCGTTGGGTTTACGACCTTTGTTGTGTCGTAGGTTGTTCCCTCGATTGTAAGCGATAGCTCGCTATCATTGTTTGTAAGTTGGTAGTCTATATCGATTGTTTTCGTTGAGTCTGCGGGATCTTTCACAACGATCTTGTCGCCGTCACTTGAGACCACCTCATAGCTTGTTGTGTTTGATGGGTTCGATTTATCGGTCACCACGACAGCAGTGTCGCTGATGGTGATTGTCTCGCCCGCTGTCTCCCATGTCCCTTTGAGCTTTGGGTCTATCGTGGTTGTGGTAGTTGCCCCTGATACCTTTGTTGTGTCGTAGGTTGTTCCATCGATTGTAAGCGACAGTTCGCTGTCATTATTTGTGAGTTGATAGTCGATATCAATTGTTTTCGTTGGATCTGCGGGATCTTTCACAACGATCTTGTCTCCGTCGCTTGAAACAACCTCATAGCTTGTTGTGTTTGATGGGTTCGATTTATCGGTCACCACGACAGCAGTGTCGCTGATTATGATTGTTTCACTGTTGGTCTCCCACGTCCCCTTAACCTTTGGGTTTACTGTGGTTGTGGTAGTGCCTGAGATGTTTCCCTCAAGCTTCTCTGACCCGCCGCTGTTGCCACCCTCAGTTGTGGCACAGCTTGGAAAGAGCACGACAGAAAAGAGAAGAATTGTAGAAATCAAAGCAATAACAACTATGACAACTGCAAAGCCCCCCTCTTTTTTTAGATTTTTTACACTCATTCAAATTCCTCCTTAAACATAGATAAAAAAATAGTAGACTATAAAAAGCACATACGCCAGATGCTTTTATAGTCTATCTATGCCCTTCATGATAGATAGACTATAAAAAATAGTATTTTGAAGATGAATTTGAATAAAATTGCGGTTTTTAAAAAAAAAGACGTGAATGTACGAATAAGCCCGCAAATGCAAGGGGCGTATACTACCCATCCCCCTCTCTTCATGCTTAACTATATGCATTACAAGGATGAACAGTCCTTACACTGCAGGCTTACATGTGGTTATAAGCCATACAAGACAGCGCCTTATAACGCACCGACTAAGCCTTTAACCCCAATAGCGAAGAGAGGAAAATGAGATAGTTTTTTTTAAATAGGATACGCCTACCCTTGTTTATAACAAACCATCATAAAATATGTAATTTCATAGATTTGTATCATATTAATAGATACTTGATCTATCCTAACATTATATAAGTATATTCAAAAAAAATCAATATTTATATAAAATAAAACAAAAACAATTTTTATTTACAAAAAATAGAGCGATTAAAAATATATTAAGATTTTATATATAAGTAAAGCTTAAAGTTTATGCTATTGTGATAAAAAAAAGAAGGGAGGCTGTTTAACAAACAGCCTCTCTTTTTTGGACTACTTTTTTAATATGAAGGTTATTTTTTATGGATTTTTAGTCCCATGAAAAGCCTGTTGTCCAAAGGTTTGGAGCTACTCCCTTAATTGCTTGAATGGTTGCAGGGCCTGCTGTGCCTTTGTAGAATTTTTTGGAGGCCTCATATCTATAGAGTACATTAAGAGTTCCTGTTACTGTAGCGGTTGGCTCTTTGGCATATACTTTACAGTTTGAGATAGTCACTATGGATCGATTAAAAACACCATAAGCTTCACCACTCACATTAGCAGTGCCCGCTGCAGCTGTTATGGTGCCACCAGTGATGGTAGCTCCACCCGAACCATCAATACCATAAGCACGATCCACGCTAGTACTATCTGCTGCAGCTGTTATGGTCCCGCCTGTGATGGTTATTGTGCTGCCATTATTATAAACACCATAAGCAACAAAAAATGCACTAGCACTATCAGATACTCCTATTATGACACCTCCGTTAATGGTTGCTATGCTATACTTATTATAAACACCAATAGCATTTCTCCCTGTAGTAGTATCTGCTGCTCCTGTTATGGTGCCGCCATTGATGATTATTTTACCACCACTAATAGAAGCACCATTATAAATACCATAAGCATAATACACGCTAGCAGTGCCCGCTACTCCTGTTATAGTAGCATCACTTATGGTTAGTGTACCTTTATTATAATTATATATACCATGAGCATCACCTGTTATAATACCACTCTCTATAGCCACAATATAACAATTGTCCACTATCATATCTCCATAGTTCACTACTCCATAAGCATTGTAATTGTTATATATAGCTCCCTTGATATCAAGGTTTTCCAGTGTTACTTTGCTATTCACTCCCGCGGTTATACGTCCAGTCCCCAATTCTGTTCTATCTCCACCGTTTATTGTGCTCTTGTCATTGACATTGTCTCTTGTCCAGCCTGTATTGTATCCACCCTTGATGGTTATTGGAATAGTGGTTGTGATGTCAAGAAGCTCGCTGTATGTACCACTTGCTACATAAATGATATTTTTAGAACTACTTACCATAGTAAGTGCTTTTGAGATTGTCTTTAGTGGAGCTGTATGAGCTCCACTGTTGTTGTCATTTCCAAGAGCAGAGACACAGATTATTGTAGCAGGGATAGTAGTCGTTGTTGTGGTGGTTGATGTGGTGGTCGTTGTACTTGTTGAAGTTGTACTTGTTGAAGTTGTACTTGTTGTTGTGGTAGATGTGGTAGATGTGGTAGATGTGGTCGAAGTGGTTGTCGTTGGGTTTATGACCTTTGTTGTGTTGTAGATTGTTCCCTCGATTGTGAGGGAGAGCTTGCTATCATTGTTTGTGAGTTGGTAGTCAATATCAATTCTTTTTGTTGGGTCGGCGGGATCTTTCACAACGATCTTGTTGCCGTCGCTTGAAACAACCTCATAGTTTGTTGTGTTTGATGGGTTCGATTTATCAGTCACCACGACAGCAGTGTCGCTGATTATGATTGTCTCACTGTTTGTCTCCCACTCACCTTTCAGCTTTGGGTTTATTGTAGTTGTTGTTGTTCCTGCTGTGCCCCCCTCAAGCTTCTCAACCCCTCCAGTACCACCGCCCTCAGTTGTGGCACAATTTGGAAAAAGTATGATAGAAAAGAGAAGAATTGTAGAGATCAAAGCAATAAGAACAATGATAACTGCGATTCTCCCCTCTTTTTTTAGTTTTTTTGTGTTCATCAAATTTTCTCCTTAAAAAATATATAACAAAAATATTAAAGCTATATAGACCGACAGACATAAAAAATATACCTAAGACAATATAACCTATCAATCCCCTTCTTTATAAATAGATCATATTATTTTATATTTTTATATATAACATATATTTAAGAAGTATTTATAAATATTATAAAGCATATTATAAATAAGTCAATATAATTGTCTATATTAATATAAATAAATTTTTACTTGGACAATTATATAAAATAGATAGGCTTATATTAATAAATGTTGAAATGAATAATTATAAAAAAAAAGATACTCTTAACTTAAAGAGTATCTTATTTAACTACACTTTTTTATTTTTAAGGATATTTTTATGAACTTAATTCCATGAAAAACTCTCCCACAGATTTGCGCCTGTGCCTCTTTCGTCTTGAATAGTTGCGCCACCTTTAGATGTATCTTTATAGAATTTTGAGGAGGTGGTGCCTGCAGACCTACGTAAAGCCAAAGCAGTACCGCTAGTAGCTGTCTCTTTTCCATAAATCTCACAATTTGAAATAGTAGAAGTAGTGCCAGTCCCCCCCTGCACACCACAAACCCTTGTCGTTATGCTGGAACTACCAGCAGCACCGCCTATTGTTCCGCCAAAAATATCAATGATAGCACCATTATCAATGCCATAACAGTAGGCTGTTGCCGTACTATTATTTGCTCCAACTATTGTTCCGCCTGTCATAAGCGCCGCATTAGAGGAGTTTGAGAATCCATAGACACTGGAGGCCGTGCTATTATTCACGCCAACTATCGCTCCGCCAAAAATAGAGACTGTGTTGTCTGTGCCGCTCCCCAATATGCCATAACCATCAGTGGTTATAGTGATATTATCCCCACCAACTATTGTTCCGCCAAATATTGAGAGGGTAGAAAATGCTGAAATATATATTCCTTGACTCTTTTTTATGCTGTTACTATTTTTCGCTCCCGTTATAACCCCACCTCTTATAGTGGCGGTTTTAACACTATCAATCCCATAAGCAGCTGTAGTGATAGTAATATTATTGCTGCATCCCGTTATTGAACCATCAACAACAAGAAGTGTGCCATAATTCTTTATTCCATATGCATCAACTACTGTGACAGTGCCAGAGGCTCCAACAATTGTCCCTGATAAAAATGAGAGTGTGGAGGCAGAGCCATTGTTGTATACACCATAAGCACTGGATGCCGCCATACCATCCAGCGCCGATATGTCACAGTTATCTATAGTTAGATCGCCACTATTATATATGCCATAGGCATAACTGTTATATATAGAGCCTTTGATATAAAGATTCTCTAGCATAAGCTTCGAGCCTGCTGCAACCGTTATACGCCCAGTGGTGCTGGTTGTGGCATTTAATACTCCGCCTATGGTACTCTTATCGCTAGTATTGTCACGCTCCCAGCTGCCATTAAAACCGCCCTTGATAGTGACCGGCACCGATGCTGTGATAGCAACCAGCTCATTATATGCGCCGCTTGATAGGTATATGTTGTCATGCGAACTATCTATCATAGTAAGTGCCTTTGAGATTGTTTTTAGGGGAGCAGCAGGGCTTCCACTATTGCTATCATTACCAGCCGTGGATACATATATAGGAAAAATTGTGGTGGTGGTTGAGCTTGTTGTAGATGAAGTTGTAGTGGTTGAGGAGGATGTGGTGGTGCCTGGGTCTATCGTTGAGGATGTTGTGCTGCTACCCTGTGCGGTGGTTGTGGTGTTACCCCCAGAGCCCTCTGTCCCGCTGCCA
Source organism: Spirochaetota bacterium (assembly GCA_031549085.1). Classification (GTDB taxonomy): domain Bacteria; phylum Spirochaetota; class GWE2-31-10; order GWE2-31-10; family MWDO01; genus JAVBQL01. Next base: position 28,186 of record JAVBQL010000011.1, read on the forward strand.
TCAATAGAGGCGCAGGCAGCAATAAATATAATTAAAATTGAGACAATTGCCAATAAGCAACTTTTTTTAAACCTCATAAAATATTTCCTTTATATTTACAAAATGTATAATATAGTAATATAGATCAAAGTTACAGTAATAAATTATATATCAAATTATAAATATGTCAAAAAATATTTAAAAAATAAAAAAATAAATTTATTTTTAATAAAATTTAGCCCTAATTAAACAAAAAAGAGCTATATAGCTTTTTTTTAAATAATTATTTTTTTTTAATTTTTTTTTAAAAAAAATTACCATTATTATTGACAATAGCCTGATTGAGTAATATAATTTATTATGGATAGTTGTATATTTAAGTAACAACTTATATAATAAAAAAGTTTACTCTACATCAAATGAAGCGTTTTTTTAAACCCTTATAAATAGGAGTCCAACATTAGAAAGGCAATTTTATTATCTATTATAATAGTTATATCAATTTTTTTCTCATGCAGCTTGATGCACTACTTTGATGATGGGATGTTTGATGAGGTCAAGAATAGCGATTTTACAAACGGGCAGATAGATAATGAAGAGCCATTTGGACTAAAAGTAGAGAGCGTAGTCTTTAGAGCGGCTAAAAATAGTAATTTAACTAGTGATGTAGCTGCAACAAAGATGGAAGGTGAGGTCACAAATTATGTAGCAAGTTTTGATCCTGCTATAGGCATCGACCTTGATAACTTGATTGTAACCATAACCTTCAAAAATGGGGATCTATACTATGGAAGCAGTGCAGGTCTTTTGCTTGCTTCGTCTGACGAATCCCCTTTTGATGATGAGGTTAGAAGCTTTTCTCAAATACAAAATTACTATCTACAAAGTTCTGATAATAGCCTGGAGGTCACTAGACTTGACTTCAACATATCTGCAAACGCCAATAGGCATGACTACTATGTCAGCAGCAGCTCTAGCATTGGGTTTGATCCTCCTGACGGAAGCATGGAGAAGCCATATAGGACAATAACTGAAGCTTTGGAATATATTAATAACAACCATACAAATGATAATCAAGAGGTTAATGTACATGTAGCTACTGGCACATATGGTGCCGCCACTGGTGATGAAGATATAAATCCTGATCACTTTGATAATGATAATTATGGTTTGGTGCATCCAGCAAATATAAATATTATTGGCGGGTATGACACCAGCTGGCAACCTTCAAACAACAGATCTGAATTTAAAAGCGCTCTTGAGCTGGGCTCTGGGCTTAATGTAACAATAGAGAACTTTGATATTACATCTGGGCTCTCTAATGAATCCAAACTTGAACTTAAAAGCTGTACTGTAAATTCTTCAGCAACAGCTTTCTCAGACTCCAAAGCTACTCTATATAATGGAGAATATGGTAATCTTACCATGAGTGATAGCTCTGTAAATGGGGGGATTATTTCTAGTAGTGCTGTTACAGCGATAAGAAATAGAGGAAAACTTACTGTTGGAGCAGGTGTAGTGATATGTGGCATTGTGGAGAGTACTATTATTACCACTCCCCCACTTGATTCCTCATATGGAATAGATAATGTTAGTGGAACTGTGACTGTCAATAGTAGCGCTGCAATATATGGAGTAATGAGTCATAATGTGCCTGGTAACAATATTCGTGTTAAATATGCTCATGGTATAAGAAATGGATATGATAGCGCTAGTGGCGCTCTTACTATCAATGATGGCGCTATCTATGGAGCATCTGGAGATGGCGTTACTGTTGGCGATGCCTATGCAATACAGAATAACAATAGCTCTGCCATTGAAATTCTTGGAGGAAAGCTTTGTGGTATAGCTAATAATGCCAAATCAACAGAGACTATTGGCAATGGAAATCTTCCTGAAGGAGTTTTTGGTATATTTACATATGGTGGCACTATCAATATCAGTGGTGGGGAGATCTATGGAGCAAATGGAGGGGGTAATATGAACTACAATGCGATGGGCATATACAGCAACTCTGCCTCATCTTCAATAACTATCTCTGGCGGAAAAATCTATGGAGCATATGATAATGTTGGAACAATAAATAAGATAGCTTATGGAATAAATTATGGAATAAATGAGGGAGGAAAATATGGTGGCGGCACTTCATCAATTAGTCTTATGAGTGAGACTCCAAATGGCATCACTGTTGTTGGCTGCAAGGGGAATGCCCTTCCAACAGGAGGAGCGATAGGCATAAATGATACTGTTGCAGGTTCTGGGACATTGACACTCAACATTGAAAATGCAATCGTAACAGGCTTTGAAGGGAGTGCTAATATTGAAAGCACTGTAACCGCAACCACAAATATATATGGTATAAGACTTGGTACTCGTCCTAATCCCCCATCATCAGATGGATTACTTAATCAAAAAATAAATGGTACTATAAAAGATAGCAAAATAAAAGGTAGTTCAGGGACTATAATTAAGACCACTACCGCTAACATAGATTTAACTGGTATATATATAAATACTAATGATGCTTACTACCCAGATAACTCTCCTTTCAATATAAGTGGTTCAATAATTGAGGCTGGAACTTTGGAGAGAACTGTGAGCAGTGCCTACACCTCTGGAGAGGTAAACATAAATGCAGTTGAGGTTGGTGTAATAAATACAACAATAACAGATTGTGATGTAAAATCTGCTGTAATACAAAATAGCAATCCTGTACCATTTGCAACAATATGTGTGACAATTTCAAGTCTAACAGTTAAAAATAGTACAATCCGAGCAATTAATGAAAGTGGTAGTATTGTATCAAAAAATCAAAATAGCATTATTGCCAGTGCACAATCAAACAGAAAAATTGAGATAATTGGAAATACAATAGAGGGAGGTGTTGCAATAGTAGGTTCTATCCCTACACTAAACATACATCGCAACAAAATATTTGTCAAAAATAGCAATGAGAAAGGGCTTGATTTAATATATAACTCAGCTAACAATAAATTTAATATATACAACAATATTATTTACACTGATGGAGCCAATTCTCAGCCGGTATATATAGGTACTGGTGTTATTCCTTTTTTTGCAGCAGATAACAATAATTTCAACGTTATAGGAAACACACTTATCACTACACACAACAGTGTTGTAAATATAAGTGATGTTTCAGCTGATCATAGGGTAGATAACATAGCCTTTATCAACAACATTTTTTATACACTGGATAGTTCGACAGCAATAACAGGTTCAAAAAAATTTAACTATCTGGACAATAATGCTGTTGCAAAAGCTAATCTTTTTCTAGATGATGGTGCTGCAGGCACTGTTGACAATGTTAATAGCAGCACTATTGGTACTTATGCCAATAGTTCAGCACCAGCAGGTAACATTAGCGTTACAAGTATGACTTTTGAAGATGTATCAGCAGTAGGCTCTATCAACTTTGCTGCTTTCAAAACAGCAACATTTATGCCTACATCATCTCCAAGTATTAAGGCAGCCGGAAAATCTTTTGACATTAATGAGATGAGTAGTAATGGATATGGCGAGGAGGTTGGAAAGTATATTATTAATAATTCACTTCAAAATTATACTGGCACTAGACTTAACCCTTCAACCATAGGGGCTATTGAGATAACCGATCCTCTCTAGTTGGAAGGGTAATTCTTACAATATAATAGATTAAAAATAGGAAGAGGCTGTTTAACAAACAGCCTCTTTTTTTTTGAGCCACTTTTTAAATTAAAGGTTATTTTTTATGGGGTGTCCCAAAAGCTATTATCATTCCAAATGTTTGTACCATCACCTTTTATATTTTCAATAGTTGCAGGGCCAATCGTGCCTTGATAGAATTTGGCAGAGCCATTCCTCTGCAACACAATTATACCGCTGTTTGTTGTAACAGTTGACTCTTTTCCATATATACTGCAGTTTGATATAGTCACTATACCATTAGAATTACGAACACCATAAGCGCGACTATTTAGACTAGCATTACCAGCTCCTCCCGTTATTATGCCACCATTGATAGTGAGTGTACCAAAATTATCAATACTATAAGCAGACATACCTACACTAGCAGTACCAGCTGCTCCTGTTATTGTACCGCTATTTATAGTAAGCATACTACCATTATTATAAACACCATAAGCATAATCGCTTATACTACCACTCTCCATCGCTACAATATCACAATTATCTATAGCCATATTTCCATTGTTTACTACTCCATAGGCATACAGATAACCATAAGCATCATTATAATATAGCACTCCCTTTACATCAAGGTTCTCAAGTGTTACTTTAGTACCTGCTATAGTAGTTATACGGCCAGTCTTATTTTCCGTAGGATTTGGCCCATTTATAGTACTTTTGTTGTTGACGTTTGCTCTTACCCAGCTAACATTGTAGCCACCCTTTATAGTAAAAGGTGTAGTTGTCTCAATATTGATTAGCTCACTGTATGTCCCTGTTGCTATGTAGATGACATTTCTTGAACTGCTTACCATGGTAACCGCCTTTGAAATTGTTTTAACTGGCATTGTTGGGTTTCCATTATTGCTGTCGCTACCAGCAGTGGAGACATATATTGCTGGTGCGATTGTTGTTGATGTAGTACTTGATGTTGAAGTAGTGCTTGTAGTGCTCGTTGTTAATGTAGTACTTGTTGTGGATATAGTGCTTGTTGTGGATGTACTATTTGATGATTTATCATTATCACCAGTATCCTCATTTACTGCACATGATACAATACCAATAAACAACGCTGCTACAGCAATAAAAAAGATAAAATTTTTAACCTTATTCGAATTCCTTGAACTCACGAAATATCCTCCCTAAAATATAATTCGTTAAATATAATAAAAAACTTTTAGTATAATATTTTTATTAGTACAGTTTAATATATATTAAAACTTATACTCCATAAATATAATATCAATATTATTATAAACTATAATTAAAATAAGTCAAGATAGTTAATTAAAACATATAAATTATTTTTTATTAAATAACTTAAATAATAATACTATAAAAACGAATATACAATATATATTTAAATAAATATAACTAATATTTTTTAAAATTTATATTTTATAAAAATATTATTTAAAAAATCATAAATATTATGAAATAGTAAATTAAGAATATTTAAGAAAACTAATGATTTTAGCAAAAAATAAATAAAAGCAAAATCATAAAAAAAGAGTAGCATTTTGTATTATAAAAATGTATAATGGCATAAAAATAGAGCCTATCAAATATAAGACAAAAACTTTCTGAGTTTTAAGGAGGATTAAATTGGCTTGTTCTGAAAACACAACTTGCGAGAATCTATTTGTAAAAGATTTTTACGACAGATTGGACGAATTTATCGATGGACTTCACATCGACCTAAAGGATAAGAGAAGGAGGGGAAATCTTATACAGATACTGCACAAGGCACAACACATATTTGGCTATCTCCCTGAAGAAGTTCAAGTTCATATATCCAAAAAAATAAATGTACCACACTCTCAAATATCTGGCATCATAAGTTTCTACAATTTCTTCACAACAAAACCAAAAGGAAAAAATAAGATTGCGATATGTATGGGTACTGCATGCTTTGTTAAGGGCGCTGCAGAGGTGCTTGAGGAGTTCGAAAAACAGGTTGGCATCAAGGCTGGTGAGGTCTCTACAGATGGCGAGTTTTCCATCGACGTTGTTAGATGTATAGGTGCGTGCGGTTTGGCGCCAGTTCTTACAATAAACGATAAGGTTTATGGAAAGATAACAAAAAATGAAGTAAAAGATATATTGTCAAACTATAAATAATTTAATGAGGTTAAAGAGTTATGGAAAAGATAAAAACTTATGATGATCTAAAGAACAAATATAGATCACTCGTATCACTTTTGGCCCTAAGAGATATTCAAGACCCTGAAGTAAAAAAAGATATAGAGAACGCAAAAGCATCTGCAAACGCAGCAGATATATTGGTCTGCGGCGGAACGGGTTGTATGTCCTCTGACAGCTTTGATATTGTAAGCAATATCAAAAAGGAGCTTGAAAAAAATGGCTTGGATAAAAATGTAGAGGTGATGAAGACTGGCTGTTTTGGTTTCTGTGAAAAGGGGCCTATTGTTCTGGTATCCCCTGACAACACCTTCTATGTAGAGGTAAAGCCATCTGATGCAGCTGAGATTGTAGAGTCTCACATTAAGAACAAGCAAAAAGTTGATAGACTTATATATGAAGAACCATTAACAAAAAAGAAGATAGATACTCAACATGAGATGCCATTCTACAAGAAGCAGATGCGTATTGCACTGCAAAATTGTGGTATCATAAACCCAGAAAAAGCAGAGGAGTACCTTGCAACAAAGGGTTTCCAAGCATTGGCAAAGTGTCTCTTTGAGATGACTCCAGAGGCAACCATAGATTTAGTAAAAAAATCTGGTCTAAAAGGCCGAGGTGGTGCTGGATTCCTAACTGGACTAAAGTGGGAGCTTACAAGAAAAAATGCAAGTGACCAAAAATATATTATCTGTAACGCCGATGAGGGTGACCCAGGTGCATTTATGGATAGGTCAATCTTAGAGGGAGATCCTTGTTCTGTACTTGAAGCTATGGCAATTGCTGGTTATTCAATTGGTTCAAATGTTGGATATATCTACATCAGAGCAGAGTATCCACTTGCTATATCAAGACTATTGATTGCAATTGATGAGCTTCATGAGATGGGGCTTTTAGGCAAAAATATAATGGGAAGCGGGTTTGACTTTGATATAGAGTTGAAATATGGTGCTGGTGCATTTGTCTGCGGTGAGGAGACGGCTCTTATACACTCAGTAGAGGGAAAGAGAGGAGAGCCAACAAGCAAGCCTCCATTCCCTGCTCAAAGCGGGCTTTGGGAAAAACCAACCTCAGTAAACAACGTTGAGACACTTGCAAACATCCCAAAGATCATATTAAAAGGTGCTGATTGGTATAATAAAATAGGTACGGAGAATTCAAAAGGGACAAAAGTTTTCGCTTTGGCTGGAAAAATCAACAATGTTGGATTGGTTGAAGTTCCAATGGGAACAACACTTAGAGAGATAATCTATGACATAGGCGGCGGAATTAAGGGCGGCAAAGAGTTTAAAGCTGTTCAAACAGGCGGTCCATCAGGTGGATGTATCACAAAAGAGAATCTTGATACTCCAATTACATATGAAAATCTAACTGCAATCGGTTCTATGATGGGATCAGGCGGAATGATTGTTATGGATGAAGATAACTGTATGGTTGATGTTGCGAAGTTCTACCTTGAATTTACAAATGATGAGAGCTGCGGAAAGTGTACTCCTTGTAGAGTTGGAAACAAGAGATTGTATGAACTTTTAGAGTCCATTACAGATGGAAAAGCAGAAGCTAATGTATTGGAACAACTTGATGTATTAACATCCACTATAAGCAAAGCAAGTCTTTGTGCTTTAGGTCAAACAGCTCCAAACCCTGTAATTTCTACAATGAGATTCTTTAGAGATGAGTATGAAGAGCACGTTAAGGAACATAAATGTAGATCAAGTGTTTGTAAAAAGCTAATGAAATATACAATAAATGATAAGTGTGTTGGCTGTACACTCTGTGCTAAAAACTGCCCAGTAACATGTATTTCAGGAAAAGTAAAAGAGAAGCACTTTATTGATCAAGAGAAGTGTATAAAATGCGGTGTTTGTATGACTAAATGTAAATTTGGTGCTATAGATTTGGCTTAAAATTTAGGAGGATGTAATGGCAAAAATAAAAATAAATGATGTAGAAATAGAAGTTAAAGATGGAATATCTATCCTTGAGGCATCAAAACAGCTTGAAGATATCTATATTCCTACTCTCTGTTATATGAACCTCGATAGTTTTCATGTTGATCACCACATTGGTTCTTGTAGAGTTTGTATGGTTGATGTTACTCAAGGCAACAGAAAAAAGATGATGCCTGCCTGTTCTACACCTGTAACTGATGGTATGTCTATAGTTACTGACTCTCCAGAGGTTATCAATATAAGAAGAATTGTTTTGGAGCTTCTGCTTTCAGATCACCCATTCAATTGTCTAATCTGTGCTAAGAACTTGGATTGTGAATTGCAGTCTCTTGCTCAAAGATTCGGAATCGAGATGATACACTATAAGGGTGAGCAATCAACATATCCGCTTGATGTGAGCAGCAAAGCGATAAAAAGAGAGCTTGATAAGTGTATAATGTGTAGAAGATGTGAGACTGCATGTAATCAAATGCAGACTGTTGGAACTTTAAGTGGTTATGGTCGTGGTTTCAAGGCTGTGGTTGGTACTGCTGAGATGAAACCATTGAAAGAGACAAACTGTGTATTCTGCGGTCAATGTGTGAATGTGTGTCCAACAGCAGCTCTTACTGAAATCAACTATATAAAAGAGGTATGGCTTGCAATAAATAATCCAAACAAGATGGTAATTGTTCAGACAGCTCCAGCTGTACGTGTTGCAATTGGTGAGGAGTTTGGACTACCTGCTGGTGAAGATTGTACAGGAAAGCTTATATCTGGACTAAAAAAGATAGGTTTTAATGCTGTATTCTCTACTGATTTCTCTGCAGATCTCACCATTATGGAGGAGGCAACTGAGCTTATAGAGAGATTAAAGAGTGGTAAGGATCTTCCAATATTAACATCATGCTGTCCTGGCTGGGTTAATTTCTTGGAGTATCAATTCCCTGACCTACTTAATATTCCTTCTTCTTGTAAATCTCCTCAACAGATGTTTGGGGCTGTTGCTAAAACCTACTATGCAAACAAGATTGGAGTTGATCCTGAAAATTTAATAGTAGTATCAGTCATGCCTTGTCTTGCAAAGAAATATGAGGCATCTCGTCCAGAACTATCTACTAATGGTATTCCTGATGTAGACTATGTTCTAACAACCCGTGAGCTTGCTAAAATGTTTAGAGAGGCTGGAATCAATATTACAAAACTTGAAGAGAGCAAATTTGATGATCCATTGGGAGAATCAACTGGTGCTGCTGTAATATTTGGAACAACAGGTGGAGTTATTGAGGCAGCTCTAAGAACTGCATATGAGTGGGTGACCAAAAAAGAGCTTAAAGATGTAAACTTCACTCAAGTTAGAGGACTTGAGGGAGTAATTGAGACAACTGTGGATCTTGATGGTAAAACATTAAACATTGCCATCTCAAATGGACTTGGTAGTGCAAGAGTACTATTAGAAAAAATTCAATCTGGCGAGGCAAACTACCATGCAATTGAGATTATGGCTTGTCCTGGCGGATGTATCGGTGGCGGCGGTCAGCCATATATCCATGGAGACACAAAAAAGATAGAGGCTAGAATGAAAGGAATCTATAGTATCGATTCAAAAGATACAATTAGAAAATCTCATGAGAATCCATCTATCCAAAGATTGTATAAAGAGTTCCTTGGTGAGCCGGGAAGCAAAAAGGCTCATGATCTATTGCATACTCACTATACTGATAAAAATTGTTAAACTTGCTATAAGTTAAGAATAATGAAAAAGAGTAGGATTTTCTTCTACTCTTTTTTTGTCTATTTCTTATTATTTTTATTTATTTCGTTTAGCCTGTTATTAACACCTTTAAGAGAGTTATATTCAATAGGTACAACTATTTTGCCTGTTTTTACATTTATAACACCATATTTGTTATTTGTTTTTACTACTAATGATTCTAGTATAGTAACACTTCTTGGATTAAATATATTACCAGTAAATAATACTTCAAATTCGTCATAGATAACAGGAACAGTTATTTTACCAGTTTTATCAACAACACCATATTTATTATTTAATGTTATTTTAGAAAACCCATTCGGAAAACGTTCTCCAAAATTATCTATACAGTCATATATAAGAGGAACAACCTCTTTACCCGTCTTATTTACAATACCATATTTACCATCTAGTTTTGCCCTGATCATTCCATTTTGAAACATAACTCTATAATTATTTCTAGAATTATTGCTTGCTCCATATTCCTTGTTACAACTATATAGAGCATCATACTTTATAGGAATAAGCTCCCTACCTGTTTTATCAATAAAACCATATTTTATTTTACAATCTTTTTCCAACTCTATCTGAATCAACTCATCCTCATATTCACCTTCATCATCACGACTAGTTTCTTCATATATCCTTATATTATCGTACTCAATAGGAATAAGCATTTTTCCTATTTTATTAAATAGTCCATACTTATCTTTTAAATTGACTACAATCAACTCACCTTTACTATATTTTACATAATCGCTAAAAATAGCTGGAATAACAATCTTTTCACTTGTATCAATAAATCCAATTCCGGGTTTTCCATCAATATGAACAGCTGCTAATCCATTTTCAAAATCTCCAGCATAACTATAAATAATTGGTATAACAACTTTACCACTCCTATCAATAAACCCATATTTGGAACTTGAATCTTTTTCTACTTTTACTCTAGCTAATCCATCTTTAAAATTATATATATCCCATTTGTATTCAGCAGGAACAATTGTTTTTCCACTCTTATCTATGAGACCATAAAAATAGTTAGAGGATCCAGTAGGATTCTCATCTAAGTAGGTTGCTCCTATCTTAAATAATCCATCTTCAAAAACCTCTATACGATCATACTCAATAGATAGAATAATATTACCACTTTTATCAATAAATCCAAATTTACTATAATCACCATATTTACCTTTTTTATTTAATGTTACTTTGGCTAATCCATCTAACAATTTCCCAAATTCCTCTACATTGTCATAAATAATTGGAACAACGATTTTAGCATTCTCATCAATAAATCCAAATTTATTATTGTGTGTTACTATGGCTAACCCATCTTTAAATGAACCCATTTGAAAATAGTCCTCACTAAAGAGTCCACTTAATGACAATATAATAATAAAGAAAATAGTTAATTTTTTCTTCATTTTATCTCCTTATTAATAATCAATCAATTTTTATGCAATAGAGAACTTCACAAACAGAGCTGTTGTCTGCTTGTGAATAAATAGTGTAATAAAAAAACATTCTTAATTGAATTTTCTATTACATCATTTTAAGCTTGAGAAAAATTTGAACATGAAGAACTGGAACTTGTAGAAGTGCCCTTTTCATTACGAAGATAGCACTTGCCAGATCTAAAATGTCTGCAAGCGCTGCATTTACCATTTGCCATAACTATACCTCCTTTTGATTTTTTTTAATCCATCATAAAGGAGCGTCTTAAAGCACAAACAAGCCCATGCTCACATTGGTTCACACGCCGGATATACCCCTACTGTCAGCAAAGAAGTAAACCAGCCCAATGTGATAACACGGACTTGTTAATAACAAAACTATAGAGATTGGGCATAGATATGGCATACCTACACCCAAAATAGAGTTGGACTCTGTTGTCTGACAGTAAAAAATAGTTATCCATCAAAAGGGTGTGAATCCTTATTTATGATAGATCGTTAAAATTGTACAATTTTTTAATTGTAAAATCAACTATTTTATTTAAAAGGTGTGAAAATGTATTTTTTACTTGATAATATTTGACAAAATCTAAAAATATTGATATTCTCTATCACCTTAAGTAGTAGACTACATGATTAACCCGCCTTAAGAGATAACTAATTAACAGATTTCAGCAGCTCGCGTAAATTTAAGAGAGTATTTGACTTATGGAAAATTCAAAGAAAAATTTTTATATTGACCTATTGAAGCTTGGTCTGCCTATGGCTTTTCAAAATCTCATAATGGGACTCTTCAACATTGTTGATACAATAATGGTTGGACAATTGGGTAAATTTGAGACTGCCGCTGTTGGACTTGCTGCAAAAATATTTATGGTCTATTTTGTCTCATCATTTGGAATTGTGGCTGCAGTAACTATATTCACCTCACAGCATTGGGGTAAAAAAGATATTAAAAGCATTAGAAATGTAACTTTCGTAGGAACATTTGTGCTTTTTATCTATTCGACAGTTGTAATGCTGATTCTCTTGATATTCCCAGAGTTCATACTATCAATATTTACAAAAGATCCTGACATCATTAGACTTGCAAAGACATATATACAGATAAACGCCATCACTCTCCCGCTTGTCGCAATTGATATTACCTACTCGGGTGTTACAAAGTCAACAGGGAAGACTGTTCCTCCAATGATTACAACCTCAATTGCATTCTTTTTAAATACGATATTGAACTACATCTTGATATTTGGAAACTTTGGCTTTCCAAAACTTGGAGTTGATGGAGCAGCTATTGCAACAAGTATCTCTCGTGCGGTTGGATGTATCTTAATATTGATTGTAATCTATGCAAAGAACTACCCTGCAGCAATAGGACAAAAAGATATCTGCTTTTCCAAGCACCTCTTCGCTCTCTTTTTTAGAAAAATGATGCCAATTTTAACAAATGAGCTTCTATGGGTGGGAGGTGTCACGGTATATTCAATTGTATATGCAAGAATGGGTGTTGACGAACTTGCTGTAATAAGCATATTCTCACCAATTGAGGGGATAGCAATTGGTCTCTGCATAGCAATAGCAAGCACCTCAGCAATAATTCTTGGAAATGAGCTTGGAAAAAATAATCTTGATGGGGCATATGCCTATGCAAAGCGCTTTTTAAAAATTGGAGCAATATTGGGACTACTCATTGGAGCAGCAACCATAGCTCTTGGACTCCCAATATTGCAAATATTTAATGTTGAGCAGTCAATAAAAGATTTGGCAAAGATAATTATATATATCTTTGGTGCAACCCTATGGCTGCGTCTATTTTTGATGATTCTATTTTTAGGAGTGCTTCGAAGCGGCGGAGATGTAAAATTTGCATTTTTTATAGATGCAGGCATAACATGGAGTGTTGGAATTCCGCTTGCAATTCTATTTGGTATTGTTTTAAAGTATCCTCTCTATATAGTCTATGCAACCTTTTTTATTGAAGAGTTTATAAAACTAGTTATATTCTCTTTTAGAATGAGAAGCAAAAAGTGGCTTAAAAATCTCACCTTAGAAAATACGTAAAATAGGGAGAATTATTAGCAATTTTTACTGATTATAATTACAAAAATATTTTTTATATAAATAAAAACCATTTTTCTTTGATTAGTTGTTAAAAATAAAGTAAAATTAATAGATAATTCTATTTTTTAAAAGGGCAATTTATTCAAGGAGATGAAAAATATGAAAAGTGTTATTTGTCTAATATTGGGCGGTGGTCAAGGAAGCAGGCTCTATCCATTAACAAAAGATCGTTCGAAACCTGCTGTACCAATAGGCGGAAAATATAGACTTATTGATATACCTGTAAGCAACTGCCTAAACTCTGGTATAAATAAAATATTTATATTAACACAATTCAATTCAGCATCTCTTAATAAACATATAAACCAAACATATAGATTTGATGGTTTTGGGGAGGGATTTGTTGATATATTGGCAGCAGAGCAATCTATGGAGACCACTGACTGGTATCAAGGAACTGCTGATGCTGTAAGAAAAAACCTCAAACATATCACTGCATTTTTAGATCTCAAATATGTTCTTATAATAAGTGGAGATCAGATATACTCTATGAATTTTGAAGAGCTATTCAATTTTCATATCGAAACTAAAGCAGATATAACAATATCTGTTTTGCCTGTTAATAGAGAGGATGCAGAGGGTTTTGGCATATTAAAGATTGATAAAAATAGAATTACCGATTTTGTTGAAAAACCAAAAGATGATAAACTTTTAGATTCATTAAAGGCACAAAAATTTATAAGAGAGAAGTATCCAACAATAGAAAAAGATAAGGAGTATCTTGGTTCTATGGGAATATACCTTTTTAATAGAGAGGTTTTACTGGATCTTCTTGATAATAACTATGCAGACTTTGGAAAAGAGATAATCCCTGAAGCGATTAAAGAGAAAAATGTTTATGGATATCTCTTTAATGGATATTGGGAAGATGTTGGAACAATAAAATCTTTCTGGAAAGCAAATATAGATTTTGCTGAAGAGCATCCAAAATTTAGTTTTTATAAAAATACAATGTACACAAATTCAAGACATTTGGCTCCATCAAAAATAATTAAGAGTAATATAGATGAGTCCATCATTTGTGAAGGTGCTGTTATATCAAATGCAACAATAAGGCGAGCAATAATTGGTATAAGAAGTATGATAGGCGATAATGTTGTAATAGAGAACTCAGTAATAATGGGGGCGGACTTTTTTGAATCAAATATTGGCAAGGTATTCAACAAGGAGCATGGTCTCCTAAATATTGGTATTGGTAGCAATACTGTTATTAAAAATGCAATAGTTGATAAAAATTCAAGAATAGGTGAAAACTGTAAGATAATTAATAAAAATAAAGTGAAAGATTTTGATGGAAAAAATTATTATATAAGAGATTATATTGTAATTATTCCAAAAAATGCTATAATATGGGATTATACCGAAATATAATTATTCAATCTGGGAAATTTATATTATTATAAAAATGAGTATTTGTTTTTGAGGAGATAAGAAAAGTGAAAAAAATTATACTGTTTATCTTACCCATTCTGACCATTTTTTTGATAACAGGCTGTAAAAAATCATCAGAAGTATTTAAAGTAGGATTTGTATATGTTGGTTCTGTTACTGATGGTGGATGGACACAATCAAATGATGAGGCAAGGATAGAGCTTGAAAAAGAGATCCCAAATATAGAGACATCATATGTATCTGATGTTCCAAAAGGAAAGAATGCTGAAAGAGTTATAAATGAATATGCGACACAAGGTTATAGCCTCATATTTTCAACAAGCTTCGATTTTATGAATCAAACAATAAATGTGGCTAAACATTTTCCAAAAACTGTGTTTATGAACTGTTCAGGCTACAAAAGGGCAAAGAATGTTGGAACATATTTTGGGGCTGTAGAAGAAGCACAATATCTAACAGGTCTTATCGCTGGCAAGATGACAAAGAAAAATTCTGTTGGCTTCGTTGCTCCCTACCAAATACCAGAGATTATTAGAGTGGTAAATGCCTATGCTTTGGGAGTCAAAGCAGTGAATCCTAATGCAAAAGTAAAAGTTGTATGGACAAACTCATGGTTTGATCCTGCAAAAGAGAGAGAGGCTGCAATATTATTGATGGATAGTGGTATTGATGTACTAGCAACAGGCTGTGACTCTTCTGCTGTTGTTTCAGCTGGAGAATCAAGAGGAGTATGGACTATTGGATACAATTTGGACTCTTCAAGTATTGCTCCAAAAACATATCTAACATCCCCTATACTAAACTGGATTGTTGTATATAAAGATATTGTGGAGAAAGTAATGTCTAAAAAAATAGACAACTGGTCAAACTTTGACTATTATGAGGGGTTAAATACTGGTATAGTATCACTTGTCCCTTTAAGCAGTCATGTTCCAGAAGATGTAAAAGAGTTGGTTGAAAAAAATCGAGTTGCTATTGCCAATAGAGAACTCAATATATTTACAGGACCTATATATAAAAATGATGGAAGCATAGCTATTGCTGATGGAGAGGTTGCAAGTTATGATGACATTATGAGTATGGAGTATCTAGTAGATAATATCATTGGAATTCTTAATTAAGATATTCGTTTAATTTATATGGGGGGCAAAGAGATATTCTATCTTTGCCCCCCATATTTTTTTAAAAAAAGCATATAATAACAAAAAAATGCAATTCATTGTTTAAATATATTGTTATTATTCAAAAAAATGTTATATGTTATTATACTATTGTTAAGTGAAATTATAATATTTCTAAAAGAGGAGTATATTCACTTACCAGTATTAGACACTATAATTTGAGGAGATTAAGCTTATGAAAAAAATCGTACTTTTTATGGTTGGACTTTTTGTTATTTTTTCAATAACAGGCTGTACAAAGACTTCAAAAAACTTTAAAATTGGATTTGTATATGTTGGCTCTGTTAATGATGGAGGTTGGACTCAATCACATGATAAAGCTAGAATAGAGCTTGAAAAAGAGATTCAAAACATAGAGACTGCATATGTTTCTGATGTTCCTGAAGGCATGGATGCTGAGAGAGTAATAACTACATATGCTAAAAAAGGTTATGATCTAGTCTTTACAACCAGCTTTGGATTTATGGACCCAACAATAAATGTGGCATCAAATTTCCCAAACACTGTCTTTATGCACTGTTCTGGATACAAGAGAGCAAAAAATGTTGGAACATATTTTGGAGCTATGGAGGAGGCTAAATATTTAGCTGGTCTAATAGCTGGAAAGATGACAAAAAGTAACTCAATAGGTTTTGTTCTTCCTCACCCAATACCAGAAGTTATTAGACTTACAAATGCTTTTGCTCTAGGAGTCAAGGCAGTAAACCCTAATGCAAAGGTGAAAGTTGTATGGACAAACTCATGGTTTGATCCAACAAAAGAGAGAGAGGCTGCAATATCATTGATGGATAGTGGTGTTGATGTGTTGGCAACAGGCTGCGATTCTTCAGCTGCCATTTTAGCTGGCGAATCGAGAGGTGTATGGACTATTGGATATGATTCTGATGCTTCAAGCATTGCTCCAAATACATACTTAACATCTCCTATATGGAATTGGATTGTTGTATATAGAGATATTGTTACAAAAGCTATCTCAAAAGAGATAAATGATTGGTCAAACTTCAACTATTATGAGGGGTTAAATACTGGTATAGTTGCACTTGCTCCATTAACAAACAATGTTCCAAAAGATATAAAAGAGCTTGTTGCAAAAAATCAAACAGCTCTTGAAAATAAAGAATTTAGCATATTTAAAGGACCTATATACAAAAATGATGGAAGTATAGCTATTCCTGAAGGACATATTGCAACTTATGATGAGCTTATGACTATGGAATATCTAATAGATAATATTGTTGGGACCTTAAACTAATAACTTTTAAAAAAACTTGGATTTTATTATCCAAGTTTTTTTTATTTATTTCTATTAAAAAATTATTCTCTACTCTTAATTTGATATTTTAACTATTTTATGTTAGTATAAAGTTTGACTATTATAGACTACAAAATATTTTACTTTTAGGAAAAATCACTTATGAAAATAAAACAAAAAAAAGAGATTACAAACAGCACTGTTTTTTATCCCTACTCAGAAGGAGAGTCTGCTTCTAAGTATATGCCAAAAGAACTTTTAGTGAAAATTGAGGCTGATAAAGATTACTTCTCTAAAAAGGGACAGACAAAAAGATATTTTATCAATAATAAAGATTATAATATCATTCATATTGGAAAAATAGAAAAGATGACTATGGAACAGATAAGGCAATATTGTTCTCTAGCTTTTAAAATTGCAAAGAAAGAATTTTTTAGAGAGTTTGACCTCTTTATATGGCAAAATATATTAAATATCAGTGAAGAATCTATAATATATAGTGCTTTAGAAGGAATTATGCTTACAGACTATCAGTTTGATAAGCTTTTATCTAAAAATGATAAAAACTTTTCTATTGAAAAGATTGATATAATATATGAAGGCAATGTAGATTTTGATGCTATATACAAAAAAATAGAGATAATAACAGACTCTATAAAATTAGTCAGAGATCTAATCAACTATCCTGCAAATATTGCAACTATTGATTATATAGAAGATGAAGCAAAAAAGATTGCCAAAAAGAATAATTTAGAAATTAGATCATTTTCTGAAAAAGATCTAATAAAAGATGGTTTCAATTTAATATACGCTGTTGGTAAAGGCGGATCTGAAGAGCCAAGACTTATTGAAATATCATACAAAGCAGGTGAAGGCTGCCCAAATATATGTCTTGTTGGTAAGGGAATTATTTTTGATTCAGGCGGATTGAACCTTAAACCAGACAGTGCAATGGCTGACATGAAAGAGGACATGTCTGGAAGTGCAATAGTATTGGGTATAATAAAGATTGTATCTGAGCTCAAACTAAAAATAAATCTAACTGTATTGATGCCTTTGGCAGAGAATGCAATTGATGGAAACTCTATGAGACCATCAGATGTTATTACTGCCTACAACAAAAAAACTGTTGAAATTTTAAATACTGATGCTGAAGGGCGACTAATCTTAGCTGACGCACTCTCCTACTCTGATACAAAAAACTATGATCTTGTGATGGATTTTGCAACACTTACTGGAGCAGCTGTTGTTGCGCTAGGCACAAAAATAACTGCAGCCTACTTTAGAGGTGCAAAATATAAGTATCCATTTATAGAGTCATCTGTTGCTATGAGCGAGACTGTTTGGGAGCTTCCACTTTTTGAAGATTACAAAGAGATGATGAAGAGCAGCGTTGCTGATATTGCAAATCTTGCAACTCCAAGCCGTCAGGCAGGTTCTATAATGGCAGCTCTATTTTTGGGTGAGTTCATTAAAAATGAGAACTGGATCCACCTTGATATAGCGGGGACATCATTTGCTGATAAAGAGTCAGGCTATAATCCAAAAGGCGGAATTGGTGTTATGATTAGAACAACTATCGATTTTTTAACAAAGATATCAAATTAGTATTCATATTTAATAAGATTTTTAGAAGGAAATAATTATGATTAAGGTTGCTGCTTTTGGTGAAATAATGGTAAGATTTACACCAGATAACAAAAACCCACTCTCTGCACTACCTGAAAAATTAAATTTCTCTTTTGGTGGAGCTGAAGCTAATTTTTTGGCCAACCTATCAAACTTGGGAACAAAAACTTACTTTATATCGGCTCTTCCAAACAACTCTCTAGGCAATGCAGCTACAAAATACCTATCAAAATTTAAAATAAACTCCAGCCATGTAAAGATGACAAATAGTGGAAGAGTTGGAATATATTTTGTTGAAGAGGGAATCGCTCACAGAAGTTCTCTAGTTACATATGATAGAGAAAATTCATCTATCAATATGTTAAAATTTGAAGACTTCAATTTTGCAGAAGTCTTTGATAAGGTAGATCACTTTCATATATCAGGCATTACCCCTGCTCTATCTGAGGCAGCTATGATATCAACTATAGAGAGTGTAAAGCTTGCAAAAAAGATGGGACTAACCATAAGCTGTGACCTAAATTATAGAACAAAATTATGGAAATATAAGACTAATGGAGTGCAAGTCGTTCCAAAATTAGTTATGGAAGAGATTCTAAAAAATGTTGATTATCTTTTTGGCAATGAGGTTGATATACAATCTATTTTTGATATAGGCTATAAAAAAGATTCATATTTAAATCTACAGGGGTCTGATAAGGCTGCATACTACGAGAATATTTTGCTTCATACATCAAAAATATTTCCAAATATAAAGATTATTGCTCTTTCAATAAGAGATTCTATAAATGCAACTTCAAATTATATAACAGGTGTTCTCTACAGAAGGGATACAAACCAATTTATCTTTTCTCCCGCAATAAATGAGAACTATAATAAAAACCTTATTGAACCAATAAATGATAGAATTGGTTCTGGTGATGCCTTCTCATCAGGATTTATATTTGCGCTTGATAGATATAACAATGATTTACAAAAAGTATTAGACTTTGCTGTCGCTTCATCTATATTAAAGCATACATATATCGGTGACTTTAGCTATGCAACAGTAAATGACGTTGAAAATATAATGCAAGGTGATACTAGCGGAAGAATAAAAAGATAGAAGGAACATAAAAAAGTAATGATAAAAGTACTGTTTTTAGGAGAAATAATAGGGATACCAACAACTAAAGAGTTAAAAAAAAGGTTACCCGAAATAAAAGAGAAGCATAATATAGATCTCACAATTGCAAATTGTGATGGCGGTTCTGATGGTTATGGAGTTTTGATGAACACTCTATTCCATATTCATACAGGTGGAGTGGATGTAATAACAACTGGTGAACATATATTTAATAAAAAGGATACAAGAGAGGGACTGGCAAAATTTCACTATGCTCTTAGGGCATATAACTTACCAAAAGATATTGATGGCTCTGGAAGAGGATACACTACCATAAAAGTAAAAGATAAAAATGTTGCCATAGTTAATTTAGTTGGTAGAATAAATATACAAAAACTTTTTGTTCTAGATCCTTTCTACTCTATAGATAAATTTTTTGAAAAGCTCGATAAAAATATTGATATTGTAATTGTCGATTTTCATGGCGGAACAACCAGTGAAGTACAATCTATGCACTGGCATTTAGTGAATAGGGCAAATCTTGTTGTTGGAACACATCTTAGAGTTCTAACTACTGATAATAGAGTTATAGGTGAGAAGACTGCTGTTATTACTGGAAATGGATTTTGCGGAACAAAGAGAAGCAGTTTTGGGTTGTCGCTTGAGATTGAAACAAAAAAGATAAGAACCGGACAATTTTTCTACTCAAGGATACCAGAGGGAGAGATAATTGTTCAAGGTATTATTGCTAATATAGATGAAGAGACCAATAGGACTGTATCCATAGAACTATTACAAGAGTAGTTTTATAAAAAATAAAATTAGTTATATATTTAAAGATAACTTTCTTAAAGCTTTTATACACTATTTTTTTAAAAAAAATATAATTATAATTAACCTGTTTTAGGAGTTCATAAATTGAATAGAGCCAAATTAGAGGAAAATAAAAATTTTATAGTAACAGCTATATTTGTTATTGCTATAATCCTAATGTATATATTGGATAAGTTAAATCCAGAGCTATTCAACTCTCTTTTCATTTTAAAATCTAGCAATTTATCAAATGTTTTACCTTGGCAGTTTCTAACATATGCTTTTGTTTTCAATAATGAGTCACCACTATTCTTTTTCTTCACTGTTATGATCTTTATGTGGTTTTCATCAAGATTGGAATCAATATGGGGAAGGTTTTATATATTTTTATATATCATTACAACAATTTTATTAAAAAGCATCTCATCTTTTATATTTGGTCCTCTTCCAGTAATGGGAGACTCATCTCTATATTTAGCACTGATGGTTGCTTTTGGGTTTAACTTTCAAGATGAAAAAATATATCTATTCTTCATCTTACCTATTAGGGTAAAAATATTAGCAATAATATCACTTATATTTGTTGGGTTTAATATAGTTGCCTCAATATACTATATATTCGCTCCACCTCAAGATATAGGTCTCTATAGAAGTGGTCTATTCAATGTTCCATATGGTGTAGGAAATTTAATCACAACAATAGCCTCATATATCTCTATACTAATATTCTACAAAAAAATATTTCCATACAATAGCAGAATATTAAAAATAAAAAGGCAGGTTGAGGAAAATATACAAGAAGTTGCAGAAAAAATAGGAACCACTCAAAAAATTATCCAAAATAATAAGTATTATGAACTATTAAAAAAAGAGAGGGAAAATTTATCTGAACTTGATTTAGAGATCCTAAATAAAATAGAGGAAAACCCCAAAATTTGTGATGAGGGAGATTTTGAACCTGAAAGTGAATATTGCAGATTGTGTGACCTCTATAAAAACTGCGTAAAAAGAAGTTTGGAAAGAGATTAGTCTATATAAATAAGATACAGTAACAACCATCTTTATGCTATTAAAAAAATAGAAAAATTAGTTTGTAAATAACCTTGATCATATACCAAAAAAATGTTTCTATTATAGTAAGTTTTTATTAATTTAAGATAATTATTTTTTTAAAAAAAATAAGTTTGATTTTAGTCGCCTTTTTATATATAATGGCTTAATGTACAATTTTTTAGTTTAGGAAATAAAGTAGAGAAAATGGAAAAAGTATTAGAAAAAATAAAAGAAACCAGTGCTATCTTCTCAAGCCTTAATACGGAAATAAAAAATAGAGCTTTAAAAAACATAGCAAAAAACCTGTTAGAAAAAAAAGATAAAATAGTAGAACAAAATAATCTAGATATCGAAACTGCAACAAAAGAGGGACTTCCTACCCCACTCCTAAAAAGATTAAAACTTGATGATAATAAACTTGAAACATGTATAAATGGTATAGAGGACCTTATAAAACTTGAAGATCCATCTAACAAAATATTGGCTAAAACGTTTCTTGATGATGATTTGATATTAACTAAAATAAGTGTACCAATTGGAGTTATTGGTGTAATCTTTGAGTCTCGCCCAGATGCCCTTATTCAAATAGCAACGCTATGCCTTAAGTCTGGCAATTGTGCTGTTCTAAAGGGTGGCAGAGAGGCAATAAACACAAATAAAATATTAACTAAAATAATATTGGATAGTATAATAGAGATTGATCCTATATTTGCAAACACAATTCTTCTGATTGAGACAAGAGAAGATGTAAATAAACTTTTGGGATACAACCAATATATTGATCTAATAATACCTCGCGGCTCTAATGAGTTTGTAAAATATATAATGACACATACAACAATACCTGTTCTTGGACACGCTGATGGTATATGCCATATATTTGTTGATGAAGAGGTTGATTTTGATAAGGCTATAAATGTAATAATAGATTCAAAAACTCAATATGTTACTGTTTGTAACACTGTTGAGACTATACTTGTTCACAAAAACATTGCAAAAGAGTTTTTGCCTATATTAAAAAAGAGATTTGATGAAAAAAATGTAAAAGTAAGAGGTTCAGCTGAAGTACAAGAGATTCTTAAAAATATAGAAGTAATAGAAGATGAGCAGTTTAGAACTGAGTACCTTGACTATATAGTATCCATAAAGATCGTAAATAGTGTTGATGAGGCCATAAAGCACATAAATAAATATGGTTCACACCACACTGACTCTATTTTATCTAAAAATAGCAAGAATATAGATAAATTTAAAAGAGAGGTTGATTCATCATCAGTAATGGTAAACTGTTCAACTAGATTTAGTGATGGGTTTAGATATGGTTTTGGTGCAGAGGTTGGAGTTAGTACATCAAAGATACACTCAAGAGGGCCTGTTGGACTTGAAGGACTTGTTATATACAAATATATAGTTGAGGGGAATGGAGATATTGTTGCTCCTTATGCTGAAAATATAAAACATTTTAAGCATACTGTGATAAGAATAGAGTAATTAAATAAAATTTTTATAAAAATAAAAAAGTTTATTATATTATTAATAAAAGTATGGCGGAAAAATATGTTTTTTTTGATGTTAACTAGATTTAACAATAATTTTAGAGTGGGAAAGAGAGAAATAAAGTATTATTATAGAGTAGAAGAGACCCTATTTTATAATAATGGAGTATTATCATGAAAAAAATTATTGTTATTTTAACATTTATCATATTCACCATCTTTAATAGTTACTCGCTTACTTTTGTTGGAAGGGCAGCAACATTTATAAGAGATGCAAGTGGAGATAGCACCTCTATAAACAAATACAAAAACTATAAATATGTTGCCGCAAGCTATAACTTCAAAATTGGTGAAGAGGTTACTGTTACAAACTTTGAAAACAATAAAAGTATAAAAGTTATAATATCTGACTATATAAGCCAACCAACCGGCTATATGCTCTATATTACAAAAGATGTTGCTGATGAACTTGAGATAGAGTGGAAAAACGATGTATATGTGGCAATAGATGCAGAAGGAAAAAGCATTAATAAAGATTCAAATATAAGAGAAATTTCGACAGAGATAAACGATAGTAATAGAGATCAGTTTTTTAAAAATGAAGTTAGAACCTCTAATAAGAAATCTGATGGTCTAGATTATCTTTTTGTAAATTCCTATCCAATAAGGGCTAGACTTATAGTAAATGGACAAGAGACAAACTATTTTACTCCATTTGTTTTGAAAAACAGCTCATTCTTAAAAAATAAGTTTATATCTCTTAGAAAAGATGGATATAAAGATTATCCTATAACTCAAGAAGAGATAATGAAGAAAAATTTTGACGCCTATATGGTTCCAATATCATTTGATCTATATTTTCCTGAAAAGATCAAATATAATATAGGAGCTACAGAGGTTAATGGGCCTGTCTATATAACAAAACTTGACACAGGAAGATATGATATAACGGTTTTAAGTGATAAATTAACTTTTAAAAGAGTTCCAAATTTTGCAATCCCCGAAGCGATACTAGGAACAGCATTTGGATTCTCTTTCGCTGCTATGGCTGCAACGATAGCCACATCGGAAGTATTTAATGCCATGGCTCATGACTCCTCATTGGACAGTGGAACACGTAATGACTATAAAAATTACACAATTGGAGTTGATTACGCAAAGTTTGGAGCAATAGGCGCTGCAGCCACATTTGGTGTTGCCTTAGTTGCTGTTATCATTGTTGATGCTGTAACAGCTTATCTTGCAAAAAAAGAGAAGATGCAAATAGCAACAAGAACATTAACAACAGAGGACTCTGCCTTCTATGATACAGCTATGAATTTTCTTGCTGCTGGTGAAATTGAAAAATCGACAAATGTTCTCCTCTCCATACTTAGCCTATTTCCAAATAGTGATATAGTACCAAAAACATACTATATGATTGGACAAAATTACTTTATAAACAATGATTTTAAGAATGCTGAAAAATATTGGGAGACTTTTATAAGGGACTATCCAATATATGACTATTATGATTATGTATTAAAGAGCTTGGCTGATATATATTATGGAAGAAAAGAGTATAAGCAGGCAGTGAGTCTGCTTGATAGAATTGTTTTTACAGATAACGTAATAAATAGAGAGAGCGTATACTCATCAATAGCAAAAATTGATTATGATATCTATATGGCAACAAGAGAGGAGCCATATTATAACTATGCTGAATTTGAATATCTTGATTTAATCAATATGTTTATATCATCAGAGAGACTTGATCTCTATTTCTTACAGCTCATAAATTTATATAAGCATAAAAATGAGGATTATAAAATCCAAGAATTAAAAGCAAAAGCTATGTCATTAGATGACAGAGTAAGTATTGCTATGAAAAACGCTATACTATCTTATTTTAGGTAAAACATTTATGATATTTACTAACGAGAACAAAAAAAACATTATAATCAATAACAATGAATATATAGAAAAAGATGACTTTGAAAAGAAATCAATTAATAAAAACAATAACAAAAAAACAGATAATAAAAAATCAAAAAATAGTAAAGTAAAACTTGACGCAAAAAATATAACTCCAAAATCTATAGATTCTGAAATATTTGACAAAAAAGAGAGACAAAACGATGATGAAGAAGTATTTGGCATAAAAAAATCAGAAATCTATAATGCTATAACAGAACAGCTTAATTCTAAAAGAAATACCAATAAAATTAACGTTTTAAAATTAAAAAGATTGGATAGTGGTTTAAATCTTCCTCTTTTTGTATTTATGACAGTAATAA
This sequence comes from Spirochaetota bacterium, assembly GCA_031549085.1. Classification (GTDB taxonomy): domain Bacteria; phylum Spirochaetota; class GWE2-31-10; order GWE2-31-10; family MWDO01; genus JAVBQL01. The sequence goes on from JAVBQL010000011.1 coordinate 53,456, forward strand.
TACTAATTTTAATAACCATACCACTTTTATCTTTCTATTTTAACAATCTATCAAAAGCCTCTTTGATTGACAATATTATATCAGATCGTTCAATTCTATTAAAAACATCAAAAAAACAACAAGAAGAGAGAGAACAGCTAAAAGAAAAACTATTAGAAGAGATAGAGATGTTACAGAGAAATAGGGAACTTATTGCTAGAATAGTAGAAGAAGAGTACCTATTGGCTGTGGCAGAGATAGAGTCTGACTATAAGAGAAGAATAGATGTATTAAAAAAAGCTGGATATCCAGTTAATGAGTATGAAAATAGAAAAGTATTTCTAGATCAAAATAGAAAAACCTCAATAAAGAAGAGTGAAGAAGATAAAGATAAAAAGATGACAGAACAGATGGCATTTTTTGATCAGAAGTTAAAAACTTTGGAAGAGAGATATGCTGAAATTACGAAAATGGAAAATATTCCAGAAGATAAAATGAATATATTGATTCCAACACAGCAGATATCTGTAAAAGATGATTCACCGAAAAGAGAAAAAATACAAAATACAATAAATAATATAAATGAAAAAAGTGAAAAGATAAAAAACTTTAATAATATGGTTAACCAACTTATTAAAGGGGCAATTAGTGACTTTAATAACAATAATATCAATTCAGCAGAAAAAAAATTGGATTCTGTAATTAATTATTATAACTCTCAAGCTGCTCTCGTAAATAGTGATCCAGATCTAAAAAATAAAATGAGTGGAGATATACTACTAATTAGAACAATAAAAGAGTTAATAGAACAGCAGAAAGTTTCATCATCAAACAATGCAGAGATGACAAAAACATTTACGCAGATGAAAAAGATAAGTGACTATAGTAAACAAGGGGAACAATATTTCCGCAGCAATAAAATGAAAGAGTCTGAAGAGGCTTTTAATAGTGCAATATCTCAAGTAAAAGATGTTGAAAATGCTTTTGACAGATTAAAAAATATAGAAAAATATAATGCAGATGTGAAAGCATTGCCTCTATACAATTCAGCTATGAAAAATCTTAGAAATAACAAAGCTGATGCTGCATTTACAGAATTTTCACAAGTTATAAGGGATTATCCTACATCAAGCTACTCTTTCCAATCATTGGATCAGATCAATAAAATAGTTGAACTAAAAAGCAAGGAAGAGACAAAACCTATTGATGAGACAAAGCCTAAGGCAATCTTTTCAGAAGCCAATACACTCTATAATAATAAAAAATATCAGGAATCTATTAACAAATATTATGAGCTTATTATAAACTATCCAACATCTACATATATAAAGGATTCAACTACCAATATACAAAAAATAAATAATATAATAGTTAGTGAACAAAAAATTGATAATATGGATGAGGTGACAAAAGAAAAATTTAAGAGTGAATACTCAAAATTCTTGACTGCCATAAATAGAAATGAGCTAAAAGATGCAAGAGACTACTACTTTAATGCTCTTAATTTAATCATAAACCCATATACAAATGAGACTATTCCTAAATTTTATGAGGCAGAGGAGCGCTATATTGCATCTCTTTTAGAGGGTAAAGTTGATAAAAGTAGTGTCTCTACGAAAGAGTTAGAGGACAAATATAGAGCAGAAATAGATAATTTAAGAAAAAAGTATGAAGATGATATTGCAAAACTTAGTAATACTAATACAAAAGATCTAGAAAACAGACATAAACTTGAAATTGATGCATTGAAAAAGAAGTATGAAGATGATATTGCAAAGTTGGCAAGCAGCAATAATACAAAAGCTCTAGAGGATAGACATAAGACTGAAATTGATGCATTAAAAAAGAAATATGATGATGATATTGCAAAGTTGGCAAGCAGTAACAACACAAAAGATTTAGAAGATAAATATAAAGCTGAAATGGACTCTTTAAGAAAAAAATATGAGGCTGATATAGCAAGATTAACAAGCAGCAGCACAAAAGAGCTTGAGGAGAAACATAGACTTGAGATAGATGCTTTAAGAAAGAAGTATGAGGCGGAGTTGGATAGAAGCTTAAGAGAGCGTATGGCTTTGGACACAAGAGATATTGAAGAGAAGCTTGAAAACAAATATAAAAAAGAGCTTGAATTTGAGAAAACTAAGATAATAGATGACTATAAATATCAGATGGAAGCACTAAGAAAAGAGCAAGATGTAAACAAAGTGCTTACACCTACAGAGCTTATATCTGGCAAAGGTAGTCTCTATGTTGGAAGAGTAATTGAGAGAATTGATAAATCTATAACATTCCAGCTATTGTCAAAAGATTTTGTTAACTATATAGGAAATGGAGATAGATTAACAGTTATAAGAAGAGACAAAGATAATATAGAGAGATTTGTTGGATATGTAGATGTTCTATTTATTACTGATAGCTCTCTATTTGCAAGAGGTATAGTAACAAACGAAACAAAATTAGAGATAGCACCTAATGATATTTTGATATATACAAAAAAAGAGAATAAATAATAGTAGAAAAAATAAGATTACTATTATCTTATATAACTACAAGGTTAAAATGGAAGAGGGAATAGTAAAAAGGATTATATCAGAGAATAGAGCGGAGATTATATTAGATAAAGAATATGATTGCAACACATGCTCTGCTAAAAATAATTGTTTTAAAAATAGTAAACCAAATGAGATAACGGTCTTCTATAGAGGAGAACTATCAGAAAATGATAGGGTTATTATAGAGCTAACGTCTAAACTTAAAATAAAACTCTATTTTTTAATATTTTTTGTCCCGCTTGTTTTTTTGATTATCTTTTATTATATATCAAGCTTGTTTACAAAAAATGAGATGATACTTATTCTAGCAACTATATTAGGATTATTTCTTTCTGCAATTATTGTTTGGATTATAATAAGAGCATTTAATTTAAACAACTTTTTCCCAGAAGCAAGAAAAAAAGATTAGCTCATTTTAATTCTTTTTTCACCACAAAAAATAGTAAATCTATCTCGTTTAATAAAACCAACAACTGTTATTTCAGCTTTTTTTGCCTCTTCTAAACCACTATACGATATTGTTGCTCTTGCTAAAAGAAGTTTTATATGTAAACTGTTAATTATATTTATTATTTCACTATTTATTCTTGAGGATGTAAGAATAATAATCTCCTCTTTATGAAGATTATTAACTATCAAATATCCAATAATTTTTAATATAGCAGATTGTCTTGAAATATCTTCAAAAAAAATCTCTCTCCTACCACTAATATAGAGGCCTGTGTTGTGAACTCCAGCTGTCTTTTTGAATAGGGAAGAACTATTATCAAAATCAAAATAGGAATTAAAAACAGAATTAGCCTCTATTTGAGATGGAACTTGCTGAAATATATCTATTGGTCCTATATTTTCTAAATTGAGATAAACATCAAAGCCATATCTATTTTCTTTTAATAGAAAACCTTTAACAACTTTTCTAAACTTAAAAAATATATAACCAGCTATTAAAAAATCGATATTATTAGGGATGGTGTATAATGATGAATAGTATTTATTATCTATGTATAAGTCCAATCTAATGTCACAAATTACAGTTTCAATAATAGGAGAGAAGAGACCATTTTTATAAACTATTGCATTTATCTCTTTTGTAAGCTTACTCATTCTCTTTTAGATCTATTGCTAACCTCTTTTCTTTTCAGCATCATCCACAAGTTTCTTCTCTAGAAGCGTATTCCACACATCAATTTGCTTTTTACAGTTTTCAGCTCTCTCAAACTCATTTACTAACTGACAAACTCTAAGCATTCCTCTTTGCAGATCAATAGCTTTTTTTAAATCCTCTATATCCTTGGTACTAAATTCATATTTTTCTCTGTAATGTTGTGAAGCAAGCTGCATAGATTGTAAAACAATTTGAAGATGCTCTTTTCTCTCTTTATATCCACTCTCTCTTGGATCATCCAACTTCTGGTATCTTTTTAAATCGAATAAGTTTTTAGCAATAACTGAAAAACGTGCATCAAGTTCAGCAAAAGACCATTTCCACTTTGTATTTTCACCAAAACCATCTATAACTAGATCAATTGATAGACCCAATTTTTTAACTAAGTTTAATTTATCAAAATCAGTTATATCTGAAATTTTTTCTAAAAGGCCTTCATAATCAGAAAAAGGAACATCTACATAGTTTGTAACAACTTTTTCAAGATTCATCAAAGCTTCATATATAAGCTGTCTGGCCTTCTCTAAAAAGCTATTATTTTTTACTTCAAGAAGATCTATACTTATAAGGTTCATACCACAATAGATGGATATTTGATTCATATAATTATTTGCAGTATCAATTCTTAAATATGGCTCTCTTGTCTTATCTTTACTCATCTCAATGGCATTACTTTTTATTTTTTTAGAGATCTCATCTATTTTGTTTTTATAAATATTTATCTCTTCAAGATATTTTGAGCGATCTGCTTCCGTAATTTTTGCCATTGTTATACCCTTAAAAAATTAAGAATTAATTATAAATAAAAATATAGTTACAACGTTTAATATCGGAAAACTTACCCTTCTAGTTTAATATTAAGAAGAGTAAGTTGGGATAAAAATCAAACAAATTAAATACTAATCTAAATAAATCTTAGAGACAGCAATTAGTATATAAAATTTTTATTAAATTCTTGGTTAAAATGTGCGAAATCATCAAGATTTAGCTTCTTCTTTTTTCTTCCACTCAAGTATTGTCCATCAGAGAAGATGTTGGAACTATGAGTATTTTTAAAGTTATCTTTATTTCTTCTAAAAAACTCTTTCCATATTTGAACATACCCTTCATGAAGCTCTTTTGCAGACATCTTCTTTGGTTCAAAAACAACGTGAGCATTATTATAATAGAACCAATCTTTAGTAAGGAGTCTCTTCTCCTCCTGCATCTTCTTGAACCAAGGAGAACCAGGATATGGGGTTGAGATAGTAAACTCACAATCTACAATTTTATTTCTCTCCAAGTAGTTTAATACTGTATCAAAAATTGCTGGAGTATCAAAATCACTTCCAAAGAATACAGATGGAATAAGTTCAATACCTGCATCTTGACATCTTTTTGTTAGATCATCACTCTCAAATGTGAACTTAGCAAATCTCTCATTCATCTTTTGAGGGATAATACTAGAGAAGTTGTTCAATGTATAGTAGAAGCTACTTACACCAGACTGTGCCATTCTCTCAATAAAGCCGGGCATCTGTCTCTCTCTGTTGTCAACATCTATTGGATTTGTTGCAAGCATAAACTTCTTTCCACTCTTCTTAAAGACATCGAGAAGACCACTAATAAACTCTGGCGTTGTATTTTGCATTATAGTGTTACAAGGCGTATAGAGTGTCTCAAACTTTGTGTTTTGCAAATCTTTTGCAAGCCAATCAAAATCAAAAGTTCTAACCTTTCTCCCCTCACCTCTTGGCTCTGTATAATCCAATGCACACCAGTTGCAGTATAAACCACAACCTCTTACACAAACAAAAGTCCCAATATCCATAGGATAGTTCTCTTCGTGAATTATGCTTCTTTTTGGTAGAGGAATCTTTTTCACATCAACAATAGTCTCATTCTCATATCTTTTTCTTGCTTTTCCCTCTTGAAACTCTTTTAGAAATAGAGGCCAAGTATTCTCTCCCTCTCCAACCATAATATAATCACAGTATAGAGCAGCCTCATCTGGGTTATTAGTAATATGCTTTCCACCCATTGCAACGGGAACACCCCTCTTTTTAAACTCAGCCGCAATTTTTACTGCTCTTGAAAACTGAGGTGTAAAAGCACTAATTCCAACTAAATCTACTTTTTCGTCAAAATTTATGTCTTCAAATTGATCATCAACAAAAATAATCTCATGTTCACTAGGAGTATTGGCAGCAATATGTTGCAAGCCTAATCCCGGTATAGAAGCATATCCCCATAAATAACCGCTGGCATCATCAGCTAACTCTGGATGACTCTCAACGTGTTTTAAAAAATTGGGAAATATTAGCATTATTCTCATTATCAAACTCCTACTCTTTTAACAATTCAAAATATTTGAATACTTTTAATTATTATAATTATAAATTAGATAAGCTAAAATATCTAGCCATTTTATATATTATAAAAAAATATTAAAAAAGTCCATTATTAAATCTATAAATTTCCTTGATCATAAGATGACTATAGAGATAATTTCTATAAAATTCAATAATAATATAATAAAATAAAAAAAAACAATTATGCTTTACAAACCGCTATATTTCTTTTATCATATTACTGTATTTTAAACCAATTTTTATAGGAGAAATATGATGAAAAGACCATTTATTCTAATTCTAATAGTTTCTCTCTTTTTTATCTTTTTAACAGGATGTAAAAAAGAGGAGAAGACTGTTACCTTACAACTATTCCATTATAAACAAGAAATTGTAAACCAATTTGCAGATATGATAGCTGCTTTTAATGAAAAATACCCAGGAATAAAAATTGAGGCAGAAAATATTAAAAATGATTCCCAAACACTATTAAAAACAAGATTAGTATCAAATCAAGCTCCTGATATTATGATGCTTCAAGGATATTCAACAGTATTTGAATATGCAGATTCAGGCTTTTTACTAAACTTGTCAAATGAGCCTTTTATGAACAATGTTGTTGACAGTGCAAAAAATGCAGTTACCTACAAAGGCGAGCAATATGCACTTCCTATGGATATGGCTGGTATTGGTGTAATCTATAATAAGGATATATTTACCAAACTAAACTTAAAGGTTCCAACGACATTTACTGAAATGGAAGCTCTATGTAAAAAACTAACAGATAATAATATTACCCCTTTTGCAGTATGTATAAAAGATAACTGGCCTCTTGGACATCTATTCTCTATGGCACATACAAGCCTTGTTCAAAATGATATCCCAGGTTTTATAGAATCAATGAATAATGGTACTGGAACATTTGATACCCCTGAGATGATTGCAATGTTCAAAGTATTTGATTTTTATAAAGCAAATGGCGGACCAAATGCTATGGATATGGATTATAACAATCAAACAACTAACTTTGCTTCTGGAAACTATGCAATGATGGTACAAGGGTTATGGGCATATAACAACTCAAAGACTATAAATAATAATCTAAATGTTGGTTTCTTCCCATTTCCATTCACAAATAAAGCAAGTGACACAAAGATGTATGCTGACACAGATTCTACTTTCGCAATCTCTGCAAAATCTTCTCCTCAAAAAATAGAGGCTGCAAAGAAATTCTTTGATTTCTTAACAAGTGTTGAGGGTGTACAAATATGGACAGAAAAATGTAAGCTAATCCCTACAGTAAAGGGAGCTGACGTTTCATCCCTAGATGCTCCATTCCAAGACCTAGTTAAGTATATTGATTCAAATGATACTATGCCATGGGCATTCTCAATTTGGCCAACAAGAGTTTTTGAAGAGTCAAAAAAAGCTATGCAAGAGTACTATAGCGGTCAAAAGAGCGCTACTGAAGTTCTTACATATTTAGATTCTCTTTGGAAAGAATAATCTTAAATTAATAATAATAGAGTAAGCTTTATTTGCTTACTCTATTTAATTTTAAGTAGTATATATTTTGATATTACTTTATTCAAATAACTTTGAATAACTTTAGACTATAATAAATTGAACAAAAATCTTATCAGTTTAGATCTTTTTTAAAAGGCTGAAGATTAAAAAACAAACTATTTTATGAAAAGTAAAAAAATATTTTTTTTCATATTTATTCTCCCTGCATTGCTGTTTTATACATTTTTCTTTATCTTTCCATTTGTTCAGGGGGTATGCTACTCTTTTACTGACTGGAATGGTATCAAGCCTGACCTTGTCTCAAAAATTAGTGCAGCAGATGTAAAAAAAATAACTACTGACGAGAAAATACCTACTCAAAAAAGAGTAGATTTTCTGGAGACTGTACAAAAACATTATAAATTAGAGAGAGAAAATTATCTACTAATAGAGTGGAGAGATGGAAAACAGATAACTGGTAGTGAAAAAAAAGAGATTAAAAGTGTACTTAATAGTGTTGGAGTAAGAAATATAAATTTTATAGGCTTTGATAACTATAAGAAGATGTTTACTAATGATAAACGTTTCTTGGGTTCTATCAATTTTACGATTTTTTTTACTGTATTTAATGTGTTATTCACCAATATTATTGCTCTTCTTTTAGCAGTAATATTGGATAGAGGACTACGAAAAAAAAATCTTTTAAGGTCTATGTTTTTTATGCCAAATGTATTAAGCCTTGTAATTGTTGCATTTATATGGACATTTATATTTCAAATGGTTCTGCCTCACCCAAGCAAGGTACTTGGCTTTCTTCTCCCTCAAAGTGCATTTAGGGGAGCTGGCGGAGGGTGGCTCACAAATATTTTTGTTGCTCCAATATCGGTAGTAATAGTTACTGTTTGGCAGGGGGCTGGCTATATTATGCTTATATATCTTGCGGGGCTACAGAGTATCCCAGATGATATTCTTGAGGTTGCTTCGATAGATGGGGCAAATAAGTTTCAAAAGTTTATATTCATAACTTTGCCACTTCTGATTCCATCTTTTACAATATCTCTATTTCTAACACTATCAAACTCTCTAAAGACATTTGATGTAATATTTGCACTAACAAAAGGGGATTTTAATACAACTAATATAGTTGTAGATGTCTATAACACCGCTTTTTCAAGAAATGAATTTGGTTATGGAACAGCAAAGGCAATTATTTTATGTATTGTGATAATGATAATTACCTCAATACAGCTATCTTTAATGAAAAGAAAAGAAGTTGAGTTATAAAAAATTATTTTTAGGTATCTAAATGGAACGAACAAAAAAATATATTCCTCTTATTTTTGAAATTATGATTTTTTTAGTTGCTATTCTCTTTATCTCTCCTCTTCTTTTAACACTGATGAACTCTTTTAAAAGTGATGCAGAGATACGAGTAAACCTGCTTTCTCTCCCTCAAGCAATAGATTTTACCAACTATATAAAAGCATGGAACAGTATAAAATTCCCATCTGTCTTTTTTAGAACTCTATTTATTACAACAGTAAGTACTCTTGGGATAATATTACTTAGTTCTATGGCAAGTTATGCGCTGGTTAGAGAGAAATCAAAAGTCAGTTGGTTTTTCTTTATGTTTTTTACATTTTCAATGATCGTACCATTTCATACAATAATGATACCACTTGTAAAAAATGCAGCCACATTACAACTTACAAACACATTGGGTATCATACCGATATATTGGGGATTGGGTGTACCTTTGGCTATATTTATGTATCATGGTTTTATTAAAAGTGTTCCTTTAGAACTTGAAGAGGCTGCCGCTATAGATGGGGCAAGCTACTTTAGAGTCTTTTTTACAATTGTACTTCCACTATTGACACCTATCACAACAACAATTTTAATACTTGATGTTCTTTGGATTTGGAATGATTTTCTATTACCTTTAATAATATTGCCGCCATCACAATATACAATACAGCTTGCACAGAACAGTTTCTTTGGTCAGTTCTCAAGCGAATATGGAAAAGCTATGGCATCTCTTGTTCTCTCTGCTTCACCAGTTGTTATATTCTTCTTGATAATGCAGAAATATATAATAAGAGGATTAATGTCTGGTGCAATAAAAGGATAAAATTGTTATGTTTAAACTGCTTATAAAAAAAAGTCTTTTAGATATATATGATAATTTTCTGCTGGTACTATTTGAGAATACAATCTTTTTTGGACTGACATTTTTATTCTTCTTTTTGAAAAATAGATTTAATAACAAATACCTTTTTGTAATACTCTTTTTCTATTTTCTTCTTTTGTCTATTTCAATAATAGTGTTTATAACTATATTAGCAAAAAACAGTGAAATCAAAATTTTTAGAACAATACTCTCTTCAATATATATTTCACTAATCTATGGTGGAATTATATTTTTTGGGTTCTACTCTGTCTTATATTATCTATCAATGGAGAATATAATATTAAAATCTCTAGGTTTTTTAGCTATATGGATAATTTTGATATTCTTTACAGGCTCAATCTACTACTATCCACTTCTAAAAGAGAGTGGTTACAAGGCAACAAAGTCTTTAAAAAAATCATTTTTACTCTTCTTCGACAATGCTGTTATAACCTTATTAGTGCTGCTTTTATCATTAATTGGATTGCTTCTTACTCCATTTATAATATTTAGTCTCTCATCTGTTATAATAGTAATAAACAATGCTTTAGCTTTCTTATTAAAAAAATATGAATATTATGATGAATATCAAAATGATAATAGCAAAAAGATTAAATGGGAAAAGATATTAAAAGATGAAATAAGAGAGATTTCACATAAAAAAATATCTATATTTCCATGGAGAGCTTCAAAGTAATATTTCTTTTCTAATTTTTAAGTTCAATACTATACTTTTTTACCAAATATACTGGGTTGTAGCTCTCTTTGGCCTTTCTTATTCCCTCAACTCCCAAATCCTGCTCTCTATTTATATAAAGAAACTTTTTATCAACCTCATTTTCTATAAAAAGCTTGTTTATAGTTTGGTAAACTCCAATGTAATCTGTATTTCCCTTCTCAAAGTGAATAACAAATGTATCATTATTAAGTTTCTCTCCAAAACTAAATGCAACTACCCTATCATCAACAACTATAACAGCCCCTCTTAATTCTGGAAAGTTTGAATAGTTGTCTAATAGTTTTATGATTGCATTAAACTCTGCTAGAGTCGATGGTGACTCTCCATGTTTATTTAGCCACTCTTTAGCAAGGGAAGCACAGCCATCATAGTGTTCACTGCTATATTTTAGATATTTAAATTCGTAATTTTCATAAAAATCATTGAGAAAATTACGTTTCGAACTGAACTTTCCGCCTTTTAGCTTAACAAGCTCTTCTCTACTATATACATAATCAAAGTTGTCTCTATCTTCACTAATAGTAAAAATATCTTTATCAATAAGTTCAGCATATGATTCTGGAACCCTATTAATCTTGACTTTAAAATCTTTATCAATCTCATATTCCAGCATCTTTTCAAAAATTTCATTAAGGTTATCATAACCTATTGGCGGAAAAAAGTAGCTTTCATCATTAAGTTTAGAAAATATGACAAGCCCTTTCTCACACTTACAATATTTAATTTTTCTATAATCTGACCAGACAAACAGATTTGTAAAAGTAAGTTCTGATAAACCTAAAGAGGCTTTATCAAAAAAATCATCAAATATAGCTTTATCCTCTAATCCAATCTCTTTAAAGTTAAGTTCCAATTTAGTACCTCTATTATCTATTTTTTTAAGTAACATTTTAATTTCAAATTACAAGTGAACGATAAATCAAAAAACAAAACCATACCCTATTTTTTTTAGGGTAAACAACTTTCAAAACTATACATATTTATTTTAATAATTATAAATGAAAACGGAGCTATACAATCAGTTCTCTATAATGCTAATAAGCAAGAGATAATGACAATATATAACATAATGAATGAAATGTCAAATTGACAAAAAGATTATATTCTTATATATTGATGACCCCATGAAATATATTTAAGGTTTTTAAAATGGAATTATTCATAATAGATGAAAATAATAGAAGTGATTATCTTAATTTTTTGGATAGTCATACCTACTCTGGAGTATGGCACTATCCAGAATGGATCGATTTTCTTAAAAAAGCTAAAAAAATAGAGTCTGGTTTTAATTTTGTCATCAAAAATGAAAATGAAACAATTATTGCAGGCACATTTTTAATTTATAAAAGCAAGTTTATTAAATATGGCTATATACCCGCAGGCATCCTCTATAAAAAAGAGCTTTTTAATAGTGAAATATATGATTTTTTCATTAAAAGTCTAAAAGAGTATACAAAAAAAGATAAAATAACATTTATACAGATGGATTCAATAACTCCATTTGATGAAAACTTCGTTCAAATAGTTAAAACAAAAAAAGATAATATGATAGATATCTCTCTTCCAATACCACAATACACAAATACAATTGACTTATCAAAAAGTGAAGATGAAATATTAAAACTAATGAAGCATAAGGGAAGATACAACATCAGATACGCTGAAAAAAATGGCATTAGAATAGAGGAGGCCGATTCTGATAAAATAGATGGTTTCTATAATCTTCTTATTGCAACAACATCAAGAGATGGCTTTAGGCCAAATAGTATAGATTATTATAGAAACTTCATAAAAGAGATTAAATCAAGCAAGCTGCTTTTGGCATATGATGCTGAAAATGAGCTTTTGGCAAGCGGGATATTTACATATACAAAAAATCAAGCACTATATTATTATGGTGCATCAAGTAACAATAAAAGAAATCTAATGGCACCATATCTTTTGCAGTGGCATGCTATATTGATTGGAAAAGAGAGAGGCTCTCTCTATTATGATTTTATGGGGATAAAAAATCCTGATAACCAAAATGACAGGCTTGATGGTGTAACAGATTTCAAGTTAAAATTCAGTGAAAACATTGTTAAATTCAATCCTTCAATAAGAATAGTCATAGATAGCTTTAAATATAGAATCTACTCCATTCTTAAAAAATTGAAAAAATAGAAATTAAAATTTTTGTTTATTTATATTTATCTGAAGTTAGTTAAAGAGCGTCCTAGTTTTTCAAGATATCTATTTGAGTATAACTTGTGAGCAAGGTCAATAGCATTTATTACATCAGAGCCTTTGCACATTCCATGACCTATAATAACAGAGCCATTAACACCAAGAAGTGGAGCTCCGCCATAATATTTTGGAGTTATTCGGTCCACTATCATTCTCTTTTTCTCTTTGTAGACACCAAGTGCATTGAATGTATATGTCAAAAGGCTTTGTGAACTATCATACTGTTTCTTTTCAGAAAAGACATCTTTTATTGTTGCAGAGAAGAGCTCTCTCATAGCTTCAGCGAACTTTAGTATAGAGTTCCCAGTAAAACCATCACAAACAACAACATCAACATGGCCATTCAATAGATCATACCCTTCAACATTTCCAAGAAAGGCTGGTATTTTTGATAGAATATTAAAAGCCTTTTTTATATTGGTTGTTCCTTTACCAAGTTCAGCCCCCATATTAAGAAGACCAATAGTTGGCTCAGGCTTATCCCATACAGCATTATAGTAGGCTTGTCCAAGAAGGGCATTATAGAAGAGAGTCTCTTCATTGGATTCAGGGTTTGCACCAATATCCAATATAAGTGTCTCACCACCATTTGCACAAGGAAAAAAAGCCCCCATTGCTGGTTTTTTAAGAACTTTATCAAGCATACCAAGAACAATAACGCTTGCTACAACAGTAGCACCAGTATTGCCAGCTGAAAAAAAGAGATCAATAGACTGATCTTTTATCATCTTTGCACCAATGAGAACAGTTGATTCCTTCTTTTTTTTTAGAGCATTAATTGGAGACTCATTCATTGCAACAACCTCTTTTGCATCCTGCAAAATGACGTTTTTATAATCATAAAGATTACGCAATGAAGACTCTATACGATTTTTTTTACCAATAATGAAGAAATTAGTTTTGGGGTATTTGAGAGCGGCCTTTAGAACACCATTTGATAATTCTAAAAACGACCTCTCTCCAGAATCTACATCGATTCCTATGTTCAAGCCTTATTAACCTCTACAACAAGCTTATCTTTGTAGTTTCCGCAGTGAACACAAACTCTGTGAGGAGGAGTTAACTCTCCGCAGTTTGAACATTTTGCCAATGTTGGAAGAGTCAATTTCATATTAGCTCTTCTTTGAGATCTTTTTTTCGCCTTCGATTTACGATGTTTAGGAACTGCCATTTATATTCTCCCTATCTTTATTTTCTATATGTTTTAACCAAATTAGAAAATTAACTATAATTACGATTAGGTGGCTATTATATTAGAATAAAAAGAGTATGTCAATAGTTTTATAAAAGTTATTATAGCCCAAATAATGATTTAGTGCAATTTTTCCTTTCAATATACAAAAAACAAATCATATAAAAAACAATAATAATTACAAAAAAATAGACTTTTTTTCAAAAAAGGTTGATCTTTTTATTAGAATTGAATACATATATATTCAGACTATTTTAGATTAATAGGTTTAAGGAGTTTTAACCATGAAAAATAAAGATAATAAAAATGGTGAAGAGACTTTAACTGATGATTTTGGCAGTGAAATAAATGGTGAAGAGATCACCACTGATAACTTGAAAGCTATGCTTGATGACTTTTATCAAAAAGTTGATGGCAGAGTAAAAAATATCTCAAATGAAATTAAAACTAATATCATTCCAAAAACAGAGAAAAAATTAAAACAAAATGTATTTTCAACAGTACTTATTGCTGTTGGTGTGGGTTTTATTTTAGGAATGCTTGTTATGTTATTTGGATTTTTGAATGGGAAAAAAAGATAAAAAGAAAAACAAAAAAAGATCTAATAAAATAATAGATTTTTTATTAAGTTTATTAAAACCATTAAAAACTCTAATAGAGCTTCACATAAGTCTTGCTGTAGCTGAGTTTAAAAAAGAGGGAAAGAGAGTCATGGAGGGGCTATTCTCTATGGCCTTTGGCTGTCTCTTTCTATTCATCTTTTTTATTCTATTAAATGTACTCTCTATAATATTTCTTTACGACATTCTATCTATAAGACTATTCTACTCTATTTTAATAGTTCTAGGGATTAATCTATTATTAGCAATAGTTCTATTTGCTATTGGCAGAACAAGATTAAAAGATGAACTGTTTTCTGATACAGTAAGCAGCATAAAAAAAACTATGGATGATTTACAGTAAAAATGAGTGATTACCATTATAATAACTACTATTACAACAAAGATAGAAAAACTTCAGCTGTTGAAGTAATAATTGGAATAAATGTAGTTATTTTTGTATTAACATATGTCCCAGCTTTTCTTGGTATAAGCAATGTCCCGCTTGCGCTATCAAGAAATTTTCTTTCATTAAATATTAACTTTCAAAACAACAATATATTTTCAATAAATAGTGGAGCATATTGGCAGCTACTAACAAGTATGTTTTTGCATGGCGATCTTTTTCATATTCTATTTAACATGTATGGACTCTATATATTTGGTAAGCCAATAAATAAAATGTGGGGAGATGGAAAATTTTATCTCTTCTATCTTATGTGCGGTATATGTGCAAATATCTGTTCATTCCTATTTTTCTATTTTACAGCATCAAACCCTGTTTCTCTAATTGGTGCATCAGGTGCAATATATGCTATACTATTAGCTTTTGCAGCATACTTTCCAAACACACAGCTTCTATTGTTTTTCTTCATACCAATGAAAGTAAAATGGGCGGTTTTATTGTTTACTGCTATAGAGATCATTTCTCAAGTTTCAAACTCTGCCTCTAATATTGCTCATATTACACATTTATTTGGATTTCTATTTGCCTACCTTTTTTTAATTATATTCTTTCATATAGACCCTATAAAAAGAATGTTTTCAAAAAATGGTGATACATACTAATCGCTTGAATTTTATCTGATTTTTTGCTAAATTATAGATATAGCTTAAGTTAGGTTATATTTAGATTTAAGGAGAGACTATAAATAAACCTTTAGATTCAAGTTTAAAAACTAAAAGCAGAGAAAAAAGATTATTAACATATATTTCAATAATACTCTCATTCGCCTTAATATTGTTACTAATTTTTCTTTTTGTTAACATATTTCTTTTTAACATTGTTGCTAATGGAAAAGAAAAAATATTAGCTGATGTAAAAAAATCAACAGGATTAAATATAGGATATTCAAAACTATCCCTTAATTTTCTTGGGGCAGTTAAACTTAAGCAGCTCTCAATAACAGATGATGAAGCTTTAGACCTAAAACTTAATGATGTAAATGTAAGCTTTTCACTATTTTCCATGTTGAAAAATGGATTCAATCCCCTAGCCGGTGTAAAAAAAATAAGACTAAAAACACTTGAATTAAATGAGACTCATGGAGCATTAAAAGAGAAAATTAAGACTATTACAGAAAAATTTAAAGGTACTACTCCAACTCCCAAAAAAGAGATAGATCTGCCAAATATAACTTTTGAAGTTGATAGTATAAAAATAGCTATTACTGATTTTCCAATTCCATATACACTATCATTAAATAAAATTAAATTAAACATGGCGTCAAAAACTCTAAAAATAGATACTATAATAGATTCAAACATAAAAGCAACAAATAAAATAAATGCTGCTGTTAATTTGAGAATAAAGGGAACTGTCGATCTGGAAGATGAAATTGCTACTGATTTTGCAATTGATTTTCAAAAAATAGATTTAAATGAATTTAAGCTTAAAAAACAAAAATTTGCTTTTAATTCTAAAGGCTCAAACTTTTTTCTAAAAAGAGTGGAAGATCTGCTTCCTGTAGATTTTTTAGTAACAAAAAATGGAAACATATTAAAAACAAATATTTCTTTAAATAATACACTGCTAGAAGAATTCCTAGAAAAAAAAGTAGATATTGCATATTTGCCATCAAATATAGATCTAAAAGCAAACCTTGCCTATGATTTTTCAAAAAAAGATTTAAATGGAACACTATTTTCAAATCTTAATCTAAAAAAAATGTCGTCTATAGATGAGATCGTGGCAAAAACAAATATATATATAAGAAATAATAATATAAACATAAATAACTCAGCTTTATCAACAAATAAAGGTTCTGTGCTGCTAGATGGAAATATATCACTTGATTTAAATAAAATAGATATTAGAGCTAAAGTAGATAATTTTGAGTTTGCAAATATCAAATTAACAACAGAGTTGTTATTTGAAAAAAATAGAAATGTATTAATTTTATTAACAGACAATATAAATATAAATGATGTTGATTTTGGGGGATTCGATTGTGAATCAGTTATTAGTGATAAAAGATATACATTAAAATCAAGAAAAGATTTTAATGGTTACAATGTAAATGGCTTCATTGATACTAAAAATGGACTCTATGTTAATATGAAGCATAACTTAAATAATTTTAAGGTTTCGCCCGTAGCTAAAGTATTCAATAAAAATGTTGACGCAAACTATTTTATAAATACAGAACTTGAGACACATTTCTTAAAAAACAACATTACCATACCAAAGACAGCTATAAATATTCATGATGAAAAAGATAAAATTGCGAACCTTAATCTATCTTTAAAAAATAAAGTGGTAAACTATGACAGCTTAAATATAGATAAATTTAATATAAAGTCTTCTGGAGATATAAATTTATTTTCTAAACCTTTTCTTTTTAATGCTGCTTTAAACAAAGATAATTTTGATTTTGTGATAAACTCATCTATATCTAATGAACTGATAAGCTGCAGTGTTAACAAAAATCTGAAAATAGTTGCGAATCTCAACCAAAAATATGTAAGTTTAAAGGCTGATAAGTTTGAATTGCCTTTAATGGGTCAAATCCCATCATTTAGCTTTAATATACTATACAATATGAGAAACAACTCTATAAGAAATGGAATATTCTCTGTTGATAATGTAGAACTACTTAAAAGCGGAGCTGGTCTACTCTCTTCTAAAATTGACTATAGCAACTCAAAACTTTCACTTAATGAATTGAGCTATAAAGACACTTCAAATAATATAATTGGAAGTCTAAACAGCAACCTAAATATAAAATCGATGTTGACAAAATCTGATGGAGAGCTATTTTTAAAAGATGAAAATAAGGGAGAATCATACTCAGCAAGATACAAAATAGAGAATGGCAATATTGATGGCAAAGTATATTTAACACAGATAGATATTAAAAAATTTTTAAAATCACCATTAAGTGGTTTTGTTAATTTAAGGGCATCTCTATCTGGAAAAGTAACAAACCCAGCGGTAGAGCTTGATGGTGATATATCAAATGGAAAACTTGGAAATTCTAAACTGGAAGCATACTTTTTTGCTAAAAAAAATGATAATCAATATCTATTAAATAGGGCGCAAGTGACCCTTGGAGACAATAGAATATCATTAAAAAACTCTAAAATAGAGCTTAATAATGGAAGGATTGATCTTGATGTAAATGGCAATATACATGCAGGAGTCTCCATTCTTGGAAAAGTATTAAAACTAGATTTTGGACTAAATGGGTATCATGTACTTAATGAAGATAAAAATAGAGAGATAATGGCTTTGAATAAAGATAGAGCTACAAATATGAACTTGAAAATAGATCAAACGACAATTGGTACATTTAAAAGTGACCAATTGATATTTGTTGATAAATATCCTCCTCTATTGGTAAATATAGTTAGAGTAAAAAATAAAATTACAGCACGAGATATTCCAGAACAATTTGTCTACTTTACAAAAGATAACGAAGATATGTCCCTCACAGTAACTGACTATTATAAGAATAAAATTTTGGGTGCAAATATAAAGACTAAAGATAAAATAATCACTGGAAAAGTTAATTTTAACAAATTTCCAGTAAATGCAATCCAAGTAGTATTAAAACCGAATGTTTGGATAGATGATGGATATTTAAATGGGGAGCTTGTTTTAAATAATAATAATGGAGTTCCAGAGTATTCAGGAAGAGTAAATTTATACTCTGGAGTTGTCAACCTTCCGCAATATCTTCAAGATAAAATAACAAATATAAGCGGAATGATAATAGGAAATAAAAACAGACTTATAGTTAGCAATGTAAATGGACAGCTAAAAAAAGAGAATGTGCATGGAAACGGGCAGATAGTGTTTAACGGATTGGCTTTTGAGAGTTATGCTTTCCATCTAAACTCAGACCCTGTTGTCTCTGTCATAAATGAAGGCCCAGTCTCTGCAAAAGGTGTTGCCTATCTAAAAGACTTTTTAATAGAGGCTAGAGGTGGAAGCTTCAATTTTATAGGAGATATTGTTGTAGATCAGGCAGAGGTCAATTTAAAAACTTTTATGGGGGTTAATGAAGGAAGTCCAAAAAAATCTCCGCCTAAAACATTGCCTATATATGTCGCTCTTACTTTAACAATGGGTGATAAAGTTCAAGTTAACTACCCAATAGTAAATGGTGTTATAAATAAGGGTGATCAATTTTTACTAAAATATGTTGGAACAGAGCCAAATGTATACCTTGGCGGAAAACTGGGATTAAAAAAAGGAGAGATATCATACCTAAATAAAACATTTAAAGTTGAAAAGGCGACTTTTACTTTTGATGAAAATGATCCTAGAATAGATCCTATTGTTAATATTGACTCAACATACAGAGGCAGAGATTCAAGAGGGTCTCAGGTAAAAATAACAATGACAATGACAGATAGATTGTTATCATTTAATACAAACTTCACAGCATTTCCATATAAAACACAAGATGAGATAAATAGCATCCTTGGTCTTGGCGGAGGCTCATCTTATGCATCCAATTCAAACACTAATGTTATAGATAATGTCCTTGAGCCAAATGAGATTGTTGATACAAAACAAAACCTAGATAGTATTGTAAATACAAGCAACTATATAACAAATGCCTTTATATTTTCTCCAATAGAGAGTAGTATTAAAAACGTAACAGGGCTTGACACATTCTCTTTTAGTACAAATTTTCTTGGAAATATTATAAAGTCCAACACGAATTTTCTTGATGTCTTAAATGATTCAACATTTTCTGTTGGTAAATATTTATCAAATGAATTATATTTTGGTTCTAGCATGACATTTAGAAAGAGGGAAGATCAAACGGAACAACTTTTTTTGCCTTTTGATGATAAAAACTATGGATTAAATTTGCAATTTATGTTACAGTTGGACTTACCTTATATAACTTTTGGGTATAATTTTGTCCCAAAAAGTTTTACTGATTTTAATATTTACAACAGCATAGAACACAGATTTTCTATAGAAGCCAATGTGAAATTCTAAAGGTGGTAATTTTTTCATGCATAATCCCTCCAAAAATCTTGTTTTAATCCTTTTATATATTTTTTTATCGTTTTTCTCTTTTGCAGAAGATATGAATGTTGAAGGGAAAATAATAAACTCAATTATTTTAAATGGTCTAAAAAAAGCTAAAAAGAAAGATATACTTGCAACAATGACAACAAGAGAGCAGATGCCTCTTGATATATCTCTAATAGAACAGGACTATCAAAACTTGATGGCACTGGACTATTTTGAAGAGATCTATATAAATACAAAAGAGGCTTATGACAAAAATACAAACTTTCCTCTCCCTGGTATGATAGATCTTGTTTTAGACTTTGTTGAAAAACCAACTATAAGAAGAATTATATTCAAGGGTAATAATAATATTCCTTATGGTTTTTTGATAGGCGATGTCTCCTTAAAAAAGGGAGATTTCTTTAATAAAACTACAGTTCTTGCTGATATCGCAAAAATGAAAGAGCGGTATGAGGCAAAAGGATTTAACTATATCAATATAAAAAGTGATACATATGTTGATGAGGAGCTAAAAAGTAAAAATCAGATTGATTTGATATATGTTATTGAGGAAGGGCTTGAGACATATATCTCTGAAGTAATCATAAAAGGGAATGTAAAATATTCTGAATCATCATTAAAGTCAAGAATGAAGACCAAAGAGAGAAAATATTTTGGTCTGCAAAAAGGTATATTTATAGAGAGTGATTTTTTGCAAGATCTTGATGATTTGGGCAAATATTATAGAGATCATGGCTTTTATAATATAGATATAAAAGAGCCTGAAATTTCCCGCTATGAAATAGATGAAGAGGGAATTCCAAAAGAGGTAATAAGAATAACAATAACATTAGAAGAGGGAAAACAGTATAGATATGGCGGGATGATATTAAGTGGGAATAATATATTTACTAACGATGATCTGACATACAACCTCAAACTAAAAGAGGGAAACGTTTTTAACTACTCCAAATATTCAGAAGATAAGTTTGCAATACAAAAGAAATATAATGATTATGGCTATGTTCAAACAATGATTGAAGAACAGCCTGTAATTGATGAAGAAAATAATATAATAACATACAAATTAACAATTATAGAGTCATCAAGAAGCTATATTGAGGCTGTATACTTTAAAAACAACAAAAAAGTCAAAAATTATGTTCTATATAGAAACATAGAGACTGAAGTTGGGCAAATATTTGACTATTCAAGACTTGTTAGATCTGTCTACTCCCTTATGAATTTGGGCTACTTCTCTAAAGTAGAGCCTGATATACAGATGGGTAGTTCACCAGGACTACTAAAAATAACATATGTCTTGGAGGAACAAAACACTGCAGAGATAAGATTTGGGCTTCAAGTATCAACAAATCAATGGCCTCCAGATTTTACTGTATTTGGAGAGATCAGTGAGAAAAACTTTTTGGGAAGAGAACTTCTCTTGAGTGGTAAAATAGATCTATCCATATATAAGCAAGGATTTGAAGTTGGTATTCAAGACCCTTGGTTCTTCAACTTTCCTTGGAGTATGGGGGCATCATTTAAATTTTATCATGAGTGGTATCAAAAAGTATTAAGAAGATACTCATATGAGGATTATGAGCTATACGCAAGAGACAGTGGAGCTATAAGCAATCCAACAGAGACTGACCTTGAAAACTACTTTAATGATAAATACTCAAATCTTGCTGAAGAGAACCCAAACTATATTGGAAATAAAACAACTGGAGAGTGGGCTGGTGGTGGAAACTGGGGAACTTTAGGTATGCACTCAATAAACTTTGAGACAACTGTTGGTACAGGATATAGATTTTTGCGATATTTTTATGTAAGTGGTAACTACTCTATTATACCTATGTATACATTCCTACCGCTAGATCCTAATGATCCATCATATAGAGATAAAGTTTATGAAATAAGATACAAATCTTACAGAGAGCAGGTATTAAATAATGATGGCTGGTCAATAAAATCAAGACTATCAGCAACATTTGGAATTAATACAACATTACAAAATATAAACCCATATGAAGGAATTAGATTTAATATTACTACAGGGTACACATGGGGCTCTTATGACTTTGTATCTCTATCATCAAAGTTTACCGCATACTGGAAAATACTCGATATGTACTTTAATGATTGGCCATTTAAACAGGTGCTTGTATTTAATATGGGAGCAGCATTTATATTCCCAGGATTTAGAAACATTGGTGGAGAGTTAAATGGAAGAAATACGGCTGGTATGGGTCCTATACTTGGATATAATGACTACTTAACAGTAGATGGTTTCTTTATGGGACGTGGTTGGGGTAACTCTATAGGTTCAACAACATCCGAAGGAAGATTAACCACAAAAACAGGATATGCAAGATTTGACTTCTCTCTAGAGTATCGTATACCTATAAATGAGAAATTTGTATGGCTTGCTGGTTTTGTTGATATGGTAAACTTAGTAGAGGGTCCAACAAGAAGTATACCTAGACTAGGCGATTATGGGACTATATTAAGTACAGGGTCTTCATATATTTATGATACTGACTATACATATAGCTGGATGTGGTGGAATCAAGATAGAGGTCAATATAAGTGGTATAATCAAGATATGAAATCTTGGTGGAATATAGATAACTGGTATGGCTCTATCGGTGTTGGTGTTCAGCTAACACTTCCTCAACTACCTTTAAGCTTTTATATAGTTAAGAGATTCAAAATCAATAATTATGCAGGTTTTGAGTGGGTTCAGAACTCGCCAGGAACAGCCAACCTTGATTTTGTTCTCTCTATCGTTGGTTACTATTTTTAGAATATTTTTATATGAGGATATAATTATGAAAAAAATAACTCTATCTTTTATTTTAGTTCTGCTCTTTAATATCTCCTTTTATGCCTCTTCAAAACTTGATAGGATAGCTATAATAAATATACAGCAGGTAATAGAGACGGTCTATTCTGCTGATAAGATCTCTAGCATGAAAAGTATCAAAGATGAGAAGGATAAGATGCAGGATAATTTAAACAAGATAAGAAATGAGATCGTGAAGACAGAAGAGAGTAGAATAAATAGTACTGATAATAATGCAAAAATAGTTTTAGAGAAAAAAATAGAGGATTTAAAAAAGCAATATGCTGACTACTATAAATTTGCAACAACACAAATAGAACAAAAAATAAAGAGTACTCAAGAGCCCATTTTTAAAGAGATATATGATGTTGCAAAGAGAATAGCAGAACTTGAAGGATACTCTCTCATATTAGAAGCAAAAATGGAGGGTATCATCTACTATTCTGTTGATAATGATATTACTCAAAAAGTAATAACAAATCTTAATGCTAGAGGATTTTAGATAGCAATAGATTTAATTCAATGTATGTAATCAAATCAACATAACAAAAAAGAGCAGCTAAAATAGTTGCTCTTTTTTTATTAATATATTAATAATTTTAATAATAAAAATTAGTTTTTTACACCAAAGTTGTGTATAGAATCTATAAACTTTTTTCTACCAGAGAGATCTGCATTAAAAAAAGCAGAACCTGCTACAATTACATCAGCTCCAGCTTCTAAAACTCTATCCAAATTTGATGGCGATATTCCACCATCAATCTGTATTTTATAATTGTACCCCTTCTCTTCTCTTATCTGTTTTAATATTTTAATTTTATCGAAATTATATTCCAAACATTTTTGTCCGCTAAAACCTGGGTTTACACTCATAACAAGAACCAGATCTACAAAAGGCAAACAATACTCCAATTGGGATATTGGAGTTGATGGATTTAAAGTAACACCTACAAGTTTTTTAAAATCTTTTATATAGTTTATTAATCTGTCTGCATGAAAAACAGTCTCTATATGAAAGTTTATTAGATCTGCTCCTGCTTTGACAAAATCTTCCACTAAAGAGGTTGGATTTGTTACCATAAGATGTACATCTGCAAAACATTTTGTTCTATCTTTTATATCTTTAACAATTTTACTGCCAAATGTAAGCTGGGGAACAAAGTGTCCATCCATAACATCAATATGAACCCAATCAATACCAAGACTTAGAGAACTTTTTATCTCAGAACCAAGATCATAAAATGAAGCCGATAAAATAGAGGGAGAAATTAGAGCCATCTATACCCTTCCATGTTTTTTAGTTAAATCAAATAATTTTCTTGCTAATGGTTTTGTAAGTTGTTTTTCAGACAATCTCCATCCCCAATTTGGCTCTCCAGTAGTACCAGGAGTATTCATTCTATACTCTGCGCCCAAAGACAAAACATCCTGCATTAAAAATACAACTCTATTAGCATTTGATGAGAGTAGTTTCTCAATCACTGCAAAGTTTAATTCTGCTCTCTTTCCTATTTTTAAATAGTTCAAAACATCTTTTTGTTCATCATCTTTTAGAGAGTCAAACCAGCCTAAAAGAGTGTTATTATCATGAGTTCCCGGGTACGCAATACAGTTAGCTTCATAATTCTCTGGTAAAAAATAGTGTTTAGAATTGTCAAGTATATTATTATTTTCATCAGCAAAAGTTCCTTTATTAAAAGGAGCAAATTCAAAAATTTTCATACCTGGAAGTTTATATCTATCTTTTAGTTCACTTACCTCTTTTGTTATAAGTCCCAAATCTTCAGCTATTAAAACTTCAGAGAGCTTATCTCCATAAACTCTTTGTAGAGAATTAAAAAAATCGACACCAGGACCTTTTACCCATCTACCTTTGATAGCAGTCTCTTCACCATATTTTACTTCCCAGTAGGCTTCAAATCCTCTAAAGTGATCAATACGAACAGAATCTACAAGTTTTAATAGAGCAGCAACTCTCTTTTTCCACCAATTATAGTCATCCTCTTTCATCAAATCCCATCTATAGTGAGGATTGCCCCATAACTGTCCTGTAACAGAAAAATAATCAGGCGGAACTCCAGCAACCACTTCAGGTTTACCATTCTTATCAAGGTAAAAAAGTCTTTGGTTTGCCCAAACATCAGAGCTATCATATGATACAAATATTGGTGCATCACCTACTATAGATATACCATTTTTATTTGCATAATTTTTAAAAGCCATCCATTGATCATTAAATTCATATTGAATAAACTTATAGAACTCAATATCATTTTTTATCTCTTTTGATAGTTTATCTAAACCTGTACGATTTCTTAACTCATCTTCCCAAAGATCCCAGCTAGCACCGTTTTTAGAGTCCTTTATAGCCATAAAAGTGGCATAGTCATCAAGCCAAAAGCTATTTTCACTGCAGAAAGAGTCATAAGAGCTATTTTTTTGGAATCTGCTAAAAGCCACTCTTAGAATTTTGAAATTATTAACATATATTCCATAATATGATATAAATTGAGGATCAAACTTTGGATAATCTTTAAGATCTTTTTGTGTTAGAAGTCCCTTCTCTATCAGCTTGTCAAAACTTATAATATATGGAGTCCCAGCGAAAGCAGAAAAAGCTTGATATGGAGAGTCCCCATAACCAGTTGGACCAAGAGGTAACACCTGTAATATTGTCTGTCCAGCTTCTTTAAGCCAATCTACTATTTTATATGCTCCATCACCCAAATCTCCAGCACCATAAGGAGAGAAAAAAGATGTAGGGTGTATCAATATACCACTCGATTTCTTTGACATATATAATCCTCGCTTTTATCATTAACAGTTAAACTAATTTAAGATATCAACTTAAAGATTGTACCACAACCAATATTAAATGGTCAACTACTATTTTATGCTCACAAATAAAATATTTCATTCATTATTTAATGTTATTTAAGTAAGTGTTGCACTCTACTTTCTTTATTACTTTACCTATGTAAAATGGCAAATATAATATTAAAAACAAAATTAATAGCACAATTAAAAGAGTTAAGCGATAATTCATAGCAAATAGATCAAAAAAACTACTAAAATATGGTTTCTTTATCAAAAATAGATAGTTTGAGTTTAGTATGAGATTTATAATATAGACAAATAGCAAATAAATAACTGTTAGAAAATATGATATAACTGTCTCCTTAAATGAAACACTATATTTTTCTATAAATAAAAAGTAAAAAACACATAAAAGAATAGTACCATGAGCTAAAAAAAACTCAAAAAAACGAAAATGTGGAAAATTATGTAATATTTGAGGAAATATAAGAGCATAAAGAGAACCTATTAGTCCCCAAAAATATAATATACAAAAAATCATTTTGCTTTTAGTAATCAATAGAAAAAATGTTAATATTAGAGAAACAGAACATATATTAAGTGGAAGAGACTCTTTTAGAGTAAAATTGTTATTTAAAATAAGCCAAAACATATATGAAAATTGCAAAAAAAGAGCAAAATAGGCAAAAAAGATTCTAAAAACCTTTTTTACTTTCTCATCGTATCTGCTAATAATTAAAAGCAGCAATGCTATAGAGATAGCAATAATTATAAGAGTAACTATATGTGTTGTTGAAAATATTTTAAAAAATGTCTTTGATCTATTAGAAAAAAATTGAATAATAGTATTCATATTAAAACTTCTCTAGTATTAATAATAATTTTAATTAATTAAACCCCACTCTACCTTATCACCTCATAGCTTAGATCATCCATATTAATCTTGTATACCCCATCATTGTTTTCGCTTACCACCCATATATAGCCATATCTGCAGTAGGTAACAAAGTTGCCAGAATCTTTTAGATTGATAGAGTTGATATGTGCATAGCCATCATTCATATCCATTTTACTTATCACCAAATTTGAGTAACCAAATATTGTTAAAAAGTAGGCAAAATTATCCTTCTCATAGACATCTCTAAGCAGAAACCTCCCTGTAGAGAAGAGATAGTTTCCATCAAGAGGTTCAAATGATTTTATATAGTAGATATTATGATTCTCTACTTCTGCATTAATATTTAGCTCCTGCAAATAGTGAGATTTTAGTACATATGTCTTGTGTTGTGTACTAAATAGGCTATCACCAACAACAACATTATCTGTTAAATTATATATTATATCATTTCTAATACTATCAAAAAATACGATATAATCTTTGCCATCTATTTTTGTATGATTTCTCGTAAAGGTATAGTGGGGTAAAGTTATATATTTTGATTGATCACTTGATGGATCATAGGTAAAGTATTCATTGCCGCCAATGGGGTTAATCCATAGTTTATTATCCACTATTGCCAAACTGTTTGGAAGATACTTAACATTAAATTCTCTTGCTCTTCCGCTTCTTACATCAAGCTTAAATGATCTTCCATCCAGTAAGATTATATATGGATTTATATCAAAAGAGCTGTCGTGTATAAGATCATGTATTGTAAATCCATCAAAATCGTATCTATATACTATTTTACTATTTTTGGAATCAACAGCATAGACTCTTCTTGTATCATAATTTGTAAGGTAGATGGTGTCACTATCCGCACCTATTGGAGCAAATGTTGGAAGAGGTTTTAGCTCCTCCTCTTTTATATCTATACAGCCAGAGGAGAAAATTAAAAATAGAGAGAAAATAAAGAGAGGATAAAATTTCTTAATAGTCATAAAATACTCCTTAAAAAAAATAAAGCACTCTACCTTATCACCTCATAGCTTAGATCATCCATATTTATTTTATATACCCCATCATTGTTTTCGCTTACCACCCATATATAGCCATATCTGCAGTAGGTAACAAAGTTGCCAGAATCTTTTAGATTGATAGAGTTTATGTGTGCATAGCCATCATTCATATCCATTTTACTTATCACCAAATTCGAGTAACCAAATATTGTTAAAAAGTAGGCAAAATTATCCTTCTCATAGACATCTATAAGTAGAAACCTGCCAGTAGAGAAGAGATAGTTTCCATCAAGCGGCTCAAATGATTTTATATAATAAATATCACAACTCTCTGGGTCTATATTAGTATTTACCCCTTGTAGATAGTTAAATTTTAAATTGTATATTCTATATGGTTTATCAAATAGGCTATCCCCTACCATTCTATTATCAGTTAAATTATATATTTTACTATTTTCAGGACTATTAAAAAATTCAATATAATCTTTGTCATCTATCCTAGTATGATTTCTCTTAAAAGTATAGTATGGCAGAGTAATATATTTTGAACTGTCACTTGATGGATCATAGGTAAAGTGTTCATTGCCTCCAATGGGGTTAATCCATAACTTGTTATCCACTATTGCCAAACTGTTTGGAAGATACTTAACATTAAATTCTCTTGCTCTTCCGCTTCTTACATCAAGCTTAAATGATCTTCCATCTAAAAGTATTATATATGGATTTATATCAAATGAGCTGTCATGTATAAGATCATGTATTGTAAATCCATCAAAATCATATCTATATAATATCTTACTGCTCTTTGTATCAACAGCATAGACTCTTCTTGTATCATAATTTGTAAGGTAGATGGTGTCACCATCTGCACCTATTGGAGAGAATGTTGGAAGAGGTTTTAGCTCCTCCTCTTTTATATCTATACAGCCAGAGGAGAAAATTAAAAATAGAGAGAAAATAAAGAGAGGATAAAATTTCTTAATAGTCATAAAATACTCCTTAAA
>JAVBQL010000026.1:0-54133 GCA_031549085.1 Spirochaetota bacterium
CATTAAGTAGATATATAACGAGCGAACGCTACTCAAAAAAGAAAAAAAAGAGAGAATAGATTTGTATAGGCTTAAGGTAAAAACCCCGCCTATACAAATCTACTTTTTCTTTTCTTTCTCTTTTTTTAAGTGACGTTTGCCCATTAAGTACAACTTGCTAATGAGTAATGCACAGAGAAGTTTCTCTATCTGTTGGGTTTAATTGGTGCTAACAGACAATAGTATTGAAACTAACCATTTGATATGAGGATTATAACATATGGGCTCTATAACAAAGCATTTTTCTTGGATTTTGAAAAAAATCCACCAAAAAATGCGACTTATATAGCTCATATGTTACAATCCTCATATCAAACAAAATCAACTTACGTGCTATCAGTCTCATATGTTATCAGTTATAAAAACAGCTTAATTAATCTTTATTTCCCCCTCTTTTGAAAGAGGGGGAGTTAGAAAAAAAGACTACAGATCAAATAGATTAGTGTCGCTATCTTTAAAGTCAACACCCAAGTGCTGATATGCACGTTTTGTTGCAACCCTTCCGCGAGGTGTACGTTTGATAAACCCAAGCTGAATGAGGAATGGTTCATAGACCTCCTCTATGGTATCGGGCTCCTCACCCAAAGAGACTGCAATCGTCTTTGCTCCAACAGGTCCGCCGCCATAATGATCTATCAAAATCTTTAAAAGCCTTAAATCAATCTTATTCAAGCCCAAATAATCAATCTCAAGTCTTTTTAGAGATAGATCGACAATCTCATTGTTGATTAGTCCCTTTCCCTCAATTTCAGCAAAATCCCTCACCCTCTTTAGAAGTCTGTTTGCTATACGAGGCGTCCCGCGTGAACACTTAGCAAGGTTAAGTGCTCCCTCATCTGTGATACCAATATTAAGGATAGAGCTCGAGCGAGTAATTATCTGCTTCATATCTTCAATTGTGTAGAAATCAAGGTTCTCTGTGATACCAAAACGAGCCCTAAGTGGAGATGATATAAGTCCTGAACGGGTTGTTGCTCCAATTAGAGTAAATTTATTTATACCTATCTTGATTGTCTTTGCTGATGGCCCCTGCCCTATAACCAAATCAAGTGAGAAGTCCTCCATAGCAGAGTAGAGAAGCTCCTCAATATTACTTTTAAGGCGATGAATCTCATCAATAAAGAAGATATCACCTTCGCCAATATCGGTAAGAATCGCCGCTAGGTCGCCCGTCTTTTCAAGAACTGGAGCACTTGTTGACTTAAAGTTTACACCCATTTCGCTAGCAATAATAGAGGCAAGAGTAGTCTTTCCAAGCCCAGGCGGACCGGAGAGCAATATATGATCTAAGGGATCATCTCGTCTTTTTGCCGCCTCAATGTAGACCTTAAGATTGTCAACAAACTTCTTTTGCCCAATAAACTCCCTTAACGTTTTTGGACGCAGGCTCTTTTGATACTCCTCGTCGCCATTAAGTTCGCTATCTATATATTCATCACTCATAATTTACCTGATAACATTTTTAGTAATTTTTTAAATTCAGCCTCAAAGTTATTCGTTGATGGCTTCTCTTTTTTGATCTTTTCTCGAACAACACTCTCATCATACCCAAGATTTGTAAGGCTTAATATTAGATCTTTTTCTAAATTATTAATATTTTCTCTCTCTTTTGGAATCTTGCCCTTCATATGAAAGATAAGCTTTGCTGCCATCTTTGGTCCAACACCGCCTATCTTCTTTAGAGAATCAATGTCCTCATTTTCTATATGCGCAAACAGCTCATCAACATCATAAAATGACAATATTTTTAATGCAAGCTTTCCGCCAACTCCATCAACCTTAATTAGATCTAAAAAACCGCTCTTTGCACTTTTCTCAAGAAAGCCAAAAAGTGTCACTCCATCCTCTTTATATTGAGAGTATATATATAGGAAGATAGTTTCATCTTTTTTTGAATAGAGCTTACTGATATCATTGGTAGACAAGAAAACTTGAAAGCCTATACCGTTTACATTGATGACAACAGAATCATGAGTTGTTTCAAATAGGACTCCATTAAGGAAAGATATCATAAAAGATCCTTGCTCTCTTTTTGTTGGAACTGTGTCTAATAGAGATGAGATATTATCTATTTGAATTAGTTATACAATAAAATTGTGATAATTGCCAATATTATATTTTTAAAGACAAGACTTCTTTTAAAACTAACTAAAGTTGAAGAAACCTCAAATACTCTTCACCTTGTTTGATTTGCTAAAATGTTAAAAATAAAAGCTTTTTATATATTTTATCGTTATGATGAGAGAATTGAAAAAAGGTACATAACAAAGATTTTATCTCGTTATTACGCCAATAAAATCGACTTATGTACCTTTTTTCAATTCTCTCTAAATAAAAATTATATTTTGTTGTTTAAACTAAAAACTTCATTCATGGTTTAATATTTTACCCCCTTTTTGATAAAAGGGGGCTGGGGGGATTAGAAAAACGATATTTTTTAGCATAAAATATCTATCAAAAAGGACTTGGCTAGAAAAAAATTAGGTAGCACTCCAAAAGCACCTTTTTGGAGAGGTTATTAGATTCTCTTTCTTCAGTTTGTCCATAGCCTTGTCAACAATCTTTCTATCAAGACCTGTCTTTTCTGCTACCTGTTCACCTTTTAAAGGTTCACTTGAGCCCTTTATACAGTCCAATACCTTTTGTGTATTTTCGTCCATCTTATCCTCCCTTAAACTCTTAAAAGATCTCTGTTATGAATTATACAACATAAACATCTCTTGTCAATACAAATAGATTGATTTCATTTAAAAGAGCAATATTACAAATTTAATCATAATAGCCAATCGTTTACTATTTCATTTATAAACAATCAGCTATAACACTACAAACTTTTTAAATATGCCGTCTTAGCGGCATATTTTTTTAAGAAATAATTTTTATTTTTTTTTAAGAAGCATCATCTTCAGCAGGATTATACGCTGAATGTTTTTTAGAGACCAATCTTGGTGAGCTCATTTCTTCCTCTTCTGTTTCTTCTTCATCAATCGACTCTTCTTCTTCAAAATAGATTGTCTCTCGCTCTCCAAAGATCTCTTCATCACTTTTTATCTTAAATTTATTAACCAACTCCAACAAGATTCGTGATTGATTCGCCATCTCCTCAGCTGAAACTGCAAGCTTTTCAGAGTTATCACTAACAAGCTGTGTTACCTTGTCCTGCTGGTTAACAGCAATGGAGAGCTCTTTTGCACTTACTCTCTGCTCTTTTGCAACAGTTGCTATCTCTTGAACAATGCTGCTTGCCTTAATAATATCTGGGACAACCTTAGAGATTAGAGTTCCTGCAACATTCGCCACATCTACACTATTAAATGCAATCACCTTTATCTCATCTGCAGCACTTATTGTCCTCTCTGCAAGTTTCCTAACTTCAGTTGCAACAACAGCAAACCCATCTCCATGTTCACCAGCGCGAGCAGCCTCAATTGCTGCATTAAGGGCCAACATATTTGTATTATTTGCAATATCGGTTATTATTTGAATTGTATCTGCAATCTTTTTCATAGATTCAACAGTTTGGTTTACGGCAGCTCCACCCTTTTTTGCCTCCTCCGAAGCACTAATTGCAACTCTCTCTCCATTTATAGCGCTATCAGCACTACTCTCTATGGTAGACTCCATCTCTGTGATAGATGAAGATAGCTCTTCAATACTGCTTGCAAGTTCAGTCGCCCCACTTGATAGAGACTGCGAAGAATACGAGACTTGATTTGCTCCCTGATTTATATCAAGAGAACTCTTTTGAACACTTGATATAAACATATTCAACTCTCTAAGCATAACATCAAATGTTCTAAGCATATCACCTATCTCATCTTTTCTTTTTAGATCTTTTTTTGGTAGTGTCAATGTCAAATCTTTATTTGCAATAACCTCAAATGCCTTTATCATATTTTTTAATGAACCAGTTATATTTTTTGATAAAACAACTCCCAATAATATAGAAAGAAAAACACCAATCATTATAATCACAATAGTAACAACCCTTGCCCTAACCTCACCTTTAAGACTAATATTAAATTCATTCTGATAATGGTCAAATTCACTATCCGTAATATCTATTGCATCATTTATATATTTTGTAGCAGGAGGCATTAGATCACTATTAAATACTTGTGTTGCCTCGCTGAATTTTTCGTTCTTAACTAAATCAACTATTCTAGTCAGTGCAGCTTTATATTTGTGAAGTATAACTCCTGTGGTCTGCATATAGTTCGTCTTCTCTTTTGGGTCCTCTATCTTTGCAAGATAGCCATCTTCAAGATCATCAACTTTTTTCATATGTTCATAGATCTCTTTTACACTGCTATCATACTCTACTTTGGCTTCTCTATTTATCAAATGAGCTATCATAAATTTCATCTCTATGAAATGGTACACAATATAGAATGACTCTTCAAAAGAGATCATGCTATCTTTAAAAACACCATCAACATTCTCATTAGTCTGATTTAATGAATAGAGTCCACTAACACCAATTGCAACTGATATCAGGGCACATGCCATAAAGGCGACTATTAACTTTGATCCAATTTTCATAAAAAACCTCCAAAATCAACATTTAGTATTGATTTTTATCAATACTAAAATTTAAAATAATAATATTTTTTTTTAAAGAAAATTATTTTTTTAAAAAAAGTATATATTTTTTTGATATTTTATTCTGTAAATAGTGTTAAATAGGTCTAAAAGAGTATAGCTCACATAAAATATATAAGCTTAATAAAATAGATATGATTTTTTTGAATTTGTATTTTAATAATTGAAGTTATATAATAGAGTAATTTTGTAAAGCAAGGTCTACTCTAAAGTGGGAACAGGGGGTGCAACCACACTCTTATCAACAACATCTTTTAACCACTTATATATCATCTTCATCATGTAAGAGGCACTCTCTTCTGTTATCATCTTCTCATCTTTTATATTGTAGTTTATAGCAAGTTCAAATTTCTCTTCATCTTTTCTTGTTATTATTGCAAGATTGATCTTTATTATTATACCCGGAATAAAGACCTGAACCTTAACCTCATTTCTCAAATTAAATAGAGAGAGGTCATCTTTGCTTTGGAACATAAGGGCCAAGCCATTCATACTTATATCTTTTAATAGACATTGAATGGGGCGCGTCTCCTGATTTGCAAATTTTATCTCTGCTTTATATATAGTTTTTGGATAGAGGTTTATCCTAAGAAAAGCTCTAATAGGTTTTCCATCTTTAGTAAACATATTATTTATAAGCCCAGGGAAATCCTCCATTATGGAGGCCCTCCGACCCTCATAACTC
Source organism: Spirochaetota bacterium (assembly GCA_031549085.1). Taxonomy (GTDB): domain Bacteria; phylum Spirochaetota; class GWE2-31-10; order GWE2-31-10; family MWDO01; genus JAVBQL01. The sequence continues at coordinate 5,327 of JAVBQL010000026.1, forward strand.
TTTTCCAAATAGGCTATCTCTCTTTTTTTAAAGATGCTCTCAAGTTTTGGGTCTATCATTATTGTGTGTACTATAGAGACCCTACTTGCATTGTTGGCAATTATCATATTGGCCAGTTTTTGAGCAGCCTCTAAGTAGTCATGCTCTTGAATATTATTCATTATAAATAATTTATCTAGGTTGAATATAAAGACAGACTGTTCACCTCTATGTTTTAATAGATTATTTATCTCCTCTATTTTTCTGGCCTCATTTATTAAGAAGAAGTCAATCTTTAAAAAATTGATCTTCTCCTCCTCTCCAATGCTGGCTGGCATGCAAAACCAGTGTATCTCTTTTGGAGATATTATTATCTCTCCATCATGATATTGCAAAATATTTTCCTATAACTTTTAATATTTCTATAATAGACATATTATAACAAACAAGCAGTAATTATACTATCTAAAATTAAGAGATAAATAAAGTTTTTTTTCTATAATATGCTAAAAAAATTCTATTTTTTGTAATATCCAATTGATTGAGCTAATAAAACTTTTTGATCCGGAGATAGTTTAAGAAGTTTTTCCAAATCAGCTGTACTTCCAAAAGATACCCTTGTAACAACCGCAATATCATTTGATGCACCATAAAGGTAGACATTTTCTGAATTATGTCCAACATTAAGATAGTTCATCATAGCAGCAGACTCTTTATCAAGTTCAGCATAGAGAGATAGGTCTCCAACATAGATAATATTAAGAGGGGCAATCTTAGCAAAGTCCTGCTCACCAGAAATTGCTCTATTATCACCTTCAGCAACCAAAATCAGTTGACTATTCTTATAATCATATAGATATACAGCATCATCAAGAAAAGCATATACTGTTATTGATTTTCTTCCAAGCGCACTTGGAACAGTAAGCTTTCCATTGTCACGATTTACACCACTGCTTACCCAGATAATCTCTGATAAATGCTCTTTAGACAATTTTTTATCTGCAATGTTTCTGCTTGTTCTTCTGTTCTGAAGGGCATACATTAAAGATTTTCCTTTTTTGAAATTTGGTGCTAATAATTTTATAACCTGCTCTTGAGAAAAAGAAAAACTCGTTAGAAGTAATAAAATTACAAAAGTTATGATAGTTTTTTTCGTTGAAAATAGTTCCATATGGGTTAATCCTTATTGAGATAATTTAAGATAGACTTGGGTAAATATTATGTAAAAAAGGTATTATAAAATTTTATCTATAATATGTCAATGAGTAATGTTATATATTCTATAATATTAGATAATATAAAAAAACTAATAAAAAGTGAATAATAATCTTTAAAAAATATAGAACAATATGTATAGAAGATCTCTAAACAGCACTATATAATCAAATAAAACCTGATTAACAAGTAACCACAAAAGAAGTGCAGAAATGTTATAAAAAAAAGAGAAAATAGTAGATAATTTTTAATAAAAATTTTATAAAATGTTGACAGCTATATATGTTTGTAGTTAATTTCTATATTAAAATCGTATCTTAAGCCTCTTTTTAAATTTTTTAAGTATAAAACGCCAATTTTTATGAGGTATCTATCCATGAGAAAAAGAGATTTCTTATATCTATCAAGCATCTTTTTTCTATTTCTATCTATTTTTTCTTGTAAAAAAGTAGAACCAACAAATCATAAAGAGATACGTATTGTCTCTCTAACCCCATCAATAACACGCATACTGTTTCATCTTGATGCAGGTTCATCTATTGTTGGAGTTACAGACTATTGTGATGTTAATGATGAGCTTTTTCATACATTAATAAAAGATGGAAAAATCGAGAGATTAAGCAGTTTTTCAAGTCCAAACATAGAGAAACTTATCTATGTAAACCCCACAATAATATTTGGCATGGACTCCTTCTCATATGAGACAAAAACAAAGCTTGACAAACTATTTGGTGACAAGCTCCACTGGTTTCGCCACCCAAAAAACTACTCTGAAATTACAAATCAGATAATAGAGATAGCAACAATATTTGGAGAGCAAGAGAGAGGAATAAATCTTGTAAATGATATGAATAGCAGACTAGAGGAGACCACAAAAAAAGTATCTAAAGTTGAAGAGAAAAAGAGGGTGCTGGTGGAGATCTACCCTACCCCATTTACTACCTGCGGAAAAAATACTTTTATAGCCTCTATAATTACAAATGCTGGTGGTGTTTTAGCTTTTAACTCTGCCGATAATTGGCCGACCCCAACAACAGAATCGATAATAGCTGCCGATTTTGATATTATTTTAAAAACTCATGTTGCCAGCGGCGACCACCCAGTATACTATAAAGACAAGCCAATATTTGTACCAAGCGACATCTCTTTTTATCTCCAGCCTGGCGTTGAGAGCATCTATGCAATAGAGGAGCTCTACAGTTTCCTCTATGAAAATAACTCAAATAATCTTTGACATTTTTTTCTCTTTTTGCAATATTTTTCTATAAAAGCATCTGCTGATAATTATCATAGAAATATACTACTTTCGTTTTTAGGACGGTTTGTATGAAAAAGATTTTTTTCTCAATTCTACTTATGTTTATAACTTTGGTACTCTTCTCTGAAGAGGCACAAATAGACACAAAAGAACTTATAGATACCCTCTTCACAAAAGATGAGCAGGAAAAGATGCTTGATGGAAAATTCATAACAAGAATGAGCATAAAATTTAATGCAAAGGGAGAGAACACAGACCTATTTATACCAATACCTGTAACAAAGTGGACACCTGCTAATCTAGCAGATTATGAAATTATAACAGATGATAAGATATTTATTCCTTATGAAGCCTCCAAAATTGATGATGCAAAAAGATTATCTTTTTTCAACTTCCTAACAGCCTACTCAACATTAAAAGGTATGGTCTACTACTCAAGAAGCAGCGATAAGGTTGAGACACTCATAAAGGACGCTCACAGGCTTGATGATAAGGGCAAGAAGATAGATGATCCCAAATATGATAAAGTTTTACCATATGTTACAAACAACTTCTTTCAAGAAGATAATAAATTTGGAAAGACCTACTTTACAAGTGAGATATACAATTCTCACAACAGTTTCATAATGGTAAATGCCAACAACAAACCAATAACAAAGGGAATAAAAATTGGAGATAAAGGTGACTATAAAATTATTGCTTTCTTCCTATATGATGAAGCAAAAGCTGGCTACTACTGCTATTTTATGAATGCTTTTAGAATAAACAATGATGGACTTCTAAAGAGTGGACTTCTTAGACCAACAACTTTTTCAAACAGATTGCGTGCTGCTATTGTCCACTTCTTAAAATTTCTTGATAAAGACTACACAGATGAATTAAACCCTTGGGATGAAAAAACTTTGAAGAGCGGCGGCTATAAAAAATATTAAACAGAGTTTTATAGTAGAACTCTTGCATAATTAAATACAATAGTATTGATTATGCACTATACAAATTATGCTTATTTTTTTATACTCCAAACCTATTTATGAGTCAGTAAATTATATTCATTTACCTCAATGTTACAGATAAGCCGATAAAAAATTTGACTTGACAAGGTTTTATAAAAAGTTTATAAAAAAAAGCTCTAAAATCATAGAGTTACACATAAAAAATGACTTTAAAAAATAGGGTTTCTTAAATGTCAAATGAAAAGCTAAAAATACCATTCAATCAAGTTGTTAGCATCCTAAGCCCATATGTTAGAAACAAATTGCTTGAACAAGTAAAAGCTATATCTATTGTTGTTTTATATATGGTCTTTTTCCAGATACTCTTCTTGAACATTCCAATATATCACGCACTTGTTGTTGCAATTGGTATAGGCTTTGTTGCCCTAGGGTTGACATTTTTCTTGGAGGGACTCCTTCTAGGCATAATGCCGCTTGGAGAATTTTGCGGGCAAAAACTTCTTCAAAATTCAGCACTGCCATTTGTCCTCTTTTTTGGATTCCTTTTAGGAATTGTTGCAACATTCGCAGAGCCATCACTTGGAGTTCTAAGGGTCTCTGCCTCTACAATAAAGGTTTGGGACTCTCCGCTCCTATTCTTACTTCTAAATAAGTACTCTGACTGGCTTAAAGTTGCAATTGGGATAGGCGTTGGATTTGCAGTAATCATTGGTATCTTTAGGTTTATATATGGCTTCTCGTTGAAACCATTCTTGTATATAATTATTCCTATATTGATTGTTATATCAGTGGTATGTTTCTTTGATAAAAGATTGTTTGGAATAATAGGGCTTGCATGGGACTGCGGCGGTGTAACAACAGGAGCAGTGACTGTTCCAATTATATTGGCGTTGGGGCTTGGTATTGTAAAGGTAGCTGGTGGTGCAAACTCAGGAGCCGCATCTGGTTTTGGTGTTATTACACTGGCCTCTGCAACTCCTATAATGGCAGTTTTAGTTCTTGGGTTTATCGTTTTGGGACACTCCCCACTTCCTATGTCAGAGAAAGAATTTTTTGACGCTTCTAATATAGAGACTACAAAAACACTATTCTCATCTGATAAGGCTATGGAGGAGTATGTAAAGAAAAACTGTACTCCGGAAACAATAAATAGGTTGGCAACAGATGGTATAATTCATATAGATGCGAATGATAGCTCCGCTTCAGCGGAAGATGGCAACCCATTATCATTAGGAAACTTCTATAAAAATATAAAAATTGCACTGCAGGCAGTAATTCCCCTAACTTTAGTTCTCTTTTTCATAATATTTATCTTTCTAAGAGAGAAAATCGGGGATTTTGATGTTGTCGTTTTGGGAGTCGTATTCTCTATAATTGGGTTTACTTTTCTTAACTTTGGTGTTGAGATTGGCCTAACAAGTTTAGGAAGCTCAGTTGGAAAAAGCTTGCCATCATCCTTCCAGAAAGTAGAGCTTGATTCAAGCAAAAAAATAATCACCAATTTTGATGAAAATGTGGTTCAAAAAGCAATAAATGACAAAGGAGAGACCGAAGAGTTCTTTTATGTTAAACATAAAAATAGATATTTAGAGCTCTCATATAATGTTGAAAATCTTAATGAAGAGACAAAAACATATACCTATATACCATCAAAAGGACCTATGTTTGACAATATGGTTCTTGGTATTCTTGTTGTCTTTATATTTGCATTCTTCTTAGGCTATTGTGCAACCTTGGCAGAGCCATCTTTAAGTGCTGTTGCAATCAGGCTTGAGGAGATTAGTGTTGGAACATTCAAGAAAAATATGCTTGTTAGTGCTGTTGGTGTTGGAGTTGGTGTTGGAATTGCTCTTGGACTTCTAAAAATTATATTTTTCATACCTCTTATATATCTTCTTGCTCCAGCATATCTAATAATTTTAGTATTAACATTTCTCTCATCAGATGAAAATTTTGTTAATATAGCATGGGATACTGGTGGTGCAACAACCGGACCTATTACTGTACCGTTGGTAATATCATTAGGTTTGGGTCTTGGACTTAAGGTCGGAAATTCTGACTCTTTTGGAGTCTTATCGATGGCCTCTGCTTGTCCTATAATAAGTGTTCTAATTGTTGGATTATATGCATCACACAAACAAAAACAGGTTTTGTCTGACACAACCCAAGAAGTAACATAAAAAGATTTTATTTACAAGGTACTATAAATGAAACAAGAAAATCTTATAAAAATAACTTGTGATCTCTATAAAGTTGTCTCATCTAAAGTAACTCTCCTTTTAGAAAAGATAGGTATTTTGGTCTTTAATATTCAGGCTGCAAAGAGTGTAGTGTTAAGAGAAAAAAAGAGACTCTTCAATATATCTGAAGATACTGTTCTTGAAGAAGATCTAACAGATATAATATTTTTCTATATTCCTATGGAGTTTGAAGAGGTTGTTCTCTCCCTTATTGCTAAAGAGGCAGAGCTTAATCACCCTGGAAGAGGAACTATTTATAGTGAAACAAAGGGGATCTATTCTGAAGATATCAAATTTTTTGATATAGAGAAGCTTAAAGAGATAAAAATTGATGAGAAAGAGCAGATAAGATTTCAAGATGATTTTGTTGAGATCACTGCTATTTTACAGCGTGGGGATAGTACTGATATTGTAAGAAATATTCTTGATATGGGAATATGTGTACCAAGGGTGACGTTTGGAATCGGAGGCGGAATACGAACACGACTTGGTCTTCTTCGTATTGCTGTCCCTTCAGAGAAAGAGATTGTGACCGTTTTGGTAAATAGGGATGACTCTATTGAAATTATGGATAATTTGGTGGAGGCAGCCAAGCTTGATCAGCCAGGAAAAGGCTTTATGTATATGGCCCCCGTAAGAAAGATTTTGATCAACACAAAGTTCTTTAGAGGAAAATCAAAACATATTGCCAGTGTGGAGCAGATCATATCTGCCATAGATGATATAAAAGGAAACAATAATTGGAGAAGAAAATTCTCAAACATTGAGTCCAATTTTAGAAAGAAGATTAAATATCAAAAAGATATGATAAATTTTATGATTATATCTAATGATGGAACACTATCAGAGATTGTTAATAAAACTATGAAGGTTGGGGCTAGTGGTGCAACCATCTACACAATCTCTACAAAGTCTCCGCAAACAAACCAAAATAATAGAGAGGAGTCCTTTATTTTACCAAAAAGGGAGATGGCAAATTTAGCTATTAACAAAAAGATATATGATGATATCTTCACGGTTGTATCTAATATAGGCATATTTAATAAAGAGTGTTCTGGAATAATTGAGATATCTGATATTATTCAATCTTGTACATATCTTCCGCCACAAAAATAATAAAAAATTCTAACATTTAAAGGAGGAGAAGGAAATATGGAGGGACATGGAGTTGCCGAAATAATCCTTGAGGGAAAGAGCTATGAATTTCCAACAGTAATAGGCAGTGAAAATGAGAAAGCAATTGATATTTCTAAATTAAGAAATCAAACTGGATATGTTACTCTTGACGATGGCTATCAAAATACTGCATCATGCAAAAGTGATATAACGTTTATTGATGGAGAGAAGGGAATTTTAAGATATAGAGGATATGATATTGAACAGCTCGTAGAGAATTGTACATTTATCGAAACTGCATATCTTTTAATACATGGAGAGCTTCCAAATCAAACACAGCAAGATGCCTTTTCAAAACTTTTGACAGAGAACTCGATGATTCATGAGGATATGCTCTCTTTTTTTGATGAACTTCCAGCACGCGGGATTCATCCAATGGCCGTATTGTCAACTATGGTCAATGCAATGTCTATATACTACCCATTTCTAATAGAAGATGACAAAGACTTTGATTTGATGGCAGCAAGGCTTATATCCAAAATTAGAACTATTGCAGCTTTTACATATAAAAAATCTATTGGAGAACCTTTTGTCTATCCTAGACACGATCTAAAATATGTCCCAAATTTCTTAAATATGATGTTTAGCAGTCCAGTAAAAAAATATGAGATTGATGATGATATCGTAAAAGCTCTAAATATGGTTCTTGTTGCACATGCTGATCATGAGCAAAACTGCAGTACATCAACTGTTCGTCTTGTTGGCAGCAGTAAAGTAAACCTCTTCTCTTCTGTGTGTGCTGGTATTTGTGCCCTTTGGGGACCACTGCATGGAGGAGCAAACCAAAAAGTTATAGAGATGCTTGATGAGATCTATACAAAAGGTATGACTATGGATGAATCTATCAAGAGAGCAAGTGACAAAAATGATCCTTTTGTTCTAATGGGTTTTGGACATAGGGTATATAGAACATATGATCCAAGGGCAAAAATAATGAGGGATATGTGTAAAAAGTTATTAGAGAAATTTAATATACAGGATCCCCTATTTGATATTGCAATGGAGCTTGAGCATCAGGCACTTCACAATAGCTACTTTATTGATAGACACCTATATCCAAACGTTGATTTCTATAGCGGAATAATATATAGAGCAATTGGAATACCAACAAATATGTTTACTGTGATGTTTGCAATAGGCAGAATGCCTGGCTGGATCTCTCAGTGGAAAGAGATGCATGATAGTGAGGCTCAAAAAATTGGAAGACCAAGACAAATTTATATAGGTGACACAAGACGTGAGTTTGTGCCTATGAAAGACAGAAAATAATTATAACTAACTTTAGAAAATAGCTGTTTTACGAAAAAAACGGCTGTTTTCTTGTTTATCTCGCTTTAATAAGTCTAATTATTAGTTTATTTTAAGAAATTATATTATATTTAATAGAGTATTAAGAAAAGTTTCTTTTTATTTTTTTTAATATTAAATAATTTAAATATAATTATTTAAAATATAATTATTTAAGAGAATTAGAATCAAAAATAGAGAAAAAAGCAGTAAAAAAGTCATATTATATATCTTTTCAAATCAAAATAATGATACAAGCTTGAAAAAGATCCTAAAACCATTTCCTTTTGAGGTAATAACTGAAAATGATCCTGATAAAATATTTGAAATACTGCTTAAAGAAAATGTCTCTATTGTTCTTATTGATATATATGCAAATAATATAAATGGGTATAAAATTGCAACAAAAATAAGAGAACGAGAGACCTTTAGTCACACTCCTATAGTGGCCTTTACTACCTGCTATATCTCTCAAAAAATAAAGGGAAGAATGGTTGTTGCTGGTTTTGATGGAATAATAAGCAAACCTATAATAGATGTTCAATACCTTGTTGATAGTATCGATGAGTATATTGGCGGCAGGAAAATAAGTATAGATAAGAGTATGGAGGCACTATATTTAAGAGAGTATAACAGTGCCCTAATAGATGACTCTTATGATCTCTCTCTTGAACTCCAAAGAGCAAATGAGGAGTTGGTTGAGCTAGAAAAGATAAAAAAAGATGTAATTGGTATAGCCTCTCATGAGCTTAGAACTCCCCTCTCAACAATTATTGGCTATTTAGAATTTATCTTATTAAAAAAATCTAATTTCAATATTGATCAGAAACTTGAAAAATATATAAATGTTATATACAAAAACACTTTAAGACTGAATAAGACAATTGATAATACCCTCTCTATTACTAATATAGAGAAGGAACTAAAAATTAAAGACAATATCGATATTCTAAAGATTATAGAGTCTATATATGATAACTTCTCCATAATTTTAGAACAGAGAAACTTGAAATTTAATATATTTTCAAATGGCAGCCTCCCTTTAGTGGGCGGAGATGAAGAGAAACTATATCTGGCTATTTATCAAATTATAAGCAACTCAATTAAATTTACAGAAGATGGCGGAACAATTGATGTTTCAATAATATATCCTTTTAGCAATATTGTTGATAAGTATGGCTTTGATGGAAATGAGTATTTTGCAATATGGATCGAGGATACTGGTATTGGAATTCCAAAAAATAAATTAAAAGAGATCTTTAAACCATTTGTAGAGCTTGGAGATCTCAACAACCACCACTCATCAGATTTTGAGTTTATGGGAAAAGGAAGCGGCCTTGGACTCACAATAGCCAGAGGAATCATAGAAAAACATAATGGCTTTATATGGGCAGAGAACAAAGATGTTGGAACAAGATTTATTATTGTTCTCCCTATAAAATCAGATGAACTTTCAGTAACTAAAAAAAGAAAAATAAGAAAAAAAGAGAAACAATAGCATTAGGCTTCTAGTGAATTTATTGGTGAGATTTCTCCCCCCAATATCCCACCCTAAAAATAATATATTCCATGATTATACAGTATACAAGTCACTTTTTGTTTGATTCTGCCAGAAGCAAAACATACAAAAAGCTTTGTTGTATACCGCAACATTCAAGCCAGCTCTATTTAGATAAAACTTTATTATTATAAGCAATACAAAAAAAATGTTGTTATCTACTACATTCATGATATAAATATTTAATTAAACTCTTAAAATAAATGGCCACTTATGATATAATATCTATAAAATTATACTTCATATAAATATGATTTTATTTAAGGAAGAATATATGTTTAAAAAAGCTCAAGTTCTATCTTTCACAACACTATTCAGATTTGGTGAACCCAAAATAAGAACAAATGCAGCTGTAATAGATATGGATACAATAAGCTTTGATGAGACTGAAAAGATTGAACACTTCACTATAAAATTTGATAGTAACAAAACCATTATAGAATGTAATATGGGAAAGAGGGAAGCAATCTATGGCTTGGGAGAGGCTCTAGGCGGCTTAAATAAGCGTGGAAAAAAATATAGGCTCTATGCAACTGATGATGCTTTGCACACCCCAGATAAAAGTTCCCTCTACAGTTCACATCCATTTATAATCTCAGATGACAGCAGTGATACCTTTGGTCTATTTATTGACTATCCAGGTGAGGTTATTTTTGATATAGGATTTACAGATATAGATAAGATGGTGATAACAATTCCAAGTTTAGATTTCGATCTATATTTATTCAAAAACAGTGATAAATATAGAATCATAAAAGATTTTTTAATACTAACTGGTACACCCTACATTCCGCCAAAGTGGGCTTTTGGTTATCAGCAGTGCAGATGGAGCTATCCAAATGAGAAGAGAGTAAAAGAGGTCGCCTCAAAACTGCGAGAGTATGATATCCCTTGTGATGCGATATATACCGATATTGATTATATGGAAGACTATAAAGTCTTCACTATCGACAAGAAGAAGTTTCCAAATATGGAGAACCTTGTAAGTTCACTAAAAAAAGATGGCTTTCACCTTGTACCAATAATCGATCCCGGGGTGAAAATTGAAGATGACTACAGTGTATATGAAGAGGGAATAAAAAATAACTATTTTTGTAAGAAAAGTGATGGGACAAATTTTGTTGCCTCTGTTTGGCCAGGCTTTACCCACTTTCCAGACTTTCTTAATATGAGAACAAGAAACTGGTGGGGTGCATTATACAAAAAAATGTATGATATGGGAATTGATGGTTTCTGGAGCGATATGAATGAGCCAACAATATTTTTTACGCCAGAAGGTCTTGATAACCTTGAAAAAACCATCCAAACAACTCTCGAAAAAAGAGAGCAAGGCTTTGATATGTATGATTTTTTCAAATTAAAAGATAGCGCCCAATTCATTGCCAATAGAGATGAGTACTATGATACATTCTTTCATAAAACTGATGATGGAAAAATTGTGAAAAACAGTGATGTGCATAATCTATATGGGTTTAATATGAATCTTGCACTATCAGAGGCTGCTGAGGTTTTTGCTCCAAACAGGAGGCTCTTTCTCTTCTCAAGAAGCAGCTATATAGGAATGCACAGGTTTGCAGCTCTATGGACAGGAGACAACCAGAGCTGGTGGGAACATATGATTGTTCACATCAGAATGCTTCAATCTTTGAGTATCTGTGGCTTCTTCTACTCTGGAGCTGATGTCGGCGGATTTGGAAATAACGCAAGCCCAGAACTTCTTATAAGATGGACACAGTTGGGAGTTTTTTCTCCAATGTTTAGAAACCACTCATCTCTGGGAACAAGAGATCAAGAGCCATGGGCATTTGATGATGCAACACTTAATATGGTAAGAGACGCAATAAACTTGCGATACACACTTATACCGCATATCTACTCTGAATATATAAAGGCAACTATAGACCTAAAACCAATGATAAGATCTTTAAGCTTTGAATTTAATGATCCAAAATTGAGCAATATAGAGGATCAGTTTATGGTTGGTGACTCTATAATGGCTGCTCCAATACATACACCAAATACAAGAGGCCGCTTTTTATATATACCATCAGAAACCAACTATTTGCTTCTTGTTTTCAAAACTTATAATGACAAAAATATGAGAACTGCTCTTCTACGTGCAGGCTCTCACTACATAGATATCGATCTAAATGAGATCCCTCTTCTTATAAGAGAGAATCATATGGTTGTTTTTGGTCCAAGAATGAACTATGTTGATGAAAAAAATATAACAGAACTCAATGTAATAGCTTTTGTTACAGATGAAGCAAAGTTCTCATTTTATGATGATGATGGGGTTAGCTTTGATTATCAAAAAGACAAGTTGTTAAAAATAGATATCAACATAAAAAAAGCAGGAAACGATTTTGAAATTGAATGCGAAGTTGATAATAAAATGGATAGAAAAAATATAATAGAGAAAATTAGGTTCTCTATATATTATGATGCTGCAAATTATGTTTCAAAAGAGTACCACATCTAGATAAGGATAAAAAAGTTAGCTCTATCTATATAGAGCTAACTATCTTCATCTATATTTGTATTAAAGAAATCAAAAAGTTCATCCAAAGCCGCTTTTTCATCCTCTCCATCAGTGCAGATAGTAAGCTCTGTCCCATAGGTCGCAATCAACATAAAAAGTGCTAGGATCGATTTAGCATCAGCCCTCTCTTGACCATTGGTGATAAAAATGTTTGATTTATATTTATTTGCAATTTTAACAAGGTCTGAAGAGGGTCTCTGGTGAAGCCCCGCCTTCCATTTAACCTGAACCTTTTTCTCTACCATCTCTTCCTTTGCAAATTATCTATGATATAAGAGTCCAAGAACCTCTTTTTTCTCTAATTAAGAATGATACCATATCACGCTTTTCATCTAGAAAAACAGTATAATTTATATTATTCTCAATAACTCCCTTTTGAGCATCAAATAGTGTCTTTTTAGACAATTCAATATCACCAATTTCATACTCTTTATCTATCTTATAGTTATCTTTCTCTACAAAATAGATACCATATTTGTTTTCTTCATACTCTTTTGGAGCTATTAAATAGATATCACTACTTGATAATTTAAGTATAAATGCAACTTTGTCAACAAGGATAAATCCCATTGAGTCTGTCTCATTATCGTTTGGATCAGATGTTATATGTAGATATGCATCTTCAATATTCTTTATTGTAGGATCTAGAGCAATATATGTTGTTGGCTCAGGGATTCCTTTGCTATGAGTGAAAACAATAGACTCTCTTCTTGTCATCTTATTTCTATCAATATTTTTTTCATGCTCTTTGTTAAGCTTCATCTCTATCATATGGATTAGCTTATCAATTAGGTGCATTGTATCTTTATCATTTGCATGAAAATTAAAAATTCCCCAATGAGTGGTTTCAAGGGTTGCATCTCCATCTTTCACGCCCTTTTTATATCCATCCAATTTTATAGTTATTGTATTTATATTATTTTCCAAATGAGAGAGTTTTTTTACTCTCTTTTTTATATAATTTTCTATAACCTCATTTATTGTGTAGTTATTAACACCAGTTATAATAAGTTTCATTGGCACTCCTAAAATCCTAGATTTTTATTGCGTAAACAACAAGCTTGCCTTATTAAGAGCTTACGAGTAATAAGCTAAAGCTTACAGTTTGTAAATCTAATAACATATTATTAGAAACAATGGTATAGTTAACGGTGAATATATAATATTTTTTATAAAATTTCAAATCTTTTTTATGATGTTTTAAGAAATAGATAGCGTTATAATGGTAGTTAAAAACCAAAGGTGGCATTACTAATTTAATAAGTAAAAAAAGTAAATCTGCCTCATAGAAACTAATCTCATTTGAGCCTCATCTATTTAAGCAAGTTGTACTTAATAGGCAAATGCTACTTAAAAAAAGAAAGAAAAGAAAAAGTAAATATATATGAGGGGAGTTTTACTCCCCCTCATATATATTTATTCTCTCTTTTTTCTTTTTTTTGCGTGCCACGTCCTTTCTGATAAATATCTTATACAAAAAAGATTTTTAGTTTCTAATTGAGAATCAAAAAAACTGCCATTTAAAGATTTGTCTCTATTCCACTGTCAAGAACCATCTTTTTCATACTATTTATTAGATCTTCACTATAAGGCAAAACTTTCACACTATCACTAAAGAGGGTATTTCTTGGTCTAAATTGAATTATATTATACTTTCTAGCCCCTTTTATGAAATCCAATACCCTCTTTAGATCATCAATATCAAAAATATCAGGAAAAGCAGTGGTTCTAAACTCATAATCTATATTACCACTTAATAAAAAATCAACTGATTCCTTTATAAGATCTCTTATATCTTCACTTCCAGTGAAGTTTACCAAATCGTACTTATCAAGCGATGTCTTTATATCCATTGCTATATAATCAGCATCAATTTTTTTTAATAACTTTGGATTTGTGCCATTAGTATCAATCTTTACTTTGAAACCTAAAGCCTTTATCTCTTTAACAACATCAACAATTTCATCATAAAGAAGCGGCTCTCCGCCGGTGATACATACACCAGTAAGCTTACCAATTCTGCTTGTTAAAAAAGATTTTATCTCATCAAAACTATACCTCTTCTGCTTTGTCGATTTTTTGTCACCAATAACAAGCTCCGGGTTGTGACAAAATGGACACCGCATATTGCAGCCAAATGTAAAGAGGGTTGCTGCAACCTCATTTGGATAATCAAGTAGTGTTACCTTCTGCAATCCATAAAAATCCATATAAAATCTCAAATAATATGATTCACTTTTTTAAAAAACAAAAATCTTTCAAAACTAAGTAACTAAAAAATTTATTTTTCATAATCAAAGATATAAACAAGATGCCAAGAACAAAGCTTTTTGGTATCTTGTTTATATCTTATCTTTATATTAAGTTTATATCTTCTCTCTATGATTAATAAATATTTATTACTATGATTATGCAATACACAACAAAGCTTTTTGTATATCTTGTGAAACAAAATCAAACAAAAAGCGACTTGTATATTGTATAATCATAGTAATTTTTCCACTCTTTAAAAAAAGGGGGTTGTAGGGGGAATATTCCCCCTATATAATTTTACAATAAATATAATAAATTAATTAAAGAATGAAAACTATTTTGTCTTAACTATTCCTTCATATATCAGCTTCTCTTCGCCATCGATACTTACAGTTAAGTTATTCTCAAATTTAGTCAAAGCGTCTTCAACACCAGAGACATAGACAAGGTCTGGGTTCTCTTTTTGAATTTCGTCCCATGGCATTGCAGAGTACTCTTCAAGTATTACACCAGCAACACTTTTTAATAGAGGTTTGAAGGTCTCATCAAGATATTTTGTTAATAGGATCTCATCTCCAGTCCCTTTGATACTTATTGCAGCCTCTCCAATATCTTTGGCTTTCACTATTCTTCCAGATGATATTTGGCCAAACCCTTTTAAGCCCCTTCCAAGAATGTTACATATTTTATGAACCTTTATCATATTGAGCATTATTGGAGAGTTGATTGGAGTTCCCGCAACAACAACAACTTTATCAAAGTTCTCTACATAGTTGTATTCAATAGCAGCCTTAAGTGCATTGTTTAACATTTCATCAGAGTTTGAGACCATCTCTGTTACGATTGGATATATTCCCCAGTAGATTAAGAGTTTTCTTTGAACAGTTTCTGTTGTGGTTACAGCAACAATTGTCTGTCTTGGTCTATATTTGCTTATCAATCTCGCAGTTGTTCCGCTGTTTGTAGGTGTTAATAGAGCTGAAGCCTTTATCTCCGAAGCCAAGACAAATGCCGCCTTTGCAATGGAGTCTGACATATTGTTATTTTCACTTAGAGAAAAATATTTTTCACACTGTTTTATATATTCAGGACTGTTCTCTACAGTAATAGCAATTGTATGCATCGTTTGTACTGCAAGCAAAGGATATTTACCATTCGCAGTTTCGCCTGAAAGCATGATGGCATCAGTTCCATCAAAAATAGCGTTTGCAACGTCTGTTGACTCCGCTCTGGTTGGCTTAGGATTATGAATCATAGAGTCAAGCATTTGTGTAGCAGTTATTACAGGCTTGTTTTCTCTGTTACACTTTTCGATAATTCTCTTTTGAACAAGAGGAATATGTTCACTGCTTATCTGAACACCAAGATCGCCCCTTGCAACCATTATACCGTTTGAGATTCTTATAATCTCATCAATGTTATCAATTCCCTCTTCATCTTCAATTTTCGATATTATATGTATCTTAGAGTTGTATCTATCAAGAATGTCTTGAATCTCCTTAACATCAGCAGGCTTTCTAACAAATGATGCTGCTATAAAATCAAAGTCCTGCTCTATAGCAAAGAGGATATCCATTATATCTTTTTCAGTTACAGCTGGAAGCGATGTCTTTATTCCAACAACATTGACATTTTTTCTGCTTCCAATCTCCCCACCACTTCTTATCACACAATATATATCTTCATCAATAACTTTTTCTACTTCAAGGTCTAAAAGTCCATCAGCAATATATATATGGTTTCCAACTTTTATTTCAAATGGAAGTTTTTTATATGAGATATTTAAAAGATCTTTTGTTCCAAGAACATCTCTTGTTGTAAGTATTATCTTTTCATCTCTTACAAGTGTGATTGTTCCATCATCTTTAATCATCCCTGTTCGTATCTCTGGTCCCTTTGTATCAATCAAGAGAGCAACAGGTATACCGGTCTCTTTGCTTGCCTGACGCACAATATCAGCCATCTCTTTATGATAATTATGATCACCATGAGAAAAGTTGAACCTTGCAATATTCATTCCAGCCTGCAAAAGGCTCTTTATTATAGCAACATCCTTAACCGCCGGCCCCATTGTACAAACAATCTTCGTTCTTCGTAAGACCATATATAGCCCCCTAAATGAAATAAGAGATAATTTAAACAGACTAAAAAAATCTAAAATAGTATCTTTAGTATATTTTATAACTGAATAATATAATAGAAAAATGATTTTGTCAAAATCTTATTACCTTTATTTTATGTAAATAAGGCTTACTTAATAGAAATCTTGCCCCCTTTAACTTCCTTTAAAATTAGAAAAATAATATTTCTTTTATATAAACAATGTATCAAAAATAATATGGATAGAAAAAAATTAAAAAAATATGCCAATAATTTCAATCTCAAAATAGGTCGGTAAAAGCCAAAAAATTGTTAAATGCTTAAATATTTATATAAAATGTATGTTTATGGTATATTTTTTTTAAATATTGCCTATTCCTCTTGACAAAAGAGAGCTCTTTCGTCTATCATATTACCTAGATATAATCCTTTTAAATATACGAGAAAAAGATGGGAATTACGGGTATAAATGATATTACAAGTGTATGGCTTAATGATGGGCATAGGGTTGCCTCATTTTGCCTAATTCTCATTGGTCTCTATTTCATTTCTCTAAATATAAAATATAGAAAGATCTTTTTTCGCTCATCTATAGCTGTTTCGGTTCTTTTTCTTCTTAATATTGCAATTTTCATTGTTGGAGTTGTTGGAATAGGAGAGCTTATTATAATCCCTATGGCTGATTCCATTGTAAGATCAATTGGTCTATTTATTGTTATCATAACTATATTTATGAAAACATATTTTTATAAAAAACATAATCAATTTCTCTCATCATCAGAGGACTTTTGCAAAAATGGGTTCTATAGATATGTAAGAAACCCAAACAGCTTTATGGACTTTGTGCTGCTCATTGGTCTTGGACTTTCAGTGGTGTCTCCGTTCAGCATAGGTTTTACCTTGATTGCATACCTTCCATCAACATTGGTATTTATAAATATAAAAGAGAATAGACTTATTAAGATAGATGAAAATTATATTGACTATATGGTTGATGTTAACAAGTTTATTCCAAATTTAAAAATGTTGCTCAAAGTATTTTTCTAAATTTAAGTTTTTTTTTAAAATTTTTTGTAAAAATAGTTTTTTTTAAAGAGCAAGTTTATTATATTACAATTATTAGGCTTCAAACTAGCAGCCTTTTTCAGACTTTTCTTTATAAAAAATTATAAATCAAAAATTATTTCTTTTTTTCTAGCTTTGGATATGTTTTAGGAGGACTACATGGACTTTGAAAAATTTACACTTCTTATGCAGCAGGCTCTGCAGGAGGCATCTGCGATTGCAATTGCAAAAAACAATAATGAGATATATGTTGAACATCTCTATCTTGCAATGCTCGATCAAAAGGAGGGAATATTAGGGCCTCTATTTGATAACATTGGTGCAGGGGCAGCAAGGGTTCGCCGCGAAATAGAGGATCTTTTAACCCACAAACCAATGACACCTGATGGAAAGACCCTATATGTTTCAAAAGATTTGAATGCTCTTTTGGTAAATTCTGTAAGTGAGATGAGCAAGCTTGGCGATGAGTTTATCTCTGCTGAACATATATTGCTTGCAACATTAAAGCTTAGCGACCCAGTATCATATATGTTAAAAAATCTTGGTGTTACAGAGGAGAATGTTCTTCTTGCATTAAAAAACATCAGAGGAGATCAAAAGATAACAGATCAAGACCCAGAATCAAAATATAGAGTTTTACAAAAATTCACAATAGATCTAACAGAACTTGCACGTACAAATAAGATTGACCCAGTTATAGGCCGAGATAATGAGATTCGCCGTGTAATGCAGGTCTTAGCTAGAAGAACAAAAAATAATCCTGTTCTAATTGGAGAGCCAGGTGTTGGGAAGACTGCTATTGCTGAGGGACTTGCAAGAAGAATTGTCTCTGGCGATGTTCCTCAAAGCTTAAAAAATAAAAAAATCCTCTCTCTCGATATGGCTCTGCTTGTTGCTGGAGCAAAATTTAGGGGAGAATTCGAAGAGAGACTTAAGGCACTTGTGAAGGAGATTGAAAAATCTAATGGAGAATTTATACTCTTTATTGATGAGCTTCACACCTTGATAGGTGCTGGGCGAAGTGACGGTGGAATGGATGCAAGCAATATCCTAAAGCCATCTTTGGCTAGAGGACTGATTCACTGTATTGGTGCAACTACCCTTGATGAATATACAAAATATATAGAGAAAGATGCCGCTCTTGAGAGAAGATTCCAACAGGTGTTGGTATCAGAACCAAGTGTTGAAGATACAATCGCGATACTTAGAGGTCTAAAGGAGAGATATGAGGTTCACCACAAGGTTAGAATCCAAGATAGTGCAATAATAAGTGCCGCTACCCTCTCTGACAGATATATAACAAACAGATTTCTTCCAGACAAAGCAATCGATCTAATTGATGAGGCTGCAAGCCGTCTAAAGATTCAGATTGAGAGTCAGCCAGAGGAGCTTGACAATTTGGAGAGAAAAATTTTGCAGCTTGAGATGCAAAAAGAGGCTCTATCAAAAGAGGAGGATCAGCACTCAATAGAGACACTAAAAAAACTTGAGGCAGAACTATCAAACCTTAAGGTAAAAGCTGATGCAATGAAACTTCAGTGGAACAATGAGAAGAGCGTGATTGAGAGTATTGGTTCAACAAAAGAGAAACTTGAATCTTTAAAGAGACAAGAGGAAGATCTGATCCGAGAGGGAAACCTAACAAAAGCGAGTGAAATAAAATATAGCTCTATTCCAGAGAGTGAACAAAAACTTAAAGAGTCATATGAGAAGCTTGATGAGCTTCATAAGACAAACTCCTTCCTTAGAGAGGAGGTTACAGAAGATGATATAGCAGCTATTGTCTCCTCATGGACTGGAATCCCTGTTAAAAAGATGCTTCAAACAGAGAGAGACAAGCTCTTAGACCTTGAGACAGAGCTTCACAAAAGTGTTGTTGGTCAAGATGAGGCGATAAAAGCAATAAGTGATGCAATTAGAAGAAACAGAGCTGGTGTATCAGAGAAGGATAGACCAATAGGCTCATTTATCTTTGCAGGACCTACAGGCGTTGGAAAGACAGAGCTTGCAAAGGCTTTAGCAAATATCCTGTTTGATGATGAGAAGGCTCTTGTTAGAATAGATATGTCAGAGTATATGGAAAAATTCAGTGTTTCACGTCTGATCGGTGCCCCTCCGGGCTATGTTGGTTATGACGAGGGGGGACAGCTAACTGAGATAATAAGACGAAGACCATATGCTGTTGTTCTGCTTGATGAGATCGAAAAGACTCACCCTGATATATTTGATATACTTTTGCAGCTTTTGGACGATGGGCGTCTCACAGATGGACAGGGGAGAATTGTTGATTTTAAAAACACTGTTATAATAATGACAAGCAACATTGGTTCAAGCTATATAAATAATACAAATACTCACATAGGTTTCAACAGTGCAAAAGATAGAGAGGCGGAGTTCAAAGATATTCGTTCTCACGTTCTTAATGAGATAAGGCAGGAGTTTAAGCCTGAGTTTATAAATAGAATTGATGAAATCATTCTCTTCCATAAACTTGAAAAAGAGAATATAAGAGAGATTGTTAAGCTTCAGCTTAACAAACTTGTTGCTCGTCTTGAGGCAAGATCCATAAAAATTACCTTCTCTGAAGATGTTTATGACTATATTGCTGATGTGGGTTTTGATCCTGTCTATGGTGCAAGACCGATTAAGAGATCTATACAAAATAATATAGAGAATCCGTTGGCAAAACTTCTCTTACAGAGAGACTTTGATAAAGATCTAAATGTAGATGTAACAATGAAGGGCAAAGAGGTCGCTTTTGATATAAAAGAGAAAACCTATGAACCAGATAAGAGTACATCAAAATAGTAGCTTTTAATAGCAAAAATCCTATGGTAAAAAATTGCCATAGGATTTTTTTTCTTTTTTAAATCCCACGCCCTTTTTGAAAAATATCTTTTAAAAAAGGTATATTGATTTTTCAATACTGACTGTTAGGATTAAAACTACTTATTGTATATCTCAAAGGTTTTTTCTTTTTTTCGAAGAAAAAACAAAAAAACCGACAGATATATAATAAGTAGTTTTACTTCATTTCCAACCAAAATAACTATTTTTAATCCCCCTTTTGAAAAGGGAGAAAGAGAGTTTAGAAAAAAATCAACATAATTACTTAATAAAATTATAAAAAATAGGTTTATTAAAAAAAGTTTTTGCACTATCCTATATTTATAGTATAATAAATTATCATCAAAAAAAGATGGAGTAAAATTGAAAAAAATATATTTTTTGTATATAGCTCTCATTATATCTCTACTCTTTTTACTTTCTGGATGTTATCCTCCTGTTATTCCTGAGGGTGATGATAAATATAGTGAGTATAGTCCAGAGAAAGCTGGAGTTGAGGTGTTATTAGATGAGATAATACCAATAAATATGCCAAATCCACCAGACTCTCCTCTCTTCTCTAAATGTGATACCTATATATATCTTTTTTTTGAAAACAAAATATTAAAATTTGAGATCAACAATTTATCAACAATCCACAGTGAAATATCAATAGATCATAGTAGTGACCTATCAGTTGACACAACTATCTATAAATATGAGAGGTCGGGGATGATCACTCACAACAATAAAATAGTTTTGAATATTCACTTTAGCAAGATCGATGCAGTGGATTCCAAATTGACAAAATATTTGCAAATGGATAGAGATGGAAATAATAAAAAATTGGTAACCTTTAATGAGAGTGCAATTATATCATATACCCACTATAATGATTCAAATGGAAAAATTATGCTATTAAGCAGGCAAGATATTATACTTGAGTATACATATGATGAATCTATGGCAGAACCCTATACATTAGAAGAGACCTATGAGTGGGATGGCTCTATGGCATCTGTTAGAGGTATATTTAATGAGAATCTTTTCTATCATAGTTTTGATAGTTTTGGTGGATACACCTTTCACTTCTCTTATATGCCAGTTCCAACAGCTAACTATATAGAGAGTAGTGAAGATAGAGCCATAGCTCCTCCTGAAATTCTCTATATGCAGCCTTCACTCCCCCCTCCAACAGCCTATCTTTATATATATGAATATGACTATACTACAAGCAGCAAACCTTCAAAATTGTTGAAAACAATTGATCTTGGCTATCTCAACATTTTTGAAGTATCTGATATTGCTATTGATGGTGAATATATATGGGTACTGTCAAAAAGAACTCACAACAACACAATTGGAAATTATTTTAAAATAGTGAAAATAAAACCTTTATAACTGCTATATTAAAATAGTTTAAGGAGAGAAAAAATTGAAGAGAATATATCTTCTGCATCTACTACTAATTGTAGTTTTGTTACTATTATCTCTTGGATGTACTAATCTATTTACCACAACCACCACTACCTCAACAAATCAATCTATTACTACAACTACAGAGTATGAAGTTGCATACTATAACCCAAATAGGGCTGGCGTTGAAGAGTTGTTAAATATAGAGGTGGCAATAGATAAAAATTCGCCATATAATGGGATCAACATATGCATTGATAAAAATCATATATATCTCTATTATAACAATAGAGTAGTAAAATTTGACAGTGAAGATCTATCAAGCGACTATAGTGAAATTTTAATAAATTACTATGATGATCTATCTGTTGATACAAGATTGTATCGATATGTGGAGAGCAATATGGCTATTAACAATAGTAAGATAGTTATGATTTTTAATTTTATTGATATAGAGGTTTCAAGCTCTAAATTTACAAAATATTTGCAGATGGATAGTGATGGTAATAATAGGCAGCTACTAAATTGTTTCAATGAGGCAGGTTATATAAGATCTATTGAGTATAATGCAATTGATGATAAACTTATGTTGTTTGATAAATATGGTGATAGTAATAGCTCTTTTAAAGTATTTGAATATTCATATTCATATAATAGTTCTACAGAAACCTATACTTATAACGGCAATTATTATTGGAGCGCACACCAAATAGGTATGGCATACCACTCAGATTATAAATTTGGATTTAATGGAGATATTGTCTATATTTTCTGCACCAAACTTAGAGAGAACAGTAATGAATATGTACAATTCCTATCAAAATATGGATATAACTACTCTAACAACTATATAAACTGCTCATCTTTGCTTAAAGATATCTCTTTAAGATATCTCGACTTTAGTGGAAATAGCTTATCAAGCTTTACTATTGATGGAGAATGCTTATGGCTATTATCAAAGGGACACTGGAGCAATGCAGGATATCGCTACCAAATATTGAAAGTAAAACCTTTGTAGAACTGTTTAATCCTAACAGTTAATATAAAAAAATCAATATCTTTTTTTTAGAAAATATTTATTAAAAAGGACGTGAGATCTAAAAGAGATCATTAAACTTTATGACAATCTCCATCTCTGGCGCTTGGTTCATAATCGTCTTTATCATATTGACACCAATATCAATTCTTAAAATAAAGTTTAGGAAATATGGATAGAATCTCACCCCTCCACCCAATGTTATTGCTGGAATTATATAGTAATTGTCAACAAGTTGCTGTTTGAAAGATTTTGATGGAGTACGACTCTCATTAATAAAATCATCATTAAGATAGTAATCATAATTCTCGATTGTGAAACCGCCATCAGCAAACAAAGCAAAGTGCAAAAGAAACTTTGCATCTTTAGGCAAGTCATTACCAACTGCCTGCTTAATATTTACATCAATTAGAGGAATAAGAAGCTCCAAGTTTCCTAAAACTGCAAAGAACCCTGTTAGATCTTCACCTGTAAAACCTCTTATAAATGGATCGCCAGAGTAATTTATACTTGTATTATAGTTTGCACCAATTATAAATCTAGCTCTAACTGCAAATTCTCTAAATAGCTTCTTTGTAATTTGATCCTCTATCTTTGACTCAAAAGAGAATGATGGTCTACCTGTTGTATTGTAATATGGAATAATAAATTTCGTTTTAACTGATAGATCGTTTCCAGTGACTATAGTTGATGTCTGTTTTGTCTTCTGCCACCTTCCACCAAGCCCAATATTAATAGATGAAAAATCTGTATTAAGGGATCTGTTGTCAACAAAATATTTACTGTCATCACTGTCATATACAAAATCAGCAACTGCAAAGTTATGCTGATAAAAATTTTCAACAAAACCATTAATGTTTATATCAAAAAATGGTACTCGAATATCTCCACCAAGTAGGAAGTGCAGCCCCAAAGAGTTATAGTTGGTCACCCCCATTGAAAATTTTTGGCCAAACCCATTAAACATCTTTGCAACAGTGTTATCCGAATTAAAACCTTTTGCCGCCTCATAGAGAGGGGTCGTGTCAAAAAATGACAAAGTAGAAAAAAATGTCAATCTATTTTTTAGAATGGGAGGAATAAACTCAAAATGTATATGTTGATAAAATGCACCGAGCTGTGCAATAGATGTTGCAAAAGCTAATGAGACATTACTATTGTCAATATTGTCATAGGCATACAGAAAACCTATTCCAAATGAGTTGTTATTTTTGGCAGAGATATCATAAGAGGAGCTGCTAAGGTTAAAATTTGAGACCTTTATACCATCATAGCCTGCAAAAATATGGGGAAACCAAGATTGTATATTTACATTCCTCTTCATTCCATATTGGTCTATCTCATCTACATAGAAGAGAATCTTTTTTCGCCACATCAAAGATTCTACATAATTTCTTGATTGATAATACCAGCTCTTCTTCTCATAAAGGTCATCACCACTGTCAATGGTAAGACTATTTTTTATGTAGTCTGGAATATCTTTAAGCTCACCCTTATTATTTTTTTGAGGACTCTTTGCTGAAGAATCATCTGAGTTATCATTAATAGAATAGAGAGAGCTTAATGAAAAAAATATGAATATAAAAAATACTATTATCTTACTCTTCAATTTACTACTATCCAAAAATAAATATATCTAAATCAACTTACAAGGTCCATTATGGAATCCCTATAATATATAAAAAATCTATTTTAAACAAGGTTTTTCGGCAAAAAAGCTAAAAATGGTGCAACTATATAGAATGAACCAACAATAAGAAGCGGCTCTTTAGTCTCAAGAGCAAATTGAAAAGCCTCTCTGCTATTATCTATAAAATTAACCTCTTTAAAATAGAGCCTTGCATTCTTAAGAAGAGAGTCTATATCACCCTCTTTTTCACCAGATATATTTGTAACTATAACATCTTTAGCAACCTTTTTTAACCCTTTAAGTATCCTCTTATAATCCTTGTTTTTTGCAACACCAATAAGCACTCTCCATTTCACGTTTTTGAACTTGCTTCTCAAAGAGGAGACAAGCTTGTCAATGGAGTCTCCATTATGAGCAACATCGACTATAATGAGTGGATCTTTAGAGATGATCTCAGCTCTTCCTCTGATATTAAAAACGTAGTCTCTATTGCTGACTAAACTATTTAAAAAAGAGCTATCAATAGTTGATACTGCTAATAGTGATGATGCAAAATTATAGAGCTGATGTTTACCAAATAAATTTATCGAGTTGTTGCTGACCCTTTTTCCATCTATTATAAAGTCAAAATATTGCCTATCAAAATCCTCTCTCTTTTCTATTATCTTAACAATTTTTTCTGCTTCATAGAGTTTACTATTTTTCTCTTTTGCAATCTTTTTGATAACAGCTTTTGCTTGACAGAATGGCTGTTTAGATAGAATTATAGGAACACCCTCTTTTATAATTCCACCCTTCTCAGATGCTATCTTCTCTAT
The DNA here is from genome assembly GCA_031549085.1 of Spirochaetota bacterium. GTDB lineage: Bacteria > Spirochaetota > GWE2-31-10 > GWE2-31-10 > MWDO01 > JAVBQL01. The sequence goes on from JAVBQL010000026.1 coordinate 30,679, forward strand.
ACTATTCCCCAAAATATCCATATGATCATAACTGATAGATGTGATTACGGAAAGAACAGGTTTTATAACATTAGTAGAATCAAGCCTTCCGCCAAGTCCAGACTCTATTACCATATAATCTGTCTTTTTTTCCAATGAGAAGAGAAGAAACATTATAAATAGAAACTCAAAGGTGGTAAGAACAATATTACTATTATTGGAAACCTCTTTTATATAGTTTGTTAGCTCAACAAATTTACTATCTTCTATTGGAATCAAATTGCTGGTTATTCTCTCATTGATTCTCTCTATATGAGGTGATGTAAATGTTGATATATTATAATTAAGAGTTCTAAGCAGAGTTGAAACCATTGCTGCAGTAGAGCCCTTGCCCTTAGTCCCTGCGATATGTATACTCTTCATCTTGCTTTGAGGATTATCAAAAATATTAAGTGCTTTTTTGATGTTATCAAGGGAGTATTCAATTGCTCCCTTCTCCATCTTCTTTTCAAAATTGGTTAATGAATATATATAGTTTGTGGCATCATTCATATGAGGGTTATTCATATTATAGTATTGGAGTGATTACCTTCACTGGACACTTGGCTGCTGTCTCTGTCAAATTATTTTTATTATTATATTTTACAACAGCTAAATCATTATCCATTACGAGTCTATTATCATCTTTTAAAAATTTTGTACATATATCACAGCCAATACACCCTTTTTTGCAGTTCTTTCTAACAACTGCTCCCTTATCATGGCTGGAACATGCAACATAAAAGCCACCATTAATCGGCACCATCTTAATTACGTTTGTTGGGCAGACTTTCGTACATTTTTCACAGGAGATACACAGGTTTTCATCAACAATAACTCTGCCTATTGAACTTATAGATATAGCATTTACTGGACAAACCTTCGCACAATTTCCTCTTGCAACACATGCAAACTTACAGAGTCTGTCTCCATTTCTAATTGCATAGACTGTAAAGCAGTCATTTCCTATATCAAGCTCAAAATCTTTCTTTGTAGATAGGTCGTCACCAGCACAAAAGACCCTTGCTATTTTTTTGACAGATTTTCCATCACTCTTTCTATTTGTAATATCTGATATTGCATCAATAACTTCATCTGAACCAGGAGCACAAAGAGAGATGCTCTCCCCCTTCTCTTCAATTGCAGCGGCATATGCCAAACAGCCCGGGTAGCCGCAGCCCCCGCAATTAAGCTTTGGCAGAACCTCAAATATTCTATTTTTTAGCGAACCATCATCTTCTACTTTAAAAAGAGAGCTAAAAAAAGAGAGGCCAAAGCCAAAAATAAAACCCAATAGAGTTAAAACTACTATACCTAAAATAGCCATTAAAATAGACATCATCAAAATCCAAAAAAATTATTTAATAAAATCTAACATAGTTTTATCAAATGCCAAAAAGGCCAATGCAATAATTCCTGCAGAAATAAATGCAATCGGAAGCCCCCTTAAAGAGTCTGGCACATCTGATAATTCCAATCTCTCTCTTATTACAGCAAGTAAAAAGAGAGCAAGCATAAAACCCAATCCGCCAAAAAATCCATTCAATATTGAACTAATTAAATTATAATTTTTGTTAATATTTATAACAGCAACACCCAAAACAGCACAGTTTGTTGTAATTAATGGAAGATAGATCCCCAAAGCATTATATAGATTTGGTATCTTTTTTCTCATTATCATCTCAACCAATTGAACAAGCACGGCTATAACTATAATAAACAGTATCGTTTTTAAGAAAATGAAATTTGGAAACAGAAAAACTTTATACAGTATAAATGTTACCAAGCTTGCAAGTGTCATTACAAATGTAACGGCCAACCCCATACCAACAACAGAATCTATATTTTTACTTACCCCTATAAAAGGACATATTCCCAAAAATTGAGAGAGAACGAAGTTGTTTACCAAAATAGAACCAAGCGCTATTACTATAAAATCTCTCATAAATTATGCTCCCCTACTCTTTTTGCTTGCTATATTTTTTAGCTTATTTATCACCGCAAGCAGAAATCCTAAAACAAAAAAACCACCAGCAGGCAAAATAAGTATCATAGCCCCAGAATAGATCTCTCTGTTTTTTCCAAAGATATCCAAAGTTATTGCCCCATCTTTAAAAAACGGAATCGAAATTGTTCCAAGTCCAAAGTCAGTAAAGCTAAAGGCACCTGTTGCAAAAAGCTCCCTTATAAAACTGATGGTAAGAAGTCCAAAAGTAAAACCTAAGCCCATGCCAATGGCATCCATTATTGATGGTAAAACAGATTTTTTGCTTGCAAACGCCTCTGCTCTTCCAAGTATAATACAGTTTACCACTATAAGCTGTACATAGACACCAAGTGTCTTTGAGAGGTCTGGAAGTAGAGCTTTTAAAGAGAGCTCAATCACTGTAACAAATGTTGCAATTATTACTATATATGCTGGAATTCTAATTTCATCAGGAATAAATTTTTTCAAAAGTGATATAAGTGTATTTGAACCAATCAATACTATTGTTGTCGCCAAACCCATCCCAATTGCACTTGCAACAGATGTTGTAACCGCAAGTGTTGGACACATACCTAAAATTAGAGCAAAAACTGGATTCTCTATAAGAAAACCCTTTGTTAATTCGGAAACTAAAGATCTCTCTTTTACACTCATATTTTTACTCCGTACTCATATCTGAAGATAGATCACCATCATGCAATTTTATCTCTCCATTATTATAGTCAAAACTAACCTGTTTCGCTAGAAGATATATTGCCTCTTTTGCTGCTTTTGTTATTCCATTAAATGTGATTGTCGCTCCCGTGATGGCATCTCTCTCTTTTGGAGATAGCTGATCTTTTTTTTCTGGAAATGGCTTTGATGGGGTATTTGTCCCAATAAACTTTTGCATATAGCTATCCTCTTCTGCCTTCTTGCCTATTCTTGGAGTTTCACTGTTTGCTAATAGCTTCATATTTTTTATTGAGAGATCTTTTTGAAAACCTATAACAAGCTTCATCTCCCCTCCATAACCGCTTCCTGTTGTTGCAACTATATAGCCAATAAGTTCATTTCTGCTATCAAACACTCTATAATAGTAGGTATCTACATCGGTTTCAGAAAACATCCCCTTTTCAAAACGAAGTCCATCAGGGAACATATCTCTATTTGCCTCATTTTCCATCTTTTTTTCATATTCATCTATAGTATTCTTTGTTAAGAGGTTAGTTACAGTAAGAAGAAGTGTTGCAATAAAACATATAATAGTTAGCTTTACTGCAATAGTTATATGATTTTTCATTTCACTATTCATCTATCAATTTTTCCTTTTATTCACCCCAAGAGGAGTAACTTTAACAAACTTATCAATAACAGGTGCCATTATATTCATAAATATTATAGATAAACTCACCCCCTCAGGCAGCGAGTGAAACATTCTTATAAGAATAGTTATCATTCCGCACCCAAAGGCAAATATCAATCTGCCTCTAAAGGTAACTGGTGTTGTAACCAAATCTGTTGCACAAAATATCGCACCAAAAACAAGCCCACCACTCAACAGATGGAACAACGGGTCTCCAGCAAAGAAGCCAGCTCCATACTTAAGCCCATCAAAGCACCACGCAAAGAGCAGCACAGTCCCAATAAAAACAAGCGGAATTTCGATATTGATTACTTTCTTATATATTAGAAGAAAACTTCCTATTATAAGAAGCAATATTGATACTTCTCCTATACAGCCAGCCTTCATTCCGAGGAAGAGATCCATATATGACAATGGGTGTCCATTTGAGTTTAGAATATCCATTGGACCAGTAAATAGTGGTGGAGTTGATACATTTGAAGTTATAAAATTGTTTCCATAATTTTCTGCAAGAAGTGTCTTTACTGAAGAGAGTGGGGTTGCTGTAGTAAGAACATCAACCGTTGTGGTTGCACCAGAGACACCACTTACACCCTTTAAGGCGGCGGCACTCTTCCAATTGAATGGCACAACCCATGTAGACATCTGCCTTGACCATGAGAAGAGGGCAAAAACCCTTGCTGTCATAGCAGGATTTGCAATATTATTTGCAAGTCCACCAAAGGCATGTTTCACCAGTGCAATTGCAAAGACTGCAGACAATATTGGAATATAGAGCGGAATATTAGCAGGAAAATTGAGCCCCAAGATGAGTCCCGTTAAAAATGCAGAACCATCATCCAAAGTAACAGGCTTTCTTCTAATTTTAAAAATCACAAACTCTGTAAGCATTGCAGAGACAATTGTTGCCGTTATTACTGCAAAGGCTGGTATTCCAAATATATATATTCCAAAAACAGATGTGGGAAGCAGACAAAGACTAACCATCCACATTATATTTTTAGTTGAATCACTAGAGAGTGTATGGGGGTTATTAGAAACGATAAGTTTTGTTTGATTTTCTTCCATAAAAAAGGATTTTCCTTTAGCTAAAATTGTTTTCTTTCTATCATTTTATAGATAATCTTCTTGCAAATTCTTTAGTCATTTTAAACACTTGAACCAATGGTATCTTTGCAGGGCATATATAGGAGCAGGCTCCGCACTCTTTACAGAGCATAACTCCAGATTTTACCGCCTCTTCAAACAGTTTATTCTTTATCAGTCTATTCAAAGTTGTTGGCATGAGTCCAAAAGCACAGGCTGTTATACATTTTCCGCAAGATATACAGACCCCGTTTGGATTAAACTTCTCATACTCATCGGCAATTGCGATTACAGCAGAGCATCTCTTTGATATAGGAACATCAAGATCCACCTGAGAGAATCCCATCATAGGTCCGCCTATAATAACCTTCTTTGCCTCAGGCTTAAGCCCGCCGCACTCCTCAATAACCTCTCTTATTGGGGTACCAATTTTTACTTTTAAATTCTTTGGATTGGCGATACCGCTTCCTGTAACAGTCACAACTCTATCTATTAGAGGCTTATTATTTATAACAGCCTCTTTTATTGCCAATGTTGTAGACATATTTACAACAATATCTCCAACATCAATTGGAAGCCTATTTGGAGGAATAGTTTTACCAGATATCGATTTTATAAGGAGCTTCTCATCGCCTTGAGGGTAGCTGGCTCTCAATGCAACAACTTTTATCTTTGGATTTACCTTTGCACATTTTTTTAAGTGCTTGATGGCGTCTCTCTTATTTGATTCAATTCCTATATGTATTTTTTGAGGTGTTACAATCTTCTCTAGGATATTAATCCCCTCAATTATCTCCTCTCCCCTCTCAAGCATAATTCTATGGTCGCAGGTAATAAATGGCTCACACTCAGCACCATTGATATATAGATAGTCAATCTTGCTGTCATCTTGAACAGAGAGCTTCACATGAGTTGGAAACCCAGCCCCACCTAAACCAACAATTCCAGCATCCTTTATTATATCAAGAAGGCTTGAACGAGAGAGTGTTCTCCAATCAAACCTTGGCTCTTTTTTACCTGTTCTTGCAAATTTACCATCTAATTTTATAACAACAATCGTCGATTTTCTGCCATTATATATATAAGACTCTTTTATATCAACCACATCGCCCGGTATTGAGGAGTGAATATTTGCAGAGAAAAAACCATCCGCCTCTGCTATCAAAGCCCCCTCCTCTATTCGGTCACCTATTTTTACCATAAGTTTAGCACTCTTACCTATGTGCTGAAGGAGAGGAATGTATGCAACGCTGGGTATAAAAGCATTCTCTATTTTTTTGTGATTTGTAAAGTATTTGTAGTCCTCAACATGCAGACCATTAGAATCAAAAAATTTTAAAAATGACATATATTCTCTTAAAAAAGATATAGGTATAAGATATTCACTTAAATAAAAAATTTAAAACTTTAAATTGTTAAATTATTAGTTTTCATCTTATCTAAAATTAGATAAGAGTATATAAACTAAAAATTAAAGTGTCAATAAAAAACTAAAACATTTATCTCTTTTCTGTAACTTAAGCTGCAATTTTGAATAACAATTCAAATATATTTTATATAGAATTCAATATTAAAATTCTAAAATAGGTAATATTAGAATCATTTGTTAGAAACAATAATTATAACACAAATAAAAACAATATATTTATTTTTTTTAAGCGAATATATAAATATATTTATTTATAATAAAAAAAACGTAAATAAATTGACATATCTCCGTTTTTAATTTATAATTTCAATGAATCATTTATGAATAAAAAGAGCAGCCTTAAAAAATTAAAAGAGGCTTAAAATAGCCTCTTTTAATTGCTTTATAAAAAAGATAGATTTAGTTAATTTTTGGATCAAACTCTTTAACAATCTTGGAGGCAAGTCCTATATAACTAGATGGTGTGATATCTAAAAGTTTCATTTTTGTCTCTGTGTCTATCTTCTCAATAGAAGAGATAAGTTCTCTTATTTTCTCCATATTTATCTCTTTCCCTTGAGAAAAACTTTTTAGCATCTCATATGGACTATCAAGCCCCTTAAATCTTAATATAGTTTGCAGTGCCTCTGTTATCACTTCAGGAGATGAGTTTAGCTCATCAATAACTTTTTTCTCATTGACTCCAACTTTTAAGAATCCCCTTCTTATAGATTTGTATGCAACAAGTGTATGAGCAAATGCAACGCCAATATTTCTTAATACTGTACTATCAGATAGATCTCTTTGCAGTCTTGATATAGAGAGTTTTCTTGAAAAAAACTCAAATAGAGCATTGGAGAGCAAAAAATTTCCCTCAGCATTTTCAAAATCTATAGGATTTATCTTATGCGGCATAGTTGATGAACCAACCTCTCCGCCAGTTTTGGTTAAAACAAGCCAGCCATCAGATATATAGCGCCATGCATCTTGGGCAAGATCAACTAGAATATTATTTATTCTCTTCATATTATCAAAGAGAGAGCAGAGCCCATCATGATTCTCTATCTGTGTTGTAACAGCGTTAAACTTTATTTTAATAGGGAGCTTTGTAGAATATTTTGTACTGACCTCTGTAGTTTTTTCACATATTTTCTCAATAAAATTTCTAGAAAATTTTATCCAGTCAACATCAGGCAGCACAACATTGAAAGAGTTATAGTTCCCTGTGGCTCCATTTAGCTTTGCATAGAGAGATGAGTTAAAAATATTTGTTATCTCCTTTTTTAACCTCTCAACAAAGACCAAAAGCTCCTTGCCAACAGTCGTTGGGCTTGCAGGTTGTCCATGTGTGCGGGCAAGCATTGGTATATCTCTCTTATCATAAGCTCTCTCATAGAGCTCATGATAAATTTCAATAAGCTCGGGGTATATTATATTATTAAATGCGTCGCGTATCATAAGAGAGTATGCAATATTATTGATATCTTCACTGGTCAGACAAAAATGAACAAACTCTTTCAGGTCACTCAAAGAGGTATCTTTAAGTTTTAACTTTATAAAATACTCAATGGCTTTTACATCATGGTTTGTTGCCTTTATATCATTATAGCCTGTCGTCTCTATACTTTTTACTATTCTTAAATCTTCATCAGTTACATTGCATATACTTACCAAAAATTCTCTCTCTATATTGGAGATTTTTCGTATCTTCAAAGTCTCCTCATCAATAAGGGATAAAAAATAGTTTATCTCCACATATACTCTATAGTATATAAGTGCCTTTTCACTGAAGTAGTTTGATAGTATTGAGGTTGTCTTTTTATACTTCCCATCAATGGGAGATATATTGTGCATATGCATACTTTACTCCTCGTTGCTTAAGTCTTGATTTTTTTCTACAAGCTTATCAACATCAAATCTTAAAAATATTGGATTTCCAATGGATACCTTTTTTATAATCTTATCTTTATCAACTAAAATGAGTGTTGGAAGACTCTTTATATTAAACTTAGATGAGAATAGAGAGTCCTCATCATAGACAAGAGGAAATTGAATATCTTTACCCGCAGAGTAATTATTTATCTCATTTATAGATTCGCCATGATTGATTCCCACTATTAAAAGCTCCTCTCTATACTTCTCACCAATCTTAGTAAGTGTAGGAATGAGTTTTCTGCAAGGATCACACCATGATGCCCAAAAAAATAGAATAAATGGGGTATCTATATCATTGAGAGAGATAAGTTCGCTGTTGGTTGTTCTTACAGTAAATGGCTCTATGCTTGTGCCAACTATTGATTGATTTGTTATAACAAGCGGAATAACAGTAATAAGACTAAAAATTATTAATGAGATTAAAATAATAGAAAAAAAGAGATTTACAGCAAAAGCCCTATTTTTTGACACTATGTTTCTCCAAAAACTAGAGCTTGATATGTCTCAACTCTTATGTTGCCGCTCTTCCACTCATCAATTGGAAGATTTGCCTTCAAACATAGATTGTTAAAAAAGTCCTCTTTGTCTGGCAGCTGCTCCCACACTTGTGGAAGAAATGTTGAGCTTTTTGCCCCCTCTTTTATAATGACACCATCTATGTTTGGCCTTATCTTATTTAGAAGATCATTATAGTCGCTATAATCAACCTCCTCTGGGATGGTAAGCACACTTATCTCAATATCAATTTTTTTAATTTCATCTTTGGTAAGCTCATTAAACCTATAGTCAAGGTAGGCTGCATTATAGGCATTCTCTATAATAACTTGATAGAGAGGATACATAGGCAATATATAACCAATACAGCCCCGAAGTTTTCTATCTATATGGAGGCTTACAAAACCACCTCTATTCTCTTTTAATATTGGAGGAAGAGCATCAATTTCATCTTTTGTTAGAGTAACTTTTTTTGATTTAGAGATGATGGCATCTCTAGCAAGTATCAGTGCTCTTTTTTTAACCTCATTATCAATCTCGCTCTTTCCCATAAGTGCCTCTCTATTTCTAATATCAATCTCTATATTCACCTAAATTAATAATATTTTTAGTAATATCTTTTGTCAATACAGAGATCCCATAGAGATTTTTGGTTATTGACATTATCTCAACATATGCTGGTGTATAGCCCAAGTTATTTTTTACAAATTCAATTGAGGAGTTCTTTATATCTTCTATATAGATATTATAATCATCCTCCTGACTATATATCTGTGTTGCAAGTTCTATATTATTTTCGCCAATGGCTATAACAACCTGTGTAACAACACTCTTCATTATCCTAGAGAATAGAAGCAGGCTATTTATCTCTGGAAGCTCTTCACAAACTATAATAATTTTTTTTAGACTTCGTAAAATTTTATCACAGAGGTCAGAGACCTTTTTTAAGGCTTGAGCATTTTTAACATAAGATATAACCAGTGCCACTTCGCTCTCTCTCATTTTGTAGGTCTTAAGCATTCTGCTGCTTATCAAGTCTATTGAGAATTGATTAAAGCTTAAATCATTTTTCAATTCCTCAAGCATATTTACAACATCAGTCTTTTTTAATTCGATAGATTCAACAATTAGGTTTATTGATGTAAGGCTGGTTTGTCCCATCGAGAAGGCAATATTTTCAAGATGGTAGAAACTTCCATCTTTTAACTCTTTTTTTCCTATTTTAGTTCTCCATATTTTATCTAATATTTTGATAATATTAAAATAATCAAAAAGGATACATTAATATATTAAAAATAATAGATAAAATCAAGATATTTTTGACCTCTTTAAATAACCTATCCTTGTCATAGATAGATCTACAAAAAAGAGACTAATCTTCTAGTCCCTTTATTTTCTTCTCATAATACTATTCTTACGCTCTCATCATTGTTAAGTATTGAATACTTTTTCATTCTTTCCTTATTTTCTCCCACTCGCTTTCAGTATAAAGCTTATAATTTTTGCTGACTATATACCATTTATCTCCCAATGTAACAGAAGCAATGCCAGACCTATCAGGATATTCATCATCATACCAATCATCATACGTGTAATTTATTTTATCATATATTATATCAAGAACGAGTTTGCCCTCTATATTCAACATTCCATACTTACCATTAAGTTTTACGATGCTATCCCCTCTTCTCTTAAGTTCAATGTCATCATAGTTGGTTGGTTCCAAAACAATTTTACCTTTTGTATTTATTAGACCAGGCTTTCTATTAAGCCACACGCAAAAAAGTTGATGATCATAACGTCTAGATTCTATTCCATCATATATAAAGGGAACAATAGTTTCTCCTTTCTTGTTTATCGCTCCCCACATACCATCTTTGGCAGAACGGACAGCAATGCTTCCATCTACAAATTGTCCCTCAACATAATCATATTTAGGAGAAACTACCTCTTTTCCGCTCCGATCTACAAAGCCCCATATATGATCATACTCTCCATCTTTATTAAGTTCTCCATTTATGGCTACTGCCGCCATCCCCTCAGAGAAGTTTTTAACCTCATCATATTTAAAAGGGACAACCTCTTTTAGTGATTTATCAATAAAGCCCCACTTGTTCCCAATTTTAACCGCTGCCAAATCTTCAGAGAAGGCTTTTGCTCCATCATATATAAATTGAGACATTGGCATATTGCGATCAAAGAGGGCATACTTATTTGTAGTAACCCCATCTTTGAAAAGCTCTGCTGCCCATGTCCGATCCCCTGGCAGCTCCCAATCAACTGTTCTAAGGTCAACTCTAATCTTTTCCCACTCCTCATAGGAAAAAAAGTTATAGTTTTCATCAAGAACCCCTTCTATACCATTAAGTGTAGCATTTCCAATACCATCTCTCATAACAACATTATCTTGCTCTGAATAGTTTAGCCATATACTATCATATATAGGAGGCAGAGTATAGAGTCCGCTATCATTCAAGAGTCCTCTCTTTTCACCAATAGTAACAATAATTTCATTAGAGGTGTAGACAAAAACGTCATCAAATATAAATGGAACAATGATATGATTATATTTTAACATACCCCACTTGCCATTAATCTTAACAAGTTCAGTATTTTTATCTAAACTATCTATCTCCTCATAAGACACAGCAATAAGAGAGAAGGTAGAAATTGTAATAAGTAGTAATAGTGATAATATTTTTCTTTTCATAATAAGTATTATAGATAAATTGCTTGATAAGATCAACGATAATTCAATTTTTTTAAAGGCGAGTCATTTTCTTCCATCTTTACCCATTTTTTGTCAACTTTAATTTCAACAGCGTCTCCATTTTTTCTTACGGAAACTTCTCTATTGCTTACAAGAACAATAAAATCGATCTTATCAGCAGGAACAGTTGATGTGGCATTATTAAGAGGATCTACACAAAATCTAGGTCTTCCTTCTGTCCACTCCTTTTCTACAAAGTCTCTATATCCGGAGCAGGCAGCAGTTATAAAATGCGAATAGTACTTATCGGTATGAAGGTGCGGGCCTGTACTCTTTCCCAAGTTGCCTGCCAAACCTATTATATCCCCCGCAGTTATACGAGCATTTGTTTTTACATAGATGTGGTTTAGATGCTGGTATGTTCTTACATACCCTCTGCCTCCAGAATCTATATGAGAAACAGTAATTTTGTTACCTGCCCCCTCTATTTGACTTGTTGAAAAATCTATTCTTGAAACAACTCCGCTCTCTATGGCAACCACAGGGTGAAACATTGTAATATTAACACCATTTATAAAAAAACCTAAGTCAGTACCAAAATGAGGATTATATTGTGTATAAGTAGTACCAAGCAATCTTTTAAAATTAAAACTTATGTCAGAATTGCTACCAAGTGTGTGTCCAGCTACATTTTTAGATAGAGCTTCTTTTCTGCTCTTCTCATTATAGTAGTCAAATATCTTCTGTCCAAAAAGTGAGACGATCAACTTTTCATCCATTTTAAGTCCACCATTTTTGTGTATATCATCTCTCTCAAAAGCAGTTGCCTCCCTCATAACATTAAGCAGCATCTCACCAACTTCTTTGTCATCAGCTTTGCTAAACTTATAGTCAAGAATATTTTTGAATATATCTTTAATTGAACCATCAAGAGTATTCCACTCCTCACTAACTTTAATCAATGGTTCTCTTTTATTTTCTTCCTTTTTTTGTTGACTATTATGTACTCTATATAAATTCAAATATCTATCTCTATTATTATATAGTATTGCATATTTCAAGACCCTATCATACGCCTTATCTACAACAGCAATAGCTTGAGTTGATTTTATTCTTACAGATTTATCTTTAAGCCAATCATAAATATCATAAATGGCATCCATAGTATCAATCATTGCCAAAGTATCTATATCCCCAAAAAGAAGCTTATGAAGAGCCCTGCTATTTTCTAATACTTTAAGTCTCTCTTTATCATTTTTTGCCCACTCATCAAGCTCATCTTTTAAAATAAAGACTGCAGAATTATCATCTCCCACCCTCTTTCTAAATCTCTCATAAAGCCCCAACAAAAATTGCTGTCCAACAGGACTAAGCAACAGAAACCTTGGATCATTGCGATACTCATCCATTCTAGCTGTATCAAATTTTCCAAAATATTGCCTAGCAATAATCAACTTTATTTTAAGAGGTACAAGCACTGGATTGTTATGGGTTATGCCATAAATTTCTAAAGAGATAAGTCTTTTCCTAATCAATTGATCAACATCATCAAGTTTTTTATCAAGAAGAAGAAGATCATCAAAAATAACAGCATAAGGAGAGACTCCCTCATTTTCAGTGAGAATATCATAAAAGCTTGCAAGCCTTATTCTCTCATCAAAACTTGTTTTCTCCCATCTTTGTTCATAGCATATTGGTTCTATAGAACCTAGTTTATGAAAACTATTCCAATAAAGCCTTCCCACCTGCTCTTTCAAACTATTGGAATTAACTTTTATAAGTCCGCCACTATCTTTCTCCAATTTTTTATACTCACTTTCAATAGCATCTTTCAAATTCTCAACTGGATCTTCATTCATAAATAATACTCCTTATTATAATTAATTTTACTTCAATATGGAGTAACATATCATACATTTTTCAAAAATAGTGGCAAACTCTTCAGGTTTTCTGGGAAATGTTTAAAAATATTTGGGGAAACTGAAAATTATAAGTAACTAATTATATAATAGAGAGCTAATCTCCAATGCCAAGCAAAATTGAACCGCTTATAATAAAAACAACACCTAAAATACCAAAAATATTAATAAATTCGTTCAAAAAAAAGTGGCTAAAAAGAAGAGCAAAAATATAGGCAAAACTGAAAAAGGGGTGAAGCACAGAGAGGCTTCCAAATCTATAGGCAGCTATTGTAATAAGTGCTGTAAGAGCATAGAGGATAAAACCAAATATTATGTAGAAAAAACCGCCATCAACACCAATTTTCCATAAAAGCTGCGCTGAAGCTGAGAGAAACGAGGCAAATAGAACAAGAATGATCCCTTTGTAGTTATTCTTAATAGAATCAACAACTTTTGTATTCATATTCATGCTATTATTTATATAATAAAACAATAAGATTGACAACACAAAATAAAAAGGTATACACTTATTTTTTAATAGATATTTTACTATATTTTAAATTAAGAAACTTTTAAATTATTAAGGAACATATTATGAGCAGCTACAAAAAGGTGATATTGGCAATTATAGGGTATATAGCCTCCCTTCTATATATAGACGGCTATATGCGAGAGCTCTTTATTAATATAGGTGAGAGTGGGACTCTAACCTCACCTCCCATGTTGTTAACCTATCTTCTAATTTTATATTTAATTGTGTCTGTTGTAATGTCACTTATAAAAAAGAACAGGCCAAATTTTTTTATAACCTTTTTGTCTGGTCTCTTTCTCTTCATTATAAATACACGTATAGTAGAACTAATCTCACTAACAGACCATTATGGCACTGCACTTGCTCTATCAAACATCTTTTTTATTGCACTGCTTATTGGACTCCTCATAGTACAAACAATATTCTATGACAAGGTTGGCTTCCTATATATAAAGCTAATAGTAAAACTACTAGCAAAACTAATAGGAAAAATATTTGATATAAAGATAGTTGCAGAGAGCACAATAGCAAAACAAGATGAGATAAAACCCAAAAGCGGGCCATCACTTTTTCTCTCAAATATCTATACAAGTATAGAAAATTTCTTTAAGAGAAATAGGAAAATTTTTACTATAGTTGGTCTCTCAATCTTTGGCCTCTTTATTATCTCTGCCTGTACAACAGTTATCGTTAAAGAGGTAACAAATAATATTATGACAAAAGTTGTTGAGGTCTCTCCAAAGAGCCCTGCAGCCAAGAGAACAGCAATAAGAGTTCTCTATGATGGAGAGGTTTCGCTAAAAGATCCTCAAAGCGATTTTATAACAATAACTCCAAATATAACTGGTGTTGCGAGAATAGAGGGACAATCTATAATATTTGTCCCTGATAATGAGCTCTCTCTTGCAACAAAATATAGTGTGAATATAGATGGAAGCAAACTTAAGGGAGATAATAAAAATCTTGTAGAGAGCAAATCTTTCTCCTTTACAACAGAGGAGATCTTCGTTCAAGACACAAATTTTTACTATGATGTTGATAGTGAAACAAACAAAATAAATGCACTTATAGGTGAGATAACCTTCAACCTTCCTATTGATATTCGTTCTCTTGAAAATAGAATTGAGATATCAAATCAAGGTAAAAAGCTAAAATATTCACTGGCTACATCGGAGAGGCCAAATCTTATCTACTTAACAATAAAAGATATTATTCCTGGTGAAGACTCTTCAAACATAGTTATAAATATAAAAAAGGGAATACTGCCTGTTGGCGGCACTATTGGTATGACAAAGGATGCTGTCGCTACAATTTTTCTAAAAGAAAAAGATAGACTATCCATTGATGGCGTTGAATCCTATCCTGTGAAGGGGGCAACATATGTTGCAATAAATTTTAGCCTTCCTGTTGATGAGAGCGATGTAAAACAGTATGTAACTATAGAGCCAAAGGTGGATTTCAAATTAAGCTCTGAATATCGATATGTTCTGCTTGAGGGCAATTTTAGAATAAACACAGACTACAAAATAAAAGTATCTAAAAACATAAAGTCAAAGAGCGGTTTGACAATGAAATATGACTATGAGACCACTGTAAAAATAACAGACCTTGAGCCATATGCAAAATTTGCGTCAGGCGGAACACTGCTTCCAAAAAACGACAACCTTAATATAGAATTTACTACCCTAAACCTTGACAAAGTTAATTTTACTGTAGAAAAAATATATAAAAACAACCTTGTAAACTACTTAAGAAATGACTCCTATCAAAACAGAAAGCATATGTATAGCAAGACGCTTGAGATCACAGAGGGTGAGCTTAATGAGGAGGTAAATAATCTAATAAACCTAAAGAGCCTCTATAACTCTCAATATGAGGGAACATATCTCCTAACTGTTGCAGACCCAAGTGAATATTACAACTACTCAAAAAAGTTTGTAAATATTACTGATATAGGGCTTATATTAAAGAGATCGGGAAGCGACCTATATTTATATAGTATAAACATATCAACACTGCAGCCTATGGGCGGCGTCTCACTCTCACTTATAAGCAGTGAAAATCAACTTTTGCAATCGGGAACAACAGACAGCAGTGGTCTATATATATTTAAAAACTATAAAAACACACTTGAAAACCTAAATCCATACATTATTATTGCTGAAAAGAGCAAGGACTTCACCTACTTGGAGATATATTCCAGTGAGATTGACTACTCATCTTTTGGTATATATGGAACAAGCTTTAATAGAGATGAGTTTGATGGGTTTATTACCACAGAGAGGGGAATATATAGACCAGGAGAGGATATATATACTTCAGTAATTTTAAGAAAGGGGGACATATCAACCCCATCTGCTCCAATGCCTGGGACAATAGAGCTATACAATCCAAACTGGGATAAAATTTATGAAGAAAATGTCTTAGTTGATGATATGGGTTCTTTCAAAATCCCAACAAAGAGAGAGTATAAGACTGGTTCATACTCTGTAATGTTTAAATTAAAAGGAAACAACTACTTTTCTCTCTCTAGCCAAATAAAGATAGAGGAGTTCGTCCCAAATACTATAGAGGTTACAACAAAACTTCTTGATAAAGTTGATAAAACTGTTAAGTTTAAAATATCAGCAAAAGAGCTTCATGGAGCAGCAGCCAAAGGTTTAACAGCAAATGGCTACTTGGCATATAAATCTCGTAGATTTGAGAGTAAAAAATATCCAAACTATACATTCTATGATGAAAAGAGAAGAGAATTCCATAGGACAACAGAGTCTCTTGAGACAGTAGAGCTTGATGATAATGGAGAGTACATATATGAGTTTGAGATTCCAGACTTCTCTCCTCCATCTGCACTTGACCTAGAGGTCTATGGAGATGTGCATGATACATCAGGCAGGGTTGTAAGTGACAGCTTTAAGCTCCCTATTGATGTATATGATACCTACTATGGGGTGGAGGTTGTTGGTAAAAAACCTCTCTCCATAAACAGAGAAATCACAGTAAACTATGTTGCACTCTCTCCAAAAGATGAGGAGACTGCTGGCAAAGTTGTAAATCTAAGGATAGAGAGAAAGGTTTGGTACTCAATATTTAAAAAATATGGGTGGACAAATAGATACTCATCTGAGAGCTATAATGAAGTAATCATAAACAAAACAATAACCATCGACAAAAAGGGCTCCTACAACTTTACTCCAGATAAGGGGGGTGAGTATACCATAACATTGGGAGAGACCGATGGAATGATAACTACAAAAACAATAAATATCTACTCCTCTACCTATGAGAGTGGAACAGACCTAACAGATCCAGATAAGCTAAAAATTACTTTAGACAAAGAGGAGTATAAGGTTGGAGATACTGTATATGCAAATATCTCTGCTCCATTCTCAGGAAGATGTATGGTATCAATTGAGAGAGAGAAGATATATAGAACAACATTTATCGATCTTATTGATGGAAAAGCAAATATTCCAATTGAGGTAAGTGCCGAATACTCTCCAAATATTTATATAACAGCGGTGGCCTATCGAACACCTAAATATGAACAGAAAGATCTTCCACAGATAAGTTATGGAGTTGCAAATATAAAGGTCTCTTCAAACAACTTCCAGAAGATAAAGATCACAACAAATGAGAAGGCAAAGGCAAGTGAACCTATCAAGGTAGATATAAGTATAGAGAATGGCGCAAACAGCAAGCTTGTAGTTGCTATGGTTGATGAGGGAATATTGGCGATTACAAAATTCTTCACGCCAGATCCATATAGCCACTTCTATAGAAAACGCTCTCTTGATGTGAGAACGCTTACAAATATAAAGAACTTTCTTCCAAATATTGCAGCCTACAAGAAGGCATATGGCGGCGGCGGCGGTGAAGATGAGTATTCACTAGAGAAGAGACATCTAAACCCAATCGAGGCAAATAGATTTAAGAACCTATCTCTTGTATCTCCTGTGCTTACAGCTGATGCAAATGGAAATGTCTCATATACATTTGATATAAAGCAGGAGTTTAATGGAAAGGTTCGCATCATGGTCTTCTCAGCAAATGGCAACAAATTTGGATGTGCAGCAACCAATGTGACCATAAGTGACCCAATTGTTGTAGCCCCAGGGATTCCAAGAATTTTAGCGCCAAATGATATTGCATATATACCTATTAGAGTATTTAATAAGACAGGCAAAGATGGAAATTTCGATATCTCACTAGGACTTGATGGTCCGCTTGAGTTGGCTGAAGGAAAAGAGAAGGCAACGCTCACAATAAAAGATGGTGATGAGGGGAAACTTACCTATAAAATAAGAGCAAAAAATGGAGTTGGTGTTGCACACATTATATTTAGCGCTGCTGGCAATGGTGAAACAACAAAGAGTTCAACAGAGATTGCGGTACGTCCTGTAACAACCTCCCATATAAATGTAATTAATGGAGAGATAAAAGCAGGTGAAGAGGCAAAAATCAGTATCCCTGATGAGTATATAAAAGAGGGAAGATTTGATAGACTTGCAATATCAGCAAGCAAGCTCACCCTCTTCCTCGGCGGTTTGGACTATCTAATTCAATATCCATATGGCTGCAGTGAACAGCTAACATCAAAGACATTCCCTATGCTATACTTGGGTGAATATCTCCCATACACCACAGCTTTTAGTGGCAAAAAGGTTGAGATTGATAAATATGTACATATAACAATAGAAAAACTCTCAAACAGACAGACGAGCGATGGCGGCTTCTCACTATGGGATGGAGGAGACTACTCATATGACTGGCTATCAGACTATGTCTCCCACTTCTTAATAGAGGCAAAAAAGGCTGGTTATCCAGTCTCAAATGCTGTCTATGATAAGATTCTAAAGAGACTTGGACTTAGTGAGGAGGAGAAGGGAAGGCTTGACAGAAGAGAGCAATATAACTACTCTGAAGCTAATGAACCATATAAGCTCTATCTAAAGGCTCTTGTTGGAAAACCTGATTTTGATGGAATGAAATTTTTCTATGATAAAGTTGTTGATAAAGTTAGCCGAGATGAGATTGGTGAAGTAAACAGATGCTTTGTCTCATTGGCCTACTCACTATCTGGAGATGTTGATAAAGCCAAAGTGGTCTTGCCAACAAACTTTGAGATAAGTACAGCAATCAGAAAATATTCTGGAAACTTTGACAGCTATATTAGAAACACAGCACTATATATCTATGCAAGCTCATTTATGGTCTCTACATTTAACACAAGCGATATAATATACAATAAGATGGTACGCCTTGAGAATACTTTGCTAAAATATATTTCCTCATCTGGTAATATAGGTAATATACAGGATACTGCTTGGGTCTTGATTGCATTAAGCAATATGGACAAGCAGAGAAACAATAGCATCAATGTATCAGTAAAGAGTGAAACCATCGATCAAACATTTACAGAGAGAGGAATAATAAAGAATCAGTTTGGCAAGGGTGAGGTTACTATAAAAAATAGCGGAAATGATCCAACCTATTACAACTTCTTGATGAGCGGCTATCCGCTAAACTTGGATAAAAATGGAGCTGAAAATGGCTTTAGGATATCAAGAGAGTATAGAAATGTTGATGGAACAACTGCCGATATAAAATCTATCAAGCGCGGAGATAAGGTTGTTGTAACTCTAAATATAACAAAGACAACAAAAGAGAAGCTTGAAAATATTATCATTGTTGATCTTCTTCCAAGCGGTTTCGAGATTGAGAACAGCAGGATAGAGTCAAGAGGAGACTTTGGTAATATCCCAAAAAATTATATAGATTTGGAATATCAAGATATTAGAGATGACAGAATGCTCCTCTTTGTAAGAAACTGTTATGATACAATCAGATACTCATATGTTGTAAATGCAACTACAGCTGGAGAGTTTGTTGTTCCTCAATTTTTAGTGGAGGCTATGTATAACCCTGAAATAAATGCAAGAACAAAGGGCGGAGAGATACTAAAAATTGTTGATGGGAAATAGTTGTTTTTCTAAATTCCCCCAGCCCCCTTTTTGATAAAAGGGGGCTTAAGTAAGAGGGCTGAACTTTTAGGTAAAGCTTGACTCTCTGTTATATAGTTATGGGTTACTGTTATTTGTACTATGTAGTAGCAGGAGTTTTTTCTCAAGACGCAAAAGATTCGATTTTTTTGTTACTTTTTATCGAAGTAAAGAGAAAATCTTTGTCTTTGCATCTTGTAAAACTCCCTTCCCAAGTCTATATTTTTTAAAAGGATAATTAAATCTAATCAATATTAGATAATTTTAATAAATATTTTTAGGAGTAGAATTAATGAAAAGATTTCTTGTCGTTTTAGTTTTTCTAACACTTCTCTTCTCTTGTAAAAAAGAGAAGACCACCGATGATACCACAACGGTAACTATTGATGTCTTAAATCAAAATGAGATAAGACTTATTGGACATGCAAGCTTTAAAATTAAGGACAAAAAGGGAACAGTAGTATATGTTGATCCATTTTATGGAAGTGAGGCTGACTACTCTGAACCAGCAGACTTTATATTTGTCACCCACTCTCACGGTGATCACAATAAAATTGAGCTTGTAACAAAAAAGAACACAACAAAAATAATCTCAGCAGAAAAGAGTGTCCCTGAAGGTACAAAAAATGTGGAATTTATACTTCCATACAAAAGTGAAGTTATAACTGACAATATAAGCTTTGAAACTTTTCCTGCTATAAATGATAACCATAAGAGAGAAAATAACTTTCTTGGTTTCATCTTTACTATTGATGAAAAGAAATTCTATATAGCGGGGGATACATCATTTTTTGAAGAGATGAGCGAACTGCCAGCTAAAAATATAGACTATGCCTTTTTACCAATAGATGGCGTATATAATATGGATGCAGCAGAGGCTACAAATGTTGCTGCTGTTGTTGAGGCAAAATATGTCATCCCAATTCATACCGGGTTTGATGAGAATGGTCCTGCATATAGCGAGAAAAATGTTGAAGCTTTTACACCAGCTAGTAAAATAGTTTTAAAATATGGTGACAACTTTATGTTCTAATTATTAACCTGTTTTATAGAACGGTATTAAAAAAAGCACTAAAATTATATTAAGTGCTTTTTTTATCAAAGAGAACAAAAAGTTGATCTTTTTTTGACATTATTATAGTATATAAGTTTGGAAAATAAAAAGTGCCTAAAAATATTGGCACTGCTATTCAAGGATCGCTTATAAGTTAGATACTTTTAGTAGATTGCAGATACATTTTTATGATGGTTTAAATAGATAGGGCAGCCTTATCCCTTAAAAAACAAATCATCTCAATTCATATTATTATAGACACGTCTTATTAAGCCTACATTGTAAGGATCAGTTCACTCCTTGTGAATATTTGACGTGTCTGCTGGAGTGGATTGGTATAAGGCCCTTGCTAATGTAGGCTTAACTTAAAATAAAGCCTAAAATTACAGCTCTCTCCTACTTTTTTATAACCTCTTAAAAAGTCGAACCAATACTGATTTATAGTCAAATATTGCTAATAAATATCGGCTAAATTTATCAAAAAACTTAAAAAAGCACATTTTTAGCTAATATTATTGTTTTTATAACAATATATTTGATAAATTTATTTTTTTGGAGTTTCTATGAAAAAAAACTATCTTTTTTATCCTAATTCTCACGATTTTTTGTTCAATTACTCTCTCTGCAAATGAGAGCAAAAAGAGGCTTGCAATTCTTCCATTCTCTGCTAAGGGGAACATAGGCAAGGATCTGATAGATATTATGTCAGAGAACTTTACAATTGCTATGGTTGATGCTGAAACTTATAGCATCGTTGAGAGGGGGCAGCTTGATAGGGCTCTTGATGAGCTTAAGTTTCAGAAGGGAGATATCTTTGATGATTCCACCGCAGCGGCACTTGGTAAGATGGCTGGTGCTCAAGTTGTTATAATTGCCAGTGTCTCCTATGTCAATAATATCTATTTTATTAATGTTAGGGGAATTGATGTAACAACAGGCATAGTGGTCTTTGGAAAGCGAGCAGAAACCTGGAACAAAAATGAGCTAATAAAGATAACTGATATGCTTGCAAAAGTTATTTCTAATGGTGATAGTAGTAATGATGGTGATAAAAAAGATAATGTTACTACTATAAAAGAGAGGAGAGAGCAGAAAAAACTTGAAAGAAAACAGAAAAAACTTATGAAAAGAGTTAAAAATTAAATTATTCTCTATCATATAGATATTGTGACAACCTCTATATGATATAGATCAAAGATTTTTTTAAAATTTTATTTTTAAAAGAGTTCGGATAGACAATAAAGATTTTATATATTTTACTTGAAAGTAAAGATCAAACAAAATCGAGTTATCTATCCTATTATTTATATATCACAAAAAAATATTTCATTTTAGAAAATAGGCTTTAGTTATATAAAAAACTTTTTATTAATTTGCTTACAAATTTCAAAAAAAAGTTGACTTATCTACTCCAAGTTTTCTCTCATATCTATCTTTTCTCTCAACCAAACTATTATCCTTTACAATTTCCCATGTCACTGCATTGCGATTATCTTTGTTGATAAGATTTTTATCTAAATGTTAATCTTATAATCAAGAATAATCAAAAGAAATTTGGATTCCTATTTAGTATAAGAATAGTTACAGCTATTGTTATTACCGCAGAAATAAGTGTAATTATCAGCCAATTTTTTGCGAATAAAACATCACCTTGGCGAATAATGTTGTCAATAAGCATAACAATAACAAAAAAGAAGACAAAAATAGAGACAAAAAAAGATCTAGGGAGGAAATAATAAACTATCTTAGATAATAAAGTTTTTTTGATTCCATAGTCATAAAAATCATCATAAAAACCAAGAGAATAAAAAGCAGTAAATAGAAACACGAAAAAATTAATTATTGAAAAAATAACATAGAAAATTATTTTTTCGTATCTTTCCCACTCTTGTATAAAAAGGAGTCTAATGGCTACTATATACAAAAAGAACATAGAGACAAAAATTAGTAATGCTTGGAGATGGTCTTTATGCCAATTTAATGCAATCAGATATATAACAATTGGCAAAAATATGAGAGCAGATGCAATCAGTGGTAAAACAACTTTTACCACTGATTTTATTTTATCTTTCATAAAAATATATATAGATCAAACATTTCTAAAATGCAATAACTTTTTAAATAGCAGCTCAAAGTCCACTCCATGTTTTCTCTCATATCTCTCTTTTCTCTCAACCAAACTATTATCCTTTACAATTTCTCCTGTCATTGCATTATTTCGATTTTTATCAATATGTTCTTTCTTTGCGGTATTAGGATTCTCTACTCCTTGATTTGCTTAAATGTTAATTTTACAATCAAGAATAATCAAAATAGACCTGGACTAACTTTTATAAATAAAACAAATAAGATTATTGATATAATTATTGATATAGATGTTATTATTACCCAATTTTTTAGTTTTAGTGGTTGGTTTTTACGAATAATATTATCAAAAAAAATGGCTATGAAAAAAAAGAAAACAAAAATAGAGACAAAAATAGATTGGAGTAGAAAATAGCTAGTTATATTAGGCAATAAATAATCTTTTTTATTTCCCCTAATCCCATAATAAAACATAAAAGAATAAAAACAAATTAAAAAAAACACAAAAAAGTTAATTACCCCAAAAATAATATACAAAACATTATTTTCATATTTTTCCAACCTTCGTATGAAAACAAACCTAATCATTTGAGGGTAAAGGAAGAACATAAAAATAAAAACTATAAAATGAAAAATATATATTTCATTTGGGTATCCAAGAAAAAACATACATATTAGAGATGGCAAAAATATGAGAGCAGATGCAATCAGCGGCAAAGCAACTTTTACCGCTGATTTAATTTTATCTTTCATAAGAATATGATAGATCAAATATCTCTACTAATCAATAATAATCAAAAGAATTTTGGATAGCTATTTATCATAAAAATAGTTATAGATATTGTTATAGCTGCAGAAGTAAGTGTAATTATCAGCCAATTTTTTGCGAATAAAATA
>JAVBQL010000001.1:0-187684 GCA_031549085.1 Spirochaetota bacterium
TTAATGTAGTGCTAGAGCCACCTGCTGTTCCATTGCATGCTGCCTCCAAATTTTTCTTAAACTCATCAATTGCAGAGGTTGCACTGTTTAGGTTATCGTTAAACTCGCTCAAAGAGTCGAGGTTTATGGACTCCCCTTCACCATTTAAAATTTTTTCCTTCATAAATGAAGATTCACTTGAAGATGCAACATCAGAGGTGCCCCTGATTATATCAAGTGTATTGTTCCAACTACTAACAACTCTAAATGCCTCACCCAAATCACCAAATCCACTATTAATAGTATCTAATGAATCTGATACTTCTTCACCTAATTCATCACTTAAATTTTCTTTTAATGTTTCTACTAAACTCATTTTAAATCTCCATATTTAATTAAAATGTCATATTATTTTTTTGTTTAGATATGATATAATTTTTCATTGAATAAAAATTATATCACTTGATATTTTTTTTATGAATACTTATTCTGACACTACATTCCCATTTTTATTAATATACATATGTTTGCTATTAAGTCTGACAAATGCTGTATCATCCTTACCAAATACAAACCAATCATCATAGATAAAAGGAATAACCTCTACTCCTGTTTTATCAATAGCTCCCCACTTCCCATCTTTTCTTACAGAGACCAATCCATAATAGAAAGAGTATGGCTTTTCATCAAATCGAAAAAAATTATCTAAATTCTCTTCATCGAGATCATCATAAATAAATGGTGTAACCTCTCTACCATTTTTATCAACAAAACCATACTTATCCCTCTTTTTAAAGGCAATATATCCATCTTTAAATGAAGTAAGAAAACCATCATAAATAAGCGGGATAACAATCTCTCCACTTCTGTTGATTGCACCAGACTTTCCATTAAGCTCTACTGGTGCAAGTTCTTCGTCATTAAAGGGCTTGGCATTGCTATATATTATTGGGATAATCTCTCTGCCACTCTTATCAATCCATCCCCAAAGTCCACCTTTTTGTACTCTTACGATCCCATCTTTAAAATAATATGTACTATTTATATAGTATGAACTATCATCATTATCATAAATAAGTGATGCAACAATATCTCCAGTCTTGTTAACGAAACCCCATTTTCCACCATGAATTCCACGACCATAGCCACTAAGATCAAAAGCAACAGCAGCTAACCCTTCACTAAAATTATTTACCCAATCATATTTCAGAAGAATAACTTCTTTTCCACTCTTGTCTATAAAGCCCCACTTTCCACCAACCTTTATTGGTATAAGACCTCCCCCATCTCCCTCAGAAAATCTAAGACCAATATTAACACGAGCCATTCCTTCGCTAAAAAAGATGGGCCAATCATACTCTCTCTCTGTAACTATGTCAAAACTCTCATCTGCAGCAACATACTTATACTGATTATTGTTAGCGCCATTATTTAGGTATATAGAACCAGATCTCATTCCATCAAAAAAGTCCTGCTCTCTATATTCAATTTTATTAACATAAAAATATGTGTAATATTCTTCTTTATAAGCATATTTATATACTCTTATTTTATGTTCACTAGACTCGTCATCACTAAAACCATACTTTGCATACTCTTTATAGAGCTTTGTCTCTTTTTCTACTCTTATTTTCTCTTTTTCTTTCCACTTTCTCTCATACTCTTCACTTTGTTTTTTTTGTTCTTTCTCTTCACTTTTTTTTTGTGCATTTTCTCTTTGCTCTCTATTTTTCTCATAAATTTGATGTTCATCATCAAAATTTGCTCTATTAGCATTATTATATTGATACTCTTTTACTACAAACACCACAACTAATAAAATTAAGAGTACGATAAAAATAATCTTTTTTATAGACATATAAAATCTCCCTCTATTTTAAGATTTTGGTTTTATAATAACAGTATACATCTTATACTAGTCATAAGTACAATTAAGTTCCTTTACTAGTCCAGTATCATAAATGTACTCTATAAAATAGTGAAATTTTAGGTGACTTAATATTTCTTTTATTTATATTTATTTTTGTATTACATTACCATTCCGATCAATATACATACCTTTGTTATTAAGTCTGACAAATGCTGTATCATCCTTACCAAATACAAACCAATCATCATAGATAAAAGGAATAACCTCTACTCCTGTTTTATCAATAGCTCCCCACTTGTTATTTTTTCTAACAACAGATAATCCATCATAAAAATAGTAAATATTATCAAACTTCTCTTTTAGATAATATAATTCACTATCTTCAATTTCATCATAAATGAATGGAGAAATTTCTCTACCACTTTTATCAACAAAACCATACTTATTGTCTTTCTTAAAGGCAATATAACCATCTATAAATGATGTAAAAAAGCCATCATAAATAAGTGGAAGAACAATCTCTCCACTTCTGTTGATTGCACCAGACTTTCCATTAAGCTCTACTGGTGCAAGCTCTTCGTCATTAAAGGGCTTGGCATTGCTATATATTATTGGAATAATTTCATTACCACTCTTGTCAATCCATCCCCAGAGACCATCTTTTCTTACTCTAACAATTCCATCTTTAAAAAAGTATGTATCATTTATATAGTCTGAGTCATCATCATCATAAATAAGCGGAATAGCAACATTCCCATCTTTATTAATAAAGCCCCATTTACCATCATGAAAGCCACGATGATATTTTTTTAAATCAATAGAAATAGAAGCTAGATCTTCATTAAAATTATTTACCCAATCATATTTTAGAGGAACAATCTCTTTTCCACTCTTATCTATAAAACCCCATTTACCAGTTGATTCTATTGGTCTATATCCTCCACCATCACCTTCAACATATTTAAACCCCACATTAACAAGCGCCAAATTGCCATCAAATTTAATAGGCAAATCATATTCTTTATCTGTTATTATATTAAAACTTTCATCAGCAAGTACATATTTAGTATGTGGTTCTAAAGAATCATTATTTTTAATATGAAAATACCCAAACCTAACTCCATTTTTTAAATCTTCATCATTATAAAAAACGCCATCAACTATAAATCTAGTATACCCGTTACCGCTTATCTCTATCTTACGTTTACTTGATTCATCACTACTAAAACCATATTTTGCATATTTCTTATAAAGTTCTTTCTCTTTCTTTTTACTCTCATTTTCTTTTTTATTGTTACTATCTTGTTGCGTCTTATTATCTGCATATATTTTTTTCTGATATTCTTTATCTACTTTTCCAAAATTATTGTATTGATATGTTTTGAATATAAATACTATAACTATAATTGCTGAAACTGATATTAAAAATATTTTTTTCATAAAATAAACTCCATCAAAAAACTATTTTGGTTTTATAATAATATTATATATTCGAACTTGATCTCTTTCATGTATTGAATTCTTACCATCTACTATACGACTATCTGGATCATATGCTCTCTTATCTTTAGGATTTATATTTTTGTCTAAAAGTTTGTTTAGATCTGAAAGTGTAAAATGTGTCCCTGTTCCATTACCATATTTAGAATATCTATCAATAACAAAAATAATTTTTCTATATTTTTTAAATTCTTTTTCCTCTTCATTTTTAATGAAACTCTCATTCTTATAATATAATCCACCTATTGCACCAATTAATTTATCATTGGCATCAATAAGCTCTCCTATCATATCTTTTAAAGGAAGCTCTTTATCCTTTTTGTTTTTAACATATTTAAACCACACCCCATCTTCATTATAAACTTTATTATAATAAATTTTTTCTATGTCTTTTCTATTTGTATTCTCTCTTAATTTAACCTTTTTGTCAATTTCTTCCCTATTTTTTTCTGTCAATTTATATTTTTCACTATTATATGATAATATATCAATTTCTATCTGAATTTTTTTATAATATTCTAAATAAGTATTCAGTTGGCTGTTCTCTTTTTTAAGTTTTTCAATATCTTCTTTAAGCTTTTTATTTTTATCCTCCCTTTTTTTTATATCATCAATTTCACCAAGATCTTTTCTAATATCCTTAATAACATCATCAAATTTTAATCCCCGGTTTATATTAATATCTGTGATTACACCATTTAGTTTAAAAGACTCTTTTTTTGTTCCATTTTCTTCTATATCCTCTCTTTCATATTTGTCAACCTTTATAGGAAGAGATTTTAATCCAATTGAATTAAATATATTTCTAACAAAACCATCAGGGTCTGACAATATCAAATCCTCATTAATATAGTTTCCATAAAAACTCTTTATTTCTTCAGCTGTAAAAAATACACCAGTAGTACTTGATATCCCATTTACAATACTCATATAGAGACAACCATATCTATCTATGAAATTAACCATTTCTTGTTTAATAATTTTACCACTTTTATCTTTAGTTATATCCAATTTTTGTATATCCAAAATCTTATCGGTTTGAAAAAACCACTTTTTATTGGCTTCATCCAAAAAAACATCTATTTCAGCTTTTGTTAATATTTTACCACTGTCTACATAGGTTATAATATTCTTTACGGATTCATCCAATTCTACCTCATTTTTATTTTTTTTCTTCTCTGCTAATTTAATATTATTCAAAATTTTAGCAATTATAAGTTTAATTTTTAGCTTTACTTTTTTCGGATCTTTCTCTCCAAGACATATCTCCCCATCTTTTATTATTCTATCAACTTCTTTTATATATCTATCAAGAATTTGTAATTCTTCAAATTTTATAGAATATTTACTAACACCTTCAATATCAGTTAGAATATCATAAAATTCTGCGAGCCTTATTCTCTCTTTAAAATTTGTATAACGCCACCTTCGATCTGCAAGTATTGGTTCTATTTTACCAAGTTTCTCTATACTATTCCAATAAAGGTTTAGAGTGTTTTGGTATATGTCTGAAGGACAATTATATCTTAAAATTCTAACATCATTATTAAATTGATGCTCAAAATCTTTATAGATATCAGTTATTTTTTCTGCAAAATCTATTGCAGGATCTTCATTTTTCATAACTATTATTCTCCGTTTTTTAACAATATTATCAAAACTGGGGGAAGAAAGGCCCCCCCCTAATTTATATTGACAATATAGACTATTTCTTTTTACCATTAAGTGCACGGACAATGGCTTCTGTTCTATTTCTAATCTCTCTCTCTTCCAGCCATAAGCACTCTGCATATTTTTTGGCAAATTCATCCATATCATCAGGGACATTTCCAAATCTACTGCTGACCACTATTTCAGCTTGTAAGAGGTCATCAACATCGATTAGCTCTCTGTGTCTGACAACCCCTTTCTCGTAAAATTTATGAAACCAGCCCCCTTCATAATTGAATCACTTACAGAAAAACATATTGCAGGATAGTCCTCTAATATCTTTTTAAGCTCCTCATCTTTTGGGTATACAACAAGCATATTAAAAATATTCTCTTGAGTCTGCATAAAATCAGCACTTTGATCTCTCAATTGATCTGTAAAATATTTAACAACAGATTTTGATGGTCTTTTAGCATAGATAGTTACATTTGTTGAGTTATACACATCAATCTTCTCTCCCTTGGCTATTAACTCTTTTACTTCCTCAGGCAGCTCCTGTCTATTCTCATTATTATTTAATCCCATTTTTTTACTCCTATTCTATTCTTTATAAATTGTGATATCTACTATAAATTTATAGAAGAGATCTCTCTAAATTAAACAGAAGGTATAAGAGTTTATTAAAGCAATATTTTTAAACAATAAATCTTTTACTATTAAGCTTTCTAAACTCAAATACCTCCAAAAATAGCAAATAACGCTCATAAATATTTTAAACGTTATTATAAAATATAAAAATCTACTCTCTATTCATTCTTAAAAATATAAATGGTAGATTTACATCAAAAGTTTTATCTCCAGCTTTACTTTCACTTGGCAGTTCTGTAAAACATATACCAACAAGAGTATCTGTATGCAGTTTATATCCATTCATATAGACAACAACAATATTCATTTCTGCTCCAGGAATTCCAAGAATATCATCTGCACCACGATCTTTTGCCATCTCATTGAGTTTATCAACACCACTTTTCTTTAGAGTTATAGAGCCATCATAATGAATTTGTCCATTGCCAGTACCAAGTGGCTCATTTCCAAGACCAAAAACAAGCTCTTTATCTTGCTTTTTAGTATATTTTATCCCAGTACACTCAATTGTTAGCCCTGTTAGTGTATTTACAATACAAACATCACCCCAATCATAATTGAAGCCATTAATTTTTATTCCATTCATGTTTAATTATTTCTCCTTATTCAGAAATTTATAATCTTATTTTTTTAAAAAAGTCCTCTCTCCTTTAATTATTAAAAAAGAGGAGAGAGGGTGGGCTTAAGCAATAAAAATATTGCCCTCCCTAACATATCAATCTTAAGTAGATGGATATGTAATATCCATGTATATCTTAATTTGCCTAATAATAGGGACACCCTCAAGGTGCATATAAAAAACTAGCCCCTGATTATTAATATCTTGTCCTTCAGGAAGAACCAATGTAACATTTGTCAACATTGCAGGAACACAATGAACCATATTATTTTTGATATATTGTGTAATTTCTGCTTTTATGGCCTCAAGGCTTGGTTTAATACTTCCATCTACCGGAAACACTCTCGATTTAACAAATGTCAATGCTTTAGCTCTTGCAAGTCTTATAGCTTGATAGACTGTGCGCAAAGTCTCCAAAACCTTATAGTCGCTTGTAGGCTCTGCCATAGTACGTCCCTCTACAATATAGCGACTACTTAAACCTGCATAAGTTTTTACTGTTATATACTTAGCATCTTCAAGAGTTGTGGAGTGAGCACTATTAAACTCCTCTGGCAAAGAAATAGCAGAAATAGGAAACTTATTAACTTCAGCAATTGATTGGTTTACATCAGAAGCCATAATAAATCCTGCAACAATTCCAGATATATCTCTTTTTTTCTTTTTGCCACTCTTATCCATTATTTCGCCAAAACCAGCACAAACAGCAACATTATCACTTGCGAAATCTTTTGAATCTTTTACAAGATCGGCAACCCAATCATCCAATGTCTCATTATCATCAGGCATTCTGGTTGAACATAAAAAAAATGTTGGTCTATGCTTGTTGAATAGCTCTTTAGCTTTTAAATCAAAAGCCGGCCACTCTACAGAATCAGTAGGTTCAGTTATAAAAACAAATGGAACATCATATACTTCTAATGCACTGCTCATTGCATTCATAATAGATTGATTATTTGCTGTTTTTGCTACAACATTGAGAGTAAAGCTATCTCCAACAGTAAACTTCGCTCCATCAGTACTAAATTGAAGTTTAATGCCAGTATTTTCAATCACTAAAGCATCATCAAGAGGTATTAGACCAGAATAGGGATCTCCACCATTAACACTGTACTTATATTCGGCTATATTTGGGTCTCCATCTTTAGTAATGGTTAAAACTATATCACAATTTACTAAAGCCTCACTATCTTCTGTAACAATAACATCAATACCACTATTCTTCACTGTTTTAGTAATAGGACTTATTGTTCCAGGCAAATTAGACTCAGCTCTTACAACATATGCTCCAGCATTGCTTCCAGCATGACTAAACATATCACCAAGTTTGTCAACAAGGTTCCCAATACCAAACTTATCAGCAAGATTGGTATCTGGCCCAACTATTACAACTTTACCAACTTCACCAAAACTTGAAGTTCCAACAACTAAAGGAAAACTACCCCCAGCGGGTGTACCGCTATTGTTGTCATTTTTAATTACAGTTACATCTCCATTCATCTATTTATCCCCCTTCCTGTAGGTTTTGTTCGAAGTTCTTTTAATGCATCTTCAAACTCATTTTTTGTTACTTTTTTACCTGCTATCCAGCCCTTAAGTCTCTTTACACAAGCGACTTCAATCTCTGAAACATTTAGATCTTTGGCTAATTCAGCAATATCAAAATAGTTTTTTGAGCTATTTTCTGCTTTGACACTACTTTTTTTAGTCTTTTCTGTGTCCATATTTTTTTACTCCTTATATATATTTGAAAAGTGCAAAGCACTTATCTATTTATTTTTAATGGTATTGTTATGTTTTAAGAAAAATTTATTTATGATATAAATCATATGAATAGTTTAAACAATATGATTATACAGTTTGGATTAATTTAGTTTTAATATGTTAGTGAGAAAAAATATATTTGAAATAGTTATCTTAATTAAAAATGGATTAATAAGGATAAAATGTTTAAATAATATTTGATAGGCTAGTGTTATAATTTCATACAGTTAGTTGATAATATAAAAAAATAATCTTTATTTAAGTATGAAATAATTATAGGTGCCAAAAAATACAATTGGTCTATTTGAATTATTTCTAAATACTCCATTATAACCACAAAAATATCCAACAAGCCCTTTTGCCAAAGCAAGCCTTATTGTCATTTGGGCATTAACAATATAAACACTATTATTATAAGAATAGAGGCAGGGATAGCTATTACCCAGTTATACCACTTTAGTGGATAACCACCACGAACAATATCAGAAATAAGCAGAGGAATAGGCAAAAAAGCATTAATTAAAAAAAACAATGAATTAAATAGCATTATTATAGAAATTAACATTATAAATAATGAAATTTTATTTTTAGAAATTAAGTCTAAAAAATCTCTATACAGCTCTAAAATTCCAACAGAAAACAAAAATAAAAGCATATTTATTATAAAAAATAGTATAAATAAAACTAATTTTTTCCATCTTGAAGAAAATTCAAAAAAGTTAGTTTTAATTATTTTTAAGTAGAAAAGCATTCCAAAGAAACATATGACTGATACTGGCAAGCACATCGTTATAAAGCCTATAGGATTATCTATAAAATCAGACTTACAAATAAATGATAAAAATGGAAGCAGAATAACTGCAATAAGTGGCAAAAAAAGTATAATAACTAATATTGATAGTATAAGTTTTACTGTCTCTTCTACTTCTATATCCATAATAAGTGGTTATATATTATATTATTTGAAAATGCAAATTGTTATTTTAATCAAATTTGCTTCGTAGCCCAATTCATACTTTGCTTTCTATCTATTAACCTAGCTAAAGCAAGCCTTGTTGCCATTTATGACCTAACGATACCAGCATTGCTTGCAGTATTATTAGTATTATGGTAGCAGCAACTATTGATATTATCCAGTTATACCATTCTAGTGGCTCATTTTTACGAATTAGATTATCAATAAACAAAGGAATAGGTAAAAAAGCATTAATTAAAAAAAACAATAAATAACATGGCGTAACTATATCTCGTATTATAGGAACAAATGTTTTAAATGGCGAAATATTATTTTCAAAAATTGATTCTAGCATGCTACTATATAGCTCTAACATTCCAAAAGATGACAAACATAAAATTATATTTACAATAAAAAACAGTATATATAAAACTATTTTTACTCCTATTGAGGAAAATTCAAAAACATTAGTTTTAATTATTTTTAAGTAGAAAAGCATTCCAAGGAAACAGAATGCTGATATTAAAAAGGATACAAATATAAAACCTACAAGCTCATCCAAAGGATCTGTAAAAATATATTTTCCTATAAATGGTAAAAATGGAATCGAAATTATTGCAACAACAAAACTTATTACAAAGGGTAAAAATATCATAATAATAAGTATTGATAATATAAGTTTTACCTTCTTTTCTATATCAGTCTCCATGACGAGTAGTATATATTATATTATATAAAAACTCAAATTGTTATTTTAATAACAATTTGTATCGTAGCTAATTCATACTTTGGCTTTCTATCTATTAAAATCACTCTCTTTAGCTAATATCTATTAACCTAGCCAAAGCCAAGCCTTATTGTCATTTATGGCTTAATGATATCAACAGTGCTAGCAGTATTATTAGTATTATAGTGGCAGCAACTATTGATATTATCCAGTTATACCACTCCAGTGGCTCATTTTTACGAATTAGATTATCAATAAACAAAGGAATAGGTAAAAAAGCATTAATTAAAAAAAACAATAAATAACATGGCGTAACTATATCTCGTATTATAGGAACAAATGTTTTAAATGGCGAAGTCTTATTTTCAAAAATTGAATCTAGCAAACTATTATACAGCTCTAATATTCCAAAAGATGACAAACATAAAATTATATTTACAACAAAAAACAGTATATATAAAACTATTTTTACTCCCATTGAAGAAAATTCAAAAAAATTAGTTTTAATTATTTTTAAATAGAAAAGCATTCCAAAGAAACAGAGTGCTGATATTGAAAAAGGCATAAATATAAATGTTGTAAGATCATCAAAAGAATCTGTAAAAATATATTTTCCAATAAATGGTAAAAATGGAATCGAAATTATTGTAACAACAAAACTTATTACAAAGGGTAAAAATATCATAATAGTAAGTATTGATAATATAAGTTTTACCTTCTTTTCTATATCAGTCTCCATGACGAGTAGTATATATTATATAAAAACTCAAATTGTTATTTTAATAACAATTTGCATCGTAGCTAATTCATACTTTGGCTTTCTATCTATATAAATCGCTCTCTTTAGCTAATATCTGTTAACTTAACTAAAGCAAGTCTTGTTGTCATTTAGGACTTAATAATATGAACACTATTATTATTATAAGAATAGAGGCAGGTATAGCTATTATCCAGTTATACCACTTTAGTGGATAACCACCACGAACAACATCAGAAATAAGCAGAGGAATAGGCAAAAAAGCATTAACAAAGAAAAAACCTACATAGCATGGTGTAACTATCTTTTTTATTATAGAAACCAACATTTTAAACGATGAAATTTTATCTTTAGAAATAGAATCAAAAAAATCAATATACATTTCCATAATTCCAAAAGAGAACAAACACAAAACCATATTTGCTATAAAAAATAGTATAGATAAAATTAATTTTCTTCTTCTTGATGAAAATTCAAAAAAGTTAGTTTTAATTATTTTTAAATAAAAAAACAATCCAGAGAAAGATATTAGTGATGTTAAAAAACATAAAATTATAAAGTCTATAAGTTCATCTATAAAAATAGACTTACAAACAAACGATAAAAATGGAAGCAGAATAACTGCAATAAGTGGCAAAAAAAATATAATAACAAATATTGATAATATAAGCTTTACAACCTCTTCTACTTCTATATCCATAGAAAGAGTTATATATCATATCATTTAGAAACGCAAGTCGTTTTTTATAACAATATATGTATACAGACTATTATGTTAATCAAAATTTACTTTATATTCTGCTTCATAGTTTAGCTTTCTATTTACTAAATCATTATCTATAACTCTTTGGTTTTGAAGAGGCAAAGCAACCCTAACAATATCTTTTATTATTTGCAACAAACTTTTGTCTTTTGGAGCTATATCAAAATCAAGTCTTAAAAAATTAGATAACCACACTCCAATATCCGTTATCTGTGTAATTGGTACAATAGGTTTATCAAGTACACGTATATTATCGACATTTAAGCCTACTATTTTACCTAGCATTATTATTTTATTACTAAGGGAGAGGAAAGAACCAATAATATTTGGGAAAACTTTATAAAAATGTTTCTCCCAATAGATAAAGTCCACATCAATACCTTGAGGAGTAGTATCACCAGGTTTTATAACACCTTCAAATTGCCCATGGATACCCCCCTGTTCATTGCCAAGAAAAAGGACATTTCTGTTAGAACTGTTCTTCAGAATACCATCAAAACCACTAAAATATTCAGAATTCATCCCTCTAGACAAAGCTAGTTTTGTAAGCATTGGTTTATATTTACCACTAGCATAGCCAATTTTCCCTATATATAGTTTATATTCTTGAGATATTAGCCTCTCTACTTTGTCAATATTTTTAGACAGATTAAATATATGTACATATTCGACATTATTTATTCCCTCATCACAGAATGCTTTAAAAATTTCGCATGTTTCTATTCTATTGTTATATTCTCTAGTATCGTTATATTTATCTTTCCAATAGTTATAATTAGTTCTTAAAAACTTTTTTACCTCTTCTGTTTTAGAACTACTTTTTAATTGTTTAACAACAAAATCAATTTTGTATTCCATCACAACCGACTCAAGAGGTATATTAAATTTTGCACCCTTCTCTAACTTCTCCAAACTAATATCACCTATTTTTTCAGATATTAGTGAGTCATATAGTTCTACCATTTTAATTTTGGTATCATCATTTATATTTTTCCATTTAGACTCATCATGAAATATTGTATAGTAGTTAACTTTATTTCTAATAATTTTTATATTAAATTTATCAATTTTAATTTCCAAGTCCTCAAAAAATATACTATTACCTATTTTTACCTCAATATTATTCCCACAACTTGTTACATTCACATAAAACATATGTTCAAGATTTTTAAGACGACCTGTATACTTATGTAAGATTGCATTAAGATAAATTTTCTTAAACTGATTCTCAATTTTTGTCTTAATAGTAAACTCATTAATAGTCATGCCTTTTCTTTTATTCTCATTAATCTCTTCTTCAATTTCACCTTTAAATTTATAAACTTTCTCTTTTACTTCTCTATTAATATCCATAAACACTCCCAATATACAAAATTACTTAATAGTAACACTAACCTTATTTAATTCCACACTCTCAATTTGTTCATAGACACCATAAAAAAAGTCAACAGAAAGTGAAGCAACATATGTATCTCTAATAAGAGAAGCACTATCTGAATACTGAATACTCTCAATATTTGTGATAACTAATTGATTATTAAGTCCCATTTTACGTTCTATTTTTTTTATAAACCCATAGACCCAATTATCAATGTTGGTTGGATTTTCAGAGGCTATCTCAATTTTAATAGATTGTTTCATTTCTGCTCTTTTTTTATGCAGTACATTATTTTCATCAATCACATCGTGGAACATTGGAACATTAGTATTAACATAAGCGCTAGCAGAGCCAGTCAATATAGATACCCACTCTGCCCATGTGTAGTGGCTCTCATCTTTCTTTTCTAAAAATATTTTTGTTTCATCTAATCCAGTTACATCAACAATAATATTTTTCAAATAGTTCTTAATAGCTGTTATCATTATATTCACTCCTTAAATAGTAATAAAAATTAAAATGGGAACTCCTTGCTACTTGCTCTTTAAAAAACCTCGCCAAAAATTGCCATCAAAGGCAGCATCTGGAGAAACAAATGTGGTTTTATTGCCAATAGTACCATTTATATTCTCTCCCTCCTCTACACCAATATCATTTTTAGAATCCCTCACATCCTCCAAAAATTTTATCGCATGTGTATATCTTTTTAGCCATATCCCCTCAGGTTTATCTTCATTAATTCCGCGTCTGCATATAATTTTATAGATAGCTATATCAATACACACATTAACTATAGTATCAGGAGTTGGATTAAGTGGTACTCTATATCTGCTGGAGAGATAGCCATTAATCTCTGCACTTGCTTGCTTTATGGCACTCTCTTTTCTCTCAACCATCAATGCCTCTCTTCTATCTGTTGGGTCATCCCTCTCAACTAGAAAAGAGTCTAAAAAATCTCTATTTATCGCTCTATACAGATCATCTGTTTTACAATACATATAATATCCTTTTCTTTAGTAAATATTTTTTATTTTTCTTGCAACTTTTTAAAATGGCGGGTTGAAGACAAGCTAGAAAAAAGCTACGCCTTTTTTAATAAGAAATTAAAAACTTTATGGGAGCTCTTAAGCTTGTCCAACCCTATTTTGAAGTATATTAAAAATGAGACCGTTAGGTATTGTGATAATAAATAAAAAACTTATTCAAATTAAATTAGAAGTATATTTTTCTCTACTATTATTACCCTTATCAACAACACCCACACTCAAAAAAAAATCTATCAAATAACAAAATCTTCCATAATCCCCACTATTTTCATTAAACACCCCGTAGGGGGGATAAAACCAAGGCTATCAAAAAATAATTCATATTTATTAGGAGGGTTATGAGTATCAAGTAAGAGTATAAGCCTTAAGTTTTATCCCTATTCTATATAAAAGAGCCTTTAAGAAGAGTCACCTTAATTTACTAATTCAAATACCCTTATGGATATGATTCTCTCTTTATTGACACTTTTTATTTTTCCATCATAAACATCAAAATATTCTACTTTGTCGTTTTTAAACTCTAAAATATTACAAAAATGAGAGTAAGTAGTACAATCAATCTCTACCACATAGTAGGCATTTTTAAATTTCTCTCTATCGATTTTGTCAAAAGTGTTTTTTGAATATTTTGCATGACGAAGTTTGAAAAGGTTATATACAGAATTCCATAAAACAAGATTGCCATTGGTAATACCCATATCCCCTACCAAAAGAGATAATACAACCTCTGGTGTTATTGATAAATTAGTATCCAATACAATATTTGCTATACTTGTTACTAGACATCCAATTTCACCAATAGTTTTTTTGTAATATGGAAACTCAACATTTTTCCATTTTGGGTCCGTTTGTGTAAAATAGTTTTTCATCTTTTTATTTCTCCATATCATCTCTCAACCTACATTTAATAAATTAAAAAAATAGACAATTTAAGTTCTAGTTTTTTTTAGACCTTAAAAAACAAATATTACCTTTTTCATTTTAAACCTCTTTTGTTTATACAATTTTATTCATTAACTTTTTTAATAACCCCCCTTAAGTAAAGGGGGATTTGGCTTTAAATAAACTATTAATTCACAGCGTTCTTTATAAGATAGCCAGAGGTAGAATCTATTATCACTGGTACTAAAGCATCTTTATACTTCAATATATCAGAGCTTGATCTCTCCTCCCTGTAAGATTTTATAATAGGGTATCCATCTTGTCTAACAGTTGCACCAAAAGAGGCATCCTCCAAACTTGTGATGTTCTCTGGCACATATGCTATAACAATATCATTACCCCACACATTAGTAACAATCCCTTCAGAGCTTTTGTATTTAGCAGCTCCAATAACAAGATTTTTTAGATCAAAAAGCTCTCTCATCTTCTCTTCAGTGATAAGTCTTCTCTCACTAGTAGATAGAAGCTCTATAATCGCTGGGTGATTCTTCAATTTTGTATAGACATTTATAGACATCAAACATGTTAATTCAGTAGTTGAAACATTCGCCTCACTTGCTATTTTCAATTTAGCTTCCTCTATAATAGCTATAGGATCTGAAGAGCTATAATCACTGAATTGATCTGTGCCTGACAATGTAATAGAGTGTCCAGTAGCATAATTTAAAACTGATGTAGCAAGATCTGCTTGCAACAATTCAATCTCAAGTGCCAATCTATTTTGAAGATATCTCAACTTAGACTGTTCACTTAACAATTTTGACTTAACAGGCTCAAGAGCATTTAACCACTCCCTATCATCAACTGGTCTCTCATACTCTCTCTCCTCTATTAAGAATGGAACAAATTCATCAGGATTATCCTCCACTCTAAGAGCAGTTGCTCCAAGTGCACGACGAGAATCCTCTACTATATATTTCTCTTTAAACTTTGCAATCTGTCCAACATTAAGAGGATGTTTGGCTATTGGAAAAAGATTGAATCCTGCATATGATTGAAATCTGTTATCATAAGCAATCTTTTGTAATATTGGTTTGTTACTTCCTTGTAGTTTTTCTAAATAACTCATTTTTTCTCCTTATTATGAGCTTGCAAATAACAAGCTCAGCTTATCTCAATACAACTTCAGCAATATTGCCATTTACATTTTTAACAATAAATATCCCGTTGGTATTATCAATTGTTAGATAACCATCAGCGGCAGCAATAGCTTTATCGCCTCTTTGAACGCTGACGCCATCTTTAACCTCTACTTCTGCAATACCAACAACGATGACATCCATTATCTCATCTTTGTATGCGCCAAATCTTGTAACGCCATACTGCTTGCCAATACCTGTAGTTCCATCAATTCCAACAAATCTTTTAGAAGGGATTGTTGAAGAATTACATACTACTGAATCAACAAAAATATCTTTGTACATAATTAACTCCTTATTGTTTCTATATATTTATTATATGCCTCTTCAAACGAAATATTGTTCGCTTCAAAGTACTTTAACACTGCATTATACATACTAGCCTCATCAAAAAACATAGAATCTCTTGATGGTTTCTCTGCTCCATTAGATTTTGAATATTTTTGAATACTATTTATGCCATTAAATGTTCCATCTGGGACTAGAAGAAGTTGCTCTTTGTAAAATTGTAAAGTGCTTCTCCCCTCTCCAAGCCTTATAAGATCATCTTTATAAAGTTTTTTCATAAAACTTATAATTTCATCTCTCTTTTTGACATCAACCTTTCCCCTCATTATTAGACCATCACAGAACTTAGCAAGCTCTCTCTCTTTTTTCTCATCTTCTTCTTCATCTTCATAATCATCTTCTTCATTAGTGCCATCTTGTTCTTCAATCTCTTTTTTGTATTCTCTCAAAGCTTCAAGTTCCAGTCTCTCTTCATCTTCATCATCATTTGTTTCATTATAGCTCTCTTCATTTTCCAATTTCGTCTCTTGCATGAGCTTATATTCTCGAAGCTCCTCAAGCTCTCTTCTCTCATTTTCGTTTAACATAGATTTTCTCTCCTCTTTAAATATCTGTGTAAAATTATTCAAAAACTTTTTAACAGAGTTAAATTTCATCTTCTCATTAAAAGATACATAATCACCTTTAGGCAAATTTTCAGAAAGGCAGATTGGCTCCATACCCTTAATTGCAGGAAAGGGAACAAATGATACTGCCCTAAGATATGGCCCCATACCATCAAGATCTTTATAAAACTCAGCTGAACGCTCTGTGTAGGCCTTAGTTTTAATTAGCTTAATTAATTCCTCTCTAATGTCAGAAAACTTTGCATAGAGACTCTTATTCTCAAACTTTAACTCTTCAATTCTTCCATAAGTCTCTCCACTCTCTTTGTGATCAAGAGTGATAGGAGAATTAAAGTAAGAGGTGTCATAATTATTAACAACCTTCTGTAAAAAACTCTCTGTTATGTTGCCCTCTTTATAAGAGCCAACTTTTGCAATCTCAATCCATTTATTCATACTACTCTCTCTAAAAAAATAATTTGTTTTGTTTAAAATGCACCCTGTTTAATTTCGCTTCTGGAGTATAACCTATCTTTGCAAAAAAGCTGGGCAAACTCTTCAGGTTTTTTGGGAAATGTTTGTGAAATTCGAAAGATTTTCGAAAGATTTGTCCTCTATTACATTTTTTTTACGGATATTTTTTTTAAAAATTACATTTTTTCAAAATAGACTTTTTAATTTTTAATATAATTATTTATATAACTAACCAATAAGAGATATACCACATTTATTATTTCTGAATAATTGATAGTATAAAACTTATAGACGCTGAAAGTATTCCAACAATTATGAACGCAAACATCTTTTCTAGTGTGCTAAGGGCTATTTTTGAATGAGCCTCTTTGGTACTATTATGTTTGTTAAATATCTCAATCAATGCATTTCTGTTCTCTTTTATAGTACGCAAAGCAACTACAATATCTGCATCAAAAAATAGAGATTTTATCTCCTTTATATCCTCACCTTGCTTTTTTATCTCTTCATTTTGTTTTTCTAATAACTGTAATATCAATTCTTCTACATCTACACCCATTTTTCATCACCATCTCTCTTTAAATGTACTATTTTTATTTACCACTTTTCTCTTCTTTATAAGACTCTTCATTACTATATATCTCAATCATTCCCTCTAGCTTCTCAATATAGATTCTCATTTCAATTATATTTCTCTCAAGTTTTCTATATTCAGAGTATGACAAAAAAAGCCCATCATCTTTTTCAATAAATACCACTTTTTCATAACTAGGTTTGGTTGGCAGCGGTACACGAAAAACCACCTCATTCATAGTCTTGCAACTAAAAGAGATTATTAGCCCTATTAATAAGATCGCTATCCTTAGTTTCATTTAAATTTATAACCTCACTATTTTTTTTCTCATCAGATTTATTCAATAATTCAATATATTTTTTATATTTTCTCTCCTGCTCCTCATATAGAGATATAAGTTCTCTCTGTTTCTTGTTTCTTTCAGATACTCCCTTTATAATGAGAGACAATACAACAATAGTAGCTATTAAGAGTACTATAACTATAAATATAACCAATATCACATATCCCATATATCACTCCTTTTTTTATTTTTTTCCACCAAAAATTTTATCAAGCCAAATAGACAAATATACTGGCGAGAAAAATAGAATTAAACCACTACCTAAAACAAGTATTGATTGCTGTTCATCAATTGTTGGAACTTTTCTTGTAGTGATTACAACAAAAATGTTATAGGTCAGTGTAATCATAGCCGCCAATATCATTGCCCACTTTGATAATGATTTTCCATCAGACATGGATTTGCTATCTAATGATTTATCATTTAAAACTGTTTTTTCATTAGGAGTTGCTTTTTGGGATAAGATACATTTCTCTCCATCTGATAAATTACAACTCTTATCATTTAAAACATTTTGATTTTCACACTCTCTATTTTCCATAGATTCTCCTCCATTTTTTTGAAATATTTATTTGAATTAATATAAATTTGATTAATAATTTTAGATGTTTTTTTGATTAAATATGATATTTTAACTTACAAAATCTTTAAAATCAATTGGATACTATTTAGAAAATCCAAATAGCTTATCAGTATCGCTCTTATTACTAGAGCCTAAAAAAGTAAATGGTTTTGATGAAAAATTATTAGCCATATTGATGGCCTCAGCCAATGCATCAGGCCCATCATCATTAACAATGCTTGATGGATAGTAGAGAAGCTCATCAATCAATATTTTAGTATCATCAATAAAATCATCTTGAGCTAACTCCTTTTTGAGCTCACTTTTATCATAGATGTTTTTAAAGAATATTTTTCCTCTCTCCATCAAGGGGGACAACTTTGCTATTCTAATCTCTTTGGACTGATAGTGAGGAATAAGCTTTAAAGGTAGATTTATTTTATACTCTTTTTCAAGCTCTTCAAAAAGAGGCTTTAAAAGCTCTTGAAAACCATTAGATTCAAAACCAATTAGCTCATGATTATACTTTTCATAGAGTCTAAAAACCGCTCGAAGCATATTATTAATAGTTGTCTTCTTAATCCATGCAGAGAGAACATAGTAGTTCATACTAGCTTTATCAAATCCAACTGTTATTATCGCCTTATAATCTGCTTTTTTGGTATTCTTTATAGAGGGATCAATAAACATTGTTTTAATAAGTCTCTCTTTATTAATGTCCTCGTTGTTGTAACACTTTATCCAAGATTCTTGAAACATTGAACTTTCATCATCAGTTGGTCTATTTTGATATTCACTATTAAATGAATTTGTACCTATGATATCTCTTATTCTATACAAATTTTCAAGAGGAAATCGTTCCTGCCATAATGATCTTTCATCACCATTTTCGTCTACCTCTATAGCATTAAATATTTTTCTGTTCCAGCTGCTATATGGTTTATCATCAGAGTAGAGAATTGTTCCAAGAACACTTCTTTTTCTAATTATTGTTCCAAAAATAAAGAGTTTGCCACCCGGTTTTAGTGAGGGATACAATCCCTTTGTAATTACACTTAATATCTTTTTTACTATAGCTGGACTCTCAGCATCTGCATCTTTTTCAATATCATCAATTATTACCAAATCTGGTCTATGGTTTCTAAAACGAAAACCACGTACCATCTGTCCCTTTGATCTAGAAAAGACACGAACACCATTAGCCAAGAAAGATGATTTTTTACCAATTTGAAATGAGATGTTAAAATCTTTTTTTATTCTTTCATTATCACTAATTTCTAGCCTTACAAAATCAACAAAGTCTTTTGCTAAATCATCATTAGCAGAGACATATATTATAAAATTATTTGTCTTATAACATATAGAGTGAATAACTCTAAAAAGAAAATAGACTGACTTTGCAAAGCCACGAGGAGCAGCATAACAAAATGGTATTGTAATACTATTGCTGCTACTATATTCATTATTAATATAGTGATAAAAATCTGGAAATTGAGTGCAATCTGCATAGTGGGGTAGATAAGTATTAGCAAAATATAGTATATCGTTTTTAGCTTTTTCTATTCTTTCATTTTTTTTACTCTCATCAAGAGGGGTATT
The DNA here is from genome assembly GCA_031549085.1 of Spirochaetota bacterium. Lineage (GTDB taxonomy): Bacteria > Spirochaetota > GWE2-31-10 > GWE2-31-10 > MWDO01 > JAVBQL01. Next base: position 20,183 of record JAVBQL010000001.1, read on the forward strand.
GTCAGCTAAAAGTTTTTCAATTATCTTTTCACTATCTTTTATAAACCTGCTTTTTGTAATTTTTCTTACCATATTTTTATAACTACTCAAATTTCAAAGTGTATTTGCTTATAAACTATAGACTATCAATAGTGCTAAAATGAAACCTAATATCTAATTTCAAGACCTGTTTTACTATATTCTTTTATGTTTTTACATCATGTTACTCTTTTTGAAGAGCTCCACTATAGCACAAATGTTAAATAAGTGTTGCCAAACTCTTCGGAAATCTTTTTTATTTTTAAAAAATAAAAAATCTATTATTAATATTTATCTATAACCCACTCAAAAAACTTTGATATTATAAGAGCAAATTCATCTTTCTTGTCATTATATTCAAGTTTTATAAAGTCACTAAATTTTGCCATAGCAATAATAATGGCATTACTAATATCAATATCACTCTTCATCTCTTTAAGAAGAGCTTTTAGTTCTCTAATAACTTTTATATCATTGGCAGATATTCCATCACTATCCAGAGTTTCAAATTTTTGATTTATAATCTTCTCTATTCTAGATATTCCTGAAGCATCTTTTTGTAAAATAAAACTGCTTCTTTGAGTATCCCAACTATTTTCATCTTTTTTTTTCCACAAACGAAGTGTTCTTGTAGATATATTGAGCATTTCTGAAATCTCGACAAGAGTTTTGCCATTTTTTATGAATAGCTCTTTTGCATCTTTATAATATCTATTAAATTTATTTCCCATGTTTTCCTTCTATGTTTTTTCGAAATGTAGATAATTTTGATTTGCAATCTAAATAAAAAATAAAATTAATTATAAAATACTATTGTAATGCTCCATCCAATATCATATATATAGAATTCACAGATAGAGAATATTTCTTAGCAAGCTCCGGTATAGGCAGTGATCTATTTTTCCAATCAATCAATATAGATTGCTTGCGTTTCAGCCTAACAGTTGTGCCCAATATAAGATATATAGAATCCAAAGAGAGTGAGTATTTTTCTGCAAGCTCTTTGGTAGATAAAATATTTTTACTCCAATCCTCAAGTATTGCTCTATTTCTGATGAATTTATTATATGTTTCTTTAGTAGGAATATATACCCTTCCATTTTTATTTTTCCCAAAATACTCTTTTAAATTATTATAAGAAAACTTTAAAATACTTTTTCCATCTCTAGTATGATTTACTCTATCTTCACTATACTTTATTAAAAAATTACTCAAAGATTTAATAGAAATCTTTTTCCCCCCAACAAAACTAACCAATAACTCAAGTTCATTTTCTGCAATAAATTCAAGTAACTCATCAATTGTCATAGCTAATACCTCTCTTAATTAAGTTTGTAAGCAATAAACTACAAGATTGTTTTTTTAGAAGAGAAATTTAGTAATTAAAACACATCCTGCAATTTTTAACCTCTCTATATTATATAATCACATAAATATTTACTAAAATATAAATAAAAATTGTTTTTTATTATAATTAAACATAATTTTAATTAAAATCTTATTTTATTTAATAATAAAGTATAAAACATATATAAATACTATTTAATAGTAGGGATAAAAAATAATATAACTTATATTATTTTACTTAAATTAAAATTTCTTGCATAAACTTTAAATAAATTCTATTATTATAAGATTCTCTATTTCTAATAAAAAGATTTAGAGCTTAAATAAAAGGAGCATAAAAATATTTAAACATATCCTCTATAATATTTTACCACACTATACTCCAAAAAAGGGTATTTGTCAAGTTCAAAATGGAGTAATTTGAAGGCTTTTATTAATATGAATTTAAAAAAAGAGATCGCATTAAGACTAAAAGAAGTAAGAATAACTTTAGGATATACTCAGATAGACTTTTCAAAAGAACTATCTATAACTCAAGGGCTATATAGTAAATATGAGAGGGGTGTAATTGAGCTAAGAGATAAAATAAAAGAGAGATTGTCTCAAATGGGGATTTCGTTAGACTGGCTTTTAACTGGCAAAGATAATATGTTTATAAATATGGTTATTTTAGAAAATCAAAGTTTTTTAGAACATAAGAGGGAAATGGATGAGATCAAGCTTAAGAGAAATTTAAAAACTAAAAGAAATCCAAGAGTAAAATATAAGAAAAACACTATAAACGGCTTAAATACATTAAATTTAAATAAAACAGCATTTTCTCTTGATAAAGTTCCCTTCTCGTTAGATAGTGAATTTAATGATAAAGATTATCTTTCTGAAGAGCCTCAAATAGATATAATAAAAGTCCCAATACTTGATATAAAAGCCTCTGCTGGCTATGGTATAGAGGGAATTGATAATCCAAATATAATTGATTATCTAAATATATCTAAACATCTACTTGGACGCTATAGCCCCAATAAAGTAATATGTTTGGAGATACAGGGTGACTCTATGGAGCCAGATTTTCGTTCTGGAGACTATGTGCTTTGTGCTGTTGGAGTAATAGAGGCTAATGGATTCTATGTAATAAATATTGGTGGCAACATACTTTTTAAACGTCTTCAGTTTATAAAGAGAGAAAAAATTTTAATAAAAAGTATAAACCCAGCTTATGATACTGAAGAAATTTTTTCTGACGAGAAAATATATTTTGGAATAATAGGAAAAGTTTTTAGACATATAAGAAGATTGTAGTTCCTTTTATATTCCGATTTTGTACTCTTTTATTTCATATCAGAGTACAAAATATAGCAACCTATCTTCCATAAAGTATCTTTTCTCACTATTAAAATAGGCATATAATGAGATAAAACATATCTCTATTTCAGAACAAAGTTTAATAATTTAAGAAACCTCTTTATCCTCTTTTATCTTTTTATTTATACTATTATTAATAATTTCATTCAAGTCACTATGTCTATTAGATTTTAATAGTGGAAAGGATCTCTTAAAAGATTTAGAAAAAATTTGGAATTGTGCTGTTATCTCATCATGCTTTGTACTCTCTATCAGATGCCTATCCTTTAACTCTTCTAATTTATTTTCAAAATATGTTTTAGCTAACTCTGCAACCTCTATTCTAGCAGCAAGCAATTTTGAAAATACTTTTTTAAACTGAATTAATCTGCTAACAGTAATTGTTAGATCTATAACAAAGGCTATAATTAAAATTTCTACTATCATTCTAAGCACATTAGTATTAAACATAGAAAAGACATCGGTAACAAAAGGGTGGATGAACTCTACCAAAACTAAAGAGAGAATTCCCCAATACAGAGAAAATCTTAAGCAGACATACCCTCTATAGTTTAAAAAGAGCCCTTCATAGTTCCACCATTGAAGGTGAAATATCTTTTCAAGCAGAACTCCAGTAATAAGCTCTATAAGAGAGCATAAAACAAACCCAATAAAAAATACAAGTATTGGATTTCCTCTATATTTATAGATGAAAAAAAGTAAGATTACAGCAGCAACACCATATATTGGGCAGAGAGGTCCATATAAAAAACCCCTGTTTGTGAGCTTTCGAGTTGTAACGAGGGTATAGAGTACCTCAGAAATCCAGCCTATAAAAGCATAAACAAAAAAATAACCAAAATAGAGATAATAATTTTCAAAAAACAGTTCCATAAATGTACCTAAATAGTGGTTTTTTTGATTTAAATTCTTGATCTAGTTTTAGAATAATAAATTTAGTATTTATTTTCAATAGATTTTTTAATATTATTCTGTTGCAATTTGTAAAATATGTTATTATAATTAACCTTTCTAATAAAATAACTATATGTTTAAGGAGTAATTATGGCTGAATTTAATGAAGAACCTTTAAAGAATAGGTGGGTATTACTAATCAATGGTATCCTTTTACTACTATTAACAATTATAACCATAATATCAATATTTAACATTGATACATCAAGCTCTTTAAGACTCTTATACTCAATAATAATGGCAATTTCTGGTTGCTTCTCAATATTTTTATTTTTCAAGAAAATAGTAACCCAAAAAAGATTTTTAGTTTTGATAAATGGAATAATTGATATTCTCTTTGCCCTATTGGTTTTTAGCCAACCAGAATCATTCACTATAATATTGGCTATGGTAATAGGAATAATAATAACAATAGATCAACTAATTCTTTTGTCATGACTCTTTTTAGTAGTTTATTTAAGAGGTATTGAAAATAATTATTTACATATTCCTTTGTTTTAAATTGAAATTGTGTTACTTTATAAAAGAGTTATTATTTAACTCTTTTTTATCTATATCAAATTAAGGAGATTTTATGGCTGATTTAGAAAGAAAACCGTTCAAAGATTGGTGGCTTTTGATGGTTAGTGGGATTTTACTTTTAATTTTAGGATTTTTCACTCTATTTACACCAGAAACTTTGAGTTTTTTGGCAATGCTCTACTCCATAATAGTAATTATTTCCGGAATATTCTCAATATATCTCTTTTTTAGAAATTCTCTCTACCAAGATAGATTCTGGTTTCTAATTAATGGTATAATTGATATTCTTTTTGGTATACTTATATTTTTATTACCAGGTGCATTTGTTATAGCATTAGCTCTTGTAGTTGCTATTTGGGTAATGGTGAGAGGTATAATGATTTTTGCAGATTCATTCAGACAATTAAGCTTAAAAATTAAAGGTTGGTGGGGAGATCTTATATTTGGAATTCTTCTAATTTTATTTGGAATATTCCTGCTTTGCAACCTAGGACTCACAATCTTAACTATGAATATTCTACTTGGAATTACAGTAATTGTATTTGCAATATCTCTTATTTCTCTATCACTTAGATTAAAGGCAGCTAATAAATTATTAGATTAATAAATAGATTTTAAAATATGGAAGAGATCATTAAATCTACATTATATGTTGTTGCAACACCTATTGGAAACTTGGAAGATATAAGTTTGCGAGCATTGAACATTCTAAAAAATGTAGATATAATAGCTTGTGAGGATACAAGACACTCACTAAAGTTACTAAACCATTATGGCATCAAAAAGAGGCTTATCTCATATCATAGTTATAATGAGAGAGCCTCTTCTAATGGTATCATAATGCTTCTTCAAAGTGGTAATTCCGTTGCACTTATAAGTGATGGAGGCACTCCATGTATATCAGATCCAGGATATCTATTGGTAAATGAGTGCAGAAAAAATAATATCAATGTTGTCTCCATACCAGGAGCCGCAGCTTTTTTGGCCCTTCTCTCTCAGAGCGGATTTAGAACAGATAAATTTTTTTTTGCAGGTTTTTTATCACCTAAAGAGGGAAGAAGAAAAAAAGAGCTCTTAAGTTTGAAAGACATTGAAGGAACAATAATTTTGTATGAGAGTCCTCATAGAATTGTTAAACTGCTCTCAAATATCTTTGAAATTTTTGAAAAAAAAGATATAATTCTTGGTAAAGAATTGACAAAAATTAACGAAACTATATTTAGTGGCAATGCTGATGAAATAAAAAAAACTATAGAAAAAGAGAGTAAAATTTTTGGTGAATTTTCATTATTGATTGCAAACTACTGAATATTGTAGTATAATAAATATTAAGTTATTATACGCTATGACGATAATTAAATTAGCGAGGTGTTTTCTATGAGTATAGACAAAATAAATTCAGTTAATAATAACAACGATTATGTGAAGGTTAATAAGAAAGAAAATACTAATAATGGAAATCCTATAGATAAGGTTGATATTTCTAGTGCAGCTCTTGATAAAATTGAACTTGATAGAATAACAGAGATTGTTAAAAGTGCTCCAGATGTGAGAGCTGATAAAGTTGCAGAGATGAAAAAGAAGTTGGAAGATCCAAATTATGTAAATGATAGAGTATCTGCCACAGCAGATAAAATAATGGACTTTTTTAATATATAATATTAAAAATATAGTATAAAGCGGAGTTTCTAAGCTACTAGACTCCGCTTTTATTTTAAGAACTATTTTTATTGAAAGCTTTTTAGGGAGATAATATGAAGCAGTTTGATTTTTTTATGCCTATGCATTTAAAGTTTGGTGAGGATATTGTTAACAAGATAGGTACTATTGCAAGTTCATATGGAGATAAAGCTTTAATAATTGTAGATTCAAAATTGAAGAATACTGCACAAATGCAGGCTCTTGTTGATATATTGGATAAAAGTGACTGCAAAGCTATAGTATTTGAGGGAGTAATCTCAAACGCTGATACAAAAACTGTTGCTCTTGGAGCAGAGCTTGCAAAATCTTCATACTCAAATGTTGTGATTGGCTTTGGAGGTATAAGAACAATGTCTATTGCTAAGGCAATAGCAATGCTTGCAACAAACAGTGGAATAATAGAAGATTATATTGATGGAAAAAAGCAGGAAAAAGAGTCTCTTCCATATATAGAGCTTCCCTCTGTTCCATGTGACCCTTTGATGTTTAGAGATGAGTTTCTAATAACAGATGCAAGAAAAAATATTCCTCATGTAATAACTCTAAAACCGGGCTCTACAAAATATGTTATTTTTGATTCGAACTTCATCTCTTCTTTGCCTCATAGATATATTGTAAGTACAATTGTTAGTCTATTTGCAAATAGTTTTGATGGATATGTCTCTAAAAAATCAAGTTACTTTGTAGATTTTATGTTTTTAAAAGGCTTTGAATTTTTCAATAAAAGAATATCAACATTAACAGAGGAGAATGCCCCTGATAAAGAGAGCCAAAATGATTTTTATCTATCAGGCCTATTTGCAAGCATTGGTCTAAGTGTAACTGGCGGAGGAATTATTAGTGTCCTAAGCTATGTGATAAACTCAAAGTATAAAATTCCAAAATCATTTATAAATGCAATACTTCTTCCATACGTTATGGAGTTTGTTGTTCCTGCAGTGCCAGAAAAATTCACAAAAATATATGAGGCTCTTGGAGGCAACCCAGCAAATATGGAAACAGCTGATATTGCCTTAAAAACCATAGAAATTATAAGAAAAATTCTTGTATCATTAAAATTACCTCTAAAACTATCCAATTTTAACTTAATAAAACAAAATGAGCTTGCGAGTATAGCTGATATAGCAAAAAAATTTGAAGTTATAAACTTAACTCCTAGAATATGTACATCTGATGATCTTTATAGTATTTTAGAGAAGGCATTTTGAAATATTATAAAATTGTTTTATATTTAAAGAAGGGTTTGTATGGCTAAGATATTACCTATTGCTTCTGGCAAAGGAGGAGTGGGAAAAACTTTTTTTTCGGCTAATCTTGGAATAATTCTATCTCGAATGGGACAAAAAGTTGTTCTTGTTGATCTAGATTTAGGTGGAAGCAATCTTCATACAACACTTGGCATAAAAAATGATATATTGGGACTTGGTCACTACATAAACGACAAAAATCTAGATTTCAAAAATATAATACATGCTACAGAGTATCCAAATCTTAAGTTTGTACCCGGGGATGCACTATATTTGGGAACAGCAAACCTTCAGCATTTACGAAAAAAGAAGCTTATGTCTGAAATTACAAAAATTGAAGCAGATTGGGTAATTTTGGATCTAGGGGCTGGAACAACAAACAATACATTAGACTTTTTTCTTCTCTCAAATTGTGGACTTCTTATAACAAACAGTGAAATTACCTCTATTCTAAATCTCTATTCGTTTGTGAAAAATGCTTTCTATCGATATATACTTTTAAAATATGATAAAAAAGATAAAGTAAAAGAGGAGCTTATAAATGCTTCAAGACTTAGATTGGAAAAAGAAGATTTACGCTTAGCTGAATTCTTAAGACTCTTAAAAAAAGATTATCCAGAAGCAGAGAAAACTCTAAATAATATAATAGACAATTTCTTCCCTAAAATCATACTTAACAGAGGGAGAGGAACAACAGACATAAAGCTTGGAGAAAACCTACGCTCTATCATTCATAAAAATCTCGGTATAGATGTTGAATATATTGGTTTTTTACCTGAGGAGCCTTTGGCCAGTGAATCTATAATAAACAGAAGACCAATTAGCATTACTAATAAAGATTCAAAGTGGGTAGAAGGTGTTAGAAAAATCGCTGGAAGATTATTAGAGTTTAATGATTATCCTCGTACAATATTTGAGTTTGATGTAGATTCACTTGATGTTGTATATAGTGATCTTGAATCTTCAGAAATAGAGAAAAAACAGATCAATTTACACTAGCTTTTTTTAAAAAAACAATCTGCTATCTTTTAAAATTAGGTATTCTTAATATACTAATAAAAAAGATTATATAAGAGTGCAAAGACTTTGCAATAGCTCTATAGCTCTTTCCTTCAAGATATTTATTATCAATAAAGTCATTTTTATAAATATCATCAGGGTTTAATATATTTGGCTTATTGGTCTCCACATTATCGATAATTTTTAATACGAATTCATTAAACTCATTCAAAAACTCACCTAATTTTACCAGTAAATATTGTCTCTGCTGTTTAATTCTCTCTTTATAAGCATCATACTGCTCTTTTTTATGCATAATTGAGGTTAACATTTTGTAGTCATCAACATAACTACTAAAAAGATGTTTAACTATATCAAATTTATTAAATACTATATCTCTATCTTTTCCAAAGTTAAAATCCATCTTAAGATATGCTTGAGAGATAGGAGGAAGATATACAGACTCCATAAAAATAAAGTAGGAATATACCTCATTTATCTCATTATCTCTTTTATTTCCTGGTATCTCAATATATTCTATTACAAAATTTCCCTTGTCATCTTTTAAGTACTCTTCTGTGTCATCATCAAGAGATTCTATATGTTCAATATCATTAGAACTATTTGGTTTGCTTATTTTTATATTTAGTTCGGCAAGTCTTGCAGGATCTATCTCTTTTCCTGATGATATATCTTTTAGAAGCCTCTCTATCTTAGCTAAATAGGATACAAGTCTCTTTTTTTGCTCCTGACTTGTTGAAACTTTATAAGTTGTCGTCATGCGATCCTTCAAGGCTAAAATCTTTTGATAGTCCTCTTTACTGATCTTTAACATCTTTTCCCCTCTCCTGCTAAAATGTATAAAAAGCTTTTTTTCAAAATGCAGTCATATCGATAATCGACACTTTTTTTTATATAGTTTAAACCTTTTGTAATTATAACACCTATTATTTTATAACTTAAAATAAATTTTATCAAATAAAATAATAGAAAGAAACATATATTTTTTATTTTACATACTTTATGATTCCAATCTTTAACTCTTTAAAAGATGGAATATCCTCTATTTTTGATATATCAATAACATCACTAATATCATACTCTCTCTTTATCTTATCAATAATTGCCTTTTCTATAATTTGCATATCATCTTTGGAAATGGCCTGATCTATATAATTATCTGAAAAATAGAGGTCATCAATTGTGTGGATATCATTTTTGTATCTAAAAAATATAAACGTAGATTCTGTTGTCGCTTTCAAAACTGTAACAATCGGTTTGTTATAAGAGATCGTCTCCATCTTGATTGTATCTTCAGAAATTCCATACCTCTTAACAAAATCTCTTATAACAAGATTTTGTTTTATTAGAAGAGAGTCAAGCTTAAGCTGCAATGTCTCTGGGTTTCTAATAGATAAAAACTCTCTATAGTTTCTGATGTTATATATCAATCCCTGTTTTTGATCAGGAGAAAAACAGTCCTTGTCATAATCAATAACCCAATCAATAAAGCTAAAGCCAAACAGACTTGCAATATCTTTATTATTTAAATCAAACTCTTCAAGTATATTTGTCCCCTTCTCTATTCTTCTGTCAGGGAAAAAGTTAAATATTTTAAGTTTCTTGCCACTTATTTTGTTTAATTTCATATTTCTATTATTCAAAACAAATATATCCTGCGGAATATCGAAATTAACTAAAATTTCGGCTCTCTTTATATTTATATTTTCATCTAATATATCAGTTGATATCAAAATATCAAATACCCCTATATTAAAATTCTCTATAATATCAAAATAGTTAATCCCCTCATCAGATATAGCTGCCAAAATCCCTTCAAATTCTCTTCCAAGATAGAGTTGCTCTGTATCATCAAGCCCCTCTACAGTATACTCCTTTGAAAAGAGTAACTTAGTTTTTACCAATCCATAATCTCTCAATCTCTTATATATGTATAGTGCACTCTCTTTTGACTCCGTAAATATTATTGTAGGTTTGTTGTTTTCAGATTTTATTATCTTAAGCAGATTTGTAATTTTATCATCTCTATTTTCAAGATATTTTACAGCACCTATTGAAGCCAGCTGAGACTCTATATTTTTTATGTCGCTCTCTATTCTCTCTAATATTTCAGTTTTACTCTCTTTTTCAATATTTCTCTTTATATTAGAGATCTGTTCATTGCTTATATATTTGGAAGGGGCACTCTCCCCCTCCACTATTTTTTTAACTTCTCTATTTTTTTCTAGAAGTTTTTCTAAAGTAATTTTATACGCAAAAATAGAACTCTCCAATTTTTTATAGAGCTGCCACTTGATTTCAAAAATAACAATATCACTCTTTTCGACCTCCCATAATAGTGCATATTGAAAATTGAGAGCCGTTATAAAAGTAGCCAGCTTATCATATATTTTTACATAAATTTCATGATCATATGCATATTTAACCTGTGCTATAGTAATATCATCTCTAACCACTGGGACATAATCTGTAGTATAATTAGCCAAATCAGAAATTCTAATATTTATACAAAAATAGCTTAATAACTCTCTATATTTATCTATGAAATCAGGAGTAATTTCATTATTTTTTATGGACTTCTCTAATGACTCTATTTTAGTAAAGACGTCTTTCTCTAAATAGCCTTTAGAAGAATCATCTTTTATCTTATATTTTAAAATATAGAAAAAATCAGAGAGAGAAGACCTTATTGGTTCTGTTGTAAGAAATAATAGTTTTGCGCTCTTATTTATCTCGACCAACTTTTTAAAATTAAGTTCTCTATTGCTTATTGGCACAGGACCTTTAAAAAGAGAGGCATCCTCTACAATTATAAGATTAAAATCTGTATAGTTTAAATAGTTGAATGAAAATGAATCTATCTCTGTTCTTGAAAGGAAAGTCAAGTCTGTATTTCTTATTCCATTTCTTAAAAATGAGTCATCCCACTTCTCTATAAAAGATGGGGAGTGTATAATCATTATTTTGTAGTCCTGTTCAAGAAAATATTTTGCAATCATTGTAGAAATTTCTGTCTTTCCAATTCCGCTTGTATTAAGCAAAAATGCTATTCCATACTGATTAAGCATTCCGATTGCATTATAATAGCTCATATATTTAAATTCACTTACAATCGAAAGATCTGAAATAACATTTTTAACCAGATAATCTTTTTTTAGCATAGAGACCATTTTTACCATAAAATCCCTTGCCTTAAGCAGAAACATCTCTTGTTTTGATGTCTCCTCCAATATTGTTATTGCGTTCTCTCCCAAGAGCTTATTTGATGATCTCTCCCATAATTTTTCCCACCACTCTTCAAATACAATTAGATTTTCTTTATTATCATAAATACCAACAGAGAGTTCAACCTCATCCTCCTTTGGAATATCACTTAAATTGCTGGAGCCTATTATTATGTATGGTTTGTGATTATCTATATCAAAAATGAACATTTTTAAGTTCATTTTTTTATCTAAGAAAAATTTTAGAGTGAATATTTGTTTAACATATAGCTGATTAATAAAAATATAGTCATCATGATCAAGCAGTATGGCATCATTAGTAAATTCTCTAAAAAACTCTCTGGCAGACATATCATTTTTTACTACCATCAGTACAGAAAAGCTTTTTAATAAATTTTTTGCCTCAAGTTTTTTTAGGTGTGATGATATCTTTTTAAACTTATGAAAAAAATTGAATTCTGTAAGGATAAATATTGAGACAGGGGAGTTGCTCTCAAGTGCCAAATTGATTTGCTCAATAAAAATATCAATAACACTCTTCTCTTTCTCTAAAAATTTTGCATTATTATCAATAAACTCATTCATTACTAATTTTTCCTTAATAGATTTATTTATTATGCTAGTCAACAAGCTTTACTTATTACATAAGTAACAAGTTCTACTTATTATCGAGCATCATAACTGCAAAAACTTTTGCATCATTTAATGTGTTGGTTATGCTTGAATACTCATTTGGAGAGTGCATTGTATTATCAACTGTAGACCAGAGGGATACCGGAATCCTCTTCTGTCTAAAAAATGCAGCAACAGTCCCTCCACCTATACCAATAAACTTTGCCTCTTTTCCAGTTACAGTTTTTATTGAGTCTTTCAATAAAACAACGACTCTCTCTGTTGTTTTTGTAGGCGGTGGAGCCTGCAGCTCTTGATCTATTGAAGTTGTTATCTTTACTCCAAACCTCTTCTCTATTGAATCTTTTATTATATCAATCTCTTTAAACAGATCTTTCAAATCATAATCTGGAAGAACTCTACAATCCAAGCCTAATATCTCCTCTCCAGAGATGGTATTCATATTAGAGGTTATAGAACCTATCCTCTTTGTTGGTTCAAAAGTGGAGTATGGGACATCAAAAAATGAATCTCTCTTATTAAACTTATCATAGAGAGAATCCAGTGCAACCGAAAGATATGCTGTCGCTCTAACAGCATTAATTCCATTATCAGGTCTTGAACCATGGGACTGTTTTCCCATTACTTTAAAAGTCATCCAGAGTATAGATTTTTCAGCAACCTCTATATTTAACCCTTCAGGATCTCCAACATCTGGTGTTATTATTAGATCATCTTTATTAAATGTATCAATTTTATGTTCAACAAGCCACTCAAGACCATATCCGCTTCCTGTCTCTTCAGCTGGAACAAACATAAGCTTTACTGTATAGTATGGGGTAATATTGTTATCCAAAAAATATTTTGCAGCAATCAGTGAGCTTACTATCCCCTGCTGGTTATCCTCTGTGCCTCTACCATAGATCTTATCCCCTACAACAGTTGCCTCATAGGGAGGAGTTTTCCATAGTGATGCCTCTCCCGGAGGAACCACATCGAGATGGGTTATTATCCATAAATTTTGTTTTATCTTACCATCTATTGTTGCAATAAGTGTTGGTCTAATTTTTGAAGAGACTCTTTCATCTGGAATGTCTATATTAGAAATAGAGCTAAATCCCCACCCTTTTATGAAGTTTTTAAGAGCATTATACTTCTCCATCTCACCATCTCCATCACTCTCTGGATTTATGGCAGCGTGCAAAGTAAGAAGTTTTTGCAGCTCTATTGTCAGTTCTCTCTGAGACTCTATATATTTATATAATTTTTCCATAAAATGTTTTAAACTCCAAAAAAACTTTTTTTATAAAGAGTATTAAACTCTTTGTTTCTTGCCTTTTTTTGTAGTGTAAAAACAAGTTTTCACACTACTCTTAATTAGGTTGGTTAACAAAATCAATAATTTAAAAGATCCCATTTTATTCTAACATATAAAACAAAAAAGAGGTAGAGAATTTTATAATTTGGCTCTAATTCAGGTTATTTTTTTTAAACAAATATAGACCAAATTTATATTGTAAAATGCTTAATATAAAAAAACCATGCTTTTTTTATAATTTTCCAAATAAAATCATCAAGAAAATGTTCATATATAGTTATAAACAAACTTGAACATAAAAAAATCAATTTTAGTAAAAAACATCTATAATATAGTTGTAAAATTAATTCTTTTTGGTTATTATTTATTTAATCATATTCCACAAATATTTGTTCTTTAATCATTTTTCTAGAGGAGTCTTTTTATGAAGATGTCAATAGGAGTAAAACTAACTATCGCTTTTATTGTTACGACTATGCTTACAATATCTGTTGGTATATTTAGCATTGTTAACATGGTAAAAATAAATGAGAAAGGAAGTGCTATCTATTACCAAGGGCTTAATACACTAGAAGATATAATTACTATAATGAGTAATTTTGATGATGCTCAAATGTATACTTATGAAGCTGTCTACAAATCTAAAACCTTTGAAGAGGCAAAAGAGTACATAGCCAAAATAGAGAAAGATAGGGAACAAAGTAATGAAGCTAGAAAGCACTACAGTGATAATATAACAACTGACAGTGTAAAACAGGCCTATGAAAACTATCTAGAGGTTAGAAAAAGTTATAGATCTAGTCAAAACAAAACGTTTGAACTTCTTGAAAAAGAGGGAAAAGAGGCCGCACTTGCATATTTTGATTCAACTCTAACTCCAATAGTTAGAAATATGAAAGTTTCCATATGGGCCAATATAAATGCAAAATCAAAAGATGCAAAAGAGCTTTTGGAGTTAAGCATAGCACAAACAAAAAACTCAATAATATGGATAGTAATAATCATAATAATTGCTGCAATATCTGGTCAAATATCAGGAGTTTTAATTTCAAAAGGGATTTCAAAACCATTAAAGGTAATGTCAAGCATTTCAGAAAAAATTGCTACAGGAGATTTGACAGTAGAGATTCCAAAAGATTATCTAAAACTTGGTGATGAAGTTGGAGCATTGGCTAACTCTAATGAGATTATGATAAATGGACTAAACGAAGTTATGAAGAGCGCAAAAATTGGTTTGGAGCAACTTTTGCAGGGTTCAAATGAAGTATCAAAATCTTCAATTTCACTATCTAATGGAGCCTCCGAGTTGGCTGGCAGCATTGAAGAGATCTCCTCTTCGGTAGAAGATGTTGTTGGCTCTATCGATCAGAATGCTGAGATCTCTGATACAGGAGCAACAATAGCTATGCAATCTTCCAATGATGCAAAAGAGGGGGGAGAGGCTGTTACAAACACTGTAAACTCTATGAAAAAGATAGCAGAGACCATTCAGGTGATAACTGACATTGCGAGCAACACAAATATGCTGGCTCTTAACGCTGCAATTGAGGCTGCCCGTGCGGGAGAGCATGGCGAGGGTTTTGCTGTTGTTGCAAGTGAGGTTAGAAAGCTTGCTGAGAGAACAATAAACGCAGCTAATGAGATAAAAACAATTGCTACAAACAGTGTTGCTGTAGCTGTAAAAGCTGGAGAATTAATAGAAAAAGTAGTTCCTGGTATAATAAAAACAAGCGACATAGTTCAAGAAATTTCAAGTACATCAAAAGAGCAAAAAGGTAAAATGAGAGATCTAATGCAAACTGTTTCACAGCAAGATAAGGTTGCAACAACTGTAAGCTCAAACTCTGAAGAACTTGCAAGTGCAGCTGAGGAGATGAACGCTCAGGTGGAAACACTATCACAACTGGTAGACAATTTTAAATTGAAAGATGACTTGTCTACAACAAACACATTTAGAAGAAACACTCCTAGATTAGCCTCTCCTACAAATAATTTTGTAAAAGAGGAAAAAAGAGAGATAAAAAATAGTGAGCCTAATAAGATGGCACAAAGAAAAAATAATTATAAAGAGGGACACAGCAATATTGATGATGTTGATCATGATGGATTTGTAGAGTTATAGCCAATCTAGTTATACTCATATCAGTTACTATTAGTTTACTATAGGCTATATAGAAATATTATGGCTTTTTTATAATTTTCTCTGTTTTTAGGAGGCGTTTATGAAAATTTCTATAGGAACAAAGCTGATATTTTCTTTCATTGCAACAACAATACTTACTGTATTTATTGGAGTATATAGCATTGTAGATATGATCAAAATAAATAAGAGAGGAAGTGCTATATACTATCAGGGGTTAAACTCGCTAGAGGATTTGATTCATATTTTTAGCCTATTTGATGATTCTCAAGCCTTGTTATATGATCTTGTATACACAAACAATAGTCTTAAAGAGAGCAAAAATTATATAGACAAAATAAATAACATCAGAAGAGAGAGTGACAAGACAAGAGCCCGCTACAGTGATAATGCAACAACTGAAAATACAAAAAAAGCATATTATGAATATCTACTCGCAAGACAAAAATATAGAATTGCCCAAGTAAATGTGATTGAAATTCTTGAAGATGGAGAGATTGAGAAAGCCAAATCATACTTTGATAAAAATATAACCCCAGCTGTAACAGAAATGAAAGCATCTATATGGCTAAACATAGATGCAAAATCAAAAGATGCAAAAGAGCTTTTGGATTTTAGTTTAATGCAGACAAAAAAATCTGTAATATGGATAATAATAATTATTATTGTATCTGCTGTTGTTGGCCAACTATTAGGAATATTGATTTCAAAAGATATATCAATTCCACTAAAAGCAATGTCAGAGATATCAAAAAGAGTTGCAGATGGAGATCTATCAATTGAGATAGAAGAGAGATATTTAAAACTTAGAGATGAGGTTGGGGTATTAGCCAACTCCAATGAGCTTATGATAAATGGTTTAAACGAAGTTATGAGGAGTGCAAAAATCGGTTTGGAGCAACTTTTGCAGGGTTCAAATGAGGTATCAAAATCTTCAATCTCACTATCCAACGGAGCCTCCGAGTTGGCCAGCAGTATAGAAGAAATTTCCTCTTCTGTAGAGGAGGTTGTTGACTCTATAGATCAGAATGCTGTCGTTTCGGATAGAGGTGCTGCAATAGCTATAGAGGCATCCAGTGAAGCAAAAGAGGGTGGAGAGGCAGTTACAAACACAGTTGACTCTATGAAAAAGATCGCAGAGACAATTCAGGTGATAACTGACATTGCAAGCAATACAAATATGCTTGCCCTCAATGCTGCAATTGAAGCAGCTCGTGCTGGACAGTATGGTGAGGGCTTTGCTGTCGTTGCAAGTGAGGTTAGAAAACTTGCTGAAAGAACAATAAAGGCTGCTAATGAGATAAAAGAGATTGCAACAAATAGTGTCAATGTTGCAATTGGTGCTGGGGAATTAATTAGCAAAGTTGTTCCTAGCATAATAAAGACAAGTGATATTGTTCAAGAGATTTCAAGCACCTCAAAAGAGCAAAAAAATAGCATGAGGCAACTTATGCAAACTGTTTCGCAACAAGACAAAGTTGCAACAACTGTAAGCTCAAATTCTGAGGAGCTTGCGAGTGCAGCTGAAGAGATGAATGCTCAGGTAGAAAATTTATCTTTACTAATGAATAAGTTTAAACTTAAATAGTAGATAGGTTATAAATTATATATACAGTTTTTCTTTAATATATAGCTTAAAAACATATTTTTATAAATTATTAAATAAAAAACTAGCATTTTATAGTGAAAAATAGTATTATAATAATCACACAATCATTTTTTACTTAATATAAGCAAAAAAGTATTTTTTTGAAGGAGTTTTATTATGAAATTCACTATAAGATTGAAGCTTGGTTTAGGCTTCGGCTTTGCATTGTTATTAGCTCTTATTATAGCTATTGTTAGCATGGCTAATATGTTCTTTATAAAAAATAATGGAGCCACCATCTACAAAGATGGAGTTATTGCCCTTGAAGATTTAATATATATGCAAAATATGTTTGATGATTCAAAACTCTACCTATATGAAGCTTTGATCGCACCAACTCCTGAAGAGTCTGTAAAAGAGTATAGTAAAATAGTTAACAACAGAGATGTTCTAAATCAACATACAAAAAGTTATGAAGATTCAATAAGGACAGAAAATGTAAGAAAAGCCTATGAAAAATATAATATAGTTAGAAATAAATATAGAGAGGGTACCAGCAAACTAGTTGAACTTCTTAAAGATGATAAAAAAGATGAGGCATGGAGACATTTTAGAGCTAATGTAACCCCTGCTATGAATGAACTAAATGCTGTAATCTGGGAAAATATAAACGAGAAATCAAAAGATGCAGAATACCTATACAATAAAAATGAAGAGCGTGCAAGAAGAGCTCTAGTATCTACATTTATGATATTTACATTTCTTGCACTATTTGGTTTTGGTATAGCAAGAACAATTGCCAAAGCTGTTGCTGTTCCAGTAAAAATTATTGCTGGTATTTCTGAAAAGATAGCAGATGGGGATCTTACTGTAAACATAGAGGAGAAACATCTAAAATCAAATGATGAAATTGGTACTTTGGCAAATGCCAATAAAAAACTTATAGATGAGCTTAATATAATTATGACAAATATAAAAGATTCTTCAACTCAGTTGCTTCATGGTTCAACAGATATATCAGGAGCGGCAACTTCCCTATCAAGCAGTGCTTCAGAGCTTGCTGGCAGTATAGAGGAGATCTCATCATCACTTGAGGATGTTGTAAAGTCTATTGACCATAATGCTGATGTGGCTTTTACTGGGGCAAATATTGCTATACAGGCCTCTAATGAGGCAAAAGATGGTGGAGAGGCTGTTAATGAGACCGTTGAATTTATGAAAAAAATTGCTGAAACTATTCAGGTCATATCTGATATTGCAAGCAACACAAATATGTTGGCACTTAATGCAGCAATTGAGGCTGCCCGTGCAGGAGAGCATGGTGAAGGATTTGCTGTCGTTGCAAGTGAGGTTAGAAAGCTTGCTGAAAGGACAATAAATGCTGCCAATGAAATTAAAACAATTGCAACAAACAGTGTTAGCATCTCTGCAAAAGCAGGAGAGCTAATAAACAAAGTAGTACCAAGCATAGTAAAGACAAGTGATGTTGTACAAGAGATATCAAGCACATCAAAAGAGCAAATGAATAACCTAAAAAAATTGAGTGGGCTTGTATCACAACAAGATCATGTTGCTACAAATGTTAGCTCAAACTCTGAGGAGCTTGCAAGTGCTGCTGAAGAGATGAATGCTCAAGCAGAGAACCTCTCCTCTTTAATGGAGAAATTCAAATTAAAAAACTATAGCGGTGGGTCCAGTGTACCAAAGAGAATTACACACAAACCTAAAACAACTTCATCAAGCCAAGTAAAAATGACAAACTATAGCGAGCAAGAATCTCAAAAAAGAGACATCTCAACACCTAAAATAAGTATGAACAGACAAAATAATGATAAAGATGTTGATAGTGATGGGTTTGTAGAGCTATAATTTTTTTTAAGATTAAATATGATGCCATAAAAAAATATTTTTTATGGCATTTTTCTTTTTGTACAAATCTAATATACAACTTGTTTTCAAACTAATATTAATTCATTTGACAATATATAATTTTTTTTTTATTCTTGAACCTATACAATTAACAAAAACTATTTTTTGAATATAAAACACAAAAAAATATTGTTAAATTATTCATTCTTTAAGCTTTCATATCCTTTATTATTAAATTAGGTGGAAGATGGATTTTTTTCTGCATGGCATTCTAATAGTATTCTTTGGTTCTCTAATTGTCCTATTTTTTCCAAATATACTAAAAAGAATTTTTTCTCTTATTTTTTCTCTATCAGGATCGATTTTAATTATATTTGGATTATTAAACAGTATAGGATTTGACTCAAAAAAAGAATTAAAACTTCCGCTATTAGATATTCAAATTATCGTTGATGAACTCTCAATTTTTTTTATAATAATTACAGCAATAATATACCTTATAATAGAGCTATATATTGTAATAAGTAAAAGAAGGATTGCCATATACAATCTACTATTAAGCTTCCTATTTATTGTTATAGCCTTAATTACAGTTTTACAAAACTCTATTGTATTTCTAGCTTTTTGGGAGCTATTATCTATTTTATCATTCTTAATGATAGTAAACAGCAATACTGTTTATGGAAGAAAAACTGGAATAACTTATCTTATTGCAGCACATATAAGCTTGATATTTTTATCAATAGCTTTTGCTATTTTAATAAGTGAAACTGGCAGCTATAATTTTAATGACTATATAACTTTTTTTAGTAGCAGTTCTCCTCTATCCTTTTTAGTACTTTTACTATTTTTTGCAGGTTTTGGTATAAAAGCAAAGTTTATTCCATTTCACAGCTACTTCACATCAATTTATCCATATATAGATTTATCAACAATTGCTGTTCTGTCTGTTTGTATTTTTAATACTGCTCTATATGGAATATTAAGAATTGTATCATTTATAAAGACCCCACCAATCATTTTATGCTACTCTCTCTTATTTTTATCTATATGCAGTGCAATATACGGAATTACCTATGCAAGCATAAGTAAAAATGTAAAAAACATAGTTGGATACAGCAGCGTAGAAAATGCCGGTATTATAGGTATAGCAATCTCTATAGGAATGATTGGACTCTCTATAGACAACAGATATCTATCGTTTTTAGGTTTTTCAGGAGCACTACTCCACATAATTAATCACTCATTTTTCAAAACCGCCATATCACTATCTATGGCCAACATAGAGAAGAAGATCAGCCTAAAAAACATTAATAATCTTGGCGGATTAAATAAAATCTTTCCATTTACAACAAAACTAGCAATCTTTAGTATTGTTGCAATAGCCTGCCTTCCACCATTAAATGGCTTTATTAGTGAATTTATAATATACAGTGGACTACTTGAGGGTGTAAGAAACAGCAAGGGCTTTTCAATAATTGGTTTGATATTTACAATAGCACTATTATCCCTTGTTGGTGGAATTGCAATAATATGCTTCGCTAGATTTTTTGCTACTATTTTCTTAGGAGAATTCAGAGGTAATAGAGAAAACTTAAACAATATAAAAGAGAATATTTTTTCTAGTTTCCCTATAGTTTTGCTAACAATTCCAATAATAGCAATAGGTCTATTTCCAATGCCTCTATTCAAATTAATTGCAAATGTTGTTAACATTTATATAGGCGGTGGTGCAAATGTTTTTGTGTTAAAATTTACTCCTACACTAGAAAAGGTTGCATTTATAAATCAGATATTCTTTGCAATATTTGTACCATTAATAATACTTCGAACATTAATTATAAAGAAAAATGGAATAGAAAAATATAAAACTTGGGATTGTGGCTTTCAAAAGGGAACAGCAAAAATACAATATAATGCAAGCTCATTTTCTGAGCCTTTTTCTACAATAATAGAGCCATTTATGCCAATAACCACAAAAAAAAGTGATTTGGATAAGACCTTCTATAATAGTGGATTTTATAAAAAATACCTAAAAGATTTCTTCTATCTAGTAGTTATAAAACCAATTAGTTTTGTAGTTGAAAAAATATTAGGCCTACTATCATGGGTACAAAATGGAAATACTCAAATTTATCTGCTCTTCAGTTTAATATTTTTAATAATCATGATTATCTTTGCAATTGGAGTAAAATAGATGGCAAACACAATTATAAATATCGTTTTAATATCTATTTTTCCATTTATATATGTTGGAATGATAAATACAACAAAGTCATTATGGTCAGGGAAAACTCCACCTCACATATTGCAGCCTTTTTTTGACTTTATTAAACTAATTAGAAAAGGAGTTGTAATAAGTAATACAACATCCTTTATATTTAGCATTTCTCCAGTAATAATTTTTACAACAACTCTGCTTGCAGCATTTATTGCACCACTTGCTGGCTACCAAAACTTTATATCATTTAATGGTGATTTTATTCTCTTTGCATATCTTTTGGCTCTTGGAAAGTTTTTTACTATAATAATGGCTCTTGATACAGGAAGTGCATTTTCTGGTATGGGTGCAAGTCGTGAGGCGCTCTTTGGAGCTCTAATAGAGCCAGGTTTCTTTATAATAATGAGCAACATAACGTCATTTACTATAGATCCTACATTCAAAAATGTCCTATCAGGGATGTCCTTTAATAGTAGTTATCTAAATCTTTTAATTATCATTCTCTGCGGAATGGGACTATTCATAATGCTCATAATGGAGGGATATAGAGTTCCTATCGATGACCCAATGACACATCTTGAACTCACAATGATTCATGAGGCCATGCTTCTTGATAGCTCTGGTTTTGATTTGGCAATCATTAACTATGCAACAGCAATTAAGATGGTAATATTTAGCGGTATTATAGCAAATATGCTTCTTCCGTTTGATGTGAGCACTTTTGTATACTATGTAATATTCTTTTTGGTTATTCTTATTTTACCAATAATAATTGGAACAATAGAGACATTTATGGCGAGATATAAGATGAAAAATGTGCCACAGTTTTTGATGCTTCTTACATCTGTTGCTTTGGTTGTTCTATTCTGTATACAGTTTGTTATTCTATAAAAAAATTGAGCTTAATCTCAATTGAAGTTTATCTATTATTGAAACAGTGATTTTATATAGCCTAAAATAGGGAGGAGACTTATGATTAATTTAGAACTTCGTGATGTTTTAATTCTTCTGATTGGAGCCTCTATGATATATGTCTCAATTTCAACAAGACAAGAGGCATATATACGAACACTCTTTATTCAAGGGCTTCTGCTTTTTATGCTGATATTATCCGACTTTGGAAAAATAGAGATAAAAAGCTTTATATTCTTGCTAGTAGAAACCCTGCTCTTTAAAACAATAATTATCCCAAGTTTTTTATCAAGGCTAATCCACTCCACAAACTCAAGACACGATATACGTCCATACATACCAAGTTTCTTCTCTATAATAATAACATCGATGATAATGGGTTTGGGGTTCTTTATAAGCTATCTTGCAAAAGAGCATATGGCAAACTTGAAACCACTATATTTTGGGATATCAATATCTATAATAGTAAATAGCCTATTTATAATAATAAGCAGGAGAAAAATTGTAACACATATTATAGCATATATGTTTCTTGAAAATGGGACATTTCTTCTCTCTCTTTCAGTGGCAAGCGAAATGCCTTTTATTGTAAACCTTGGTATTCTTTTAGACGTTTTTGTCGCACTATTTATTTTAGGAATGTTTGCTACACGCATGAAAGAGTCTTTTGATGAACTTGATGTTGATAATATAAATAATTTAAAGGATTAGGTTACTATGTATACTATATCTTTGTTAACAATACCACTCATTTTTATTATTGCTATTTTTTTCTCTAAAAATATCAAGCTGAACCTATTTATAAATATACTTTTTGCTCTTTTTCATATAACAATGTCAACAATCATTCTAGTTCTATTTATGTCACATTCCGAAGTGGAGTCTTTTACTTCATATTTAAAAGCAGATTCTCTTGCTATCATCTTTTTGATGGTTCTATCAATATTAAATTTTGCAGTCTCTCTTTATAATATAGAGTACAGCAGAAATATAAAAGATGATATCAAAAAACACAAAATGTATACAATACTCTATATTCTATTTATTACATGCATGACAGGAGCTCTTCTTACTACCCACATTGGTTTATTTTGGGTATTTATAGAGGCTACAACATTAGCATCTACACTTCTAATCTATTCAAACAAGACAAAATCAGCACTGGAGGCAACATGGAAATACCTTTTTCTATGTACAATAGGTATAACTTTGGCCTTCGTTGGCATAATTCTATTATCCATAGGAAATACAAGAGAGATATCACTTTTTTTTGAAGATATATATAAAAATTCAGAGACTATAGATCCATTCTGGCTAAAACTATCATTCGTTTTTATTATGATAGGCTTTGGAACAAAAGTAGGTTTAGTCCCTGTTCACTCATGGCTTCCAGATGCACACTCAGAAGCCCCCTCCCCTGTATCTGCCCTACTCTCTGGCACACTACTTAATATAGCACTGTTAGGAATTATCAGATATCAAAAAATCATGGAAAAGAGTGGACTAGGAAACTTTTCAAATACAATAATGATTATTATGGGTTTTTTATCACTCCTTATTGCCGCTTCATTCCTCTTAAAAATAAAAAACTATAAGAGAATGCTTGCATACTCATCAATAGAAAATATGGGCATAATAACAATTGGACTCTCTATTGGTGGAATTGGTTACTATGCAGCACTTATACATTTAATCACTCATAGCTTGGCAAAAAGCTCTCTGTTTCTTACATCTGGAAACATACTTCATAAATATGGTACAAAAAAAATTGATGATGTAAAAGGCCTATTAAAGAGATCACCAGCAGATGGAGTTATATTTTTAATATCATTTCTCATACTAATAGGTATTCCGCCATCTCTTATATTTTTATCAGAGTTTTTGATGATTTTTCAATTTATAAAAAATAGGTCTATTTTTCTTTTAATAGTTTTTGTTGTGCTAATAGCAATAGTCATATATGCGCTTGGGAAATCTGTTACAAAGATGGTTTTTGGAAAAACCAACAAGGTTCTATCTAATGAGAAGAGCAGCATATTTGCATATATACCTCAAATAATCTTGATTTCAGCTGCAATTTTTTTGGGGATTATAATTCCCCTACTTTTTTCAAAGAGCTTAATTAGCATATTTTAATTTTTTTGCTTACCATGTTTTTTTGCATAGCAAAACATTAAAATCTAAATATATCATATAAGCAATATTTTCTATTTTTGCATCTTGTTTACTCTTTGATTCTAAAATTTAGTTTAAAAAAATCCATTATACTTTTTACCTTTGACAAATATATATCTTTTTGTTAGAGTAGACTATAATTTTCTTGAAATTTTAGTTTTTATTGAAATATACTAATAAGATACTATTAAAAATCAATCTATTTTGGAGTAGGACAATGTATATTAAAGATATGTTTAAAAAAGGAAAAACAGTTGTTTCATGCGAAATTTTTCCACCAAAAAAATATGATGATGTAGCAAAACTATATAATACTATATCAGAACTAAAACCAGTAGTTGCCCCAGATTTTGTTTCAGTTACATATGGAGCAGGCGGTTCTAACAGAGATTTAACTGTTGAGATTGCGACATATATAAAAAACAAACTAAATATTGAAATAATGAGCCACCTTACATGTGTAAACTCTACAAAAGAGCAAATTGAGAGTGTTCTTGCTGAATTAAAAGAGAATAAAATAGAAAATATTTTATCTTTGAGAGGTGACCCTCCTCAAGGACAAACAAACTTTACAAAAACAATTGGCGGTTTTGAATACGCTTATGAGTTAACGGAATTCATAAAGAATACTACAAATTTTTGCATAGGGACAGCGTGCTATCCTGAAGGATACCCTGATGCAAGAGATATAAAAACAAGTGTAAACTATCTAAAGAAAAAAATAGATAAAGGGGCGACCTTTGCTGTAAGTCAGCTCTTTTTTGATAACAAATACTTTTTTGAATATATGGATATGGCTATAAAAAATGGAGTAACCATTCCAATAATGCCAGGGATATTTCCAATATTAAGCTTTGGCTCTATTCAAAAAATAACAACTCTATCTGGAAACAAAATCTCAAAAGAATTATATGATAAACTTGAAAAACATCAAGATGATAACAATGCAATAAGAGAAATTGGGATTGAACATACATCAAAGCAAGCATTGGAGCTTTTGGAATCTGGTATAGATGGAATCCATTTTTATACTATGAATAAAAGCAGTGAGATAAGTGAGATCTACAACAACGTAAAACATAAGATAGTTAGAGTATAGTTAGAGATAAGATATGTTATATAATCAATAGATACAATTATTTTTATAGAGGATTTTAAATATTTTAACAAAAAGAATTGACTTTTTTCGCTTTTTTTGATAAAAGATATTTCATCTTGCCTCTGTAGCTCAGTTGGTAGAGCAATGGACTGAAAATCCATGTGTCAGCGGTTCAACTCCGCTTGGAGGCAATAGTTTTAGAACTTTACTTAAAAGTAAAGTTCTATTTTTTTTAAATGTTATGTTCTTTTTGATTGATTACTTATTAAAAGAAAGATTTTTAGTTTTTAATTATTTTTCTTCTTTTTTTCTGCCCACTTTAAAAACTCTGAAAGAGGATTTTCATAATCTTTTTTTTCTTCACTCTCTTTTTTTGATGTGCTTCCCTCTGGGGTTATAACCTCAAGCATATCATCTGCTATCTCATTTAAGAATGGAGACTTTTCTCTATAACTTACAACATCATATCGAACTCTTAATTTTGGATATGACAAGTAAAGACGCTCTCTAGCTCTTGTAACAGCAACATAAAAGAGCCTCTTCTCCTCTTCATCGTTTCCACTCTCGTCTAAAGTCTTTGAATGTGGAATAAGCCCATCCTCAACACCAATGATAAAGACAATTTTAAACTCCAGTCCCTTAGCACTATGTATCGTCATCATATTGATAGAGTTATCCTTATCATTATCATCATCAGAGTTTGTAACAAGGGTTATCCATTGCAAATATTCATAAATGTTTGGATCAAAATTATCAGGATTTTTCTCATATTTATCTATTGAAAGTACAAGCTGATTGAGATTGCTCATCCTATACTCAACTTTACGAACATCTTTAACTTCATTTATAAGTTTTTCATAATAGTCAATCTCTTCTATAAGATTTGACACTGCTCTTGCTATATTTTTTGGTCTAAAAATCTGCTCTTTGTACTTCTCAATAAGCTTATAAAAATCTTCCAAATATGGTGTCGCTTTTGGAATTATGTTATTATCAATAAAAACCTTAATGACCTGATAGAGAGAGGTTACATTATGCTCTTTTGCATACTCCATTAAATGTTGAATGGTCGTAGCCCCAATTCCACGCTTTGGATTATTGATAATTCTACCCAAAGCAATATCATCATTATTATTAGCTAAAAATCTTAAGTAGGCTGTAATATCTCTTATCTCTGGTCTATCAAAAAATCTCATTCCACCAACAATTTTATATGGATAGTTCCATTGGGTAAACTTCTCTTCAAGCGGACGTGACTGAGAGTTCATTCTAAAGAGTATTCCAATATCTTTATATTTATACCCACTATACTCAACCAACTTTAAAATAGTAGAGCCAACAAAATCGGCCTCTTTCTCTTCATTCTCAGCTTCATACAATACTATCTTTTCACCACTACCACTAGATGTCCACAAATTCTTAGGTTTTCTATTTGGATTACTTGATATAATATGGTTTGCAACATTTAATATATTTGCAGTAGAACGATAATTCTGTTCAAGTTTTACCTCATAGACAGGAGCAAAATCTTTCTCAAACATACTGATATTTGATGAATTGGCACCACGCCATGAGTAGATAGATTGATCATCATCACCAACAACAGATATATTTCTATGCTTCTCTGCAAGCATCTTCATAATGTAGTACTGCATAGTTGATGTGTCCTGATACTCATCAACCAATATATGTGTCCATTTTTTTTGATATTTTTCTAAAATATTTGGAAACTTTTTGAATAGGTCTATTGGAAGCTTTATCAAATCATCAAAGTCCAACGCATTGTATAAAAATAGCATCTCTTGATATTTTTTGTATATTGATTTTATATCTTCCTCTTCAATATAGGTATCCATATTCATTTTTATTAAGCCTATTCTATATTTTAATACCCTTGTATCATAGTTATCTTCTGGTAATTTTAGTTCTGCAAGCGCCTCTTTTAAGAGTTTTTGAGTATCAGCATCATCATATATTGAAAACTTGTCTCTATAATTTAAATTTGATATCTCATTCCTAAGAATTTTTAATCCTAATGAATGAAATGTAGTTATAAGAGGCTCTTTTTTATTTTTTTTGACAAGCTCTTTTACACGTTCATTCATCTCTGTTGCAGCTTTATTAGTGAATGTAACAGCAAGAATCTTATCAGGTGGAACTCCACAATCTATAAGGTAGGCGATTTTATAGGTAATAACTCTGGTCTTTCCAGAACCAGCGCCAGCTAATATTAAAGATGGACCATCTATATGTGTAACAGAGAGATATTGCTCTCTGTTTAATAATCGTTTTAAATCTTCTAGCATAATTTTTAAATGAGTATAACAAATTATAAAGTTAGTCAATCTTTTTACTGATATAAATTTCGCAAAGCTAATATATAGCTTATAGAGCTAAACTAATAAAAAAAATATGATTTTATTTAACTAAATATCAAATAATTTTTAATTTAAACTACGGTTTAATAAAAATTACAGTTTATTTTGAACAGAAATAGCTTAAATAAAAAGGCTTGCTTTTTATTGTTTTTTTTATTAGTATAATATTACTAGTTTTTGGCTATTCAGTTGTTGTTTTAGTCAATTTATACATCTCTATGTTTAAAAAAATAAAAACAATCTAATTTTAAATGAGGATAAATAATGAGATCTTTAGGTATTTCTATTGGAGCCTCCACGGTTTCTATTGCTGGACTTGAGAAAGAGTCAAGTAAAACTAATATGATTTTACAAAAAACTATATTTCATGAGGGTGATTCAAAGGGTAAGCTTATTGAAATATTAAGTGATGTTGATATAGATAATTTTGATAGATTTTGCGTTACAGGAAGAAAATTTCGTAAATTTGTTAATTTAAGTAAAATTACAGAACCAGAAGCTATTGAATATGCCATAAAAGACCTAATAGATGATAAATCAAAGTATAATCTATTGGTTAGTGCTGGTGGCGAAACAATAATGGTTTATGAGTTAAATAAAAATGGGCAGATAAATAATGTCTTTACTGGAAGTAAATGTGCATCAGGTACAGGGACATTTTTTCTACAGCAATTAGGTAGAATGGGTTTAACTTTAAGCGAACTAAAAGATGAATACAAAGAAGAGGATATTTATGAAATATCAGGTAGATGTTCAGTTTTCTGTAAATCTGACTGTACACATGCCTTAAATAAGGGTGTTGAAAAAGATAGAGTTGTCTCTGGCCTTTGTAAAATGATGGCAGTAAAAATTACAGAACTGCTTCACTCTGTAAAAGAGAAAAACCTAATATTTACTGGTGGTATTTCAAAAATCAAACCTATTGTACAATATGTTACTAATAGTGTTGATTCTATTAAGATACCTAAAGAGAGTGGCTATTTTGAAGCTTATGGTGCTGCATTATGGGCACTAGAAAATGAGACAGAAAAATTTCCTGGACTAAAGAAATTAATTTATGAAGGAAAAACTTCGTTTGATTTCTTAGCTCCAATATATGAGAAAAAAGATTTAGTTGAATTCAAAACTCTAACTAAAAGCAAAGCAAAAGATGGTGATATCTGTATATTAGGGGTTGATATTGGTTCAACCACAACAAAAGCAGTTCTTATAAATAAAGAGGATGACTCTATATTGGCGTCGGTCTATTTAAGGACTGAAGGAAACCCCATCGGGGCAGCAAAAAAATGTTATGAAGCCATAATTGAACAAGTTGGTGATAAAAAAATAAAAATAGTAGGACTCGGAACAACTGGTTCTGGACGTCATATTGTAGGACTTCATGCCTTAACAGACTCTATTTACAATGAGATTATCTGCCACGCAACAGCCAGTGTCTATTTTGACAAAGAAGTTGACACAATCTTCGAGATAGGTGGTCAAGATGCTAAATATACCTATATAACAGAGGGAATACCGTCTGATTATGCTATGAACGAGGCTTGTTCTGCTGGAACAGGGAGCTTTTTGGAAGAGGCTGCAAAAGAATCATTAAACGTAGATGTCTCTTCTATTGCAAAGATTGCACTTACTGCTAAAAATCCTCCAAACTTTAATGATCAATGTGCTGCTTTTATATCATCAGATATTGCAACAGCCTTTCAAGAGGGTATATCAAGGGATGATATTATAGCTGGGCTTGTATACTCTATATGTCTAAACTATAACAACCGTGTAAGAGGGGCTAGACCTTATGGAAAGAAGATCTTTATGCAGGGTGGTGTTTGCTATAATGAAGCAGTGCCTATGGCTATGGCATCTCTTCTTAATGTTAAAATTATAGTTCCACCAGAACCGGGTCTAATGGGTGCTTTTGGTTGTGCTATTGAGATAAAGAAAAGACTTGATAAAAATATGATAAAAGAGGGAGATTTCTCTCTTCAAGAGTTAGTAGATAGAGATATTACCTATGGAAAAAGCTTTATTTGTCAAGGTGGAGTAGAAAAATGTGACCGCAAATGTTCCATCGCTATGATACATATAAATGATAAGAAATTCCCTTTTGGTGGTGCTTGTAATAAATACTATAATGTTATACATAATATAGTAGATGAATCTGAAAAACGTGATCTTGTTGCAATTAGAGAAAAAATGCTATTTGAAGAATTTGCACAACCTAGTGGAAATGCTAACGACTCTTCAAAAAAGATAGGAATAAATAAAACATTTTTAACTAATATGTTCTATCCACTATATTTCAATTTTTGGGATAAATTAGGTTTTAAAGTTGTATTATCTGATGAAATAACAATACTTGGACGTGAAAAGAAAAAATCAGCGTTCTGTTTCCCTGCGGAGATAGCTCATGGAGCATTTGATAATCTTTTAAGCAAAAATGTTGATTATATTTTTATGCCGCAAATCCTTCATATCCCTGTAATGGGCAGCAATGAAAATACAAAAGCGTGTGTCTTTATTCAAGGTGAGCCATATTATTTAAAACAGGCTTTTAATGATCGTAAAATCCCACCTATTCTAACACCAATTATTGATTTTCAAAAAGATGTGAGTATTGCAAAAAAAGAATTTGTTGAGTGTGCTGCATCTTTAGGTGTTGCAAAAGGTGATGCAAATAAGGCTTTCGATTTTGCGATCTCTCAATATAATGAGTTTTATAAGAAAGGAAGACAATTAGCAAAAGAGGCTATTGAAGAGTTAAAAAAAGATAATGATCAGTTTGCTGTAGTATTAATGGGCAGATGGTATAATGCCTTAGCAAAAGAGGCTAACATGTCAATTCCACATAAATTTGCTTCAAGAGGTATAACAATAATTCCATTCGATTTTGTCCCATTTGAATATCAAGACCTTAATTTACATATGCACTGGGGAATAGGGAAAATCAATCTCCAAGTATCAAAAGTCGTGAAAGAGAATCCACAGCTATTTGGAGCTTATGTAACAAACTTCTCTTGTGGCCCAGACTCTTTTATTGTTCCATACTTTAGAGATGAGATGGGTAAAAAACCATCACTAACATTAGAGTTGGACTCCCATACGGCAGATGTTGGACTCAATACAAGAATAGAGGCAGCAATAGATATCATTAAATATTACAGACAGCTTTCAATAAAAGATGAAAAAAGATCATCAGATTTTGTACCTGCTGAAACAATATATAGAGGAAATGATGTATTTATTAAAGATTCATCTGGAAAAGAGCACTCTATAAAAGACCCTAAAGTTACATTCCTATTTCCTCTAATGGGTCGTTTTTTAACTGAGGCAGGTGTTGCCTCTCTCAATGGACAAGGATTTAATGCAAAAATAGTAGATCCACCAAACACCTACAATTTAGGTCTTGGAAAGGGGAGCTCATCTTGTAAAGAGTGTCTTCCATATATTGTTCTGCTTGGCACCCTGCTTGACTATGTAAAACACCATAAAAAAGAGGGAGAGATTGTTGCTTTCTTTATAGTATCAGACCCTGCCCCTTGTAGGGTAGAACAGTATCAAGTGGCATTCAAAAAAGCAATTATTAGACATGAAATTAAAGATGTGGCTGTTTTAACTCTCGCATCAGACGCAGGATTCGCAGGAATGGGACTTCTGCCACTATTAGGTGTTTGGAAAGGCTTCTGTTTGGGTGATGTAATGGAACAGATCCACTCTGCGATATTGGCACTCTCAAAAAACAAGAAGAAAGCTCTCTCTATATTTGAAGATGAGTGGTCAAAAATATTGGAAAACTTCAGAGGGAAAGAGAAGATCCCATTAGAAAAAAGACTTGAGCTTGCTGCTAAAGAACTATCAAAAATAGAGCTAACAAAACCAATAAAAGAGGCAAATAGAATAACCATAACAGGTGAGATGTATGTAAGAAGTGAGGAGTTTTGCCGTAAGCAGATAGAGTATACTCTTGCAGATATGGGTTTTATTACAAAAATTATGCCTCTAATTGAGTGGCTCTACTATGTAGATTATGCCAATAGAAAGAAGGCTATATCAAATGAGGATATTGAACCTTTCAAAAAAGTATATTTCAAGGTAAAATCAAAGATTCAGTCAGCAATAGAGAAAAAAATAAAGAGGATATTTGCAAACACAGGCCTTTATGAGTATGACCCTATTGATATCAAAAAAATTCTTGATGTATCCGACCCACTATTAAGCAAAAAACTTATTGGTGATGTTGGAATAACAATTGGTGTTGCATTAAAAGATATTCTAAATGAAGCATGTGGAATAATATCTTTACAACCATTCTCATGTATACAAACTAGAGTATCTGAAGCGATTCTTAATACCAATATGAACTTAAAAAGTAAGCTAAAAGTTAATAATGACTCTGTATTTGGAGATAATATTAACAAATTAGATCCTGAAATGTCATTACCTTATCTTTCAATAGAATCTGATGGAAATCCTTATCCACAAATTATAGAAGCAAGATTAGAGGTCTTTGCACTTCAGGCAAAAAGAATAGGTGAAATGATGAACAAGGCAAAAAAGATAGGTACAAAATAAATAAAGTATTATCTTTTAAAAATCATAATAGATAACCAGACTAATTATTACATTAGTCTGGTTTTTATTTCTTAATATAAGAAATTGAATTATATTTATTTTTATCCGATTATTATATTATACTCTTTTTTTATGAAAAAATAGTGAATATTTTATAAAATAGTTTAAGGAAAAAATGATGGATATAGTTTTACCAATTAATTATGTTACTTTCATAATGCTTTTAACCATCTTTTCATTTGCTTCACTCTTTTTTGGAGCAAAATTATTTAAAATCATACTGGCCATTGTTGGGGTTTTTGTTGGGGTTTTTATTATTTCCCCTATAATTGCAAATCATACAACAAACAATAGTGTTATTTTTCTAGGTGGAGTAGCCTCTGGAATAGTTTTGGCTTTAGTTTCCATATTCTTTTTTTATGGTGGAATTGCTATTATAGGTATTTTCTTAAGCTTTATGATTTTGAAGCTTCTCAACATAGAAGTAGCAAAAATGAATCAATTTGTTTCAATAATTATAATAACAGTCTTAACAATTATTTTTATATTAGTTGCTGACAATTTTGCAGAGGTCATTATTACTAGTGCTATTGGTGGGATTTTGCTATCAAATTGTCTCTATTTTTTTTATATCCACTTCATAAAAGAGAATAAAATAGATTTCAATAAATACATATCTCTTATAAAATCAGATTCAATAACATATTTTACACTTTTAGGGATTTCTCTATTTCTAACAATAATTGGTATAATTTTTCAGTTCAAAAATAATAAAAGCCGCTCTTAAAATTAAGAACGGCTTAAAAATTGTGTGTGTTAGAAAAGATCTAACTATCCTTTTACTGCCCCACCTGTTAGACCAGAAATAATTCTATTTTGTAACGCCAACCATAACACTACAATAGGAAGAGAGCCTATAATCGATGCAGCACTAAAGACACCAAATCTTGCGTCCTGCTGTGCATTCATAAAAAATCTTAAGCCCAGTGGCAATGTATAGTTCTCTTGCTTATTCAATACAACTGCCGCCAAAACGAATTCGTTATACTGTCCAACAAAAGATAGTATTGTTGTTACAGCTAAAATTGGCTGAACCAACGGCAATATTATCATTGTAAAAGATTGCCAAGTAGTTGCGCCATCTATTGTAGCAGACTCTTCAAGAGCCTTTGGAATCGAGTCAAAATAGCCCTTTACCATCCAGATATTGAAAGGTAATCCTCCACCTAGATAGATAAGTATCAAACCTATCTTTCTGTCAATTCCAAATGCAGGGATAATTCCACCTAAATATTGTAATAACAGATACAATGCAACCATCGCCATGGTTCCAGGAAAAACTTGAATGGTTAAAAGAACCATTAAACTCTCCTTTTTTCCACTGAATCTAAATCTACTTAATACATAGGCTGCCAATGCAGTAACAATAACCTGTATGATTGCAACAGTACCAGCAACAAAGATAGAGTTCAACATCCACTGGAACATAGGATATTTTGCACCTTCAGCATTAGGAATTTTACCAGTAAAGAAGGCATGGAAATTTGCAAATGATGTTCTAACATCATATTTATACAAGAACTTATGTTCATCAATCCCATAGTAATTTTCAAAAAGTTGTTTCTCTGCTGATTCTACCAAAGCAGGATCAACACTATTTTTCCAGTTATCATAAGCCTCAATAAATTCTTTATACTCTTTAGATTCCAAATTTCTGGTATTTTTATCTATCATTATTATAGCTTTCTCTAAAACTGGCTTTGTTGTTTCCAATTTTGGTACATATTTTTTTACCTTTTTATCAGCCTCAATTTTAGCGATATTGTCTTTAGTCTCACCATCAAGAACCATTGCTATTCTATTTTTTAGAATAGGCTTGGTTATCTTATTGTTTCTTCTATTAGCGATAGATGTATCTGTCCATGTATTCACATCAACCAATGGTCCATAGATAGCTTGGTTAGTTCTAAATCCAGCAGAAATAACATAAATTATTGGAAGCAAAACAATCATTGCAACAAATATTAATACTATATGAGATAGAATCTCTTTAATAATATCACCCGCAGTTTTATTAGACTTACGCATTGTCTACCTCCTTGAACGTTCCAGTAAATTTAAATTGTAGGAATGTTAGTGTACCAATTATCAAGAATACTATAATTGCAATTGCGGATGCTAGTCCATAATCCTTATTCTGTTCACCAAAAGCAAGCTTGTATGTATATGATATCAATATATCTGTATGTCCAGGGAGAACACCAGCAGCCATTGTTGGACCTCCACCTGTTAATAGATATATTCCGCCAAAGTTATTGAATGCAAAGGCGAATGAACCAACTAGCATTGGGCCTAATGCCATTAGTAGCAATGGTAAAGTAATCATACCAAATTGTTGAACTTTTGTTGCTCCATCAACATCAGCGGCTTCATACATAGATGAATCAATTGATTGCAAAGCGCCAAGACTTATAATCATAAAATATGGGAATGACAACCATAAATTAACTGTTAATGTACTTATCTTTGCAAGCCACCCATCCATTAGCCAAGGAACGTTTATATTAAAGAAGTTATTAATAACACCAAAATCTTTATTCAAAAAACCGCTCCACATTAAAATTGTTACAAATGATGGAATAGCATATGGAAGGATAAATAGTGTTCTATAAAAGTATTTTCCCTTAAAATCGCTGGCATTGAAAACAAGTGCTAATGCAAGTCCAAGAGCAAAGGATGTTAGAACAGAGAAAGCCGCCCATGCAACTGTCCATAAGAAAACAAACAAGAATGGAGCCGTTATATTTTTACTTGATACTATTTTTTGGAAATTTTTTGCACCTATCCAAATAGAGTAACCAGGCTCTATCGATGTATACTCATCTATATTTGAGTTCTCGAATTGAACAAGTTTAATATCTGCATATTTAGGGAATTTTTGACTGTTCAGTGCATTCTTTCTCTTATCTTTCTCTTTGTTTAAGTTATAAACACCACTTGTATCTAACAAATCCCAAAGTCTCTTTTTTAAGCTTCTATATACCTCTTCATTAGCTACATCTATTTTATCTTGCTGAAGGGTATATGTATTTGTTGAAGTAATGCCAACTCTATAATAAAATAGAAGATAATTTTTATCTTGATTACCTTGATTTTCATCTATAGCTTTTGCAGTTATTTTCTCAAGGATCTTTTTGTTCATTACTTCAGCATCAATAGAGTCAGGAAGATCTGGATATTCTGAATCAATTCTTGATTTTTGGAGTTGTAAAAACTCTTTTCTGTACTCATTTCTACCCTTATTAAATTTTGTTATCTCTTTATTAATCTCTTTTAATTTTGAATTAACACTATTTAATTTAGCTTTATCCACCATATTTATAGGAGTATTGATTATGCCATCTAAATCCAATTCTCCAATTTGAGACTCAACACCTGTAGTTTTTCTAAAATGATCGCTTAGATATGTCTCAACAACAGAGTCCGTCTCCAAATTCAAAAGACCATAGTCAAATTCAAGTTTGGATAAATAATATTCTTTCCAAAACTTTACAGGCTCTGCATCTTTGGTTAAAACAAATCTTCCCTGTTTTGAATCCTCATAAACCGTGTTCTCTTTATCATAAACAAATGTCTCTCTATTTAACTTCTGCATTTTTTGTTTATTATCTGGATCAATTCTAAAAGAGTGCATTTTACTCAAGAACTGATTTGATGTTTCTATCAAATAGTTTGAATCTCCAATAACCAGAGGAGTTAAATCTTTTAATCCCTCAAAAACATTATTTATATCCCTTATATCAACAAAAAGTTCATAATCTTCATCAGTAGCTTCCTCTACTCCCTCTCTATCATAAACTTTGTTTCCTAAGAGTTTCTTTCCTTTTGTATATTTATCAACTTCATCTAAAGATAGCTCTTTTAATTGAGTTGTTCCTTCAGAAACATATATTTTTAAAGGAGGTAAAGTTTCAGAGTATGTCTCATAAACTTCAGCAACTTCATTACCACTACTATCATATAATGTTTCTTCAGCATCAACCTCAATAACATTGCTTTTGTTTGGGCTATTTTTAGTTACTTTATTTTGTGAATAAAGAATAATAGTAACATCTTCTAGTTTTATTTTCTTATCAAGGTAGTTAGATGTGAGTTCTGGAATTTTCTTACCATAGAACTCTATATCTTTCATTTCATAAATATAGTCTTCAGATTTTTTTTGCTTTTCCCATTTCTCTACTTTTTTAGAAAAATCATCATAAGCTTTTTTATAAGCTTTCATATATTCATCTACTTGACCTTTTGGTGCATAGAACTCAGCAAAT
This sequence comes from Spirochaetota bacterium, assembly GCA_031549085.1. Classification (GTDB taxonomy): domain Bacteria; phylum Spirochaetota; class GWE2-31-10; order GWE2-31-10; family MWDO01; genus JAVBQL01. The sequence goes on from JAVBQL010000001.1 coordinate 56,781, forward strand.
AGAGCTGGATATGCATAATTGGTCTCCCACTGTTCAGTTAGGAGTTTCTCTTTTGTCTTCTCCTTAGAAAACATATGACCGGTACCAAAGTTTGTAAATGCTATATAAATTGTGTAGACTATAGGGTAGGCAGTAAAAACAAGTATAATAATCATTGCGGGCAGCATATATCTATATATGTACAGTCCCTTATGCCATATAGTCAAAAGTATGAATCCTGTAGCCAGTATAATCAATGCAGGAATGGCAACATTCTTGTAGACCGTAAAAACTCTTACTACAAGAAAGCCTCCTATAAAAATGAAGAGAATACTAGCGAGGATTTTTCCGATACTAAATGGATTCTCCTTATTATAGGACTCCTCCACTTCGAACTTCTTATCATCCTTACTCATTTGAAATCTCCAAATTATCTCTTTTTGTTTTAACTTTTAAATATAAAAATTAACTCTACTTTATTTCTAAAGTAGAGTTAAAAATAGAAGAGGGTTATTCGTATCTAGCAGAATTTTTCCCTATCTCTGATCTTATAGTATTACAAGCAGTCTTCAATGAGTTCTCTACAGTTGTCTCTCCTGTATTAAACTTATCAATCATACCACCAGCATAGTTCCAAACAACAGCCATAGCTTTAACGTTTGGCATTAAAACACCATCATTTGCAGAATCAATCATAATTTTTATGCTAGGGTTCTTTGCAGACACCTCATCACCAGCCTTAATGTGTGCTGGAGGTCTTCCACCTGCGTTAAACATATCAATTTGTCCACTCTTTTCACCAGCATAGTTGATAACAAAATCTTTAGCAAAGTCCAAAGATTTTGAAGCGTTGTTGATCATAAACCCACGAGCACCAATGAAAGATCTTGATACTTTACCATTAAGTGTAGGAAGTTTTGCAACACCAACGTTATCATCACCAATTGCGTTAGTATATGATTTATAGTTCCAGCAGCCATCCATAACCATAGCAACTTTACCATCTAAGAAAGAAGACTCAACTGTACCATTGTTAGTAGAAGATGGAACAACTCCCTCTTTTACTAATTTATAGATGAACTCACCTGCAACAATAGCTCCAGGAGTATCTAATCCAACGTCAGTAATGTCATATTTTCCATTAGAAGCCTCTTTAAAAATGTAAGCACCTTGAGAACCAAAGAAAGGGAAATTTCTATGAAAGTCATTGTTTATACCATATAAGAAACCATATTCTCCGCCTTTGGTCATGCCTTTTGCAACTGTAAGAAGTTCTTCCCATGTAGCAGGAACAGACTTAATCTTCTTCTTATTATAAAAGATTACTAATGCTTCAAAATCATATGGAACACCATATATTTTGCCATTATATGTGTAACCTTTAACAGTTAGTGGATAGTATCTCTTGATTTGATCTTGAGTTAAGTTTACCTCAGCAATAACACCATTTTTTGCCAACTCACCGACCCAGTCATGAGCACCAACTAGGATATCTGGAGCTGTACCAGCTTTTGCAGCAGAAATATATTTACTTCTTGGCTCTGCTTGAATCTCAATCTCAACATCAATCTTTTTTTCTTTCTTAAAAACCTTCTTTAAAGGCTCGATTCCAGCAACCTCTTTATCAGTACACCATACTGTTACCTTTCTTCTTTGAGCAAAGCTCGGAATAGCTATCATAAATAAAAGTAAGACAGCAATGAAAAGAGATAAAAATTTTTTCATTCTTAAAAATCCTCCTTAAGGATAAAACTAAAAAAATGAGTTTGTCTTACGACAACAAACTAGATAAATATTGTTATACTTGCAAGAATACAAGTATAATTCTATATTATTAAAACACATATTATTCATATATTCAAGAAAAATTATTTAAAATCTACATTTAAAAAATATTTTATTTTTTATTAAATATAATTTTATAAAAAAATAGAGGCGACGTTTATATTTATTGCATTAAATATACAAAAAAAATAGAATTACTTTTATGAAAAGTCCATAAACAAAGAAACATTATTTATATACGATTAAATTTAGATACACAATTTTAAAACAATCTATATTACAAAATAAAAACATATACTAAATATTAAAATTATATTATATATTAAAAAAGAAATAATGCACATAAATAGCACCCCATCTATAATAAGGAGTCTAAAAGAATGAAGAAAGATATCGAAATTGCACAGAATAAAATACTACTCTCAATTGATAAAATAGCAAAAAAACTTAATATAAATGAAGATGAGATAGAGTTATATGGAAAATATAAAGCAAAACTATCTAATACTTTGATTAATAGACTAAAAGATAGAAAAGATGGAAAACTAATATTGGTAACTGCTATCAATCCAACACCAGCGGGAGAGGGAAAAACAACAATCACTGTTGGTTTAGGTGATGCACTTTGTAAACTTGGAAAAGAGACAATAATTGCTCTTAGAGAACCATCTTTAGGACCATGTATGGGCATGAAAGGTGGTGCAACCGGTGGGGGATATGCACAAGTCATCCCTATGGAAGATATAAATTTACATTTTACAGGAGATATTCACGCTATAACAGCGGCACACAACCTCATCTCTGCTATGTTGGATAACTCTCTCTATTTTGGAAATCCATTAAACATTGATATAAATAATATTAAATGGCAAAGAGCTTTGGATATAAATGATAGAAGCCTTCGCAGCATAACAATAGGAAGTGATGCTACTTTAAGAAGAGATGGTTTTATTATTACAGTAGCATCAGAAATTATGGCAATTCTATGTCTTGCTAAAGATATAAAAGACCTAAGAGAGAGAATTGCAAAAATTATTGTAGCTTATAATAAAGAAGGGGAAATTGTTACTGTTAAAGACTTAAAATGTGTTGGAGCAGTTGTTGTTCTTTTGAAAGATGCAATGAAACCAAATTTGGTACAAACTTTAGAAGAGAACCCGGTAATAATTCATGGTGGTCCATTTGCAAATATTGCTCATGGATGTAATAGTGTAATAGCAACAAACACAGCGATTAAACTTGCTGAATATGTTGTAACAGAGGCTGGTTTTGGAGCTGATCTTGGAGCTGAAAAATTCTTTGATATAAAATGTAGAGTTTCTGATATTAAACCATCAATTGTTGTTCTTGTTGCAACTATTAGGGCACTAAAATATAATGGAAATGTCAATAATATTGAAGATGATAAATCTCTAGAAAGAGGAATTGCCAACTTAGAACAGCATATTGAAAACTTAAAAAAATATAATCTACCTGTTGTCGTTACATTAAATCAATTTTCAGATGATACTAAAGATGAGATTGATTTTGTTAGAAATTTTTGTAAAAATTTAAGTGTAGATTTTGCTTTAGCAACAGTATGGGAAAATGGTGGAAGTGGTGGAATTGAGCTTGCAAAAACAGTATTAGCTAATATTAATAGAAAAAATGATTTCAAACTGTTATACAATGATAATCTGACCATTAAAGAAAAAATTGAAACAATAGCAAAAGAGATATATAGAGCTGATGGAGTTATTTATAATTCAAAGGTAGAGAAGGAGATAGAAAAAATAGGTAATTTTGGATTCTCAAACTTACCGATATGTATAGCAAAAACTCAATATTCTTTCTCTGATAATCCAAAATTACTTGCTGCTCCGAGAGGCTTCAAAATAACTATAAGCGATATCAAACTCTCTTCAGGCGCAGGGTTTATCGTTGCAATTGCTGGCTCTATTATGACAATGCCAGGGCTGCCAAAAAAGCCAGCAGCAGAAGATATTGATTTAGATGATAATGGTAATATTGTTGGACTATTTTAATTTTTTAATAGCAATGTTCTTTTTAATAACTACCTTGTAGAATAGCTCTATTATCTTTCTGATTAATAAGACTCTCTTACATTTGTTCCATCAGTAAGTTCAGAAAAACAGTATTCCTAATATATATCAAAAAGAAGATAGGAGCTAAAAAACTACTTTATTTTCATAAGCATACTTTTAATGTTCTCTACTTTTGGTATAAACTCATATTCCAAAAGGTCTCCAATCATTACAGAGTCTTTATTTTCAATAGAGTTCATAAGCTCCTTAAGATTTAGAGTAAGGGTACTAAAAAAGTTCTCAAAATCCATCTCTTGCAGTATACCCTCATTATCACTTCCCTTGCAAGATACAAATATTTTAATACTTTTTTCCAATATAGATGTTAATTCCTGTATCGTTTGCATAGCCTCTTTATCGGAGCCAGTTTGAAAAAGAAGAGGGACATTAGATAATTTAGGTACTATTGCATCTATCTCCCCCACTAAAAGGGAAGATTTATTACAAATCTCATTTGTGTCATCAGTCAACTCAACAGATTGAAGCCATCCCTTAACCTCTTTAATAGTTTTTAAAATTTTATCTATATCACTATTTGAGTTGTCAACAGCGTCTCTCCCCAAAGGGTAATTATCTTTAGAAATATTCAGTAGTGTTTTATAGAGAGGTTCATATGCTTCATTGAAGATCTCACTATCAAAAGAGAACTTATCTTGATTTTTAAATAGAGAACCAATCTTCTCTATACCATCTTTTAATAACTCAAGAGATTTATAGATCTTTTTGTATTCATCATTCCAATTGCTGCCATTAATAATATTAGAGATATATTTTATTATCTCCTCAAAGTTATTCATAAGAAGAAGTGTATGCCCAATAACATTTGTTGTCTCTATCTCAATTTTCTTGATATCATTTATTAAAATATTTTTTAAATTATCCTCATCTTCAAAAAGATACTCATTTCCATTTATTAATATTTTTGAGAGAAATTGCTGTGGTTTTAAAGTAATACAAAAATCAGCAATAGATCTTATAATATCAAAGCTATTGTTATCATTTTCCAGTTCAAACTCGATGCTCTGTCCATTTACAAAAAGTTCCATAATTTTATTATTCCTTAAATTTATTAATTCTGCTTATTAAAATTATCGAGCCTTTGTGAATTTTCTTTAAGCTCATTTGCTGCCCGCTCCATTTTATAAAATTGCTCTTTAAGTTTCTTCTCTTCATTCTCCATCTTTGTTTTATAGTTGGCAATCTCTTTATCTTTAGCCTTCATTTGCTCATCTACCATTCTCTGTTTACTATCAAATATACCAGTAGATCGAACCAAATATTGCTTTAAAAAATTGTCAATCTCAAAACCCACACCAGAATCAACAATCATATCCCCATTTGTATCACTTCCAAAAAGCTCTTTTATACCCAAAGGATACTTTTCCATCATATCAATAAAGAGCGATTCATTTACCTCAAGAAGTCCACCATTCAGTATCTTACTTGCGTTTATACCCCCAAGAGAGCTATTTGCATTTGTAGATATTCCTATATTTGATAACATAGAGACTTCTGTTCCATAGCTTGTTGAATATCTATTCATTATGATAACACGAAGTTTTGATGCAAGTTGCAAAAGAGATTGATCTCCAAAGAGAGGAGGTTTTTGAAACTCTTTACTTGAAGTTGGCTCATCTGTAGATAGTTTTGTATTTTTATTTATCATTTCCATCAAAGAGTTGTAGTTTTCCAAAAAATCCATAATTGTTGCAACTATTTTCTCATAGTTTATATCAATTTTTATAGACTCCTCTTTATCACTCACTCCCAATATATTTAATGTTACACCTTTTATAACATCATCTATAATATTTGATGGTTTTTTTATCTCTATTCCATCAACAAAAATAAGCGCATCTTTTGGGGCTGACAATTGATTCTTATATTGTATTCCATCGGGATTGCTTTTATCATAAAAAAGAATATTCCCAACAGTAAGTTTTATATCCTCTTTTGGGTTTTGAAAAATTAAGCCAGTGATTCTCTCATTTTTGTTTATTAAATCTGCAATGTCAAATTTTAATACCTTCTCGTTTTGAGAAATATCAAGTTCAGGAAGCTCTATTGTCCTCTTGTCAGTTACTATCTTTAATGTTACTAAATCTTTTTTGATAACATCTTTAGGAATAAGTATATCATCTGTTAAATCTTCTATATAATAATTACTTTTTAAATTATTATCTGTTTTTGTCATTTTATCTGGAATATCAAGCAGAGGGGATTCACCCTTTAGAAAAATACCATCTATAAGAATATCACCAGATGTCTTAAAAGACACTTTAGCATTTGAATCCAAGCCAATAGCAACAACATCAGAAGAGGTGTCTTTTAAAGCAGTTGTGTCATCTGAAAGATCGTTTTGAGGATTATTCACCTCAGGCTCTTTCAGAATCTCTTGAAAACCAATTTCTAGGGTAAGCCCATCTCTATAGGCTATGGTTTTCGTACCTATTTTAAAAGTTTCATAACTATTTATGTTTAGCTTATCATTAGCTATTTCTGGAGTATTAGGATATTTGGAACCCTGAAAATCATTTTTTATAGAGGTTGTATTATCTTTATTGATAGGAATTTTTTGTTCAAATCTCTCGCCATTAACTATAAAACCATACTTTTTTAAAAAAGCCTCTGTACTCTCATTATTAAAGCTAATTCTATTCTCTTCACCACTCTTGCCAGACTCCAAAACAAGAATAGAGGTTGTGGAGCTATCATTTGTAATTGATGCTTTTAAATTATCTTTAGAGGCTCTCTTTACCTCGTCAACAAAACTTTGAAGAGTCTCACCAGAAAAAGAGAAGTTTACACTCTCTTTTCCAACTTTAAAACTATAGTCACCCTTTGGAATAATCTCTTTTCTACTGATAGGATCGCTTGCAATTCTATGAGAGAGAGCTCTCTCCTTTACCTCAATTTTATATTCTCCAACAGCAGCTCCTCTTAGAACTGTTGCCCTAACAACATGCTCATTAGAAGATTCTGATATTTTCTCATCAAATGGAGAATCATAATTGAATAGTTTTTTTGATTTATTTTGAAGATCTGTTGTCTTATTTTTTAACTCAAGCCAAACAGCTTTTGTATCTTTTAGAGACTCTTTTTGCTTCTCTATTTTGCCCAATTGTTCCCTCTTAGGCTTCATTATTCTATCTATTGTATCTATAGATTTGTCATTATAACCGGGTACACTTATACCATCACTCATTGTAAAATTCCATTTTTAATTTATATCTTTTCTTAAATATACAAGAAAAAGCTCTTAAAAAGAACTATTTTAATGATTTTCTTTTCTAAAAGCCTTTCTAAAATAAAAAATTATAAAAGCAGCTATTCATTTAAGAAAAGAGAACTACAATTCAATTATCGGTTTTTATATTCAAATCAAAACTAAATTTCTTAAACTTGCAGATATCAAAAAGAGATTCAAATTATAGAAATTAAAATTCAACCCATTTTTAATATATGCAAATATTAAATGACATTAAAAATAGTAACTACAATAATAAAACCCTGCCCAAGAAATTATCTCTTTTATAAAGCTCTATTATTTAGAATTTGTTTAAAATAGCTAGCCAATCCCTGTATCTCTTTAGATGGAATTTCTCTTAAAACTCGTCCATTCTCTCCATCAGATACTGTTATAATTACTCTATTAATATCTTCGTTATATGACAACCTAACGTTCTTGTCTCTCATAATAGGCTGTCTCTTAAACAGTTCATTCAATTTTTCCGCTGCAATTTTCATATCTTTATCAGAAACAACGTTTTTTACAACATTTTCAATTTTTCTTAAAAGAACTTGTTCTCTATCTGAGCTTTTTTTCACATCCTGTGTTGCTCTTATTGCATAAGAACCATCAAAATTTAGCATCATGACCTCCTCCTTTCTAAGCCAAGCCCCCTCTACCATTGTTTATAAAAAATAGACAAAAAAATACCTCTTTTTAAAGACTTAAATAACCTACCTCTAAGCTTTTAAGGTTTAAAGGTAGGTTTAATTCGCGATTTTACCAAATTGGGTGTTAATTTAAAAATGTTTGAGACGTCTCAATCAATCTTTTAAAATACTAACCTAATAGTCTTAATACTGTTTGAGGTAAAGTATTAGCTTGCGCAAGCATTGCTGTACCTGTTTGAGTTAAAATGTTATCTCTAACAAATTTAACCATTTCACTAGCCATGTTAGTATCTCTTATAAGAGACTCAGCAGCTTGAAGATTTTCAGCAGCGTTGTTTACACCTTTTTGTGCTAATTCAAATCTGTTTTGGTATGCACCAAGATCTGCTCTTTGTTTGTTTATAATTTTAAGAGCTTCATCTACACTACCAATAGCTGCATTTGAATCATTAACATTACTGATTTTTACTTCAGCAATCTTAAGATCTTCAGCTTTCATGCTACCAATAAACATAGATTTTCTTTGGTCCATGTTAGCACCAACGTGTAACATTAGTCCGCCATCTTCAGAACCCTCTTGACCAGCGAAAGTACCGTCTAATAGGTTTCTTCCATTGAATTGAGCGTGTGAAGCAATTCTGTTGACCTCATCAATCAATTGGCTAACTTCAACTTGGATATAAACTCTATCTTCGTTTGAATAGATACCGTTTGAAGCTTGTATAGCAAGCTCTCTAATTCTTTGAACGATATCAGTAGTCTCTTGAAGATATCCTTCTGTAGCTTGAATCATAGCAACACCATCTTGGATGTTTTTCTCAGCTTGATTTAAGCCTCTTATTTGAGATCTCATTTTCTCAGAAACTGCAAGACCTGAAGCATCGTCTGCAGCTCTATTGATTCTCAAGCCAGAAGCAAGTTTTTGTGCATCTCTAGATACATCTGTAGTTTTGAATTTCAATACGTTGTTAGCATTGATAGATGTCATATTGTGATTAATGATCATTTAGATTACCCTCCTTGATTTTACATTCCTATCCCACTAAGAATGGATTTTTTTAGGTTATCTCCTACTTGAAATAGTCCTATTTAACTTTAGACTTGATAAAACCGCTTTTACACCCAAGCTAAAGTAAAAAACAGGTATCACTCCCCTTCTTTTTTATGGAAAGGGAGTAAAACCCGAGAACTAGTCTCTTAATCAAAAGAGAGTTAGTAAAAAATTTCAAAGAACAAGCTAAAAAAACTAGCCATTTAACAATCTTAATACAGTTTGTGTTCTAGCATTTGCTTGAGCAAGCATTGCTGTACCACTTTGTACAAGTATATTATTTTTTGTAAAATTAACCATCTCGCTTGCCATATCAGTATCTCTAATAATAGACTCTGCCGCTTGAAGATTCTCTGCTCCAATCAATAGACCCTTGTTTGCTTGTTCAAATCTATTTTGAAAAGCACCCAAATCTGCTCTCTGTTTGTTAACTATTTTAAGAGCTTCATCCAAAGTACCAATAGCAGCATTTGCATTATCCGCTGTTGATAGTGATATAAACTCACCACCGCCTTGTCTTATTCCCAATCCTGTAGCTGACATATTTCCAATAAAGATTTGCTCTCTTTGATCCATATTAGCTCCTATATGTATCCACATAGATGCTCCACTATTATCACTAGCAAATCTTCCTGTTAACATATTTAAACCGTTAAATTGAGCATGAGAAGCAATTCTATCAACTTCATCCACAAGTTGACTAACCTCAACTTGAATATAAAGTCTATCCTCACTGCTATATATACCGTTTGCAGCTTGAATTGCCAATTCTCTAATTCTTTGAATAATGTCTGTTGATTCTTGTAAATATCCCTCAGCAGTTTGAATAAATGAGATACCATCTTCAGAATTTTTCTCGGCTCTAATTAGGCCTCTAATTTGAGATCTCATTTTTTCAGAAACAGCAAGACCAGAAGCGTCATCTGCAGCTTTATTAATTTTTAAGCCAGAAGACAATTTTTCCATGTCTTTTCCTACAGATATGTTATTGAACTTTAAGACACGGTTTGCATTAATAGATGAAATGTTGTGGTTGATAATCATTTGTTTCCTCCATGAAACATAGGTATAGTAAGTATCCATACTCACTATTATTATTAAACACTCATACGAGCATTTTTTTTACATAAACAAAAAATTTAAAATTTCCAAAAATCCTTTTTGGGACACCTCCTTTTGTCTTTTAAGCTTTAGCATCCATGCCAAGCCTTTTTTTGTTACCCTTTTATCTCCCAAGAACATTCGCTTTTATGATACCCCACGTACCATAAAAATAGTAATAAAAAAACCATGTCTAATCGACACAATTCTCTAAAACTTAATAACAATATACAACTTATTTTTTTTATTATCAATGTTTTTTTGAAAAAAAATATTTTTTAAAAAAATTAATTGATTTTTTTATATTCTTTATGCCGAGAATAGTAAATTAATATTTTTTTTGCTCATTTACAATCAAATTATAATAGAAATAGACCTATAAATATAATAGTTTGAATTTATTTATTAAAAAAATGGAATTTAAATAATAAAAAAAGATGCTTAATATTTATTAAGCATCTTTAATTGATTTATAAATTTAATAAACTATTCTACTTTTTTCAAAAGTACACCCTCTATACCTATAGGATATACGCCTAAATCTAGCATTGTGCTAAAAGTCAAATCTCCTGTTTGATCTATAACATAACTGGAACCTTGTATAAATACTGGCTGATAAGGATAGTCCCTATCTTTTACTTTTATGATTGTATCTGTACAAAACACTAAATCATAAATAGAGACATCATTAAGATAATAGCTAAAAAAGCTCATTTCACTGCTATTAATTATCACTTTTTGCTCATCTAAATAATATGAAGCAGGCTCTCCAACTGCATACTCATCTTCAGGAACCCAAACACCTCGCAAAGCTAAAGGAAACTCCGGTGGAGTAGTAGGCTCTTCCGTGGTCACCTTTTTCCATCTTACAGGATTTCCCTCACTATACTCCATATTTGTTGGAGAAACTCCATATATTTCACTAAATGTAAGCACATTATTGGTATCTATGGAGTAGCTAGAGCCCTGTACAGATACAATTGCACCAGCAGGAGGAACTATATCATATATAATTTTTATTATACTATCTGAACAGTAAACGATATTAGCATCATAGGAATAGCTAATTAGCTTATTACTAGTTATTGTAAATATCTCATTTGGTTGATATGCGGATGGAGGTTGGCTCTCTACATAAGAAAGCTCAGTAGCCCATGCTCCTTGCAGTTTTTGCGGAACCACTAATGACGTCTGCTCAGTTGCAGTAACCTTTGTCCATGTTTTTGGAGAATCATCTGTATACTCTATTCCTATTGGATAGACACCTTCAATTGTAGTTGCTGTAAGAACATTACTATTTACAACGTAGCTGCAACCTTGATTAACAGGTACACCATCTGCTCTTACCGTAATTACAGAATCAGTACAAGAGATCAATGTAAACCTACCAGTTCCACTCATGATAGCCTCTCTTTTAGTCACTATAACTTTCATATTATCAGCGTAATCTGATGCTGTTAAATTATCTATAAAAAACGGAGACATAACCCATGTCCCTTGCAAATTTTCTGGAAACTCTGCTGGCTCTCCATCTGTTTTAGTTCCACCTTCTGGTGCTGGACAAGCTACCAAGATAGAGATTATAAAACAAACAAAAATAAATAAAATTTTTCTCATAAAACACCTCTTAAAAAAACATTACATTCGTAATAATACAATTATATCGACATAAATAATAAATGTCAATTTTTATATTTAAACATAAAATTATTATAAAAAATAATACCTATTTATGATATGGTTTTTATAAAGTTTTGAAAAAAGTTGTATATAAAGCTCTACTCTGAAATTGATTAGTTATAGAAATAATCTGTTACATATTTCTTTAATAGTTTTCTTATATCTCCAAACTCGTTGATAACTTTTTGAAACTCACCTATTACATTATCAATCTGCAGTGGAGGCTCTTTTATATTAGAAACTAATAATTTATCAAATTTTGTTTTAATCAAACTCTCATTTTGAGATAGTGGTTTCTCATATAATTTCTCTCCCGGCCTTATGCCTGTTATAACAATTGGGATCTCATTTTCACTATGTCCATACAATTTTATCATCTTTTTTGCAAATTCATAAATATTAATGGCCTCTCCCATATCAAGTACAAAGAGATTACCATCTTCAACACATGGTGACTTTATAACAAGTCTTGATGCCTCACTTATAGACATAAAGTACCTTACCATCTCTCTATGTGTTACTGTAACAGGGCCACCCCTCTTTATCTGCTCCTCAAAAAGAGGGATAACACTGCCTCTTGACCCCAAAACATTCCCAAAACGAGTAATTCTAAATCTGGTACTATTTTGATACTCATTAAAAGAGAGTAGCAATAGTTCTGACAATCTTTTACTTGCTCCCATAACAGAGGTTGGCTCAACAGCTTTATCTGTGGATACAAATATAAAATCTTTAACTCCATTCTCTATTGCACACTTTGCAACATTAACACTTCCAAAAACATTATTTTTTATGGCCTCATCTGGAAAATCTTCCATTAATGGAACATGCTTATGCGCAGCAGCATGAAAAATTATATCAACATCAAATTTTTTTATTTCGTTGTTTAACTTTTCATAATCACGAACATCTCCTATAACATAGGAGAATCTCTTATCATTATATTTAGATATGAGAGAGTGAATTGAGTTCTCTCCATGGCCAAAGGCGATAATTCTTCCAACAGGCAGTTTAAAAAGTTCGTTAACTATCTCACTTCCTATGGAACCGCCAGCACCTGTTATAAATATGTTTTTGCCTTCGTAGAAAGGTGCTACCACATCAATATCAAAACCGACCTCTTCTCTTCCAAGTAGATCTATCGGATTTATCCTTCTAACTTGACTAAATGAGAAATCGCCACTTATTATCTCATACATACCTGGTACAATTTTAATCTTTATCTTTTCTCCCTCTAAATAGGAGATTATTTTATTTATTTCCTCTTTGCTGGCAGATGGAATCGCAATTATTACTTCATCTATACTATATTTTTTTATAATCTCTTTTGATAGTGAGATCTTTCCAAATACAGGTCTCTCAAGTACTGTTTTTTTGTTTTCATCATCATCTAAAAAACCATGAAGATTATATTTTAAATTTAAGTTTTTATTAAATAGTATATCGTTGGCTACGATTTTAGCAGCAACCCCAGCACCTATTATTATTAAATTTTTTTTCAACTTTTTTCACCTTTTTAAATAAAAATTGGTTCCATTTTAGAAAATTTATTATTTGACTAAACCGATAAAAAATAATATCATATAAATTTATAAAATAAAAGAAATATGAAAAAATCTTACTTTTTTTTCAGTATGCACTTTTTTTATTTTTTAAATTCATTTTGAATTTTCTACTTAATATGTAGTATGCGCTATTTTTTTAAACTAATAATTAAGGAGCTTGCAAATGAGCCAATTATCTCAAAGTGAAATTAATTCCGTTTTAAATAAAATAAGAGCCAAATATGATCTTCTCTTTAGAAATTATAAAAAATCAAGAGTGCTTGCAGAGATGTTTGAAGATAGGTATAAAAATGCAATAAAATCAAGATTAAATATGTTGGCTTTTTTAAGAGCAGAAATTGATGCTGTTGACCTGATGTTAAGAAAAGAGGAAGAAAAAAAGGTAGAAGATGACAAACTTAAAGAGCAAGATGCTGTGTTGGCAAAAAAAAGAAATGAAATTGAACTCTCTATCGCTGAACAGGTACAGATAGAGTATAGACAAAAAATTCTAAAGTATCCAAAAGCTGAAATGTCTGTAGAGTTAGATGAAGAGTTGGACCATTTTATTGGAGCTATGAGAGATTTTTTAAACTCATATCTTCCAGCATTAACATATCTCTATAAAGAAAAGACTCATACTGCTGAGGGAGAAAAATTAAATATACTCTATGATAAAATTGTTTTGCAATATGATTATAAAGGTGATGCTCCTATCGCAAGACGTCTTATAACAGCATACAACCATAATGATCCAAAAAGAATGGATCATGAGAGAACTTTTGTAATGAAGGAGACTGCATTTACATTCAATGATGTTATGGACGAACTTCAAGACGTTTGGGATAAGGGGGCTATTCCATTTCCAACAAATAGAATGGTGCTTCCAAAACTTTTATCGCAAGAAAGTAAATTTATAAAAATATTTGATAATAAAACTTTTAGGGAGGCATTTATTATAGTTTACGAACATATAAAACACATAGTTTCTGATTTTAGAATAAAAGATATAAAGAGAAAGATAAATTAACATATATATTTTATAAAAAAAATTACCTAGAACACACTTGACACTCTGAATTCCTATCAAGATCAATCTTTCGGAACTCCATATTCTTGGCATCATATGTCAAGAGCTTATCAGTTAGAAGCTCTCCATAGCCCATTAGATATTTTATACATTCAGTTGCTTGTATTGTACCAATAGTTCCAGCTACACTTCCAAGTATCCCCCGCTTTTTTTCATTAGTGTTAGAATAAGAGCCAAATATACAACGAAAACAGGCACTTTCATAGGGAATAACACTCATTGTTTGACCAAAAAACTCCTCAACTCCTGCAATAGAAAATGCTTTATTTTCTAATACACAACCATCATTAATGATAAATTTTGTCTCAAAATTATCACTAGCCTCTATTATAAAATCATAGTCCTTTATAAGGCCTCTTATATTGGATATACCTATCTTTAAATTATAGATATTGATTTTTACTTCAGGGTTTAACAATTTTATCTTTTCAGATGCAGATAAGACTTTTTCTCGAGTTAAATCATTTGTATTATGTATAATTTGTCTGTTTAAATTTGATAATTCTACAACATCAAAATCAACAATTCCAATAGTTCCAATACCACTGGCAGCTAAATATAGCAAAATAGGAGACCCAAGTCCCCCACTACCTACGACACAAACCTTGCTTTTTAATAATTTTAGCTGCCCTTTTTCTCCACTTTTAAGTAAAATATTTCTATTGTATCTTATATTTTCTAAATCACTCAAACTCATACATTTTTATTGCTTTTTCTGGAACGTTTTCCAGTTGTCTGTTTTTGGTTTTTTGATTCAGGAAAAGGAATTTTTTTTGTACGCCCATTTTTATCAAAAACAACACCCTCACTCCATCTAATTATATCAGGCATATTTATCTCTATCCAACTTTTTAGCTTTTCTAAAGTCAAAGAGAACCTAGATGCAAGTCTCATAATTTTGACTTCATCTTCAAAAAAGTTTTTCTTACAATATTCTTTATATTGTATACTTGGATCTACCAATAGAAATGGACAAAAGAGCTCAAGCTCTATTTGAGCCAGTGGGGAGAGCAGCTTTGCTCTTATTATTATAGGAACATTTAGGTCTCTAATCAGGTTGAATGATAATGATTTTTCACACTCATTTTTTCCTGCAGAAATCTCCTCTATCATATACTCTATCGAGTTCATAATCATAGAATAAAGCACAAAATAACCTCCAAACATGTCTATTTGCGAAAGCAAAAAGACACAATTTTTTTCAGCATAATAACTAAAAAAATTAAGTTACTATACTTTTATTAATTATAAATATTACCTTAAACAAAAAAATTAAGGTATTATTTATATTACTAATAATATCTCTCTATTATGGTTCAATGGAGTTACTTTAGGAAAAATTTTAGCTATATTACCATTTTCATCAATAATAAAAGTCATTCTTTTAATACCCATACTCTTTTTTCCAAACATATTTTTTTCTCCATAACTAAAATACTCTTTCGATACAGAGAACCCACTATCAGTCAAAAGAAAAAAGGGTAGATTGTGTCTATTTTTAAAATTTAGATGAGAACTAGAAGAGTCTCCACTTATACCAATTACAACTGCGTTTCTACTTAATATTTCATCATAGACATCTCTAAAACCACATGCTTCAACAGTACACCCCTTTGTGTTATCTTTTGGATAAAAATATAGTACAACTTTTTTCCCTATAAAAGAAGACAACCTTATTTTTTCTCCATTATAGTTGTCTAACTCAAAATCAGGTGCCTTGGAACCTACAGTAAGCATATCAATTAAAACCTCTATTAATTAAAGGAGTAAAATAATTTTTCTATAAAAAAACTATTTTACATATCCCAATATACATTAACCTTATATTTTACACTTTTGCTATCAAAGAAATAAGATATAGACATTAAAGCAAAGCTAAAAGCCATCTCTATTATTAATCTATCAAAAGTATCCTTTCTCTCCAAGAAAGAGAGCTCGCCGAAAGATATTTCAGCTTTTTTTATAAAATTTTCTACTAAAAAAGATGCCCCATTTTCGAAATAGATAAAATTACCATCTACTTTGACTATTTTAGAAAGATATTTTACCTCAAACTCCTCTTTTGCCTTTTCCAGCAAAAGAACCTTATCAAAAGGCAAAATATTATCAGACTCTTTTTTTAATAGGTCATATTTTTCTTTAATTTTTTCTATATTCACAAAATCAGTATAAGATCTTATTTTTCTTTTTTCAACTATTATTTTTAATTTTTTTTACATTTCTTCAATAATAGTTTGCTTTAAATCTTTTATATATTGATCTTTGCTATTAAATTCCAATCCTACATCGCAGCACTTTATAGCTTTATCTTTTTCACCTTTCCTAAAAAACATAACTGCTAAATTGGAAATAATTGCAAGATCTTCAGGATTCTTTCGTAGAGCTTTTTCAAAATAGAGTTCACTTTTTGAGAAGTTTTTTAGATTCATAAAATTCAATCCAAACTCATTGTAGATCTCAGAAGACGAATCATTAAATAGAAGTGCCCTCTCCAAAGTCTCAATAGCTTTGTTATATTCACCTAATAACCTATAAGCATATCCCATAAGATAGTAACCATGCCAGCTCTCTGGATATTTTTCTATATATTTTGATATAAACTCAATAGATTCTTTATATTTCTCACTCTCTATCAAATCCCTAGCCATCTCATAATCATTATCAGTCATACCACTATTGTTAAGCTCTTTTAGAATATTTGCAACTTCCTCTCTGTACTGCTCATTTTTTGTTATCTTAACAAAATCTTTAAAATATTCTAAAGCCTTATCATAATTTTCTCTATATAGATAGAATCTTCCAAGATAGTAGTAGCAGCTCTCATTTTTATCTCTTCTATTATCAAGCAAGTCAAAATATTTTTTGGATATATCCTCCATTTTAGAGGCTTCACTATCATTGCCGCTGGAGTATAAGTATTGTGAATACTCATCATAACAAACTGCAATATTAAGCAAGTTATCTATAGAATTTGGATTTAAATTTAAAAGAACCCTATATATATCAATTGCATCTTTGAAATCATTTTGCTTTTCAGCCTCATAAGCTCCAGAGGAGAGCCTTGCCTCAATGTCTGGCTGAACAGAAAATATAAACTGCCTGTAATACTCTATATTCTCATTATTTTCATCTTCTATTAAAATCTTTATCATACCACCAATAATATTTTGTGGTGTTATATGATTTTCAGAAAAAGTCTCTCCATCAGGTATATAGAGAGGAAGTGATATATCATCTCTAACGACAAAATCACCGATTTTGAAATCTTTTCTCCCCTCCATAGATATAAAAATTAGACCATTATTCATTAAAACGATTTCTCCTTTTTTGCTTGTAAATACAATTAGAATTTAAAATGTATTTAACTCTCTATTAAGATACAACAGTTGATTAAATAACAAGATAAGTGAAACTTAAATCTTAAGCTCTACTCTTTAAAAGAATCTATTATATAAAGTTCTATAGTATCTAATGTCATCTTTGCAATAGTTGATTTGTCATCATATCCAAAGTTATACTCAAGATCATTAAATCGATTGAGAAGAGTAATTTTTGCTCTATCTCCACCCATTGCAGATTCAGTTCCAACAATATTGTTGGCAATTATAAAATCAAGTTTTTTATCTGCCAATTTCTTTTTAGCAGCCTCAGTTAAATTTTCAGATTCAGCAGCAAAACCAATATATATTCTGTCAGTTCTTTTTTCTATTGAGTTTAATATATCTATATTTTTATTTAATTGCAAATTAAGATTATCACTTTTTTTTATCTTTTGTTCATTGTACTTAACATAAAAATCGGCAACAGCAGCGGCCATAAAAAGAATATCATACTCTGTCTTATCAATCTCGGCTTTCATCTTTTTTGCACTTCGAACAGATATAAGTTTAATATTTGGAAACCTCTTTTGAAACCTATCTTTTTCAAGTTCTGAACAGTTCCCACAAATCAAGGTGACTTTAGCCCCTCTCTCTATAAACTCTCTAGCAAATGCAAAGCCCATCTTCCCACTTGATCTATTTGCAATAGATCTCACAGGATCAATATCCTCTATCGTTCCACCAAGAGTGATTAAAATATCTTTATTATAAAAAACCGACTCTCTATCAACAAAAGTCTCTATTATAGCACCAAATATTCTCTCATTATCAGGGTATCTCCCCTTTCCAGATGTTCCACAAGCCATCATTCCTGAGTCTGAATCAAGAACATTAAATCCATACTCTATTAGTTTTTCGATATTTTTTACAATGATAGGATTTTCAATCATCTTTGTATTCATTGCTGGGACAATTATTTTTGGAGCAGTAACACTTAAGAGCAAAGTTGAGACCATATCATCTGCAATGCCGTTTGCAGCTTTACTAATAATATTCGCTGTTGCAGGTGCAACAATTACTAGATCTGCTAAATCAGAGAGACTTATATGAGGAATAAAATCGCTTGTATCAAAGAGATCTGTTGTTACCTTTTTTTTAGATATAGTTTTTAATGTGAGTGGAGTGATAAACTCCAAAGCACTTTTGGTTACAACAGGGTAGACATTAGCCCCGGCCTTCACCAATTTTGAAATTAGATCAACAGCTTTATAACATGCAATTCCACCTGTTAAACAAAAAACTATATTTTTATCTTTAATCATAAAGATACCTATCCTCTAAAAATCATTTAGTAATAATCAAATTTGTTAAGATACCGAAAATAAAGCTTTTTGTATTAAATCACTTGTGATTTTCTAACAAAAAGCGACTTTTTTGGTATCTTAACAAAGATACTTCTATATCTAACCAAAAAAACCTCTTTTTAGGCCACATCTTCTTTGACTCCCTCTTTTTGAAAAGACTCTTTTTCTTCCCACCTACTTTCTGATCAATATTTTAATCAAAAAAACACTATTTTTTTTGATTAAGGGGGGATTAGAAAAAAAACTAAACAATCCCTCTCTTACTCAAAAACTTTATTATAAATCTACTATATTTAATAACACTACTATTTTCAAGAAAATTTTCTTTTTATTTTTACAGGAACTACTTTGATTGGAGCCATTTTACTATATGGATCAAGCTTCTTCTTTGATGTAAGTTTATTGGCAACAGCTTCATAATAGTGAAAACTCATAAAGAGCTCTCCCCTTCTTAAATCCAAAGAGAGCTCACATCGAAGTTCTATCTCTCCAACTTCAGATTCAACAATTAGCCAATCATCATTTTTTACCTTCAAACTCATTGCATCTTTAGGGCTTATATATATTTTTGGATATGGAAGAAGCCTCTCTATCCCCTTTGTTTTTCTCGTCATTGTACCTGTGTGATACTGCTCATAGAGCCTTCCAATAATCAATAGATATGGAAATTCATCTGTGGTTTTATAAATTTCATTTGGTTCTTGATATATAAATTTTGCCTTGCCATTGTCAGTGCTGAATGAGTCTTGATAGAGCCTTTTTTCAGATTTGCCCTCATTTGAGTGGGGCCAAAAATAGTCTCTTGTTTCAAAATGATCGGGGTCTATATGAGAATATATATCAACAGTTGCCTTTATCTCATTAAATATATCAAGCCAACTCTCATATTTCCACTTTATACCAAGAGTATTGGCAAGGAGTGTCAAAATATACCAATCATCATTTACATCAGGGGCAATTCTCTCCACAGCTTTTCGAACCCTTTGAACCCTTCGCTCTGTGTTTGTGAATGTCCCATCTTTCTCAGCAAAGCTTGAGACAGGAAATACCACATCAGCATATTTTGCTGTCTCTGTCAAAAAGAGATCCTGTACAACAATAAAGCCTGTCTTCTCTAACCCCTCAATCACAGAATTTGAATCTGGATCAGATATTACAGGATTCTCTCCCATCATATATAGAAAATCTATCTTGCCATCTTTTGCATCGCTAAATATTTCATTTAAGGTTTTTCCTACCTTTTTGGGAACAGCTCTCTTCCATTTTGAGCGAAAGAAATTTCTTGCCTCTCTATCAAGTAGATCTTTATAGCCGGGAAGAACTCCTGGAAGAGCTCCCATATCACAAGAGCCTTGAACATTATTCTGTCCTCTAATTGGATTTATACCAATGGGACCTCTACCTATTTTCCCCGTTAATAGAGATAGGTTTGCAATAGATACAACATTAGCTGTCCCAAAGGAGTGCTGTGTTATTCCCATAGCATAAAAAATACTGGAATTCCCACTTATTGCAAAGAGCCTAGCTGCAAGCGTTATATCCATCTCATTTAACCCAGTTGCTTTTATCAGGCTATCTAAATCTAATTTATCAAGATTATTTTTTAACTCCTCATATCCTTCAGTTCTATTCTCTATCAAATCCATATCCATCATATGTTCATCAATAATAACCTTCATCATTGCATTTAATAGATGGATATCGCTTCCGGGATTAAGTTGTAGATGGAGTGTTGCATAGTTTGAAAGTACTCCTTTTCTTGGATCTACAAGAATAAGGATAGCACCCTGTTTTATTCTATTTATAATTCTCCAAGATATAACAGGATGACTATTTACCATATTGCTACCTATAACAAGAAAACAATCTATCTCATCAATATCTTCAATTGGGTTTGTCATTGCTGCAGAGCCAACAGTCATACTTAAACCAGAGACAGTTGATGAGTGACAAATTCTTGCACAGTGGTCAATATTATCTGTGCCAAGAACAGTTCTCATAAACTTTTGAAAAACATAGTTCTCTTCATTGGTGCATCTGGCAGATGAGAGTCCAGCAAAGGTTCCCTTTTTCTTCTTCACTTCCTCTATCTTATCACGCACAATACATATTGCATCTATAAATGAGGTCTCAACAAACTCTCCATTCTCATTTTTCACTAGAGGCATAGTGAGTCTCTCTTCTGAATTGACAAAATCAAAACCAAATTTACCCTTAATACAGAGCCTGCCCCTATTGGCATTTGAGCCTATATCTCCCCTAACTTTTATAATCTTATTATCTTTGACATAGACAACAATTCCACAACCAACTCCACAGTATGGACATATAGTTTTTACCTTTGTAACCTCTGGAAACCTACCGCTTCTAACTGCACTCTTCTCTGACAACGCTCCAACAGGACAAACTGTTATACAGTTTCCACAGAAAATACACTCTTTGTTGGCTTCAAGACCATTATTATACAATGTTGAAACAGATAATTTATTACCACGCTGGATAAAAGAGAGAGCATTTCTATGATTCCACTCTGAACATGCCCTTATACACTTTCCACATAGTATGCATTTACCTCTATCAAGAACAATGAATGGATTCTGTTCATCAATTCCATGAACTTTATCATCATATTGCGATTTTTCAAAGAGCTTGCCAGTAACACCAAATTCATAAGAATATTTCTCCAAGAGGCACTCACCTGAAGCATCACAAGTCATACAGTCACCAAAGTGTTGGCTAAGCATTAACTCTATTATAATTCTTCTTGAATTTATAACTCTCTCTCTATTTGTCCATATAACCATCCCATCTTTAACAGGAGTTGAACAGGCTGTCTCCAAATGTCTATCTCCCTCTATCTCGACAGAACAAATTCTACAATTTCCACCAATGCTCAGTTCAGAAGAGTAGCACATATTTGGAATATCTATATCAAGAAGCCTTGCGGCTTCAAGTATAGT
Organism: Spirochaetota bacterium; assembly: GCA_031549085.1. Taxonomy (GTDB): domain Bacteria; phylum Spirochaetota; class GWE2-31-10; order GWE2-31-10; family MWDO01; genus JAVBQL01. Next base: position 78,639 of record JAVBQL010000001.1, read on the forward strand.
TGTTCCATCTTTGCAATGAATCTGCTTTCCATCTATAACACAAGAGATTACTAAACCCTCTTCCAAAAGACTAACTCCTTATAACAGCATCAACTGGACAAACCTTTATACAAATTCCACATCTAATACATACCTCTCTATCTATTATATGGTACTGTTTTTGAACACCGCTTATAGCATTTGCAGGGCAATTAATTTTACACGCCCCACAGCCAATACATTTTTCAGCGACTATACTATATTTAACAAGATTAGGACAGACACCTGCACGACACTTTTTTTGAAAGATATGTTCATTAAGCTCTTCCTCAAAATAGTCAAGCATAGATATAACAGGATTTATTGACTCACGTCCCAAACCACACATAGAGTTGTTGTACATAACGTCAGCGATATCTCTAATTTTATCAATATCACTTGCTTCACCCTTACCTTCTATAATTTTCACTAATATTGCTAAAAGCTTCTGTGTCCCCTCGCGGCAAGGAACACAAAAGCCGCAGGACTCCTCTCTTGCAAAATCAACATAATATTTTGCCATCTCAACGATACATGTAAAATCATCTAAAACAACAACTCCGCCAGCACCAAGAAAGGCCTCATTTTTTGAGAGGTTTTCAAAAGAGATCTCCTCATTAACAAGGTTGCCGGGCAAAATACTTCCAGATGCTCCTCCAATTTGGATGGCTTTAAGGCTCGATTTTTTAGTAACACCACCACCTATATAGTTTATAACCTTATCAAAGGTCACACCAAAAGGCATCTCAATCAAACCATTTGTCTTAACAGAGCCAGATAGTGTAAATATTTTTGTTCCCTTAGACTCATCTGTTCCTATACTTAAATAGTCATTTAGATCCATATTTATTATATCTCTAATATTTGCAAAGGTCTCAACATTATTAACCAGTGTTGGCTTTCCAAACATTCCATGCTCAAAAGGGTATGGAGGTTTTACACGAGGAGTTCCACGTTTTGACTCAATGGCAGCAAACATTGCTGTCTCCTCCCCAGTAATATAGGCTCCATGACCATACTCAACTTTTATATCAAAGGCGAAAAGCTTCTCCATTACAGAATAACCCAAAAAACCTCTATCATAGAGCTCTTTTATTGCATTCTCCATACGAAGTACAGCAATATCATACTCTTTTCTAATATATATGATTCCAATATTGGACATTGTGGCATAGCCTGCAATCATCACTCCCTCTAAAATTCTAAATGGATCTCCCTCCATGAGGTACTTATCCATAAAAGTTCCAGGGTCTCCCTCATCTCCATTGCAAATAACATATTTTGGCTGTGATATCTGTTCTGCTTGAAGCTTCCACTTCTCTCCAGTTAAAAAACCTCCACCTCCGCGACCTCTAAGTCTTGAATAGAAGATATAATCACAGACATCAAAGGGTTGATAGTTGGTTAATACTTTTTCTAAGGCTACAAAACCCCCATTTTTTATATAATCATCAAGACTTTCAGGGTTGGTGAATGGGCTTGTTTTTAATATCTGTCTCTCTTGCCTAGCAATAAAAGGGATATCATCATAGCTCATAACCCTTTTTTTATTCTCCATATCAAAAAAGAGATACTTCTCTACAATATTTCCTTTTATTAGATGTTCCTCTATAACCTCTTTTGCTTTATTAATATCCATTTTAATATAGAAAACTTTTTTCTTTCCAACTATTACTGTTGGGCCTACCTCACAAAATCCGTGACATCCACCCTTTTTGACTTCATAGCGAATAGCCAAGTCTACATTATAAAAAACTTCACTAAAAAAAGTGATAAAGACATCAAGCCCCGCAGAACTTAAACATCCAGAGTTGGAACAGATAATAATAGGCTCTCTCTCTATACTTTCATCTGACATCTAGCTATTCTCCATCCTCTCTTCTTCACTCTTTATCTCATCGATAAGGCTTTTTAATATCTTAGTATTAACTCTTGTATATGTCTTATCATTTATCATTACAACAGGGGCAAGTGAACAGACCCCTAAACATGAGGCTGTATCCAATTTGAAAAGCCCATCAAAAGTTGTCTCCCCAAGCTTTATATCAAGATAGGCCTCAATATCATTAATCATGCGGGATGCACCCTTTATATGACAAGCAGTTCCTTTACATATCTTTATTACATATTTACCAGGCTTATAAAGATTGTAGATGGAGTAGAATGAGGCATACCCATAGATCTCTGTCGCCGATATGTTTAAAAATTTTGATACTCTCTTTATAATACTCTCTTTTAAATATTGAAACTCTTGCTGCAATTCTAAAAGAATTTTACCAAGATCACTTTTTTGAGTAGGGTCATATTTACTAAGAATAAGATCAATTTTATTATTTTCTCTTACATCTATATCATCTATACTATACTCTTCCATAACCACACATCTTACTTTAAAATAATAATAAATTATAACAAAAATATCTCTCTCTTTCAAGAAGAGAGAGATATTTTTATTATAATAATCTTATTTTGAAATTATCTATTATTTTTACTCAAAATATAAACGATAGAAGCAGATATTTCAAACATTAAAGGATGATATTAATAGTGATTAATTTAATAGTAACGACTATAGTTTTTTCATTATCATATCATATGCCTCACTATATGATATTGATAGAGCTTTTGCAATTCTTTTTACATCCTCATATTCTATCTTATCTCTAATCTTTTTATCTTTTAAAAAAGCAGATTTTATCTTTATATCTATCCCATCTATTTGTATAACTCTAATATCTCTTTTTAAAACAGTTCTCTCTATAAGTTCTCGTCTAATGCCTAAAGTTGTAGAATTTAAATATATTAACTCTGTTAACCTTTCTTCATCATCGATTTTGGAAAGAACGTTTAATAAAAATGAGCTTCTTCCCTTTTTAGAGTGAACAGGGGTAACATATACTTCAAGTGAACCATTTTCCATTAGAAGTTCTATCAAAAATTGAAGCTCTTCACTTGTAATATCATCTAAATTTGTTTCCAATTTTACTATATGTTCATAATCTAAATTATATTTTTTTTCACTAACTTTTTCACCATAAAATAGTCTCAGAAAATTTGGGATAGAGAGCTCATATGTTCCAGCCCCATAGCCTATCTTCTCTATATTCATATTGAAATCATCTGAAAAGTTATTGACCAAATATTTAACTATTGCTGCCCCTGTTGGAGTTGTTAGTTCTTTATCAATAGTTGTCCTTAATGTTGGAACTCCCTCCAAAATTTTTGCAGTAGCTGGAGCTGGAACTGGCAAGATGCCATGATCAGTTCTAACAAATCCATTTCCCAAAGGAATATGAGATGACTCAACTATATCAATATCAAGTTTATCAATTAAAATAGCACAACTAGCAATATCAACAATTGAATCTATTGCACCAATTTCATGAAAGTGGACATCATCAATATTAACATTGTGTGCTATCGCTTCAGCCTTTGCTATAATATCAAATATACCAATTGTGATACTCTTTGCTTTTTTAGTGATACTAGAATTTAAAATTATATCTTTTATCTCTCGATAGTTTCTACTATCACTATGATTATCGTAATGGTTGTGGTTGTGTTCATGAATGTGTTCTGTGTCATCGTGCTCATGTGTATGCTCATTAGAAGTGTGATAAATATCATCATAATTTTGAATGTGAGAATAAGACTCATCATCAAGATGATGATGATGATGGTGGTGGTGAATTTCATTAACCAAAAAATGGGAGCACTCTATTGAAGAGATCTTTTTTGAGACAAGTTCAATAGAGTATTCATCATCAAGCCCAAGCTTTGAGAGCTCGCTTTTTAAATAAAATAAATTGGACTTATCAAGAGATAATAAAGCAGCAACAAACTTATCACCGCTCACTCCTGAAAAAGCATCTATATATAAAAACTTCATATTTAAGTATCTTTAAAAGCTATTTTTTTTGAGAATTATTACTCATAGAATCAACTTTATTTGTAAGATCCAAAATCATAGATTTTAATTCATCAACCTCTTTTTTTGATGCAAAAGAGTAATCTTTCACTGCCTCATTCACCTTTTCTTTAATTTTATCAAGGTCATTAGAGTATTTTTCCTTAAACTCTTCTGATTTTGATTTTAGATCATCTTTAAAAGAAGAAAATTTTTCATCAAATTCTTTATAACGCTCTCTTCTCATTCTTTTAAACTCAGCAGCCTTCTCATCAATTTTATCTCCTGCTGAATAGAGCAGTATTGCAAAATCTTTTAGTAAAGAACTCATAACAAACTCCTTAAATAATATTTACATACAGATAAAGTATAATACTATTTTCATGCAAAATCAATATTAAAAAATTAGAATTCAAATTTAAAATCCAATCCAACAACCATATCATTGGAGCCATACCCTTCAATAAGTCCTTCCAGTCCTTTAACAGCAATCATCATTTTAACAGGCCCCAAGTGCAACCCTGTTCCAAAAGAAAATGATGGACTTAAGGACTCCGTATTAAAACTAAAGGCGGTAATGAGAGGAAACCTAAACCAACCAACTTTAGGAGCAAATTCAATTCCTGTACCTACAGCAAATGTAGGATATCCTTGGAATTGAAGTTTGTAAAAATCTGATGCAGACATATCAACACTTAATATTAGGTCAAAATACCTGTTATATACAGGAGTAATAACTACTCCAGTTCTCATGGTTAGAGGAGAAATCATAACATATGTCTCTTTTTCAGGTTCTGATATATGAAAAATTTTGTTAATATCAAATTGGTCCCCTGATGTATCAATTTGGCCATTTTTTTCTACTAATTCAAACAATCTCACATTAGAATTTATATTTCCTTTAGATGTTTGAGGAAATATAAGAAACCCAAGATCATTAATAGCAAAACCGAGCTTTACATATTGATTAAAGACCATAATAAAGCCAAAATCAAATCCAATACCAAAATCACCATACCCAACTCTATCTTGTAAAAAAGCGCTCGCTAGATCTGAGTTTGATATATCGGCATTAAATATAGAACTTAGGGTTCTTCCTAAAGATGGAGGAATACCAGAGCTTCTTACATATCCATCAACAGAAGCCATATATTTATAAAGATTTAAAGTTCCAAGAGAGGAGTTCCCTGTTGAAATTGTTTTTAATTCAGCAAAAGTCATTCCATTAAGATTCATTTCAGCAAAATATAGTGGTAAATAGAAATGAGATGTAAAACCTGCATATATTTTTTGAATTTTGGTGGCTCTCTCTAAAAATCTTAATCTTGTACTCATACTAAAACCAAAATCAAGAAAATCAAGAGCAGCTCCCTTTATTGAAAATGATGTTTGATCATCTCCATAAAAGCTTATGCCCTCTGTTAACATATTAAGTAATCCCTTATCCACAGTAATATATGAAAATTGCCTATTTTTAAGATAGAATCCCATTCCAAATTTATCAAGATTAATATACATAGATAAATTTAGGATATTGGCGTTAACACCAAAGGTTGAACCATCAGGACCAACATCTGGGATGACTGTATTTATTGCTGTTCTTGAATTGAAGGCCTTTATAAGATTAATAGCTGTATCTGTTGAAAAATATTGAGAATAGATTCTAGCTGAATAGTTGCCTAATATATCAAATCCAAATTTTTTATTTGTCATATATATCCCAGCTGGGTTATAGGCCAAGGCCTCAAAACTATCACTTGCAGAAGAGTATGCACCACCCCAAGCAATAGAGCGAGCTGTCGCCATAAAATCATAAGAGTACAAATTAACAGCAATCACTAAAAATAGAGATATATAAATAAATTTAAATAGTTTCATAAAACATGTCACCTATTTTTCTATGGTATGGATGTCGTTGTTGTCGTTTTCATTGTCGTTGTAGTAGAAAATGAACCTTCAGCTCTTGCCTTAATCTCTATACCAATACCAAAATTAAAGATAGCGCTATTGTCAAGCAAAACATTGTCCGCACTTACATCATTCTCATCTTTGAGGCTTACAATATCTATTCTATAAGGAATCTTATTTTTACTTCCTTTAGGGATAGTAATATCAAAAGTTCTTTCTCTATCCATAGGTGTTGGAATATAGTAATCCTCAATAAGATTCTTTTTATTTATAGTATGTTTTTTTACGCCGGTGTCAAAAGGTTCATTCTCTCCATTAATAGTTAAACTTAATCCAAAAGGGAAGCTTGTATAGGTACTTATTTTTAAGCCAATACTATCTATATCAATAGGCAATCCATTTAAATCTATACTGTTGTCATATAGGGTTATTGGAGTGGTATCATCTATTTTGCCAATAACACCAACATCATGGCTAGAGTCCCCAAAAGAGAAAAGCAAATCAACATCAAACTTCATCCAATAGTCTTTATATGTGTTATTAGTAATAACATCAGATGGTAATGAAGCTGCAACCGGAGGTTTAAAGGTTCTCTTATGTACAGCACCAGATATAGGGGTATCATTTAATTCAAATATTACTTTTTCTATTTTAATCTTATTGGCACTTACAGGAAAAAGCCCCCCCCAATCCTTTAAAAAATCATTTGCTTTTGCAACAATACTAACTCTATCACTTGAGGGTTCTGGTTTTAAATCAATAGTGCTATCTTTGCCATTTATACTAATTATTGCCTTAATACTATCAAACTGCGATGGAGATATTTTAAGATGATTATTCTCACTTGTCCATCCATTGGTTGGTTCATCGATATTGGAATTATATTTTGCATCTTTAAGGATTATGTGTGCCTCTATAGATGCTTTATTTGTCTTTAAATAGTGTAAGGTAACATCTGAAGTGATTCCATCACCATTTAAATCAATACTTGTTGGCAAAACACCTATAAAGTCAACACCAGTACTATTTGTTAAGTTAAGTGTATGAATTATGTCAATAGGCCAAGAGTATATAATTCTATCACTAGTAGGGCTGTAGTATAAATTAGGATCAACAAATGGCTGATTTTTTATATCGCTATATTTACCTTTAAGATCAAAGTTTGGAGGCATCTTAAAAAAATCACCCATAGAAAGACTCTTTTCTCCTAGTGGTAATTTTATTTTTAACTCTACTGCAGCCTTGCTATCTTCAGAATTGAAGCCCTTTATTGCATCAATAAGTGACGGAATAGCACAGCCTGATAGAGCTAATAGTGCTAAAAAAATAGACAAGATTGGAAATATGTTTTTCTTCAACTTAATTTCTCCACCATATAATAAACCAAATTTATGTAATAAAATAGATTATATTTTAAAATATAGGACAAAAATGGGTATATTTATCTACCTCCATAATTATCGCCACATGCCAATATACATTATAATAATTATTATATAAATAATCAAACATTAATTATTAATAATTAAATGTTAAGTTTTTTTCTTTTTATTATTAACAATATATATGGGGTGGATAGGAAGTGAAAATAGGAAAGTCAGCAAAAACTGCCATAAAAATATGTTTTTAAAATAGTAAATAACCTCATAGCTCTTATAAAAAATAAGGCCAAGAAGGGTATATAAAGCTGTTTTTATTAAGAACATGATAATAATAGCAATTATCGAGAAAAATAGTGGAGTGATATCTAATCTATTTTCAGTAAAAGATAAAATATATGCAATCACACAATATATAAGCGAATAGAACCCTATTAGAGGATAACCACAAAAATCATAGGCCAAGCCTCCAAAAAAACCAAAAAACATTCCAAAGGCAGGACCAAAAAATATGGTATTAAAGACTGTAAATATTAGAAGAAAATCTGGTATATATTTTATAAAAGAGAATGAATTAGAATAATTTATACTAACTATGCTTAAGATAATAAGTACATTAATTATTATCTTTTTAATCAATTTTTAATCTCCAATAATTTAAGATTATCCCTATTTGGATCTATTTTTAGTACCAGCACATATTCAAGTTTTGATAAATCTACTGATAGCTCCAATATTCCCTTATTATATATCTCATGATTTGGAGTTTTTATTACCTCTGCAATTTTACCTATCTCTATTCCTTTAGGGAAAATCAGAGAATCTCCCGATGTATAAATAAAATCTAGGCCATTATCATAAAAAGCATATTGTTTTGGAAGGTAATCTATCTTTGCAGTATTAATATCTTCATTAGAACCATTTACAATACAGGTAATCCTATCTTTCATTGTAACACCATTAACAGAAAAATTTGGATTATTCACAGTCAACACTTTTGAATAAAATGGACCAACCTCTACAGTCTTTCCAACCAATACTCTTTTTCCATTAGAATAGCTAATAACAGGCATGTTACTTTTTATACCACTACTGCTACCTTTGTTTATCACTATTACATCATAAATGTTTTTAGGATTTCTTGCTATTATAGATGCCGTAACAGATTCATATGAAAGATCCTGTTTTAGGTCTAACATTTTTTTGAGAGAGGAGTTCTCATTATAGATCTCATTAAAGTCCTGCATAACCTTTTTATATTGATCAAGCTGCTCTTGTGTCTGTTTAAGTTCCTCTCTTAAGTCCTGCTTCTCTCCTAAAGACTCTACTCCACCTTTAAAAACAGTCCCTATACCATTAAAAACAACTTGAAATGGATATATAATAGAAGAAAATATCGATCTGCCAAAAAAATTTGTTATATTAAAGGAGTAGAGCAACATAACAACAGAGATAGCTGTTAATATTAGAAATAAAAAAAGATTACTATTATTATTTTTATTAGGCTTCGTCATCCAAATTTATTGTTTTTAACCTTTTTTAAAAAATGATTTAAAGACTCTATCCTTTTTGCTGCTGCATCTCTAAATATCTACCTGCCCCTAAAGCGACACAAAGTAGCGGATTCTCTGCGATTATTACAGGAACTCCGGTCTGTTGACAAATCAATTTTGAAAGACCTGTTAATAGTGCACCGCCACCAGATAGCACAATCCCTCTTTCAACAATATCAGCTGCAAGTTCAGGAGGAGTTTGATCCAATGTTTTCTTTACCTCTTCAACTATCAAGTTAATTGGCTCTTGTAGCGCCTCTCTTATTTCAACAGAGTCCATCTCTTGGATTTTAGGAAGTCCACTTATTGCGTCTCTTCCTCTAATCTCTATCTTTTTAACCTCTTTCTCTGGGTATGCATTTCCAATTTTTATCTTAACCTCTTCAGCTGTAGATTCACCAATTATCAAATTGTATACCAACTTAACATGCTTTATAATAGCTTCATCAAACTCATCTCCACCCACACGGATAGCATTTGAGATAACCATACCATTAAGTGATATAACTGAAATTTCAGTTGTTCCACCACCTATATCACATATCATATTACCAGCAGGCTCATGAATTGGAATATTTGCTCCAATTGCTGCCGCCATAGACTCCTCTATAAGATAGGTCTCTTTTGCACCTGCCTGCTCAGCAGATTCCCTAACCGCTCTTGTTTCAACTTCAGTTATACAAGATGGAATCCCAAGTACAACCCTAGGTGTTGGTCTAAACAACCCTTTTGGAGTTACTTTATCTATAAAATATTTCATCATTTTTTCTGTAGTTTCAAAATCTGCAATAACACCATCGCGCAGTGGTCTAATTGCAATAATTTCACCTGGTGTCCTACCAAGCATTCTCTTTGCTTGATGTCCAACAGCAATTACTTTTTTTGTAACTCTCTCTACAGCAACAACAGAGGGTTCACTTAGCACTATTCCCTTACCTTTAACATGCACCAATGTATTAGCTGTACCCAAATCTATTCCCAAATCCAAATAGAACATCTCTGAAAATCTGCCCATAATTAATTTATCCTCCCTCTCTTATCATACACCCTCTGCAATCTCTCTTTTACAAGTTGATTACTAGGATCAATATCTCTCGCTTCCATCCAAAACTTTCTAGCCTCTGAAATATTATTTTCCGTATGGTAAATAATTTCTCCCTTATAAAAATATGCCATAGAATTGTTCTCATTTATCTCTAATATCTTATCGAAACAAATCTCAGATTTTTTAATATCTTTTTCATCAAATAGTATTTGACCCAAAAGAAGATAGGCCTCCTCTTTTGCCCTATTGTCTTTTGATCTATTTACTATACTTTCCAAATATAATTTAGAGCTATTGTAGTCTCCCATCTTAAAAAAAATGGTCGCAATTGCATAAAAAACCTGATCACTTGAGTTGTTTTTACTAAGCTCTATAAAACTCTCTACACTACTTTTATAGTCTCCTACAAAAGAGTAACATAGTCCCAATATATAGTACAAATCATCTCTTTTGCCATTAAAAGATCGCGCTTTATTGCAATATTTTATACATAGGTCATAATAGTTAACACCCATATAAAAATATATTTTACCAATGCAAAAATAGACATCATCTATATTCTTCGTGTCAACACCAATAGCTAAAGCTTTTCTTAAGTCTATCAAGGCTGGCTTGAAGTAGCCTAATTTTTTCTCTATCCTCTTCTCATTTTCCCCAAGAATAAACAATGAATAACCTCTATAAATTAGATAGTCAGTCATGTATGGATTATCTTTAAGCTCGACATTCATCTTATTTATTAAATCGCTATAATTTTTTTGATTAAAGACTTTTTTATAAGATAGATTTTGCTCCCTCGCTTTATAATACTCCTCTACCTCTTCTTTGAAAAAGAAAACAAAAAAAATAACAACAGATATAACAACTATTAGAAGAACAAAAATTAAAACAAGCTTTAAGCCCGTTCCAAATCTATCTTTTTTAGAAGTTTTACTATAATATTTAATTGACAACCTTTATTATTACCCAAAAATATTTATAATTTTTTTGAAATTTATTATAAAAAAGGCAAAATGTCAACTGCTTTGTTATAACTTATTTTACTTCAATAAAAAAATAGATTTTTTTTCATATAAAATCAAATTTCTACCATATATTTAGTACAATATATGAAAAAAAAAATCAACTTTTATTTATTTTAGTATAATTTAAGAGAGAATAATATATTTACTTGTAAAATTTTTGAGATTATTTACTGTTGATTATGTAAGCCAAAAAGATAGAACTAGAGCTTGCTGAAGTCTATTGTCGCAAAGTAGTCATCAAGAGTCTCCTCTCTCCTTATCAATTGGATAGTTCCATCCTCTTTTAATAGCAACTCTTTTGGTCTAAGTTTAGCATTATAGTTAAAGCCCATTGCATGTCCATGTGCTCCAGCATCATGTATTACAATTATATCTCCAACATCAATTTTTGGGAGAGCTCTATCTATTGCAAATTTATCATTATTTTCACATAGAGAGCCAACAACATCATAGGTATGATCCAAAGAGTTCTCCTCTTTGCCTAAAACTGTAATATGGTGGTACGCACCATATAGAGCAGGGCGCATTAGGCTACTCATACAGGAGTCAAGGCCTATATAATTTTTGTAGATCTCTTTTTTATTGATTGCTTTGCTCACCAAATAGCCATATGGACCAGTGATAATACGTCCACACTCCAAGAAGACCTTTAATGTCTTAAAGCCCATCTTGTCATAGAGTGACTTCATTCCGCTGGCAACATAATTATAATCTATCTTTTTTTGATCTGGTCTATATGGAATTCCCATTCCACCACCCAAATTAACAAACTCTATATCTATATCAAGCCTATCCTTCACCTCTAAGGCAAGCTCAAACATAATTCTTGCTGTCTCTATGAAGTAGTCATTGTTAAGCTCATTGGAGGCAACCATTGTGTGAAGTCCAAATCTCTTAACCCCTCGAAGCCTCATTTTTTGCAAGCCATCAAATATTTGATCTCTCATAAAGCCATACTTCGCCTCCTCTGGACGACCAATTATGGCATTTCCCTCTTTTAGCGGGCCAGGGTTATATCTGCATGAGATAACATCTGGAACTCCAACATTATCAAAGAGAAGATCTATGCTTGTAATATCATCAAGATTTATAACTGCTTTTAGATCAAAGGCCTTTTTGTACTCTGAAACAGGAGTGTTGTTGGAGCTAAACATTATATCTTCGCCTTTTAGTCCCACTCTCTCTACCAAAACAAGCTCTCCTATAGAGCTGCAATCAGCCCCTATCCCCTCTCTCATCAAGAGCTTCTGTATATATGGATTTGGATTTGCCTTAACCGCAAAAAACTCTTTAAAGCCATTTAGAATAGAGAAGGCTTTGAGGAATTCTCTCGCATTTTTTATAATATTCTTTTCATCATATATATAAAATGGTGTTGGATATTTCTCAATAATCTTCTCAATCATATCCTTTGTGAAAGGAAGTTTTTTTGTGATATTTTCCATAAATAGAGCTCCTCTTTTTTAAAAGTGATTTATAGATATTTTGAAATAATATCAAATTATCCATTCTTGTCAATGTTATTTGCCATTAATTAGCCTAAAATAGCACTTATTGAGTCTTAAAAGTAAAAATAAATAGAAAATGTAAAAAAAGAATAAATATTTTTGACAAACCAATGTTTTTATGCTATACTTTTTTGTTCTAAAAACAACTTAAAAACCGAAGTTTACCTTATTTATATGGAGTAGAGAGTGAATGTATTAATAACAGGTGGAGCAGGATTTATAGGCTCCAATCTTGCTACAGAAATTTTAAAAATGGAAGATTTGGAAAAACTAACAATCATAGACAATCTCTCTACAGGAAAATTAGAGAATATTCCAAAATCAGATAAAATTGAATTTATAGATGGAGACATATCAGATAAGAAAATATTAGAAAAATCATTTAAAGATGGTTTTGATTATGTTTTTCACTTGGCTGCAATAGCTTCTGTAAAAAAATCTGTAATAGAACCGGCAAAAACTCATAAAATAAACTTTGACTCAACTCTTAATCTTCTTGAGTTGATTAAAAAACAGAGAGAGATAAAGAGATTTGTATTTGCAAGTTCAGCAGCTGTATATGGTAACAATCCAAACTTGCCTTGCAAAGAGGAAAATCGTATAAATCCAATCTCTCCATATGGCATAGATAAATACTCATCAGAACAATATGCAATATGCTATGGAAATATATTTAATGTACCTTTTACTATTTTTCGATTTTTTAATGTATTTGGAATAAACCAAGACCCAAGCTCTGAATACTCTGGGGTAATATCAATATTCACAAATGCATTCTTTTTGAATGAAGAGCCAGAAATTACAATATATGGAGATGGGTCTCAAACAAGAGATTTTATCTATATAAAAGATATAATTACACTTTTAAAATCAACAATGGATAGTAGTGAAGCAGAGGGAAAAGTTCTTAATGCTTGTACAGGAAGTGAGATATCTATAATAGAGATTGTTACTCTTTTAGAGAGAATTACTGGTAAAAAGGCAAAAATAACATACCAAAATGAGAGAGAGGGAGATATTAAAAGGTCATTTGGTGATAATTCAAAGATAAAAGAGTTAAAAATATTAACCAACTTCACTGGTATATATGATGGATTAAAAATGATATTAAATCACTTGAAAGAGAGCTAAAACACATAAAATGCACAGAATAATGTCAATTGATTATGGTGATGCAAGAGTGGGAATTGCATTAACAGACCCTCTGCAGATAGCTGCCAGCGGATACGCAACACTAAAAAACAGTGATACATTAATGGAAGAGATCGCAAAAATATGTAGAGAAAAAGTTGTTCTGCAAATTGTTGTAGGTATCCCATATGATAATAACAATAACCTTGGAAGCAGTGCAAAAAAGATAGTTGATTTCACAAATAGACTTGATCTATTCCTCAAAGAGAGTGGATATGAAATTGAAATATACGGTGAAGACGAGAGATATACAACAATAGAGGCAAAAGAGACATTAAAAGAGCTAAAAGTAAAAAATAAGAGACAAAAAGAGGTAATTGACCAAATTGCTGCGGCTAAAACCCTATCAAGTTTTATGAACAATAGACATAAACATAGATTAAATTAAAACTATATAACCTATTTTACAATACCAAATTCCTTTAAAATAAAGAGCTCTTTTTGTAAAATACTTTCAACTGTATCATTCCCATTAATAATAACGATATTTGTCTTCTCTCTGTAGTAATCAAATATTTCAATATAGTTATCTAATATTTTTTTCTGCAGGCTCTCATCATCAAACAGTTCTTGATCTTTTCTAGCTGATACTCTCTTTATGGCCTCCTCTATTGGTGTATTAATAAAAAAGACAATTTCAGGCAGAGGAAAATAGCCATTAAGAGAAATTATTGTCTCCCTTGGAGAGGAGATCGACTGATAAGCAACTGATGAAAAGAGATAGCGATCAGAAACAACAATTTTACCATTTTCTATATTAGTTAAAATACCATCTTTTCCAAAAACATGCTCTGCTCTATCTGCAGAAAATAGATATGGCAAACTCTCTTTGCTAACCTCAACATTTTTCTTTAAGACCTCTCTTATAAAGAGCCCTATTTTACTATTTGAAGGTTCATAGGTAAAATAGCCATTTTCTATATTGTTGGATAATAGCTTAGCCTGAGTTGTGGTTCCAGCACCATCAATACCTTCGATTACTATAAAATTTTTTAAAATATTTTGGTTCAAAATAGATCTCTTTTTATATCAAGAAAATTTAAAACAACTTTAATTATTTTTATTCTCATGTATATCTGCCTCTGTTTTAGAGGCCGTACTATAACTTACTGTAAAAACAGCAACATTTGGGTTTATGGACACTATCTCTGCATTTTTCATAAATGAAACATCCACCGGCATTCTATAATCGCCAACACTTTTTATAGAAGAGCAATCAACACTTATAATTATATCGGAACTTGATATTTCAGCTAAACTTTGTTTGTTTCCTGTTAGGCTTACATATATAGGGGCATTTTTAAAAACAGCAGAAAATTCTGAATCTAAATTTTTAAATAATAACTTATTGCACTCAAAATTACGGGTAATCTTATCACTGATAATAGAAAAACTAACAGTTGCTGTATTACGGCTTAATATTCTTATGTTGGGGTATGGAGGAACAAGAGGAATATCTCTTTTAACACTCTCAAATTCTCCTCGAAGGCTGATTCTTTCGGTGTCAATAAATGTAATTCCATTAATATATGATTCTGGGCCAGCTATTCTCACATATTGAGGAACAATTGAGATCTCTTTTATAGAGTAGTTGGACTCCAAATTATAATAATTTGCATTGGTTGGAACACTTTTTTCTACTACCCGCTCTAAATGAACTGGTATAATATCTGGAACAACCTGTATTGTACTAAAAAATGAGTGGACACTCTTTGGAATAGACCATAATACATTGTAGTTATAGTGGCCAGCCTTCTCGGCATCAACAGTAAGTTTAACATTGAAATCATCTTTAGATATTTTTGATAAAATACTTTTTCTATCATTTACAGTTATTTTTACGCTTGTTGGTATTGAATTTGATATTACAAAACCATCTTTTACCCCATTAACCTCTAAATTACATATAAAACTCTGCTCATCTCTCTGTATTATACCTATAAATACATAAGAAAAGAGTGCCAAAAAAAAGCATATCAATTTTATTCTAAAGTTTTTAAATACTCTATCTTTTAATGAGGTTCGTATAGCTTTGTTCTTTTTTAAAATCTGTTTAGTCATCTGAGCGATCTACCTCCTCCCCCTCCTCATATCCAAGCAGTTCGGATAGATCTTTTCGAAGCATATCAATATCATAACCAGTATATAATTTACCATCATAAGAGAGGCTTATCTTTCCAGTCTCCTCTGAAACAACTAAGACAACAGCATCGCTCTCCTCAGCAAGACCAATAGCAGCTCTGTGTCTCGTTCCAAGCTCTTTGTTAATATCCGTAGTATCACTTAAGGGTAAAAAACAGCCCGCAGCAACAATAGTATCTCCCTTTACTACCACAGCTCCATCATGAAGAGGAGTCTTGTTTGTAAATATTGTTAATAATAGTGATGCACTTATTTTTGAATCTATAACTGTTCCAGTCTCTATTATGTTTTTTAAACCTACCTCTCTTTCAAAAACAATAAGTGCTCCAATTTGCCTTATATGAAGATTTTGTACAGCATTTAATATTTGATTTAGATCTTTTACACTTCTTTTGCTTAGACTGTTAAGCCAATTTGACTGGCCAAATTTCATAAGAACTCGTCTCAGCTCAGGCTGAAATATAACTATTATAGCTAAAACCAAGACAGATGTTATCTGGTCTAATAGCCATGAAAATGTAGAGAGGCCTATTAGTTTTGCAATAACATATAAAACTAATATGAAAAAGAGCCCTTTTATACCCTGTACTGCTTTTGTTTGGGATAGAATTTGATAAAATTTGTAGTAAATAAAAGTAAATATACCTATATCTAAAACAGCTAAGAGTATATTTAGTAATATTGTTTCAATTGGTAGGTTTAATATTACCATTTAAATAACTCCATCTGTTTTACGATCTATCATCTAATTTCATTACAGAATCTATAATAGAGGCCATGACAGCAACCTGTTCTGGGACATAAACCCTTATTATATTAGCCCCATTGATTATAGCAAGGGTATTTGCAGCAATAGTGCTTAAATGGGTCTTTCTCATTCTTCCCTTTAGAGCCTCTGAAAGAAAACTTCTTTTGGACAAACCAACCATTATAGGAAGTCCTAGGTGCTTAAAACTTGAGAGCTGACCTAAAACTAAAAAATTGTCTTTGTCGCTCATTCCAAAACCTATTCCTGGATCTACTATAAGTTTCTCTTTTTTAATACCTCTACCTAAAACATAATTAATGTTAGAGTGTATATCTTTAATAACATCTGATACAGATATTATAGGCTTTGAAATATTTGCTGATAACTTATCAAGATTTGATATTAGAACTGCTGGAATCTTCTTTTTAGCTATTAAATTTAATAACTCTTCATTAAAACGAATTGGAGTTATTCTATTAACCATATCAATATTTTCATCAAGAAGTATCTTTGCCATTGGTATGTTAGGCAGATCTATAGATAGAACTATATTAGGAAATTTTTTCTTAGCCTCTTTTATTATATCTTTCAGATTTTCTATCGATTTAAGCTTATCTTTCTGTGATAAGTTAGGTTGATTATAATCATCACTTGCAATATTTATTATATCTACACCAGCCGAAACCATTTTTTCTATTTTTCTTAATATTCTCTGTAGATTAAAGTCTGCATATCCATCAAGATTGTAATTCCCCACAACTCCTACCATATAGGTCTTTTTATTAAAGTCGAAGATTTTATCTCTTATCTCCATAATACCAATACCAGTATTAAGGCATCTCTCGATCTCTTTTGAAATCTCAGATAGACCATATCGCCCATCAACAATTTTTTTAGAGAGTATATCCAATATTTTTCTGGAGCCAGATATAATCATATCTGTAGTTCTCTCTGTAAAATTGTAGGCATCTTTTGAAATAGCTGCCACACCGCCAAAGCTGTGAATCTCTTGCTTTATTATATTCGCTGCTCTTGTGTCTACCTGCTCAAGTTTTATATGAACAAAGAGCATTTTCTGTTTTATTAGATCAAAAGCTTTACTATCTGTTTTTATACCAAACAGTTCTCTCTTAACATCATATTCATTTTCTATCTTGAGAATATGTGCATTGTAGTTTATTTGATCTATTGACACTCTTAAGAAACTCCAAAAAATGATCTATTTTTAGTTTATAAAAGATTATATCTATTTTAGAAATCTAATAATAACTAATACTATAATATAAGCCTATTTTCTTTCTAAAACAATACCCAAAAAAATATTAAAATCCAAATTAATAAAATTGGGACTAATCAAAATTAGCTCTACCAAAGAATTTAATATAAATTAAATAACACCTTATCTTTAAGAAGAGATTTTGCATAGTTTTATTTATTTGTCAAGTTTTTTAAAAAACTACAAAAAAAGAGAGATCTCTATTAGTAATTCCAACACTTAAAATTTGATTTTTATTAAAAAAGAATCTATTTTTATAAATAGATATACCTGTATTTATTTATAAAAACATTTTATCACATATTTTTAATAAATAGTACAAAAAAATAAAAAAAAAGAGCCAAAAAATATTTTCGAAAAAAAGTTCTTATGTTATAAAGTATTATTAAAATATGTACATAAAGGAGGATGCTATGAAGATTTTGGAAAGTGTAATGGAAGAAGTTATTAGGAGGAATCCTAATGAGAAAGAGTTCCATCAAGCAGCTAAAGAGGTTTTGGAATCATTAGAGCCAGTTGCTCTTAAATTTCCACAATATGTTAAGGCTGGAATATTTTCGAGAATTGTAGAGCCAGATAGACAACTAATGTTTAAGGTGTCATGGGTTGACGATAAAGGTGAAGTCCATGTAAATAGAGGCTTTAGAGTACAATTTAATAGTGCAATAGGTCCATATAAGGGGGGGTTAAGATTCCATCCATCTGTTAATATAGGTATAATCAAATTTCTTGGATTTGAACAAATCTTTAAAAATGCTCTAACAGGACTTCCTATTGGTGGTGGCAAGGGAGGATCTGACTTTGACCCTAAAGGTAAGAGCGATAATGAGATTATGAGATTTTGCCAAAGCTTTATGACAGAACTCTATCGCCATATTGGTGAAAATACAGATGTTCCTGCAGGAGACATCGGTGTTGGAGCTAGAGAAATAGGCTTTATGTATGGCCAATATAAGAGAATAAGAAATGACTTTACAGGTGTATTTACTGGTAAGGGACTCACTTGGGGTGGAAGCCTTGCAAGAAAAGAGGCAACAGGATTTGGACTCTGCTACTTTATGGACGAAGCAGTAAAAGCTAAAGGAAAGTCTTTTAAAGGCTCTACTGTTGTTATCTCTGGTTCTGGTAATGTTGCAATATATGCAGCTGAAAAGGCAACTACACTAGGTGGAAAGGTTGTTGCAATGAGTGATTCCAGCGGCTTTATATATGATCCTAATGGTATAAACCTTGAAACAGTAAAGAAAATTAAAGAAGTTGATAGAAAAAGAATAAGCGAATATACTTCTATCCATTCATCAGCAAAATACACTGAAGGATGCGCTAATATATGGAAAACAAAGTGTGATATCGCCCTCCCTTGCGCAACTCAAAATGAGCTAGATGAAGAGGCAGCAAAAGTACTCTTAGCTAATGGCTGTTTTGCTGTGGGTGAAGGTGCTAATATGCCTTGTACTCCAGAAGCAGTTGAACTTTTCTTGAAAAATAAAACTGTATTTGGACCTGCAAAGGCTGCCAATGCTGGAGGAGTTGCAACGTCTGCTTTAGAGATGTCTCAAAATAGTATGCGTTACTCATGGACATTTGAAGAAGTTGATGCAAAATTAAAAGGTATCATGATAAATATATATAAAAATGCAAGTAAAGCAGCAAAAGAGTATGATGATGAGGATAATCTCGTATTGGGTGCTAATATAGCAGGATTTTTAAAAGTTGCTGATGCTATGTATATGCAGGGGGTTGCTCTATAATTTCATAAATTGCAACTAATAATTAAATAAAAAGCTGATATTGGTTACCCAAATCAGCTTTTTTTCTTTTTTACGTACCACGTCCTTTTTGATAAATATCTTTTATAAGACAGATTTTTAGTTTCTAAATTTAAAGAACTAAAAAAAATCTACAGATAGTGCAAAGTTTAATTCAACCTTTTATTTGTATTTAAATTACCCATAATTTTTGAAAAGCAAATATGGGGAACAAAAGAGAAGTCCACTATTTTTTTATAACAGTGGCATCAATATACCCAAATTTTCTGACTTTATCTATTTCAACATCAATATCTTTCTCTTCCAGAGGCCCCATTAAAATTAGATATTTTCCATCATCTTCATAGCCTACAATAGAATCAAAAATCTCATAAAACTGCTTTAGCCTTCGTAAACCCTCATTTTCATCATAAGCTGTGGATATTCTTATATATAGACCAGAAATAAGCCTATTTTTCCATCTAAGAGCATTAATCTCATTGAAATTTACTATTTCCAAAGGAGTTCTATATATAGAGCTTGGCGGGGTATATCCAACACTTCTTCTTAACATCATAATGATTAGAGTTTCACCATCTTCATTATCGTTATTTACAACTATTGGCACTGATTCTTGGGACAGTGGAGGCTCTGACACAAAAACCTCCGCCTCAACTATTTTTGATATCTCATTTATATTAGCATCCTTTGATATACTCTTTTCCTCTGCGTCTATCATGACGTAAACATCGTCCTGCCACGCTATAGCAAGCGCCTCTGAGGTCTCTTTAGGCAAAAAAAGCATATATCCAGTAGGCTTTTTTATTCGATCACTTATAACAACCTGTAAACTTTTATTTGTATCGATATTTGTTATTGTAACGACTTCGCCAATATCAAAATTGTAGCTTGCTGCAAAATATTTATAGTCTTTGAATTTATCTATAGAAGATTCATCTGAATTCGCCTCTCTAAGAAAGGTGGCAGCACGGCCAATCCATCTTACACCAAAAGATGAGGTAAGAAAAAAGATAAGACAAAAAGAGATAAATATAATTTTTTTTATAGCTCTAAGTTCCAAAATGACTCCTTTTTAGTTCCTGTTTATTTCCTACTCATTTCCGTCTTTCAGGTCATCTACTACACTATTATAGCTTTTAATGAACAAATTTCGCTCTTTCAAGTTACTATTACTCATTATGGCATCTGCATCACTTTTTGAATAGGGCCCAGCAACTATTTTGTATATATAGCTATCTTTTACTTTAGATTTTATCACATAAAAATTTGGTTCTATGGAGAGTGCCTCTATCAATTCAACTATCATAGGGTATCCATTTTGATAATAGGAGAAAGAGCCAATTTGAATATAGGAGGAGTTTGCCCCATTCTTTAAAATTTGTTCGCCACTCCTCTCTGGAGTAACTATTTTAGGTTTTCTTGAGTAGGTATCTCCCTTTTTGTTCCAGCCCAAAAATTTCAAACTCAAAGTTAGAAAATCAACATTTTTTTCATATGTTGATGTAAAGAATTGAAACTGCTTATCTGTAAGATATATTACATAGGGGCTCTTTGTATCTATGCTGGTTGCTGCAATCTCTACAATAGCCTCTTTTCCTGTTACTGTATCCTCTATTATATAGACAGCACCTGATGGAAGTATGGCTGAATAGGCAATATTATATGAACCTAAAGATTCATCGCTAAGCTCATTAGGTAGCGATTTTATATTTAAACCTGAAAATTTTATTTTACTTATATCAAACTCTTCTGAAAAAAGGGAAAAAGAGATAGTAAAAAGAAGAAAAATAGATATTTTTTTCATAAGGCAAACTCCTCTTTTTTAAAAAAAATCAAGTTATAGATCTAAATAGATATTTATTAAAGTGATCGGAGAGGAGCTTTATAAAATTGAAAATTTTGCCTACTTATTTTCTATATGAGATACCTATCCCTGAACCCTCAAACCAGTGGTTCAATGGTTGATCTTCAAAAAAAAGGAAGCATCTACCATTCTCTTTTGAAAATAGTGATAATTTATCTGTAGCATCACAATTATCACCCAAGATTATAGCTTGCTCTGATAATTTATCTTTTATTGTTAAATATTCATCATATTCATAATCTGCACTATGATCACTATCATTTATGAATAAATCTATCTTCTTATCAAACTTTTTTAAACTCTCTATAGAGTCTCCATATAGTATCTCTCCAAAATTTTTGTAGACCCCATCTAAAAGATATCCAGCATCTTTATTAATATCTGTCCCATAGTATCTTCCAGAGTAGCCCTCTTCGCTATTTTTTTTCAGTGCACTGCAGAGCAAAACAGAGCCCAGCCCCTTATCTATACCTGTCTCAATAACAACTTTAGGTCTCATAATTCTTGCAAAACAGTACCAGCCCAATCTTCTTCCAAAATCGGCTCTAAAATCCGCTTTATAGGCAAACTTTGAATTTTTAGTCTTATTAATAATAAAATCTGAGAGCTCTCTATCATTTAAAGCCTCCTCCAAATAGGAGTAGACAGAATTAAAATCTTTATCAAGTACAACTGCAATCATATGAACTAAATATTGTATATTTTTTTCTGTTAATTTATAAGTGAAGTTGGTATGCTCTTTGGATGTAAAGAGCCACTTTCTTACAGCTTTTCTTTTATACTTTAAATATTTATGTCCCATTGATAGTCTTATAAAAAAGAGAGCTATTTTCATAAAAAAGATCCATATTTTTGACTCTTTCATTTTATCAGGGCTCTTTTTATACATTTCTTTTAAAAATTTCTTCATAATTGTCTAATTCCTCTCTCAATTTTCTATAATAAAATATTTATTAAACTAATTAGTAATATTCAACAATGATAGGATAGATAAGTTAATTGATTAATCATTTTATACTATCTTTTCAAGAAAACATCAACTTATATTTTTATAAATAATATTTATTTAAAAAAATATTAAAATTCATTTTTAAATAAATTAAAATTTTTGGCTACTATTTTATATTAGTAAATGAGATTCCAAGCCCAGCACCAGGATACCAATGGTTTACAGGGTCCTCTTTGAAAAATAGAAAATGGCGACTATTCTCTATTGAAAACTTTGACAACCTATCTGTTGCATCACAATTATCTCCCAAAATTACCCCATCAGGAGATAGTTTATCTTTTATCGTTACATATTCATCATATTCATAATCTGAACTATGATCACTATCGTTTATAAAGAGATCTATCTTTTTATCAAACTTTTTTAAACTCTCTATAGAGTCTCCATATAGTATCTCTCCAAAATTTTTGTAGACCCCATCTAGAAGATAGCCAGCATCTTTATTAATATCTGTTCCATAATACCTTCCAGAGTAGCCCTCTTCGCTATTTTTTTTCAGTGCACTGCAGAGCAAAACAGAGCCAAGCCCCTTATCTATACCAGTCTCTACAATAACTTCGGGCTTCATAATTCTTGCAAAGCAATACCACCCCAATCTTCTTCCAAAATCGGCTCTGTAGTCTGCCTTATATTTAAACTTTGAATCTTTTATTTTTGTAATAATGAAATCTTTAAGCTCTCTATCATTGATAGGCTCTTTAATATATGAATAGACAAGATTAAAATCTCTCTTTGTAATATAGGAGATCATCTGAGCAAGATACTCTATATTTTTCTCTCCCAACTCATATGTATAGTTTGTATCCTCTTTAGAGGTAAAGAGCCACTTTCTTGCCCTCTTTTTTATATTGCTTACATATTTATTAGAATCTAAAAATCTCCTATAAAAAATAATTGGAGGCAAATCTTTTTTATCATAAAAAAACTTAATCTTTTTTAATTTTTGCACAAACCCCATATTTTTATCCTTATGTTTAAATATTCATTTTAAATAGCTCATCTCTTTATAAAAGAGAGCTCCTCCCTGTTTGGAGAGACATAAAAAAGCATATATCCTGCTTTTTTCAATTTTTTAATAACATTTTTTGTCATTTTGAATGATAAGCCATTAAATCTATGGTGAAATTCTATCAGAATCTGCCCTATCTCTATATCAGAATTTATGATATCATCTATAACCCTATACTCCATTCCCTCAATATCCATCTTTAGAATATCAATCTTTTTATGGTTAAGTTCAGAGGCAATTGTCCCTAATCTCTTCAGAGGGACCTCTACACTGCTGTTGGAGAAATCCTGCACATTTTCAAAGGTGGTACAGGAGACATATTCACTATTTTTTGGAAGAAAAAAGAGGGCCTTCTCATCTCTATTCGAGAGTCCATACTCATAATAGGAGAATTTTTTTGGAAGATTCTGTCTCTTTAGAAACTCTATAGATTTTGGAGTTGGATCAAAAGCAAAGAGCAAAACCCCATATTTTTTTATTAGCTCCAAATCAAAGCTTATATTTGTGCCAACTCCAAATGAGTAGACGGTTGAACCATCATTAATATTATCAGGGCAAATAGTCCAAGCCCCATACTCCTCATCTCCAAGCCTATCCATATTACAGCTAATTACTTTTGGATAGCTGTATATAAAATTTAACAACTCTCTTTTGATTTTTGAAGCTACTCTTCTTGGAAAGGCAAAAATTTTTTTCATAATAACACCCTTATTAAATTATTATCTTTTTTATCCATAGCAATATTTGCAAGCCTATCTGCATCACGGTTCTTTTCACGTACAACATGTGATATTTTAAAGCTACTAAAATCTTTAATAATCTCTTTTATTTTGCTATTATGCTTATACAAAACACCACTTTTAGTTTTGTATTCACCAGAGACCTGTTTTACAATCAGTTCTGAATCACAAAACACCGCAACACTGCTATATCCCTTCTCCTTTGCTATCTCAAGAGCTTTTACAAGTGCCATATATTCAGCCTCATTATTTGTTGCAGTTCCTATATATTGATAGTATCCATCTCTTCCCTCTTTGCTATCTATAATGATACCAATGCCAGACTCTCCCGGGTTTCCCCTTGAACCGCCATCTGTATAGATGGTAGCCTCACTCAAATTAGATGTTGAAACACTTTGCTTCACAGCAAGCTCTTTTTTTAGATAATTTCTTAAAATAGATGAGTCTATATTTGAACACTCTGCAATTTTGAAAAGCAGACTATCATTATTTAGTATAGCTGAAAAAATCTGTTTTGTCATATTGTTATCCACAAAAAAACCTCTTTTATAATATAGAAAATAGCTCAAAATGGTTAATACAACAATAGAAGTTGTATATATAAAAACACTATTTAGAGTCTGGATCAAGAGAGAGTACTGGCTGTTTCCACTCGCCCTTCTCATAGCTTGAACTAACTTTTGTCTTATTAAACATCTTCATAAGCTGGTTCTCTGAGTCAAGCTTCCAAACAACCTCAAATTTGAATGTATTCTCCCAATAATATTTTTTGGCATTATCCCTTCTCTCCTGCTGCCCCATATATGTAAAGACAAGCTGCCAGTCATGCAGGTTATGCTCAAGCTTAACCAAAATAGTATCAAGCTTGAAGTTTGTACTTCTCCTCTTCTCTATATCTGAGAAATTAAATGAGTCTCTTAGATCTTCAAAAAATTTCGTTAGACCATCAGGAGTATAATATGTATACATCTTTTTATTATAGTTTTTCATCTCGAACGTAAGTTTTGTCTCAAAATCTGTCGACTCACCAATTATAAGACTTAGAGCAAAAGAGAGATATAACGTATTATTTTGATAATAGTTATTATTTATTGATTGAAGAGTCTTTGATGTATAGTAGTTGGTGTTGTTTACATAAAATGTGTAGGATATTGATGGGGCTAGCACAATCTTTAAAAAATTAAAAAGTGTTGGAATTTCGGTTACTGTGTAGCCAACATTTATGGTTGCATGATCCAAAGTAAAACCATACCCTGTATATTGAAAATCAAATGCTTTAAAAGAGATTGACATCTTCAAAATATCCATAAAGAGAGACAATGTAAATGTCTGACTATTTAAATAGAAAGTGTTAAATTCCGGATTTTTCTGCCAGACAATATTTTTATCATACCGAAATTCCGTATTTGATGCAAATGTTGCCCAGTTGCCTTTTGGAAGCTTAACTGGAAAGAGATCCCCCTTTAGAGTAAATGTTATAATATTTAGATCTGAAAATGTCATTATATTATATCGATCTAGAAGTCTATCTGAGGAGCTTAATTTTCCATAGTAGACATAATTTGTATCCAAAACTTTTGTAAAGACAAGGGTATTTGTATACTTAAACATATCATTAAAAAAGCCAATTGAGAAACTGTTGTCTGGGTAGACAATAGTTGGCAGGATAGATATTGTATCACTGCTTAGATCCCCCCTAGAAAATTCTCCAATATTTTCAAATTTTATTTTAAAGGTATCATCTATTCTAACATAGTCAATATTATCTTTTCTGAAGGAGTAGTTTAGAGTAAATGTCAAATCTTCAAGCATTTTTCGATAATTTTTTGGTCCATACCAGAAATTCTCCTCTGCAAAGAACTCATTTATCTTATCATTTAGATTCTTCTTGCCATTTTTATTATAAAAATAGATATACTCACGAGCCTCTGCCTCATAGCTCTCCGTTCCGCTGCTGTTTTTGTATATAACATCGTTCGATTCATCCTGCCACAGCTCATTCTTTAGGATTGTCATATTTGTACTTGGTATTACCCAGTTGATTTTTGGTCCAACTCCAACAGAGAGTGTGTTGGGATTCCCTTTTGGGATAAGGTTCGATTTTAGAGTAAATCTGGTATAAAAGTTATTAATTTTATCATAGATCATATTAACATCTGTGTCGTAAAAGAGAGGATCTATTGGACTATACATTGCATTGCCACTATTTAGGCCATTTAATTTTGTATAGTTATACTCCTTTATCTCAGAAAAGCGGAAAAGCCTAACCTTCACATTTGTTGATATCTGTGTACCTGAGAGAACATATTGTCCAAAAGAGAGATCGTTGTTTATAGTATCCTCATAATAGACTGATATCTCACTGTTTGTCTTATTCTGCTTCTCTCTGTCAAAAACCATCTTATCTCTCTCCTGCTCAGTTTGAGCTGGAAAGTTATTCAAGAGATAGTCGTTGTATACTGATAGTATATCAAAATCTTTTCTATAATAGAAGGTTACCAGAGGTATACCGCTTAGAATACCACCTCCACTTCCTATTTTTAGGGCATGATAGACGCCTTTTAGAGTAAAGGTCATACTGTTGTTGATATTAAAGGATTCTGTTATTGTCTCTGGATTGAAATTGCCTGTCAATACCTTCTCTACAGTATCATACTCTGGTGTATTATCAACCCCCTCATTATATGCAAACTTAAATTTGTTATTAAGCTCATCTTGAAAGGTATAACCCAAATTAAATCCGAAGTAGTCCAGAGTCAACGCCTGAGAGGTTGCTGTTCCACCAAGGGCAATATTATTTGGCGTCTCAAATTGTTGAAACCCTCTAACTATATTGCTCTCCTCAGCAGGCGGTCTGCCAATAAATTTATAGCCATCTATGCCAACAGGATCACTATACTCCAAATTGGTTTTAGTTAAATCAACTATGGAGGTTTCACCCTTCTTTGAAAAGAAGACAACAAGAGACCTATAGTCTATCTTGTTTTTATCGGTGGTTGCATCTGATGTGGCATCTGGATTTGATGATGTATCAGAGGTTGGATCTGGGTGGAGCTTCATAAAATCATCTATCTTCTCTGTAAGCTTGCTATAGTCAAACTTTTTTGTCTCCTTATCAATTTTATCTTTTACTATCTTCTTTGGCATATCAGCAATGGTCTTATAGTCAAAGAGAGTACCGCTCATCTTGTAGCTAACATTTGGTACTGTGAAGGTGTCTATCATATATCTTATATATTTTGGGTTATCAACTTTACCATTTGCTACTGTTGGCTCATATGGCTTCATCTGTATAACTCTAAATCCCAAATCAACATTTGTACTTAGATCAATTGAATCAATAATTTTAAGTCCATATATATCCGGATATTTAGTTGGATTAAACCCAAGCTTTATATATGTGTTCAAGGTAGGCTTTGCAATCATACTGTTTTTATTCTTTTTAGTTTCAAAATTTGACATGCTTTGTCCCTGAAACTCTATATTAAATTTCAAAGTATCAGAGAGAAGATCAAGATATGAGAAACTTAGACGTCTGTTGTAAAAATCACTAAAGTAGTAGTTGTCAGAGGCATACTCAAACTGTGCATCATATTTAAAATTGGTATATTTTCCCTTTACATTTCCCTCAAACTTTGCCCATTGAGATGTTCTTGGAGTTAGTGGGTTTGCTCCGGGGTAGTAGTAGGTGTTTTCTGTATTTCCATCATAGACTTTTACCTTATCTGCAGGATTGTAGGGAACATAGATATCAGAATTGATCGTTTGCTGCCAAAGCAACCTTGAAAAACCAGCGTCACCAAGATATGAAAACTTGAATGGTGCTACTGGATGATCAAAATTCATATAGTAGTATCCACCAACATAGAAACCAAGGTTGGTGTATGCATCGCCAAATATTCTTAAGGCAAAATCTATATAGTTAAACTTTGGATAAATCTTAAAACTTGGGTTCTTTTTATAAAAATCTCTATTATAAAAGTCATCAAGGTAGTTTCTGACATCTGCACTGCTCAATCTAAAATATAGTTTTTCGTTTGAGGGGGCAGCACGGCTCTTTTCGATCCCCATGATATCTGTCTCATCTCTCTTTATCTCAACCTTCTCTCCAAGCACATAGAAAGTTGTATTTAGATACCAGCCCTCTCTTGAGAGATAGCCTATGGCTGGGTTTATGATAAGATCTCTTGGATGGTAGAAGACAGGCATATATAGAAAGGGAACTGGCCCTATAAAGACGATTCCATTAAGTAAGCCCCACTCACCCTTCTGACTAATCCAAAGCTTTGTTACCCTTATATGATAGTGGGGATTTTGTCTGTTACATGTGGTTAGGCTTCCATTCTCTAGGATTGCATCCTCCTCATTGGATTGTATAATCCTCTCACCAATGAAGTAGGCATCTTTCAAGCCTGATGATCCACTCTCAAGAATTTTGGTTCTTCCATTAAAAAGCACCCCCCTCTTTACCTCAAAATTGAAGTAAAACTGCTCACCAGCAAACTCTAGCCCCTTATCTTTAAAGTAGACATTTCCTGTACCCATAATCTCCTTATGTTTCAGGTCAACATCCATGTTGTCAGCCTCAACAATCTGATCTCCATCTTTCGATTTTATAACAAGCTTAACCCTTCCTGTTATATGAAGATGCTCTTCGTCATCCTCTTGAAGCTTAAACATCTTTAGTTCACCTGCTCTCTCAAGGACAATCTGATCTCCCTTCTTTGGAGGGTCTGGTTCAATAAGTGTTACATCGTAGTATGCTGCCAATGCTTTTTTATAGCTATTTATATCATCTTGAGCCTCAACCTTTAATGACTGTGCCATAGATTTTAGCTCTTGCAGATTTGCATTGGAGAGGAATCTACCCATTGACTCATTTACAAAAGAGCTTGATCTATCTTTCCAATCAATTGGTATATCTGATGTATTATCAAGTGAGTTTAAAAAGATGGTCTTAATAATAAAAAAAAATATTACGAGAATTTTTTTTTTCATAAAGTGTGCTTGTTATCTCTTTTAGAGAGCTTTGACCCATGGCAGAAAAACATTACTATAATATCCTAACTATAATATTCGTCATAATAAAATATTGCTCACTATGTTTTTTATAAAATAGCGAATAATTAAAATTTTAGTATGCCTGCTAATTTGATGTTTTGTTGTTAATATTAATACTATTTTCCTAAAATGTTATAACAAAACGAGCAGCTATTGTCAATTTTCATTTTTTTTAAGTATAACTTATTAGACCTCTTTCTAAACCCCCTGTCCCCTTTTCAAAAAGGGGGTTAATCTATCTAGTTAATCTATCTAACGACAAACAAGAGACCAAAAAAGTCGTTTTTTGTTTGATTTTGTTTCACAAATATACAAAAAACTTTGTTTTTGATATCCTGTTTGTATCTTTGATTATTGTTTTTTTTATTTAGTTTCAAAAGATATCTAATTATGGTTAAAACACCTCTTTTAAACGCCAAAAGGTCACTTTAGGTTAAGTAAACATGCAGAAAAGTTCTGATTTTTTGATAACTTGTTTATTAAAAAAAATAGCTGCAGAAACTTTGCCAAAAAACTTGATTTTATTATTACGTTTTTTTATAATTTAATTACGAATTGTTAATATTTTTCATATCTCATTCTATAAAAAAAATATATGGAGCCTTTGGATATGCAAGTTTATAATTCAAAATATCTTTTCTTAAGTATACTATCTATTCTATTTCTATTTTCATGCTCTCAAAATGGTAATTTTCAAAATAATATAATAATTCAATCTTCAAATTATGAAGATGACATACTATATGGTTTTGAGAAGCTAACAATAAACATGGGGCGCGACTATGAGGGAGATGTTGTAACCACAATTATAAGAAAAAAGACAGATTTGAAAACTGACTCTGCTTTTCTCTATATACATGGTTTTAATGACTACTTTTTTCAATATGAGCTTGCAGACAAAATTGAACAAGATGGTTATAGATTTTATGCAATAGATCTTCGTAAGCATGGACGCTCTCTCTTACCAAATCAGAAAGAGTCAAACTTTCGTGATATAAAAGAGTATTATCAAGATATTGATATTGCCCTAAACGTAATGAAGAGTGAGGGCATTAAAAATATTATACTCCTTGGCCACTCTACAGGGGGACTTATATCATCTCTATATGTAGAGGATCATA
Source organism: Spirochaetota bacterium (assembly GCA_031549085.1). GTDB lineage: Bacteria > Spirochaetota > GWE2-31-10 > GWE2-31-10 > MWDO01 > JAVBQL01. Next base: position 108,912 of record JAVBQL010000001.1, read on the forward strand.
AGGATAATGGCATAATAAGGCTGCTTGTACTAAACAGTCCATTTTTGGACTTCAATTTAAAACCATTTACTAAAAATGTTGGTGTGCCTATTGTCTCAACGATTGGAAAATTTTTCCCAAATATAAAAAATACACTTAAGGGTAAGGACTTCTATAATCGTGTAATAAGCAAAGATATGGATGGAGAGTGGGAGATTAATAAGGTGTGGAAACAGCCCAAGCTTGAGCCAAACTATGGCTGGGTTAGGGGGATACACCTTGCACAAAAGAGAATTAAGAAGGGGTTAACAATAGATATACCTATATTGGTTATGAGATCTTCGGAGAGCCACTATGTTTTTACAGATAAGGCTTATCAAACCTATGATGGCGGAGACATGGTGCTATCTGTGAAGGATATTGCGAAATACTCTATAAATCTTGGTACTAATATCACTGATGTTGTTATAGCTAAGGCTTTTCATGATGTTTTTATTTCAAAGAAAGAGGTTCGTGAATCTGCTTATAGAAATATGTTTTTTTGGGTAGATGCATATATAGATTATGAGGACAAGGTGGTGATTAAAAAGCATATGAAAGCTGTTAGTGAAATTTTTTAACAATATAAAAGGTTTCATTGAGATTTTATGCTATAAATAACCTTATCCAATATTAAATGAGATGTTAAACTTGCTTTCTGGGTTACTTGTCAGAAAGAACAGATAGAGGGAGAGAACGTTACTTAAAAAAAGAGAAAGAGAGAGAATATTTTCATATAGGCTTAAGGTAACACCCCGCCCATATGAAAGTACTTTTTCTTTTTTCTTTTCTTTTAAGTAGCATTCGCTCGTTATATACCTTCGTAATGATAAGTAAACTAAAGATAAAGTACTATTACTAGTTTGATGTTAATAGTACTTCCGTGACAATAAAGTAATATATAAATTAAAAAAAAGGAAAAAATTATGAATCTAAAAAAAACTTTTATTGTTCTAATCTCTCTCTTTTGCCTGTTCTCTCTCTACTCTAGTGATAAAGAGATTGATGAGTTATTTCGAGAGCTTAAGATGGCAAGGATAGAGCCTGTTCCTATGATGGATTTCAAATTTAAAGATATGAATGGAAATGATCTATCCCTATCATCTTTAAAAGGAAAGATGATATTTTTCAATTTTTGGGCAACATGGTGCCCTCCATGCCGTAAAGAGATGCCCTCTATGCAGAAGCTATATAACAAATTTAAAGATAAAAATTTTGTAATGATTGCAGTAACAAGTGAAGATAGTGCTACCGTAAAACAGTTTCTTAGTAAGAATAAATATACTTTTCCTATTGTTGCTGGTGAGGAGGATATCTTTATAAACTACAATATTGCAAGCATCCCAACAACCTTTATAATAGATGGTGATGGCTATATTATAGGTGGAACTGCCGGTTCTAGTGATTGGGCAAGAAAGGAGTCTATCAATTTTTTTGAAAAGATGATTCCAAAGAAGTAGGCACTACATAGTTTTTTTTATATTTATCACTATCCAAAGGATAGCTATACTATCAATAATCTTATCCAATATTAAATTAGCTATACAAACTTACTTTCTGGGTTACTGGTCAGTATGTAGATATGCAACGAGAGAATGTTACTTAAGAAAATAAAAAAAAGAAAAAGTAGTTTTATATAGGTGGGGTTCTACCCCAACCTATATAAAACTATTCTCTCTTCTCTCTATTTTTTTTGAGTAGCATTCACTCATTATATATTTTCTTACTGATGAGTAATACAAAGAGTAAGTTGCATAGCTAATTTGATACTGATAGGATATTCATAACAACAGAACGAAACAAAAAGTGATATCTTAAAGAATTACCATTATAAATATCAAAGTAAAAAAAATCTTGATTTATCCATTAAATAAACTATAATATAGGCTTGAAACGGTTTCAGTGTCCAAGCTTGAGGCTCACGCCCTTATAGGTTTGGATGCTCGAGGAGGAGACGCATGCCCGCGATTGCATATGGGCTGTCTATTCTCGTCTTCTCGGGGAGTGGCAGCGCGTGACCTTTGCTTTTGTGGGCATGCCTGTTTTTTATAAACAGGGTCTTTACCCCTTGCCTTTAAGCACAATTGTCTTTGGCCTGCTGCTCCCTTCTATTTTTTTGATACTTCATAACGTTTTTTATAGCTTTTATTCTATCAATAGTCCCATCCAAACTTTAATGAGCAGTGTAACTTTATATCTGGGTTACTAGTCAGCACGAAAAGATGTAAGGAGAGAACGTCACTCAAAAAAAGAGAAAGAAGAGAGAATATTTTCATATAGGCTGGGGTAACACCCCGCCCATATGAAAATACTTTTTCTTTTTTCTTTTCTTTTAAGTAGCATTCGCTCGTTATATATTTTCGTACTGATAAGTAATACAAAGAGTAAGTTGAATAGCTAATTTGATACTGATAGGATATTCATAACAATAAAGCTAAATAAAAAGTGATATATGATAGATATAAAAAAAAACTATATTTTTTTTAAAAGTACCATGTGCCGCTCTTTATTGATAAGCGGTGCAGTTTTCAAAACCTCATAAGAGAGACTAAAAGAATTTTTCGCTTCAGCAATCTCTTCATCAATTTTTTCAACCCTTCCCTTATACAAAAGATAACTCGTCCCCTTTTCAAAACTCTCTTTTGTATACAATAGTATCTCTCCTATCGATTTGAATGCCCTGCATGTTATTACATCTGATTGCAGTATCCCATCTGCAACAAGCCGCTCCTCTATAACAACATTATTAAGTCTAAGCTTACTTTTAAGTTCATTAAGAAAAGCAATCTTCAATGGACTCTTGTCTATAAGTATAATTTTTTTATCTGGGAATATTATTGAGAGAAGCACTCCCGGAAGCCCACCACCTGTTCCAAGGTCACTAATTTCACTATAGTTAAGAAAGAGCTCCCATGGAGAGAGCGAGTCGTAAACATGTTCCAATATTATATCTTCAATAGTCAACTTCCTGCTCATTAAATTAAGCTCTTTGTTCTTTTTAACAAGCAGGTTGAGATAGTCCTCTATTTTCTGGTGATATTTTGAATCGATTTTTGCACTATTAAGACAATCTTTCAGATATGCTCTTACATCAGATCGCCTATTCTCTTTCATAGTCATCTTCTAGTCTTATTATATCATCCTCTTCGAGATAGGGGCCAGTTTGTACCTCAATCACCTTTAGGTGCTGGTGGTGAAGGGGGTTAAAAAGCCTATGGTTTGTATTTGAAGGAATAAAAATAGACTCTGATGGATAGAGAGTTCTAACCTCATTTCCAATTGTTATCTCAGCAACCCCTTCAGCAATTGTCCATGTTTCGCTTCGATGTTTATGAAACTGAAGGCTTATCTTACTGTTTGGGTTTATACAGAGCTGTTTTACCTTATAGTTTTTACCCTCATCAAGAATTGTATAGCTTCCCCATGGTCTAAAAGTTACATTGTTTGAGTCAACAACCTTTGGATCACTCTCCTCAAGACGCTTTACAATACTCTTGATATCTTCAGATCTATCTATATCAGCAACAAGTGTTGCATCAGCTGTATCAACAATAATAAGATTTTTTACTCCAAGGGTTGCAATCTTCCTTTTGTCACCAAAAACCAGCAGATTGCTTGAGCCCTCATCAATATAGTTATCAGCCCTAACAATAGAGCCACTCTCATTTTTAGGGAGAATCTCAAAGAGAGAGCCAAAGCTTCCAATATCACTCCAGACAAATGATGATGGAACCAAAGCAATCTTATCTGACTTCTCCATTAGTGCATAGTCAATAGATATATTTTGAAACTCAGTAAAAATATCTTTTGTTATCTTCTCATTTTTTAATAACTTTGCTTTAAACTTCTCATTGGTCTGAAAAAGTTCTGGTGAATGTTTTTTAAGCTCCTCCAAAAAGGTCTTTACTTTAAAAACAAATATCCCAGCATTCCAGAAGTAGTTTCCATCTTTTAGATACTCTTTTGCCTTTTCTACATTTGGCTTCTCAACAAACTTATCAACATGGTAGCCATCAAATAGCTTTTTGTCCCCAACTTTTATGTATCCATATCCAGTTTTTGGAACATCAGGGACAATTCCAATTGTAACAATATAACCCTCTTTTGCAATTTTTTCTGCTTTAGTTAGAGTATTTAAAAATTCATCATCATTGTCAACATATTGGTCTGATGAGAGGACAGCAATGATATCATCCTCATCAAAAAAGTTTGTTGAGTAGGCAATGGCTGGGGCAGTATTTCTGCCAACAGGCTCCAATATAAAATGTTTTTTCTCAAAGTCTGGAAGAATATCTAATAGCTGCTCCTCAACAATAAACTTTGAATCAAATCCAGCAATTACATATATATCACGTCCATTCTCACGGCTTACTCTTAAAGCTGTGTTTTGCAGGAGGGAGTACTCATTATTAAAATTTATAAACTGCTTTGCAAATTTTTTTCTGCTTAATGGCCAAAGTCTTGTGCCGCTTCCGCCAGCCAATATCAAATATTTCATAAGAATTCCTTAAGGTTTTTTAATACAAATAGGATTAAAATATATATTTAAGAATAGCGATAATTATAACAAAAAATAGGCAATAAATCAATTCTTAATATATTCATTCTTAAAAGTTGATTTTTTTCAAAATAATTTAATCCTTTTTTTTATCTATGAAAGGCTAAAAGAGAATAAGAAAAAAGCCTTTCACTCTTGACAAAATTCTTCTATTAGTTGATAATAAGCAATTACAACTATTTTAGTTTATTTTTAGGAGAAATTATGGCAAGAGCATTAGTTACAGGCGGAAGCAGAGGGATTGGAAAAGCAATATCTATTATGCTTGCAAAGAATGGGTATGACCTTATAATAAACTATAGAGGCAACATAGAGGCTGCAGAATCTACAAAGAGAGAGATAGAAAAGTACAATGTAAAATGTACACTATTACAATTTGATATAGCGGACTTTTCTAATACAAGAAATGCTATAGAAGAAGAATTAAAGAATGGACCAATTGATGTCCTTATTGTTAATGCTGGAATAAGAAAAGATGCACTATTTCCAATTATGAAAAATGAAGATTGGGATAGTGTAATAGATACAAACCTAAAAAGCTTCTACTATGTAACAAGACCTGTTGCAAAATCGATGTTTGATAATAAGAGAGGCAAGATTGTTGTTGTAAGTTCTACATCTGGGCAGACTGGTATGAGGGGACAGGCAAACTACTGTGCATCAAAGTTTGGTGTGATTGGGGCTGCGAAGGCACTTGCAGTGGAGCTTGCTGCAAGAAACATAAATGTTAATATTGTTGCTCCAGGTTTTATTGAGACTGATATGACAAGCGACTTGAAAGATAAGTTTGATGAAATTAAAAAGACAATACCAATCAGAAGAATAGGCAGTGTTGAGGATGTTGCAAATGCTGTTGAGTTTTTAGTGAGCGAAAAGGCAAGCTATATTGTTGGACAGATTATTCCAATCAATGGCGGATTATTGCAATAAGCTCTCTCTAATCCCCCAACCCCCTTTTCAAAAAGGGGGTTATAAAAAATAGATAAAATATGAGCAAGACACTAAAAAGTCGCTTTTTGTTTGATTTTGTTTCACAAAATATACAAAAAACTTTGTTTTTAGCATCTTGCTCATATTTTTTATTATTAAATTTCCTACTTACTTTAGTTTCAAAAGAAATATATTAAATAAAAAACCACACATAGAAAAAGGGCTTTCTTTGATTAATAACTCCTTCTCTAAACTTTTTTTTGAAAAGTGAGTTTGCAAAGATAGAAAAATATACTCTACTTTCCCTCAATAATAATCAAAAATTCTGCCTTTGTGATGTTGGCACTCTTTATCTTATTATAGACATCATCTATTTTGCCATAGAATAATTTTTCACTTGATTGGGTTAAATTTATTGGTACATATACTCTTCTGTTGCCCAAAAACTTTTTTAACAACTCAAGCAGAGAGAGCAATCTATATGGTGCCTCCATAAAGATAATCATCTCTCTTCTTTTAAGGTTTTTTGATAGAAATTGCTCTCTCTCCTCACCCTTTTTGGGTATAAAGCCAGCAAAGTAGAAATCTTTTATTGTAAATGGTGAAAGGGACAAGGCTGTGATAAGGGAATTTGCTCCGGGGAGTGAGGTTATCGAAAACCCACTCTTTCTTATTGCATTAATTAATGAGAAGCCGGGATCTTCAAAGAGTGGTGTTCCACAGTCAGATACTAAAGCCCCTTTTTCGCCCTTTTTTAATAGCTCAAGAGTAAGCTCGATCGCCTCTTTTTCGCCATGCTCATTGCAAACAATATATTTTTTTATATCAATATTCAGGTATGAGAAGAGTCTTCTATACTCTCGCTCCTCTTCACATACAATAAAGTCTGCCTCTTTTAGAACTTCAAGCGCTCTGACACTTATATCTTTATAGTCACCAATTGGAGTTGCGACAATATAGAAATTCGGAGTCACAGCTCTTGTCCGTTGAAGATCTTTTTAAACTTTAAAATATTGGCATTAAAATCGGAATCATCTACCTTATCAATAATTTCAACTGCTATATTAATATTTCTTTGAAGGATTTCAATAAGCTCTCTTCTAAAAATATCAAGGTTTTTATTTAGAGTATCCTTAACAAAGGTCTCGTTTACAAAGACAGTTATATCATTATCACTATTTTTCTTATAACTCACGATCTTTTTTATAGCATTGCTAAGATTAAAATTCTCTTTCTCAAACTTTGCAGCAATTTTGTTTAACATCTCTCTCAAAGATCCACTCTTGCTATTTTGTGCACTCTTCTCTGCTCTGTTATCTATGCTCTTTTTTGCCTCATCTACCTGCTCTGACTCTTTTTCATATTCACCTTTTTTCTGCTCTTCTGCCTGATTGGGTGCTGCACTGTTTTTTATAGTGTTCTCTCTGTTCAAATTTGAGCTAAAGTTCTCTATATCCATTCTTGAGATATCATCTTTAAATACTGGATCGATCTTACCTGTAACAAGTGTATACTTTAGTTTATCAATCTCCTTTAGGATCTCTTTTGGATGTATAATATCCCTATATTTCAGCAGCCTAAAGAGACATATCTCTATATCAAGCTGTGTCATTGATGAGTATTTTATTCCATCATAGGTTTTAAATAGGAGCTCCAATATATTTTCAATATCTTGAAAAGTAAAATTACTTAAAAAGTCATCAGTAATAAGCTCTCTATTAAAATCGATAAATCTATTTGAACTTATACCAAGTTTTTTTACAAGCAGGTTTCTAAAAAATTTTATCAAATCAGTTATAATCTGCTCTGGTGATATGCCGCTCTCTAGTATCTCAAAATAGGAGGCCAAGAGCTTTGCCCTATCCCCCTTAACAATAAAGGCAACAAGATTAAATATTTTCTCATCGCTTGCAATTCCAAGCTTCTCTTGAATCTTCTTTAAGGTTATCTCTCCGTCACAAAAGGAGACAACCTGATCAAGCAGTGTGTATGAATCTCTCATTGAACCCTTACCCTCATTGGAGACCCATCTCAATGCAGTTGGCTCAAATTTTACATTAAGGATATTTAATACTTTCTCCAAAGAGTCATAGATAAGATTTACAGGAATAAGCCTTAAGTTGAACTGCTGGCACCTAGAACGAATGGTTGCAGGAACCTTATTGATCTCTGTCGTTGCGAAAATAAAGATAACTCTTTCTGGAGGCTCCTCGATAGTCTTCAAGAGGGCATTGAATGCGCTTGTGCTTAGCATATGTACTTCATCAATAATATAAACTTTATAGTTGCAGCTGGTTGGCGGATAGAGAATCTCCTCCTGTATGGTACGAACACTATTGATACCAGTGTTTGATGCGCCATCGATCTCTATTACATCTGTGTTGCTTCCATTTGTTATAGATACACAATTTACACACTTATTGCATGGGGTAGCTGTTGGTCCATTAACACAATTCAAAGCCTTTGCAATAATTCTTGCGATTGAGGTCTTTCCGCACCCTCTTGGACCGCTTAGAAGATAGGCATTTGGGATCTTCCTATTGTTTATAGAGTTTCTAATGGTTTTTGCAACAAAGTCTTGTCCAACAAGCTCTTCAAAAGTTTGCGGTCGAAATCTGTTTGCTGTTACTTCATGCATATGCTACCCAAAAAAATTATTTATTACATAACAATATAGCAAATAAAGAGATATTTTTAAATAGAAATTAATACTTTTATTTTAAAAATGGGAACCTTTAACAATATATCGCTTTTTATATAGTTTGATTGTTATAAACATACTATTAGTATCAAACTAGAAGTAGAGTCATCTATCTGGTTTCCCTATCAGTACGAAAATATATAATGAGCGAATGGTACTTAAAAAAAAGAGAAAGAAGAGAGAATAATTTTATATAGGTGGGGTAGAACCCCAACCTATATAAAATTACTTTTTCTTTTTTTCTTCTTTTTTGAGTGACGTTTTCTTGTTATATCTCTACTTAATGATAAGTAATACAAAGGTTATAATTTTAATAGCCCATCAAGGCTTGGATGGGGCTATTGATAGAATAAAAGCTATAAAAAATGTTATGAAGTATCAAAAAAATAGAAGGGAGCAGCAGGCCAAAGACAATTGTGCTTAAAGGCAAGGGGTAAAGACCCTGTTTGTAAAAAACAGGCATGCCCACAAAAGCAAAGGTCAACCGCTGCCACTCCCTGAGTAGACAAGAGTAAACAGCCCAATACAATCGCGGGCATGCTTCTCCTACTCAGGCATCCAAGCCTATAAGGGGTTGAGCCTCAAGCTTGGACACCGAAACCGTTTCAAGCCTATATTATAGTTTATTTAGTGGATAAATCAAGATTTTTTTTGTTGCTTTGATATTATGTAGATATCTGCAATTATAACACTATTTGTACAGCTCTATATTATAATTAATCCTATCCAAGCCTACACTAACTATCATGCTTACTTTTTGTATTACTTGTCAGCACGAAAATATAAAATGAGCAAATGGTACTTAAAAAAGAAAGAAAAAGTAATTTTATATAGGTTGGGGTTCTACCCCACCTATATAAAATTATTCTCTCTTCTTTCTCTTTTTTTGAGTAGTGTTCGCTAATTATATATCTACTTAATGATAAATAATACAAAGGCTATAATTTTAGCCCATCAAGGCTTGGATAGGCTAAAATTATAGAGGTCATTTTCAACCAACCCTTTTCTATTTATGGTAGACAAAATTGTTTTTGCTATCAATAAAGCCCCACCTGCCATCAAGCTTAACTGGAGCATAGCCGTCAAAAAATGGATAGGCATACTCATAGGCAAATGGAATCACTACCTCTCCACTCTTGTTGATAAAGCCCCAATAGCCACTCTCTTCTGCTGGTGCTAAATTTTCACTAAAAATTAAATTATCACTATATTTTTTTACATTTCTCTCTTTATCAATAACTCCATATTCACTGCCTCTCCCATATGAGCTATCAAAACCAAAGCTTCCATCAGGGAAAATTAGACCTGTCCCATACGGTGCCATTTCAACATTGACAATACCATCTATCCATGGATCATACCCCCTCTCTCCCCAAACAAACTCCATATTTTTAAATATTGCTGGAACAATAAGTTCTCCACTCTTATTATTAATAAGCCCATAGTGGCCATCACTTTCAACCACTAGATAGCCAAAATAGTTTGGATCATCAGAGGACTTCTCATATATAAATGGAATTACAAGATCGCCCTCTATATTTATATAGCCCCACTTGCCATCTTTTTTGATAAATGCTAAGCCATCATAAAAAACAGGATCTTTTACTCCATATTTTGAGTAGTCAAATGTCCTAAACTTTCCATCTCTATAGAGTGCTCCCCACTTTTCATTAAGGCTGCCACTCCCTATCATATTCTCGTCATTAGATTCGCTGGCTCTTTTGAAGAATATCTCTCCATATAAGATCTTCGCAATAGTATTATTATTGATATCAATAACTCCCCAATTTTCACCAACCCTAACTCTCGCGAGGTCGCCGCTCCCAAAATCATCAATGAGGAGCTCATCATATTTTGGATCTGCAACTACCTTGCCTCTGTTGTCAATAAAGCCATATTTTATAGAAGTGTCTATCTCTAGCTCACATCTTGCAATGCTGTTACCAAATGGATAAATATAGTTGTACTTTGGTTTAACGATCTCCTTGCCGCCCCTATCTATCAAGCCATATTTATTATCTTTCATAACAACAGCCAAACCATTGCTGTTATATTGATAGACATTGTCATAAATATTTCCATTGATAGACCTTCTAGTGATATCAATTTTAAGGGGGACACCATTAAATTCTACAGCAACAATGCCTCCATTTGGAAGTTCAAGCTTATCATACTTTGGGATAATAATTTCTTTTCCATCTTTTGAGACTAGTCCATACTTCTCCCCAATATAGTGCTCCGCATTATCAAAAGGATGATCCCAATAGCCACCAACTGATACCATAGCGTAGTTATCAACAAAATCATAAAAGTGATCATACTTATTTGGAGCAATAATCTCTTTTCCATTTTTATCTATAAGACCATATCTATAATAGTACCAGTTATCAATAGCAGCACCAACAATAGCAAATCCATCTTTGAAAGGGCCTATATCAGTATATTTTGGCTTAACAATCTCACGACCTTTTTTGTCTATAAGTCCATAAATAGAAAATTCCAATATAAAGCCAGTATACATTTTAGTTTTTACAAAGCCGTCATCAAAATCATATATATAATCATATTTTGGAGGAATAAATTGCTTTCCACTCTTATCAATAAGACCATATTTGCCATTAAGTGTTACTTTCTTAAAGCCCGCCTCATCAAAGTAGTCATAAACAGCGTCATATTTTACACCATTTATAACCACTCCACTTAAATCTATTACAAACTTTTGATCTCTATAAATATTATAATTTCCTACAATGTATTTTCTATTTTCTTTAACCTCAAAAGAATCATATTCAGTTGCAACAACCTCAACTCCTTTTTCATTGATAAAACCCCAAAAAGGATTGTGAATTTGATATGCCCTCTCTACCATTGCAAAACCATTATAAAAATCTCCAATTCTAGTATATTTTGGTTCAAAAATTATTTTTCCATTTTTATCTTTAAGCCCATATCCCATTGAATATTTATCTTTTTGAAATCTTACAAAGCTATCATTGACTTCAGGATTGCCATATCGATCTTTTGTTGCCTTTCTATCATTCTCATCAATATAGAACCACTCATCTTTAAATTTTACATAGGCAAAACCATCATTAAAATTCTTAACTTCATCATATTTAAAAGGGATAATGACCTTCCCATTTTTGCCAATAAAGCCCCACTTGCCATAGAATTTTACGGCAGCGAGACCATAACTAAAATCACTGGCCTCATCATATTTAAAGGGGATAACAACTTTGTTGTTGCTATCAACATAGCCCCACTTTGAGTTCTCTTTTTTGGGAGTTAATTCATTACTCTCCTCACTACTATTTAAGATGGCAGTGGTAAAAAAAAGAAAAAGTGATAGGCAGATAATTTTTCTCATATAGAATCTCTCTCTATAAAAAACATATTTAAAAAGCTATTTTACGATTTTGTTGATTGGGGTGTCAACTTAATTATGAAAATTGGATTTTAAACAAATATATAGTTTTTTATATAACTCTGTTGTTATAAACATACTATTAATATCAAATTAGCAGTACAGTTATCTATTTAGTTTACTTGTCAGTAAGAAGGGATATAATTAGCGAATGGTACTTAAAAAAGAAAAAAAAAGAAAAAGTAAAAATGTATAGGGCGGGATTTTATCCCCCCTATACATTTTTATTCTCTCTCTTTCTCTTTTTTTGAGTAGTGTTCGCTCGTTATATATCTATTTAATGATAAGTAATACAAAGGCTACAATTTTAACAACCCATTAACACTTGGATAGGATTAATTATAATATAGAGTAATACAAAACCTTTTATAGCTATGAGTATGCTATTTCTTCTTTCCAGCGTCCCGTTTAATTCTATCTGCAAGAGCAAGCAGGTCATCACCTTTCAATGCCCCGCCAATAAGCTCTGGCAATCTATTTGGTGTACAGGCAAAGCATGGAATACCAAGATTGCTAATCTTTTTCCCCAGCCTCTCATCATAGGCAGGTGTACCTCCGTCAGCCAAGGCAAGAAGCACCAAGACCGTCACACCTGACTCCCTCATCTCATCAAGCTGTCTTAAGAGGCCAGCCTCAACACCACCCTCATAGAGATCTGATATAAGTATAAACATTGTCTTCTTTGGAGTCTTCACAAACTCACGACAATATTTGACTGATTTATTTATATCAGTTCCGCCTCCAAGCTGGACACCAAAGAGGATATCAACAGGATCAGTCCCGCAGGTCTCCGTTAGATCAACAACCTCTGTATCAAAAGCGACTATCCTTGTATCGATTGCTGGCATAGAGGCAAAGATTGAGCCCATAATTGATGAGTAGATAATACTATCAGCCATAGAGCCGCTCTGATCCATGTCGAGAATAATAGTCCACTCATTTGACACACGCTTTCTCTCAAAAAAATAGAATTTTTCTGGGATAATACGTTTTTTATCTCTATCATAATTCTTTAAGTTTTTTTGGATTGTCTTTTTCCAGTCAGTGTTTGGCAGTGATGGAATCGGAGAGTGCCTCTTTCTGTTTAGAGCCCCTGTTACAGCCCTCTTTATGTCGTTCTCCATATACTGCATAATCTCATCAACCAACGCCTGCACAATCTGTCTGGCCTGCTCTTTTGATTTCTTTGGTATATGTCCCTGAAGCGAGATGATGGTACTTACCATATTTATATCGGGCTTAACATTAGCCAGTGTCTCCGGTTCAAAGAGAAGCTGTTTAAGCCCCTTCTTCTCTATTGCATCACTTTGGATAACACTTACCACATCTGTTGGAAAGTAGGTTCTGATATCAGCAAGCCACTTGGCAATATTTGGATATGATGGACCAAGCCCCGCACTTCGCCCTTGAGACTTTCCATCATCCATTGTATTATCATAGATAGCCGCCAACGCTTCATCCATAATAGAATCACTCTCACCAAGCAGACTTGCTCCACCGCACATAGAAGAGAGCTTCTCCTCTGAAGATTTTCCAAGGATCAGTCGCCATCTTTTTAAGCGAATACTGTTATCCTGTGCTGCATTTTTCTCATCTAATCTATTATCACTCATATAGAATCTCCAAAATCAAAGTCATTCAAGTCATCAAGAACCGACTCCTCCTCTTTTGTAAGCTCCTCTTGTAGAAACTCTGCGGCACTGTTTGAGTCAACTCCCCATAACTCCGCAAGTATTTCACAGATACCGCTCTTCTCTGATGGTTCGAATGATGAGAAGGCACGTCTTAAACTTACAAGGGCGTGAGAGAACTCCTCATCATCAAGTATATTAAGATAGCCATCAAGCTCCCTCCATAGTGCAGCCCGTGACAAGAGGACATATCTGTTTCTTTTGCTTAGTCCCTCAAACCATAACGCCCCAGCCTCTGGCGTGTTCCCTTTTGAGAGGTGTCTTGAGACCTCCGTTGAGAGATCATTCTCTGTAACTTGATTTCTCTCAAGCAAAATAGAGAATGCAAATCCACAGAGGAGCGGATTTTTCTCATCAGACTTTGCAAGCGTAGTTAGCTCCTTAAGCCATATCTCATCGTTTACAATATCATAGTTCTCCTGTGATATATGGTGCATATTTGCAATGTCAGAAGCCATCTCTTTCGCCGCACTCTCATTGCATGATGATGCGGAGAGAAGCAGAAGCGACGCCTTTAGAAAGAGCTCTTTAAGTATAGGGATAACAAGCTTTGTATCAAACTTGCGGATAGTTCCATACTGAACGAGAAATGAGATCTCCCTTGCAGCCTTTGCTGAGTCGGAAAAGCTCTCAGAATCGGAGGCTAAAGACTGAAGCTTCTTAACAGCATCATGGATAGAGTCTGGAAGCTTGCACTCGCAGGCCTTTCTAACAAGTGAAGCGACCTCTATTACATCGTTGCTCTTTTCAAGCCTCTCCTTAAGTGCATATGCAGAGGCAGCCTCAATTGAGTCCCCATATAGCACAGACTCAACAAGCTCAATCTCAACCTCTGGTGTCCAGCACAAAATCCAATTTTCTGCCCATGAAGCACCCTCTCTCTTTCCAGCAGGCTTACCAAAATTTATATTAAGAAGTGTAAGTCTATTTAAAAATATCGACCGATCCAAATCAAGAAAGGCGGCCTCATCACTCTGCACCCTTCTATTTTCGCGAAGGTCAAGAACCAGTGTCTCGGCAACAGTAGTCTTATATTTTGTTAACTTAAGCCTCTTAAGCTGGTAGTTCATATCGTCCTGTATAGGTGTTTGGCTTACTCCATCAGGAAGCGAGCCTATCCTTGTGCCAACATCAAGAGAGGCAAAGGCTGTTGCTGTCTCTGTTATAACTCCATTTCCCATTGTTGCAACGGCAGCATCATGCAAGTCTGAAAGTGTAGGTAAAATTCCGCCATGCAGATATTGAAGAGAGTTTGCAAGGCGAACCGCCTCTATAACGGTTGCAGTAGAGGCATAGCCATTCTTCTTTCGCAAAAGCTGATTAAGTTCTGAGAGATACTTTGATGGCAATGTTGAAAGGTTATCCCTCTCCATTGCATTAAACATCATCTCATAGTAGTATGGTGCATGGTTTCCAGCCCCATAGCCCGAGTGGGTGGAGAGCTTGTAATATGAGTAGGGCATCAGTGTCATCTTCGTCTCTGCCTTTGGAAGCCCTTTTATCTCGCCATCACTCATAGGCTCATTTTCCATTAAGCCCTTAACATGGTATGCCCCTGTTATCACAACGATCTTCTCCGGAGCAAACCCCTCCTTGATGGCTTCTTTTATCTGCCGTTTCATATAGGCCTCCCTTAAGGTATTTATAGAGGAGCTTAGCGAGTCTGCCTCTCTCTCCTCATCCTCTGTAAGAAGCCTCATCTCTTTTGAGTGTGTTGCAACGCCATTCATATAGACATCTGTTGTAAGGTTATGTTCAAAGTGGCGCTCCCAATAGGTATCATAATCTGTCTCCCCGCCAATTTTAGCTATTTTTTCATAGAGGTTATTACTATACTTATAGTATTCAATTCGCTTTTCAATCTCTTCTGGGAGCTCCTCCGTTTCACTTTCAAGTGCCTCATTTTTCAAATTGTTATGTTTTACGCGCTCCCTCTCCTGAAATCTATAGAGCGGCGCCTTTACATATGAGGGAAGATCTATAAAACGACAAATCTTTTTCTTCTTATTTGCCCAAAGAAGCGCCTGATACTCAGGTGAGTATAGTGCAAGAGGGTAGACTATTGAGTAGGCTGGTATCTCTGTGGTATAGCACAACACTGCTATTGGAGGCTTAACCCCACTCTTTGCAATATCGTTTATAAGAGCTGTTGTGTCTGAAGGCATCTCAATCAAAACGCAATCAGGCTTCACACTCTCCAAAAACCTCTTTATATGCCAAGCCCCAGCGGCAGAGAGGTGCCTAATACCAAATAGCTTTACACCCTCTTTTGTAGTCCACTCCATAGAGGATGTCTCTAGACCATCTCCCTGCATGCTTTGTATAGCCCCTGCCATGACAATCCTCTCTTTTTCATAATATTTTCAAGATACTCTATCCAAGCAGCTCTATCTTTATCCTCATCTTTTATAACTGCCCCAAGTAGTCCCGCTGCAATATCATTTTCACTGACACTTCCGTCTCCAAAAGATGAGGAGAGTGCCATCGCATTTGTTAGCAGTGATATCGCCTCGGCAGTTGATACAACTCCGCTTGGACTCTTAATCTTCTGCTTTGCATCGAGTGTCTGTCCGCTTCTAAGCTCTCTAAATATTGTAACAACTCTTGTTATTGCATCATCATGCGGCATCTTTGATGTTATCTCATAGTTGGATGAAATCTCAGCAACACGCTTCCTAACAATCTCAATTTCTGTCTCAATATTTGCAGGAGAGGGAAGAACAACGATATTAAACCGTCTCTTTAGGGCAGCTGACATATCATTTACACCCTTGTCCCTAGTGTTTGCTGTTGCAATTATAGAGAATCCCCTTTGGGCAGAGACCTCTCTTGAGAGCTCATTAACAGCGATTGTCTTCTCTGACAAAATTGATATCAAGGCATCCTGAACCTCAGACTGACACCTTGATATCTCCTCAATTCTAGCAATTCCGCCAGCCTCCATAGCAATCATAACAGGGCTCTTTATCAGTGCCTTGTCAGATGGGCCCTCTGCCAAGAGGAGTGCATAGTTCCATGAGTAGCGGATCTGCTCCTCACTTGTCCCCGCAGTACCCTGAACAACTTTGGTAGAGTCTCCATAGATTGCAGCAGAGAGATTTTCCGAAAGCCAAGATTTTGCTGTACCGGGCTCCCCAATAAGAAGAAGTGCTCTGTCTGTGAGGAGTGTCGCAATTGCAACCTCAACAAGTCTGTCATTACCTATATATTTTGGAATGATATCAACTCCGCCTGCCTTTCCGCCAACAATAAATTTTCTAACCTGCATAGGAGACATCTGCCACCCTGTTGGAATATCCCCCTTATCCTCACTTTTTAGTGCTTCAATCTCATGAGCATAGAGCTTCTCTGCTGGAAGTCTTAGAATCTCACTCTTTGACTCTTTTTTAGCCATTTTATCTCCTTAATTTGTTTTTATCCTTTATTCTACCATCACCCCTACCCTCTTCCTTCAAAGGAAGAGGGAGATAATAAAAATTTTGATTAAATTAACATTAAATATATATAATGGTTTTACATAGGGTATTTAAGTCAATTTTTGTTAACAACACAAGCGATAAAAAAAATCTTCACTATTAAAAGGGGGCATACAACGTAAGATAAGTCGATTCTATTGTACAAGTAAGATAGAATCTTTGTTATCTTACGTTGTATGCCCCTTATCGCCATTAAATCCTAAACAACCTAATTTGTATTATATTTTATAATCTTATCAAGAGACTCCTTTGTTTTTTCATCACTTTCATCTTCATATGCTTTCTTAAAGGCATCCATAAGCTTCTCATTAAACTTGATCATCTCAAGATCTTCACTTGGATATCCTACCTTAAGAAATTGAACAAAATATTTTTCTGAATCTCTATGGCCAATTTTTAGAGCTGTCTCCAGCACCTCTGCATAAAATGGAGGCTTATATTTCTTTGAGACCTCTTTAAGAGAAAGCTCTAAGATCTTGTTCCATGTCTTCTCATCATCATCATAGACAAAACTGTATGCAACATTTGCATTTTTTTTGTCTGCAAAAAATTCACCCCATCTTCTATCCCACTTTTTTTCGCTATCAGGGATTCTCTTATCCCTATTATAATAGTAGCTATACATATCATAGGCCTGATAGAGAGCATTTGACAAATGGTAGTCCTGCTTAAAATTACCGCTAAGCTCCTTGTAAATATCTTCAGGAGGCAAAATTCTTACTCCAACAAGAGCTTTATAGTGTATAAGATCACTATTATTCTTTGATATTTCATAGAGAGCTCTATCCTTTTTATCACTTTTGCTATCATAAAGAATACGAACAATGTCATAAAGATCAAGCGAATAGCTATAATCACTAAAGAACTTTTTATTGGACATAATTTTAGTTATTAAATCAATGCCCTCATCTTCGTTGCGTGAAGCAGCAGCACTTAGAAGCACCTTAAGCTTGCTTGACTTCTTGTTTGGATCATCAAGAGCCTTGTTTATCTCCTCATAAACTTTCTTAATTATTCTTTCATCATCTGTCTCAACAAGAAATTCTGCAATATCGCCAAGGGTTGCTTTTTCCAAAGCAGCAAGAGCAATATCATTTCCTTTCTGAGATTTCATCTTGCCAAGAGCCGCAAAGGCAGCCTGTCTAATCTCTTTCTTTTTATCCTTGGCATATTGAAGAAGCAGATCTTCATACTTTGGATCCTCACCCAAGCTATATATAGCCTCCACAAGAACCAGTGGAGAGCCCTCCTCAAAGACCTTCATTGATAGGGGTATTATATCTTTGCCCTTTAGAGAGTATAGAACCTTGAATAGTCTTGCATCTCTCTTTGTTCCGTTTATATTCAAAGCCTCCTCAATAAAAGGAATCATCTCCTTGCCAATTGCTGGGACTATTGTCTCTGCAACATAGTTTGAAATATATGAACGATTTTCAGTAATCGCCTCACAGTAGTATGGATACAATCTTGGGTCATTATAGAGATTTCTCTTGAATAGATCCTCAATTTCGGTCTCATGAGTCTGTGTGCCCGATGTCAAAAGTTCAACAAGTCTATACAAGCTTGAGTATGGAATCCTATTTACAGAGAGGGGTCTATCTTTGTACTCTAGCTCCTTAACCTCCTCATCAGCATCAGTTCGCCCCTGCGTGTAGATGAGAGAGTAGAGAAGCATCCCTGCCTCCATCAAGTTTTCTGGAGACTTTTTATCATCTCCCTCTGTAAGCTCTGTAAGTTTTGAGGCTAAAGAGTTAAAAACAGGTGCCTTTTCGCCAAGCTTCTTAAGCGGAGCTATATATTTAACAACCCTTGGATCTCCTTTTGAGAGAGAACTTCCAGCCACATACAATCTTTTAAGCTCTTCATTTAATTCATTTAAAATAGGTATACCCATAATATTCTCTCCTTAATTAATAGTTAAATCTTATAATTCCATCATCATTGACAAGAGCCATAGGGACAGCATAGAGTAGATCTGTCTTCATATCTTGAGTAAATCTGCAAATCATAGTCTGTCCAACAATCTGCTCTTTTGAGAGCTTTTTAATAAGAAAACCAAAGTTCTCAGGCTTCAAGACAATCTGTGTCCCCTTCTCATCATAGATAACTAAAAAATCTTTACCTGATGCAGCTTTGCTTACAACAACAGCCGCAATTGGATTTTTGTCAGAGAGAGGATTCTTTATTTGTGCTTTGATTTTTTTGATAAGATCGGCAAAATCGGTTTTTCCAGCCTTTTTTGCTTTGGCTAAATCGCCCTTTGTTACATCTCTATGGTCAAACCTCTCCCATCTAACCCTTGGGTTTAGCTCGCCCGGGTATATAGAGAGTTCGCTTGTTGTAAGAAGTGAGAAGAAGCTATCCTCCTGCTTTATATACTTCAAAGCATTATATGGGCGGAAATTTTTTGTAAGATAGATGTTTCCGCTCTCAAGCTCTATCCAGCAACCCTCATCAACATACTGCTTTTTTGCACTATCATCATAGGAGTCAAAACTGACCTGAAGCAGTTCAGCATTCTCTTTAAATAGCCCCCTCTCTTTAAGTTCAGAGAGTTTCCACGCATAGCCAATCTGCTCCTCTATTGCGGAGTGGAGCATTGCATCAAGAGAGGTGGTTGTCATCTCAGGGAAAGCAAGATAATCATTTTTCTTTGCCTCAAGATATGCTTTGCTCTTTTTAAGAAGAGCATATATATAGTTTACACTATCAATTGCAGAACCATAGTGCTGCTCTTTGCTTGCCTCTGTTATTTCAGAAAAGAGCTCATAAAATGAGGCCTCAATTCCATCAATATAGTAGCTTCCAAGCCCCTTTACCTGCTCTCTATATATCTTCTCATTTTTTTTATCAAAACTATGGAGACCTGCTGATATTATATTATGAAGAATCTTTTCGGAAAGCTCAATTCCCTCAATTTGTGCGCTGCACTTTTTTGCGGCAGCTGTTGCCTTTGCTTTTGTCATAACTGAAGATTTTGCTTCGCTGCCTTCACTATCATCGCCGCTTTTTTCGGCCCTATCCTTTTTCTTCTCTATCTTGCCCCTTTTTGATACTATATCTTCAGGCACCTCTTTTTTCTTGAACTCCTTTTTTTGAAGTTTACAGAATAGAAGACCAACAGCATGTTTACATGGAAGCTGTCTGCTTGGACAGTTACATCTTGCAATAGGTTTTTCGTTATCGATAAAGTCGACAGAGCAGACATATGGATCTTTTCCGCTTCCTGCACAGCTTCCAAAGAGCAGTGTCTCATCATCACTTATAAAGAGCTCTTTAAAGCTTCCTTTTGCAGCGAGGCTCTTGCCGTTTGAGACTGTTGATGGATTTCCAGTAAAACTAATGATGAAATCTTCACTTATATTCATGAATAGAGCTCCTTAAAAAGAAGAATATTAAAGAGATATTGTACGATTTTGTCAATTATGATGTCAATTAAATTTGGAAAAAAAGCTGATATTGGGAAAATATATCTATTTTTGGTTATTTTTAGTAACATTTTGTCATTATATATGTATATGGTTTTTTGTATAGTTCTGTTATCACAAATATACTATTAATATCAAACTAGCAGTACAATTATCTGTCTAATTTACTTGTCAGTATGAAGATATAAAATGAGTAAATGCTACTCAAAAAAAAGAGAAAGAGAGAGAATAATTTTATATAGGTTGGGGTTATACCCCACCTATATAAAATTACTTTTTTTCTTTTTTCTTTCTTTTAAGTAACATTCGCTCGTTGTATATCCACTTAATGATATGGAAACCAGAAAATAGGTACAAATCGCTTATTAAAGACTGGATAGGATTGTTTATAGTATAAAAGCTAAATAAAACCTTTTATGGTTATAAATTTACTATAATAATATAAAAAATATAAAATTAAAAAAAGCTTTACAAAAAATTTTTAATAAATTAGCCTGCTTAAACAAACAATAAAGGACAGGCAAATATGGACGACTACAAAAAGCTAATCAAACTCTCGCTCCCAGTAATAGTTACCTACCTCTCATTTCACCTAATTGGTATAACCGATATGATTATGGTTGGCAGGCTTGGAAAAGAGGCAATCGCAAGCGTTGGACTTGCAATCACTGTTTGGATAGTTATCTTTTTTCCGCTTGAGTTCTTTTTCGAAACCGTTGTAATTCTCCTCTCCCGCGCCTTTGGAAAGGGGGATAAAAAACTATTTAAGAGCTACTACTATACAGAGATAATAATTGCATTGGTACTTGGATTTATTGCTCTCTTTTTTTACTTTCCACTAAAGATTATTCTTGGATTTTTAACAAAAGATCCAGTGATATTAAAAATGGCAACACTATACCTCCTAACCGCAATGTTAAGATCTATTCCATTCACACTTGGACAAGTTTTTTCAAGAACCTTTATGGCCATACAGAGACCAAAATATATCACATACATATCAATCGCAACTACACTATTAAATATATTTCTAAACTATATCTTGATATTTGGTAAACTTGGCTTTCCAAAACTTGGTGTCGTTGGTGCGGGAATTGCAAGCCTCATTGCAAGCATTTTTCAAGCAGGGATGCTATACTTATTCCTAAGAGTAAAGGTACGCCCCTTTATTAGTGATGATAAATTCACCCTCTCAAAACCGATGGTCAAAGAGATATTCAAGCTTGGAACACCATTGGCAGAGCTGAGCTTTTTAGAATCAATCTCTTGGGTAATATTTATAAGATTTATATCTCAATTGGGGGTGGCTCCATATGCCTCTCATGAGATTGCAATGAAGATCAAAGATATTGGTTTTCTGATGGGCTATGCTGTTGCGACAGTCTGCGGCTCCCTCGTTGGTGCATCGATGGGACAGAGTGATGAGAGCAGTGCAAGGAGGCTGACAAACAAGTCGGTAATATTGGCAACTATATTTATGGTCGCCTTTGGTGTGCTATTTTTTATATTTCCAGATATCTTTACCTCCATGTTCACAGACGACAAAGAGGTAATTTTGATAAGCAGAAATATACTTAGAGTTATGGCTCTCTACCAAATTGCTGATGCTATATATCTTGTTTTTAGAAGCAGCCTCAATGCGATGAAGGATACAAAATTTGTTAGAAATATAAGCCTTATTGGGCTTTGGTGTCTGATGATTCCAGCAACATTTCTATTTGTGAATGTTTTTAAGATTGGTGTTATTGGTGCATGGATTGGACTAACTTTTCATGTTGCCTTTTGTGCGATCCTTTTTTGGCAAAGGTTTACAAAGAAGAGCTGGTCATAATTTTTTAAGCAGCATTCATCTATTTTACTCACAGTGATATAAGGACTTGTACAGCTTTTATATTATTAATAATCCTATCCAATATAAAATGAGTTATCAAGTCTGTTCTCTAGGTTACTGGTCAGTAGTAGCAGATATAATGAGTGAATGGTACTCAAAAAAAAGAGAAAGAAAAAAGAAAAAGTAAAAATGTATAGGGGGGATAAAATCCCACCCTATACATTTTTATCCTCTCTCTTTCTCTTTTTTTTGAGCAGCGTTTTCTCGTTGTATATCTTCGTACTGACTAGGAAACTAGAAAGTAAAATGTACTAATAGTTTAATATTAATAGTATATTTATAACAAGTAAGCTTTTTGTGTAGCTTCATATTAATGATAATTAAATACAAGTAATCAAAATAAAAAAAGTGAGGTTAAAAAATAACCTCACTTTTTTTACTTTTTTTTAAATTTATGGAGAAACTCTACCTATATCTCTTGGGAATAGACACGCCTCTCTGACATTTGATAGTCCAAGTAGTTTCATAGTAAATCTTTCAAGTCCCATCCCCAATCCGCCATGTGGACACATTCCAAACTTGAATACACTTAGATACTCTTTAAAGCTCTCGGGATTTACTCCAAAATCAATCATATTGTTCTTTAGCATCTCATATTCATGAATTCTCTGTCCGCCTGTTGTTATCTCAAGCCCCTTATACAAAAGATCAAAAGATCTAGTATAGCCTGGCAATCTCTCATCAGGCATTGCATACACTGGTCTCTTTTTTATAGGGTAGCCAAGGATATAGACAAAAGGAGAATCATATCTCTTCTGTATATAGTCACATACAGTTCGTTCGCCCTCAGGAGAGAGATCTCCGTCAAGATCCTTAACTCCCTCACGAGCAGCAATATCAAGCGCCTCTATAAAGTGGATCTTTGGAAATTTCTCAGGGATAACAATATCTTCACCAAATACATCTTTTATCAATGTACCATATTTTTCTTTAATATTGGTAAGAATATATTTAATTAAAGATTCTTGTATATTAACAAGTGTTAGTTCAGAATCTATGAAGCCCATCTCAAAATCGAGAGATACATACTCATTTAGATGTCTAATCGTATTGTGAATCTCTGCCCTAAAGACCGGCCCAACCTCAAACACCCTCTCAAAACCACTTCCAACCATAGTCTGCTTATAGAACTGCGGAGATTGTGCCAAGAAAGCCGCTCTATCAAAGTATTTCAACTCAAAAACGTTACTTCCCCCCTCTGTCCCGCTTGATACAATCTTTGATGTCTTTATCTCTGTGAAGTCATTATTTCTCAAAAACTCACCGAATAGTCTAACTATTTCACTCTGTATCTTAAAGACTGTCAAAATCTTTGGCATTCTAACACTGATCATTCTATCATCTAGAAGTACTGGAAGGCTTATCTCCTCATATTTACCATTTATAGAGATTGGAAGCTCTGCATTTGAGTGTCCTAGAATCTTAATTTTTGAAGCTCTAACCTCGATGCCATTAAATGGACTCTTTGGCTCTTTGACAACAGTGCCATGAACATCAATAACTGTCTCAAGGTGAAGCTTCTCTGAAAGATTGTTCTCAAAGACAACTTGAGTAAAACCACCTCTGTCACGCAGAACAATGAATTCTATTCCGCCAAGCTTTTGAATTTTATGAATCCAACCCTTAACAACAACCTCTTTTCCAATATATTCTGGAAGCTTTGAAGACAACACTCTTCTGCTATCAACAATTGGAGCATTATAAGAGTCTGATATCTTTTTAATATCATCTGAACTATATTTTATTGACTCTTTTACCTCTTCAAACTCTTTTTTTTTGATTATTACTCTCTTCTCTCTCTTTTTAAGAGCCTTTATCTTTTTTGGATCAATATTTTTATCTATTTTAACCTCTGAAAAGATCTTATCAGCAGCACCAATAACAGTTAGGTCTGAAAACTGCTTTCCAACAAGCTCTATTCCAAATGGAGTATCATCAATGGTATCCACTGGAATCGCAGCTGACGGTGAACCAATTAGGTTTGCTATCAAAGATGAAGCAACTGATGGATAATCAACATTAGAGAGATTTAGGTCATTAAAAGCAGGAAGAATAACAAGATCATACTTCTCAAATATAGCATCAAACTTCTGCTTGATTAATGTTCTAACCTTTTGTGCCTTTTTGAAATATTTATCATAGTTGACACTGCTTAACATCAAGTTTCCAAGCATAATCTCTCTCTTTACATCAAAACCAAAGCCCTGATCTCTTGTATCAAAGAGCATATCATTGTATGTCACTTGGTTTGATGCTCTAAAACCATAGTTTACACCATCATACTTGCCCAAACTTGATGAACTCTCAGCAAAAGCTATTATCTTATATGTAGCAACCAACTCTGAAACAAGATCAAAATCAACCTCATCAACAGTTATACCCATATTTTTAATAAGAGAGAGTGCTTTGTTAAATGAGTTTTTCACTTTGGCATCCAAAGGAAGACTCTTTATTGATGCGATCTTTAATGACTTAAACTCTTTAGCAGGAGACAGCTTTAGATTATCAGCTCCATATGTAGAAGAGTCATATCTATCCTCTCCCTTTAAGATATTTAACAACGTGGCAGCTCCTGATAGATCTGAAGAGGCAAAAGAGACTCTATCCAATGATGGAGCATTGCTTACAACACCATTGCCCGAAACCAAAGATGGTGTTGGCAAGAAAGATACTTGATTATTTGAAGTAATAAAAAATCTGTTTTTACCAGTATCAAGAGAGACACTTAACACCCCCATATCCAAAGCAACACCACTTGCTGCACCTATTGTTGAGAGCTTTGTGTTATATGGGTTTACTGATATATGTTCTGTTGAACCAAAATCAAACTCCAAAGTTGTTGACTTTCCAACAACAATTCCGCCAGCCTCTTTTATCCTCTTTACTATAGTAGATTCAAAGATTGGCATATAGTCAGAGAGCATTTTGCTTCCGCATGTTGTTGGATAGTTCATATCATGTATGTTGTCAGCTATGATAATAGGAAGCCCATCGATATCGCTTAATGGCTTGTTCTCTCTCCATCTCTTATCTGATAGAGCCGCTCTATTAATTAATTCATCTTTATTGCCGAAAATCACAAAGGACTCTAAAAAGATATCAAACTCCTCGATTTGATTGAGAGTCTTTTTCATAATCTCTTCACAAGAAGTTTTTTTAGACTTTAAGTCTTCTTTCAATTGATAAAAACTCTTTTCCATAAAAAACCGTCCTTTTTAAATAAAATTATTTTTTAAACTACTTTTATAAAAATACTATTATATAAAATGTTAGTTCAATAAATCTCTCAAATAACACTTAAGGCAATTTCAAAAAAAAATCGACTCTACATAATTCCCTTGTAGGATAGAAGGCGAAAATCAAAGCTTTTTGTATTGCGTAGCATTAACAAAAAGCGGCATTTTTACCTACTCAAACTATACCAAAAAAATCAAGTCTTTTACCTAATTTTTGCATATAGAGTATCAGTGGTATTGTCACAAAGATTTTTTCTTAATTGCTGAAAGCAATTTCAAAAAAATCGACTGACAATATTGCTGGTGCTCTATATGCAAAAATCGTAATATCCACAAGCAATGTTCTCTTTTTTTGATAAACAAAGCCTTTTATTCTATAATAACCCCTCTTCTTGAACCCCCTTTATGTAAAGGGGACAGGGGGATTAGTAATAAAATTACTTCTTTGCAATAAGATTCAAAAACTCATTTCTTGTTCTGCTGTCAGATTTGAATCTCCCCTTCAGAGCACTTGTCATTGCATAGCTATTTTGCTTTTCTACTCCCCTCATCATCATACAGAGGTGACTTGCCTCAAGGACAACTCCAACCCCAATTGGCTCTAATATCTCAACTATGGACTCTGATATCTGTGTCGTAAGTCTCTCCTGAACCTGCAGCCTTCTTGAAAAATGTTCAACAATACGAGCAAGTTTTGACAAACCCAATATCTTCTTATTTGGTATATATCCAATGTGACACTTCCCAAAAAATGGCAGAAGATGGTGTTCGCAGAGTGAATAAAACTCTATATCTTTCACAATAACCATCTCATTATTTTCTGTCTCAAAGAGAGCCCCATTAATAACCGTTTTAAGATCGTCTCTATACCCTTTTGTCAAAAACTTGTATGCCTTCTCAACTCTACTTGGTGTTTTTAAAAGCCCCTCCCTATCAGGGTCTTCACCTATCTTAACAAGAATCTCTCTAATCAGCTTTTCCATATATATTAAACATACTTCCTTAAAAAACATATTAAAAAATAACTTAACAAAAATGTATACTATAATAAAAGTATACCCTCTAAAGCCATAATACTAAAACTATTTCGAGTTGTCAAAAAAATAATAGCTAAATTTAGTGGACTTTTACCTATCTTTTTTATTAAACTATATATATACACTCAAACTGAACAATAAGGGGCAAAATAGATATAAAATAATTTAACATTAATATACAATTTTATATAAACAAATAATTTGACATATTCAAATATATTTATTATCTTTTGTTTAAAGAAAGTGTTGTTTGCTAAATATATAAAGTATAAAATATGATTTTGGAGGTTTTTATGAAAAAAACTTTGGTGTTCATATTTTTGATGTTTGCAGTTACATTTGTTACCTTTTCCAGCGAAAAAGTAAGAGGTGTAACTTCTACAAAGGTTTTAGTTTTGCCATTCACTATAGGTGAAGGGGTCAGCAAAGAGTACTCAAATATTGCTAATGAGGCCTTCTCTATCGCAATATCAAAATCTAAAAAATTTGAGATTGTCCTAACAAAGACAGAGCAAACAGCAAAGAGAAATGATCTTGGCGAGGTTGAACAGAAGAACAACGATTCAATCAATACTGAGCTTGCGAAATTTTATGGGGCAAAAATTGTCTTCTCTGGAAGCATAAATGAGATTGATGGTGCATACAGCATCATAATCAAGGGGATAGAGATAGAGACAAAGCTTCTAAGGTATGCTGAACGTGGTATGTGTGCAAGCCAAGCAGAGATAATATCCACTGTAGAGACTATTGCGTATAAAATTGCAAATATATCTCCATCTAGAGAGAGCTTTAATGAGATGTCAAAAGATGAGATAATAGAGAGAGCTGATGAAGTATATAGAGGAGAGACAGTAGTAGAGCCAGAGGCAACTCTGCCTAAAGAGAAAGAACAATCTTATCATGATGCAAACTATATAACAAGCTTCAACAACAGTGATAAAAAATATATAAGAAAATATATAGATCCAACGGGAACTGATATATTTGACCTTGATGCAATGAGAAAACTTCATAAAAAACATCTAAATGCTGGAAATGCACTTTTAGGTTGGGGTATTGCATTCTCTATCATTGGGCAAGTTGCTCTAGTTGGTTTGATTGGGCTTAATGTTTATCAATATCGTTATGGATACTACTACTATGATGATTATGGAAACAGCAATAGCTACAATCGAAGAAATATGGCCTACTATATAGATGGAGGAAAAGTTGCACTATCAATTATAACTCCTATATTTCTAGTTCTATCACTCTTCTTTATGCCATTCTCATCAATTCCATACTGGCATGCAAACAAGGTAAAGAGGATCGCCCTAAAAGCAAATGGAAAAAATAGCTGGTCATTCTTGGAGAACAGTGCTCCATTTATTAACTACTCTGATGATAAAATTGGGATTGGACTAACTGTTAGAATATAAAAATAGATAATATAATATCAACAAAAAAAGCTTCTTGAAAAGAACAAGAGGCTTTTTTTATTATACAAGTTGTAATTGTAAAAATTGTTGACTAAAGATCAATGATAATGGATAATGAGCTTATATCTAAAAAAAAATGGTATCTAATTTGGAGATTACCCTTTATTATGCATAAAATTTTGTTGTCTGTTTTTATTATACTTTTATTTACTGGCAAAATTTTTGGTAGTGAAAAGAGTGATAATAGAGAGAATGAAGAACCCTCATACATTAATATAAAATTTAGTGATAGTGAAGAAAAGTATATAGAAAAATATTTGAAGCCTAAAGGTGTTGAACTATCTGATGTACCAAAACTATGGGATCTATATAGAAAACATAAGATTATGGCTGGAATATTTTTGGGTTTTGGAATATTTTTCACCGCAGCAACACAAATTGCAACGTTTGGACTAATTTTAGTCTTATTTTTTAATGTAATAATTTTTGCTTCAGTTATAGCAGTTCTAGTCACGTCCCTTGCAGCCTCTATAATATTTATCGTTGCAGCCGCAATAAACTATTGGTGTGCTGGTCAAAACAAAGCAATCTCTAAAAAAGTTAGAAGGGCCAAAAGGACAATGACACTTTGGGATGAGAGAGACACTTTTATGAATTATAGTTACAATAAAATTGATTTTGAAATATTATCTATCAATTTATAATAAAAAAATTTAAAATAGGTTTTATGGAGGAGTATATGAAAAAGATACTTGTATCTATCTGTATAATATTTGTGATTATGCCAGCTCTTTTTGGTAATGAAAAATCAAAAAACAGCTCATCAGTAAAGGTTCTAATATTACCATTCTCAACAGGAGGCAATGTAAATAAACAGTATGGGGAGATTGCTGAAAAAACGTTCTCATCATCAATTTCAAAATCCAAAAATTTTGAAGCCATTACATTTAAAGATGAGAACATTGAAAATAGTGAAAAGCAGGAGCAAAACGACTCTACAAATATAGATATTGCTAAATTCTATGGAGCAGAAATTCTCTTTTATGGTGATATAAACAATCTTAACAACAGCTACACAATAACAGTACGTGGAGTGGATGTCAATTCAAAAACAACTGATTACATAGAGAGGGGGGTCTTCTCTAATAAAGATGAGCTAATCTCTGTTACTGACTCCATTGCAAAAAAGATAAACAGCAATTTTATTGCTAAAAATAGCAAAACAGCAGATAAATTTTCACTGCAATCTGAAAATGACTATGAGCTCTACAAACAGGAGAAGGCATCAGGCAAACTTCAAAACGATACAGATTTTAATAAGAGTGAAAAGACCTATATAAGAAAGTACCTATACCCTGCTGATGTAAATATCTTTGATATAGATGAGATGGAGGGGCTCTATGTTAAACAGAAGAGAGCAGGAAATGGTCTCTTGGCTGGAGCAATCATATCCTCTGCTGTTGGACAGCTGGCACTTGTTGGATATATTTTTACAAGTATATTTACACCTATGTCATATGGTATGCCTATTGCCTACCTATTTATGGTTGCTTTTACCAGCCCTGTATATGGACTTATGATAATTGGCAATTTGCTGTTGGGACTTATGGCCTTTACACTGATGACACTTCCATTTGTTCTTATTCCACTTGCAGCAGTTGCCTACTGGCATGCCAATAATATTAAGAAGATTACTGAAAAAACTCATGGAGAGGATATCTTCTCTGGTCTAGAGAAGAGAAACCTACTTATAAATGATAGTGATAAGATAAGTTTTGATATGTTCTCTGTTAGGTTATAGTTGATTACGAAGAAATAACAAAAAAAACGAAGAGCGTTTTTAGCCTCTTCGTTTTTTATACTCTGTTTTATATATACATTTTTTTTATTCTAATGCTTTTTCAACGCTTCAAGTTTGTCTGATGTGTGGCTAAGCTCTGATATATATGTATCTATTGCAGGAAGTGCCTGACCAAGCTTTGTTGTTATGGTTTCATAATTTCTAGCACTGCTCTTAAGATTATCCATTGTCGTTGTTGCAGCAATTACATCTGTTGTAATTGATTGAACTATTGGAACAATTTTTTCAGTCTCATCTTTAGTCTTATCTGCAAGCTTTCTAATCTCTGAAGATACAACAGCAAACCCCTTTCCCATCTCTCCGGCACGAGAGGCCTCAATTGCTGCGTTTAATGACAGGAGGTTTATCTGCTGAGATATCTCTGTAATTGCAGAGACTATTGGAGAGAACTCTTCTGCCCTCTCTCTGTTTGCATCATTAGATTTTATTATATCATCAATGAACTTTAATACTGTCTCAAAAGATTTTTTTGCATCTGATATCAAGGAGATTATCTGATTGTTTGAACCCTTGAGCTCATCAATTATCTTTACTATCTCTCTTGAACTCTCAATACTGTTATCGTAATACTCCGTTAAGGTTGACTCTTTATAGAACCTACAGTTTAGATTTACATTAAGCTTATATTTTAATGCTGTATGGAATCCTTGACATGTTTCATAACCGCATGATTGACAATTTAAGAAATCTCTAGGCCCCTTCTTATTTGTTTGAGGAATGGTATCTCCAAGTTGCTCTTTTGGCAATATATAGAGCGGCTTTGCAGTATCAGAAAAGTAGATTCTCTCAAAATCCACATCGCTGTTATCATCCATAAACTTATCTATTGCCTTTTGTGCTTTTATAGGACTCTTATAGTGACTTATCCCCTCCTCCTCATAGTTCTCTATTCTCCAGAACATATCCTCGAATGAGAGCCCCGGAGCCTGTCCCGGCCCTCTAAAACAGCCTCCATCACAACTCAACACATCATACATTATAGGAAAACCTTTAAATTTATTCTCAATTCCTTTGGCAACATCATCAAAAAATTTCTTATATAAAATAGAACCCTCTAGGGAATGAATCTTTGCATTGTCATATGTACGGTTTGCAATATTCTTGAATCCGCCCGGTCCGCAGAATACCTCTCCGCGTTCAGCAGGGATGAGATCAAATTCGCCCTCTTTATATGATGTTAAATCAACCTTGTGGTTGTCCATATATTTTTTCAAGCTATCAAGCGTTATATTGTATTGGACAACACCATCAGTGTCAGGATCTTTAAACTCTCTTCTTTTCGATATACATGGACCTATATAGACAATGTTTCCCTCAAAATTTAATTTCTCTCTTATAATTTTTGCCATTATTACCGCTGGAGAGTGGATTGGAGGAAGATAGTCGATTAGTTCTGGTTTATATATTTTTATAAAATCGACAACAGATGGACACTGCTGGCTTATCACTGGAATAGCACTGCTTCTCTTT
This sequence comes from Spirochaetota bacterium, assembly GCA_031549085.1. Classification (GTDB taxonomy): domain Bacteria; phylum Spirochaetota; class GWE2-31-10; order GWE2-31-10; family MWDO01; genus JAVBQL01. The sequence continues at coordinate 140,051 of JAVBQL010000001.1, forward strand.
ATATATTGGATATATTTTGATACTGCAATCTCCGCTCCAAGCGCCTCATCATAGACACCTGTCAAAACAAAAGACTCTTTAAGCCATCTAAGAAGCTGTTTAAAGTGATTTTTGAATAGGACAACTGCCGCTGGAGAGAGTATAACAGAGCTTTTTATACCCTTATTAATAGAACTGATAAATTCACTAAAGTCATCAACAAGATGTATCGCATCATGTTTACACATAGGAAGACACTTTCCACAGCCAATACATAGGTCATGATTGATTTTTGTACTATTTTTATCAACAGTAAAACAAAATTTTACGGGACAAGCGGAAATACAAGAGAAACAATTTACACATTTACTCTCATCAATTTCTACAACCTTGCAAAAAGCCATAATCACACACCGCCTTAAATGAACTCTCTCTATTTTTTAAATAGGTATATTCCAAATGGATATAATTATAGTATTATATCGAAATAAACTCTATAAAATATTACATGTTTTGCAGTAAAAGTTTCCTTCTTTGTCTTAAATTAAGTTATCTTTTAATAAATTTAAGACGTTACTTAATAAATAAAGTAGAAAGAGATTTTGACATATATTTTTTTTTATTATATTTTAAAATATTGGATTTCTTACAAAGTTTTTTAGTAGGGTGAGATTGTTTTTTCTAAACCCCTAACCCCCTTTTCAAAAAGGGGGCTTTAAGGAAAATGAAATAGTGTTCAGTTTATCTTGTTGTGGTAAGCAACAAGATAAACCTATTCACTAAAGCAATAAAACTCTATATATAAATTGAAAGATAAAAGTGTATAATGAATTTATTTTTTGTCATACTTAACAGTATATAAAAGAAGAGTGAACAATAGACTTTTAAGGAGATGGATATGAGAAGAGAGTTGGTTCCAATTGGAGCATCTGCTCTATCTTATGAGATTAGAGAGATTGTCATAGTTGCTAATCAGTTGAAGCAGATGGGACTAAATTTAATATATGAAAATATTGGTGATCCTGTGGCCAAAGGTGAGAAGCTACCAATCTGGATTAAGGATATTCTAAAAAACCTAATCAATGATGATATAAGCTATGCCTACTGTGATACCCAAGGAATCCCCTCAACAAGAGAGTTTGTTGCAAATATGACCAATGCAGAGGGGGGGATAAATATCACTGCAGGCGATGTCTACTTTTTCAATGGACTTGGAGATACAATTGCTAGGATGTTCAACTTTCTAAAGAGGGAGGCTCGCGTCATTGGACCAACCCCTGCCTACTCAACTCATAGCTCAGCAGAGGCAGCACACTCTGGATATGAACACCTAACATACCATCTTGATCCAGATAATAACTGGCAGCCAAATGTTGATGAGATATATAACAAAGCAAAGTATAATGACTCAATCGCAGGAATACTCTTGATAAACCCTGGTAATCCAACAGGTTCTGTTATTGAACATAAAATATTGAAAGATATATGTGAAATTGCTGATGAGCTTGATCTATTTATTGTTTGTGATGAGATCTATTCGGAGATAGTCTATTCAACTGCAACAAGAACAAAGCTCTCAACAGTTATTGGCAATGCTTGTGGTCTAAGCCTTAATGGTATAAGCAAGCAGATTCCATGGCCAGGTTCAAGGTGCGGCTGGATGGAGGTCTACAACAAAAAGAGTGACAAAGAGTTTGCAAAATTCATTGATACAATAATAAAGGCAAAGAGGCTTGAGGTGTGCAGTACAACTCTGCCGCAGATGGCTCTTCCTCTAATATTGGGAGACCCAAGGTATAAAAACCATCTAAAAGAGCGAAGCAATAAGTATGAAATGCGTGCAAAAGAGGCTGCTGCAATTTTTGGCGGTCATGAGGGGATAAAGTTCATTGAGCCAAAGGGGGCCTTCTATATGTCTATACTCTTTGATGAATCAAAACTCAAACCAAATCAAACACTTAAGATAGACAATGAGCAGATACGATTAAAGGTTGAGGAGCTCTGCAAAAAAGATATTGAGCTTGATAAGAGATTTGTCTACTATCTTTTAGGAAAGAGTGGGATAATTGCTGTGCCCCTAACAGGATTCTATTCAAAGATCAGAGGATTTCGAATAACCCTATTAGAAGAAGATGATCATAAGAGAATTAGGGTTTTTGAGACAATAAGAGATTGTATGCTTGAATATTTAAACAGCTAGAGTTTTTTTCTACCCCCCCCTTTACATAAAGGGGGTGAGTTTTTTAGTTTTTAAATTTAGAAACTAAAAATTTTTTCTTATACAAGATATTGATCAGAAAGGACGTGGCACTTAAAAAAAGAAAAAAAAGGTTACCGCTTGGATGCAGCGGTATACAAGCTATAAACTTTATCACACAAGTAAATAATGAATTAAACGAATACAAAACCCAAAAGAGGTCTAATTAAAAATGCCATTCGAAAACATAATAATAGCTGGTGCAAAGGGTGTTGGAAAAAGTATCTATGGAAAAAATTTAGCCATTAGAACAGGCAGAACTTTTTTTGACACTGATACTCTAATTATGAAAAAGTTCTCTTTTGATACTATTGGAGAACTTTTCTCATCTGTTGGAGAGAAAAAGTTTAGAGAGATTGAGAGAGAGTGCTTTCTTGAAGCCATCAATGACAATAGAAAAAAGGTAGTCTCCACAGGGGGCGGTTTTTTTTACTCTGAAGAGAGCATAAAATTGCTTCCCTCCGATAGTATAGTATTGTCCCTCTATTTAGAGCCAAATCTCCTATGGGAGTTAAACTGCAAAAAGAGTAATCTGCCAGCCTACATAAAAAACTCGCCAAATGGAAAAGATGAGTTTATAAATAGAGTAACTATTATTAATAGAAACCTTAAGGATATCTCTCTATTAATTAATATAGAAAAATATATTAATTAATCTAAAGTGGATTTTCTCTCTATTCTTGATCTATAAAACTTGTTCTCAATAGTGATATTAAATAGATCTAGCTTTTTAAAACTATTTAGAAGTTTAAGATTACCTAAATCTGTGCTATCAAAATTTCTCTCTTTAATTATATCAAGGACTGTTATGAAGTAGTAATAAAATTTGTCTCTCTTAAGTTGGTTAAAAATATTAATTAATTCTTCATATCTATCAACAAAATAATTAAAAAGTTTCTCTCCAACAAAAAAGATCTCTTTCTCAATAACACTACTCTCTCTAATCTCATACATTTTGTAGAGTGATAAAAGAGTGTTTTTTAGGTGGTTAAAATATTTTTCGTCTTCGGGGTTAAATGGCTTGTGCTTTCTATTTTTTTTAAGCTTTTCAAAATTGGAAATATATTTTTTTAGTTCATCATTAAAATAGCGGCTGGAGAACTCCTCCATTATTTTGAGAACCGTTCTCTTTTTTAGATGAGTTTTATCTTTTTTATAGTAACTGTAATCTCTAAAGCCATCAATAACAAGTTCGTAGGCAGAAAAATAGAAAATATCTCTATTATTAATTAATGAATCTATTGCAACCCGCAAAATTGCCTTGCTTAATGAGTTTTCTTCAGGGTTATTTATGTTATGTCTTACTGGAGAGAGGGTTAGAATAATTTTTATATTTGGAATATGTTCTTTTAGGAGCGATATAGTTTTCGTGATAAACTCTATATTCTCTTCAACAGAGAGCATCTCTTTTGTAAATAGAGCCTCATTAAGCTTGTGGCAGTTGGCAACAATTTTGCCGCTCTCTTTTAGCCTATATACAACACTTGTTCCAAAGGTAATTATTACTATATTAGATTTTAACAATTTTTCTTTGGAGTTTGAGGCACTGTTTATAAGTTTGTTTTTTAAGTTTTGATAAATATCTGACTCAAAAAGTGTAGATGAATTAAAAGAGACAAACTTGCCATCTATTTCAGTGATCTCACTCTCTTCAAAGAGACCATCATCTTTTGATAGCACTATTGTCTCTATATTTTTGTATATAGAATAGCTATTATATATAGTTCCAAATGGATTAACAAGAGAATCAATGCCATTTCTTTTTAGATACCTATTTATTTCTAATGCAAAGCATGAGCCAATTGAAAAAATATTATCATTAATGTTGATAACCATATATCTGAAAATAGCACTTTTTTAAATATATGCCTACTATAATTATTCATATAAAAGCTTATATTATTTTAGGCTATTTAAGAGGTGTTTAACAAAAAAGAATCTATATTTCAAAGATAGACTCCTAACTCCCCTCCCATAGCAAGGAGAGGGAGTTTAAGAAGAGAGGTGTAAAAGCACTACTCCCCTAGGTTATTTTTCTTTTTCTTAACAAAGTGATCTATATTATTTTTGTTCAATAGCTCTAAATATCTATCAACCTCTGCCTTCGTAAGGTTTGGGATAATGACACGATACATATCAACATTATTTATATTAACATTGGTTATAATTGGCTTAACATTCATAAGCTTGTCAACTTTTACTGTTAGATCCTGTGCATAGTGATAGGTCTTAAAAGATCCAAGCTGAAGGTCATAGATGTATTCATCTGTTATAGTAATTTTAATATCTGCCGTTGTGCTGCCAGTAGTTATACTATCAGTGGTTGTGATTATGTGTGTAGAGTCATCAGCTGGAGCAATTTTAAGCTCAATAGCCTTCCCAACCAAATCTTCCATCATTACTGGCTCATTGTCATTAGGCCTATGGATAGCAATTTTTACATTCATAACACCCTGATTGATAAGACCAAGCTCATTGGCAGCCGCCTTTGAAAGGTCTATTATTCTTGACTCTGCAAATGGGCCTCTATCATTAATTCTAACAATTACCTCTCTTCCATTCTCAACAGAGATAACCTTCACATAAGTACCAAATGGAAGTGTTTTATGAGCTGCTGTATAGTCATATGTATTAAATATCTCACCACTTGCTGTCTTTTTTCCATGAAAATTTGGCCCATACCATGATGCAAGCCCTGTCTCTTCATAACTATTCATAAAAAACAGAACATTAAACAGCAGAGCCACAAATAATAATCTTTTCATAATCTATCTTCTCCTAAACATAAAACTTACATAAAAAGATCTTTAGAAAAAAATTATACTTTTTTGATATAAAAAAAAGATCTTAATCTAAATGATCGGAACTTGGAGAAAGATCTTTATAAAAGTAGATTGAAGTTAAAAAAAAGTAATCTATATTTTTAGCAGTTTATATTTATCTCTATTGATCAGTAGATAGTAACCACCCTCTATTTTCATTAATTTCTTAAATTCTTCCCTGTTTTTTTCTATTTGTATCAATTTTTCTTTTGCTATTTTATCTGTCAATTTAATTGAATAGAGAGCATCCTCTTTTAAAACCAGCAAAGTATCATCTATTAGGCATATGTCCAAAACTTTATAAAAATCTCTGTCAACTCCGGGAAGCGCATCGAATTCTCCTCTTCCCCACCCATAGTAGAAACCAAGAGAGTTCTCTCTTTTCCAGTTTTCATCTTTTCCTACAATTGAAAGATGAGCATAATCGCCAAAGCGCCCCCAACTAGATGAGAAAAGCACTACCCAATTTTCACTTATATCGCCCTTAATTATATGCTCATATGAGCCATTATTTTGCAGTTCACTTGTCTTTTTATGTTTTGGTTTATTTGGAGTAGTAATATCATATTTTAATATGTATTTTGGAAACACTAAATTATCAACCAAATACAATGCATTATCTCTTATCAAGATATCATCTATTGATTTCCCTTTCATTTTTTTAATTGGGAGAAAAATTTTATTTATTATAGAATCAAGTTTTGTTAAATCAATAAATGAGAAGAGCTCATTTTCTTTCTCATATTGTCCACCAAGATAAACAACATTGCCCTTGAAATTTATTGAATCAAATTTATATTCAGTTTTTTCGAATATTTTCTTCCCATGCTCATCAGATATGATTAGTTTTCTATCTTTAGCCTCCTCACCAAAACATAGTGATACAAATAGAAGATTCTCTAAAAAGACGCTCTTTGATGGGTAGGGAATATCAATTTTTCCTACCTCTTTGATTGAATTATTCTCAAATTGGGCAATAATGCTGGAGCTATCTTGAGGGATTATGAATTTACGATTCTCTATATTTTGTCCACTCACATATAGTGGAACAAATAGCATAACCAAAGCAATGTATACTATTTTTATCTCATTTTTCATTTTAAGTCCTTAATCCATTTGTTAAGTTTTTTTTTCAATAAAGTTTTTTCAAATATTAAATCTATCTCTTTTATCAAATATTTATAGCATGATTGCATAGCCAATAGCAAAGTTTTTTGTCAGCATCAATCTAAAAGATATTTTCTTTAATTTTACAAGAACTTCTTTTGACAAGTTTCAAACTTTTTAGTATCAATAAAACTACGAGATTTTATATTTAAAAATAACTATGACTTTTATAAGTCAAGAAATAGATTATTTTTTTTGGAGGTAAATATGAACGAAGAAATTCTACAGGTGGCAATTCGCATAAAGGCACTGCGAGAGATTGAGGGATTATCTACTGAACAAATTTCAAAAGAGCTTGATGTTTCAAAAGAGGAGTATGAAAATTATGAGAATGGGAAGGCTGATATTCCTGTAAGTTTTCTATATGCTCTTGCTAACAGATATAAAGTGGAGCTTACAGAGATTCTAACTGGGGAGTCTCCAAGACTAAAAGTATATGAGCTTGTAAGAAAGGGTGAGGGAATTGGTGTTGATAGAAGAAAAGCCTATAAGTATCAGAGTTTGGCATACAATTTTACACACAAAAAGATTGAGCCATTTATTGTAATTGCAGAGCCAAAGGATAGCAACTTGCCTATAGAGTACAACTCTCACAAGGGGCAGGAGTTTAACTATCTACTTGAGGGAAAGCTTGCTTTCTATATAAATGGAAAGGAGCTCATTCTAAACGAGGGAGACTCTATCTACTTCGACTCTGGCGTTGGACATGCCCATAGGGCATTGGATAATAAAAATGCTAAATTTTTAGCAATTATTCTATAAAATATTTTTATCCATCTACCTATTTAAGAGTAGTGTGAAATTTAGTTTCACAACCTTAAAGTAGGCAAAAGAGTTAATACTCTTTAATAATCAACTTTTATAGAACTTTTTAGGGAGAGAAACAAAAATGATACTTAATAAATTTTTACCAAAGACAGACTTTAAGTCATATGATGACTTTGATGAAAACTTCAAATTAAATATACCTGACAACTTCAACTTTGCTTTTGATGTTGTTGATGTTATCGCTGACAAAGAGCCAAATAGAAAGGCTATCATCTGGACAGATGGCGAAAATGACAAGACAATAACCTTCAAAGAGCTGAAGGAGTATAGCAATAAGACTGCAAACTTTTTCAAAAGTATTGGAATAAAGAAGGGTGATAAGGTGATGCTTATACTAAAAAGAAAGCATCAGTTTTGGTATGCGATAATTGCGCTGCATAAAATTGGAGCAATCGCAATACCAGCAACACACCTTCTAACAGAGAAAGATATTACATATAGAATTGATGCTGCTGGAATTGAGACAATATTGTCTGTTAATGAGTCTCCTATAATAGATGCTATTGATGAGAGCACAAAAAAATCTAAAATAATAAAAAATAGGATTGTTTTAGCAGATGAGAGAGAGGGCTTCTTAACATTCAACAGCGAAGTTGAGAAGCATAGTCCAATATTTAACCGCGGTACGGGAGCTGAGGATTGCGGCGGAAAAGAGCCAATGATTCTCTACTTCACATCTGGAACAACAGGTCAGCCAAAGATGGCACTTCACAATTTTAACTACCCGCTTGGACATATCATCACAGCAAGATATTGGCATAATATAGAAGATGGTGATATACACCTAACAGTATCTGACACTGGCTGGGCAAAATCCCTATGGGGAAAACTCTATGGACAGTGGATCTGCGGCGGAGTTGTATTTGTATATGATTATGAAAAATTTGCTCCAAAAAAGATGCTCGATATGATCTCAAAGTATAAGGTATCAACCTTCTGTGCACCGCCAACAATATATAGATATATTATAAAAGAGGATTTTACAAAATATGATCTTTCTGGCTTAAAGTATGTTACAACAGCAGGAGAGGCTTTGAACCCTGAAATATTTACTCAATTTGAGCAGAAGACAGGCTTAAAAATATATGAAGCCTTTGGACAGACAGAGCTTACACTTCTTTTAGGCACATTCTACTTTATGGAACCAAGACCGGGAGCTATGGGGCGCCCATCTCCGCAATATGAGGTTGACTTGATAGATGAGAATGGAGAGACATGTGAGCTTGGAAAGACTGGGGAGATTGTTATAAGGACAGACAAGAAGATGCCTCCAGGGATCTTTTTGGGCTACTACAGAGATGAAGAGCTTACAAAAAAGGCGTGGAACAATGATGTCTACCATACAGGCGATCTTGCTTGGTGCGATGAAGATGGCTTCTACTGGTTTGTTGGGCGTGCTGATGATGTTATAAAGAGCTCTGGCTATCGAATTGGACCATTTGAGATTGAGAGTGTTCTATTGGAGCATCCATCAGTTCTTGAGTGTGCTGTTACTGGTGTTCCTGATCCAATGAGAGGGCAGACAGTAAAGGCAACTGTAGTTCTAAGCAATGGATATGAGCCATCTGAAGATTTGACAAAAGAGCTTCAGGATTTTGTTAAAAATATGACCGCCCCATATAAGTACCCAAGAATTATTGAGTATGTCAAGGAGCTTCCAAAGACAATAAGCGGAAAGATAAGAAGAGTTGAGATACGAGAGCATGACAAAAAGTAGTGTGCAATTAAAAACTAAAGGGTCTGTTATGAAGATTAGAGCAGTTCTATTCTCTATTTTTGTTCTTTCTCTGATTTTATCAAGCTGTGACTATGAAGTTGAAACCAATGCCAACGCCCCAAAATATGATTATATAGGTAGTTACTATGATGATCTGGCAATGGTACGTCTAAATGGAAAATATGGTTTTGTGGATATATATGGAGAGGTAGCAGTTCCAATTATTTATGACACTGCTGATAGCTTTGAGAATGGCTTGGGCAAAGTGGGATTCTATAATGAAGATAGCTATAGCAACTATAAATATGGCTTTGTTAATAAAAAAGGTGAAGTGGTTGTTCCTATTATCTACAACTATGTACGATGCTACACTAATGATGAAATCAAATTAATTTTTGTAAGTCTAAATGGAAAATATGGTTATCTTGATACAAATGGGCTTGAAGTAGTTCCTACTATTTATGAGAATATTTCCAGTTTTTATAATAAAAGAGCAGTAGTAAAACTAAACGGAAAGTATGGTATTATAGGTATTGCTGGAAATGTAATTATTCCCACTATTTATGATTATATTTCAACCTTTGTTGATAGCAATCTAGTTGGTGTTGGGGTCAGCAATAAATATGGCCTTATAGATATGGATAATCAAGTGGTAATTCCAATTATATATGATGATATATGGCTCTCTCCCCATGATCTAATAACAGTTGTTCAAAATGGCAAGTATGGACTTGTGAATAGAAGCCATCAAATAGTAGTTCCGATTATTTATGATAATATGACTCTTTATGATAGCCTAATTCGTGTTAAACAAAACTATAAGTGGGGTTATTTAGACTTAAATGGAAATGTAATTCTTCCCATTATTTATGATGGCATAGAGCCTTTCAGTTATGAGTTATCGAGAGTAAAACTTAAGGGTAAGTATGGTTATATAGATAAAAATGGACAGATAGTAATTCCTATTATCTACAATGAAGCACAATATTTTAATGATGATGAGCTATGTTTAGTGAGGCTAATTGATAAGTGGGGATTTATTGATACAAGTGGAAATGAAATAGTTCCTGTTACTTATGATTTTGCAGATAATTTTTCAGGTGGATTGGCAAGAGTAAGATTAAATGATAAGTGGGGGTTTGTTGATAAAAATAGTGTAGTAATTATCCCTATTAGCTATGATTATGCAAACAATTTTTCTTATGGTAGAGCTCTTGTAAATTTAGGTAATGACTCTTTCTATATTGATAAGGATGGCAATAAAATATAATCACCCCTATATTTACTGAACTTGATAAACTTTTTTTAAATTAAAAACTTACAATCCTTCTGTATAAGATATTTATCAGAAAGAAGGCACACATAAAAAAGAAAAAAAAGGAGTTTTTTATGATTGACCAACAACTATTTTCAACACTCGCAAAGGGAATGAAGTCATCAAAAATACGAGAGCTTATGAAATATGCAACATCAAGTAATGTTATCTCATTTGGTGGTGGCTCTCCTGACAGTAAAAACTTCCCTTTTAAAGAGGTACAATCAATTATAAATGACTTTGACAGCAAAAAAATTGTGCAAGCCATGCAGTATGGTGCAACAAGCGGTTTTCCACCTCTAATTGAGGCACTAAAAACAAGATTAAATAAAAAAAATAGAATAGATCTAAACGAGCAAGAATTATTGATTACCACTGGTGGACAGCAAGCTATCTATCTCTTCTCAAAGATATTTATTGATAGCGGCGATGTTGTTCTAGTTGAGGAGCCCTCATTTATTGGAGCAATGGCTGCGTTTCTCTCAAATGGAGCTGAACTTGTTGGACTCCCTTTGGAAGATGATGGCGTCAATATCGAGAAGTTAGAGGAGACGCTGCTCTCTCTACGCAAAGCTGGTAAAAAGGTTAAATTCTTCTATACAATACCAAATTTTCAAAACCCATCAGGTGTAACTCTCTCTCAAGAGAAGAGAAAGAAGCTCTATGAGCTTTCACTAAAGCACAATCTTCTAATATTAGAAGATGATCCATATGGGGAGCTCTACTTTGAGGGAAAAGATGAGGATTATCTCCCTATAAAATCAATTGGAAGCGAGGCACCAATTACTTATATTGGCACATTTTCGAAGGTGCTATGTCCAGGCTTCAGAATTGGCTATACACTCTCAAACAAAAAGATTGTAGAGAAGATGGAGCTTGCAAAACAGAGTAATGATGCCTGTTCATCATCATTTGGACAAGTGGTTGCCGCAGAGTATCTAAACAGAAATTTGATTGAAGATTATATAAAAAAGATGAGGGTTATCTATAAAGAGAAGTGTGATTTGATGCTCTCATCTATAAAAGAGAATTTTCCAAAAGAGATTACCTATAGCACTCCAAGGGGCGGATTTTTTATCTATGCAAACTTGGGCGGTAAAGTCAGTGCTAATGAACTTTTTACCCATGTAATAAAGCAAAATGTTGCCTTTGTTACTGGAGACCCCTTCCACACTGATGAAAAACTTGGAGACTGCCATATCAGACTCTCATTCTCAAGCAGTACAAATGAGCAAATTATCTCTGGAATTAAAATTATTGGAGAGGAGATAAAAAAACAGCTGTGAGAAAAATAAAGAGGGCCAAAGAGTGCTTTTTTCGGGATACAACCAATAAAAAATTCTTTGACTTTTCCTCTATTGATAATATCATAGGATACAGCAATAAAAAACTGACCCATGTTGTAAAAAACGGACTCTCATCAGCTTGGAATATAGAGAACAACTCTATATATCATGGCCGGTTTGAATCCTTTATAAAAAAAGAGTTTGGAAGAGAGTATGTTCCTCTCTTTTTCAACTCCATTTATGAGCTCTTTCTCTATATAAAGATAGTTTTTGAAAAAGATTACAGAATAAATATTAATAGTGATATGTTTAATCTCTTTTTAGAGGAGAGTGGTATAGTTTTTGATAAGGATATTAACAAACCACAAATTGAAATTATTGATTATGCTTATAATACCCTATTTGAAAAGGAGATTATTGCAAAAGAAAATTCAATATTGAATTACTATCTCTATCCATCAACAGCTATTGACATCAAAGGCTCTCTATTTACTATTTTACCAAAAATATTTTCTGGAAACTTCAGCTATGTTACCCTCATAATAAAACAGGACTCTCCCATTTTTGATAAGCTTAAAAAACTATCAAAAGAGATTCCATCGCTCTATTTAATATCAAGTTTGAAAAATATATTTCTAGTTAGAGAGCAGGAAAAATTGAAGAAGGAAGTGCTATCCTTAGAGTCTAGTAAGATTATACAGAAAGGCAGATTATTTATTTTCAAAGATAGTGAGAAAGAAAATAACAACCTATCTGATCACCTATATGAGAAGGGGATATTAATTAATAAAAAAGCACCATACTATAACTATCTTCCATTTTTGTTAAACGAACATCAAGAAAAACATATAAAGAAGGTTTTGGATAACTTATAGTTGATTATGTAGCAATTGCTCCCTACCTAAACATTCGTTAAACTTAATTTTAGCAACTACCCTATCAATATTTAATTGGTTGTGCTGTTTCATCTTTAGCTTACTTATAAGTACAAGAATATATAATGAGAAAACGCTACTTAAAAGAGAAAGAGAGAGAATTAAAATATATAGCGGGGTGTTACCTTAAGCCTATATATTTTAACTTTTTTTTCTTTCTTTTTTAAGTAGCGTTTTCTCGTTATATATGTTGCTAATGACCAGTAACTCAGAAAATAAGTTTAATAACTCATTCAAGATTGGATAGGATTAATTATATAATAGAGATGTATGAAAAAGCATTATCTGTACATGATATCAAAATAAAATAGTGATAGTATAAAAAAGCTTCAAAGCTAATTTAAGCTCTGAAGCCTGTAAATATCTAAATCTATAATACTAAAACAATCTTATATAATGCACTTCTCTTCAACATTTCCAGTAGGTCCTGTAACAGGGTTTAGGTCAAAGAAATGTGCTTTTGCAATTTTAACAGTCAATTCAATTGGCTCACCAACTTTTGCAGCAACGTTTGGATTTGTTCTTGACAATAGTTGAGAACCATCACTTGTTGATAAGTATAGATATGTCTCTGGACCCAATGGTTCAATAACATCAACAACAGCCTTGATCTTCTCCCCAGCAGAACCATCCTCTCTAATTAGATCTTCTGGTCTTATACCAAAAGTTACATCTTTATTTGTATAAGGTTTTAGGGCAGCTTGCTGCTCTTTTGTTGGAGTAATAGCAAAATCTTTATGTCTTACAACAAGATTTCCGCTTGCAGAATCCATCTCAACTTTACAGTTTATAAAGTTCATTGGAGGAGAACCAATAAACCCTGCAACAAATTTATTTGCTGGCTTATTATATAGGTTTAGAGGAGTATCTGCTTGTTGAACATATCCATTGTACATTACAACAATCTTATCAGCCATAGTCATGGCCTCTACTTGGTCATGCGTTACATAAACCATAGTATTTCCAAGTTTATGGTGAAGCTTTGATATCTCTGAACGCATAGTAACACGAAGCTTTGCATCAAGGTTTGATAGTGGTTCGTCAAATAAGAAAACTTTCGGTTTTCTAACGATTGTTCTACCCATAGCAACACGTTGTCTCTGTCCACCAGAGAGAGCCTTTGGCTTTCTATCTAGTAGACTTACTATATCAAGAAGCTTTGCAGCATCCATAACTCTCTTTTCAATATCCTCTTTTGGAAACTTTCTAATTTTAAGACCAAAAGCCATATTTTCATAAACTGTCATATGAGGGTACAAAGCGTAGTTTTGGAAAACCATACCAATATCACGATCTTTTGGAGGGACATTATTCATCAATTTATCATCGATAAATAGCTCACCTCTTGTGATCTCCTCAAGACCAGCGATCATTCTTAGTGTAGTAGATTTACCACAACCAGATGGACCAACAAATACGCAGAACTCACCATCAGCGATTTCAATATTGTTCTGTTTAACAACATGGACATTACCCGGATAGATTTTGTCGATGTTTTTTAATACTACTCGTGCCATTACTTGTTCTCCTAATAAACAATATAACCCATTATAAAACCTTTTTATAACAAAAGTCAACTTGATTTTTTTAATAATATTTTTTTTATTTTTTTTTATTTTTGCCTGCACACTCTTTTTGATAAATATCTATTGAAAAATGTATTTTCAGTCTCTAATTGAAATATAAACTCCTTTCAAAAACAAGCTGCATAATTAAAAAAAAACTAAAACATTAAAATTATTCCACCATAGCTATTTTTAAATTGATCTTTTATCTTTTTTTTGATAGAAACTTTTTAGTTTAGGATTAAATTGTTTTACTATCATTTTTTTGGAGATTTTTTTATGGATAAATTCAGAGTTGCGATATTAGGCTGTGGTATTGTTGGCGGCGGGACTGCTAAAATTATGCTTGATTTAAAAAATGAGTTAAAAGAGGCTGCGGGCAAAGAGGTTGAACTTGTAAAAATATTGGATCTCTTTCCAAAAAGATCAAGCAGCAAGCATAATATTCCAATTTCACTCTTTTGTGGTAATGGAGAGAACCTAACCATTGATGAGGCAAATGGATACACAAAAGAGATCTTAAGTGATAAAGATATAGATTTGGTAGTTGAAACAATAGGCGGAAGCAATGAGAATATATTAAACACTGCAATTGGTATACTTGAAAATAAGAAACATCTTGTTACTGCAAACAAGGCTCTGCTTGCTAAACATGGTGAAAAAATATTTTCAACTGCTGAAAAAAATTCTAAAACCATAGGCTTTGAGGCTGCTGTTGGCGGTGCGATCCCAATTATAAGGGCAATAAAAGAGGGTTTTACTGGTGATGTTGTTGAAGCTATAATGGGAATACTCAATGGAACAAGCAACTATATCCTAACTGAGATGAGAGACTCCGGGCTCTCATTTGATGCTGCATTGAAACTTGCACAAGAGAAGGGATATGCTGAGGCTGACCCTACACTTGATATAAGCGGAGGGGATACATCTCATAAGCTTGCTATACTTATGAAGCTTGCTTTTGGTCTTAATATAAATATTGAGAGTCTATCTGTTGCAGGAATAGAGAATATAACAAAAGATGATCTTCTTTTTGCAGAGGAGATGAACTCTACTATAAAACTTATCTGTTTTGCGAAGAGAGAAAATGATAATATCTATGCAGCAGTACGCCCTATGCTTGTAAAAAAGAATAATCTCCTCTCCAATGTTAGCGGCTCGACCAATGCTGTTAGAGTTTTAAACAGATACTCTACTGAACATGTGCTTATTGGAAAGGGGGCTGGCTCGCTTGAGACAGGTACAGCGATTGTTGGTGATATTGTCTCTATTGCAAAATACTCCAGCACCTCTTCTAGTGCAATGACATTGAAAAATAATAAAAATCTTACTTTGAAAAATATTGATGATATCTATCTTCCATATAATATTGTTTTTGAGACAGTTAATAAACCAGGGATTACGGGTATTGTTACAACTGCCATAGGCAATAATAGTATCAACATAGATACCGTTAGTCATAATAGAAACAATTCTGATAGGGCTATTTTTTCCGTTGCAACAATGCCATGCCAGCTAACCTCAATAAACAGAGCGATAGCAGAGATAAAGGGTAAAAATATATTGATTAGTGATGCAAAGATAATGCCTATTCTATATTAAGTTGTAGTTGGCATACATACAGAAAATGCTTTTTCATACATCTTTATTATATCAATAATCTCATCCAAGCTTTAATAAGTAGTTAGGTATCGTTTTTGTGTTACTTGTCATTACGTAGAGCTATAACGAGAGAACGCTACTCAAAAAAGAGAAAGAAGAGAGAATAATTTTGTATAGGTGGGGGGGGTAATCAAAAAAAGAGCCTAATTTTAAAAATATGAAAATAAAACAAAAAGGACGTGGCACGCAAAAAAAGCCTATACAAAATTACTTTTCTTTTTTTTCTCTCTTTTTTAGGTACCATTCGCTCATTATATCTGTTCGTGCTGATAAGTAAACTAGGTATAAGGTTTTAATAGCTTGTTTAATATTAATAATACACTCATAATAACTAAGCTACCCTAATAATTAAATAGTATAAAATTGCTAAGCTAAAAGAGAGAAAAATAAAGAGTCAAAAAGTTAAATAGTAAAATGGCCAATTCCGATAAAACCACTATATACAACTAAAGGGTCTCTGCAAAAATAAAATGAAAACTAATGGAAAAAAAATAAGATTTTTAACAATCTCTGCTTTTGCAACATTTTTTCTCTTCTCACTATTCCTAATTGTTGATAATGACTTTCTAAAGAATAAATTCTTTGCAAACTTTTCTATCTCCTACAATAGCTTTCTAAACCGAATCTTTGGAAGCTTTGGAGAGCTATATATAATTTTGGGACTCTTTATATGTGTTGTATTACTTATAAAAATTAAGCGTTATAAAAAAATATCTCTATTTTTTGGAATAACACTGCTTCTTTTATTCATATCATCATTCACAGAGTTTTTAGGTGCAAAAATATATAATGGCGGTCTACTTGGGAAAAATCTCTCAAAATTACTCTTAACAGAGACTCCTTTTCTCAATTTTTCTATCTATTTTTTATGGGGAACAGCATCATTGTTTTTAATTTTACTACCAATAAAAAATATTTTGGTAAAGGGATTAACATATATAACCTTTTCTATAATTCAATTTATTGAGAAATTAAAAGATTACTTTGGGGCATATAAAAATGAGCTCTCTAAAGAGCGAGCCAGTGTCCCTTTTATATCTAAAATTGTGTATGAAGATGATAATAAAATAACTGAAATACCTATATTTTCCATCAAAAAAAATGATAAGCCTAAAAAATTTGTCTATAAAGAGGAGACAAATACAAGTGTATATTATGAAGAAGAAAAAGATAATCAAGGCAATAGAGGAAAAGCAGAGAAAAAAGTAGATAGTACCAATAGTACAGAGGAGTATTTCAAAAAACTAAAGGAGCACTGGCCAGAAAAGTGGAAACATGAAGAGAATAATGAAATTGTTATTGAAGATTCATCATTGGTAAATAAAAATGAACCAAACAAGAGAGATATTCAAAAAATGGATAGCGAAAAAATCCTATATTATAATGAAAGCAACTTTGCTAATAAGTTTAATAATAGAGAGGAAGAATTTAAAAATAGCTATATAAAAAGTGAAATAGACAATATATATATAGAAGCTGACGATCTTGATATAAGTATAGATGATGAGTATGACGAGGAGAATTATGATATCTCTCATGAAGCTATTTTAAACAAAAAAGATCATGAGGTTTTAAATAAATTTCCAAACTCAGCGATTCTATCAAAACAGCTAAGTTTTGATAATGGCTCTTCAAAAGAGGAGGAGGCAGAATCTTCAAGAATATTGGAGGCAACTCTCTTTGAATTTGGTATAAAAGCAGAGGTTGTAGATATAATCCATGGGCCAGTGGTTACACTATATAAACTTATCCCAGCACCAGGTATAAAACTCTCAAGAATTGAGGGGCTCTCAACAAACCTTGCGCTGCGCCTTGCTGCACAATCTATAAGGATTATTGCTCCAATCCCAGGAGAAAAAGTTGTTGGAATAGAGATTCCAAATAGAATTAGAGAGCTGGTTAGCTTCAGCGATATAATAAACAGTAAAGAGTTTAAAAATAGCAAATATAATATTCCAATAGGTCTTGGAAAAGATATCTATGGAAACACAATAGTTGCGGATCTATATAAGATGCCTCACATCTTGATAGCAGGGGCCACTGGAGCAGGTAAATCTGTCTGTGTAAATGGCTTTATCTCATCAATACTATTCTCAAAGAGCCCTGAAGATGTAAGGCTTATACTTATTGACCCAAAAATTGTTGAACTTAAACCATATAACAATATTCCTCACCTTTTAACTCCAGTCATTACAGAGTCAAAAAAGGCATTGATGGCATTGAAATATCTACTATATGAAATGGAGAGAAGGTACTCACTTCTTGATGAGATGGGTGTTAGAGATATTGTTGAGTATAGAAAAATGAATAAGGTTAAGCCTCACTTTGAGAACCTGCCTTTTATAGTTGCATTTGTTGATGAATTTGCAGATCTAATGACAACAAGCGGAAAAGATGTAGAGATTATCTTCTCTCGTCTTGCAGCAAAGGCTCGTGCCATTGGTATACTTCTAGTTTTGGCAACCCAGCGTCCATCAGCTGATGTGATAACTGGTCTTATAAAGGCCAATATTCCATCACGTATAGCATTTCAAGTTATCTCACTTCAGGATAGCAGAATTATATTGGATCAAAAGGGTGCTGAAAAACTTTTAGGGCAGGGAGATATGCTATATTTGGGCGGTTCGCAGCCCTTTCCTATCCGTGTCCAAGGAGCATATCTATCCAAAGATGAGGTTGATAATATTGCAAACCACTGGAAAGAGCTCTTTCCCCCTCAATATGTGAACATAGAGGAGATTATCTCTGAAGATGATGACGAAGAGGATAGCATCGACTTTGATGGCGAAAGCAGAGACCCTCTCTTTGATGAGGCTGTATCTATTGTGAAGCAGACAAGAAAAGCCTCCGCCTCATATCTACAAAGAAGATTAAGCATTGGCTACAACAGAGCTGCAAGGCTTGTTGAAGAGATGGAGGAGATGGGGATTGTTGGCCCACAGCGCGGAGCAAAGGCTAGAGAGGTCATTGGAAGCGATTTTGAATAGAGTTATTTTTACTAATCCCCCTCTCCCCCTTTTCAAAAAGGGGGATATTTTTATCAAATAGAGACAAAAATATTAAATAAGGTATTTAGAGGGAGTTGGGATAAGAGTATATAAGTCGATTTTGTTCGATTTTTGCTTCCTGCAAAAATATACAAAATCTTTGTTATATCCCCTTATCTCAACTCCCAACCAACTAAAGTCTGCTCTAATATTTGCAATAAACTAACTTTTTATTTACCCACCATAGTTGGAAAGACAATATCATTTTTACATAAAATATATGTCCAAAAGGACATCACACGCAAAAAAATAAAAAAAATTATACATCAACTCCAAGAAATTTTTTAACTGCCACTCCTATCAAGAAAGATAAAATCATTACGCTTGATGTAATTATTGCCATCTCCAAAAATCTCCTTCTGAAAGGAAGATCTTTTGCAACTGATATATAGTAATTAAAAGCCAATATTATAACAAAAACCATCGCAAGCATTATTATTAGCGCCTCTATATACATATGTTTAGGAAGAAGACAATATGGAAGTATCAACAACACAAGAGTAGAAAAATAGGCAAGCCCTGTGGAGAGCCCAGATCTTACTGCATGAGGCTTTCCCTCTGCACGGCTTGACAAATACTCACTTGATGTCATAGAAAAGACTGCCGCCATACCAGATATAAGTGTTGTCATTGCGGTAAAATGGGTGTTTTGATAGGCAAAGGTAAAACCAACAAGAGTCCCAGATATACCAATAAGAGCATCATTAAGCCCAAGTATTATTGAGCCAACAAATTTCAGACGCTCTTCATCAATCAGTTCAATAAACTCAACTTTGTGATTTAGCTCATCTGTAAGTATAGTTGAAGCCTCTGGAATAAGCTCTATTAACTTTTTAAAAGTTTTCTCATCTTTCAAAAAATCATCTGTCATATTCTCTAAAAATTTTATTACAAAAGTATACCCCAAAAGATGAGATAAAAAAACAAACCAATTAATTGCAAAATAGTTGGGTTTAACATCAACTTTTGTATAGCTCTTCCATATATTGTAGTGTTTTCCCTCCTCATTTGCCATCTCTTCCAATATTTTTCTATCTCTCTCCCCTTTAACACTAGATTTTATTTTAAGAATAATATTTTGTTCAGTAATCTCTCTTTTCTGCAGTTTTTTAACAAATTTAAGCATCTTATCCAAAGTATTAAGCCTCCATTTCCCACTTCAATTTCATTGAATCTTTATATCATTTTTTTATCAATTTATAAAACTTTTAAAATATAACTTTTTGTGAAAATAAGTATCTATAGTAATGATAAAATTTTATACTTAATGACAGGTACGTGTAAAATATTAATACCAAGCCGGATGTAGAGCTTTATACTTAGTTTGCTAGTCAGCACGAAAATATACAACGAGAAAACATCACTCAAAAAAAGAGAAAGAGAGAGAATAAAAATATATATGAGCAGGAGCTTCGCTCCTCTCATATATATTTTTACTTTTTCTTTTTTCTTTCTTTTTTGAGTAGCGTTTTCTCGTTACATCTGTTACTAATGACAAGGAAGCCAGAAAGTAAGTTTAATATAGCTCATTATAACTTGGATAAGTCTATTAGAATAATAGAGCTATTTGAAAAGCGGTGTCAGTATGAATAGTCTAAAAATCAGCTATTTTTAATTTTGACATTTATTATTCCTTTTGCTATAAAACTTCTAATATGGATAGACTTTTGAAAGTAGAAAACTTGAAATTTGGTTATTTAAAAGATAGGCAAATTTTAGATATAACAGATCTAAATATAGAAAAAAACAAGATATATCTTCTCTTGGGACAGAATGGAAGCGGAAAAACAACACTTCTAAAAATATTGGCTGGACTCTTAAAAGCAAATGATATAAAAATAGAGACTGAAAACAACAAAGAAAGCAAAAAGCCTTATGAAGTTTTTAAAAAAAAATCTGTCTATGTACATCAGCACCCTGTTATGTTGTATGGGACAGTCCTCTATAATATTGCCTATCCACTTAAAATTGCAGGTGTTAATAAAGATAGAATAGATTCAGAAGTAAATAGTATAATGAAGAGGCTATCCATAGAAAATCTCTCTAATAAAAACAGCAGAGAGATATCAGCTGGAGAGGCTCAAAAGACAGCAATTGCAAGAGCTATTACAACAGAGAGGGAGCTTATATTACTTGATGAGCCAATAGCCAACATAGATAAAAATAGTCTTGTTCTAATTGAAGATCTCCTCTTAGAGCTTAAAAAGGAGAGAACAATTATATTAAGCTCTCACAACTCTTTCTTAAATTATAGAATGTGTGATTACATTATTACATTAGAGAATGGAAAAAATAGTTTTAGCAAAATAGGTTGAAATGAAAAAAAAGATATTAATTCTACTATACATCACACTCTCCATAAGCCTCTTCGCTATAAAATTTAATATACAAACAAAAAATGAGAGTATAATATCCTTTGCAACAAGATTTGAGCTTGGAGCACAGCTTGAAGGTGTGGCAGATCTCTTTGGAACAAGTGACTATAAAACCTTCTATTTTACAACATCTTTTGAAATTTTTAAATTTGCAATTGGTTTTGACTTAAAGTTTAGATTTAAGACATTTCCCGGACGAATGGAGTTTTATATATATGATTGGACTTCAAGAAGAGGGGGACTTGATACTGTTTTTCTATATCTTGATAAGATAGATTTTATAAGATATGGAACACTTGATGATTTTATCTACTTTACAACAGGAGAGATCCCCTTTATAAACTTTGGAGCTGGATTAATTACAGAAAATTATCACAACAGGTTTTTTGTTCCAATTTTACGTGAAAATGGTCTCTTTTTTAGATTTAATGGTGAAAACTTTGATACAATAGGACTAAAAAGATTTCCACTCTCATTCACATTTTTTGTTACTGACCTCTTAGACCCCGATACATTTGGATTTGATTTGCAATTTTCACCTCTAAAACTCACAAGATTCACAAATCGTTTTGACTTTGATATAATGTTCAGCGGTGCTTTTGATTTAAACGCGAATGAAAATAATAGACTATCCACTACTGACTACCCCCTTATTGACAAGGGTAATTATAGAAATATGCAATATGTAGGGGTCACAACAAGCATGTCCCTCTTTTCTAATACTTTAAAGTTCATATGGAGAACAGATTATACAAAATTAACTGTTTTTAATGAGATAGGTTTTTTAGCAAGTTTTGAAAATAATGATAATATAGACAACAGGTTTGGCATTGGAAACAAGGCTGGAGCTGAAATAAGGGCAGTAAAAGTTAATCCTGAGTGGGATCCACTTCTTGGGATTAGTGCATCTTTTGTAGTAAACTCTGATAATTTTTCTGTAGGCTACTTCAGTTCCAACTATGAAGTTAAGAGGCAGGAACAATATTACAATTTATCCTCTCAAACAATTCTTGCATTCGATTTGGGACTCTCCGTTTATGCCCTAAATGATGATTTTAGATTTAATGTGTCTGTTCTGCTTCCAGTAAATATGGGGGATTTCTATATGAAACTTAGAGCATCTATATTCTTAGATAAGTTAAGTATTCCAACATCAGCCAAAATACCAGAACTATACCTATTTATGCTATTTGAAAATGGTCTAAATAATTATTTAGACTACTTTGAAGAGAATGGTGTTACAATGAAATATGGAAATTCTAATGCAGGATATACAATGGATCTTCTTATACGTAATTTCAGATTCTACACAGAGTTGGGATTCAAGTTTTATGCAGCAAAGATAGGGTTCATATTTGGATATGCCTATCCAGCCTCTCTTAAATATACATACACCGATAGTAATAGAACAATTAATATGGAAATACTGAATAGTGATCTTCAGAAATTTATTGGATTATCTGCATCTTTTAGTTTATAATAAAAAAGTTAAAGACTATTTTTAGTAAAGGAATATTATGACTTTAGATTTAATAATAAAAAAATTATGGATAAGGGCTACTCCAAAATTTGTTAAAGACTATTGGGAAAACCACATAAAAAATAGAACAAAAAATGCTGTTATTTCAGAACTGACAATGGAATATGATAGTGAATCCCTGCCATACTCAAAATTTGCCCGTGTCTTTTTCTCCCAATTTGGAGAGGACGCTGTTTTATTATCACTATTCTCTAAATGTGAGTTCAAACAGAGTGGCTTTTATGTTGATATTGGTGCTCACCACCCTGTACATTTGTCAAATACTTATATTTTCTACTTGAATGGTTGGAGTGGTATAAATGTGGATGCAATGCCAGGAACAATGAAACTGTTTGATGAAATTAGAAGTCGTGATATCAATTTAGAGATGGGAGTTGTTTCTAAAGAGAGTGCTGGAAAAGAGATGAACTTTTATGTCTATAAAAATGGTGCACATAATACTTTCTCAGAAGATCTTGTTAATAAAAGAGATTTCAAACCAGATAAAAAAATCCAAATAAAAACAGATACGCTATCTTCTATTTTAGACAAATACCTACCTAAAGACAAAAATATAGATTTTCTATCTATAGATGCAGAGGGGTTTGATCTTGAAATCTTGGAGTCCAATGATTGGTCAAAATATAAACCAACATACATATTGGTAGAAGATCATTCAATTACTAATATTGACGAAATAACAAACTCAAAAATATATCAGTTTTTATTAAAACAAGGATATAAACTAATATCAAAAACAATACTTACACTAATATTTGGATTAGAGCCAATTAAAGAAGAACAATAGTGTCTATTTTTTTATAAACTCTTCATATCCTCTTTTTCTAAGTAGGCAGGCTGGACATTTGCCACATCCAAATCCAAACTCATTCTTTGTCATATCTCCATTGTAGCATGTAATAGTCTCATTAATAATGAAATCAAAACAATCAAGCCCCTTTGCCAATCCAAATATATCACTCTTTGTAAGAGAGATAAGTGGAGTTATAACATTTATGCCATCATCTAAACCAATAGCCAGTCTAAATGTTGATTCAGCTGACTTAATAAATTCTCTTCTGCAGTCTGGATAGCCTGAATAGTCAGCATCACTTACACCTATAACTAGATTGTTAGTTCCAATAACAGTTGCATAGCTTGCTGCAAGAGTTAAAAATATAAGGTTGCGGTATGGAACAAAGCTTGATGGCAGTGAACTATTTAGAGGATGAGAAGTTGATATCTCCTTTTTTGAACTATCAAAAAGGTCTGAACTAACCAAGCTGTCCAAAAAAGAGATATCAACTATTTTTTGATTTATGTTAAGTTTTTTACATATGTTTTTTGCAATATCAATCTCTATAGAGTGCCTCTGTCCATAAAAAAAGCTTATTGCATAGACATTCTTAAAATTTCTTAATGCCCAAAACAGTAGGGTTGTAGAGTCCTGCCCTCCACTAAAAAGCACCAAACAACTCTCATTATTCTCTTTATGATCCATTTTAAATACCCTCTTTTTCATCTCCCCATATCAATTTGTGAAGTTGAATTGAAATATTAATATCCAATCTATTTTTTAAAATAAATGATGCAAGCTCTTTTAGACTAATTTTATTAAATTGTGGAGAGATATATAACTTTATTAGTGGGTTTACTTTATCTCTTGTTTTGATCTTATCTATTAGCCAATCAAAATCGGAGGAGGCGACTACACATTTGATAATGTCCGTTTTCGCTCGCATATATTTAAGGTTATCTAAACAAAAATCTGCCCTAATCTCTGTTAAAGAGGAGGGAGCTTTCCAATCAACCACATAGTATAAGTTGGGTAGAGAAAAGTTCTTAATTTTTATAGTTCCATTGGTCTCTACATAAAAATCTATATTACTCAATTGAGTTGCTATGCTAATTATATCATCTTGTCTTTCGTTTAGAAGCGGCTCTCCGCCAGTAAAGAGAACTTTTAGTCTTGGATAATCTTTGGTTACCTCAATAATATTATTAATTAATTCATCTCTTGATAGGAGCTCATTGACCTCATCTTTTTGAAATGTATCACAATAGGAGCAGTTGATATTACAGTGAGAGAACCTTATAATATAGATTGGCTCTCCCATTGTTGGAGCTTCACCACTTATAGTAATAAATTTTTCTACAATTTCAAGCATAGCTATCTCTTAAAAATCCCCTGCTTCGCAGTATGAACCTTCACCTATGATCTTCTCATAGACTCTAACCTTAAATAGTAGATTCTCAAAATCACTTTTTAGCTTTTGAAAAACATAGATAGTTATATTCTCTGCGGTTGGGTTTTTCTTTAAAACATCGTTAAGTATCTTATGATCAAGACCATCTAATATCTTTTTCAAATTGGTGAAGTCCCAGAGAAGACCAATTTTATCAAGCTGACTGCTATCCCCTCTAACCCAAACAGCAATCTTCCAAGTGTGTCCATGAAGATTGGAACATTTTCCATCATAATTTTCTAAAAAATGGGCAGAATCAAAATAGTTTTCTGTATATAGTGTTAGTGTCATATAGCTCCAAAAATAGATTTCTTTTTAATATTTTTTTGTTAATGAAATATACAATATAATATAGTTTTTTTCAATGATTAAAAATATGATTATCCAGCTAATACAAACAATAAAAATAGTGCTAACTATAAATATGTTTAAAAATTGTTGAAGAGAGAATGAATCCTAAAATCACACCAATTAGACATACTAAAAAACTAATAATTGTATAATAAAAAAATAGATCATATCTACCAATCTTCAATAATAAAAAGTTATCATATGAAAAAGTTGAAAAGGTTGTAAAACCTCCGCAAAAACCAGTAACACCAAAATATATTATATTTGAATGGAGCTTTTTTACGCTATCTATTCCATAGATAAACCCTATTAAAAAACAACCAATAATATTAACAAGCAGTGTGCCTATTGGAAATTGAGTACCATTTTTTGTAAAAAAATAGAGCAAAAATCTTAATATAGATCCCAAAGCTCCGCCAGCACCAACCAAAAGAATATTTTTATACATAATTTATATAGACTCTCTATTTCTTAAAAAACCACTCCAAACCACTTACAAGTGTATCTTTCCACAACCCCCAGCTGTGTCCTGCATGATAAACCCTCTGCTCCACATCTGTTATATTTGGATTTCTCTTTAAAGCATTATAGAACATTTGATTCCCTTGAACAAAGTCTGCACCAGCAACATTTGTCTCATAGCTTCCAGTAACCAGATACCACTTTTTGGTGGTTGTCTTCATCCTATCTATTCTGTCTAAAAATGGCTCTAATTTTACTTTTTTATTGAATAGATTAAACGTTTTTATATTACTAAAAATAAATGCTCCAGATTGGGATAGAACTCCGCCAAAAATATTTGGATATTTATAGACTATATATCCAGAGATAAGCCCCCCTAATGAGTCTCCTATAATTATTTTACTTTCAGGACTCTTTTTAATAGAGTAGTTCATCATTACAAACTTCATCATCTCAAGGACAAAATAGTTTGCATAGCTCTCATTTGTCAGATAATCTATCTCTCTGGGGTTTGGTTCTACAAAAACTGCGATAACTGAAGGAATTTTCTTTTCATATATCAAATTATCAAGTGTCGTTACTGCATTAGCATATTTTATATACTCACTTCCATCTTGAAAATAGAGAGTGCCATACTCCTTACTTGGATCATAATCATATGGGGTATAGACCTGTATAAGACGTGTTTGCTTCATATACTTACTATATATTGTATGTTGTGTAATATCTCCATATTTTATATCAGGATTAAGTTCACTGTCAGACTCTTCAATATAGTTTGGCATAGCAAAGTAGGAATTTAGACCAAATCCACCCAGAGCAGTTTTACTATTTAAAGGATCCAAAATCCAATTTCCATCAGCAACAAACTTATAGTCAAATCTCGCATCAATTGGACACTGATAGGTAAGATAGAAAAAATCTGTACCTGGAATATTGATAAACTCACTTCTATAGATCCATTGTGTCATATCTCCTGCCAAAAATAGCTCCTTACAATCTCCTCTATAGATAAAAGTAACATTTTCACTATCTATTATAGGAAATTGATTGCTATTTTTTATATCGCTATATTTGGAATCAATGAAATTTTGTCTCTCACTTTCAGGAAAAGAGAGAGCTTGTTCAATAAAGTCTGAAATCATAATCTGCTCCAAACTAAAGCTATTAAAAGAGAAAAAGAGAATAAACAACAACATCAAATAGACTTTTTTTAATACTTTGAAAATAGTATGCTCCACAATCTTAAGAACCTGTCCTATTATAGATAACCAAATCTTTCTTGTTTTTTATCTTTAAAGTATCATTGTCCTTAAATTTATATTTTATCATATAAGGATCATGCGAATCCTCTCTATCCAAGAATATTTTATCCTTATCAACCCTATACATATAGGAGGTCTCTTCATTATTTCTTAAAACATTAACATTATTATTGAAGTCAAATTCCAAAATATTTCCATTTTCAGACTCCCACTTCCCTATTAAAAACCCCTCTCTAACTGTAAGTGGTGGATCTACTTTATTATCATAGAACATCTTTATTGGTTTCTCTTTTGGACGCTCCTTTACAAGCAAGAGCCTCTTTCCATCTTCATATATTTCATAACGATACTTCTCATTTTTTCCCAATGTTATATAGTTTTTATCTATTGTATATTTATCTGTTACAGGTTCGCTCATCATAACCTCAATTGGAGAGCTTCCGCTCTTCCTAATATAGGTGTTGTTATTTTGCAAGGTTATGGAGTCCATACTTCCATCAGAGTGAGAGATCTCCCACTTTCCAACAATAGATGGTTTCTCTATAAACCACAAACTAAGCTCTGGGACATATGTTATTATTATAAGTGATATGAATGAGAGCCCAATAAAAAGAACAACCGATTTATATATATCAACAATAGGCCGATTAAATCTTAAAGATGAGATAAAGAGATTCATTCCAACAGGAGGGGTTAGATATCCAATCTCCAAGTTTGTTAGGAATATAATTCCCAAGTGAATTAAATCAACATTATAGGCCCTTGCTATTGGAATGATCAGAGGAACAACAATCATCAGTGCCGAATAGATGTCCATTATACAGCCAACTATCAGAAGAAAAATATTTAGAACGATAAGAAAGAGCATCTTACTTGTTATAATTCCCTCTATCATAGCAAATAGCTTTTGCGGAATCTCCTGCTCTATCAAGAGGTTTGAGGTTGCTCTTGAACATGACAATATTATTAAGATAGCACCAACCAGTACCATGCTCTCTTTTATTATTGATGGAAGCTGCTTAATCTTTATATCTTTCTGTATAAAGACCTCAACAATTACTATATAGAGAGCTGTGAATGCTGCTGCATCAGAGATTGCAAGCTTTCCAGAGTAGACCCCAGCAAATAGAAGTATAGGAAGAGGAATCTCAAATTTCATCTCCCACATTGCATCTAAAAGCTCTTTAAATGAAAATTTTGTTGTTGGGATCCTACTTTTATAACTTATCAAAGACGAATAGATTGCAAACACTAGAATTATTAATATCCCCGGAAGTATACCTGCAATAAACATCTTATCTATGCTTGCTTGTGATACTACGCCAAACATTATTATTGGAAGACTTGGTGGAAACAGAAGCCCTACACTTCCTGCAGTGGTAACAAGTCCATAGCTAAACTTCTCTTTATACCCTTCTGAGAGAAGAGCTGGAAGTAAAAAACCACCTAATGCAACAATGGTTACCCCTGATGCTCCAGTAAAAGCTGTAAAGAGAGCACATGTTATAAGGGTTACAATAGCCAATCCACCGGGCATCCAGCCAAGGGCAGCCTTTGTCAAGCGAACAAGTCTCTTTGAGGTATTGCTATATGCAAGGACATAGCCAGCAAAAGCAAAGAGTGGAATACTGTATAGAAGCTGCATATCAGTGATACCAGCAATCTCCAGTGCAACATTCGTTAGAGGTGTGCCTGTTCCCAAAAAACCAGCTATGGCAATTCCTGCAATAACTGCAAAGAGCGGTGTACCTATTATGGCAATAATTATTAGAACAACTGTTTGCATTACACAATCTCCTTATTGTCAGAAGATTCATCTGCACTATTAGAATTAATTTGAGTATCTTTGTCATTAGATACTCTATTTAAAATGAAGTCTTTTAAGTCTCTTATAGTAAAAAGTAGATACTTTATAGCCATATTAAAAAATGAGAATGGGACAATTAGAAGAAGCACCCATCTGGGGATATTAAGAAATGGCCTTGCAGCAGTTGATGTGTACTCTATTTTTACCAAATAGATAATAAAATAGATAAAAACAATGGTACATACAATAAAGGCAGAAAGATTCGCAAAAAATGAGAGCAATTTTCCTCCACGTCCCTTAACAAATCGTCCAACCAAATCTATCTTAATTTGCTTATCTTCAGAGGTGGCAATATTAGCAGCAATCAGCCCAACCCACAAAACTGAATATTTAAGCAATGTTTCAATCCATGGGATACCACTGCCAATAACATGCAGAACTATCTGAACTGAGGCAGCCACGAATATTATTGCAAAGATAAATATAAGCAGAAAAAGTTCTATTTTTGTAAAAATCTTATTTATTGTCTTAAATAGAGTTTTCACAAATGTTGCCTCCAAATTTATTTTTTTTCTAGCCATCTCCCTTATAAACCTACTTTAATATAAAAGAGAGCGGAGTGCTTTTTAATTTTTTTAGCCACATTCTTTCGAAAATACATATCTTATTTTAAATATGTATACTTGTCTAACTTTAGATTTCCTTATCCAATTTTTGTTCTATAATCAGCTCTCTAAAAATTATAACTCACCCTCCTAAGCTTCGCAAGAAGTCTACTATTTATTTCCTTTTCTATACTCTTCTACAGTGTTTTGTACTTTTATTAAAAGGTCTCTTGAATACTCTTTTTCTGTTAAAGATTTGTAGACATTATCGCAAGCATTTTGAAATACTTCCTTCTCTTTATCAGCAACAGGAAGATATTTAATTCCATATTTCTCAAGTGCCTTCTTAGAATCAACATCATCTTGTCTTACTTTTTTTGATAGGGCCTTAAATTTGCTAGCAAATTGATCTCTCATCATAGTTTGATAGTTCTTTGGCATACTTTCAAATATTTTTTTATCAACAACTATTGCTCCAATCATAAGTGTAATTGGAAAATCTGCTCCATAGGCAACTCTTGTATACCATTGAGTTGCAATTAGAGTATAGTATGAGGAGAAAACTGTATCGATCATTCCTGTCTGCAAAGAGGTAACGATATCCGCCATCTGTAGTGGTATAGGTTTTATGCTGAACTCATCAAACATTGCTTTACTAACAACATCTCCCTCCAGTAGAAATGGCTTTGATGTCTTTAGGGTTGCAAGGGAGTTTACCTTCTTCTTTGAAAAAACATAGATTAGACCAACCTCTGTCCAAGCTAAGAGAACAAAACCATTCTCCTCTATCTTGTCTCCAACATAAGAGCCAAGCTTCTCTATTGTATAGTCATACTCATCATATGTTCTAAATATTAGAGGAAATCCCAATACACCAAAGTCTTTATAAATCAGCTGCATTCCACCGCTGCTTAAGCCAGCACCATTTAGCTGACCAATTTTCATCTTATTTACAACAGTGTTTTGATCTCCCATAGTGCTGGCAGGGTAGACCTTTATATCTATCTCCCCATTAGTCGCTACTTTCATCTCTTTATTAATCTCATCTAAACAGTTGATCCATGCTGACTTATCAGGTGCGTCGGTTGCAATTTTAAAAAAGTATTTCGCTTTAGATTGGGAATAGGCAAAAAAAGATAGAAACATTAACAAAATTATGAAAGCTTTTTTCATAAAAGGCTCCTTTAAAGTAAGTGAAAGCTATATATAAAAATCAAAGGTCAGTAAACAACTGCCTTTTATTAGAAAAGACTATCCGCATTTTTAAGCAGTTTAACTGCCTCTTCTTGAGTAATCAAGTTCAACAATCTGTTCTCTGGACAAGAATCAAGGTCATAATCCTCAATCTCTTTCAAGGTCTTTTTGAATTCCTCTTTTTCATGCTGCGGTTTTAGATAGAACATTGCATAGAACATCTTTGCCATTAGGAGTTTATCTCCATTTTTTTCAATAACATAGTTAAACTCATTTTTAGCTTTGCTTATATCTCCGCCAATATCTTTTGGAAACGCAGCATAAAATACACCATAAAAAAGATGAGGAGCACTGTAGTAAAAATCTCCATCAACAACATAGACCCTATCAATTATCTGCTTAACGATTCCAAGGTCCATAAGACCATCTATTGTATCAAGATTATCAAGTATCCACATAATCCAAGCATATGATGCCCAAAAAACATATGGAACCTCAACCTTATTTATGCTTTTTATAAAGGAGTTAAAGGCTCTATTTTTTTTCTCTATATCTCTTGATTTTTCATAAGCTGCAAATTGAGGATAGGTCATAAGAAGCTGTTTTCCCCAGTTTTTACACTTGTCAGAAAATATCTTTTTTCTTACAGGATCATCAACAAAGGCACTGGAGTAGGCAGTAAAGGTCTGTATACCAATTTGAAGAAATGTTCTATTTTTTGGATCAGAAGAGATGAGACCCTCTATAAGAAGAAGGTATGCAGGAGCTCCATCATTTACAAGCTTGACATCTTTTTGAGAAAATAGAGATTTTGCAAGTCCATCAAACATAGAGCTGCATGATGTAAAAGTAAATGAGATAATCATTACTACTATAACCATTATAGTAATAACACTGCTATTTTTGTCTGCTCTGCCTTTCATGTGTTTTGTCCTTAAAATATTTTTATGTGTAATTTAAAAAAAATAACATACTTATAAAAAAATTTTCAATTTCAACTTTAAAACTTCCAAACTTAAGTAAATATTGTTTAAAAGCTTCTCCATCATATTCAAGTCTATAATTTTTTAAAAATAGAGTCAACAATAAAAACTTAAATAAACTCAATAATTATACTTTTTTTAATTTTTTTTAATAATATTTTTCATTTTAGCAGATCTTTCTCAAATATAGCCCTGCCATTATTAAAATAGACTCCGCTCCTGTTTCCATATTTTTCAAGCTGTTTTGATGCTCTTCCTCTTAAATAGAGGTATATAATCCCACCAAAATGGCTCTCAAAAGAGAACTCCTCACCAAAATAGCTCTTTAGCCACTTAATAAGTGCTACAAAATATATTTGATACTGCATAGAGTAGTCTTTCTCCACAAGTTTATAGAACTCATCTCCGCTATAGGTCTCACAAGCGTTGGATTTCCAGTCAAGAATATAGAATTTATTTTCATAAGAAAAGATCATATCAATAGAGCCTGTCATATAACCCTTTTTATTAATATCACCAATTTTGGCTATATCAACACTATCCAAAATTTCATCGATTACCCCCTCTTTTGAATAGGTAAACTTAAGTTCATTAATTTTTAAATTTTTGTTTATACTGCTTAAAAGAAGCCTGCTCTCCCCAAAATCCTCCCTCTCTCTAAATTCTATGGGCACATTTAGGGTATTAAATATAATCTCATTTATAGAGAGGGCCATCTTCTCTATAATCAAGCCACTCTCTTCACCTTTGGATAACTTCTCAATCTTCTCTCTCGTCATGTTGGATAGGATATTATGGTCAATTGCTCTCTCAATTTGTTCTCTAATCCTTAAAATTGACTCCTCTTTGCTGCTGTTAAGTTCATCTATTGAGCCAATTTCCCCAAATTTATTAAAATCTATCTTTTCAAAGGCTTTATGAAACATATTTCCCAAATTTGTTCCATATGGGAGTATTCTATCATTATTCTCATCTATTTTTTTAAAATCTCTCTCTTTTAAAGGCTCCCCATCAGTAAGGCTCTTTGAGAGGCTTGTAAATGATGATGTTGAGAAGACTCTGCTCTCGATATTTATAAGTTTTTCTCTTGATATGCTCTCAAAGGTCTCTCCTCCAGTTCCATCAGTTGTGGAGCTGCTGCAATTGCTAGAGTCTCTCTCATCATAGTGGTTGTAGAGACTCTTCTCAAATCTACTGCTATGAGCTCTCGAGAGCCCATCTATATCTATATGCTCTCTTATAAGCATCAGCAGAGGCTTTGTATTTTTTTCTGGGGTAAAAAAGGGGATAAAAATTTTTAGCTTTGCTCTGGTCAATACAACATAGAAGAGGCGCTTCTCCTCGTCCTCCTCCCTCTCTCTATGCAGCCTCTTGTGCTGCTCCCTCTTTGTAAGGTCAAATACATTTTTTGTATCATCTTTTTTGTCATAAAAGTTATAAAATTTATCTTTGCTGCCCCTTGAGAAGCCTCCAGCAACATAGACAATTGGGAATTCAAGCCCCTTGCTGCTGTGCATTGTCATTATCTTTACCTTTTTTTTATCACTCTCAAGACGCTGGAGATCTATCTCCTTTGTAAAGTCAGACTCCCTTATGTATCTCTCCAAAAGCTCAACAATACCTATAATGTTCAATCTCTTTTTAGTCGCCTCCTTCAAGAGGTTTCCAAATATATGCTCATAATTTGTTATCTTTCTATCATAATCATTGTTGATAGAGCTGCCCTCTTTGTCAATGGTCTCATTAAAGATAAGATATGAATTTACAATGATAGAGTGAAAAAGCTCCGAAAATTTATATGTGCCTGCAAGGTAGAGCCACTCTTGAAAGAGGCGATATATCTTGCTCTCCTCACTTGTAACATCAACTTTTGAGAGTTTTTCTATATCAAAGCCAATAAATCTTGTTAATAGCAGAGCTAAAAAATTGCCATTATCTTCAGGGTAGGCAATTGCTTTCAAAAGGTAATATATATTATATGCCTCTTTTGTCTCATAGAGACCATCTTTATTGTAGAATGAGTATGGAATTCCACTCCTTTTAAATAGATTCTCTATAGGTATTGCATCACTTCTGCTTCTAACCAGCACACATATATCATCATACTCAATTTTTCGGCTTTGCTCCTCTTTTTTGTCTGTAGTTACTCTATATTTACTATTAGGAGATGTTATCTCACTTACTGATTTTGATATAAAATTTGCATATCTATTTTTTGAGTTTGTGGCATTAATTTTTGCGTCTCTATGGTTAAGATCAACAAAGGTCACTGGAGCAACCTCACTATAACTATCCTCACTAGACTCAATTTTAATAGAGAGGCTGTTATCTGCTGGGGAGTCAACAAACTCCTCTCTATTGAAGTAGCTCTTGCTATTTAGGACAATATTGGCCGCATCTATAAACTCTTTTGATGAGCGATGGTTTGTTTTTAGGGAGTCAGTAGTGCTCCCTCTCTCCTTAAGGATTGCCACCGCACTCTCATAGACCCTAACATTGGCTTTTCTAAAGCCATATATGGCCTGCTTTGGATCACCAATCACTATTATATTATGCTCTTTAGAGTCAACAAATATCCTCTTTAATATACTCCATTGGGTAGAGTCTGTATCCTGAAACTCATCTACAATCAGATAGCTATAATTTGAACGAAGCTCATTTAGAAGGATTTCACTACTATCCACAGAGTCATCAACTATGGTAAGCAGATCATTAAAACTCACCAAGTGCTTCTCTCTCTTATATCGCTCCATCTCTATGATAAGCTCGTCAACAACAATTGGAAAGATAAGTGTCTCAAGATGAGCAATATTAACAAATATTCTCTCAAGTCGCTCTGTACACTCCCTTATCTCATCATCAATTTTTGCCAAGTTTTTATATTTAGGATAGGTCGCAGCCTCTAACCAATCTTCAAATTTATCTTTATTAGTCCTTATATTTTCTATTTCAGAGCTAGACTCTATATCTGCAGAGAGAATTTCATTAATTTTATCCAACAGCTTTATTATCTCTCCAATATCTCTTTTCCCAAGCTCTATAGATAGATTAACAACAGTTTTTGTCCCATTTAAATTCTCTTTTAGATATTGATAGTCATTGGTAACCTCTCTCTCCATCTTTTCAACAAGCTCTATATACTCCCAACTCTCTTTTGCACCACTCTTTGGCAAGATGATATCCCCATTTCGCTTATCATAGATCTTAATAAGCTGATAGATGGTGGATTCCCAAATATTTTCACCTGTAAGAAAATCACTTTTGCTTGAAAAATCAGAGTAGATAAGAAGCTTTTTTATCAACTTTTCACTATATCTTTTATATATTTCACTGTTCAA
This sequence comes from Spirochaetota bacterium, assembly GCA_031549085.1. Classification (GTDB taxonomy): domain Bacteria; phylum Spirochaetota; class GWE2-31-10; order GWE2-31-10; family MWDO01; genus JAVBQL01. The sequence continues at coordinate 174,776 of JAVBQL010000001.1, forward strand.
AACTCTATATAGGCACTTTTTATATAACTTTGAGTCATCTATAACATCATATTGAAAATCGCTCTTTGTCTCTATTGGATACTTGTCTATCACAAGCTTGCAGAAGGAGTGTATTGTGAATATAGAATTGTTATCAAAATTCTCATAGGCATCTTTAAACCTATTTATAGTAGTCCTATCATCCTCTTCACTGTTATCTATGATATCTTTTAGCCTTCCCCTCACCCTCTCCTTAAGCTCATTTGTTGCAGCCTCTGTAAAAGTTAGAACCAAGATTTTTGATAGATCTGTCTCCCCATTTTTCAAAATCTCAACAATTTTATTGATAATTGTATATGTCTTGCCAGTCCCTGCACTGGCCTCTATTATTAGATTATAGTTATTTTTGTCCATTAATACTCTTCTCACTCTAAATACTTTAACAATTTAAGAGGTTTGTCAAGATAGCAAAAACAAAGTTTTTTGTATTAAACCGCTTGGCACTTTTCCAACAAAAAACGACTTTTTTAATGTCTTGGCAAATCTCTCTCCCCTATTTAACGCTTGAGAGACTCCTCTTAAACCCCTTTTTGAAAAAGGGGTAGGGGGGGTAGAGAAATCTCTACTCTAGATATTTAACACCGCTAAAAGCCAACTTAAATCTTTCATCAATTATATCTTGCAGCTCCTCTTCTCTTAAAAGAGGAGACTCCAAAATGGCCGCTAATGAGAGGGAATCGGCTTCGCTCTTATCCATCTGCTCAAGGTATTTACCAAAATTAAAAGTGTCTGTCTTAAGAGTGTAGAGCTTATTTACCATATCAAAATCTACACTATCAAAGTTTTTATCATCAAACATATAATATATCAAATTATTCAAGAATTTTTCTGCCTCATCTCTAACCGCAGAGAATTCCAGTCTCTTAACAACACCATCTTTGTAGATTATCGTAGTAACAATTTTCTCTTGAAACCCATCAATGGTCACCAGTGCAGAGAAAAAGAAGAGAAGAGGCTCCAATATGTGGTGTGTTATATATTGCTCTTCCCTTTTTGGCTCGCCAGACGTAGAGAGCACCAATATCTCATAGATTCCACTCTCTTTATCTTGAAAGAGAGATAGGTTATATCTACCAGTAAGTCCTATATTTAAAGTTTTTGAATCATCTTTTTTTAATTTAAACTCTATTGGCTTCATACGAAATATATTATCTCTCTTTTCATCAGTAGAGTCTGTGAACTCTACTGCACTATATGAGATAAAATTTCTATATCTCTCTTTAAGTGGCTCTATCACCCCTGCATAGGTAGAAAAACTCTTAGCCAACTCCTCTCTTGAGATCTCTAACAATGGTTTTGTTGCAGGTGTTTTTGCTGTTAATAGGCTATATTTAAAATATCTATCAAAATTATTCTCGATAAATTCACTCAAATCAAAGTTTTTATCCTCATCTAGAGAATTTTTATCAGAAGCTCTCTTCATACCAAAATATTTAGAGATATATTCACTTATAAAGGGGTGAACAATCTCCCAATTTGTTAATCTATCTACATAGATAGGTCTAAAATCGATCTTTTCATGCTCTCTCTCCTCAAAAATGTTAAAGAGCTTGCTAAACTTTGTCTCTATAGGATATCTAATAAGCCTCTTCAAATCAGCAATGGTTATGCTTCTCTCATCAGTTTCATTCAAATTAATATCATCTTTTTTAGTTTGATTCTTCTTAACGAGAGGGCTCTCTCCTCTACTCATAATCTTAAAAACCATATAGTCCATATAGCTATAGTTATTAAATAGATCTGTTATCGAAACATAGCTCTCTCTTCGCCTATCTTTACTGTCAAAATAGAGCTCATCATAGCCCTTTAGGGGAATCCGAATCTCTCTAAACCTACTTCTCTTGCCATTTTCACCATAGGGCAAAAGATTCTCTTCTATATATTGCTTAAGATTGTGAAGCACTGATGAGTGATAGAGCTTTTTCTCTTTAACAATATCATCTCCACAATATGAGAGGTAGAGCCTCTCTTCAACAGATAGGAGAAGCTCCATAAATAGGTTTTTGCTCTTATCAATGGGCATAACATCATTTTCACTCCTATCCAAAGTTCTGATATCCAAAATATTATCGATATTTTTTTTAGGAAAGAGATTATCATTCAATCCAATAAGGTAGACAATCTTTTTTGGAATAGATCTAAAATTATCAAGTGTAGAAATTGTGATCCCCTCCGCTCTGCTGCCTCCTACACTCTCTTCAATACTTATATTTGAGAGAAGATCTTTTAAAAACTCTACTGCCTCTTTAAGAGTAAAGGGGGGGGTAAGTTTATCATTAAGGGAACTACCCCTCCTGCCTATGCTTTTGAGATTTTTGATTACTTCAATGCAGAGACTACTCTCCCGTATAATCTCTCTATCTTTTATATTTTTATCTTTTATATTAAAAAATTTATCTATAAACTCTCTAAACTTTTCACACCACTCTATAAGTTTGAAAGATGCCCTATCCTCTCTCAAATCCCACACATATTTCAATACCTCATACAGCAGGGGTATACTCTTTTCAATAGCGTCCCTCTCAAAACCCATATCATAGGGGATAATTTTTGTTTCACCATCTATCTTACTGTATGGAGGTATTGGCAATATTTTTGAGAGTGCAACCCTCTCTATCCCATAAACAATCGAGTAGGGGGAGTCCCTATCACTGAAGTCAAACCCCTCAATACTCTTTAACTCTCGAAGCACACCTATCAAAACCTTTGCCTCTCTCTGCTTAAGATTATTGCACTTTAAGAAGAATCTATTTTGAAAAAGTTTTGCTATATCATCAAAGATTGTGTCCCTATCTATACCTAAAATAGTAATAAGAGCATCACCAAAGAGGGTATCAACGCCTGATAGACTTAAATTATTGTAGGTTAGTATCTTTCTAAATCTTCGCTCTCTTGGTCTCTCTAAAAAATTGCTGTTGCCAAGCCACTCTCTATCAAAAACAGCCTTTATTGCTGTGCCATACTGCTCCATATCGGAGACAAAGATAGCCACATCACTCTGTTTTAGTCTATCATCAGCGCTTAGGTTATAGATTATACTATTAAAAACTGTCTCAACCTCCCTCTCTACTGTTGGAGAGTTAAAAATTTGCAGGCTCTTATCTTGAGCAATTTTCTCCTCTATCTTATACCCATTTATGCTATTCTTCAGATAGGCAAGCAGAGTTCTCTCATGGAGCTCTTTTGGCTCTGCTCTCTCAAAAGATATAGTTGGCTTAAGAGCAGCCTCACTTCTCTTTGACTCTCTCTCCAAAAAGAGTGTCGTATTTTTGATATTCACCATCGCAAGACTCTTTAGAAGTCTATTCTCTGGCTGACAAATTGTGCCATCTTTCATATATCTAACAGGAAAAGTTGGATTAAAGAGATCGATATGAAAAAATTTAATCTTATAGAAGCGGCTTATCTTCAATAGTATATTGTAGTGCTCTTGAGAGATCTCGGAGAAACCAAAAAAGTAGACAATCTTTTTTGAAATGTCTGGCCTATACTTATCTTCATTATCTATATCAGATATATAGTTCATAAGAGTGGTAAGATTATCATTCTCCTCTATAATCTCCAATATCTTTTGATAGATAAATCTCTCAAGCCTCTCTATCTCATCGATAGATGCCATGTGTAATTGACTATTTTCAAAGCTATATCTCTCTCCTTTTCGCCAGCTCTCTATCATATCTACCCGCTGAAACTCATAGTCTCTAAAGAACATAGCAAGCTTTTTTGCTGCCAAATATAGCCTTGTGTTCTCACCACTGCCTATATATCGCTCTATTATGGAGAGGCTATCCTCTATTCCAATATACTTCTTCAAGATAGAGAATATAATATCCTCATACTCACTCTTATTTTTGTTGCTTCCAAGAAATATATATCTTTTTTTATCCTTTTTTATCTCTCTCACAAGTTTTATAATCACGCTCTCTAAAAAATCAAACTCTATATTTATAGAGATCCCCACCTTTTTCAAAAAAAATCGCTCTAAATAGGTTCTTAATTCTTTGTTTTGAATGACAATCGTTGGTTTGTAGAATATTCCCTCCATTTTTCTATCTTTTGCTAGCTCTTCAAAGAGCATAGAGGAGAGAGGTTCAAGGTTTGCAGCAGAGTAGAAAGTAAAATTATCCATCTTTTTATTTTAATAGTATCTATATTTTAGTTGTTATAATTAATCATTAAATATTTTATATAAAAAAATAGATAATGTCTAATAATATTTATAATTAAAAATTATTGAATATCTAACAAAAGAGTTGGCATATTACTTTATTTTTTGAACTCATATTCCGTAAATTCATCTGAATCGCAATATCTTTTATAAAAAACTAAATAAAACTAACAAATGGAGTCTTTTAGATGGTATCTAATATAGATGAAGCCTTTTTGCTCTATGAGAAGAGATACAATCTCTCAAAAATTGCACTAGAGAGCGGAATATATGATGAGGATTTTAACAGCCTAAATTCTAAAGATAAATTTCTTCTTCTTGCATACAAACTAAAGGAGTCCAATAAGTTAAATCTTGCATCATTCTTCTTTGGAAAACTATTTGAGCTTACATCAGATTTGGAAGCGCTAATAAATAAGATAGATTGTTTGATAGAGCTTACTGAATATGATGAGGCAAACAGACTAAACAACCTTGCTTTTGAGTTATATCTTGAGGACCCTGCGATAAATACGCTTGAGGTGGAGAAAAAACTTAACTATCAAAAAGGCCTAATTGCTTTCTATACTGATAAGTTAAACTATACACAATGGATCTGTGAGGAGTCCATTGTACGCTATATGTCTGTTGAATTTTTCTATCTGCTCTGTGCAGTCTTTATCTCATTTTCTGATTATGAAAATGCGAGAAAGATCTATCACAAGTATGGCTCAAAGTTCACAACAAGCTTTGAATTCCTCTTTGAGGTTTTTCTTCTATTAATTAATATAGATAATATGAAGAAGGCCCTTGACTTTATAAGCATGCTAACGAATGTAAGCGAGGAGCAGAAGAGTGAGCTTGTTAACTATGTATCAATCCACTATAATCTCTTCTCAAAGGATAGAGATAACTTAAAAAAATGTTTTGAGAAGGTTTTTATTGATGGGGAAGTTCCATCTATATAGTAAAGATGCTTTTTCCCTAATTCTATCCCCCTCCTTTTCAAAAAGGAGGGAATTAAAAAGAGGAAGATTTTATAATAAATTGCTATAGAAGTTTGACAGAATGTAAATGAGTTGATCTTTTTGTTATTTTTTGGCAAAGTAAAGAAAAAAATCTTTGCCTTTTGTATTCTGTCAAACCTCTTAAATAACAAAATAGATTTGTCTACTGGAGAGATAATGTCTGCAAAGTTTTTTCTTATTTTTTCTATTATATTTAATGTCTCTGCACAGCTCTCTATAAAGGCTGGGATTGGTAAGATTAAATCTATGGAGCTTTTAACAAGACTTGATAAGGCAATCTATCTTCTATTTAATCCACTATTTATGCTTGGGCTTGTTTTTTATGGCTTTGGCTTTGCAACATACACCTATGTTCTTTCAAAGGTAGATTTAGGCGTTGCCTATCCAATTTCAAGCATTGGCATACTAATTCTTATAACAATTCTCTCTATAATCTTTCTAAATGAGATAATAACAGTCTCAAAGATAGTGGGGATATCTCTCTGCATCATTGGAATAATCTTTATTTTTAGATAATCTCTCTTTAAACCTTAAGAAACACTCTTTTATCCTCCAAGTTATAACACAGTTCGTAATTTGTATTATAGTCAATTAAAGCATAAATATATTATTTTTTTATACATATAAATACTTTTTTTTAATTTACTATTATAAAAACATAATAACGAATATTATATAATGATAAAACAATATACTTATATATTTATAATAATGTTTACCAAATATCATTTAATAGATCACTATATAGTATAATTACAATAATATAGTATAAATTTATTGATATTTTTATATAATAATATATATATTATTAACTTTTATTTTATATAAATATATATTATTTTTAGGAGGTTTTTAAATGAAAATCAAAAGTTATCTTTTTTCTGTCTTTATGGGACTACTCATATTTATGAGCGTCTCCTTTGGGTTTGTTGGGTGTGTTCCAATTGATGAACTAATAACAACTACAACAATCTCTAATGTGGTTAATCCAAATTTAATGGGAAGTTGGGATACAAGTGATGATCATCGTATTATCATAACAAATACTAACGTTAAAGTAATTACCAAGGTTACAGGGGCTGTGCAAATTTTTAACATTATCTCTGGTGATGGTGAAAAAATAGAGATAGCAGATGGAGGAGGCTTGCCACCAAATATAACTTGGTACTATACACTATCCAATAATAATAATGACTTAATTGTGACAGCAGATAGTGTTACTGCATTTAAAGCTACTAGAACTATCTCAAAAATTGAATCTTTTATATTGAAAACAAGCTTAAATAGCTGGATGACTAATGGAAGCAATATTAATGGAGTAATCGATCAGACAACAAAAAAAATCAATATTGTAATATTTGATAATATTAATTTCGAAGCAGAAGATATCGTGGCATCTATCTCATATAAGGGTGACTCTATAGATCCACCACTAACAACAAATACAAAAATTGGTGATACAGATCCTATTATTTTTAGTGGAGCTTCAAAAACATTTACTATTGATGTTGATGGGGTTTTAACATCATACACAGTGAATATCTCTTTACATCCATCTGCTATTCCAACGACTACAACAACGACAACAATTAATGCTAGTCAAGTTAACCCAGATTTTTTTGGAAGCTGGGATACAACTGATGGTATCGATCGTATTATTATAACACCAACTGAAGTTAAGATCATAACAAAAGCTACCAATTCCACAAGAACATTTACTATAATAGGCGGCTCTACAGCGACAGAGATAAAAACTTTAGATCCTAGTGGAGAGCATCCAAATCTAACTTTTGTATGTACTTTAACCAATAGTAATAATAACCTGCATATAGTTGCTCATGACCTTTATGATAATAACGCCACAAGGGTCGTTGCAAAGATAACAGCTTTCTCATTTAAAAAAAGCTTAAACAGCTGGATCACAAGTGGAAGTGATATAATTGGAGATATAGATCAAACAAACAGAGAGATAACTCTTACTATATATAATGATATCAGTTTTAATACAATAGGCATTGTATCCTCTCTTACCTATACAGGTGACTCTATTGATCCATCACTAACTACATCAGCAAAGAGTGGAGAGACAAGCTCACTTACCTTTACCGGAGCTACTAAAGATTTTACAATAAATATTGATGGGGTATATACAACATACAAAGTAAATATCAAAAAAGATATCTCCCCTATATGTGTCTCAACCACTGGGCTTGACACCAATGCTGGAGATGAATCTAATCCATTAAAAACTGTAACAAAAGCCTTAACAAAGGTTACAGGGGACAAAAATAGAATTCTTCTTGTTTCTGGAACTTATGAGGAATTAATTAATATATCAATTGTAAACCCTGTAATCATAAAGGGCGGATACAACTCATCATTTACAGTGCAAGATGTGAATAGCAAGAGTATTTTAAAAGCACCTTTAGCTGAAAACATAACTGTTAACCAAATAGGAAGAGTAACTGCAGCAGCAACATCAAATGTTACATTAGATAATTTAAGTATAATGGGAGCAATAGCAACTGTAAGCGGAAATAAATATGCTTATGGTGTCTTTACTAAGGGAAATCTTACTTTAGATAAATGTGAAGTTATGGCCTTATATGATCACACTCTAGTAAAAGAAACCTACACTATATGTGGAGCATCTGCCACCAAAACATTGACAATTTCAAATTCATCTATATATGGAGCTGGCAATGGAGTTAATACTGTTACAGTAACAAATGCCTATGGAATAAGAACAATGGGAGGAACAACTAATATATCTGGGTCAAACATATATGGAGCAACAAAAGCTAATGTAGTTACAGCTATTGGTATATGGCACCATTCTGGAACACTTTCTATTTTTGGAGCTGTTAGTAATATATATGGTGCAGTAAATAGCTCTGCTGTTTCTGGCACAAACCTATTAACTACTGTTCCTGAAGGTTCTATAGGTATATTAAATGATGTAATAATCAATACAATAGCCAGTGCCAATATTTATGGAATATCGAGTTCTGCGAATGCTACGACTGTAAATGGAAATGCTATTGGTCTCTATAATAGAGGAACGCAAGTTACCTTTTCTAGCGGAAATATATATGGAACAAATACAACTCTATTAGGAAATGTATATGGTATATATAGTTACTCTGGCACAACAACAGTTACAGGTTCAAACTCTTATGTTTATGGAGCAAAGAGTGCATTTGTCTCTGGCCAAACCCACGGTGTCCGTGTAGAGAAAGGGTTATTTGAAGTTCTTAGTGGCGCAAAAGTCTATGGTGCAAGTGGAGCTACTGTGCAGGGAGTTTGTGGTATAAATATTAATAGTGGGTCTACTGCAATTACTAATGGGACTGTATATGGTGCCTCCACAACTACCGCAAAAGGATTTGTTTATGGTATACAAGATCAATATCAAAAGGGGACAATTAGTGTAAAATCAAGCTCTTCTATCTATGGTTCTTTTAGCTCTACCACCAGTGGAGTTGATGTTTATGGGATAAATAGTTATAGTGCTGGAACAGGAACAGGTAAAGTTACAATTGAAAATTCAACTGTATATGGAATATTAAATAACACTTCTGGAGCAAACTATGTTTATGGTTTGTCAGGAACACCAGAACTTTATGTAGGTGGTTCTACTATTATTGGCTGTAGCTCTTCTACCAACATAACAATAGCTAATGATGTTGTTGGAATACATAACTACAAGGCTCTCACTTTTAATGGTAACGATAATACTATAATAGCGGCAAAAGGCAATATGACAGTAAATGGCAATGCTAAAGGGGTATATAATGGTGCTAATGTCACCTCATATTTAGCTAACATATATGGAGCAACAGATGGTGCAATCGTAAAAGTGGGTGCATATGGAATTTTTTCTGTTGGAACATTTGGAAATGTGTATGGTCCAAATCTTACAACTAATGTGACTGGTATAGCTGATAATGCAAAAGCAACAACTGCATATGGAGTATATGTTAGAGGAGGGAAATTTAGTGCCAACCCTTATTTTAATATATATGGAGCTAAAGGGGGTACTAACACTACAGCCCCTACTGCCTATGGTTTATATCTTGAAAATGCATCAGGAACTAGTGCCAATCTAACTGGTACCTATAGAATTTATGGAGAGTATGGCATAGGTTCTATAAATATTCCAACAGCAAAAGGATATTTTAAGGGAACAGCAGCTACAATTAATAGTATATCGGACATATATAATAGAGGCTAATATTTAAGAATATTAATTAACAAGACTCTATAAAAAAGTTAAACGCCATCAATATGATGGCGTTTTTTATTAAATATAGAGATTAGTTTTTAATAAACTATCTCTATATTTTTATTGCTTTTGACTTTTTCTATTGAGTCAACAAAAGTCTTCTTAATATCGCTCTTATCAAGCCCTATCTTCTCAACACTCTTCTCTTTTATAAAGCTATTAAAGTCCAATATCTTCTCAAGCTGCTGAAGATAGTATGAGAAGCCAACACTCTTTTTGTCCATGCCAAGCTTCTTATAGACCAAGTCATATCTGCCACCAGAGGCAACTACCGTTCCCGATACCTTTGAGTAGAGCTTGAATACTATTCCATCATAATACTTCAATTTTGATAGTTCAGAGAGATCAAATATTATTTCATCATTTTCATATATTTTTGTTACGACAGAACCAATATTTTTTATGTTAGAGAGAGCCTCTTTACCCTTATCTGAAAATGGAAGCTTAAGCATCTCTCGAAAAGTCCCAATGAAAGTAGAAGCCAATAGACAATCCTTTTTTATATTCTCTTCTATATTAATAGCATCAAGAAGTTGCTTTAAACCAGCCTTGTCCCTATTTCTTATCGCTTCTAAAATATCAGAGCGAGATATATCATCAATATCTTTAAGAAGCATTTTATAAAATGAGATATCTCCTATATGAAGCACACTATCATTAATATTAAGGCACTTTGCTGACTCCAAAAGTATTGTGATAAGCTCAATCTCTTGACAAGAGAACTCCTCGCCGACAAGCTCACAGCCAATTTGGTAGTACTCCTCTGGGAGATTGTTGTTCTCTCCTCGTATTATTGTATCGGAATAGAAATATCTAAACATACTATTATTAGATGAGAGGCGAGATGCAACAAGCTTTGCACAGAAGAGGGCGATGTCATTCCGAAGCAGAATGACATCACCATTTCTATCAACAAACTTTAGACTGCCCTTAAGTAGATCATCAGACAATAAATTCTCATAGATGTCATAATAGTCTATAATAGGGGGGGTTATAGGAACAAACCCCCACCTTGAAAAGTAGTCTGAAAGCAATTTTACAATCTCACTCCTAAAGAGAGATTCGCTCATATAGAACGGTTTTGTCCCTGAAGGAGTGTTTAAAAAGCGTCGCTTTTTTTCCATAAAAAACTATACCTTAAACGTAATATTTGGAAGTTCTTTTAGAGCCTTCTCAATTTCTTTATCTGGATGCTCATTTAGATCCAATTTATTGTTGAGATAGTCATCATAAGCTGCCATATCAAGGTAGCCATGTCCGCTTAAGTTGAATGCAATCGTCTTTGACTCACCTGTTTTCTTACACTCAAGAGCCTCTCTAATTGCAACAGCAATTGCGTGTGAAGATTCTGGTGCAGGAATGATTCCCTCACTTCTTGCAAACATAACCGCAGCCTTGAAGACCTCAAGTTGAGTTATTGCAACAGCCTCCATTAGATTATTAGCCTTTAAATAACTTAAAATTGGAGACATTCCATGATATCTAAGTCCACCTGCATGGTTAGAAGGCGGAACGAATGTGTGTCCCAAAGTGTACATCAAAGCTGGAGGAATAAGCTCCCCAGAGTCACCATAATCCCAAGTGTATTTACCTTTTGTAAGAGTTGGACAAGCAGTAGGCTCAACACCGATAAATCTTGTCTTCTTTCCCTTCTCAACATTCTCTTTTAGGAATGGCACCATAAAGCCGCCGAAGTTACTACCGCCGCCGCAAGCACCAACGAGGATATCTGGGTAGTCACCAATCTCCTCCATTGCAAGGCGAACCTCCTCACCAATAATTGTCTGCTCCAATATTACGTGGTTAAGAACAGAGCCCAATGTATAGTGGGTATCTTTGTCTTGAAGAGCAAGTTCAACAGCCTCACTTATAGCCATACCAAGTGAGCCTCTTCTGTTTTCTTCTACTTTGTATAGCTCTCTTCCAATTTTTGTCTCTTCAGATGGACTTGGAATTACCCTTCCGCCATATGTCTGCATCAATATTTTTCTATACGGTTTCTGCTCAAAGCTTGAACGAACCATAAATACCAAGCACTCAAGTCCCATCTTTTCGCAGGCAAAACTCAATGCTGTCCCCCATTGCCCAGCTCCAGTCTCTGTAGTAACCTTTTTGATTCCCTCTTTTTTGTTATAATAAGCCTGAGGAATAGCAGCATTCGCTTTGTGGCTGCCTGATGGAGCAACCCCCTCATACTTAAAGTAGATCTTTGCTGGTGTGCCAAGAATCTCTTCCAAAGAGTATGCTCTAACCAGTGGTGTTGGACGATAGATTGAATAGATATCTCTAACCTCATCTGGGATAGGGATATACTCATCAGTAGAGTTCACCTCTTGAGACAAGAGCTCCTCTGAAAAAAGTGATTTCAAAAAATCCATTGGAACAGGCTGATTTGTCTTTGGATCAACCAAAGGAAGCACTGCTTTTGGAAAGTTTTTTAATATGTTTATCCATTTATTTGGCATCTTGTTTAGTGGTAATATAAAAGATCTCTGTTTCATAAATAACTCCTTAAATAATTGTTATATAAATTATAATAGTAAACTAAAAAAATATAGTTACGTTTTAAAAAATGTGAATAATATTGCTATATGCTTTGAAAAAATATAAGCATAAATTGGCTAGATTAATAGTATGTTTGGGGAGGACCCCCACCAGAAGAAAGTAAAAGAAGTGTTTTTAAAAATAAGATTAATAATATTTGTTTTTTTCATTATATAATCCATTATACTCCGATTCTACTGGTTATGATATCTAAAAATATCAAAAGTGTCAAGAAAATATTTTTATTTTTTTGCATTTTTACTATCTTTAGACTTGATTTCTGAAAATTGCATATCATAATAACTCTATGGGATAAATTAAAGAATATTTCTAATCCAAAGCAAATAATCAAACTATTCCCACAGCTAATTGAGACTACTTTAATAAATATTAAAACTCTTCACTAATTTTTGAGAGGGAGAGTTTTTTTATAATCCTCCCCTTAAATTAAAAAATCTCTTTTTTAAACTTAAAGATTAAAAAAAGAAAACATGGTTATGTAAGTAGGTTGTTTTTTCAGATTTATTCTATTTGAATCAGTAATTTTGAGATATTATGAATAATACATTAAAAATACTCTTTAAAAGAAATTTTGCTAAAAAAGATCCCCATCTCAGCCAAAATCTTATCACGGTCTGAGGCGATATCTTCTCTGTCAAAAAAGCGGAATTAAATAAAAAAAGCTCACTCTTAATAGAATGAGCTTGATATTTAACAAAAAAAACATCAAAAATCTATTCCTTCAAATTCAACGATATCATGATTTTGATTTTCCCAATCTTCATTAGCCTTTTGTATTTTCTCTTGCCTCTCTTTACTTAATTTATCAAAATATTTTTGTGCAGTTTTTTCATCATCTTTATTAT
>JAVBQL010000005.1:0-27230 GCA_031549085.1 Spirochaetota bacterium
CTATCAATATTTAACAATCGTTAAATTATTATTTCTGGTTTCCATGTCATTACGATAATATCAAACGAGCGAACGCTACTCAAAAAAGAAAAAAAAGAGAGAATAGATTTGTATAGGCTTAAGGTAAAAACCCCGCCTATACAAATCTACTTTTTCTTTTCTTTCTCTTTTTTTAAGTGACGTTTGCCTATTAAGTGCAATCTTCTGAAAGGTAATAATCCAACAGACTCTAATTATCAGTGCTGCTTGATTATCCATTGCAGACAACAATATTTATCTAACCATTTTCTTGATTATTTGTACTAATAACATATAAAATGAATGAATATCGCTTAAAAAAAGAGAAAAAATATCTTGACAAAAAATCAAATAGAGGTTATAAATTGTATCAAGTTTCGGGCGGTTAGCTCAGCTGGGAGAGCGCCTGCCTTACAAGCAGGATGTCGTCAGTTCGATCCTGGCACTGCCCAAATTATAAAACAGATGAAAACTCATCTGTTTTTTTTATTATTTTTTACAGTACATTACATATAGAATGGCACTACCTAACAAAGATTTTATATCGTTTACGCTGATAAAATCGACTTGTATTATGTTTCTGCTCTCTATAATATGCTATTATTTCCTCCTCTTCCTATGTAGGAAGAGGGTAGGGGAGATGGTAGAATTAGAAATTAAAATCCTCGTTCAAAATCTCAACACCATTATCTTCTGTATTTGCAGAGTATTGAAGTTTTCTAAGCACATTTGCAGCCTTCTCCTTATCAGTATCACTCATAAGCTTTAGATAGTATGGTGATAGAGATGTTGCACCAAGCTCCTCAGCATAAGCAGTTATCTCCCTTAATATATCAACAACATCACTGTCGGTCTGCTTTGATAATATCGCAACAGCACTTACTGGAGGCATGTTATACAAACTTACAGCCTGCTCTCTTAAATTCTTCTTTCTGTCATTCTTTTGTGTCTCAAGTTCATTCAACATGGTCTCTTTTTTTGCAAGCTCTCTCTCTTTTTCATTGATAGACTCTATCTTCTTCATAGCGTCATTCTCTTTAGCAATTACCTCTTTCTCTCTGTTGTTGATCTGCTCTTCCATCAATACGAGTTTATCTTGGTTTTTAGCAAGTTCCACTCTCTCAAGGAGATATGGATCTTCTGCACTGGAAATCTTCTTTTTTAGTGTATTTGCTCTTATGCTATCTATAATTGGTATTGGAAGGCTAACCCCAAACATTTTTCCAACACTGTCAACGATTAGAACACCAACTATTGCTGATGCAATAACGAGTAGAACCCATATGGCTATTAATTTTTTACTAACTATTTTTGTCATTCTTTCCCCCAAAAGAATTTTTTTTGTTTATCTAAATAAGCTCTTATTTAAATAGATTTCTCTTTATTTTCTTTACATAATTTTGTGTCTCTTGAATATTAGGCACACCGCCTGCATAGTCCACTCTGTGCGGACCTGCATTGTATGCTGCAAGGGCATGGTCAAGATTGCCATTATATTTCTCAAGCATCATCTTGAGATATTTTACCCCGCCATCAATATTCTCTTCTATAGAAAATGGATTTTCAACGCCAAGCTCTTTTGCCGTATCGGGCATAAGCTGCATCAAACCCATAGCACCCACTCTTGATATACTGTTTGGATTAAAACCAGACTCCTGCTTTATAACGCTGTTTATTAGGTCTTTAGAGAGCTTATACTGCTTTGAAGCCTCCTCAATAGCTCGCTCTATTCGGGTAGCTGCACTCTCATTACTGTTTTTTGGAGTGCTCTCTATTTTAACTTCGTTAGTAAGAGATGATGATGACAAAAGAGGATGAACCTCACTGTTTTTTTCTGTGTTACTAACTTTTTGGCTTCTTTCAGCAAGCATTTCATTAAAGTTGTTGATAAATTCTGGCTTAACATTGTTGCCATACTCTTTGAAACTTGCTTTTAGATAATTTATCCTCGCATAGACATTGCTAATGCTATCACTCACTATCTTCCCCCCCAAACCTGCTTAATATGTAGGCCTTATTTGCAGAATCATCTATACTTTTAATTTCGTCCAATTGAATTTCTTCTTTATACTTTATATGCTCTTTTTCTCTTAACTTTGTGAATATTTTTCGCTCTTTAGTTGCGAGAAATAGTGCCTCTCTAAGCTCTTCCAAGGTTGGCAGAAGTCGCTCTATTTCCGTTTTGTTTTGCTCAATTTTTATCTTGAGTCCCTTTATATAGTTGTCCCTTATTGATAGTGAATTGTAATCAACAATATTACTTTCATAAAGTATATCAGAATCGATTGCTCTCTCTATGCCACTATATAGATCATCAACCTCTTTTTCCAAGAGCTGTTTTTGCTGTAGCACCTTTGCATATTGCTCTTTTGCTATGTGCTCTTTATGCTCTTTTATACGAAGAATTCTCTCCAGCTTAAAAACGAATTTTTTCATTTTTTAGAAAAACTCCTCTTCACTCTCCTCATCGGAGCTACCATTCACACTATCTATAATTTCATCTATTAAATGAAGAATCTCATCATAATCAAAGGCCTCTTCAATATTTTGTGTCAAAAAATCATCTATCCTATTTTTCAATAGTATTGCCAAATCTGTCTTTGGATTTGTTCCACTTGCATATGCACCAATGCTTATTAGATCCTCTTTGTCTTGATACTCTGCAATAAGCTCTCTTATAAGATTTGCTTTTTCGGTATGCTCTTTTTTGGTTACTTTTATCATAAGTCTTGATATTGATGAGAGCACATCGATTGCTGGATAGTGGTTCATATGTGCAAGTTTTCTTGATAAGACGATATGTCCATCAAGGATACCACGAACGGCGTCACTTATTGGCTCATCCATATCATCACCCTCAACAAGAACTGTATATATTCCAGTTATACTTCCAACCTCATTTGTACCAGCTCTCTCTAGCAGTTTTGGAAGAAGTGAGAAGACTGATGGGGTATAACCTCTTGTTGTTGGCGGTTCACCTGCTGCAAGTCCAATCTCTCTTTGAGCCAAGGCAAAACGGGTTAGAGAGTCCATCATAAGGATTACATCCTTGCCCTGATCTCTAAAGTACTCAGCAATTGTTGTTGCAACATATGCCCCGCGCACCCTACAAAGAGCATTCTTATTTGAACTTGCATATACAATGACAGATTTTTTTAATCCCTCTTCACCAAGGTCATACTCAATAAACTCTTTTAGCTCACGACCTCTCTCCCCTATGAGGGCAATAACATTGACATCTGCAACAGCGTTTCTTGCAATCATGCCAAGAAGGGTAGATTTTCCTACACCACTTCCTGCAAATATACCAATTCTCTGTCCCTTACCAATGGTTATCAGTCCATCGATGGCTTTTATCCCTGTTGGCATAGGTTTTACAATGTTTTGTCTAGACATGGCATCTGATGGAAGGTTAAATATAGAGTATTGCTCTTTGCTTCCTATCCCGCCATGACCATCATAGTCTTTTCCAAGTCCATCTAGAACTCTACCCAAGAGATGTTCACCAACAAAGACAGAGAGCTGCTCTCCAGTTGCTGTTACTCTGTTGCCAACCTCTATCCCCTCCATCTCATCATAGCACACAATTTTGACCCTATCTTTCTCCAAGCCTACAACTTCACCAGAGATAGTCTTGCCAGAGGATAGAGTAATTTTGCACACCTCACCAATAACAGCATTTGGTCCTTTAGATTCTACTAAAAGCCCTGTTACTCGTGAGATTTTACCTTCATATTTGATTGGATCTACTTTTTCGACGATTGCTTGATATTTTTCTATATCGAAGTCTAAAGAAAAGTTTGCCATATTTCCCCCCGATCAATGACATTGTTATCTTTTTTTCTACCATCTCCCCTTTGTCCCCTCTTCCTACATAGAAAGAGGGGAGAGAAGAAATATAATTAGTTGTATAGAGGAATAGCCATACAATATAAGTCGATTTTGTTATACAAAGCGTGACAAAATCTTTGTTATATTGTATGCTATTCCTCTATACTTATAAATAACATACAATATAAGCAATTTTTATTTTGTGCAAGTTAATATAAAATCTTTGTTATATATCTCCTATAACTCTTTTGCTACATAAGTTAGTTTTCATAACAATGAATATGTCAAAAGATTTTTATTTTTTTCTTTTTCATATGGCTGTAGATGAAGTAAATAAGTCGATTTTGTTATACAAAGCGTGACAAAATCTTTGTTATTTACTTCATCTACAGCCTGACAAAAAAATCCAAGAAAAATGCTTTGTCTTTTTACATATTCATTTGTATTGCATACTTTTTCTATTTTTCTTTCTCTTTGCTTTTTCCTTTTGATTGGATAGGAACAAGCTCTAGGATCTTCTCCTCTATCTCCAATAGCTGACTTGAGATTCTTGCATCTATTGAGCCAAAATCTGTCTCAATTACACAGCCCCCCTGATCAACTGTTGTATCTTCCAATATTTTTAAGTTACCAATATTTTCAAAGTTCTTGATGAACTCCTCTTTATGTTTTGTTGTCATATCTAGGTCTGAAAGATTTACCCTTATTGATATATCACCTTTAGATTTAAGCTTTTGCAGTGCATGGTTTACATTGTTAAGCACAATATCTTTCTGGCTCTCTGAGATAACTTTTACAACTTTTTTTGCAACTAAGAGAATTAGATCTATTATCTGCTGTTCAACTTCGACAAATATTTGGTTTCTTCTTTCGATAGTCTTGTCAAGTATAGTTTGTACTCTCTCAACAAGCCTGTTTACCTCTTCTACACCCTTTTTGTACCCTTCATCCCAGCCATCTTGATAGCCTCTCTTTCGTGCATCATTTAGGAGTCTTGTCTCCTTCTCTTTCATCTCATTTTCTATCTGCTTTGCATCTTCATTTGCCTTTTGGATTATCTCTTTTGCTTCCTCTTCAATCTTTGCTTTCTCTTCAAGAGCCTCTTCATTCTGTTTTTTAAAGTAGTCATGTGCCTCGTTTTTAGCTCTGTCGAGAATTTGCTGATACTCTGTTTCAGCTTCCTCCATCATAAGGCGCTTTTTCTCTTCAAACTCTTTTTCAAATGCTTCAGCTTCTGCTTTTAAATCATCAATATTTTTACCATCAAACTCCTCTTGGAATCCCTCTTCTTCTGGTAAAATCTCTTCAACACTACTAAAAGATGGAACATCTATCGGTATCTCTTTATTATCTGCAACTACTTCATTACTTTTAAAAACATTTTTTGCCAAAGCTCTACCTCCACTCTTCTACTTTAAAGAATTATCCTTTTATCAATACAATTTTACTATACAATAAGTTCATCTTCACCAGCACGAGCAATAACAATCTCTCCGCTATCTTCAAGCTTTCTGATTACAGAGACTATCTTTTGCTGAGACTCCTCAACATCCTTCAATCTAACAGGTCCCATAAAGTCCATATCCTCTTTTAATACAGAAGATGCTCTCTTTGACATGTTTCTAAAGATCTTGTCCTGAACCTCACTGTTTACACCCTTTAGTGCCTTTGCAAGCTCTGTTGTATCAACCTCACGCAGAACTTTTTGAATATCTCTGTCTCCAAGAAGAACGATATCTTCGAATACGAACATTCTCTTCTTGATATCTTCTGCCAAGTCTGGATCTTCCTCTTCCAATGTCTCGAGTATTGTTCTCTCTGTTGTTCTATCAACCAAGTTCAATATCTCAACAATCGTATCAACACCACCAGCAGCAGTAAAGTCTTCACTAGCAAGTGTAGAAAGTTTCTTCTCTAAGACTCTCTCAACCTCACGCAAAACCTCTGGAGAGGTTCTATCCATTGTTGCAATACGTCTTGCAACATCAGATTGAATCTCATGCGGCAAAGCTCCAAGAATCAATGATGCCTTGTTTGACTCTAAGTATGCCAAAATCAATGCTATCGTTTGAGGGTGCTCTCCCTGTATAAAGTTCAGCAAGTGCTGAGGATCTGTCCTTCTGATAAAATCAAATGGACGAACCTGAAGGCTTGAGGTTAGCTTATTTATTATTTCAGATGCTCTTGTTCCTCCAAGTGCTTTTTCAAGAAGCTCTTTAGCATAGTCAATACCACCGTTTGTGATAAAGTCTTTTGCCATCATAAGCTCTTGAAACTCCATCAAGACTCTGTCTCTATCTTCAGGTTCAACAGTCTCAATTCTTGCTATCTCAAAGGTTAGCTGTTCAATCTCCTCTTCTCTAAGGTGTTTGAATATACCTGAGGAGACTTCACTTCCCAAAGTTACTAAGAATATAGCAGCTTTTTGTCTACCATTGAGTGTTTTTCTATGAGATGAGCTTTTGCTTTTGCTGCTGGCACCGCCGCCTTTGGACTTTGAGCCTGCTGGCAAGTCATCTATAATTACATCATCAGACATATCAACTCCACCTTTCCACTATTAAATATAACATAAATAATAATGTTTTAAAATATCTTTTTCTTAAACTAAATTATCGGCATTTTTTTAAAACTATTCATCAGATAGCCAAGTTCTGATAAGTGCTGCAACATCCTCAGGATGCTCTTTTGCAATCTGAACAGCAGTCTCCTGCAACTCAAGACGAGCCTTATCCTCCATAGACATCTCTACCTCTAGGCCCTCTTCTTCAGCACTCTTTAGTGCCAATTCACGAGCAATTGCATGTTGGCGAGCAAGCTCTTGTTCTCGAAGCATCTTTTGTCTTTGGATCTCTTTCTGTATCAATCTCCAAGCTATTCCAATTCCTAAAATTACAATAACACCTAATATTCCACAAAGTAGCGCAAAGACAATCTGTTGATTTCTCTTCCATTTAATATCTTCAGACATAAATTCTGCTGATCTATCTTTCTGTATTTCATAAACCTCAACCTTGTCTCCACGTGCATTACTATATCCTATACCCTGCTCAACAAAGCCCTTGATGCTCTTTATTGTTGCTGGAGAGACCTCTTTGTACTCTCTCATTCTTCTGGTTTTGTCTTGGAAAGTCTTTATTTTTCCCTTCTCATCATATTGAAGCTCATATGTTCCATCAACTGTGACCGCTGCAGTTACCTTTGTTATCTCCCAAGGATCCTTCACGATCTCTTTGTTTGATTCTCCAGTTTGTTCATTTAGGATCTGTTCATCTTTTATATACTTTGTCATCTGTTCCAAAGCACCCTGATATCCTGGAGGAACATTGCTGTCAAATCCTGGAGGCCCCTCTGGAATCCAGTTTGGTCCCTCAAAAGTCTCTTTTTTTATGCTTGTTGAGATTGGGATACTATATCTTCTCTCTCCATCATCATACGGCAAACCCGGAGTACTCTCTTTTAGAACAACAGGAAGTATCTCTTTTCTGTTCTCTTTTTGTTGGTCAAAGTTCATTTGAACATCAACAACGAGTGAGAATCTGTCTCTTGGAATTATTTGAGATATTCCATTTTCCAATTTTGATCTATATTTTTCTACCTGTTGTTCACGAATTTTTAAGTTTTCGTTTGTCGTTCTAATTTTTGAATCTGTCTCTTCATTACTGAAGTCATTTAATTTTTTCCCATAATTATCAGTGATAACCACATGCTCTTTTGTTGCACCATCAATTGAGTTTACGATTAATTCCTCAATTCCCTTGATAGATGCCTTATTCTCTTCAAAATGTACACCATATTTTGGAGTAATAACAACAGCGACCTTAACAGGTTCTCTCTCACTTAAGTATATTTTATCTTTTGGCATAGTTATATTAACTTTTGCTGAGTATACCAAGTTTGAAGCCTCCAAGAGATCTGCAAGCTGTCCTTGAAGAGCTGCTCTAAATTTTACATCCTCAAGAGCGCGAGATGTGGTAATATTTTTTGAGTTTATTATGTCTTGAAGGGTATAGTTTCCCCTTGGCATAAGTCCATTTTGAGCAAGTGACATTATGGCTCTATTTTTCTCTTTATCATTTTTCAAGAGTATTATAGAGTTGTTTTTAACAGTGAATGGGATCTTATCCTCTTCAAGTTTTTTTGAAATTCTTCCAAAGTCTGCAACATCAATCTCTTTGGCGAATAGTGGAACTCCTACACTTGATGTATTGAAAGAGAACAGTAGAACAAATGCTACTATAACAAGTATAACAGCAGCTGCTATGATAACTTTCTGCATAAGAGTTGTTTTTGTGAACAGAGTTTTTACTGTGTCAAAAAATTTCTTTAAAAATTCTGGCATATTTCCCCCCAAAATAATATGCTAATAAAGATAGATAAAAAGGATCTATTATCTATCTAAGGTTAGTGATCTCTTTGTAAGCTCTAACTACTCTATCGAAGATAGCTTTTGTAAATAGAACTGCTGATTCTGCCTCTTCTGCTGCTATTTGTACAGTATGGATATCAACTGAATCGGGATCAATTGCCATTTGTACAGCAAGATTCTTGGATTTTGCTTCAAGATCGTTTACTTCGTTTAGAGCGTTATTAAACATATCTGCAAAAGATGAGACAACCGGTTCTCTTTTTTGGTTGCTACCAGATAGTCCAGCCATATGTTTGGGATTTGTCAACTTCATAGAGACAAAATCCCCATTAACATTATTTGTGGATAAGATTTGCATTTATCCCCCCCTTTATACATCCCCATACATATAATATAATAGTTTTTATTTATATGCAATAGGTTTCTAATAAAATTTATTTATACCTTTATTTTAGATCGGAACTTTTTTTTTTTTCATTAGATATTTTTGTCATTTTTTTTAATTTTTTATCTAATTTTCTATTAAATTCTCATAAATCTTTAATGGATAGTTTGATAATGTTCTATGTTATTGCTAGTCAGGCCTAACAGAAAGCTAGAAGATATTTTTAAGTAGCGTTTGCTCATTAAATATCTTCATGCTGACAAGTAAACCAAAGATGAAGTGTAATAGCTATCTATATATTGATAGTATATTTGATAGAGGTTTACTTAACTGCATGTTATAATGGATATAATAAAACCGAACAGTGTAAAAATAAAAAAACTTGATTTTTATAAGAAATAAATTATAATATAAGCTTGAAACTGTTTTAGTATCCAGCTTGAGGCTCACCCCCTTAAAGGTTGGATACTCATCGGAAAGGTGCATGCCTGCAATTGTAAATGGGCTGTTATTCCTTATCCGGTGGGGGAGTATCAGCGGGTGACCTTTGCTTTTGTGGGCATGCCTGTTTTTTGAACGGGGTCACGACATCTTGCCATTAAGCACATTTGTTATCGGCGCAGAATACTCCCTTTTATTTTTTTTATCATTTTTTCGTTTTTGAATTTTTATACATCTCTAATGGATAGTCCAATATTATTGTTTGTAATAACCAATTAAGTTATATAGAAAATTAAAGCTTGTTTTTATATTACTTATCAGAGAGTTGACTTAATAGGCAAATGTCACTCAAAAAAAGAGAAAGAGAAAGAATAGGTTTGTATAGGCGGGGTACATTACCCCAGCCTATACAAACCTATTCTTTCTCTTTTTTCTTTCTTTTTTAAGTAGCATTCGCTCATTATATATTTTCGTACTGATAAGGAAACTAGAGATAAAGTTTTAATAGCTTGTTAGATATTGATAGTATATTTGAGACAAGTAGGTTTTACTAACCATTTTATAGTGGATGTAAATAGAAATAATAATATGAAGAAACTACTTGCTCTTTATAGATAGGTTTAAAAAGAAATTTATCAAAATCGCAAGGAAAAGCAATATT
The DNA here is from genome assembly GCA_031549085.1 of Spirochaetota bacterium. Taxonomy (GTDB): domain Bacteria; phylum Spirochaetota; class GWE2-31-10; order GWE2-31-10; family MWDO01; genus JAVBQL01. The sequence goes on from JAVBQL010000005.1 coordinate 9,706, forward strand.
ATTCCAAGTGCCAATGCAAAGTGAAACTCACCCTTGCTTGATTCCAAGGCAATTGCTGTGGTCAATGTTCTTGTATACCATCGAATATTGCCGCCAAGCATCATAGAGATTCCAACCTCTCCAATAATTCTTCCAAACCCAGCAAGCACACTTGTTAGAATAATAAGTTTTGTCTCCTTTACTATCTCAACAAAGAATTGAAATCTATTTGCTCCCAAAGTTATCAATGTCTCATAGAGTCTATTGTCAACCTTTGATAGCCCTGTCAGATAGAATGAGATAATTATTGGTATTCCCAAAATCGTTTGTCCTATGATAATCCCAGCTGGAGTGAATAGGAGTCCAAGAAAGCCTAGTGGACCAGAACGGGATATAAAACCATATACAAAGAGACCAACAACTACTGTTGGAAGTGCCATGAGGGAATTTACTAGTGATGATGAGACCTTTTTTATCCTTGGCTTTGAGAAGTTTATTAGGAAGGCAAGAGGTATGCCAATGGCTGTTGAAATTAGGACAGAGAAGAATGTAACGTATAGGCTTAAGTATGTGATGAAGTAGACCTCTTTGTTGAAAGAGATGATAAGCTCAAATGCCTGTATGAATGATTTGTATAGTGCCAAAATGGAATCCTTATTTGTCTCTATTGAAGTTTAAGATATAATTTATTTATCATTTTTTATCAAGATACTATTCTATTGAAATAGAAATATTCTGTGATATAATAATTATCTATAATTTTTAAGAGTAGAGGTCTCTCTATAAAGAAGATAATATTTGTTATTTTATTAATAACGTTGATTCAAAATTTTATAATATCAGAAGATAGTATGGAAAATAGAGTTTTTGGGCTATGGATTGTCAGCAGTAATAATATAGAGCCCACCAATATACGCAGTTTGAGGTGGACAGAGAAATATATATGTATAAGAATGTATGTAGGTGAGGGAGAAGAGAAGTATGTTGGGCTATTATCAACCATAAATTATGAAGATTTAACATCCAACTCTTTTAGACCGGTAAGTTTTTTTGATGAGTATTATGTGCCTTATCAAAACTTATGGTATCCATCATATGTAAATTCATTAAATGGAGACAAGCTATCCTATTCGCTCTCTGAAGATGGGACGACTCTTATATATTCTAATGTTACATTTGTAAGAGCTAAAGATGATAATGATTAGTTTTGGAAAATAAAAAAGCTACCTTATGATAGGGCAGCTTTTTTACTTAAATATCTATACTATATAACCACATATAAATTTGTGAACATAGCATGGGGGGAATGGGGGAGTCACTCCCCCATACTACTATAGTAGAAACTATTTTTTTGCATCAGGGAAGAAGAGAACCTCTCCTCCAACTTTATAGCTTCCAATCATTGTTTGTCCCTTCTCACTTACTAGCCACTCAATAAATTTATTTGCAGCGTCAATTTGTGTATGAGGGTGTTTTGCAGGGTTTACAGCGATAAGTCCATATGGATTAAAAAGGATCTTATCCCCCTCATAGTCGATGGCAAGATCAATCTTATCTTTCATTGAGAGGTATGTCCCTCTGTCAGATAGAGTATACCCTTGTTGTTGGTTTGCCATATTTATTACCTCTTCCATACCCATGCCAGCCTCTCTATACCACTTTCCAGATGGAGTTATGTTTATAGATTTCCATATCTCCTTCTCTTTCACATGTGTACCAGACTCATCACCTCTTGAGATAAAAGTTGCTTTTTTATTAGCAATAAGCTTGAAAGCATCAGCAGCGCTCTTCTGCTTTTTTAGGTTAAGCTTATCTTTTTTTGGTCCAAGAACGATAAAATCGTTATACATAAGATCAAATCTCTCAACACCAAAGCCATCAGCTACAAACTTGTCCTCCATAGCTCTTGCGTGTACAAGGACAACATCAACATCACCATTCTCACCAAGCTTGATAGCCTTTCCAGTACCAACAGAGATAACATCAACAGTGATACCTGTATCTTTCTTGAACTCAGGTAATAGATAGTCAAGCAATCCGCTGTTTTCAGTTGAGGTCGTTGTTGCAAGTTTTAGACGAATCTCTTTGTCACTTGAGAAAGCAAGGCTAGTAACCGCTACAAAGAGCAGCACCTTAAAAAATTTCTTCATAAATTATTCCTTATAAGCAATTATTATTTAGAGAGTTCACTTAAGTTTTCTATAAAATGAGTTCTCTTAATTTTTTTCCTAACTAATGTCCTTATTGAATAAGTAGGTAAGCACATTGTGATATACAATCAAAGTTTTTTGTATTAAATCGCATGGCACTTTTCTAACAAAAAACGACTTGTATATTACAAAGATGCTTGCCAGCATCCTTTTTTAGAAAAAAACCTCTATAATTCCCCTCTTCATAACAAGGAAGAGGGGTTAGGGGAGATGGTGTAAAAAGAGCTTTATCAAACCAAAAAATTTTGTAAAATTAAAAAACTTTTGGAACGATAAAATATCCGTCAGAAAAATTCTTTGTATAACTTGCAAGCTCTTTATGAGTGAAGCTATTAGAGACAAGATCTCTTCCAAATATATTTACACCTGTTGCAATATTTTCAAGGTTTTCAATGTTATCTGTCTTTATGCTTTGAATGGACTCTATCTCTTTTGCACCTGCTACAAGTGCTTTTTTAAGATCTTCTCTCTCGGTAAGAGAAACTTTTGATAAATCAAAAACTCTCTTAATTATAATGTCAGAAACCATACTCCCTCCTTAAAAAATATAAGAAAAGTTTTTTTTAACTACCATCTTGTTGAAATATATTTTATGACAAAAAGATGGTATGTTATGTTTTTGTGGGGTTTAGAAACCAAGCCCTACTTTAAAATATTATCTTTTATAAATGGTAATATATAGCCCTCAAAATCGATCTTCTCATAATCAACACCAGCGACACTAACCATTTGAGACGCAATAAGGTTTGCTATCTTTGCAGACTGTGTATGTGTATAGCCCTTTGTATACCCATAGAGGAATCCGCCAGCGAATGAGTCTCCGCAGCCAGTGGAGTCCAACACCTTTGGAGCCTTATATGGTTCGATCTTTTCGAAAGCGTTATCATAGAAGAGATATGCTCCCTCAGCACCAACCTTAACAAGGACGATCTTTGGTCCCATCTTTCTTATTATCTTTCCAGCTTCAACAGGGTCACTAGAACCGCTTAATACTGTTGCCTCCTCTTTATTTGCAAATAGGATATCAACATATTGAGGGATTATTCTTTTGAAATCATCTTTATTTCTATTTATACAGAATGGGTCAGCAATGTCAAAACTTACAACCATGCCGTTTTTCTTTGCTTTTTCCAAGAAGTGTTCAATAACTTTTTTCTGAAGATCAGTATCCCACTTGTAGCCTGTTATATGGAAGATTTTTGATGAAAGAAAGAGGTTTTCATCAATATCCTCTATTGCATACTCTCTTGAGATACCAAGATTTGTAAGCATTGTCCTCTCTGCATCTGGGGTGGTTAGAATGTTTGATGAGCCTGATATTCCATATGGATGTGTTTTTACAATGCTCTTTACACCATTTTTAGCAATTTTTTCTATATATGTTTTTCCATATTCATCATTTGAGACAACTCCATAGAAGATTCCTTTTCCACCGAGTTTGCCAACTGCACTTATTGTATTTGAACATGCTCCGCCTGGAACCTTTGATATCTTGTGATCTTTTAACATCTCAAGTATCTTTTTCCCCTTCTCATCATCTATAAGTGTCATTACTCCTTTATCAAAGCCTGTATTTTTTATAAAATCATAATCAACAAAAGCTTGAATATCAAGAAGGGCATTTCCTATTCCAAAAACATCATATTTACTCATTCAAAACCACCTGTAATCAATTTATTTTTAATAAAATTAAGTTTATTAAATAGTATCTTCTGTGCATTCATTGTTTTATATATAATGCATCTTATATCTTTTACATATTCTAGCCAACTTTGTCAAGATAAAAAACTTTTATGGAGGGAGGAGGGAAGTAACAACAAAGGATATTAACCTAATGGATCTATATGAGGTTAATATCCTTTATAAAATATTAATTATTTTCACAAATATTTTTTTTATTAAATATATTTACTAAACTAATATTCTATATTTAAAGAGTGAGATAAAAAAAAACTTTCAATAATTTCAACTATAACTAAAAGATAGTATTATAATAACAAATTAGATATTATTATTGCCTATTTTGAATATTAGTAAAATTTTTATTGACATTTTATTAAATAGATAATATGATGACTATCATTATATTTTGGGTTAATTTTTATACTAATTATGTAGTAACTAGAGAGAGTTTATGTTCGCAAACACAACAAACAACAAACAACAAACAACAAACAACAAACAAGCCTCAACACAAATCTAAATAAAAATCAAACTTTTTTACAATTTACTTTTTTAAAAAAACTCTATTTTAATAAAAATTCTTTTAATCTCTTTTATCATCAAAAATTTAATCAATCCATTTTAAAAATTCTCAATTTTTTTATGTGTTTAATTTTTGTATTAAAGGAGGTTAAAGCTATGTCTTAAAACACATAAAAAAGAGTGAAGGAATAAATTATTCAATTTTTTTAGGAGAGCATATTATGAAAAGAAATATTTTCTTGTTTATGTTTTTAGCTTTTTTTACTTTTGTGATTTCAGCAAATGAAAAGATAGGTCATGAGATTGAAAAAGAGCATATAGCCTCTTTTTCAAAAGTATTTAACCAAAATGGGATAGCAAATATTGGTCTAGTAGAGAAGATGAATAAGAGCAGTAGCAGTAGTGATAATTATAGTAAAGCGTCTATTGCTATGTTTTATGTTTTTCTTGCTGGCTGTATAACCATTGTAGTGGGAATTCCTATTCTTGTGGCAGGAGCTTTGGTCTATGTTAATGGAGCTCTGCTTGCTGACAGTGGTAATACTGTTGGTTGGGCACTATTGGGTAGTGGTATTGGAGTAAGTGGATTGAGTCTAATAATGATTATTGTTGGTGTTGTTTTATGGAAAGTTTTTGAAAAGAAGGCTGAAACAGCCTCTCTATTTATGGAGAGCAATAGAGTTGGTGTTGCGTCATTAATGGATAATAGTCCAAATAGTCAGAAGAATTTCGCTGTTGGTTTAAAGTTCTCTTTTTAGAAGATTTTTAAATTAGGGAATTTAGATAGTTATAAATATATCTATTTTTTAGAGAGAAATAATAAATTATTGGTAATGGAACAGTGCTATTCTACCTAAAACATAAAATTATGAGATTTAGAATATGAAACGCTTTTATAGTAGTGGGTTCATATATTTCTAAATATATGAACAAGCACTTAGGATGATAAAAAACTAAAGGAGATAAAAATTATAAAGGTATCTATTTGTTTTATTTTAATGTTTTGTAATTTTTTGCTCTATGCAGATAATAAAGGAATTAATGTAAAAAATGCTAAAGAAGAGAATATTATCTCTTTTTCTGAAGCCTTTAATAAAAAAGAGCAATTAAACTTTAAATATAATGAAACAATGCAAATATGGTCAAAATCTATGCAAGTTTGTGGTATTGCTGGGATTTTTCTTGTGGCAACTGATACAGCAATGTTAGTTGCTGGCGTAGTTAGTCTGCTAAATTTAGAAGATTTTGACAAAAAAAGTAAAATTACTTTAGCAGAAACTGGATATTTTCTGATGTTTATGGGTATTGCAATGCTGATTTTGGATATTCCAATGATTATTGTTGGTTTTATTCTCTATTATCTATTTGATAAAAGAATTAGAAATAGTTCTATCTCTCTATTTGTGAAGAATAATAGAATGGGAGTTGTTTCATTGACTAATACTAATAATATTTCAAATACTGTACTGGGGCTTAAGTTCTCTATTTAATTTAGGAGTTTGTTAGTGAAAAAACTGGTTATTTCTTTACTATTTTTACTTCTATTATCTTTTGTTGCATTGAATGCGAATGTGAAAGGGGATATAGGAAGATGGAAGAGAAGTGAATATTCTATCTCTTTTGTAAAAATATTTAATAGAAATCTTGAAAAAGATGGGAGTGTACTAGATTATGCAAAACTATCTCAAACAATGCTTTATCTGGGGATAGGAGGTGTAGTGTTGGCAGCAACCAGCCTATCATTGATTGTAACAGGAGGTGTACTCTATTATTTAGCAATATTAACTGACATATTTGGTGCTGATTGGTTAACAATTACTTGGGCAAGTTATGCTCTTATTGGTCTTTTTAGTTTTTTTTTAGTAGTGGGTATAGGAATGGCAATTGCATGTCTTATTTTATGGTATGTGTTTGGTAAAAAGGTTAAAAGCACTTCTTTATTTATGGAAAGCAATGTAGCAAATATTGTTTCATTGATAAATAGCAATATTGGTATTCCAAACATTTCTATTGGTTTGAAGTACAGTTTTTAAAGGAGGTTAAATATGAAAAAGAGCTTTTTTAAGGCTACGATTTTGGCAATTTTATTTGTAGTAGGAGTAATGTTGTCAGGGTGTGATACTAGCAATAAGTGTTCTAATAACGGAGATTGCTATAGCGATTCTCAAGGTGGTACTAATTGTGGAAGTTCGGGTTGTAGTGTTTATCAAACGATGAACAGTGGGAATCCTGGCTCGTACAGTTCTGACTCTTGTAATTGCAAATAGTGAAATTTCTAATAACTTACTAGAAAATGAGTATATATTTTCTAGTAAGTTCCAATTTTTGATTTAATAATAGAGAGGTTTTTATGAAAAGAGGTCTATTAAAAATGATCGTATTAACTATTTTGTTAATATTTGGAATAGCCTTATTAGGTTGTGCTGGTAATAAAAAAACGCCATGTGGATGTAGTAGTTATATTTATGTTAGTGGTGTGGATATTATAGTTTAAATTATAATTTATTTTTAGGAAGGTTTGTATTTATGAAAAGGAATATTTTTTTATTTATGTTTTTAGCTTTTTTTACTTTTGTAATTTTTGCAAATGATACTGGTAAGACAAAGATGGCTATTCTTCCTTTTTTTATAAAGGGTAATATTGATGCCAATTTAAGTGGGTTATTTTATGATAATTTTATTAGTGCTATAAATGATGGTGGGAAGTATAGTAATATTGATAAAAATTCAATTGAAAAAGCTTTTAATATATTAAAAATTCAAAAAAATATAGAGTTTAGTGAGCAAAATGCAATAGATATTGGAACAACAGTTAGAGCTAGAGTTGTTATAACTGGTTCTGTTACATCTTTTGAGAATGAGTTTTTTGTCTCTATTAGAGCAATAGATGTAGATAGTGGGAAGGAATTATTTAAGGAAAGAGATCATGCAAATAGCAATAGTGGTTTTTTAAAACTAGCAGATAGCTTGGCAAAGTCTATACCTCAAAGCGGAGCTGGAGTTGTTGCTAATGCTGAAGTGAATAAGAATAAAAAAAATAAAAAGAATAAGAATAGTATAATAAGTGATAGTTCTATTAATAATGGACATACAAATGAAAACTTTAGACCAGTCTCTTTCTTTCTTGATAATAGTAAAGAGTATGGTTTTGGAACTAATTCTGTGAAATTTATGACAAAAAATTACGCTAAATGGAATCTTAGCCCAGAGGATTATCATGGAAGTATGCTAATGTATAAACAGCTTTGGAGTAAGGCTAAAGGCTTAATAATATCTGGTGCAGTGTTGGGAGCATTATTGGGTATTGGTTTTTTTTGGTTACCATTTTGTGCAATACCTATTTATCAAGCAAGTTTAGTTAGATATGTTTACACTAAAGCTACAGGAGTCGATTTATTAGCTAGCCATGATAATAATAGTGAAAGAATTGTACTAGAAGGATTTTCCAATGATTTTATTAGTAATGATGGTAAAAAAATAAAGTTATCTCTATTTTCATGGGAATTATAATGAAAGCCAATGATAATGGCTTTTGAAAATGTGTAGAGGACTCATTATATTATGAATAAACCAAGTCCTCTACTTTTTTTCTATAGAGATTATATATGATTCTAAATTAAATACTCAATTTATGAGAATTGTAAAAATCTTATAATCTAAAATATGTGAAGGCAAATTATTACAGTCTAAAAAAATCAAGCTCTTTTTTGAAGTAGTCTGGGAGTTGTGCAGTAAATTCATTATAATCTGGAAGTTTAAGTTTGTATGCGTGGAGAAAATAGCTATTTATATTTAGCCTTTCAGAAAAGAAGTATGAGCTTTTGCTAAAATATTTCTGGTCTCCAACAAGTGGATATGATGCCATCATTAGGTGGCTTCGAATTTGATGCTTACTTCCCGTCCAAAGCTCTATCTCAAGATATGTTACCTTTCTATTTGTACTCATAACTCTTGCAACAGTTGCAAGGCTCTCTGGGTTATTCTCAAGGTAGCTCTTTTTATCAGGGACTCTATTTTCAAGCTTAAAGTTTTCAATGCCTACCATATTCTTTTTGCTCTCATATTCACTCTCATCATCTTTTTTTATTCGGTGAGAAGTTAGAAATAGATCGCTTCCAACTGTCCCATAGACAATTGTTAAATATTTTTTTTGAGCAATATTATTTTTAAAATAGCCATTTATTCTCTTTAATGTTTCGTGATTCTTTGCAAAGATGACAATGCCTGAAGTATTTGTATCAAGCCTATGGCATGGGGCAGGGGTGAAGAGTGACTCCTTTGGGTTGTACTCACCTTTTTTAAAGAGGTATGCCTTCACCTTCTCAACAAGGCTGTTTTTATAGTCTCTTCCATCGGAGTGGGTCAAGAGCCCCCTCTCCTTATTAAGTACGATTATATCACTATCTTCAAATATAATATCTAAATCTATCTTGATTGATTGAAATTTATTGCGGCTCTCTCGAAAGCTTACCCTTTGACTCTCTTTGAAATGATCCTCTTTTAGATAGACAGAGACCTTGTCACTCTCCGCTACCTCATAATTTGATTCAACAATTCTATTGTTTACCTTTATAACCCCTTTTCGTAGGAGTTTAAAGATCTCTCCATTTTTTAGTGATGGAAGCTTTTCGGAGATGAATCTAAAGATCTTTTTTCCTTTTGCCTCTTTTGTTATTGTATATTCTCTCAAGTTTTATATCTCTTAATTTAAATTATTTTTTTTAAAAAAATGTGAGTTCAATGAACCTCTTATAAAAAAATACAAATTAAACTCTTTTTAATAATTAGGTTTGCCGTTGCAGTATACAACTAAAGTTTTTTGTATTAAATCGCTTGCGATTTTTCAACAAAAAACGACTTGTATACTGCAAAAAGGTAAACCGCACTCTCTCTTTATGGAATAAATATATCTGCTTATTATGAAATTACAAACTTTATTAGTTAGATCTCTTTTAACTCCCCCTTTTTGATAAAAGGGGGTTGGGGGGATTAGAAAAAAAGCCCCTTAACCTCAAATCTAATCAATATCTTTCAATATATTTGAAAGCTTACTATAGATCATTTCAAGAGTCTCTCGCTCGCTTTCGCTCCATACAGGGACATTTGACTCAAAAAGATTCTCTATTGCATTAATATTCTCTGTAACAGATTCAAAGAAATCTTTTTTTAAGCAAAACTCATATTTGTTCTTCTCAAGGAGAACAAGTGTCAAAAACATTACTGATCTTCTTTTTCGTGAGAAGGTCGGCTTTGAGAGGTTACTTATATTGATAATTAAGTTATTCCAATCTTCAGGGTAATTAACAATTGTCTCTTTTGGAACACTCTTTAAGATACCGCTTGAAAAATCTATGTGGTCAAAATAGTAGACAAGCTGCCCCAGTCTATCTTTAAGAATTACTATATTCTCATATATCAGAAGGGCCTTTATGTTTCCATAATTGCCATCAATTAGCTCTTTTTTTCTTCCTGCAAACTCCATAATCTCTCTATATGGAAGGCGAATAATTCTCTCATGGTTCTCTTTGGTTATTTGGAAGTGTTTGTTTATTATTGTGATGTTGTTGAAATCTTCTGCGCTCTTCTCTCTCTTTATGGAGGTTGCTTCAGACTTAAAACCTTTTTGCGGTTTTTTGCCCTGAGAGATATCAAAGTACATTGGATAATATTTTTTAACAATCTCTTTTGTTACAATTGAGGCTGCTCTTACATATGTTCTTCCAGTATTAACAATCTCATAGCCAATAAGCCACTCTGGGTCTATCCCAAATAGGTATGATCCGGGGTGAATCCGTATTCCATCCTCTTTTATTGATGTGTAGGTGTTCTTCCTTTTTGGATCTTTATAACATAGATACTGCTTTAAGCCGCTGCAGAGGGAGAGAGTTATCTCCTCATATGATAGCTCATAGCCAATCTCAACATTTTTTGAGACAAGAATGCTGGTTAGCTGTGAGTGAACATTGACAATCTCATTCATTGCCCTCTTATCAAGATAGTATGTCTTTGCAAATTTCTCTCTCCCCTCATCACTCTTATTGCTTATATATTTGAAGAAAATATTTATCCATGAGAAGAAATCACCATTTTTTGAGCGAAGTTTTTTCTGTGCATTTCTGCTCTCAATCTCTTCACCCTGCTGATATAAAAATGGGTGCTTTGCAGAGAGAAATGATATTATTATAAGCACAGCATTGACAACACTCTTATGGTTAAGAATTGCCTCAATTAGTATTCTTGCAAGTCTAGGTAGAAGAGGAAAATCAACCATACTCTTTCCTATGCTTGTAAGCGTGTTATACTTATCAAGTGCATCAATAGTCTTTAGAGTATCAATAGCTGAGCTTATTGCCCCCTCATTTGGTTGGGAGATGAACTTGAATTTTTGATAGTTTTTTATTCCAAGGTCGGCCATTCTTAGGATAACCTCAGAGAGATCTTTTCTATATATTTCGGCTTTTGTAAAGTCTTCACGGGACTCATAGTCAATCTTGCTGTAGAGTCTATAAACTGTACCGGGGCCTGTTCTTCCAGTACGTCCAGTCCTCTGGTTGCATGAGGCTTTTGATATTGGTTTAAGCTCAAGGTATGATGTCAAGGTTCTTGGGTTGTAGTAGTTGATTTTTGAGAGCCCTGAATCTATTACAAATTTTATATTCTCGATTGTTATTGATGTCTCTGCAATATTTGTAGAGACAATGATTTTTCTCTTTCCGGGGAATTCATCAAAGACCTTCTCCTGCTCTTCGGGGGAGAGTCTTGCATAGAGGGGCAGCAGTGCAAAGTTGCCCTTAAGCTCACTGTTTATGGCAGCAAGTCTCTTTATGCAGGCCTTAATTGCATCTTCACCAGCTAAGAATATAAGTATATCACCATCCTCTTTGCTTATCTCAATCTCTCTAACAATATCATCTATCTCCTGAAGCATCTCTTCATAGTCCATCTTCTTGTTTAGAGGACGATATTTTATCTCAATTGGATAGGGCTTCGTCTCTATTGATATTACTGGAGCATTGTTAAAATAGGAGCTAAAGAGCTTTGCATTAATGGTTGCTGAAGAGATAATAACTTTGAAATCCTCTCTTATGGCTAGAATCTCTTTTAGAAGCCCAAGTATAAAATCGATATTGAGGCTTCGCTCATGAGCCTCATCAACTATCATAATTGAGTATTTTTTTAATAGAGGATCGTTTCTAAGCTCTTCAAGAAGGATACCATCTGTCATAATTTTGATTTGTGTATTTTGAGAGGTGACATCTTCGAAGCGGATCTTATATCCAACCAGTGCTCCAATTGGATGGTTCATCTCGCTTGCAATTCTCTTTGAGACGCTGTAGGCTGCGATTCTTCTTGGCTGTGTAACACCTATGATATCTCTTACAACAGCCCCGCCATAGAAGAGTATCTGCGGAATCTGTGTTGTCTTACCGCTTCCTGTTGGAGCCTCAATAACGACAACTCGGTTGCCTTTTACTGCCTCCAATATCTCTTCTCTATAATTGTATATTGCTAGATCTTCTTTTTTCATCTTTTGTTTTTTTTAAGTATTTATACGTGTAGAAAAAATACTGTTATCTTTTTTTAAAACCCCACCATTATTGTATTCCAAAATTATCTAAATTATCATATCTAATGTTTTTTAACTATACAAAAAGAAAGATATCTTGTCAAAGATTCTTTTTAATAGCTTATGCTCTTTTATATGCAATTTATCTTTTACTATCTATTAGAGAGTGGTTATTTTCTATGGTTAAGACAAATGAGTAATAATTTTTATTAAAATATAGCATATAAAGTTTATTTTTATAGAGTAGTTATCGATATTTAAAAAGTATATTTATCGAATATCTTAAGGAAATATGGGGTTATATAATAATGAAAGAGTCTAATTCCGCTTTATCGGTCTTCTTTTTTATTCTACTTTTCTTTCTAGTTATTGGACTTTTTGCTTTTGGAGTCTATTTAAATAAAAATCAATTGACACTTCAGCAGTTTCTAACAAAAAATTCTGAAAAGATAGCAAGATTTGAACAAACTATTCAAACTGTATCTATGGAGACAGAAAATAATAAAAATAGAATAGAGGAGAAGAGCAGAAAGATTATGGAGCTTGAGCACTCTATTGACCTATTTAATAATAATCTAAGTGAGACCAATAGAAAAATAGATAGAACAAACAGCAGTGTAAATAAATTTATCAAAGAGAGTAAGACACTGTTTGGCAATTTTTCAAAAAAGATTGATGACAATAATTCTTCTCAAAACAAGAAGCTAAGTGCTCAAGATAAAAAGCTTGCTCTACTTCAAGATCAATTGGCGCTGATTGAGGCAAAAATGATCTTGGACTCAGCTAAAAAGCGAGATCTATCTTCTGATGCAGCTGCTACTGTTATTATTGTAAAAGATGTTAGTGGAGACAGAGTTGCAACAGGTGACAATGATGAGATAAAGAAAGAGATTATAATAATGAGGGAACAGCTTAACAACAATACTGATGGAGTTATGACGAGATTGGTTGAGCTTGAGAGCAAGATAGGTGGTAAGGCTGATAGAACTGAATTAACTGAACTTCAAGGGAAAATTCCGCCGCCAGCAGCACCTGCTCCAGCAGCTACTGCATCTGTAACAACAACTACAGTTACAACTATTGCACCTAGCCCTGCTGTTGCAGAGAAAAAAGAGACAGACAAACAACCTGCTCCAACTGTTCTTGATGCACATATAAAAGAGTATGACAGAAAGATTGAGATATTAAACAAGCAGATTACAAAAATTGGTACTGATCTTGCTACTATAAATACATATATAGATGATTTAAGAAAGGGCAGTGAGGAGACAAGAAGTCTCTCTGTTAGAGTTGATAATTTGGAGAGTGGTAGGGGCGTTAAGCAGCCTGCAGCTAATGCTAAAGAGGAGACAACAATCGCTCCTGCTAATGTTAAAAATAATTCTGGTAAAGATAATTCTCAAAAAGAGAGCAGTGATAAATAGATTTCTGTTTAAAATAAGGTGTTATTATGGCTATTTTTAAGAAGAGAACTTTAAAAATACAGTGGAGATTGCTACTAACTATTATACCCGTTGCGATTATACCTTTGGCAATAACTGTATGGTTTATCTCTATTAGAATATTTAACCACTTGGATGCTCAAAAAGTTGTATTAAATGATACCTTAGTTTTTCAGATAGCACAAAATATTGAAAACTCATTCAAAGATTATGCAAATAAGATTCCGACGTTGATTATGCCAGCAGAGATCAGAGACAATATATATAAAGAGAGCTTTGCTAATGCTGCTGAAGATAACAACACGGCTCTTGAGATAACTGGAAGCGTTGAGAGTGTAAAGGGGTTGATATCCCTTACAGCCTCGCTTAATATATCTGGTGTAACCTATATAATAAATAGAGATCTGCCCTCACCTATATCAGGAAATTCGTTTACATTTTGGAGGGGTGCTAGAATAAATGTTGAACCAAATATAGAGCTCTTACTAAATGATGATCAGCTATTTAAAGATACAGAGAACGATATAAAAGTATCATTAGAGGATATAGGAACAAAGATACCAAAGGTAAGGATGGGAAAACTTGCTAAAGAGACCTATAGAGAGACAGATATGTTTACCACATTTTTGTATCCTGTTATTAATGATATGAGTTCGCCAGACCCTGATGACCCTCACTTTAAAATTCTTTTAATGCTTCTCCTTAACAATGAGGGAGATAAAGGTTTTTTACCTCTTAATATAAAAGATGTTGCTGGTATTGATCAGGGGACAATATATGTTCTTGACTATAAAAATGAGGTTATGTACTCAAACTGGGGCGGTAAAGAGCTTGATCCTGAATATGATAGAGATGAAGAGCTTGGAATATATCCAAATTTGATAAATAATGATCCTGCTATACTAAATGTAGATATGGTTAATAAGGTTGTAAATCAGGACTACTCTGTTATCCCTGAAAGTACAATGATGACAAACTGTGCAGTGTTTGATATTCCATATAAAGGTGTGGATTATCAATGTTTTGTCTTTGATACAATTAATTATAGTGACATGCACTCTGGCATAAAGCTCGTCTACTTTTATCCAAAAAGATTGATCCATATGCCAATATACAATGTACTATCTATGGTTTTCTTCTTGGTTATTGGTTTTGTAATCATAATTATTATAGTATCCATTGTTATGAGTAACTCTCTTGCATATCCGTTGATTACACTTGACTATGCGACAAACAGAGTGAGTCAGGGCTATCTTGATGTTGAGATTGAGACGGAGTCGAAAGATGAGCTTGGAAGTCTCTATAAAAACTTCAGCCGAATGATTGGAACGATTAATAGTGTTCTTGCAAATATACAGAAATCTTCAAATAACCTTGTTGGATATCAAAACTCGCTTGATAGTGTAATTAATGACTTTGATACATCGATCAATATGCAGGCGCAATCTATAACAGCGAGCTTGAGCCTATTTGAAAAACTTAATGACTCTATCAAAAACGTTGCACAAAACGTAAAGAGTTCATTAAAAATTACCAATCAGGCGGAAAAGCATGTTAATAACTCTAACAATATAATTGAAGAGATGATTGGATATATTAATAATATTGCCCTAACAAGCCAGAAGATAAATACGATTACAGATTTGATAAATGATATATCAGAAAAGACAAGACTTCTCTCTTTGAATGCAGCGATTGAGTCAAGCAGGGCAGGTGAGGCAGGTAAGGGGTTCAACGTTGTTGCCGCCGAGATTAGAAAGCTTGCTATACAGTCAAATGATGCTGCAAATGAGATTGGGTCTTTGATAAAGATGAATGACAAGAGTATCAAAGAGGGTGTTGAGAAGACAACAGAGGTTACTGAAGCTATAGAATATATCAATGACAGTATACAGAAAATAAAGGATATTGTTGCTGATATTCATAAGGCGACAGAGGAGGAGAGTGAGAGCAGTCAAACTATCATGGATATTATCAACTCATTCTCAACTGAAGCAAATAGAAATGTTAAGTCTATCGACTCTTTGGGTAAGACAAGAAACCACCTCTCTGAAGAGGTTAAGAAGATGAGGGACTTGATTATTGCATTCAAAGTTCAGAATTCTAGAAGAGAAACCATAAGAGATGTTAAGATTCTATCAAAAGAGGATAAGGCTAGATTAAGAAAAGAGGCACAAGACAAAGTTGCTAGAAAGAGAGCTGACAGAATACGCAAAAGGGAAGAGAAGCTTGCAAGCAAAGTTCGGAGTGGAAGCGAAGGTAAACTTGATCTGAAGCCTATAATTAAGGATAGAGTAAAAAAAGATAATATTCTAAAAATTAATCTATTCAAAAAGAGTGAAAAGAAGATAAAGAGAAAGACATATAAGCTTCCAAAAGAGTTGAGCTTTAAAGACTTCTATACAAAGATATTGGATCTCTTATCAAATGATGAGGAGAAGGAGTTTATGCTCTCTCTCTATCACAGAGATAACTATCTTGAGATATTTAATGTTAGAGAAGATGTAACTGAAGCAGAGAAGATTAGCGCAAGCAACTTGCTAGAAAAGATAGATTTTAAGCTTAAATCAAAACCTAGTAAATCAAGCTCTCCAAAGATAAATTTATAAAAATAGTTATTTTCATTTCATATCTATAGTCCCTATTCAAAAGATAGGGACACTTAATACCTTATAGGTAGAGTAAAAAGCAATTAGCTCTTTGTAACTGACAACTTCTTTCGTGGTTTCAATACCTCATAGGTAGAGTAAAAAGATTTTGCAATGTTCCTAATACTAATTTGTTTCATTTTGTTTCAATACCTCATAGGTAGAGTAAAAAGTTTGTTGCTATACATTTCAAATATCAGTTACAAAAAAGTTTCAATACCTCATAGGTAGAGTAAAAAGAGGTTTAGCTGCACCATCAAGTGTCGCTTACCCTAGTTTCAATACCTCATAGGTAGAGTAAAAAGGAATCGAGCGACCAGCTGATGTCTTTGAATGTAGAGTTTCAATACCTCATAGGTAGAGTAAAAAGTTTGTTGCTATACATTTCAAATATCAGTTACAAAAAAGTTTCAATACCTCATAGGTAGAGTAAAAAGTTATACCCACAACTGAAATAGATGTTGTCTTAAATGAGTTTCAATACCTCATAGGTAGAGTAAAAAGACTGTGAAAAAGCAGCAAGAGAAGACGAATACCACAAGTTTCAATACCTCATAGGTAGAGTAAAAAGGTTATTTTTGTTATTGTTGCCATTGTTTTTCTCCTTGTTTCAATACCTCATAGGTAGAGTAAAAAGTCATATCGAATCTACTTCACAAAATAGGAGGAGATAGTTTCAATACCTCATAGGTAGAGTAAAAAGTTGTTATTTTTCCTTCGTTTATTACTTTATATACCTTGTTTCAATACCTCATAGGTAGAGTAAAAAGCAACACCAGAATTAGCAAACAGCCCAGATGTAGCAGGTTTCAATACCTCATAGGTAGAGTAAAAAGCCTATATCTTTTATACCTGCTGTCAATTATATTTGTGTTTCAATACCTCATAGGTAGAGTAAAAAGACTTAAATATCAAAAATAGCAATGACAGTGCAATATGTTTCAATACCTCATAGGTAGAGTAAAAAGTTTTTTAAAATCTTGTGTCCTTTCACCTTTTTTATGTTTCAATACCTCATAGGTAGAGTAAAAAGCATATTTTCTCCTCTCATTTATTATAATTATTTTAAGTTTCAATACCTCATAGGTAGAGTAAAAAGGTTTGTAGTTCTTTTCATAAAATCCCCTTTAAATTTGTTTCAATACCTCATAGGTAGAGTAAAAAGATAAAAATCTATAAGCCGTTATACAACTGCTCTTTCGTTTCAATACCTCATAGGTAGAGTAAAAAGTCAAAGAATTTAGAAAATATCTCTTATTAGATGGCTTGTTTCAATACCTCATAGGTAGAGTAAAAAGATTCAATTATTTTTATGATACAATACCAAATTGGTAGTTTCAATACCTCATAGGTAGAGTAAAAAGTATATGAAGTTATTTCGGAGCCAAATAATTATTTAAGTTTCAATACCTCATAGGTAGAGTAAAAAGTTTTTAAAAATTATCAAAAAACAGTTGACTTCTTTTGTTTCAAT
>JAVBQL010000022.1:0-22798 GCA_031549085.1 Spirochaetota bacterium
AGAGAGAAAAGCTAAATATCCTTTTTGTTTTTTTGCACTATTTTTTGTTATAGGCTTACATACCTATAGCATGGCCAGTTTCAATATTGTTGTCTGTTACCACCACTTCAACCTCACAGATATTAAAATCTTTTTGGTTTACTACTTATCAGCAAGTTGCACTTAATAGGTAAACGTCACTTAAAAAAATAAAAAAAAAGAGAGAATAAATATTTAGAGGGGTGGGATTTTATCCCCCCCTCTAAATATTTACTTTTTCTTTCTTCATTTTCTTTTTTAAGTAGCGTTCGCTCGTTTGATATTATCGTACTGACATGGAAACTAGGTATCAAGTTTTAATAGCTAGTGAAATACTAATAGTACGTAAATTATAAGTGAGTTATACTAACCATTAGATATGTGATGAAAAGAATCAAATGACGAAAAAAAAACATAAAAAATATTAATTTATTGCCGTTTCTAAAAAAAGTTACTTTTATTTATAGACTCATTATGATAAAATACTCTATGATTATTAAATCTTAATCTATTTTAAGGATGGAGTTATGCAAAATATTGTTGAAACTAGAGGACTTGTAAAGGATTACTACATTAACAAGCTTGTTGTTAATGCCTTACGAGGGATAGATATTACATTCTCCAAAGGGGAATTTAGTGCGATTGTTGGTCCATCTGGCAGTGGAAAATCGACTCTCTTGCATCTAATTGGATGTCTTGATACAGTAACAGCTGGGACCATAACCGTTGATGGAGAGAGCATTGAGACCCTAAAAAAAGACCAATTGGCAAAGCTTAGACGAGAGAAGATTGGTTTTATCTTTCAAGCTTACAACTTGATACCAGTTTTGACTGCTTATGAAAATGTTGCCTATCCATTAGTATTGCTTGGGTACAAAGAGGCTAGAATAAAAGAGATATCATTCAAGGCACTTAAAGATGTTGGTTTGGACGGAATGGAAAATAGAAAACCAAAAGAATTATCAGGCGGACAGCAGCAGCGTATTGCTATTGCCCGTGCATTGGCAAAGAGCCCAAAGCTTATATTGGCTGATGAGCCAACTGCAAACCTTGATTCAAAAATTGGTGCATCAATATTGGAGCTTATGCTTGACTTAAACAAGAGAGAGGGAACAACTTTCATATTTTCTACTCATGATAATATGGTTATGCAATATGCAAGAAAACTTATCTATATTCGTGATGGAAAAATTGTGAAAGAGGAGACAAAATGAGTCTAAACTATTTCTCAATAGCACTTAAGAACTTGACTAGACATAAGTCAAAGTCAATCACCACAATTCTTGCTGTTGTAATAGTTGTTGCTGCCTATATATTGGTTGACTCTATGCTTGTTGGAGTGAATATAGAGTCGAAAAGAAATATTGTCAACTATGAGATTGGAAGCTCTAAAATATATAAAAAAGAGTACTATGATATAAAAGATGAGAGACCTATGTATGAGAGCTTCACGAATTGGAAGCCTATTGTAGATCTTCTCGATAAAAATGGCTTTAATTCTGCTCCAAGGTTTACATTTGGAGGAAGCCTGATTGGCGAAGAGGTTGAACTGCCATTTCTTTTTTATGGAGTCTACCCAGATATGGAACGTGAGACATTTGGATATAGCGACTATATTTTGGAGGGCGGAAAATTTATTGATGATAGCGGTGAGTTTGATATAGTTCTTGGTGTCAATGGTGCAAATGACCTTGGTGCTAAAGTTGGTGACCTAATCACTCTATCTACAATAATTGATGAATATGATGAGGAGAGGGGCGGAAAAATTTCTCATAGAAATGAGATTTTGACACTTACCGTTGTTGGCCTGCTTGAGTCACCAAACCCTTTGATAAATGGAAATGTTGGCTATATTCCAATGAACATATTGAAAGATGAAAACGGCTTGTATATAGAAGATTATGTAACAGACATCTGTATCAGAAAGAAAGGTGCGGATAAACATGCCCTTCCAAAGAAGAGCGAATCGGCAGTGGTTGTTGCTGATATATTAAAGAAACAATATAGTGACCTAAGAGAGTATGACAGAGAAATTGAAGATGGGAAAAAGGTAACTACAGAGAAGATTGGATATCTTTTTGATAATGACCTATTGCTTGTTGATTGGAGCGAAGATGCCTCAGATTTCATAAAGGTTGCGAATGCCGACAGGTCTGCGACAGGTATATTTATTCTTTTATTACTATTTTTATCGTTCATAGGTATAAATAACACAATGCTATTGGCTGTGATGGACAGGACCAAGGAGATTGGGATGATAAGGTCTCTTGGTATGACAGATGGGCAGGTTATTAGACTATTTCTAACAGAGGCGTTTCTATTTGGGTTCATTGGGGCGATTGTTGGTACTATTATTGGTGTAGTATTGAATATTTTTATGGTTCAATATGGGATTGATATGACTAGCATGATGCAGGACATTGATGGAACATATGGCTACCGCTTTAAAGGTGTTATGAAATCGGCTTGGAGTATAAAGGCGATAGTTATTGCTTCAATAATTGCGATGGTTTCTGCGGTTGTCTCATCGATAGCACCAAGCAGAATGGCTGTGAAAAAGAGCATAACCGATGCCTTGAGGTTTGAATAAAATTTGTCTAAAAATTTTTGATTTTTAGGAGATAAAAAAAATGAAAGTAAATATGTTTTCGATAGCGTTAAGAAATTTAACTAGACATACATCAAAAACAGTTACAACAACCCTTGCTGTTGTTATAGTGATTGCTGCCTATATTTTGATAGATGGTATGTTCACTGGAATGGACATAGAGTCAAGAAGAAATATAGTAAACTATGAGGTTGGAAGTTCAAAAATATATAAAAAAGCATATTATGATATAAAAGATGAGCGGCCAATGTATGAGTGCTTTGACAATTGGGAGCCAATTGTTAGCCTTCTTGATAAGAATGGTTTTAACAGTGCCCCAAGATTTGTCTTTGGCGGGAGCCTCATTGGCGAGGAGGTTGAGCTTCCATTTATGTTCTATGGTGTAGACCCGGAGAGTGAAAAGGCGACCTTTGGTTACAGCGACTATATAGTTAGCGGAGGAAAATATATTGAGAGTGGAAATTTTGATATTGTGCTTGGAGTAAATGGAGCAAGCGATTTGGGAGCCAAGGTTGGTGACCTAATTACTCTCTCTACAATAATTGATGAGTATGATGAAAATGGTAAAATTATACATAGAAATGAGATATTGACCCTTGAAATTGTTGGGCTCTTGAACTCTACAAACAATATGCTGAATGGAAATATTGGCTATATACCAATTGATATACTTAGAGATGAGAATGGTCTATATATAGAAAATAATATAACTGAAATATGTATTAGAAAAAAGGGTGCTGACAAGCATGCCCTTCCAGATAAAAAAGAGTCAACAGAGAGTGTTGCCGCAATTCTATCAAAAGAGTTTACACTCAAAGATTATATGAAGAATGTAACAATTGGCAAAGTTACAAAAAATGAGAATGTGGGCTATATATTTGATGATAATGAACTATTACTTATCAATTGGAAGGAAGATGTGCTTGATTTTATTGCGGTTGCATCATCAAAGCAATCAATAAGCAGCATATTTGTTATATTGCTATTTTTCCTCTCATTTATAGGAATCAATAATACTATGCTTATGGCGGTTATGGACAGAACAAAGGAGACGGGAATGCTAAGGTCACTTGGAATGACCGATGGTGAGGTTGTTAGACTATTTTTGTATGAGGCATTTTTTATAGGACTGCTTGGAGGACTTATTGGGATTGCTCTTGGCTGTTTGGGAAATGTCTATATGGTTAATCACGGGCTCGATTTTACAAAGGCTCTGGAGGGCTTCAGCGGTTCATTTGGCTATCGCTCTACCTTTATCTTTAAATCTGCATGGAATCCATCTATAATGATATTTTCAGGTCTCCTTGCAATTGTTGCTTCTGTTGTGGCATCGATTGCACCAAGCAGATTGGCAGTTAAAAAGACGATAGCGGATGCCTTAAGATTTGAGTAAAAAGTTACTTTTTGGTATCTTAATTGAGATTTTGGTGATAATTGAATATTTTAAGATAGAATTAGAAAGATAATATTTTTTTTGTACAAAATATGTGTCAAAAATGATGTGGCACATAAAAAGTTAAAAAGTAGCATGCTTTTCTTTACTTAAAATGAGTTCAGAAAGGATGTGGCTCGCAAAAAAGAATGGAGGTATTAAGATGGTTAGTTTGCAGTATATTTCTAAAATAGCGTATCGTAATATATATAGAAATATTAGGAGAACTGCTCTCTGTATAGTTGCAATTGCGGTTGCAGTCTTTTTCATTGTTGTTATGATGGGGCTTCTGACTGGAATGGTGGGCAATGGCTTTGATACAATAAAGCTCTATGAGACAGGGGATCTTAATATAGTAGATAGAGAGCAGAAGATTAAAGAGGGCTTGAAGACCGTGCTCTATCCAATTGAGTTTGATAGCATCACTGCAGATGAATTTGTGGATGAAATTAGAAAGATCAATAATGTCAAAGAGGTGGAGAAGAGAATATCTGTCTATTGTACTTTCAAGGACTCTAATGTTAAAAATGGTGTTATCTGGGGTATCAATGTTGAAGATGAGTTCAAACATAAGAGCTTCAACCTTGCAACAAGAACAAACAAGCTTGTTGAGGGGCGCTTTCCTGAGATGGGAGCCAATGAGTGTGCAATAGGTATGAGCATGGCAAAGAAGATGGGCATTGGCCTTGGGGACAAAATTACATATAAGATGATCTCAAATACTCTATCTGATAAATTTATGGCGCCAGAGATTGTTGGTATATTTGATTTTGACTACTATGAGGTAAATAAGAACTATATAATTGTTCCAATAGACAGACTTGAAAAGGTGCTTAATCTAAATGATATGGCACAGAGCATAATAATATATCTAAAAAATGAGGGTGAGCTTGATAAGACAAGGGCTGAGATAGAGGCATTAGTAAAAAAATATGATCCTGATGATAATCTCTTGGTTCGAAGCTGGAAAGAGAACTATCTCTACTCATTTATGCAGATAGCAATTGTCTCATATGGAGTGATATTTGCAGTGTTTCTAATAGTTGCTTCGTTCTTAATAGTAAATACAATCACTATGGTTATTCATGAGCGTATAAAAGAGATTGGTATGATGGGCTCTCTTGGTATGAGCAGAGGTGAGATTGTGTTGACGTTTTTCTTTGAGGCTCTGTTTTTAAGTATAATTGGGGCTCTCTTTGGGGCAATTCTTGGAGGAGCGACAACCTTTATTCTCTCATTCTTCCCATTTAATATGGCTAGAGATTTTGGTACAGAGATGGCAGGAATTGGGAACACAATATTTATAAAGTTTTCATTCTTGAATACTCTAATCAGTTTCTTGATAGGTGTGGTTGTCTCTTCACTATTCACAATCTTCCCATCTTTAAGGTCGGCATTTATTGAGCCTGTTGAGGCACTTCGAAGATGATGGGTTCTACTTTGTTTAGATTGACTTCTTCATATCCTTTGCTTTTTATAGAGAGAGGGTATGGAGGGGAGCTTTTTTTAGTACAAGATATAAAAGCATTGATTTCTGTTGATATAGAGGAGAGAAATCTTTGTCTTCTATATCTTGTAGTCTTTAAAACAAATATTCTTTCAAACCGAATTTGTCAGAAAAGAGGGATAATTTTTTTTATAAATTATCCCTCTTTTTTTATGAAAAAAATATAATTATTTTTAATTATATATATATTTTTTTTAGGAGCGGAGTATGAATAAAAAAGTTTTTTGTGAGTATTGTGGTCTTAGCTTTTCGACTTCAGAGGAGCTTAAGGCCGGTTTCTGTTTTAAGCATCCAGATGGTGCAAACAGCGGACATCACAAAGAGTATAAGGGGGGTGATAGAGATCTCTATGCTTGCAAATATTGTGGATTTACCCTTCCAACAATTGCAGGGCTGGTTAGTCTTCCTTGTGAGAAACATCCAAATGGTAAAAATTTGGGTAGACATGCACCAAAAGTATAGTTATTATATTTTTAAGACATTTTTTTTAATCAATAATCCTCTTTTTTGCTAAATTATAGCTTTCGGGAGGAGCTTTTATAATAATACATAACATTTTCTACGATCTATAAAATATCATATTTCGTTCTTATGATAAAGAAAGTTGTTGACAAAGAGCTTTCCTTTTTGTTAACTTTTATTATAGAGGTGATTTATGAATTTAGGATTACCAGAATTGCTAGTAATTTTTTTGGTTGTATTACTAGTTTTTGGAGCGAAAAGATTACCAGAATTGGCAAAAAGTTTTGGCAAGGCTATACAATCTTTTAAAAAAGGAATGAAAGACGTAACTGATGAGGTCTCTTCGTCAGAAGAAGAGCTTTCAGAGAAAAAAGAAGAAGATAAGTAGTGGCAACAGAGCTCGACTATTTTGAACATCTTGAAGTTTTAAGAAAAAAGCTGCTTTGGTCATTGCTCCTCTTTTTTGTTATTATGGGAGCTATTTTTTTTAAGGCGGATTACGTTTTGAAATTGCTGCAGTATCCAATTGGGTCTCTTGATATCAATCTCTATTATTTAAAACCGCAAGAAAAAATTTCTTGCTATCTAAAGGCATCTATCTTTGTTTCGATTATTTTTGCTTTTCCATATCTTCTTCTGCAGTTAGTCAGTTTTGTCTCTCCAGCATTTAATAAGCCATACAAAGGTTTTTTGTGGGTGGGAGTGCTCTCTTCAATTATTCTCTTTTGGATAGGGATATTCTTAAGTATACTTTTTGTTTCCCCTTTTGTGTTTCAGTTTTTAGTAAATTTTGGAAAGGGAGATGGGATAATCCCCCTTTGGAGCATAGAGAGCTATCTAAATCTTCTATTAATAATCTCTTTGGCTATAGGAATTACTTTGCAGCTTCCGGTTATATTAGTTATTCTAATAAAAAATAATATATTGCCATTAAAACAATTAAAAAAGCTTAGACCATATATATTTGTATTATCATTTATAGTTGGAGCAGTTGTAACCCCAACAGTTGATCCAATAACAATGTCCATTTTTGCTCTATTTTTCTACTTATTATTTGAGATATCATTAATTTTAGGGAGGCTTTTATGACGCGTAAAGAGTTTTTAGAAAAATCTGCAAAGGCACTAGGGGCCATTGCAATTGGTAAAATAGCAACCACAAACAGCAAACTTTTTTCAAAGTCGGTTGCTAACTATCCCGATTTAGTCGCTGTTCGTTCAGGCGAACCTGAAGAGATGTTTGATATAGGTATAAAGGCTATTGGAGGAATAGAGAGATTTGTCAAAAAAGGACAAACTGTTGTTGTAAAGCCAAATATTGGCTGGGATAAAAAGCCTGAAGAGGGGGCCAATACAAACCCAAAACTGGTTAAACGTATAATAGAGGCCTGCTATCAGGCGGGGGCAAAGAGGGTCTATGTGTTTGATAATACATGTGACTACTGGGAAAATTGCTACAAAAACTCTGGTATAAAAGAGGCCGCAGAGTCTGTTGGAGGAGTTGTTGTCTCTGGTGATGAAGAGAGGGACTATAAGCTTGTAAATATAAAAGGTGCTAAACTTATTCCAACAGCGAAGGTTCATCGCTTGGTTGTTGATAGTGATGTTTTTATAAATGTTCCAGTTTTGAAACATCATGGCGGAGGACGTGTTACTGCCGCTATGAAGAATCTGATGGGCTGTGTCTGGGATAGGAGAGCCTATCACTCAAAGGGGCTTCATCAAGCAATTGCTGAATTTTGTCTCTATAAAAAGCCAGATCTTAATATAATTGATGCCTATCGTATGATGACAAAGCATGGTCCAAGAGGGATATCTCTAAATGATATCGCTATATTAAAAAATCAGTTTTTATCTACAGATATAGCTGCTATTGATGTTGCTGCAATTAGGACATTTGGGCTTGAGCCAACCAGTGTAGAGTATATAAATTTTGCAAAGGAATTTAATATTGGCCAGACAGATTTATCAAAGCTTAATATAGCAAGATTGAGTACAGAAGCAAGTAGCTAAGAGATATTTATAAATATAATTTAGTAAAAAGTACAAATTTAAAGAACAATTATAGGACATCTACTTATGAATAAAATTTTTTATAGATTAAGAATTGCTTTTCAAATAATTTTTAATGTTCTATTTTTCTCTCTCTTTATATTTGCACTACCAATAGCTCTTGGCAATATTTTAATAAAAACAGAGTTTTTTACCCTCTTTTCAGCACTCTCTACCTTTGCTTATTCACTTTTCGTATTAATACTCTATATAGTTATCACAATAATTTTTGGCAGATTCTATTGTTCTATTCTCTGTCCATTGGGGGCAATGCAGGATCTTTTTATCAATATTAAACCAAAGAGAAAAAAAATGTATCCGCCATACAGCACAAAAATTACAAATATTTTTAGATTTATAGCAGTGCTTATCTTTTCTGTATCAATTTTCGCATCTGCCTCTTGGGTTGCTGGCCTCTTTGATCCATATAGTATGAGTGCTAGGCTCTTTACAAACGTAGTTCAGCCGCTGCTGTTTAGGATTTATGATTGGATTGTCTTCGCATTAAATAGGGCAGATATCTACTTTCTAAAACCTGTAATGGTAAACCCAGCTTCACTTTGGGTGACATTATCATCGCTTTTACTTCCCTTGGCGATAGTAGTTATTGCTGTAGTAAAGTCAGAGCGCTCATATTGCAACTCATTTTGTCCTGTGGGGGCTATTCTATCTATATTATCTCGCTTCTCAATATTCAAAATAGTTATTGATGAAAACAGCTGTATCAACTGTGCATTGTGCGAAAAATCGTGTCCAGCATATGCAATAGATAGTAAAAATTATAAAGTTGATCAATCTAGATGTGTTAGGTGTCTAAAGTGTCAAGCCATATGTCCAAAAAAGTCAATAAGCTTCACACCAGAGACTGAAGGGACTAAAAGCGATAGGCTCTCATTTTTTGATAAGAGCATAACCATCGCTTCGGGCACTATTGCTGCCCTTGTGATACCAGATAGGCTTCTTCGCAAGAAAAACTACACCGAATCTGAAACTAATTTTGTTAAGCGATCCATTCCACCAGGGGCTATTAGCTATAAGCATTTGAGCAATAGCTGTATTGGGTGCGGGCGATGTGTTGATATATGTCCAAGTAAAACTTTGAGACTTGATATAACAAACAAGCCATATCTAAACTATCATGAGGCGAGCTGTGAATATGAGTGCAACAAGTGTGGGATTGTCTGCCCTGTTGGGGCGATTCAAAAAAAGAGTGTTCCTGAGAAAAAACTTATAGCCATTGGGCTTGTAAATTTTATTAGCAACCTCTGTGTTGTTGTTACCGAAGGAAACGACTGCGGAGCATGTGCAGAGCACTGTCCAACAGGGGCGGTTGTTATGGGGCCATACAATGATAGGCTCTATATTCCTGTGACTGACACAAAGTTGTGTGTTGGCTGCGGCTCTTGTGAGAGGGTCTGTCCTGTAAGGCCTGAGAGAGCAATTATTGTACAATCACTAAAGACGCACAAAACCGCAATGTCTCCCCATAGTGACAGCAGTGAACAGGCGCCAATGCAGATAGAGAACAACGATTTTAATTTTTGATTTTTTTTTGATTTGTAATTTAAAGCCCCCCATTTAGTATGGGGACTTTAATGTTTGGAAGGGGGCTAAAACCTTTCTAATCTCGCTAGATATATAGCAGTGCTCTATTAAAAATCACCTCTTAATTTAGAACACTAATTCCATGTATAACCTGTATCCCAAAAATTATCCCCTGTTCCTTCTATATCATAGATCATTGCGGAAGCACCAATGACACTCTCATCTTTGTAAAATTTATGAGTACCAGGACCTTTCCATAATGCAGTGTTACTGGGTGATGTTACTGTCTGTTCTCTTCCATATATTATCACTCCATTTGGTAATGTTGGAGCGATGGTCGCTTTTGCTGTAGTCATATTTCCTTGAAGAGCAATGGCTACTGCATTACTCATGCTGCTGGTTCCAGCTGCTCCTATTATTGTTCCGCCATATACATAAAGAGTTCCATATATATCAATGGCAAAAGCCTGTCCTGAACTACCCAAGGTAGAATTGTTTGCCCCTACTATTTCAGTTTCTGTCCCATTAATAGTAATTGTAGCATTAGCATTGTTGTTGTTAATAGCATAGACAGTTGATGTTCCTGTAATGGTACTATCTATTGTCCCTTTTATTGATCCACCACTTATATTAAGAGTAATGGCTTTAACATTAATAGCATAGGCACCACCTATACTGCCGCCACTAGCCCCCACTATTGTCGCCCCATTAATAGTGACTACAGCACCAAGCGCATTAGGTGCCCAGATAGCATAAACAGTACCGCTGGCACTGCTACTTTCTGCCCCTATTAATGTTGCTCTATTAATATTAATTTCTACAGCAATAGAAGCAGTAGTATCGGTAAGATCATTGTTTATAGCATAAACAGTTACTGCTGTAGCTCCACTGCTTACTCCAACGATTTTTGCATCATCTATTGTAAGAGCCCTACTAGTATAAATAGCATAAATAGTTGTTGTTGCAGATCCACCTTTTAGTGCAGTAATTGATGCTGCAGCTCCCTCTATCTTAATATTCCCAGTGCTATTAAAAATAGCATGAACCGCACGTACACTGCTATTCTCTGCCCCTACTATCTCTGTCCCATTAATAGTAATTTCGGCGGAGTAGGTGTTGTTAATAGCACGAATAGTTGGTGTTATACCGCTATAAACACTATCTACTATCCCTTTTATTGCTCCACCACTTATATTAATATTAATCGTGCTACTGCTGCTAATAGTATAAACACTGCCATAAACCCCACTTCCCACTGTGCTTCTCTCTGCCCCAACTATTGTTGAATCCTCAATAGTAATTGTGGCGCTGACATAGCTGCTGTTAATAGCAGAAACAGTTATTCCTGTAGTAGCGGTGGCAGTGCCATCTATTATTCCAGTGATTGTTGCACCATTCTTTATCTCAAGAGTTCTGGCATTACCATCAATGGCACGGACAGTAGATACACTGCCACCCTCTGCCCCAACTATTGTTGAATCATCAATAGTAATTGTGGCGCTGGTGTTGCCGCTGTTAATAGCATAGACAGTGACAGTTGATGTTCCTGTAATGGTACTATCTATTGTCCCTTTTATTGTTCCGCCGGTTATACTAATGGTGTTGGCTTTACTATAAATAGCATAAAAATTAATCTCACTAAGAGTAGTGTCTACACTGATCTCTTGAGCTCCCACTATTGTTGCACCATTAATAGTGATTGCGGCATCAGCATTGGCAAGATTATGGAGAGCATAAACAAAGCTTTTTGCAGTGCCACCTTTTATTGCAGTGATTGTGGCACTATTTATTTCAAGGGTTGTAACATTACTATAAATAGCGAAAACATTATATACACTACTATTTAGAGCCCCTACTATCTCTATCTCTTCTCCATCAATAGTAATTGTGGTGTTTATACTGTTATTGTTGTAAATGGCATGAACGTTCCCTATGGTAGCGGTTAGAGCATCTTTTATTCCAATGATTGTTGTAGTGCCACTTATCGTAAGAAGTGTAGCTTTACTATTAATAGCAGTACTTCCACTAGAGCCTCCAATCAAACTGCTATTCTCAGCTCCCACTATTGTTGAATCATCAATAGTAATTTCAACGTTGGTATTACTGCTTAAAATAGCATAAACAGATGATGTTGATGTACCACCACTCATTCCAGTGATTGTGGCGCCAGTTATGCCAATAGTAGCGGCTGGCCCATAGATGGCATAGACTCCACCGACGCTTCCCCCACTAGCTCCTACTATTGTCGCTCCACTAATGGTGATTTCAGCAGCACTATTAATGCTGTTGATAGCATAGGCAGCTGTTGTTGTGCTAGTGCTATCTTTTACCCCAGTGATTGTTCCGCCACTTATATCGAGAGTTACACCATTATTATAGATAGCAGTGCGCACACTATTGTTTCCTGTAACTGTAGAGCTATCTAATGTTAGATAACTATTTATGCTGTTCTCAACAACACCGCTTGTGCTTGAGTTGTCTGAGGCATTGATGCTGGCGGTTATGATACAATTTTCAACTGTCAAATCTGCACTATTATATAGTCCCCTCTTCATTTCAAAGTTCTTGATAGTTATCTTTGACATTGTCTCACCCGTAGTTTGAGGGGCAGGAGGTGTTTTAAGTATAGCATCAAAAGTGGATCTC
The DNA here is from genome assembly GCA_031549085.1 of Spirochaetota bacterium. GTDB lineage: Bacteria > Spirochaetota > GWE2-31-10 > GWE2-31-10 > MWDO01 > JAVBQL01. The sequence goes on from JAVBQL010000022.1 coordinate 12,270, forward strand.
TCCTCAATACTTGCTGGGGCCTCCCATATAGCAGCTGTCGTTCCATCTGAAGCCGCAGGTGTATAGCTATATCCCCCCTCTATCACAACTCCATCTTTGTCGCTTATAGCATCCAACCCTATGCCAGATAGAGTGCTTAAATCTTCATTAGAAGTGTAAGTTCCATCGGCAGCGACTTTTATGGCAGCATAAGAGCCAACACCAGCATCACTGAAGTCTGCAGCTGCAACACTCTCAAGTGCCCTTTTTATAGTTTTAAAAGGTTTAGATTCTGATCCATCATTATTAGTATCATCTCCATATGCAGATACATAGTATTCGCTCTCTGGCTTCTGCTCTAGGACAATAGTAAGCGTATAGTTACTCTCAATCTCACCGCTTTTGGTTGTATAATTAAGTATTATTCCTTCCTTGTAATTATCTTTTAAAAAAATAGTATCCACGTGGGTGGCTGATAGAGTATTGCTATCAATGTCAAGATTTTCTTGCTCATTGTTTTTGCTATAGGATAGATCCATCTTAGAAGTGCTAACCGCTATCTTAAATTGTATATTTATTACAGGACCATCTGGCCAAAGATCAATTGGAACTAGCTCTTTAGGCACATTGCTTATCTTGCCGCTAAATTGTGTTTGATTTTTACTGGTTAGAATAAATTTATGAGAGTAGCTGCTCTTCTCGCCAGCACTATTTAATATAGTTATCTCTCTAATCATTGGGGGTATATCATCTAGGTTTTTAATCTGGTTATCATCAAAATTTAAATCATCAAAATAGTGAAATAGCGAACAGGATGAAAATAAAAAGAGTAGTAGAGCTCCTATTAGAATAGATACATTATCTTTATATTTTTTGTGCGTGCTATACCTCCATTTCCTTTTTAAATAAGATGCCTCAATGAGATTATATCTTCATCAATACTGTTATAACATATTATTATAATATAACATAATAATTTTTAATAAAAAAGATTTTTTTTCTTTACATATTTATTTATATCAAAAAAAGTTATTTTTAGCTCAATTGATAAACTTTTCTTAAAAGTTCTGACTTTTAAGAAAGGAAATAGATAGAAATATAAAAATAGATGAAACTAATTGACATCTTACTTTTTTTATAATATTTTATAATTCTATGTTAAATGATTATAAAAATGACATATATGATCTAAAAAACAGATGTGAAAAACTCATAGCTTTCGTTGATTTGGATAAATATAGGAGAAATATAAGAGAGCTTGAAACACATATGGAGTCGCCCAATTTTTGGGATGATAATGAGGCGAGTGCAAAGGTTCTAAAAAAGCTTCACAGCAACAAGAAGCAGCTGACTATTTTTGAGGATCTGGTTGCAGAGGTTAATGATTTAATAGCCCTCTATGAACTCTCTGTTGAGGAGAAGGCAGTTGAATTTGAAAAAGAGATTGTTGATAGTTTGGCCTATTTAAACAAGAAATTGAAGGATATAGAGACATTAGAACTATTATCACATGAGAATGATGAGTGTGATGCAATTGTGACCATACATTCAGGTGCAGGCGGCACTGAGGCTTGCGATTGGGCATTGATGCTCTATAGGATGTACAACAGGTGGGCGCTTTCGAAGGGTTTTGAGGTTGAGCTTTTTGATTATCAAGATGGAGATGAGGCAGGGATAAAGAGCTCTACCTTTTTGGTAAGGGGTGACTACTCCTATGGATTTTTGAAAAATGAGTCAGGCATTCATCGTCTTGTGCGTATCTCTCCATTTGATGCAAACTCAAAACGCCATACATCGTTTGCATCTATCTATGTAACACCAGACATAGAGGATAATATAGAGATTGATATCAATCAAGATGATCTAAAAATTGATACTTTTAGATCTGGCGGAGCTGGTGGGCAAAACGTTAATAAGGTTGAGACGGCGGTTCGAATTACTCACATGCCAACGGGGATAGTGGTCGCTTGCCAGCAGGAGAGATCTCAATTAAAAAATAAAAATTTTGCGATGAAAATGTTAAAATCTAAGCTTTTTGACTACTATAATAAGCAGAAAGAAGCCGATAAACAAAAAGAGGAGAGCGAAAAAAAAGCTATCGAGTGGGGAAGCCAAATAAGAAGCTATACTTTTCAGCCATATACTATGGTTAAGGATCATAGGACAAAGGCTGAGGTTGGAAATATAGAGGCTGTTATGGATGGAGAGATAGATATATTTTTAATAGAGAGTTTAAAATTTTTTATTTGATTTTTTATCTTAATTAAGTTAATATAGATTATGCCGAATTTAATATAGAGAATAAATTATTTGATCAATTTTTGGAGACATTATGGCAAAAGTTTTGATTGTAGATGATCTAGCTTTTATAAAACTAATAATAAAGGACACGTTGGAAAAGACTGGTTTTGAAGTCGTTGGAGAGGCATCTAATGGTATAGAGGCTATAGAGCAATATAAAAAACTAAAACCAGATATAGTCTTAATGGATATTACTATGCCAAGAATGGATGGAATACAGGCATTACAGGAGATTATTAAAGCTGATCCTGCTGCAAAGGTTATAATGTGTTCTGCATTGGGACAACAAAAATTGATAATTCAGTCTATTCAGCTTGGAGCAAAGGACTTTATTGTAAAACCATTTAAGCCAGAACGTATTGTAGGTGCTATAAAAAAAGCTTTAAATATGCCATAAGTTTAAGAGCTTTTTAAATGAATTTAAAATCTCACTTTTTCATCTTCCTTTTTCTCTTCCACATTTTTTATCTATATTCAATAGAGATAACCCCCCAGCTTCTTATAGAGGAAAACTCAACAATTCTTACTGAGATGTTCACTGTAAAAATTGGTGTTATGGAGCCTCAAATTTTGGGCAGAGTAAACTCTGTCTCTCCACTGGATATAAGTAACATTGCTAACAACTTAAAAAATAGTATCGACTCTGTTCCTGCAATAGAGCTCTCAAAAAAGGCAAGTATTTACAAAGCTCTTCTCTATTGTCAAAAAAAAAATAAAGATGAGAATGCAAAGATAAGATTGCAGATTTTGGGCAGAAGAATTCTCTACTCTTCAAATAGTGTGCCAAATGCTCTAGTCACAGAGGTATATAAAGAGTTGATAGCAATAAATGAGACAAAAGATTTTGCAAATAAGTGGTTTGATAACTATATATCACCTAATTATGTGCCAAAAACCTCTAAGACATTCCCATTTGTCCTTAATGAAAATAGAATTATTTGTGAAACCTACCCTGAGGTATCAACTTTGGGGGCGCTTGATTTATTAATAAGCGGAGATGTAAAGAGGGTTGATAATCTATATTTCATATTTTTGTATGTCTACTCCTATCTTGAAGATAGAAAGATTATAGAGGTTAATGTTGTTTCTGATCAAGATAATATGGAGGCTAGGATAAAAGAGAAGATCCAAGAGATTATTCCAAAAATATTTTTAGTTCGATATGGCAAGCTAACAGTACAATCTGAACCAGACACATATATCTATCTAAATCAATTTTATATGGGAAAGGAGAGCGTTCTAATAGATTTCATCGTGCCGGGGAACTATATTTTATCTTTAAAAAAAGATGGATATGAAGATTTTGTTACAAATGTATCAATTAAAGATTGGGATGTGAAGAGTGTAGAACAGAATGTTGTTAAGCAGAAAGAGATGCAAATTATCAATTTTTCTATACAGCCCTATGGTTCAAAAATTTTTATAAATGCTGTCTATGAGGGGAGAACTCCATTTAAAAAGGCTCTGCCCATTGGGGAGTATGTTATTTCATCTAGCAATCCGCTTTATGAGAGTAAAAGATATCTACTTAATATTACAAGTGTAGATGAGGAAGAGAAAATACTTCTGTTTCACCTCAAATCAAAAGATTTGAAGACTAATTTTGCTATAAAGAAGGCTCTCTACTATACTGCTTTTTGGAATTTTACCTTTTCGTTGGTTGGTACTATTGTATCAGTTACATTTGCATATGATTATTTCAATAAATATGGAATTATGAACTCAGGTTATAAAAAACAGCTCTCAGAAAATTCGAATTTTCATAACCAAGAGATGCTTGATACAATAGCTCTCTATTATAGTGTTCAAAATGCTCTCTATGGCGTTGCAGCCTTCTCCATTGCCTACTCTGCCTTAAGTATTGGTTGGCTATTCTTCTCTCTATTTGACTATCTTAGTACAAAATCTAAATATGATTTTGTTCCTATACTTGAGTTCTATAATAAAAAACTTGATAATAAAACACTTGATGAAAATGATAGTGTTAGTTTTCTAAAGATAGGGGCAAAATTAAAATTTTAGACTTTTTTTATAGCCACCCTCTTTTTTTTATATATGTTTTATATAAAAAAATATTGTCTTTCTGATTTCTCTTAACATATTTAATTATAACTAGAGGGATTTGGTAAGAACTTAAAAAACTTTATTAAAAGAAATATATTTGATTTTTTAATAGGTCTAACACTACTTTAACTTTACTTATGGCTATGAAATTTTGAATATACCTCATGCAAATAGCTATTATCAAGATGTGTGTATATCTCTGTTGTTGATATGTTTTTATGTCCAAGCATCTCCTTAATAGCCAGAAGGTCTGCACCATTCTGTATCAAGTGAGTTGCAAAACTGTGCCTTAATGTATGTACAGAAAAACTCTTTTTTATACCCAAAATTTTTGCCTTTATTTTAAGGTTTGACCAGATTCCCTTTCTTGTAAGCCGCTCTCCTCTGAAGTTTAAGAATAGTGCTTTTGTTGGTTTCTTCTTTCTATATAGCAGAGGTCTGCTGTCGTTTAAATATTTTTCTAGTAGGTTCAATGCTCTATTTCCAATGGGGATATAGCGCTCCTTGCTACCCTTTCCAAATACTCTTATAACACCATCATTTTTGTATACAGAATCAATATCAAGATCGCTAAGCTCTGAAACACGAAGCCCTGAGCTATATATAAGCTCAAATAGAGCTTGATCTCTCAAACTTTCAGGCTTCTCCTCATCAAAGCTATTAATAAATAGTTCAACTTCCTCAATGGTGAGATAGCTTGGTATCTTTTTTATTACCTTTGGTCTCTCTATCAAGTGGGAGATGTTGTTTGATATCTTTCCTTCAAGTTTTAAAAAACGTATGAAAAGTGATATTGCAGATATTTTTCTTGATATAGAACGAGCTGATATTTCAGTGCTACCTAAAAAAATTATATATTCATCTACTATTTTTAATGTAAATAGAGATTCAAAATTATTTATCTCCTCTTTTAAGCCATTGCTGTTTGTATCTGTTAAATAATTATAAAAATCTCTGACATCAGAGTAGTATGACAATATGGTGTTTTTTGATAATCTTCTCTCCGAAAATAGATAATCTTTGTATTGAAATAGAGAATTTTCTAACTCTTCTTTTGTTTTTTGCTCCATAGTTGATATACACTCTTTTATAAATATTCTATTTTCTTTTTGTCCCTATTGTTATAATTCCTATATTGTTAGGAATATTGTTTATATATTGGTTTTCAAATATATTTGACTCGCTGCTCGTAATACGATCTTCTGATATATTATAATTATCGATCAAAGTGTCTTTTATATTATTTATTCTTGAGTAGGAGAGTGCATAATATATAGTGTCGGTAATAGTAATCTTATCCAATATTGACATTCTAATGTCCGTGTTTGTCAACAGCTCATTAGGATCTTCATTATAGTACTCTCTATATATTTTTTTTAGTGTGTCAAGCTCATCTTCGCTATTTTTGTCTGGCAGGCTTCCATTATATAGTATCAATTTTTCTTCTAATATATTGTTTTTCAATGCTGGAGTGTCTCGCTTTTTATCAACAAATCCCTCTATTAAAAATACTTTGCTGCTATTTTTTAATGCTGCTGAAAAACTTTGAGAGAGCATATCCTCTACACTTCTAGAGAACTCATTTTTTCCCGGTTTAAAATAGAGAATCTCATAGATATTATCGCTGTTAAAAACAAATTTATCAGCAGCAACATCTCCTCTTATTATATTTTCTATAATTGCAGCTGGATTAGTTGCCCCACTGCTATTAAAAAAGTTCACAAATAGGTCAAAAAATAGTTTTTTGGTATCTATATGTATTTTTGTTCTATCTTTGTTCTCTATTGGGATATCTATCTTGATATTGCTGTTTGCATCCTCCATTGTTTGTATAATAGGTGAAAAATCTTTCCCTTTTGTACCAGCGATTTTACTCATTCGCAGATGGTTTAGTGTTAACGATATATCAATACTAAAGCTTTTTTGGTACATAGAAAATTTTGTCTCTGTTGATGCTGTTCCGCTTGTAATGTTGTAATTTATGTACTCTTTTGATAATGGAGAAAATTGAGACAACATCAGATCTTTTGTTGATAGAGTTCCATTAAATTCTGAAAGACTTCTAATTTTTCCCGTAATATCTATAGGATTTCTATTATTTATTGTGCCATGTATTGAAAAATCACCCTCTGGGTATATTGTAGATGGAAAATTGTTCAATTTAAGGTTGACATCAGATAGATTTAATGAAAAATTTTCTTTCAAAGCAAGATCGCTTAAGACAACCCTATCTATATTTATTGTTGTAGAGAGTATATTTACATTTTTTGTTAAGTCGATTTTGGTTTTACTATTGTTGGCACTATTGTTGTTGCTGTTTGTGGTTCCACCCAGCTGAAAAATGGAGAATATATAAATTCCTCCATCCTCTTTTATGGTAGTTGTTGCATAGTCAGATTTTATATCAATTGTATTCACGATCAATTTGAATGGGGCTGTGTTTATAGAGTCAACAGAAATATTGAAATTCTTTATTTTGAATTGAGGAACCCTCTGTCTATCAACAAGGTTTAGCTCCTCAAGTGATACATTTGCCTTTCCATATATAAAGTTTGCTGATAGTATATCCACTTTTAAGTTTGGTTCTATAAGTATTCTTTTTAATCCAAAATCAAATTGAGTGGCGGTTGATATAAATGTTCCGCTTAAATTATTTAGTCCTACTCTATCCTTTAATAATAGTATATTTTTGTTATTTTCTGTTATTATTTGGAATTCATTTGGAAAATCCTGCTGCAAAAGAGTGAAATTGAGGTTTTGTAGCATATTTTCACCATATTTATCTATTGGTACACTACAGTTTTTGGCATCTAATCTTTTTAATACCAGTTTCATTTCAGTAAGAGAGATTTTTGGTATATCTATATCAAGCTTCTTCATTTCGAGCGATTTATTATAGCCTTTTGCTGTATAAGCTAAATCTTTTATATCAGCTGCCAGAGAGAGCTCTTTCTTGTTTTTTGATATTGTTCCAGCAAGATCAAGCTTGTTTATATAGCATGATTTTAAATCTGGAAGAGTCTTTTTCACTATATTAAAATAGAGAGGTGTCAAATCAGATAATTTTATCTCTTTTATATCAATATTCATCGTTTTTGGTGATATATCGGCGTTTATATATATCTTTTCAGCACCTGCAGTGGCTGTATTCAGAAGAAGGTTTATTGAATTATTATCAAAAGGGAATGTAACTGCACTTGTGTTTATTGTGGTGTTTTCAAATTTATAGGTTTGATCATTTATCAAATCTTTTAGTGTAAAATTGATATTTGCAGCCTTTATTTTGGTAGTGTTGAAATTAAAGCTAAAACTACTTTTTGATTTTGTATTTGTTGTTTTTGTAGGTATTATGGCTGAGTTTTTCTTTTCATCATCAGAGATTGTCATATTGATATTTGCAGATTTTATATTGATGCTGTCCGTTTTTAGAATTCCGCCAAAGATAGAGAGGTATAAAGAGCTTATATCACCAGATAAATTGTTTAAAAAGCTCTGTTTTGTCTTTATATCGTATATGCTGACCCTAGAAAAGAGTAGGCTTCCATCTATTATGAATATTGGTTTTCTATTTTTATCTGTGATAAATTTTATGTTTGAGCTTGTGGTTATTAATCCGCCAACTACTTTTAGACCATTGAATTGCGGAATCAGTGCTGATACATCACTTATATCAAAGGAGGCGAGTTTCAGATTTAGATTGTTTTCTACTCTGCTTCCATTGATTGTTGTTGTCCCTGTTATGTCAATATCTTTTTTGCCAATCTTTGCCTGAATTCTTGGTTCAAGCTTCTGCTCCTTGTTACTTATATTTACACCGGGCAAAAAAATATTTATATCGGTTATGAAATTTGTTCTCTTTTTGTTCTCTTTTAGTTCCAGTCTACTGTTCTTTATGTCTATTTCAGATATCGTTACTGGTATACTAATTCTCTTCTTCTTCACACTATCAGCACCATTGTTCTCTTTTGCTTCATTTTTTTTGAGTTCTATATATTTTGGTATTGAAAAGAGATTTCCATCTTTTTCAAAGTATGTCGTTAGGCTATCAACATAGAGATGTTCAAGATTTAATTCAAGTCTTAATAGGGATCTGAAGTTAATTTTTGTATCTATACTTTTTGCGGATAGGAGCTCCTCATCTCCGTCAGAGAGTCTTATGTTTTTTGCATTAATTTTCAAATCTATAAGTGAGATTTTTAGCTCATCATATGAGAGATCTCTGTTGAAGAAATTTTTAAATATCTCTGGAATTCTTGGCTTTGCATATTGGTAGGCTACTGTTAGTGCCGCAACTATTACTATAATGAAGATTAATACTATTCGCATAATAATGACAAAAAGGTGAGATTTTTTTTTATTTTCCATGAATTATTTCTACTTTTCTCCAGCTGATATATAATAGGAATATCAAAATAGTTAGCTGTTGTCAAATTGTTTATTATTGGTAAAGAGACATGTTTTTATTACTTTTAAATGGCACTTTCTTTTTTCAGTGCCATTAAGAAGCAGCTCTCTAAATAAAAGTTAATAAATAGGATAGAAAGAGGCAAGCTCTTTGCTTGCCTCTTTGGATTATTAAAAAAAACTAGATGGTTTTATAAAAAAAATTATTTCATACTGTTTATTTTTGCGGACAACCTTTCCATTGCAACATTCATATCTTTTTCACCTCTAGTCAACTCATTTGTCAGTATAGTAATATCTTTTTCTAGTTTGCTGTAGTTAGTGACATACTCCTCAGTTTCAATTGCATATTTAAATCTTATGACCATTTCATATAGCTTGTTAATATATCCTAAAAAAGCCATATGTGTGTCGATAAATTCTGGGTATTTTATTTTTAGAGTCTCTGCATTGTTGATTAGCACTCTAAGTTGTGGAAGTATATCCCTTGTTATCATTTTGTATGTCTGATTATAATCCTTACCAAAATCACCTATATTTTGCTGAATAATTGTAAGGGGGGTTATTACCTCCTGAATATCTGTTGCATATTCTCGTCCGGCAAGGGAGAGCTCCGTTTTTGTAGCTGAGTTTAGGCTAAATGTAATAAAAAATAGTGAAACAATAAGAAAAAACTTTATATTTTTCATAAAAAACTCCAATTAAATATTTAATGTAGTCTATATCATATTAGATTAAATATAAAAAATCAAACAAAAACTCTATTTTTTCTTGAAATATAATATTTTTTTATAAAACTCATTAAAATATTGTGATTATGGATAATTATATAATATTTGTAACTATTATTTTTGCTAATAGTTGTTTTTATGATAGTAAATAGAGCTTTAAGTTTGTTGTTTAAAACTATCTATTTGAGTATTTTTTATAGGGTAGAATTTATATAGCCTTTCTTTTATTTTAACTATTACGCTATCTATAGCCAAATGTATATTAAAAACATATTAAAATACAATTAAGTATTGACAATTATACATTATAGTGCTAATCTAATGATAGAAATAATTTTATTAAAGGAGAGTAGTATGGACAATGAAGTTTTAAACCTTGAGCAGGCTATGGATTTTTTTGGTGTTAGCGAGAGGACTATGATTAAGCTCTTAAGGGAAGAGCAGATTCCTGCAAGAAAAATTGGTCGTGAGTGGAGATTTTATAGGGCTGCTTTGCTGGATTGGCTCTCTAAGGGAGATTCAATAAACTATTTGAATCAGGCAGAACAATATCGGGTTGCGGAGGATATAAAGTCTGATGTGCCGAATTTACTTGCAAGGATAAATGAGTCTGTTGGGGACTTGCAAAAGAACGGAAAAAATATCCGTGCTTTGCTTCCTGAATTAAATGAAGACATTGTTCTTCCTGAAGATGCTACTTTGCGGGTTAGCTATAAGAAACAGCGTGATCTTGAGAAGGTCAGCTTTAAGATCTTTTGGCAGACAGGTGATATGAATTAGTTTTACCTTTTAATTGAGTAGATAAATATACAATGGTTAGTTAAATATTATTGTTAATTATAGCTGTTTCAATTGCACAGATATTTAAAACTTATCTGTGCATTACTTATCAGCAAGTCGCACTTAATAGGCAAACGTCACTTAAAAAAAGAGAAAGAAAAGAAAAAGTAGATTTGTATAGGCGGGGTTTTTACCTTAAGCCTATACAAATCTATTCTCTCTTTTTTTTCTTTTTTGAGTAGCGTTCGCTCGTTATATATCTACTTAATG
>JAVBQL010000009.1:0-79836 GCA_031549085.1 Spirochaetota bacterium
AACAAGAGCAGGTTACACAATTGGTTAGTGCAAACTCTGAAGAGTTGGCAGCATCAGCTGAGGAGATGGCTGCTCAAGCTAAACTGCTTTTAGAATCTGTTGAAAAGTTTAAAATAAAAAATAGTGCACCTCAAATTTTACAAAATAACAAAAAGCCTGCCAGCAAAAAGCTTATTCCGGAAAACAAATCAACTAAAAATACATTCACACAAAAGAAATATACTCCTGTTGGAGATAATGTGGATAATGATGGTTTTGTTCAATTGTAATTTTTAGTTTTTATATTTTAAAAGCTCGCTATATCAAAATAGTGAGCTTTTTTGTTATCTTTTATATTTTAAAAGAGTCTTTCATATTGAAGATTATGTTAAGACTAATTTTTTTAATTATTCTAGTTAATAACTAAAATTTAGGATATTAACCTATTAGCTATTGAGCTTACTCCTATTGGGAATCGTGCATTTTTTTGTAATTTATAACTAGGATTTTGTTCATTGTTACTCTCTTCTAGAGTATAAGTTTTAGCTTTATCAAAAGCTTGATATTCAGTTATAATACCAGACTTTTGATTTGAAATAGTTTCTATAGCTTCTATTAAATTTAAAGTAAATAATCCACCATTATCAGTATCAATTGCACCTTCACCTCTTGAGCAAGAATATAAATATCCTTTTACACTGGGTAATTCTAAAATTGCATTATTGTACAACTCCTTACATTTTTTTCTTGAGTATTGTTCTTGACCTGAATTTGAAAAATGTCTTGCGTTACTTCTGCTTTTTCTTAAATTAGGGTTGTAAACTCTACAAGCATCAAATATTGATAGTTGCCTTTTTACATCAAATAAAAATTTACTTTCAGGTATTATTTCATTATTAATATAGTACATATTTGTTCTTTCAATATCATTATATTCTCCATGGCCTGAAAAAGCTAGAATAACAAAATCATAAGTGTTTTTTTTTAAATGGTTTTGTAAATTATTAATATCATTAATAGTTGGATCTGGAATTACTTCTATTTCAGTCTTGTCCCATGCGCCGCCTATATCTGAAGAGAAAAAATTATACCAGTTTCCAACATCTTTTTCTATACCTTGTAAATAATCGGTAGTTTTATCATATCCTCCCGGCGCTGAAATAATTATTGCTAAACGATTCATTTTGTCTCCTTTTCTATTATTGAATTTATATAACATCTATACTGTTGATCATATCCTTCAATATTATCACGGGGATTTAATGGTTCACGCCACCAAATTTTATGAATTCTCACTTCTTCACTAACTGTAAAGAAATTATCTATTTTATCTTTGTTCCCATTATATAATTTATATATTTGTTCCATAAAGTTAAATAATATACAACAATAACTATCATAACGTTGATAATCAAGTTCTTTTTTTGCTTTTTTCCTATTCCAATTGTTAGTAAAATGAACATTTTCTAAATATGGATATTCTATTTGTATTCTCAATATATTAAATAATTGTTCATTTAATCTTGCCTCTTCTGAAGATAATTTTTCTTTTGATAATTGCCATTTACAAGTTATAAAAGCTATAATGCCTGAAAGTAGTGTTGGAACTAACACGTTTAATATAGAAGCCACATTTGTAAACATTTTTTAACTCATATTAATCTAAAAAAATAGTTAATAAAATATTACTATTAAAACAATAATAATAGTATAAACCTATTATATTAAAAAATCAATAATTATTTATAATTTTTTTTATTATTATTTAATAAATTTATAATAAAAAGAGGTAATAAAATTGAAGATGAATAAACAACTCAATTCAATATTTTTATTTTTTAATCTCTTCTGTTTTTATCTTGCTTTATTATTCTGTATTGTGTATAGATAACAGGCCTTAATGATTAAATAAAAATAAACAGATGGAGGAAAAGTATGAGTATAATCATATATAGAAAGTGGTGGCTGATTGAAATAGTTATTTTTTTTTGGTTTGGCTTAATGAACCTTGCCGCTCAAACACCTACACAAACAGAACTCTACAGAGAAGCTCATATACAGCAGTGCACACCAGCATTGGTAATGGTAGGCACTGTAGATGCAGATGGATTTCCACAAACTAGAGTAATGTCAAATCTTCGCTTCCCAGAACATGCGGCATCAAAGTTATTTAGCGATAATGACTTCTCTACTTATGCTGTTACAAGGGCGGATACAGAAAAATTGAAACATTTAGTAAAGAATCCAAAAATGTCAATGTACTATCAAAGTGGAGGTCAAGGGCTATTATTGATGGGTAAAGGTGAGATCGTAAAAGATCCAAAAATACGTCAAGCAGTTTGGGACGATTTTTTCAAACAATTGGGATATTCAGATGTAAATGATCCGATGTTAGTCGTCTTACGTTTTGTACCTACACATGGTAAGTTCTATTATCAACAGAAACAGAACAAACTGACTTTCACCCAAGGTAAGTCTAAATAGATCTATTCGTAAGTTAGAGCTAAAGTCCCCTCTACATGTATCTTATAGGTAACATATAGAGGGATTTAAGTGTATAATATCTGTTTTTACAGATTCAATTTCTACTTAAGTTTAAATAATTTTTCTGCATTTATATGAGCAATTTTCTCTTTGTCTGTTTGACTTATAGGTGCATTTTCTAAAAACTCTCTAGCACCCTTATTAGAGTAATAGGGGTAGTCAACAGAGTATATAATTCTATCAGCTCCAATTGTTTGAAGAGCATTTTGAAGTTGAGGTAGATTGAACATGCCACTTGGTGTAATGTAAACATTATTTTGCATATAATACTTAAAATCATGCTTCATTGGCGATGCTGAGGCTGGAAAAAAGGTATTAATTCTATCCATATAGAATGGAATTAGCTCTCCCCAATGTCCCATAATGACTTGTAGGTTGGGGTAACGGTCGAAAATGCCAGCAAAAATCAGACGCATTATATGGATTCCAACCTCATAGTGCCAGCCCAGCCCAGCCGAAGCAAAACGTGCCGCAAAAGCTGGATCTTCATTGTAGTAGTAAGCATCACGCACTTGCTTATTTACAATCGAAGGGTGAAAATAGAGAGGGATATCCAATTCAGCAGACATAGCAAAAATTGGCTCAAAGTCTGGGTGATCCATGAAACGTCCATGTGCAGTTCCATTGATCATACCACCTTTAAATCCTAGTTCTTGAATGCACCTTCGTAACTCCTCTGCTGCCGCTTTTGGGTCAGAGGTTGGCAAAGTAGCAAAGCCTATAAAGCGGTCAGGATACTTTGCTATTGCTGCAGCGAGCTGATCATTTGCCTCTCTAGCGAGCTCCACTGCAAGTGGCGATGAAAGAAGCTCAGTGGCTGGGGCATTATAGGAGAGCATCTGTACATCAATCTCATTTGCGTCCATATCGGCAACTCTTCCAGCACCTATATCAAACAATTGTTCTGGCTTCATTGTCTCTCTTGAACCAAAGTCGGCAATGAAAGCACGAGCATGACTAGGTGCCATCTTTTCAACTTCATCATAGGTAGCTTTAGTGATTTTTTCATTAAGAAAATGCTCCTCAATAGCTATGATCTTCATCTTTTTAGAGCTCTTTTTCATTCTAATTGAGCTACTTTGCTCTTTTGTGCTACTATTTCCATTCACTAGAATAACTATTATAACAGCAGCCAATATAATAATGATAGTTATTAATGTAAGTATAATTGTTCTATTTTTCATAAACATCTCCATAAATATGTGTATAAGTTGCTACAGGGCGATAAAATCCCCTTGTTAGTTTAATGCTTGAAGTATGCCCTAAGTCTGCTTCTAACTTTTCAGCATAGGCTGGATCATTATTTGCATCAATAAAGCCACTATATGATTGCCACTGGCTTACATTCACAATTTTAAACGTACTATCTTGCTCTACTGAACGGTAGAGTGTAGAACCCATGGCAGCTGACATCTGTCCCATAATCTTTGAACGCACCTTCCAATCTGAAACAAAGGAAGCAATATCTTCACTGTTCATCTCCATTAAGTTTATGAAAACGAATGGCTTTTCAAGAAACTTTATTTCTGGGTCCTTTTTAGCCCGCTTCAATGGTTTGCCTTTAGGAACGCTTGCTTTTTTACCACTCTCTTTGAACGATTCTGCATTCGTATTAGTTGACCATGCAGTAGGGCGATAGAGTCCGCCACTACCTTTAATCTTCACTCCCTCTATGGGACTCCTCTCTGCAACCATCCATGCTTCATATGATTGCCACTGAGTAGTGGCAATGAGTTGGTATTGTGCGTCTCTCAATAGTGATCGATAGAGTGTTGCACTGATATAACCCGGTGTCTGTCCTATTGTTTGAGAATTCTTGTTCCACTCTAAAACAAACTTATCTATATCCTTTGTTGAGATCTCAATGAGATTTATAAAGGTAATTGATGCTTCTGGATTCTGAATATTAGAAGCATTTATCATCTCTATACCACTCAATATTTCTATACCAACAAATATAGTAGATAATATCCATTGTTTCATTTTATTTCCTCCTTTTGATTATATAGTCTTATAAACCTAATATAACTTCAATTTCTATATTGATATCGGGGGAAAAGAGTCTACTCACCTCCACCATTGAACTGGCAGGTAAATGTCCACTATATTGATCAATAAGTAGTTTCCTAAGCTCTGCCACTTGGCTGAAATCTGTAATAAATGTTGTTACCTTAATAAGTGAACTCATGTCAGTTCCCTCAGTTTCAGCTATGATTTTTATTTTTTTCCATATCTCTTTTGCCTGCTCTGCCATATTTTTGTCCTGTGCTTCACTGCCATATGCTGTCATACCAGAAATATAGAGAAGATTTCCATACTTAACTGCATGAGAAAATGGTCCTCCAGGAGGTGGCAGCTTCTCATAATTTATCCTCTCAATCGTTTTTGGACTGCTTCGATAATCGGCGCAGCCTGTGCCACAGAAAAAAATGGAAATGATAAGAGCAATAATCATAATAAAAGATTTATGCATAATTTATCCTCCTTTATTAAATATATTTCATTATTCTTCATATTTTAGCTTCATCCTTTTTACCATGGAATAGTTCCATGCCGACCAACAAATGTACCAGTTGGGCCATCTGCTGGAAGCGTTGCCAAGTATACAATAGAGTCACTTCCCTCTGTTACCGTTTGTGCTCCCATATGCCCATTTAAATCAGTTGCTGTAGCACCTGGGTCTGCCGCATTTATGCGCATATGGGATAGGGCACGTGCGTATTGTACTGTCAACATTGTAAGTGCGCTTTTTGATGCAGAGTAGAGTGGTGTCAAAACTTTTGATTCTCGAAGATCAGAATTATGTACAAATGTAAATGAACCGAGACCACTTGAAACATTCACAATAACGGGTGCTTTAGATTTTTCCAAAAGTGGAATGAATGCATTCATGACGCGCACAGGTGCAATTGTATTTGTGCCAAATACGATTTCTGCATCTTCACCAGTGAGGTCAACAACATTTTTACGTGGAGCAGAGATACCTGCATTGTTTATAAGTATGTCGAGATGCCCCTCAAGTTCACTAAGTAGTGTTGCTGCAGTCCTAACAGAAACCTCTGATGTAACATCGATTTGAAGCCATGAAATATCAAGTGTTTTTGCCGCTTCAGCTCCAACCTTTGGATCACGTGCACCAATATAGACCTTGTATCCAAGAACTTTTAGACGTCTGGCTGTTTCATATCCCAGCCCCTTGTTTCCGCCAGTAATAAAAACGATTCTCTTTCCCATTTTTGTTGCTCCTTTTTTAAGTTTATTGTCAAGAGTTGCTCTCACATCGCCCAACTCTAAACTCATGCTTTAATATTAGTACAAATGTACTAATACGTCAATCGTTTTTTTATAAAGATCAAAAATAAAAAAATGAAAACTAAAAATATATGGATAGATATAGTAACTTCCATATTTGCTGTTCTAATTTAAAAATCCCTGCTTTTTTATATTTAACATAACAAAACTATTTTTTTATATTTGAAACTATGCTACAACTTGTACAATCGTACTAAGTTTAGTAATTATTTTTTGTTAAATGTGTGGAGGATTTTTTTGGCAGTCCTAAATATGAGAAATAAGATTATCGAAACAGCATCTAAAATGTTTTTAGAAAAAACATATGATGAAGTTTCTATGAGAGATATCGCAAATTTTTTGAATATTAGTGTTGGAAACTTAACTTACCATTTCAAAAAAAAAGATGATCTAGCAGAGGCTGTTATCTTGGATATGTTTGAGAGACGTACTCCAAAATCCCCCTGCAACTCTCTGGAGGGGGTAGATGAGTGGATTACACTATTTGAAAAATCTGGAGATGAAGATACTTTCTATTTCAGAAATTTTGAACATTTGGCAGAGAATAACAAAAAAATACAAGATATTCAGAAGGAAGTTTTTTCAAAAAATATGCACTTTTGGAGAGAAACTCTAAAGGTACTATGTAATGCAGGAATACTGTGGCCAGAGGAATTTGAGGGTCAACATGATGCATTTATCCATAATTTTTATCTAATTAAAGCCCACTGGAGAGAACAGAGTTTGGTTGAGATTAAGTTGGGTGCAAAAAAGATAGATTTCCGTTTTCGTATATGGGCATCACTCTATCCAATGCTTACTGAGAATGGCAAAGATATTTTCAAGGAAAAAATTAAATTGTAAAAAAAAAATCTTATTCTAGAGTTTAGCCTACAAGCAAGTCTCCTGCTATAAAAGAGATGGCAATGAATAAACCGAAAAAACAGGTCCCTTTAGATGATGATATGGATAGTGATGGTTTTGTTTAACTATAGTTTTTGATATTTTAAAAGCTCACTATATCAAAAATAGTGAGCTTTTTTTATTATAATAATAAATTATACTACAAATTTATCATTAAGTTCAACTTTTTGATGACATTTTGTTATTCGTTGCTTCTATAATTTTTTCAACTATTTCTCTATTATGAGATCCTGCACTATTTTTAGTTCCAGAAAACATAGTTAAAGTAAAATAATAAAATTCTTTTGCTTTTAAAAATAGTAATAAACCTATTGCAAAAATAAGTATACCAATTATAATAAGAGGTAGTTTAAATTCAAAACTGGTTACAATGCCAACTATAGTTGTAATTATACCAACTGCTAAAAATTTCCAAGCTAGTGATCGATTTTTGGGAATAACTCGCATTCCAATATGATTTAATTGTGATAGTTGATAATATTGCCCATCAATAATCAGTTTGGAATTTGTTAGTTTTACACTATTAGATTCATAAAAAATCTTTTCATCATTCATTTTGCATCTCCTTAAAATTTAAAAAATATATTTATTTAAGATCTAAAAATAGATCTCATTCACATAAATAAAATACTCTATGAATATGAAGAATTATTTTAAGTATAGTTACTTAAAAAAACTCACATAAATAGAAAAGTGAATATTATAATTTTTTTTTTGAGAAGCATATTAACCAATGTATATTTATGGTGGGATTATAAAAGAGAGCAAAATTAGAGCACTATTTTACTTACTATTCATTGCTGTTTTTGGAGATTAATTCAAAACCTAATTTGTAAGTTCAAGTTTTGAATATGTAAACAGCCCTCCATAAAATACAAAGGCTGATACGCTAGAACGCCTCTCATCTCCAAAGAGAGCAAACTAACCCTATGTACTACAGAGAGCTGCTTACAATATCAAGTGATTCTTACTCGATAAGTTTGATTGGAGATGAAAAAGCATCCAACTACAAAATAGGGTATCAGACCTATTTGTAATCACTTTTAATTATAAATTTATCTCTCTAAAAAATCAACTATTATTTAGTTTTTATTTTGATTTTCTATAATTTTTATATTTATTGTCATTTATCCAAATTTATGATAATAAATGGAGATAGAAAAAACATATGGAGTATCTATGACAAAAAAAGATTTTTTAAACTTACTCGAGAAGAAGATTCTTATACTTGATGGTGCAACTGGTACTGAGCTACAAAAGAGAGGGCTACCCAATGGAGTGTGTCCAGAGAAGTGGGTCATAGATAACCCAGAAACTTTGATTGCTGTTCAAAGAAGCTACAAAGAGGCGGGCTCCAATATCGTCTACTCCTGCTCATTTGGTGCAAATCAAATCAAACTTGAAGAATTTGACTTGCAGGACAAAGTGTATGAGATGAACAAGAGATTGGCAGAGATATCAAGAGAGGCTGTTGGAAAAGATACTTTTGTTGCAGGTGATATGTCCCCAACAGGTATGTTTGTTGAACCTTTTGGAGATCTTTCCTTTGAAGATGCGGTAAACTGCTATAAAAGCCAAGCGAAGGGACTCCTAGATGGAGGTGTCGATCTCTTTGTAATTGAGACAATGCTTGATATTCAGGAGACAAGGGCAGCTGTTATTGCAATTAGGGAGATTTGTGATCTTCCAATCATGGTATCGATGACTTTTCAGCAAGATGGCTACACTCTTACAGGTACAGATCCCTTGACAGCATTGATAACTTTGCAATCATTGGGAGTAACAGCTTTTGGTTGTAACTGCTCCACTGGTCCAAAGGAGATGCTAGAGATTATAAAAAAATTGAAACCATTTGCAACAATTCCACTCTTGGCAAAACCAAATGCTGGGCTTCCACAATTGATAGATGGGAAGACTTGCTACACAATGGATGAGAGTGAGTTTGCTACCTATGTTCCCCATTTTGCCGAAGCTGGAGTAAATCTCTTTGGT
The DNA here is from genome assembly GCA_031549085.1 of Spirochaetota bacterium. Lineage (GTDB taxonomy): Bacteria > Spirochaetota > GWE2-31-10 > GWE2-31-10 > MWDO01 > JAVBQL01. The sequence continues at coordinate 8,731 of JAVBQL010000009.1, forward strand.
GGCTGCTGTGGAACAACGCCTCTCTATATAAAAGCATCTAAAGATAAATTGAATAATATAGAACCAATTTCTCCCGTTAGAAAAACTATCAGTGCTCTAAGTTCATCAAGGGGAAACCTTATATTAGAAGATAGCAGAGCTCTTGCTGTAATAGGGGAGAGAATAAACCCAACGGGCAAAAAGATGTTGCAAGCAGAGCTAAAAGAGGGCTCATTCAATTTAGTAAAGGAGTTCGCTTTTGAGCAGGAGAGGGCAGGAGCAAGTGTATTAGATGTAAATATGGGTATGTCAGGCATTGATGAGAAGAGTATGATGTTGAAGTCAATTGACCTACTCTCAAGAATTTCTAAATTACCACTTTCTATAGATTCCTCATATCCAGATGTTATAGAGAGTGCTTTGAGACTATATCCCGGCAGAGCGCTAATAAACTCAATTAGCTGTGAGGAGTCAAAGCTAGAAAAATTATTAGAGATTGCTAGTAAATATGGAGCGATATTTATCTTACTTCCGCTTGATGACTCTGGTATTCCAGAAACTGCCGAGGAGAGAATTACTTTAATAAATAGGGCTCTAAAAGCTATGGAGAAGTATGGTTTGGACAAAAGTTCTATCGTTGTTGATGGAATTGTTATGACCGTCTCAACCTCTCCAAAGGCTGCGAATGAGTCATTAAAGCTTATAAATTGGGTAAGCAGTGAGCTTAAGGCAAATACGGTTCTTGGTCTCTCCAATGTCTCATTTGGCCTCCCTGAGAGGAGGTGGGTAAATTCTACATTTTTATCTATGGGGATATATAATGGTCTAACTATGGCTATTATGAATCCAAATGAGGATGTCTTAATGAATGCTAAATTTTCCAGCGATCTTATTGTTGGTCGTGATATTGGCAGCAAAGATTATATTAGTAGATTTAGTGCAGTAGAAAATGTTGTGAAACAGAGTGAGGTTACTACTCTAAGTAGTGGAGAGAAGATATTTAAAGCGATTCTTGATGGGGACAAATCTCTTATTGAAACTTATATCAGCCAAGCTCTTGATGAGAATATGCCTGCAAAAGAGATTGTTGACAAATATCTGATAAGTGCAATAAACAAAGTTGGTGACCTCTATGACAAAAAAATATACTTCCTGCCACAGTTGATATCTAGTGCTGAAGCTATGAAGAGGGGCTTTACTATACTTGAACCGAAACTTGCAGAAGATATTGGTGGCAAAACTACAAAAGAGAAGATAATAATTGCTACTGTTAAGGGTGATATTCACGATATTGGAAAGAATATTGTTGCTCTTATGTTAAAAAACTATGGATTTGATGTTATTGATTTGGGTAAAGATGTCTCTGCCGAAGCTATTATAGAGACAGCCAAAAGAGAGAATGTTAAACTTATTGGTTTATCAGCTCTAATGACCACTACAATGGTGGAGATGAAGAATGTTATTGAGTTAGCAAAAAAGGAGAATCTCTCTCTAAAATTTATGATAGGCGGAGCGGTTATTACAGAAGATTATGCAAAAGAGATAATGGCTGATGGCTATGCAAAAGATAGTGTTGATGGTGTGAAGGTAGCAAAAACCCTTTTGGGTCTATAACTATTTATCCTAATTTTATAGTATTTAAGGTTAATAAAAAATGAGTGATAAAAACTATAGTTTAGTTGGTGCATGCGGACTCTATTGCGGTGCTTGTGATCACTATAGAGCATTCGCAGGTGGAAGTGAACACCTTTTAAAGAGAGATAAATTTAAGGTAGAAAATATTGATGAGGTATCATGCAGAGGGTGTCACTCTGATAAACTCACAAAACACTGCAATGAGTGTAAGATGAGGCTCTGTGCAAAGAGTAAGGATATTCTTCATTGTGGGTTATGCAGTGATTATCCATGTGATTTGATAAAAACCTTTCATAGTGATGGATATCGATGGGAGGGGGCAAAACATAGAGGTGATATATTTAAAAATATAGAGGAACTTAAAAAGAGCAGCGCTGATAGATGGCTTGAGGTACAAAATGAAACTTGGTCATGTAAAAAATGTGGCTATAAGTTTACTTTTTATGAAAAAGAGTGCCATAAATGTGGTGAAACATTGGATTCTTATGCTAATAAGTAGTTCTACTCTATATTCTTAAATTTTATAGCAAATAGTATCGCAATGGGTGTAAAAAAGAGACACCAGAATAGTAGTGCCACAGTTCCATAAATAGCTCCACTCTCTCCACCATTAATAAATATCTTTGTCATTGGTAAAAACATAGATACAATAAATATTCCATGGACAAGAAGTAGAATCTTTAAAACCTTATCGGCACTATTTTGGGGTTCAATTGTTAATCCAATAAAAAATGTTGATAGAGCCATTATCCCATATCCAACTAGATCAATACTAAATAGTAGACTGCCTGGGTATGTAAAATCAAATATTTTAAGAAGCTCATTGGAGATAATTCCATTCTTTATTGCTGTTAGTTGTGTGAAATAGACAAGAGATATAAATACTGAGTATATAATAGCAAAAACTTTTCCTGCCTCTCCAGCAACTTTCCTATCCTCTTTTATGAAATTGTTTGAGCTAACTATTGTAAGCAAATATGAGAAAGATAAAAATATACAGCTAAAATATGAGATCATAGAGTAGATTCTATCTCTAAATATTAACCAAAGCATTAATGTCATAAAGAATATTACTACTGTTATTGCTAGAATTATAGCTGAAATAAAACCTATTTTTTTATTCATAATCTACTCCATACTCCACTATTCCAATCCATCTTCTCATTTGGCTTGAATCTATTTTTATACTCCATACTTTGGTTTCCCTCTATATAGTAGCCAAGGTAGTAGTATTTCAAACCCAAACTCTTTGCATACTCTATCTCTCTTATTATAGAGTAGTTACCAAGGGATCTACTTGAATATTTTGTCTTGAAGATAAAGTAGACACTGCTTAAACCTCTACTACTTATATCTAAAAAATCTACTGCAATCAGCTCACCATTAAGATAGTACTCCATTTGTAATGATGGACAAGAGCTATCGAAGAATGACTCCTTGAAATTTTCAACATCAATATTCTCACTGCTTTTTTCGAAGCGAGTAGAGTGGTCTCTATATATCTCAAAAATTTCCTCTCTAAAGGAGAGCTCTCTAATCTCCATCTTGATATCACTATTTTTTTTGATAACTCTTCTCCACTCTTTTGTAATAATAAAATCATCAACAACTATACGAATAGGAGTACACTTCATGCAGTTTGGACAGCTATTTATAAAAAAGAATTTCCCAAATTTTCTAATACCATTTTCTAATATATAATCTAATTCAATGGAATTTAAGTCTTCAGCAAAGAAGTAGGTCATATTTGTCGATATTCCTTCTATATAGCTGCATGGAGAGGAGTCTAAATATATATCAGAAAGTGGAGTCATAAATGCTCTTTTTTAGTAACTATTTTTTTAAGAAAATTTCTTCTCTCTCTCAATTAGAGAGAGAAGTGTGTTTTGATTCTCTCTTTTTGAAAGTTTTGGATCATCATTATAGAGATCTTCTGCATCTGCAAAAGCCTCTCCAATTAATTCTAAGTCTCTTCTTATATCACCATATTTTAGATTTGGCAAACCAGACTGTCTTGCTCCAATAAAATCGCCTGGACCTCTTAAGAGGAGATCCTCCTCAGCAATACGAAAACCATCATTTTCACTCTCAATTATCTTAAGCCTCTTTTTTGCATCATCACCGATTCTATTGTTATCTGCAATTAGAATCATAAAGCCTTGCTGGTTGTTTCTGCCAACCCGTCCTCGAAGCTGATGAAGAGTGCTTAAGCCAAACATATTTGCATTTTCAACAACTATCACATTGGCTTCAGGGATATCAAGTCCAACCTCAACTATAGTCGTAGAGGCAAGCACTTTTATCTTTCCACTCCTAAAATCATCTATTACGATATTTTTTTCATCAAGTGGTAGTTTAGAGTGGATAAAACTAACATTATTCTTATATATTTTCTTTAATTTTTCATATTCTTCGATAAGGTTTTTGTTATCACTGGTATCTTCTTCATCTTCTATTAGTGGATAGACAATAAGTGCTCTTCCATCATTTTCAATTTGTCCCCTAATCCATTCGTGCATTTTTGCTATTCTATTTTCATTATCATCGATTACCCATGTTTTTGTTTTAATTCTACCATCGATAGTGCCTTTCATAACAGAAACATCTAGATCACCATATAGGGTTAGGGCTAAACTTTGGGGAATTGGCGTTGCTGTCATCATTAGGAGATTGACCGCTTCACCTTTGGATGTTAGGGCATAGCGCTGTTCAACACCAAATCTCTGCTGCTCATCTATCACAACAAAACCAAGATTTTTATAGGTTACATCGCTTGAAAATAGAGAATGTGTACCAATAACTATACTAATATCACCGTTTTTTAGAGAATTATAGGTTTTATCTCTATCTTTCTTTGAAATATTGCTTGTTAGTAGGGCGATATCTATCCATAGAGAGTCACAAAGCTTTTTTATATTATTATAATGTTGGATAGCCAATATCTCTGTTGGCGCCATAAGAGCAACTTGATAACCTGCCTCAACCATTGAGAGCATTGATAGTATAGCAACAATTGTCTTTCCACTTCCGACATCTCCCTGCAAAAGCCTATTTAATATTTTTTCTGAGAAGAGATCTTTCTCAATTTCATCTATCGCCTGTTTTTGATAACTGGTAAGCTGAAATGGTAAGTTCCCTATTACTTCCTTTTTGAGTCTGAATTCTATCCTCTTTAGTTCCCTTTTAGTTACTGAAAGTCTCTCTTTTCTCTTCAAAAGGAACAGTTTCTGGAAGAAGTAGTTCTCATAATTGAGGGTTCTTTTTGCTTTAGCATATTTATCATCATCATCAGGGAAGTGAATATTTTTTAGAGCATCTCTCTTTAAAAAGAGCTCTCTCTTTTGAACTATTTTTTGAGGCAGCTCATCATCAATATTAAGTCTATGTTTGTTTAGAGCGTCCTCTATACTTTTTCGTAAAACATTTTGTGTAAGTCCTGAGGTCAGAGGATAAATTGGAACGATCTTACCTTTGTATGATTCACTCTCCTCTTCATAATCAAAAGATGAACACTGTATCTCTCCAAACTTAAATTGGAATCTTCCAGTTATATAAAATGTTCTACCTACAAGTAGTGTGTCTTGTAAAAAATTCCGATTAAAGCAGAGGAGGGCTCCATAACCACTACTATCATGTATCAGTACTTTTAAAAACTGATTATATTTTTTGCCTTTCATTAGGTGATCAGTAACAGTAACCTTTACTGTTGATATCTTATCCTCTTTTATGGCATCTTTTAGAAGGAGAGGTATTCTCCTATCTGAAAAGTCTCTGGGATAGTACTCTAGTAGGTCAGCAACATTATGGATATCTATCGAGAAGAGTGTCTCCTCAATACGTTTGCCAATCCCCTTTAGAGAAGTCAATGGAAAATTTAAATTTTCACTAATCATAATATTATCTTTTATGAAAATCTTAAATTGTTTGAGTAACCTAAGAGTATTCCAAAACCTATTTTTAGAATGAGGCCAGCTATTATACATAAAACTATGATAATTATATAATATATCAAAAGTCTTTTACTGTTTTGATAGCTTATTTTGAATATTCTATCTAAAAAATCTATTACAGGATCAATTGAGCTTTTAAGGGCAGCTATGAAAGGATTATATATATCTGCAGCAACTATATTGACTATTATTAGAATAACTACAAAAAACATAAATATCCCAAGGATAAAGGTTGCTGCCATCTCTATTATGGATACTATTAAACCTAATAAATAAAATATATTAATATATCCAATAGAGCTTATCATAGTGTCATTAACAATACGAGCTGCGATAGCAAGTATTATCAAAGGAAAGATGATTGATAGATCTAGCACACCAAATCGGAGAGGAAAAACTCTTCTTGAAAGATTAAAAATAGGATCTGTTATTATATTTAGAATGTTTGTAAATCTATTGTATGGCAGTGAAAACCATGATAATATTATTCTAACTGTAAGTAGAAGCATTGTAAGGTTTATAACAATAAGAAGAATCTTTCCCAAAAGGGTTAATGGTCCCATCTATAATTTCTCCACTCTCTCTATTAGTATGTTTGATAAATCTACCACATTTTTTTCCAATTTGTCAATCTCCTCTCTCTCCATTCCCATACCAACCATTACAGTCTCCCTTAGTTTTTCTGATAGAAACTCTTCAGGTCTGTGGCAGTCAGAGTTAAGAACAAGCTTTGCACTATGTTTTTTTGCAAGCTTTGCAATAAGTCCATTGCCAAGATTGTGTCCTCTCTTTGCTGTTATCTCAAGGCTTACACCAAGTTTTGACGCTAATATTATATCTTCTTCATTCATAATGCCGGGGTGTGCTAGGATATCAACCAGTGACTCTATAGCGGCTCTGTTTGTTCCCTCCTCAACAGGCTCCACAGGGCTCTCTCCATGTACTATTACTAAAGGGATTTTTAAATCTCTAGCTTTTTGCACTATTTTTTCTATCTTATTTGTAGGAACATGTGTTATTTCTACTCCGGGGATAATATTTAGAGGATAGGAGTCTTTTGTATTTTCAATATGCTTTAGTACAGCAGTGAAGACCTCCTCTATGTTTGAAAAATCTACATGATCTGTTATACCCAATGTTTTATAACCATTAACATATGCTCTTCTTATATGCTCTGCCACAGAGAGGGCACCATCAGATAGTAATGTATGAGTATGAAAATCTATTATCAAAGCTATTCTCCATTTTTTAACTATTTTTTGTACTGCTTTTTTAAAGAAATAGATCTCTTTTTTAATAAAGAGATCTATTATCCAAATTTAGAATATCTACTTAAAAAGTCAAGTATACTTTCACTATATTTAGTGAAGCCACTTATCTTCTAATTTTTTTACAGTTCCATTATCTATTATTTTTAGAAGTCCCATATTTATTTTATCAAGAAGCTCTTTGTTCCCTTTTTTCACAACTATTCCATAATACTCATTTGTAAATGGTTTTGTCGCAATTTTTAGTGTATCTCTAAATGTAACATTTCTTAAGACATAGTCAGCAGCAATTGGAACATCACAAATAACAGCATCAATTCTTCCAACATCAAGCTCTTCAACTGCAAATAGTATATCATCATACAATTCCAATTTGACATTTCCAAGTTTCTCTATTTCAGCTGCTCCAGTAGTCTCTTTTTGAGCTCCAACTTTTTTTCCAACTAGATCTTTCATAGTTCTTACAGATGTATCATTAAATCTTGTTATAATAACCTGTCCAGCATTAACATATGGCATTGAAAAATCATATTTTCTCTTTCTCTCTTCATTGATTGTAACGCTTGATACTATAACATCAACTTCACCAGAATCTAGCTTTTCAAATATTCCATCCCAAGCAAGAACCTTAAATTCAGGAGCTAAATTTGATACTTTTGATAGAGCCTTAAATAGCTCAATATCAAAACCAACCAACTGTTGAGTATCTTCATCAATATACTCCATTGGCGGCCATGTTGCGTCTGTACCAACCACTACTTTTTTTTGTGGTTCTTTTTTACAAGAGAAAGTTAAAGATAGGGAAGCCAATAATATAATAGCAATAAATAAAAAATAGATTTTTTTCATAGTCGCTTGCTCCATATGTAGTAAGAATAAGAATATTATATATAAAAAAAACAGTGTTTTTTATGAAATATAATATTTTATAAAATAACCTGTTTTTTGTATATAACTATTATATATAGTATAAGATAAAAAAAAGCAAGCTTCTAACATAAAATAAGTTAAAATTTAAAATAGTTTCTATAAAAAAATGGACAATAGCAATAAATTTTTGTAATCTAACAATCAAATTTATAAACTATATTGCATAGATAGGATTTTTAATAAGATGTTTGGATTTATAAGATTTGGGGTTTCAACACCAAAAATAGGGGTAGGGGATATAGAGTATAACTCAAAAGAGATTATAAAAATAATCAAAGAGAGTGCTTTAAACTCTACCTCGCTATTGCTATTTCCAGAGCTTGTTATTACAGGAAAAACCTGTGGAGAGCTATTTTTAAATAGAGGCTTTCTTAATAGAGTTAAAGATAGCTTCACCAATATATTAGCTGAAACTAGAGAGCTTGACACTATCTCTATCATTGGGCTTCCAATTCTTTATAATAATTCTATATATAATGCTGCTGCTGTTATACAGAGAGGTGAAGTTATTGGGGTTGTTCCTGCAAGTAAAAATCAAAAAAGTTTAAAATATTTTTCATATGAATATGGTTTTGATGAAATTTTAATAGATAATAAGAGTGTACCTTTTGGAGAGAATCTCCTTTTTTATAATCCTATAAACAACTTAAAACTGAAAATTAATTTAGGAAATAAAAATAACTCCTTTGAAAATTGCAATGTTGTTTGTAATATGGATAGCATTCCATATACTCTTGATGGTTATGATAACTATTTAGAATCAATAAAAAATAGATCTTATATTGATAAAAACTGTCAGCTTATTGCAAGCAATGGCTTTGGAGAGTCAAGTGCTGGCACTATCTACTCTGGTGCTTCAGCTATTTTTGAAAATGGAGGGACACTCTCTATAAAGTGTGACAATCTTGAATATGAGATAATATATGAAGATATCGATTTAGATCTAATTAACTCAATACAAAAAAACTCTTCATATAGTAGTGAAGATACTGTAATTACTATATTTCAAAACGAAAAAAAGTTTGAGTTAAAAAGAAAAATAGATTCTGCCCCTTTTATAAAAAAAGAGGATAAATATTTTGAAAGACTATTAAAAATAGGTGCAATGGGGCTTGCAACTAGAATTAATTCTATAAATAATTGTTATTCTATAATTGGTCTATCTGGCGGTATCGACTCAGCTCTCTCTCTTCTTATTACTATTGAAGCATATAAAATGTTGGGACTTGGTTTAGATAAAATAGTTTGTGTTACAATGTCTGGCTTTGGAACGTCAGAGAAGAGCTATAATAGTGCGATATCTTTGATAAAATCTCTTAACCTTACTCATAAAGATATAGATGTAAAAGAGCTCTCTAAATCTGTTTTTACCTTAATTGAGCATGATGAGAAAAAGTATGATGTTGTATTTGAGAATGTACAGGCTAGGGCTAGAACACTTATTTTAATGAGTATAGCCAATCAGCTCGGCGGGATTGTGGTTGGAACAAGCAATATGTCGGAGATTGCTCTTGGATGGTCTACATATAATGGGGATCATATGAGTATGTATAACCCAATTGGAAGTATCCCAAAAACTCTTGTTAAAGAGTTTGTTCTTTGGCTCTCTAATAACAGGTATAAAAACATATCAGAAACTTTATTAAATATTTGTAACTCCTATTTTTCACCGGAACTAAAGCCAGTTGGCATAGAGGAGCAAAAATCTGAAGATAGCATTGGCCCATATGAATTAAATGACTTTTTTCTCTACTACTTTATAAAATATGGCTTTGAGGAGAAAAAAATAGTATTTTTAGCAGAACTTGCCTTTAAGGCTAAGTATGATTCAAAAACTATCGAAAATAGATTCAAGCTTTTTTGCAAAAGATTTCTCTCTTCCCAGTGGAAAAGAGACGTCGCACCACTATTTCCAAAGCTTTTTGACTTTAGTCTATCTTCAAGAGATGGCTATATAGTTCCCAGTGAAAATTTTTTCAACTTTTGAAAAGAAAAAAAGTTGACAAAAATATTCTAATAGTGTATCTAGTTCATACACAATTTTGATTGTTAATTGGGGCCCTTAGCTCAGTTGGTTAGAGCAGCTGACTCATAATCAGCGGGTCCTTGGTTCAAATCCATGAGGGCCCAATTTTTATTTATAGTATATAAGTGATTAGGAGAATTTTTATGACAGCCGTTTTTGAGGATAGAGGCAGACAATACAAAGTAAAAAAAGATGATGTTATATATATTGACAGAATGGAGACAAAAGATGGAGAGCTGATAGAATTCTCTAATGTACTTCTTGCAAGTGGAGATGATGTTAAGATTGGTGCTCCATATGTAGCAAATGCAAAGGTAAAGGCTCGTGTTGTTGAGACTCTCTTAAAAGACAAGAAAGTTATAGTTTTTAAATTCAAAAGAAGAAAGAACTATAAGAGAACAAGAGGACACAGACAACAGTATACAGTTGTTAAGATTGAAGAGATAATAGCTTAAAAAATATCTTGATTAAGATAGTTTTAAAAGTAGATGGCTATAATATATTAAAAAATTTAGTTATTATTGGACATTCGGGATTTGCAACAAAAGGAGATGATCCGCTTTGTGCGGGAGTCTCTATATTAGCATATTCAATGTTGTCCGCTTTGAAAAATATACCAGACATAGATTATATTTTTAGTGATGATGAAGATTTTTCAATCAAACTTATATCTTATACAGATAAAGTATCATCAGAGCTTAGGGGTATAACAATATTCTTTGTTTGCGGTATAAAGATTTTAAGTGATAATTTTAAAAAACATATAACTTTTAAAATAGAAGGAGTGTAACATGGCTCATCATAAAGGGGGCGGAAGCTCAAGAAACGGAAGAGATAGTGAGTCAAAAAGACTTGGCGTTAAAGAATTTGCAGGTACTTTTGTAACAGCTGGCTCTATATTGGTTCGCCAAAGAGGTACTCGTTTTCATAGTGGTAAAAATGTTGGATGCGGAAGAGATTTTTCTCTATATGCTCTTATAGATGGATATGTTAAATTTGAGAGAATCCACAATGGTACAAAGAGAGCTATTAGTGTCTACTCTGAAAAATAGAGAGTAAGTTCTTATGTACTTATGAGAGGAGGGGGAAGTTCCCCTCTTTTTCAAATCCCACCTTCATAAACACAAGTTTGTGTTAATAATCTTTAATAAAGAAATATACTTAATTTTGCAAGAGGTCTAGTGATCTATGCAGCATTTTATAGATGAGACAGAGATAGTTGTTCGCTCTGGCAGCGGCGGTCCAGGAAGTGTTAGTTTTCGCAGAGAGAGAGGTGTGCCATATGGTGGACCTGATGGCGGAGATGGTGGCAGAGGCGGAGATGTTGTCTTTGTTACAAAACTCAATGTAAGAACTCTCTACAAACTAAAATTAACCAGAAAATTCTTTGCTAAGAATGGCGACCAAGGAGGAGGGGCAGGCTGTCATGGAAAAGATGGCGAAAATGTTATAATCGAAGTTCCTCCCGGCACCCTTATCTATGACTCTGTAACTAATGAATTAATAAAAGATCTATCAGAAAACAATGCTGAATTTACTCTTCTAAAAGGCGGATTGGGTGGAAGAGGTAATATTCATTTTGCTACATCAACCAATCAAACACCCAGATATGCACAACCCGGTATAAAGGGTGAGGAGCTAACTTTAAGGCTGGAACTAAAGCTGATTGCTGATGTTGGGCTTGTTGGCTTTCCAAATGTTGGAAAATCTACACTTCTAAGTGTTGTCTCTAAAGCAAAACCAAAGATAGCAAACTATCCATTTACTACACTTATTCCAAATCTTGGCGTCTTTACTGTTGAAGATGATAACTTTGTTATGGCTGATATCCCAGGCATAATTGAGGGGGCCTCTCATGGGGTTGGTTTGGGACTCGATTTTTTGAAACATATTGAGAGAACAAAGGTACTACTATATTTGATAGATATATCAGATGAGGCCTACCTAGAACAATATGATCTTCTAAAAAATGAACTATCAATCTACTCAAAAAAATTGGCAGCAAAACCCTCTATTGTTGTTGCTTCAAAGATGGATTTTGAAAGTAGTAAAGAGAGATTGGAAGAATTAAAGAACAAATTATCTGCAGATATTTTAGGAATATCATCAATAACTAACTTTAATATAAAACCTTTATTATATCTTCTAAAGAATATCATAGAGCAGACAGAAAAAGATGGATAAAATTGCAATATATGGTGGGACATTTAATCCAATTCATATAGGCCATTTGCTTACTGCTTTTGATGTTTTAGAACAGACTGACTATAAAAAAGTTATTTTTATCCCAACCAATATCCCCCCTCACAAAGAGTTTAATAGAGATGTATCAGCAGAAGATAGAATTAAAATGGTAGAACTATCTATTTCTTCAATAAAAGATTTTTTATTTGATGATATTGAAATAAAACGTGGTGGGAAATCTTACACTTATGATACTATAGTATATTTGCAGGAAAAATTTTCTAATGCCCAATTTGGATTTATCGTTGGTGATGATTTAGCTAAAGAGCTTCATACATGGAAAAATTTTCCTCAATTACAAAATATGTGTGAGTTTTTATGTTTAAAAAGGGATAATATAGAGATTAAAACCGATTATAAATTGACACATATAAATAACAGAATTATCTCAATTGGCTCAACAGAGATTAGAGAGCGAATTAGAAAAGAGCTTCCTATAACTTTTATGGTTACAAGAGAGGTTGAAAATTATATATATGAAAACAGACTATACATGGACAAAGACTGATATCTTAGAAAAATTAAAGTTTTTTTTAAGAAAAATAAAATCTCTTTTTTTTAGTTTCCTATATTATAAAATAGTTTTAATACTTCTCTATTTTGTTGGCGGATATCAATCTTTTGCAAAGAAGACAATGGATCTAATATTAAGGCTTTTAGTTATTAATGATTGTTTTCTGCTATTTTTTTCATTGTCAATGATTGCCTATACCATACTAAGTAATAAGGATAATTTTCAGAAAATTCTCTTTTATCTGCTCGCTGCAGCCAACATACTATTTTCTATTGTAACTATTCTTTTTGCTTTTGTCATAATAGTATTTAACTAAAAAGTTTAGAAAGGTATAAAAAACTCTTCTATATGAAAAAATGGTTTACTATTTTATAAAATTTGCTTATTATAGATATTCATTATTTTGTTTTTGGAGCTTTTTTTGATATACAATAAGCTGAGTAATTTTCAAAAGCTTTTAATCCCATTTATTGTTGTTACAATATTTATTGCTACCCCTGGCGTTCTGTTTATCTATTATACTATTAACAGCAATGTAAAAGAACATAGTTCAAATAATATAAATCAAAAGGGAACTATTCTTACAAAAACAATGGTTTCCCTTGAAAAGTCTTTAGAATCTGCAACATACCTTCTGGAGTATAGCTCTATATTGGAAGGTGTTGAAAAAAATAATAATAATTTGATATCAAATATATCAAAATCATTTATAAATTCTTTGAATCTAGATTTTGTTGTAATTTTAGATAGATCTGGTGAAGAGGTATTAAAAAACCATAGTCTCTATAATCAAGACATAACCCACTATTTAATTGCAAAATATTTTAAAAATATAAATAACTTAAAGAAAGATCTCTTTTATGATATTGTTGAAAACAGATTAATTTTGTTTGCAGTAACTCCAATAAAAGATATAGATAATAATATAGATGGGCTTATCTGTTTTGGGAATATTATAACAAGCCAGAAATTCATAGAGAGATTAAAAGAGGTTACATTTCAAGATATTGTCTGTTTTGTAGATGGTAAAAAAGTTTTGTCAACCTTTACTGATGAAAAGCTTGCTAAAACAGATATTTTATTATCCCAAGACTTAAAAGATGAAGTATCCACAAATGGAAAGGTGATTACCTATTTTACAGAGATATCAAAAAAAAGATTTTCAGTTGTTTTGTATCCTATAAATTCCCCAACAATAAAAAACCTTGGAGCAATAGCCGTATATAAAAGTGATGAGGTATCATCAAAAATAAGACATCATGAGACAATAGCTGTTCTTATCACTATCTCTCTAATCATTATAATTTTATTCTTACTTATAATGATAATGTTTAGACTATACATATTGAAACCAATAAATGAGCTTGATAAGATGATTGATAAGATAAAAATAGATGAGTACAATCTTGATAATAATATAAAAGATGAGGTTTCAAAAATAAAAGTCTTTGTCAATAATATTGTTAATTTGGTCTCAAATGTGGGTGATGATATCTTATCAATTACGAATAGAACTGGAAGGGTTGGAGAAAACCTTGTTTATAGCTCAACACAGGTTACTGCAATTACTGAGGAGACAAAAGAGAGACTTGATAATATTGGAAAAAGTATCGATTTTGTCTATGATGAGACAAGAATAACAAAAGAGCAGATTAGGGCAATAAATGAGTTTGTTGTTGATATAATAGAGCTGATAAAATTGTTATCAAATACAGTAAATAGATCATCATATGCCACAGAGGAGATGATAGCAACTATAAATAATATTGAAAAGATCACTGAAGAGAAAAAGAGAGTTACTGATAAGATCTCAAACATAGCAAAATTGGGTGAGACTAAAATGGGAAGTATGATATCTTCAATTGAAGATATCTCTAAATCAACAAACATAATTATGGAGATGACAAAAGTTATTGATGATGTTGCAGACAAGACAAACCTTCTTGCTATGAATGCCTCAATTGAGGCTGCCCATGCTGGTGAGGCAGGCAGGGGCTTTAGTGTTGTGGCTGGTGAGATTAGAAAGCTTGCAGAGAGTACTGCAAGTAATGCAAAAAAGATATCATCATCTCTAAATATAATATTGGATAAGATAAAGATAGCCCTCTATGCCTCTGAAGAGACCAGCAAAACAATCACAACTATTATAGACTTTGAGACAGAGATATCAAGCAGTATGAATGAGATGCTTCTTGGTACCAAAGAGACTGCTGCTGGTGCAAATAAGATAATGAATATATTTACAGATTTGACTAAATTCACTTTAGATGTTAGACGTACATCAGAAAGGATTAATTTAGGGGTAAAAAACATAGAGCAGGAGACAGATAAGATCTATAAAATTGTAAAGTCTGATAAAAATAATTTTTCTGAAATTATTAAAAATTTTGAAGAGATGCTAAAAGATATTGCTTCATTTTCAGATCTTGCCAATACAAACCTGCAGCTTACAACAGATCTTTCAAAAAAAGCATCTAAGTTAAAGATAGAAAATAGTAATTTTACTTCTAAACCATAAGAATAACGGAGAAAATAGTTGTTAAAAATAAAAAAAATAGCTCTATTTTTGCCTCTTCTCTTTTTTATAACTAATTGTGCAACAATTGTTGCAAAAAAAGAGTCAGGTGAAAAAAAAGATTTTTCATATTCTATGCTGGTTTTTAAAAAATATAACAACCAAAGCTGGTTTGAGTTCTCTTCAAATTTAATAGAGCCATCTGTTTTAAAAGGTAGCTACACTATAGATGAGAGTGGTGATATTGAGTGCTTCGTTAGTTCTCTCTATTTTTTAACAAACTGGTCAAACGGGTGGACAGAGGCTGAAGTTGAAGCCTTTGGGCAGCTCTCATTCAAAAAAGATAGTAGCAACAGCTATAGGTGCAGTAGTTTAGAGGGCATTGAGCTTGGTGAAATTAAAAAGGGTTCTATAAAATTTTTTGATAACTACTATTTTGAAGATAGAGCAAGGAGAAGCATAAAAAATAAGCTTGATAGAATAAATAGTATGAATAATTTTGTTAGAGATAAGATAAAAATAGACTATTTTGTAACTCTTAATAAAATTGGAACTGATTCATATAAAAAAGCGACCTATGAACTATTTTTTCCAGAATTTACACTTAATTCTCCATATAATAACCCAGCATACAAAGTTAAGTCTTTAAAAGATGAGACAGAGCTAAGTGAAACGATTCTTTGGAATAAAAACTACACAAGAGAGGTTTTTCCTGAAAATCTACAAACTGTAAGGGACAGTGGTTCATTGCTTCGAGACTATGAGGAGAGCAGTGAGCTCTTTTTTATGGATTATAATATGGATTACTACATAAAACATATTTTACCAGAACTTATTTTTGATTAAGGAGAAAAATTATGGATTCTGCATCAACTAGTATGACTTTGATTGATATGTTTAAAATTGGCGGTATCTTTATGTGGCCGCTATTAATTTTTTCGATTATTACATTTGCTCTAATTTTAGAGAGATCTATCTTTTTCATCTACTATAATCTTAGTTTAAAAGATGTTTCAAAAAATGTCCTAAATGCTCTTCGTAATAAAGATTTGAATAAAGCAATAGATTATTGTGAAAAAGCTCCAAAAAGAAAAATAGGTGCAAAAATCATACTTGAAGGGCTTAAAGTATCAAAATATGGTGAAGAGATGATGGAGAAGGTGATAAATGCAGAGGCAACAGAAAAGATAACAAAGCTTGAAAATGGTTTTGATATACTAACAGCAATGGGCTCTCTCTCTCCTCTTACAGGTTTCTTGGGAACAGTTTCTGGTATGATAAGTGCATTTAGTGCCATAGCAAAAGCGACAGATGTTAATGCACAGCTTGTTGCTGGTGGTATCTTTGAGGCTCTTATAACAACTGTTTTTGGGCTTATTATAGCAATTATTGCAATTAGTGGTTATAGTGTTCTTGCTCACATAGTTGATAAGTTTGCAAGCGAAGTAGAAAGTGTATCAACAGATGTAATAACAACTATAGTAATGAATAATGATAGTAGCTCATCACAAAAGTAAAAAATGAAAATAAAAAGAGTTAATAAAAAACATTTTGACCCTGCAGAATCTGGTTCACTAAATGACCTTGCATTTCTACTTATAATCTACTTTATAGTTATTGCTACATTCAATATAAATAAGGGTTTTCTACTTGGACTTCCACAAAAATCATCAACAAAAGTAGTTAATATAGAGGATATAATACGGGTAAACCTAGATTATGAGGGGAGACTATTTTATCAAAATAGGGAGATTCCTATATCAGAATTGGAAGATACTGTAACTGATAGGCTTAGAATCAGACCAAATCTAACATTTTTATTAAAAATAGACCCAGAGACACCATATCAGAATGTTGTTGATATAATAGATACGGTACGGAAGCTTAATGTAGATAACTTCTCTTTTAGTATGGAGCAGAAATGAAGTTAAAGAGAAGAAAAGTTGGCGGACCAAAGGTCCCAGTGAGTGCAATGTCCGATATTGGGTTTCTGCTTCTTATATTTATAATGCTTGTTACACTTATAAATTATCGAAAAGAGATAAAAATTGATTACCCTGAAGCCAAAAACTATGAGATAACAAATGCAGAGAAGAATTTTGAGATATGGGTGCAGGTTGATGGAACAATATTTTATGACGGCAAAGTTGTAACCTCGAAAATTTTGGAAGAGCTTATAGTTGATGCAGTACAGAAAAATCCAGAGGTTAGAATACATGTGTTAGCAGATAAAAATACAAAATATAGAGATATAAATGAGATTATGAAAGTTTTGCAGCTGCTTCAGCATAGAGTTGTCTCCCTTGTGGTAAAAGATTAGGAGGCGTTTCTTATGAAGTTCCAAAAAGATAAAATTATTGATTTTTTTAAACATCATATAAGAGAAACGATCATACTTTTCGTTTTGCTTATCCATTTAATAGTCATATTTCATGTCGCTATAAATGTTCAATCTGATGACCCACAAAAAAGAGTAAATGAACTGTTTAAGATGGTAGATGTTGAAGTCTATATACCGCCACCGCCTCCAGAAGAAAAAAAAGAGATAAAAGAGGAGAAAAAAGAGGAAGAGACAATAATTGTATCAAAACAAGATGCTATAACTGAGAGTGTAATAGAGACTAATAAAGAGGTGCAAGAGACAGAGATTGAGTTTCTTCCACAGCATAAGATATCAGAAATACCGATTCTTCCAAGAGATGAGATTATTAGTCGTGTAATCTATCCTGCGGGAGCAAAAAAACAAGAAATTGAGGGGATTGTATATTTAGAACTTTTTATAGATCAAGAGGGGAATATCAAACATATAGAGGTTCTAAAAGACCCAGGCTATGGCTTTGCAGAGGCAGCAAAAGAGGCTTTGAAAGGAATAAAGTGCATTCCAGCAAAAGCTAATGGTGTTCCTGTTGCAGTAAAGTTTCGCTACCCAATTAGATTCTCATTAAAATAATTCTATTATTTCTTCATAATTATTATAACTATCTATATTTTTTCTAATATATCCTCTTGTAGTGATGCAGGATTACCAATTATTAATATAAAGAGATAGCTTTTTTCTTCAAGCGATATTAAATTATTAGATAAAGTGCTATTTTTAGTTATAAAAAGATGCTAGTATTGAAAAAAAATAAAAAATTTTTATTTTTTTTTATTTTTGCTATTTTTCTTGCATATTGCATTTAATATCTGCTATAATGTGGGTTGGAAACTTATATTATAATAAAAAAGTACTTTTCATTTTTCGTAACTAATATAATTATTGGTGTCAATATATGAATCATGTCGATATTATATATATGATTACTTTTAACTATATTTTATAGTCTATATTATGTTTTTTTATATATATGAAGGGAGGTATTTTTTTTATGGTTAAGAAATTTCATTTTATGGTTGTGATTTTTGCAGTTCTTATGCTTTTTGCCTGCGAAAATCAAAGTTTGGCAGATTTTGAAATAGATAGTCCAAACACAGAAGCTGTGCTATCTGATGTAGCTAAAGCAACCACACCAGCTAGTGGGGCATACTCACCAGTTGATCAGGCAAATTGGTCAAGTCAGACATTTGCGCTTGGTGCTAATTTTAATGGTACTACAGTAGAGTTTGCTGTATATTCTAAAAATGCGACAAGAGTTTTACTTGAAATATATACTGCAAAGTCCGGTGTAGATGCTGCCTATGAATATGTTATGGTTAAAAACGTAACAGAGGGCAAGCATATATGGAGAGCTAAAGTAGCAAGTGTTCCTGCCGGAACTCTATATGGTTTTAGAGTATGGGGACCAAACTGGACATACAGTACTTCATGGAGTAGAGGCAATAGCTCCGCAGGATTTATTTCTGATTGTGATGCCAATGGTAATAGATTTAATCCAAATAAAGTCCTATTTGATCCATATGCAAAAGAGATTTCTCATGACAAGAGCAATCCTACAGTATTGAATGGTGGAGAGAATCATCCAAATGGTGGAATGTTTGGAACTGGAGCAGCAACTTATAATGGGACTGCAAGAAGAAATTTTGATACTGGTAGATGGGCGCCAAAAGCTGTAGTTGTAAAAGATACAACTTCTACAGGTACGAAACCAGCTATCGCTCAAAAAGATGCAATCATTTATGAGGCTCATGTAAGAGGTATATCAAATCACCCTTCAGTTGCAAATCTTAATACAATTCTTAATACAGTTGGAATTACGGCTAGTGCAATTCCAGCAAGCTACAGAGGAACATACAAAGGTGTAACATATCTTATCCCATATTTCAAATCATTGGGTATCAATACAATTGAGTTCTTACCAGTTCATGAGTCTGGAGAAAATGATGAAAATCCAAGCAATAAACCAGGCGGAAACTATTGGGGATATATGACTCACGGGTTTTTTGCTCCTGAAAGAAGATACTCATCTGACCAATCTATGGGTGGACCAACTAAAGAGTTTAAGGCTATGGTTAAAGCCTTCCATGATGCTGGAATAGAGGTATATCTAGATGTTGTATTCAACCATACTGGTGAAGGTGGAATTTGGGATGAAGCTGGAACTACAGCTGAACTTACATTCTTAAGAGGTTTTGACAATAGTGAATACTATGCTCTTTGTCCAGATAAAAAATTCTATTGGGAATCTACTGGTTGTGGAAACAACTTAAGATGTGATAATGAGCCAGTTAGAAAGTTTATATTAGATTCATTAACTTATTGGATTGATACAATGGGTGTTGATGGATTTAGATTTGACTTAGCTCCTGTATTGGGGAGGGTAAAAGTTGGTGACAATTGGCAATTTCAACAAAATGCTCAAACAATTGTTGATATAGCTAATCTAGGTGTATCAAAAAATATTAAGATGATAGCAGAGGCTTGGGACTGTGAGTGGCCAGGTGGATATCAAGTTGGACAATTCCCTAATAACTGGGGTGAATGGAATGGTAGATATAGAGATGCTGCTAGAAAGTTCATCAAAGGTGACTCTGGAATAAATATTGTTCAATATATACATGGTGATTATGATAACTTCAATGATCAAGGCGGACCTCATAAATCAGTTAACTTTATAGTTGCTCATGATGGTTTTACTCTAACAGATTTAGTTAGTTATGATAGTAAAAATAATGGCGGAGATTGGCCATTTGGACCATCTGATGGTGGTGGAGATGGCAATGAGTCTTGGAGTCATAGCGGAAATCAAGCTCTAAGAAGACAACAATTAAGAAACTTCTATGTATTACAAATGTTCTCACGCGGTGTTCCTATGATCGTATGGGGAGATGAATTTGGTAGAACTCAAAATGGAAATAACAATCCATACAATGTTGACAGCGTTGCAACATGGAGTAACTATAATCAAATAAATACTGATTCTCCTAACGCTGTTGCTACAGGTGGCGGCGGAACATATCACAATAATCTTGGAACTGATAATAATAGTGATGGGAAAAACAATCTTTTCCTCTTTGCAAGAAATGTAATGAACTTAAGAAAAGATGATGCTACATTGCGAACAGCTAACTATACTACTACAAGTTATAGCTATGGAAATTATAATAGTGGAGATAAAACTATATCAGTTAAAATTAGTGGAACTAATAACTATATGTGGTATATTAACAGTGGGACAGGTACATATAGTATAACACTTCCAGCAGCAGCTAGTGGTAAAAAATGGCTTAGAATTATAGATACTCAAGAGTATTTTGAAAATGCTGGTAATGATGGAAAAGACAACTTCTGGGCAGACTCTGAAGCTGCGGCATTTAATGGTGGAACAGGTTATGGTGTAAGTGCAAGAAGTATGGTTGTATTCAAAGAGGGAACTGTAACAACATCAACTGGTCCTGCTACATTTAGCTCAATTATTCCAGCTAATAATGCAACAGATATTGGTATTGGGGATGATATAGTAATTAAGTTCTCAGGTAATTTGGATACAAGTGTTAAAGGAACTATAAAATTGGATTTGGTAGCGACATCTACAAGTACTGTTACTATCTCTTCTAGTAAAATTAGTGTATCTGGCAATACAATTACAATTGCAAATCCAGCTCTTACAGCAAATAGAAAATATGAGAATATTGTTATTTCTGGATTCAAAGATACAAACGGAAATGATGTTAGCTATTCAAATGCTAGTTATACATTTAATACAGGTATGAATTTCAAATCAATTACTCCAATAACAGGTTCAACTGGAATTGATCCTACAGCACAAATAAAAATTGTCTTTGATTCAACAATAGCATCTCAAAAAGGTACTGTAAAAATAGGGAATGTTACTTTTAGTGGTGATGATATTGTTGGTACTGGTTCTTCTACAATTACAATTGCTCCAGGTACAAAACTTAATGGCGGAACTAAATATACAGGTATTACAGTTTCTGGTTTTATAGGTAATAATACAAGTGCTGGAATAGGGGCTACTATCTACCATAATGATACAACCTATAACTTCACAACAAGTGGAACTGCATCTACCACAACTACTACCATAGCAGGAGTTACACCTAATGCTCCAATATTTTCAAAGGCTGGTGTATCTAAAGGTACATATATAATAAAGAGTAACTCTACATCAACAAATATAACCTCATCAACATCAGGTGCTTCTATCTATTATACATTAGATGGAACAGATCCTACTTCAAGTTCAACTAGAGTTCTGTTAAGTGGTTCATCTTTAGCTCTTACTCCTACAGGTGGATCTTATGGAAAAGGTGGATATAAAATAAAGGCAGTTGCTTATAATGGTAAATACTCTTCAGTATCTGAGGAGAGATACCTAATAGTTAGTACTTCTTCTCCTACAATTAATATAAATGGAAGTGACGTTATGTTGCAGGCATTTAACTGGGAGAGTGCGAAAAATATTACTAAGTGGTATGTTACATTAAAAGAGAATGCAAGTGAAATTCAAAATTTCAATTGGGTATGGATGCCTCCACCAACAGATTCATCTGCGGCAGAAGGATACATGCCAAGAAAACTTTTCACTTTTGCTAATAGTTATGGAACATTGACACAACATAAGAGTGCAGTAACTGCTATAAAAGGTGGAGCTAATAATACAAAACTTATAGCTGACATAGTAGTTAACCATAGAGTTGGGGATAGCAGTGTATTTGATAGTTTTACAAACCCTGTTTGGAATAAAGATCAAATAGTTCCTCAAAATGAGTGGGGCGGAGCTGGTTCTGGCTGGAATGATACCGGTGCTCAATTTAGTTCTGCTCGTGATATTGATCATACAGATCCATTAGTTCAAA
The DNA here is from genome assembly GCA_031549085.1 of Spirochaetota bacterium. Lineage (GTDB taxonomy): Bacteria > Spirochaetota > GWE2-31-10 > GWE2-31-10 > MWDO01 > JAVBQL01. The sequence continues at coordinate 31,049 of JAVBQL010000009.1, forward strand.
AAGATATTTTAGATTTACTAGATAAATTGCAAAATATTGCAGGAACTGGAATTGGATATGATGGTTGGAGATACGATTATGTTAAAGGCTATACAGGGGAATACATTGGATACTACAATGCAATGAGTAATGCATCTTTCTCAGTAGGTGAGCTTTGGGAAGATGGTGCACCGCAAGATAATCTTAATAGTTGGGTAACAAAAACAGGATCTGGCGGAACTAAATCTATGATTTTTGATTTCTCTTTGAAGAATGATATGAATACTATTTTTGGCTGGTATGATACTAGTAAGACTGTTGCTGGTAGCAACAATTTATCTGGACTTAAGAGAACTGATGCTACTAAACAGACAGGTTATGTTGGTTGGGCTCCAGAGAACTCTGTAACATTTGTTGATAACCATGACACTGGAAGTACTCAAAAGCACTGGGCATTGAATGGTGACAAGGTTTACCTTGCTTATGTTTATACATTAACTCAATCTGGTATACCATGTGTTTTCTGGGATCACTACTTTGATTGGAATGATGCAAGTAATACTAGCAAAATTGGTAGTGGCAAAACTATGCAAAACCATATAAAAGAGCTTATTAATATAAGAAGAGCTGCAGGTGTAACAAACAAGAGCACAGTGGTTACTCAAACTTCAAGCAGTAATGTGTACTCTGCTAAGGTTGGTGACAATCTATATGTTAAGATAGGAAGTGGGACTTGGTCTCCATCTTCAGTAAGTGGTTGGAGTATATATTCTGGTAACAATTTTGCAGTATGGTATAATGCACCATCTACAACAACTACTACAGTTGCTAATGCTGCATTTAAATCAATTGTTCCAGCTACTAATGCGAAAGATGTTGATATTACTGAAGATCTAATAATTAAGTTCACAAGTACTTTAGATCCAAATATAAAGGGAACCGTAACATTAGATTTGATGGCAACATCTACTACTACTAATACTTATAGTGGTAGTAATATAACTATCTCAGGTGACACAATTACAGTTAGCCATGCTAAATTCACAACAAATAGAAGGTATGCTAATCTTGTGATTTCTGGATTTAAAGATGCAAATGGAAATGATATTAATTATTCAAATGCTAACTATACATTTAATACAGGTACTAACTTTAAATCAACTATTCCAGCTACTGGAGAGACAGGTGTCGATCCTACTGCTCTAATAAAAATTGTATTTGATACAGCATTTACTACTTCAACAAAAGGAACTGTAAAAATAGGGAATGTTACTTTTAGTGGTACTGATATTACTAGTTTAACATCTTCTACAATTACTATTAATCCTGGTACAAAACTTGCAAGTGGAACTAAATATACTGGTATTACAGTTTCTGGTTTTATAGCTAGTAGTACAAGTCCAGGTGTTGGAGCTACTATCTCTTATAGTGATGCAAGTTATACATTTACAACAAGTGGTTCTGCATCAGGAACAACAACAACGACTACTACAATTGCATCTGGTAGTGCAACATTTAGCTCAATTACTCCAGTTAATAATGCAAAAGATATTGATATTGGAGATAGTATAGTAATCAAGTTCTCAAAGAATTTGGATACAAGTGTAAAAGGGTCTGTAAAATTGAATTTGGTAGCGACATCTACTAGCACTGTTACTTTTTCTGCTAGTAAAATTAGCGTATCTGGCAACTCAATTACAATTACAAATCCAGCTCTAACAGCAAATAGAAAGTATGAAAATATTGATATTTCTGGATTCAAAGATATAAGTGGTAATGATGTTAGTTATTCAAATGCTAGCTATACATTTAATACAGGTATGAACTTCAAATCAATTACTCCTGTTACTGGTGCAACTGGTATTGATCCTACTGCCCAAATAAAAATTGTATTTGATTCAACGATAGCATCTCAAAAAGGTACTGTAAAAATAGGGAATGTTACTTTCAGTGGTGATGATATTGTAGGGTTAGGCTCTTCTACTATTACAATTGATCCAGGTACAAAACTTGCAAGTGGAACTAAATATACTGGTATTACAGTTTCTGGTTTTATAGGAAACAATACAAGTGCTGGAATAGGGGCTACTATCTATCATAGTGATACAACCTATAATTTCACAACAAGTGGAACTGCATCAGGAACAACAACTACTACAATTGCATCTGGTGTTTCATTTAGTTCAATTACACCAGCTAATAGTGCAAAAGATGTTAGTCTTTCAGAAAATTTAGTAATTAAATTTTCAAGTAATCTAGATACAAGTACAATGGGAACTGTAAAGTTGACTCTAATGGGTGGTTCTAAAGGAAATACTCCAAGCGTTATCGCTTTTCCTGTTAGTAAGGTTACTATATCTGGCAACACAATTACAGTTAGTAATCCAGCTCTAACAGCAAATAGAAGGTATGTGAGTATAGATGTTTCTGGTTTTAAAGGTACAAATGGAGCAGCTGTTAATTATACGAATAATAATTATTCATTCAATACTTGTATGAACTTTAAATCAATTACTCCAGCTACAGGATCAACAGCTATTGATCGTACTGCTCAAATAAAAATTGTATTTGATTCAACAATAGCTTCCTCTACTATAGGTACTGTAAAAATAGGTAATGTTACTTTTAGTGGCAGTGATATTGCAAGTGTAGGATCTTCTACGATTACAATTAACCCTGGAACTAAACTTGCTGCGAATACAACATACACTGGCATTATGGTTTCTGGCTTCATAGGAAACGACGATGCTGTTACACAAAGTGGAACTGGAGCAGGAGTTGGAGCGACCATCTATCATAATGATGCTGCTTATAGTTTCAAAACTCAATAGGTTATGGCCTATAAGAGTAAACTCATAAAGGTGGGACAATGTCCCACCTTTTTATAGTATAGATTACTATTAAGTTTTTTATGTTTTTTATTTATTTTTGAGGTATAATTATGAAAAAATTGTTTGTTTTACTGGCACTATTTATATTTTTAATCTCTTGTACAGAAGCAGAGAATCCTACACCTATTGTCAATGTTATCGTTCCAACAAGTGATGTTAGTGTAATTGGAGATATAATTTATGTATCTACATTTGGAGATAATTCTAACGACGGGACAAAAAATAAACCATTCAAAACTATTCAAAAAGCTGTAGATAGTGTATCAAAAGATAAAAAAACTATATATGTTGCATGTGGTATTTACGATGGAAGAGTTATTTTAGAAGAGACTTCTGATTCGATTCCTATAGTTATAGAGGGTGGATACAATGATACTTTTACAGGACGTAATAAGAATTATCAAACTGTAATAGGCAGGAAAACAGAACCAGCAGTGGATATTGCCATTGCAGGGAGAATAAATGTTGCTAAAGATAGAAAATTAACAGTTAGAAATCTTACTGTTAATGGAGTATTTAATGGTAATATGTCTTGTGGGATATATTCAACAGGAATTCTTATTGTTGATAACTGTAAAATAGTTGGATTATATAATGATACAATGGATGATACGTTTGGCCCCCTATCAGACGATGAAGCTTGTGGTATATATTCTAACAATGATAAGATTGATGAATATTATAGCAGCTTAGAAATTATTGGTAGTGATACTATTATTTGTGGTGCAATTGGACCAGCAGTTAGTGTTAATAGTCTCTGTTATGGAATACTTGTTAAGAACAATTACACCAATATAAAAGATGGTATAGTATATGGTTTGTATCTACTAACAGAACAGACAGGAATGGCTACAGGTATAAAGTTTGATAGTAGCGGCACCAACAACTATATTTCAAACACAAAAGTCATTGGTTCATATAGTTCAAACATATTTAATTCTACCTATGGCATAGATAATCATAGCAACCTAAGAATTTCAAATTGCGAAGTTTATGGTATTTTAGATTCCTCATGTGATATTACTTCCTATAAGTCCTATGGAATACATAATTATAAATATCATAATACCGAAACTTACAATTATGAGATCGGAATTATGGCTATAGAATCCTCTCAAATATACGGAGCAAGAAATAGCACTTGGAATAGTTCAACAGACATTCAAGGGATAAATAATCAAGATGCCATTATTTACAGGGTAGGCTCCGGTATTCTAAAGAACAACTATGAAGATAATAGTAACGACTGGAATTCTTTTGCTTGGTCTAATTAAAATATTATTTGTATGTTAAAATAGCAAGATTCTTAACAGTTCTTGCTATTTTTTATATAGTTTTAAATTATTCATAGAGTAGAGTTTTTTTAAGAGATTAGATATAGTTAAGCATTTATAGTATGATCATTCCATAGTAATTTTAAAAGAGTTTTGATATTACTTTCTTAATTTTAAAATTTGTTGTCATATTATGATATTATTTTATATAAAAAGTAATTTCAAGAGCATGCTTTTTGTCTTTCTAACTCTGCAACTATCTTTTGCTTATCATCACCATATTTTTTAATAATTTTATATTAAGAATTATTTTAAAAAAATGTATCATAATAAGGATGACTAACTAATAAAAAATTGGTATATTTTAGACTAAAATATGGTTAAAAAATATTTACCAATTTTATTTATTTTGATATAAATTATGACCACATAGTCATTTTTTGGAGTGTTTAATGATAGATATATTAGGTACTGGAAGTTATTTACCAAGCAAGGTTTTGACGAATTTTGATCTAAGTAAAATAGTTGATACCTCTGATGAGTGGATTACAAAGAGAACAGGTATAAGAGAGAGAAGAGTAGTTGTAGAGGGAGAGGAGGCTACAAGTGATTTGGCACTGCATGCCTCACTAAAAGCAATTGAGATGGCTAATATCAAAAAAGAAGATATTGACATGATAATAGTTGGTACATCAACTCCAGATTATCAGATTCCAGCCTGTGCCCCTATTTTACAAGCAAAACTTGGACTTAAGGATATACCAGCATTTGATCTTAACTCTGTCTGTTCAAGTTTTTCGTACGGTTTTTCTGTGGCAAACTCAATATTGGTATCAGGTGCTTATAAAAAGATACTTCTTGTTGGTGCAGATACATATTCTACAATATTAAATTGGAATGATAGAACATCTTGTGTAATATTTGGAGATGGTGCTGGGGCAGTAATACTAGAAAAATCAACTAGAGATAAGCTCCTTTCACTTGAGCTTGGTGCTTATGGTGATGATTATGATATGGTAAGGATTAAAGTTGGTGGCTCAAAGCACCCAATAACTAAAAATCCTCACCAATATGATATTGCAGATACATTTTTTTATATGGAGGGAAAGAGAGTTTATGAATTTGCAATAACCCTTATTCCTGAAGTAATAGAGAGACTTTTAAAAAAGAGTAATCTAAAAATTGATGATATTGATCTTGTTGTGCTTCATCAAGCAAATATTAGAATAATTGAGATGGTGGCAAAGAGTACAGATATTCCATTGGATAAGTTTTTTATTAATATCCAAAAAATTGGTAATACATCATCAGGTTCAATACCAATCGCTCTAGATGAAGCAGTTAGACAGGGTCGAATAAAAAAAGGTAGTAAGGTACTATCAATTGGTTTTGGTGGTGGTTTAAGCTGGGGCGGATTTCTACTTGAGTGGTAGGGAAATAGCTATTATCTTTTTGAAATATATTAATATAAAAAAACAGCCTGTTATAACAAGGCTGTTTTTATTTCTATTATCAATTTTATGTTTTTCTCAATATAAGAGCTGCATTTGTCCCGCCAAAGCCAAATGAGTTTGAAAGAATAGTTTTTGGTTCAAAATCTATCTTTCTATTAATAATATTTATTTTACTTGTCTCTTCATCTCCCTCTGTAAAGTTGATATTTGGAGCAAGAAACTTATCTCTCATCATAAGGATAGAGTATACCACTTCGCTTGCACCTGCCATCCAACACTCATGGCCAGTCATAGATTTTGTAGAGGAGACATAGGGGCGTCCGCCAAATATATTGTATATAGCATTAGCCTCTGCGGCATCGCCACGAGGTGTACTTGTTGCATGAGCGTTTATATAGTCGATCTCTTTTGGTGATATATTTGCTTTTTTTAATACTTTATTCATAACAAGTTCAGCTCCAACACCATTAGGAGCAGACATATCCTCTCCATCAGCACTAAAAGAGTAGGCAACAACTTCACCATATATCTTTGCGTTTCTTGCTAAAGCCAAATCCAGTCTCTCTAATATTACAGCAGCAGATCCTCCTGAAGGTATAAGGCCATTTCTTGACTTATCAAATGGGCGACTAGCCTTCAAAGGGTTTTCAATATCTGTAGAAAATGCATTTAAAGCGTCAAAACTAGCCATAATTTGCCAGTTTATCTCCTGTGCTCCACCAGCGATCACTCTCTCTTGTTCTCCAAAACGGATAAGATTTGCTGCCTGTCCTATAGCGTGAGAACCTGATGCACAAGCTCCAGCAATAGACCAGTTTGCACCTTTTGTTTGCAAAATAGTACTTAGATTCATCGTTACAGTAGAGTCCATAATTTGAAATATATAGCCAGAACCCAATGCTTTTGTTGATTTTGCTTCCAAGAGCTCTCTTGCCATGCTTACATTTGGTTCTGATACCGAATCATGACCAAAGATGATACCTGTCTCGGGAGATGAGATCAAATCTTGTGATAGGTTTGAATCTTTTATTGCCTGCTCTGTTGCTGCATATGCCCAAACAGTTGAGAGAGACATCGTTTTTCTCTTTTTTCTATCTAAATAGTCTTTTGGATCAAAATTCTTTATTGTTCCAGTTATTGGACTTCTAAAACCAAGTTCTATTCTCTCATTGTCAACCTCATAGCCCGGCTTTCCATTCTGCAAAGAGAGGCTAACCTCATCTACTGAATTGCCAAGGCATGAAATAATACCAATACCAGTTATTACAACTCTCTCTTTATCACTAATCATAATTATGAAACTCCAATGATATTTTTCATAAAAATACCATAAAACAGGAGATTTTTCAATATTTTTTATCTTTAGTTAAACACTAATTATTTTTATTATAATTTATTGGTTAATTAAATTTTGACAAACTTGCTATTCAATTATATAATCAACAAAATTAAAAAAATATGAGTTTTTATATTGGCTAGTAACTACTTTGGAAATATATATAGGTTTACCACATTTGGAGAGTCTCATGGAGACTCTGTTGGTGTTGTTATAGATGGAGTTCCATCTGGAATAAAAATATCACAAGAAGTAATTCAGGAAGATCTAAATAAAAGAAAGCCATCATTTAGCTCCATAAGTTCACCAAGAGATGAGGATAGTAGTTTTGATATTCTATCAGGAGTCTTAAATGGTTATACCATAGGTTCACCATTAACAATAGTGATAAAAAATAGAGACGCAAAAAAAGAGGATTATGATGAAATAAAGAATCTCTTTCGTCCAAGCCATGCTGATTATACATACTATAAAAAATATAATATGTTAGAAAACTATGGTGGAGGAAGGAGTTCAGGAAGAGAGACAGCTTCAAGAGTGGTTGCAGGTTCTATAGCAAAGCAGATATTGAGACACTACATAGATGATTTGATGATTGTTGCTGGGGTTGTATCAATAGGCGAGATAAGTATAGATAATTGGAGTAGTGATGATGTTTATAGTAATCCTATTAGAACAGCTGATAAGAATGCTATTGAGAAAATGTTAGAATTATTAGAGAAGACTAGAGAGAGTGGTGATTCAATTGGTGGTGTGATAGAGTGCCATATTAAAAATCTACCTGCTGGAGTTGGAGAGCCAATATATAATAAACTGGACTCCATTCTTTCATATGCGATGATAGGTATTGGTGGAGTTAAGGGCATTGAATTTGGAGCTGGTTTTAATAGTAGTAAGATGAGAGGTTCCATTTATAACAATATAAGAGATGCTAATGGTGGAATTGAGGGTGGGATATCCAATGGTAAAGATATAATCTTTAGAGTAGCTATAAAACCAACACCATCTATAAAAAAAGAGCAAAATATGATATCTAATGATAATGAGTTAAAAACTCTCTCTATAAAAGGTCGTCATGATGTTTGTATTGTACCAAGAGTTGTGCCAGTAATTGAAGCAATGTCCTACTCTGTACTATTGGATCTCTTTTTTATGGATAGAGCTTTAAAAAAATGATAAAAAAATCTCAAAAATATCTTATAAAAATATTGCTATTCACTCTATTTTCAGTTTTTGGTTTAAATGCTAGTGATGAGACCTCTGATAAGATAGAGAAAAAAAAATTTGGTAACCCGATCTATTCAAAGCAAAATTTCTATATAAAGACAGAGTTTGAGATGGGGGTAGTTGGGGTAAGTGATTTTATAACTGAAAATGCTCTTTTTCAATATAGATTTTTGTCAAAAAACAAGCATGCTTTTTCTATTAGAGTAAACCATATTGGTTTTACATCAGGTGCTCTATCAAATAATCCACACATATTTTCTTTTGCTGTTATGGGTGGTTTTGAATATATGTTTAAAGTATTTTCAAATACTTCAGGGCTCTTTCTCTATATTGATGTAGGTGGAAGTAACAGTGGTGTTGCTTTTAACACTGGTATTGGACTCGGTTCAAGAGTAGCTGATAGTATAGAGCTAAATTTTTCATATTTACATGATAATTTAATTACCTCTAGATTAGAATTTCAATTTTTGTTAGTAAAATATTTAATTCTAAAAGGTAAATTTGGGATATCATACAAATATACATATCCTAATAATGAGATCTTTGTATTTTTAGGAGGATTGTATATTGGTTTTTCTGTAAAGAACTACTTTAGGCTTGAAGTTGGAGGTGGTTTTACACTTAATGACTATAGTTATATAAGTGGTTTTGGAGGAGCATCAATAGTTACATCATTTCCTTAAGATTATTTTCCACGCGCGTGAAGGTTTAATTTAAAAGCTCTATATGATATTTTTTGTCGATATAAAAACTATACAAAAAACAATTTTAGTAGAAAATGATAAGACTTTATATAGAATATATCCTTTAAATAGCTCTCTATTTTTAAGAATAATATTTTCTAATTTCAAGCTTTCTCTTAATTTTTCTATATTTTCTCTATTAACTTTTATTTTAGTTAGTATTGCTGTTATCATTTAATAGATCTTTCTCTTCATTATCTTTTATCTCTGGCTCTTCACTCTTATTAAAATCATCTTTTAGTTCTTCATTTATAGTTGAATCATATTCACTACTATCATTACCAGCTGGCTCAGTAGCCTTTTTTGGTTCTAATATATCAATTTTATCTTTATGGAAAATGAATACAAGAAGCAGAAGAATTGCACCTGCTATGGTAAAGACATCAGCTAAGTTGAATATGGGCCAGTAAAAATCCTTCCAAAACCAAAATACATAATCAACAACATAACCATCTATTATCCTGTTTATTATGTTCCCGAGAGCTCCAGATATTATTATACCTAAAGGAATCAAAAGCATCAATTGTTTAGAAGAGAAGTAGAGCCAGCCAACAAATATTGCTCCAAGTGATTGAATACAAACTAAAAATATCCACTTTTGAGTTTTATCTAAAAAATGATCAAGCCAAGAGAGAATTGAGAAGCCAATATCACGGTTTTCTGTATACTTAAAGTGCCAAAAATTCTCTATAACAACAACATCTGGCTTATTTTTCAATTGTTTTGTTGCAATACCTTTTACGATTAAATCTGTTGTGGTAAATACTAAAATAATTGTTGTAAGAAGTGCTAATTTACACCAAACGCAGCTTGTATCAAATTTCATTATTATAACCTTATATATTAGAGTCTAATATTCTTTTAATCAATAGAAACTATTTTATATAAAATTTTAATAGATTTTGCAAGCTTTTTAGTCCTCTAATATGGTTATCTCAACGCGTCTATTTTTCTTCATATTCTCTTCAGAATTGTTTGGAGCAACTGGCTCACTGCTCCCTTTTCCGTAATAGATAATTCTTCCAGCCTCTATGCCTTTTGTTATGAGTATATTTGCAATAGATTCTGCTCTATCAAGAGATAATTGCATCTCTGCTTTTTTGTCACCTGTGGCAGCAGTGTGTCCTGTTATTACAAAACTTCTCTTATCTACTCCTTTTAGGGTTTTATATATCAAATCTATCTTCTTTTTATCCTCTGCTGTAAGCAGTTCGGTACTGTTGGATTTAAACTGAAGGTTGCTGATACTGATATGTACACCATCATCTTTTTTAAATACAGTGAAGTCTTTGTTTTTATCTATTACTATCTCTATATCTTCCAATATCTTATCTTTATTCATTTTTTCAATTGGTTTATAAAAATAGAGAGTAAATCCGCTTCGCTTTATCTTTTCACTGTTTAATACGATCTCTTCAGTAAAATGGTCCTCCATATAGGCAGGCATTCCTAAATTGTTATTAAAGTAGTAACTAATTTTGTGCTCACCATTTATTTTTGAACTCTTTTCACTATTGGAATATTTGTACTCTATATCAAAAAAATCGTAATTTTGACCCATAAACTCTTTTTTGCCAATATAAGTGCTTTTCGCATAAATTGGAGCATCTATTGGGGTACTATTTTCATTTATCATTATTGTTGCTACTCCATAATTATTAAAAGTATCACCAATAGTTATATTTTCATTAGGAAAAATAGGTATACTTTTTAATGGAGGAAATTCAATTGAGGATCTCATATCTCCATTTGACATAAGGGTAAAATTTATAGGGCTCTCTCTTTTAACTTGATATCCTATATTAACTGTATTTCTCATAGTCTTATCCATTAAATAGTAAAAGCCTTGCACATTATAGCTATTGTCATTTAACAGAGAGACAGATTGGATACCCTTCATCTCTTTAGAGTTTAGGCCAACATACTTATCATTTATATGAACTCTAACATTACTTCTTATGCTTAGATTATATTTTTCACCATTTTTAAACGAAAATTCGAACTTTTCTGAATATGCAGCCAAATTGACTGCAAAAAAAACTGACAAAATAATTACAATTATTTTCATAAGCAGGGACTCCATCTATTAAATTATCGTCAAACTTTTTTTATTTATTAAAAAATGAATCTTTCTTTACTTTTCAAAATTAAGGATAAAGAAAATAATTGCTTTTATTTTCAATTTATGATTAGAATATCTTAATCATTATGAACGAATTATTAAAAAAATTACTAAAAAAACCTATTGCTCTCATCTCTGTTATTGTCATTATCATATTGTACATCTCTATGATATTTGCTGAGTTTTTAAGTCCATATAGAGCTGATACTGTCTTTAAAGAGCACCCATATCATCCTCCTGCACTGGCTCTTTACTCAAAAAAATATGGTCTTTGTCCTCAAGTACAGAAGAGGGTTTTGATAGATGAACTCTCTCATAAGTATGGAAGAATAAGAGGTGAGTATTATAAGGTTAGCCTCTTTGTAAGAGGAGTTGATTACAAAATTTTAGGGCTTATAAAAACAAATATTCATTTGTTTGGTATAAAAGCTCCCTATGATAGTAATGGGTTAAGGTTTACTGATGGAGGTAAAGATTATCCAGTCTTTATATTTGGATCTGACCATTTGGGAAGAGATATATTCTCTAGAATTCTATATGGTTCGCGTATTTCATTAACAATTGGCTTTATTGGTATAACAATCTCTCTTGTTTTGGCAATCGTTTTTGGCGGTTTAGCTGGATATTATGGCGGTTTTATAGATTGGCTAATAATGAGACTATCAGAGTTTTTTATATTAATACCTGGCCTCTATTTAATCTTGTTTTTAAGATCAATATTGTCAAGAGATTTAGATTCAGGACAATCATATATGATCATAACGGTTATTCTATCGTTTGTAGGCTGGCCAAGTTCTGCACGTTTGATTAGAGGAATGGTTCATAGTATAAAACGTGAAGATTTTGTAACAAACTCTATGTTGGAATCTATACCATCTGTAGTGATTATATTTAGGGATATTATTCCACAGATCTCTTCTATTCTTATAGTAAGTGTGGCTTTAGGAGTTCCAGGTTTTATACTGGGAGAGACAATGCTCTCCTATCTTGGGCTTGGAATTGTTGATCCTGCTGTAAGCTGGGGCTCTATGATAAATAGAGATGTTACATCTTTGAATAATCTAAAAAATTACTCATGGTTTATAATCCCTGGAATTTACCTTATTGTTACTACGCTGGCCTTCAATTTTTTAGGTGATTTTTTAAGGGATTACTTCGATCCTTACAATAAGGATTTGAACTAGATATTTTTAGGAGAAGAGTGTTAAAAAATGATTTTTGATATAAAAAATTTAAATGTAACATTTTCCAACAATAATAAAGATATCTATGCAGTAAGAGGTGTTGATTTTTATGTAAAAGAGGGGGAGATACTAGGGATCGCTGGCGAGAGTGGTTCTGGAAAGAGTGTTACAACCCTATCGTTTATAAACCTGTTACCAAAAAATGCTATTATATCTGGAGATATATTATATAGAGAGAAATCTGTATTAAAGATGACAAAAGAGGAGTTGCAAAACATCAGAGGCAACAAAGTTGGATTTATATTTCAAGAACCAAGTAGATCCTTTGACCCAATATATAATATTGAAAAAACATTTGCTGAAACTATATTGGCTCATAATAGAGATGTATCAAAAGATGAAATAAGGAATAAAACAGTAGAGTTATTAAAAGAGGTTAGAATATCAAATCCAGAAGAGCGTATAAAAAACTTTCCGCACCAGTTTTCTGGAGGAATGTTACAAAGAATAATGATTGCTTTATCTCTTGTTTCAGATCCAGAAATTCTGATTGCTGATGAGCCAACAACAGCACTTGATGTAACAATTCAGGCACAGATAGTCTCCCTTTTGGTTGAGCTGAAAAAGAAGCGTGGATTATCAATTGTCTTTATATCTCACAATTTAGGGCTCTTATCAAATATAAGTGATAGATTAATTATTATGTATGGTGGACTAATTATGGAGGAGGGTGAGGCAAAAAACCTTTTAAAAAATAGAAAACATCCATACACAGAGGGGTTGTTGGAGTCACTTCCAAAATTTGGAGACCATTATACTGAGAGTAGGTTGCGATCTATAAGTGGCACAGTACCAAATCCCCAAAATCCAGAACCAGGCTGTCCATTTGCTCCAAGGTGCAGATATGTTAAGGATAAATGCAAAGAGACTATTCCTGTGTTAAAAGGAGATGAGCACAAATATAGATGCATTCTTTAGGGTTATATTTTCATAAATAAAACATAACCACTTTTATAGGTTCTGCTTGTGCAGACTGTATGCTATTACTTTGAAGTATTTTTTTGAGTCACTTAATACTACAATAGTGCTGCCTCTTTCTTGGAAACATTTAAAGAGAACAGTTTTTTTAAACTAACAGTACTAACAGCAAGCAGAACCTGTAAAAGTGGTTTTTTGTCTGATCTATATAAATTATAAATAATCATCTCTAATTGCCTTCACCTAATTTAATAAATTAAATAGAAATAATCAAATTTTTAGAAAGGATAAAAGTTAAACAGATGTTTCTTAATTTTAAATCCTTAGTTTTTATAAGTTCTTATTTGCTAAATGAGTGGAGTATTTAAAGAAGAAGGAATAAAAGCTATTTCTTTATAATTAAACTTATAGTTATCTCATTCTTGCACCAAGATCTTTCTGAAGTCTACCATAGATACTATTAAATGCTGCTGTAATCTCACTTTCTGTAAGTGTTGAATCAGATTTATTAAACTCCATGGATATTGCTGCAGAATATTTACCCGGCTCTATATTAATGCCCTTATATATATCAAATATCTCAATATCTCTAAGTATATTTATATTACAATCTTCTATACATTTAATAATTGAGGAGGCTTTCACACTATTATCTACAATGATAGCCAAATCTCTTATTGATGATGGGTATTTTGGAACTTCTCTATATTTGATCACCTTTTTATAGTTTTCAAATAGTTTGGTTATTGATATCTCAAGTATAAAAGAGTCACTATCTACTGAAAAATTCTCCATAACAAGTGGATTAAGTTTACCAATAAGTCCAATCTCACTATCATTAACAACTATTTTTGCCTGCTGATGAGGATGTAAAAATGGCTCATTTGATTCAATAAAAGTAGGTTTAATGTGTAATACTTCAAATATCGCATCAGCCATACCCTTTATGTCATAAAAATCAAACTTTGATTCATTTAATGTTGTATAGCTTTTAAACTCTTTTATCCCCGCCAAAGCAATAGAAAAACTTCTCTCTTCTATGGGAAGCTTATCACTCGAAGGAATACTAACATTTCCAATTTCAAACAGTGCTATGTGCTTATTCTGTTTTGATACATTGTGAGCTATTGTTCTTATCATTCCTGGTATTAATGAGTTTCTTGTACCTGTAAGTTCGTCTGAATAGGGGATATCCATCTTTACTATTTTTCTAAATCTGTGATCATCAGGAAGTGACATCTTATCAAATAGTGCGTCTCCAATAAAGCTCATATTAAAAGCTTCATCTAAACCAAGAGAGTAGAGTAGTTCTATCAGCTCTTTCACAAATTTTTGAATAGGTGTACGAGAAGCAGAGGTTATTTCTGATGGATAGAATGTTGGAGTTATATTATTATAACCATATATGCGAGCGATCTCCTCTGATATATCCTCCTTAATGGATATATCATTTCTATATGATGGCACTGTGATACTTATGTTATCATCAAACCCCATCACATCAAAGCCCAATCTTTTTAAAATAGAGGTCATCTCATCTTTTGATATATTTGTACCAAGCTTATTGTTTATCCATTTATAGTCAACTTTTATGGTAAGCGGTTTAAGTTTGTTGTGATAGACATCTATTACCCCTTGAGCGATCTCTCCAATATTAAACTTTGAGAGAAGATATAATAATCTTTTAAGGTTTTCAATTGTTCCATCTCTATCAATTGCTCTCTCAAACCTATATGAAGCCTCACTTTTTAGTCCCAATCTTCTTGATGTTTTTCTTATATTAACAGGGTTAAATATAGCAGATTCAAGAAAAATCTCTTTTGTTTCTTGAGTTATTTCTGAATTGGCTCCACCCATTATACCACCAATACATTGAGGTTCATTTTTATCAGTTATTAGAATATCATAATTTGCAAGTTTTCTCTCGTTATTATCAAGGGTTACAATCTTTTCATTCTCTTTTGCTTCTCTTATTATAAGCTCTCTATCTTCTATTTTATCAAGTGAGAAGGCATGAAAAGGCTGATTCATTTCAAGCATTACATAGTTGGTTAGATCAACAATATTGCTTATTGGTCTAACTCCAGATGAGACCAACCTAACCTGTATTTGAAGAGGTGAGGGCTCTATTATAATATTTTCAACAACAGCTCCACTATATCTAAAACAATCTTTTGACTCTACAGAAACCTTAACTTTATCATTTATATTAGTGTTTGATGTCTTATATTTTTTATCAATTTTTTTTAATGGCCTATTGATCAGAGCGCTAACTTCACGTGCAATACCAAGTATACCAAGGCAATCACCCCTGTTTGGAGTTACACTTAACTCTATAACAATATCTTCAAAGTTGGCAAGCTCTCTATAATTTGTACCACACTCTATACTATTTGGGATAAGTATTGGAATATCCCCTTTATAGTCAAAGTTTAGATCTTCCCATCTGACAAGCACTCCTTCACTATTGATATTTTTTACTTTTGATGGTTTAACCACAGAACCATTTGTTAATGTTGCTCCTTCAAGAGCAACTAATAGTTTTGAGTTTAGAATTATGTTTGATAAATTTGTTACTACCTGTACTGTTTTATTGTTGCCAATATCTATTTTTAGGATAGATAGAGTATCTGAGTCTTTTTGCTTCTCTATATTAACAATTTTACCAACAACAATATTTTGGCTGCCAATACCAGTTTTTGATATAGCTTCAACTTCAAGTCCAGAGACACTGAGCTTTTCTGCTATCATCTCTCCAGATATATCTATATCAACAAATTCTTTTAACCATTCTAAACATACTTTCATTTTTCTTAATCCCTATTTTTTATAACCACACCATTTTTGATAAATATTTTATACAAAAAAAGTATTATCTTTTTAATTTTAATACTAAACAAGCAATATTTGTGATATGTATGTTCTTTTAAACCCCATCCACCAGCTGTCTCTATTTAAACTGCTCTATAAATCTAACATCATTATCAGTTAGTAGTCTAATGTCACTAATTCCATATTTAAGAAGTACAACACGGTCAACCCCTATACCAAAAGCCCAGCCGCTATATATCTCTGGATCATATCCACCCATTTTTAATACATTTGGATGAACAGCACCACTTCCTAATATCTCTATCCAGCCAGAGTGTTTACAGAATGAACAGCCTTTACCTTTACAGAAAATACAGCTACAATCTACCTCAGCAGATGGCTCTGTAAAAGGGAAGAATGATGGTCTAAGTCTTATCTTTGTTGACTCTCCAAACATTCTCTTCATAAATATCTCTAGAACACCAATTAGATCTGAAAATCTAACATTTTTATCTATAAATAGTCCCTCTATCTGATGAAACTGAACTGAGTGTGTTGCATCAATATCATCTCTTCTAAAAACTCTTCCAGGGCATATTATCTTTAACGGGTTTGGAGCATTTTGCTGCATGGCTCTTGCCTGAACCGGAGAAGTATGAGTACGAAAGAGTGTTTCACTATTAACATAAAATGTGTCTTGAGAATCACGTGCAGGGTGATCATCAAGAAAGTTCATAGATGTAAAGTTATTAAAATCGGTTTCAACCTCTGGCCCTTCAGCTATAGAGAAGCCCATATTGAGAAATATCTCCTCTATCTCATTAAAAACTATTCTAATTGGGTGTTTAGAGCCAATATTATATTTTCGTCCCTTAAGGGTTATATCAATTTTTTCTGACTCAAACTTTGTATTAAACTCTACCTGCTGTATTTTATCAAATGTTTCAGAGAGGATTCTATCAATATCATTTCTTGCCTCATTTATTAGAGCTCCAACCTTTGGACGCTCCTCAGGAGAGAGTGTGCCTAGCATCTTTAAAAATGAGTTAAACTCACTTTTTTTGCTCAAATATTTGGCTTTTAAATCATCTAAGTTTTTAATAGTTCTTGCATTATTAATTTCAGCTACTATTAGGTCGTGAAGTGCTTTTATATTATCTATCAACATGATAAAAATCCTATTTTTAAAGAAAGAAAATAAGTGGTACTAATTTTTTATTGACCTATTTTTTTGTGCAAAAAATTGGTTAATAAAAAATGTCTATTAAAAAAATCTTATAAGAGATACTCTTTCTCTATTTGTGCTATTATTTGATCCATGAAAGCAATTTTCTCTTTAGCAATTTTTTTAGATTTTGGAAGCATAAGTAATCTTGCTCTCTCTCGATATTGTTTTATAAGATTCAATGTTTCTGTCAATGTTTTATGGTTATACCAGTAGAAGCTTCCAATAGACAATCTAATAACACCCATAGCTCCAAGGCTATCAATTAGATTTGCATCATGAAGCAGCGTGCCTTCAGTACCAACAGGATCAATTCCATCTTCAGGCCAGTGGCTTCTGATTGTCTCATAAACAGCATTTATCTTATTAGCTGGAAAACCAACCTCTTGTAAAATTTGTTCTGCTTTTTCTGCGGATCTTAAATGCCCCTCAAAGCCTAAAACCGTGTCATGCAAAAAACAGGCTGCAAATAGTATCTCATCATCATAATTATCTACATCAAGCTCACGAGCAAGATGGTATACTCTATAGCAGTGGCTAAAGCCAGATGCCAATCTTCCTGCAGTGATATTTTTTACATATTGGGTAATAGTTTCTTTATACATCATTTCATATCCTTAAAATTATATTCTTTATTTAATTAAAATTATACCACTGGTATCAAATTATATCAAGATAAATTTGAAAGTTTAGATTATATTAAAAAAGATGATATATATATTTGCTTCTCAAATACTATATTAATGCTCTATTTAATTTAAATATTAAAAATAAAAATAGCACCAAATATGGTGCTATTTTTTAATATTAAAAGCTAATGGGTGTTATATCTTTGGATCAGTATCAACAAGAACCTTGTTTACTTTTCCATTAAGCTTAAATGGAACTTCATATCTAGGACTTATTGTTGTACCATAATCTTGTCCAATATCCATATATTCTGTTAACATAAATCTAAATGGTATTGTTTTATTAATTTTACCAGAAGCTATTTTTTTACCGTCAACAAGAATAGAGGCCTCTCCCCCAGCTCCAAATTTTTTAGTTTTAGCAAAGTCAGATCTAAACTCAAATTTTACTTTATGATTTCCATCTGATATAGTTGATGTTGAAATAACTTCTTGATAATCTTCAGATTTAGGATTAGCGTATCCAAAAACAAGCTTTCCATTTTCAATCCAAAGTCCAAAACCTGCAAAACGGCCGCCCATAGTTAGTATCATACCATTAGGTGTAGTTCCTTTTTCAAAAGTAATATCAGCTTCAATGGTAAATGATTTATTTTTAAAGTCTGGAGCGTTTGCTTCTGGAACACGAGATAATTCTGTCCAATATGTGAATAGTGTTCTTCCATCATTAGGGTCTATTCTATTTGATATTAATGCTGGAGGATTATTTAGATCGTTTACAAACATTGGAAACACATTGTTTTTTCCAGCTTCTATAAAAAACAGCTGTTTCATCTCTTCCAGTTTTTTTGGGTTCTCTTTAGCAATATTATGCGCTTGAGAGAAGTCTTTTTCAACATTATATAGCTCCCACTCATCAGTAGTATTTGGTCCATTAAATTTTCCAATCATCCAAGGAGGAGATGCTGGGGTTTTTGCAGCTACCCACCCATTATGATATATTCCATGATATCCAACAATCTCAAAATATTGGGTTTGATGTGTTGTTTTTGCATTTGGATTGTTAAAAGTATACATCATACTAACACCCTCTAAAGGTTTTTGTTCTACCCCACGAAATTTATTTGGCATAGCAACTTTGACAGCTTCATAAACTGTTGGAGCTATATCAACAACATGGTGCCATTGCGTTCTAAGTCCTCCTCTCTCTTTTATACCTTTAGGCCAAGAGATAACCATTCCGTTTCTTGTTCCACCATAGTGTGATGCAACCTGTTTCATCCACTGGAATGGTGTTGTCATAGCAAGAGCCCAGCCAGCAGGGTAGTGACCATAAGAATCCACTGTACCAAGTTTATCAACACCTTTAGCAATTTCTTCAGGTGTTTCTGAATCTATATTGAAGAAAACATTTTCATTTAGAGAACCTGTAATAGCACCTTCACCACTTGCTCCATTATCACCCTGTATATAGATAATAAGAGTATTATCAAATTCCCCAATCTCTTTAACAGCGTTTATCACAGTACCAATATAGTGATCTGTTTGTTCTAAGAATCCTGCATAAATCTCCATCATACGTGCATAGTTTTTCTTTTCAGTTGCTGATAGAGTATCCCAAGCAGGGATATCTTTTGGACGAGGTGTAAGAGCTGTATCCTTTGGAAGAAGCCCCATCTCTTTTTGTCTTTTTAGAGTCTCTTCACGTTGTACATCCCACCCTTTGTCAAATTTTCCCTTGTACTTATCAGACCACTCTTTTGGTACTTGATGAGGAGCATGAGTTCCGCCTGTTACATAGTATGAAAAGAATGGTTTATCAGGGGAAATAGATTTTTGTTCTTTTATCCATCTAATAGCTTGATTGGCTAAATCCTCATTCATAGTATAATTTTTATTTCCAATGTATGGATCAACAGGTGTAAAATTATCATACATAGAAGGCACATATTGATTTGCTTCGCCACCAATAAACCCATAAAATCTTTCAAATCCAAGGTTGTTAGGCCATCTTTCAAATGGTCCCATTCTTAAATCTGTCTCAAAGTCTGGTACATTATGATTTTTTCCAAACCATGCTGTACTATATCCATTATAACGTAAAACATGCCCTATGGTGGCAGTATCCTCTCCCATTAAAGTATCATATCCAGGATATCCACAACCAGCCTCCATTATATTACCAGTATGAGCTACATGATGATTTCTACCAGTAAGCAATGCTGCACGTGTAGGAGAGGAGAGGGCAGTAGTATGAAACTGGTTATATCTTATTCCACCTCTAGCCAATTCATCCATTGTAGGTGTATTAATAGGACCTCCAAAAGTACTGGATGCTGATGCACCAACATCATCAGTCATAATAATCAAAACGTTTGGAGCTCCCTTCGGCGCTTTTACCTGTTTTGGAAAATCTGGCTTTGAATCACTCCATGTTAAATTGATTTCACCTTTAAAAGGATCTGGCGGTTTTGGCAGCTCTGTTAAATTGTTGCCAAGCGGCTCCCCAGATGGTTTTGGCGGCTCTAGGGCCTTAAAAGTTCCATATGAAACTCCGCCTGTCAATAGTACAGCTATTGATATTTTGCCTATGTCACTCTTTAAACTCATAATTTTTCCTCCTTAAAAATAAAATTTATATTAATTATGACCATATATTTTAACTAGATTGGCCATCTTTTCTTCGATATGGCTAAAAAAGTTTCTATATCCAGTACATAAATAATTCAACCCCTTTTTTCCATCTTTTGTTTTGATGAATCTCTTTTTTGGACACTCTCCATAACATTTTGAGAGCCATTTACATTCACTACACTGTTTTGGAAGCCTCTCTTTTTCAGATGAGAAGTTATTTTTTTTCATTGAAAGAGCCATTGAGGAGAGATATTTACTATTTATATTGCCATAAGAGTAGGTAGAGTAGCAGAAATGATCGCAGGCATAGACCCTGCCATCTCTATCAAGTGCCATAGCATGCCCACACTTTTTATCAAAGAGACATGTTAAAGGACCTCTATCAAGCCAAAGGGAGAGAAAATTTTCAAATAGATAGACAAAAACACTTCCTTGATCCTTCTCATACCACTCATCAAAGATTGCACTTAAAAAATTGCCAAACTCTTCACTGTCTACAGTAAAATCTGTTACAAAAGAGTTGGCTGTTCTTGGTTTTGCAGCTGACGAACCCTCTGTTGGAAGAGTTTTGATATCCCATATTAATGGAGTGACCGCTTGGAAATTTTTCGGCTCAACACATGGTATAAACTGTATATGCTTGCTCTTAACAATATCTTTTAGAAAATGGTAAACTTCCAGTGGCTTTTTTGCATTTTCATAATGGACAACAGTTAGTGTGTTAAATGGAATCGCATATTTTCTAAGGAGATATGCAGCATTTAGAACCTGTTCAGTTGAAGAGGTTCCACCCAAAGTTTTTCTATATATATTACATGATTCAGGACCATCTATACTTAAGCCAACTAGAAAATGGTTCTCTTTTAAAAATTTACACCACTCATCATTTAGTAAAATACCATTTGTTTGGAGATCATTTTCAACTTTTTTATCAAAATATTTGGCATACTTTTTTTGTAGTTCAACTACTTTTCTAAAAAAATCTATACCAAGAAGGGTAGGCTCACCTCCATGCCATGTGAAGAAAACTGTATCTGTGGCTTGAGATTCTATATATTGTTCAATGAAATTTTCTAGGGTAGTATCAGACATTTTGCCACTACTTGAGAGAGTCTCTTTTTTATGAAGATAATAGCAGTAGTCGCACGATAAATTACACTCTGCACCAATAGGTTTTGCTGTAACATGAAAGCTGTTTTTTGTATTAAACATAAAGGTTCTCTATTGTTTTTAATTTTTAGTAAAAAAATAAAAAATCTATGTTTTATATTAATAAAATATTTAATAAAAAGCAATATTTTAACAACACTATCTTGCTTGAAAAAATAAAAACTATAAATTTTATATTATAATGAATAAGAATAACATATAACAAACTACTATAAACAATAAAAAAAAATAAATATAATTAAAAACAGTAACATATAGATATCTATTTTTTTAAATGAATTTTATTTATTTAAATCTGAAAAAAACAGTTGACTTTTTATAAAAAAATTATATAATTATCTTAATCTATCATAAACAAGGTTTCAGACCCTTGGATAGATTGCAAGACACTAGTCTCATATGGTTAATTAGAGTTAAACTCTATTTTGGGTATAGCTTTCACTATACCCAATCTTTATAGTTTTTAATTAACAAGTCCATGCCACGCGGTTGGACTAGATCTCTTCCTTAATAGTGTCTAGGTAGTCTTCTGGTGTCTGAAACAATTGCGGTTCCAAGGTGTGGGCTTGTTTATTATGAGCAAAGTGATTAACAAACTTTGCTTATTATAAGCAAGGCGAATAACAAGCTTTGCTTATTTTTTTACTCAAGTCCTTTTTAATAAACTGTAAAAATATTTTTATTATTAATATTTTATTACATAGTTTATTATTTATTTACTTTTAAATTCAAAAGTAAATATAAAACAAATTAATATCTTTAAAAAAAAATTTAAATATAATTAAAAATATTGTATAATTTTATAATATTTTTTTTAGTAATATTGTTTTTGATACAACTGGATTTAAAAAGTGATTTATATTAGGCGCATAGGGATCGTTGTTTTTTTACTTATATTATATAACCATTTTGCACTATCTCTTGATTTGACAGATGATAGTATGGATTTAAGTAATGATGTGGTAGCTTTTGATTTAAATGTTGAGATGGTTGAGTATGATTTAAGCAGCGGTATAAAAAATAGTAATCTATTTGATAATAGCACTGATATTGTTAATGATCATAAAAAAAATGGACTAATAGAATTGGATCTAACCAGTGATATAGAAGATTCTGCTCTATTGATTTATAGCAGTGATGATACTAACAGAGAGCAGCTAGTGGAAGAGCAGGTAAAATTGGATTTAACCAATGATACTTCAAATGATAAAGTTGAGGTTATAACAGTAGTAGAGGAGGGAGAGAGAGAAAAATTAGAAAAACCAACCAATTCAAAAGAGAAAAAAAATTACTTTCTGCGATGGTATAATAGATATAGAGAACCTTGGTATTGCGGTTTCTTTATTGACGCTTTTATGAGCTGGTACTTTATTCCGCCTCCACTTACAGATTATGCTGTTGCATATCCAGGTTTTAGAGGCGGTATTGGTTATGAGTATCTTGGTTTTATAGGTGAGGTTAGGAGTGGCTATACATATATAGAGGGGAATCACCCTATGATTGTGAGTAGTATAGAGGTGCCCCTATCATTCCACTTCAACTATGATTTTAGAATTACAAATTGGTTCTCTATAGAGCCGCAACTTGGAATTGGGGTGCTGTTTAGTGAGGTTACCCACTATGAGACTGCAATAAATCTTCTAATAGATAAGAAGACAGTCTCAAATGGTGTTGAGTTTTTTATGTCAACTGAGGGGCGTCTAAATTTTGCTCTCTTGAATCGCTCGATAATATTTTTTATAAGTATTGGGCTCGATTATCTTCAGGAGAAGACAGGCCCTGTTGCATCTCCTACATTAAATGTGGGGGTTAGGATTCATCCTGGCAGGATGGTCTCTCCTATAGAGAAGCTTGCTAAAAAAATAGAGAGTAAAAGAAGAGAAAAGTTAGAGCCTAAAAAAACTACAATACTAGAAGAAGATGAGATAAAAAAAGATAATACTAATGAAGAGGAACACATAGAAAAAAATGAAGAGATAATAGAGATAGTAGTAGATGATCTATCTGGTGATACTATAGTAGAGAGTAGTGATCTATCCAGTGATACAACTGTTCTGATTGAAGATGAGACAGATGATCTGGCTGTTAAAGAGGAAGTTCTGATTGAAAAAATTGATTTTACTATCTATTTCAATAAAAATTCAGCCCTCCTTACAAGAGAGGCTGCAGCTGAGCTTGATAATATAGTAAAACTTCTATCAGAGAACAGTGATAGTGAGTTTATAATAAGTGGTTACTCTGCACCATTTTATAGCAGGGAGGCTAGGGTTGCCATATCAAGAAGAAGGGCATATAACTGCTACAATTATATTAAAGATAGATATAATATAGAGCCTGAGAGAGTAAAGGTGCAATATTATGGTTCTGAAAATAGGGGTGAGGGAGTTGTTTCCATAGAGCTATATATAAAAAAAGAGATCAGAACCTCTTTAAAAGAGGAATTTGAGAATATAGAAATTGAGGGTTATGATATTTTGGAGGAGAAAAATGAGCAAGATGAGCAGTAGAAAAACAAAAAGTTTAATATTGATAATTTTATCATTAATATTAATCTTATCTTGTAACAATGACTTTTTTTATGATCTAATACCGCCAAGCGGTGATAGGATAGAGTCATTCTCTGTATCGGGGCAAAAGAATTCAAACATAGGTGATAACAATGTCACATTTACAGTTACACCAGATTTTGATTTAAGAAAAGTGGTGCCATCCATAACTATCTCAGAGAAGGCGACTATAGTCCCTATAACTATGGACTATGTATTAAAGGTGTTTCCACAAGAAGATCTTATAAAGCTATCGATGAAGCTTTATACACTTGATATGCCAGCTATAATTGATTTGGTGATTGATACAATAACAAAAAACAAAGATTTTAATGCTCCTGCAATAGATATACCAATAGATTTTCAGCAGCCTGTAACTTTTGTGGTGGTATCTGCTATGGGAACATCAAGAACTTATAGTATCTCTGCAAAAGTTGATAGTACAACTGTTGTAATGACAGATTTTATCTTCTCAAAATATAATAACCCAGAACTTATCACAGATGCGAGGGGGACAATAGATCATTCAAATAGAACCATAAATGTTAATGTGCTATATCCTATGGATTTTCCAATCTCATATAAACTAATCCCTACCTTTGTAATAAGCGGTGATAAGGTCATTGATAAAAATAGTGCAACAATTAAGAGTGATGAGACAGAGATACTATTTTCTCCTATTGGAAACGCCACATTTGATCCTGTCTATCCAGGACTTGGAACGGTTACAACTGAGCTCACAGTATCAAAGAGTGGCTATCCATCAACAACATATACACTTAATATAATATTTGCGGAAGATCCAGACTCCATTAGGAGTATAATTGATTTTAGATTCTACAAGGCAGACAATCTTGGCAAAATAAAGTCTACTGCTATGGGGGCAATAAGCAAAGATGGCGACTATGGTTTTATCGATGTGACAGTTTTTTATGATGGAAATGCTGCCACTCCACCTCCATATAATCTAACTCCAGCATTTTTATCACCGGGCATAGTTACAGTTTCGGGAGTGGAGCAGTTCTCTTCAGTGAGTGGGCAAAATTTTTCTAAAACAATTGAGTATCTATGTACTGCAAGGAATGCCAATTTTAGAAGGCTATACACTGTGCAGGTAAACTTTGTTAGAATTGAGCCAGCAGCAGAGACACAAGCCAGCATATCCGATTTTGGTTTTAGAAAAATTGCAAACAGCGGAATGGCGCTAGATTCTCAGGCAACTATAAATCAAGATAAGGGGATAATACTCGCTGAGGTTAAATATGCAGGAGCGACTCCTCCAGAGAGCTTGATACCATACTTTAGTGCGACAGGCACTGTAAAGGTGCGAGATGTAATTCAAAGCAGTGGTTTTAGCAGTGGGGACTTTAGATATGTTGTTATATATAAGGTTGCCTCTTTTGATGGAGCTAGAACAAAAGATTATCGTGTTGAGATAAATTTTGTTAGAGATGATAGGTCTGCCTGTGAGCTAAAAACTTTCAACTTTGAAAAATTGCGTAATGTGACGCTATCAAAAGATGTTATTGGAAACATCGATCAGCGAAATATGACAATATTTATGTTGATCCCATTTGGTGGTGACTCAGCAAATACAGATTTTGTTGCAAATTTTACAGCAGAGGGCACTATAAAAATTGATGGGGTAGAGATGACAAGCGGATTCTCCACATTAAATTATAGCAAACCAAAGACTTTAACAGTGACATCTATAAATGGCCTCTATACAAAGAGCTATACAATATCGCTTCAGGAAGTTGGGGGAATTGTATATGTCAACAAGAGTGCTATGGGCAAAAATAATGGAACCAGCTGGACAAATGCCTTTACAACAATTGATGATGCGATGCGAAGCCTTGACTCAGCTTCCTCCAGCACCACAGAGGTTTGGGTGACTAAGGGGGACTACTCACTTCTAACAAATGGAATCCCTGTAAGCTCTAATACATTGGTTGTTGGGGGATTTGAGGGAGATGAAAAAGCTACAAGTGAGAGAGTTGCAGGCATAAAGACGACTCTTAAGTTTAATGGAGCAAGCAAAAAGCTCTTTGTTGGCAGCGGTTTAAAGGGAACTGTTATGATCGACTCATTTGAGTTTAAAGATATAAAGCTTAACGGGACGGGGAGTGCATTAAAGGATAGTGCTATACTATTTGATCTAAAGTTTAGTGATAACGCTACCACATCGGGCGTTGAGCTTATCAATTGTACATTTGATAATATATATGACACCTCTGATAGAAGGGCACTCATCTATGTTGATGGAAACCTAATCCTCTCCAACAGCAAGTTTAGTGATATATATGCAAAGGGTGATACACTTTTTCATATTACAAAAAATTTTACTATAAATGAGTCTGAATTTTCTAATATAACAGAAAAAGAGTCTATAAAAAATAGGGGAGTTGCACGGGTTGGAAAAAACTTTACTTTGAAAGAGTCGAGCTTTAAATCCATTCAAATGGTGACGGACTCAACAGGCTTTGATGTCTCTGGAGATGTGCTTATAGAGAAGGGTATCTTTGATACAGTGGGTGAGTCAAAATGGAACTATATGACAGGGTATTATGAAGCAGACAACATCAGTGTGCTCTTTAAAATCGCGGGTAAGGTTAATATAGGTGAATCGGTTTTTGATAACATTTTTGGGGCGACACTTAATATTGATAATAGCGGCAAATCAACAACTCTCTATAGATCGACCTTTGCTCACTGCTTTGAGGATAGTGATAAGAGCAGGGATCTAATAAATATCCATATAAAAGATGGGGGAGACCTCAACATTGATGGCTCTACTTTTAGTGATGAGCTCTTGACAGATTCTTCTTATCGAAGAAACTTTATTAGTGGCAGTAGTAGTATCCCTCGTATTACCTCTGTCGTCCCAACCCATATAGTCGCTGAAAATCTTAAGAGCAGCAGCACAAAAGGGACTCTTAATATCACAAACACCAATATTAATAAGATCACAAGCGGTAACAAAAGCTTGGGATATATAGCCCTATCAGGATTTAACAATGTAAATATCACAGGATCAGATATAAGTGCCGTTGCAAAAATTGGAGGAAAAAATGTGACCATATCGGGCACTACATACAACTCCTACCTCCGCTGTTTTGATACATTTAAGTTTGGTTCATATTTGGCGACCAACGACTATCAATATAATGAGGAGATCTCCATATATGATACGGTGAATGGAGCTATGGCAGAGAGCAGTGTCACCATTGCAAATAGCACATTTAATATGGCATCAGTTGAAGTATTTATTAATGGACGGTGGGGCGAATATATATCATATTCAAAGGGCTTAATATTTATAAATGGAGAGGGGAGTGTAAATGGCTCTACTTTTAACAATGTGCTATCTGGCGGAATAAGAAGCACAAAAAAACTTACCATAAGTGACTCCACCTTTACTGGCATTAGAAACTATTTTGATAACAACAATAAGCACAATGCAGTAAACCCATTTATAAGCTGCCCTATAAATAGCACATTTGAGAGAACAAGTTTTAGTGGTATTTCTATGCGGCAATATCAGGCTATTACTTCAAGTATCAGAGAACTAATCTTTGACCTTGTTAATGAGGGTGGATTTGATAGAAACTTAACCTTTAATGATTGCAAATTTAATACCCTAGCCTTTACAAAACAGTTTGTACCAACAAACATTGATAAGCCAATTGCACTCCTAAAATTTATTAGATGTGAAGTTAATGTTGGTTTTTATCAAACTGTTCCAGATCATAACTATAATGTGATATTTAAGGAGTCAAAGATAAGCTCAGCCCTATCCATTCTTGGCACTGTTGATATAGATGGTTCTTCTGTTATTGGAGGAACTATGGTAGCGAAGGCACTTGGAAGCTCCTTTGTTGACTCCACAATGAGTGGAGGCAGCCTCTCCATATATGGAGCAACTGTATCTGACAACTCAATAAGTGGAAACAGCACCTATCTATATTGCTACTCCAACAGCACCATAAAAGATTGTAATATATCATATTATGGCAATATTATGCTTGATAGTGGCTCTATAAATGATTGCTCATTCATTGGAGGAAATCTCACTTTAAGTAGCGCTGCAGCGGCGGATAATGCAACATTTGCCAGCAATGGAAAGCTAACTCTAAACAGCAGCTCTACTGCAACAAACTGCAGAGCATCAAACAGCACCATAAGTGTAAATGACGGCAGCACTTTTAAAAATTCTACCTCTGTGAAGGATACTACTACAATTGTTGCTGGGGCGGGCTCTATTATGACAAATTGTACTATCTCTGGCGGTAGTGTTGGTGTAAATAGTGAGGGCACCTTAAGCTACTCTCCATCTATTATAGGTACAAGACTCTCTGTTGTTGATGCAAATTCAATAATAACAAACTGTACATCAATATCTGGAGCTTCTATTTCTGTAGGCAAGGTGGGAGGCCATGAGGGTGCAACTCTAAAGAGCTGCCCATCTATAAAAAACAGTACTCTTACTATTGAGGGAGTAAACTCTTTTGTAGATAGCTGCGGAGGTAGTGAAAACAGTTTTACACTTTATGAGAGTGGTTCATTAAAAAATTCATCTTTTGATAAGAGTATAAATATTGCTATGTATGTAGGAGCAGCAATCTACAATACAACATTCACAAATAGTGGGGGAGGTATTTCTGCTGAAAGCTCAAAAATTACTTTGGATAAAGTCAACTTCTATGGAGGTGGAACGCAGTTTGTGTCATTTAACTCATCTGGAAGCAAAACTATTAAAGAGTCTAGATTTGAAAATATAGGTAGAGTAGAATTAGATAATACAAATGTTACAAATACTATTTTTAAAGATCTAAAATATGTATCTGGCGCTTCTCTTATTAGAAATTCGACAAGAAAAGATACGAGAAACAGCAGCTCAATCAAAAATTTTGAAAATATTGCAAGTAATATTTATGTTTATAACTCTTCTAGTAGTAATATCATATTTCACAATGTCAATGGTGGAATAGATGCTTCTGACTTTAGTTTTGAAAATTGTACATTTACTATGGACTCTGACAAAGCAGTAGATGGTCCATATTTAAGATGTAGTGATGATAATTATGGTAATCCAGTTATTTCAAAAATTACCAACTGTACATTTCAAGATATTATAAATAGTTCAAACTGTTTTATTGGTGAAGAGGGTAATAAAATCTATCGGAATAATTTAAAAATGGGAAGTGCTATAAGAGCAATCAATGTTGATATAAAAGATAGCACTTTTATACGCTGCAATTCACCAAATGATTTTTGGCCTGGAAATTCTACTATACATGTATTATCTTCTGATATTTTCTATAATAATACTAATAATACTAACATAACTAATTGTACCTTTGTAGATTGTGATTTAAAGCCAGGGCTGATGACTGGCACTGTTATATCAGCCAATCCATATAACATTAATGTCGAAGATCGATATACTGGTAACTTAAATATCAAAAATTGTAATGTTGTGGCTGGTGGTAGTTATAACATTTTTCCATTTGCTAAAAATTATGGTTATCCAATAAATGTTAATATTGATAATAATTGTAGGATTAATGGATTTATGCCATGGCCATGATAACAAAATAATAAAAGAGATCATTTAAGTTTATATTACTTAAATTAGAGTTTGCTCAATTTCAATATTTTCCTAAAAATCAAATTTTTCTACCTAAAGCCTTTTGGTTTTGGGTAGTTTTTCTTTTTTGCTGTTTTTAGATAGGGAGGAGTGGAGAGAAAGTAAATTATTTCAATATTTTAGTTTCTTTCATTCCTAATTCTCTATCCAAAGCTCTAGATCCATTTTGAAAATATTTAATAATCTCATCAAAATCCTTCTCTTCTATATCTTTAGAAATTTCATCTCTAATTTCTCTTAATACTTTCATAGTATCAATGTCATTCATGCAATGTAACCTCCATTGGAGAGTATATTTCTATCGTTTTATATCCCAATTCCAAATTGATAGAATTAAAAAATCTAATTTTATCATATCTCACAATATGCTTAAAATTCCAGCTTACCAATATATCAATATTATTAATGGTTGCCAAGGCAATATGTAGGGCATCCTCAAAATATTTTATGGGAACCACTTTTCTATCTTGATATATTTTTGCCAACTCCAATACTTCTTTGTCAAGATCTAGAATAAGTGGATTATAATCCAATAACTCTTTAAACTTTAATCTTACAAATTCTGGTGCTTTCTTTATTTCTACCTTGACCACCTCTGAAGTTACTGGAATAAATAGACCATACTTTATATCTCTAAACAAACTAAGAGACCATTTAGAAAACTCTTTATCAAAACATCCACCTATAACAGATGTATCTAAATATATTTTTTGTTTATTCATACTTTATTATACTACTTAAATAAATTTCAATCAACAAAATAACTCCATTTTTTAAATAAGTTTGTGGGAGGGGAGAAGGTTTAAGAGCTTGAACTCTATTTAAAAGATTTTATTTAAAAGAGTGTTTTATCAATTTATTAACATATAATTAGACATAATATATATTATAGGAAATTATTATTAACACTAATATCGATTTCATCAAAACACTCCAATAATATAGTGTTCAATACATTCATACCTTTACTAGTAACTTTGAGTCTATTTTTTGACAACTTCATATTTTTATTTAGAGTATTTTTTTGAATTGTATTTTTTAAAAGCTTCTCTATATCTACATCAAATCTCTTTTTAAAATCATCTATATCAACTCCTACTGTTAAGCGTAAGCCCATAAGAAGATACTCTTTTATGCTCTCATCTTTAGTAAGCTTATATACATTTCGAAAGTTGTCATATTCTATATATGAATTAAGATCGTTTCTATTTTCAATCCTTATATTATCTACAGTTGAGTGTGCACTTGGTCCTAAACCAATATAGTTATGGTACTTCCAGTAGCCAATATTATGCAATGATTGGCTCTTTTTGTTTTTTGAGTAGTTAGAGATTTCATATTGCTTAAAATGGTACTTTCGCAATATTTTTTTTACTCTCTTTTCAAACCCATACATCAGATCTTCATCTATTGCTGCACCCTTTTTATAAAAGAGACTATTCTCATCAATTGACAAATCATATATAGAGATATGATCTATATTTTTATATCTACCTAATATTATGTCTAATTTATCTATTTCACTATTAATGCTACTATATGGCAGCCCATTTATGAGGTCTATGTTTATGTGTATCCCAATTTTATCAAGCAGCTCAATCTTTGATATATCAAAGTCATCATCACTTTTTACTCTATTAGCATAGAGCAGCGCCTCTTTTGTAAATGATTGAATACCGATAGATACTCTATCTATGTTGTAGTTGATTATAGTTTTAGCTAGCTCTTCAGATATATTTTTTAAGTTACACTCCACTGTTATGCTCTTTATCTTTTTATAATTGAGATTTGATTTTAAGAGCTCAAATATAGTGTTTAAATCGCTGATGTTTAAAGCTGGGTTCCCTCCACCAATATATAGTGTCTTTAGAGATTCAAAATCATATTGAGCTATATACTCTAACAACTCTCTCTCTAATGAGTTGATATATCCAGCGAATAGCTCGCTATTCCTATATGTTACAGAGTAGAATCCACAGTAGTCACACTTTGAACTGCAGAATGGATAGTGAATATATAGGTGTTCAATTTTTTTTCTATTCATTTTTATTTAACCTTTCATATGGCGACTTATGAATTATTATTGTAGATTGTCTCCATAGATGTAGATAAAAATTTAGTTTTAAAAATATATTTCACAATATCCATTTTTTATATTTAGCCAAAAAAAACTCCATGCGCGTGTACTCTTCTGCCTCATCTTTCCCTAATCTCATGGAAAAACATTCTTGACTAATAGCCAATATTTTTCTATACTCTTATCATTCCCCATTTCAATTTTTAAGTTAACTACTTATTTAATATATCGTTTTTAAGGAAAAAGCTATGAATGACTATAATTTTTTAGAGATAGAGAAAAAGTGGCAAAAGTATTGGGAAGATAACAAGATCTTTAAAGTAACCGAAAATAGTAAACCAAAAGAGAAGAGATTGTATGTGCTTGACATGTTTCCATATCCATCAGGCTCTGGGCTTCATGTGGGGCACCCTGAGGGCTACACAGCAACAGATATCTATTCAAGATTCAAAAAAATGAGTGGATATAATGTTTTACACCCTATGGGCTTCGACTCCTTTGGGCTTCCTGCTGAAAATTATGCAATACAGACGGGTACTCACCCAGCAGCAACAACTGCAAAAAATATAGATAAGTTCAGGGAGCAGATAAAGGCTTTGGGTTTCTGCTATGATTGGGATAGAGATATTTCTACAAGTGATCCAAAATACTACAAGTGGACACAGTGGATATTTTTACAACTTTTCAAGAAGGGGTTGGCATATGAGACCAACTCCCCTATCAACTTCTGTCCAAGCTGCGGAACTGGTTTGGCCAACGAAGAGGTGGTGGATGGAAAGTGTGAAAGGTGCGGTACAAACGTTCAAAAAAAGCCGCTTAGACAATGGATGCTAAAAATCACTCAATATGCAGAGGATCTGCTAAAAGATTTGGAGCTCTTAAATTGGAATGAAGCAATAAAATTGATGCAGAAAAACTGGATTGGCAAGAGTGAGGGGGCTGAGGTACTATTTGGTGTTGAGGGCACTGACGAGACCCTAAAAATTTACACTAC
The DNA here is from genome assembly GCA_031549085.1 of Spirochaetota bacterium. GTDB lineage: Bacteria > Spirochaetota > GWE2-31-10 > GWE2-31-10 > MWDO01 > JAVBQL01. Next base: position 63,973 of record JAVBQL010000009.1, read on the forward strand.
CCGCCCAGATACGCTATTTGGTGCAACCTATATGGTTCTTGCTCCTGAACATCCTCTGATAAAGAAGATAACTAAAGAGCCAAATAAAAAAGATGTAGAAAGCTATGTTGATAAGGCAGTAAATAAGTCTGATATCGAGAGAACGGACTTAAACAAGGATAAGACAGGTGTGTTTACAGGCTCTTATGCTATAAATCCAGTTAATGGTGCTAAAGTTCCAATATGGATATCTGACTATGTCTTGATTAGTTATGGAACTGGCGCAATTATGGCTGTCCCTGCCCACGATGAGAGAGACTTTGAGTTTGCAACAAAGTTTAATATACCTATAATTCAAGTTGTTAGTAAAGATGGCTCTGCAAGTGAGCTTAAAGAGGCTTTTACTGAAGATGGAATCGCTGTTAACTCTGGAGCATTTAATGGACAAAAAACTTCTGATTTTAAAACCAACATTATAAAGTGGCTTGAGGATAATAAAAAGGGCAAAAAGACAATAAACTATAAGCTTCGAGATTGGGTATTCTCTAGGCAACGTTATTGGGGAGAGCCAATTCCTTTGGTTCACTGTCCAAAGTGCGGTACTGTGCCTGTGCCAGAGAGTCAACTTCCAGTTCTGCTTCCTGATGTTGAGTCCTATAAACCAACAGGTACTGGCGAATCCCCTCTCGCAGCAATTGACTTATGGGTAAATACAACCTGTCCAACCTGCGGCGGAAAAGCTAAAAGAGAGACAAACACAATGCCTCAATGGGCTGGAAGCTGCTGGTACTATATTAGATTTACTGATCCAAACAACGACAAAGAGCTTGCTGATAAAGAGAAGATTAACTACTGGCTTCCAGTGGATCTATATGTAGGAGGGGCAGAACATGCAGTATTACATCTACTCTACTCTCGTTTTTGGCATAAGGTTCTATATGAGATTGGTGTTGTAAACACAAAAGAGCCATTTATGACCTTGCGCAATCAAGGTATGATATTGGGTGAAAATGGTGAGAAGATGTCAAAATCTCGAGGCAATGTTATCAACCCTGATGATGTTATAAGTGAGCATGGGGCTGATACACTAAGAATGTATGAGATGTTTATGGGACCGCTTGCTGTTGATAAGCCATGGAATACACAGAGTATATTTGGTGTAAGACGCTTTTTAGAGAAAGTTTGGCGTCTCTTTGATAAGCCAATAGATGATAACTATTCAGTCTCTCAAGAGACAGTGAAAATTTTTCATAAAACTATAAAGATTGTAACTGAAAAGATTGATAATCTTGAACTGAACACTGCTATTAGTCAAATGATGATACTTGTTAACAATTTGCAGAGAGAGGAGAAGCTAACCAAAGCTATCCTTTTAGATTTTATCAAGATACTGCATCCATTTGCACCATTTATTACAGAGGAGCTTAATGAGAAGCTTGGTAACAAGCCATCACTTCTTAATGAGAAGTGGCCAACTTATGACCCAAGCAAGATAGTTGATGAGACAATCACAATCGTCCTCTCTGTTAATGGAGCAATCAGAGCTAAAGTTGACTTGCAAAAGGGTTTATCTAATGATGAGCTTTTAGAGATTGCCCTAAATAATGAGAGGATAATTGAGTATACAAAGGGCAAAGAGATAGTAAAGAAGATTGTTGTAGCAGATAAATTAGTTAATATAGTTGTGAAGTAGTGTGAATAAAAACTTATTAAAATAAAATTGTATAGCTTGTTAAAGTAACCTAAAGTAAAGTTTTTATTCAAAATATAAAAATTGCCTGTATTGTTTTTTAGTTTAGTATATAAAATGTTCGTTGAATTTTCATTTCAAGTGACAGTCGTTGTCAAATTTTTTTTTGGAGATGAGATTATGATTATCATAAATTGTCTAGTTGAGATTACCCTGTTTGATGTATGCGGAAGCTGTGGGTATTATTCATAAAACAAATGTGAGAAATGGAAATTACTAAAATTAAGGATAATATGGGGCAGCATCAGAGGTTCAAATCCTCAAGCTTCCGCCCTTTTTTCTTTGAATAAATTGCACTGTATAAATATGAAAAAAGTTAACTTGTTAATATAGTAATAGTGAGATAGTTTTTAAGTAGGTGCCTTTATTATAACACCTACTATTGGGGATAGCATAAATGAGTGATAATATGCAATATAGAGAGATTAGACGTAAAGATAGAGCAATGCCAACAGAAAAAGCATATGAGCTATTAGAAAAAGGCGAATATGGAATCCTCTCCACCATAGGAGAGAACAATCAGCCATATGGAACTCCCCTATCCTATGTTGTTGTTGATAACAATATATACTTTCATTGTGCACCTAAAGGACAAAAGTTAGATAATATAGCTTTTGAGTCTAGAGTATGTTTCTCTATTGTTGGAAAAACAGAGCCTATTTATGATAAGAATTTTACCACCTACTTTGAGAGTGTGGTTGTCTATGGAAAGGCAATGGAGATAGTTGATAACGATAAAAAATTTGATATCTTAATGAAGATAGCAGAGAAGTATCTGCCTGCTCATATGGACAAAGCAAAAGATGATATAGATGGCTCAATTGCAAGAACTCTTATATATCAAATATCTATAGAACACATTACAGGCAAAGAGAAGAAAAAAAGCAGAGAGGGATAAAAATGGGAAAAGATGAAATAGATATTGATAAAAATAATTCAAAAGAAATTACTAAATTAGTAATTGATACTTTTTTAAATATCGTAGAGCCATCTGGAACAATATGAAAATTTCTCTAGCGCTATTAAACTTACACAACAAATGTTATTTTCCAATTTTTTAAAAGAATGTAATCACTATTTTATAAATAACAACTTTTCAGAGATAAATAGAATAAAGTTAGAAAAATACTTGGAGAATGACAGTAACCTTTTATTTATATCTACAATAATAAAAAATGCAGTCAACTCTGTTTCATTAATGCGAAATACTCTATTGGCATACTATACATCAACAATTCTTAATGATTGTGAAGAGTTACAAGAAAAAGACTATATTATAAGTAATGGAATTAACAACCTTTATGATTTTGATATTAAGCATTTTGTCATTTTTTATGAACACAGAAAAAATAATAAGGAAATAGATAGTGAAAAATTAAAAGAGAGCTTTTTTATATCATTGGATAAACTTACGAGTCTTCAACTAATATATCTAATATATCAAAAACAAAATTTTAGTTTTTCGATTGATAATGATTATGATTATGATTATGATAAAAAAGGATACTATGAAAATAAAAAAAGTGATTTACATAGTTACCGTATAAATTATATCTCTGATCATTTGTATAAAATAATAGAAAAATCTAATATATTAGAGAAGCTCCAAAAAGATGATATTATATAAACGTTACTATTAAGTTCTAATCCAATTCTGCTCTAGATAGTAGATCTCTCATTTGGTTTTCATCCTCACACACTTTATAAAACAAAAACGCAAATTGCTGAAGCGCTTCTGGATATTCAGAGTAGGCACAGAACATACTTCCCTCTGGATCAAAAAGTATATACCCTTCAAACTCTGGCAACTTTTCCTCTATAAAAACCTCTGCCAACGAAGTCCAATCATACCCATTGCCTTCAAAGCCATCATCTTCACGTTCAAGAAATATATGATTTTTATACTCACCAACATTTAAGATTAGTGATACTGAAGATGGGTGAACAACTATTTTGAAAGGCTTAATCTCCTCTTCATTAATCCAGAGTTCAAGAACAACTTTAGAGTCACCACTATCAGGTGTACTTCCTATCTTTTTATATTGTGAAAGGTTCTTTTTTGACATAACAACAAACATCTCTGCAGTTGTGTCTGTTGGGTCTAATTTACAAGCCATTTCAAAATCTTGAAGAGCTTCATTATACATTTCTAAATAAAAGTGTGCATATCCCATTCTAAAGTGCCATAGAGAGTCATTTTCTCCCTGATCTTTTACTGATAATAATAACTCTATTGCATAGTCATATTGATCAAGGTTATTACATGCCCTTGCAAGATGACTCACTAAATCATAGTCCCACTCATTTTCAGGAAATTTTAGAATCTTCTCTACAATCTTTTCATACTCTCCATTATTATGCCATTTATTAAGCTGTTTTAGTAATTTTTGTTCCATAAAATAGAGTTCCTTAAAATTAGAGATAGACTTTTTTTATTGCTCTTCAGTTTCAGTAATAATTCTTGCAACAGATGAAACTTCATCATTGTCAGATAGCTTAACAACCCTGATCCCTGTAGCATTTCTTCCCTGTTGAGATATTTGATTAACTGGAATCTTTATTATCTGCCCTCTTGTAGTCATAAGCATTACCTCATCACCCTCAAGCACCTGCTTAACTGCTGCAACATCGCCCCTCTCCTCAGTGTGCTTATAGTATCGTTGTCCCCCAGTACCTCTGCCATGCGGCATAAATAGGTCAAAATCGAGCCTCTTACCAAAGCCTTTCTTTGTAATAAGTAGCATAAATGAGTCATCATCAACAATACATACTCCACATAGAGAGTCATTCTCTGCAAGTCTTATACCAGTAACACCTCTAGCAACACGTCCCATCTGCCTTACTTTTGTCTCTAAGAAGCGAAGAGACTTACCCATAGTGGTTGCAAGTATTATCTCTTTTTTGCCATCAGTGATTTTTACATCTATGATACTATCGTTATCGTCAAGTGTAATTGCTCTCTTTCCGCTGATTTTTTTGTATTCAAACTCTTTTAAAGAGACTCTCTTTACTATTCCATTTTTTGTAGCAATAAAGGCATAGTGATCATCACTAAAGCTATGAACATTTATGATAGCACTGATATCCTCATCACCGATACCAATCATCCCCTTTATATGCTCACCTCTAGCATCTTTTGAGAGCTGCTGAATCTCATGCACTTTTATCTGATAGACCATTCCCTTGCTGCCAAAGATCAATAGGTAATCATGAGTTGATGCAACAAATATATGCTCATTAAAGTCATCATTTCTCATTTTTTTGCTGGACATCACACCAACACCACCCTTGCCCTGACTTCTAAAGTCTTTAGTAGAGACACGCTTGATGTAGCCAAGATGTGAGATAATAACAACCATATCCTCTTTGTGAATTAGGTCTTCAACATCGATATTCTCAAGCTGCTTTGATATAATATCTGTTCTTCTATCATCAAGAAATGGAGTTGTATCTTTTATTAACTCCTCTTTAACCACTTTAAGCATATTGAAGTCTGATGATAGAATCTCTTTTAATTTTGCTATCAAAACTAGAAGCTCTTCATACTCATTTTTTAATTTTGTGCTTTCAAGATTGGTTAACTGCCTTAACCTCATCTCTACAATAGCGTGTGCTTGAATATCGCTTAACTTGAATCTCTCTGCAATTGCCTTTTTTGCACTATCAGTATCTTCTGATGCACGAATAATTGCGATTATCTCATCAATATTATCAATAGCAATTAAAAAGCCCTCAATAATATGAAGTCTCTCATTTGCTTTCTTAAGCTCAAACTTTGTACGTCTCTCAATAACCTCTTTTCTAAAATCTATATAGGCTTGGATAGTCTGCTTTAGGTTTAGGACTTTAGGGACACCCTTATCAAGAGCTAGGTTAATAATTCCATAGTTTGTCTGTAGATCTGTGTTGGTAAAAAGTTGATTAAGTACAACCTTTGGAATAATGCTTCGCTTAAGCTCAATAACTATACGAATTGATTTGTCTTTGTCCGACTCATCTCTTATATCAGAAATTCCTTGGATCTTACCAGTTGATACAAGTTCTGCTATTCTTTCAATAAGCTTTGCTTTGTTTACTTGATATGGTAAATCTTCTACAATAATTACATCTTTGCCTGTTTTTGACTCCTCAATAGAGACTCTTGAACGGATAGTTATCTTGCCGCGTCCAGTTTTATAAGCATCTTTAATCCCCTCTTTACCAAAGAGTATTCCACCTGTTGGAAAGTCTGGACCTGTTATATGAGTCATAAGCTCATCAATAGTTATTTCAGGATTATCAATCTGTGCTGATATGCCATTAACCACCTCTCTAACATTGTGAGGCGGGATATTTGTCGCCATACCAACAGCAATACCACTTCCCCCATTTATCAAATAGAATGGAATCGCTGATGGCAAAACTAGAGGCTCTTGCATAGAGTCATCATAGTTAGGACCAAAATCTATCGTATTTTTATCAATATCTTTAAGCATCATTTGTGCAATTTTAGATAAACGACACTCTGTATAACGCATCGCTGCAGGCGGATCATTATCAACAGAACCAAAGTTTCCATGTCCATCAACAGCTGTATATCTTAATGAGAAATCTTGTGCCATTCTAACAAGTGCATCATAGATTGATGCCTCACCATGCGGGTGAAACTTACCAAGAACATCACCGACAACACGTCCACACTTCTTGTATGCTTTATTTGGCTGCAAGCCCATCTCATCCATTGAGTAGAGAATTCTTCTGTGGACAGGTTTTAATCCATCTCTTACATCTGGGATGGCACGACTTACAATTACGCTCATTGCATAAGTCATATAAGAAGATTTTAATTCATCTTCTATCTCTATTGGATATATATTACCCATTATTGATTGTCCTTTAAAAAAATATTCAAGATTTGTTTAAAAATTGGATAGATAACTCTATTATAAAAAAAGAAAAATGTCAAGTTGAGTTTTTTTAGATCTGTCCAGCTCGTTATAGTTTACTATATACTAAATGAAGTACACCAACTATTATACTTGGCAAGTTATACTTCAACCGATGGGGATGAGCTAAAAAAAATCTTAATGAAACCTTAATAAAATCTTAATGATATCTTAACGACTTTCAAGTATCTCTTTCTGCAAAGAATGAATTAAAAAACTTTATCAATTTTTAAGAAAATGAAGGAGCTTAATTTATGAAAAGAGTATTGTTCTTATTTGTTGCAGCAATAGGCACAGTAACACTATCAACAAAAGAGAAGCTAGAGAATCCAAGACATTTAAATGAAACACCATTAAAAGAGAACATAAAATCTAACATTAAAAAATCAAAAGAGATAAATAAACTTAATGATATTGAAGATATAACATATGGACATAACGATTATATCAATTCAGTAGCCTTCTCTCCTGATGGGAAATATGCAATATCAGGCTCTGATGATAAGACCATTAAACTTTGGGATCTTCGCAATGGAAAAAAGATAAAAACATTTATGGGGCACAGCAGCAACATATATACTGTAGCCTTCTCCCCTGATGGCAAATATATACTCTCTGGCTCATCAGACAAAACAATCAGGTTATGGGATATATCAAAAGGAAAGGTGGTAAAAATCCTTTCAGGACATACAAGCTTTGTCTATTCGGTGGCGTTTTCTTATAATGGAAGGTATGCTGTCTCTGGCTCTGGAGATAAAACTATAAAGTTATGGGATATAGCTAAAGGAAGGGTGGTAAAAACTCTCTCTGGACATAAAGGCAGTGTAAAATCTGTCGTATTCTCTCGCAGTATAAAATATGTACTCTCTGGTTCTGATGATAAAACTATCAAACTTTGGGATATATCAAAGAGAAAAGTAATTAAAAATATATCAGGGCACAAAGGTGGCGTAAAGAGAGCAGTCTTTTCACCAGATGGAAGACACCTTGTCTCATGTTCTGATGATAGAACAGTTAAACTTTGGGATACGAGAAAGGGAAAGATAGTAAAGACTCTCACCGGACATATCAATGATGTAAATTCTGTGGTTCTCTCCCCTGATGGCAAATATGCGCTATCTGGTGGAGGTGATAATAGTATAAAGGTGTGGGATATATTTAGTGGGAAAGAGATAAAATCCTTTTATGGACATATGGGCTGGATAAACTCAGTAGCCCTCTCTCCTGATGGCAAATATGCAATATCAGGCTCTGATGATAAAACTATAAAGTTATGGGACATATCAAGTGGCAGAGAGGCAAAAACTATAATAAAGCAGCATAACCAAGAATTTGTTTCATCAGCCCAATAAAAAAGCTGACTAAAAAAATAAAAGAGAGATATCATAAAATAGAAGAAATGGAAAAGACTGTTTTTATCTGAAAAGCAAAATATTTTTAATTTTTATTTTTTCAAAATTCTCTTGACTTAGAGTTAACTCTAAAGAGTACATTATCAATATCAAAAATATTGATGTCAAAGGAGAGAAAAGAGTGAAGAAAATTTTAGTAATATCAAGTAGTCCCCGCAAGGGTGGAAACTCAGATACACTCTGTGACGAGTTTATTAAAGGGGCAATAGAGGCTGGACACAATGCTGAAAAGATTTTTCTAAAAGATCATAAAATTGAGTATTGCAGAGGCTGTCTAGCATGTACTGACACAGGTAAATGTGTTATAAAAGATGATATGGGAGCTCTCTTAGATAAAATGCTTAGTAGCGATGTGTTTGTTATGGCGTCTCCAGTCTATTTTTATACAATGTGTGCACAAATGAAGACCTTTATTGATAGGACAATTCCAGCATATAGAGAGTTCAAAAATAGGGATATCTACATAATTATAACTGCTGAAGATACAGACATAAAAATGATGAAAAAAACTAAACTATTGATAGTTTTAAAGCTTTTTATGAAGATCTGCTTGAAGGTGCTAGAGAGAGAGCTATTATTTATGGTTTAGGCACTCATGGAATTAATGATATTAAGAAAATGCCAGCAATGAATGAAGCTTATGAAATGGGAAAGCTTGTATAGTGGATTTAAAAACAGTATTTCTACACTAGTTCCTCTAAAATTAGAGAGATAGTGTTGATAATAAAACAAACTTCCTAAAAAAGAAAAGGAGAATAAATATTATTTTTACTCTCCTTTATCTTTTAATGTTGAATAATAGCTTCATTATCTATCACTTCAGCAAAAGAGAATCTTTTTTAGCAAAAAAATATTGATAAAAATGTAAAAATATAATATCTTAAGATCGCTGATTTTAGCCTATATTTTGAGTTAATGGAGTCTTTCTTGTCTTTCGATCTTGATGGTGAAAAAGAGGATAACCTATTTCACAATGTTTTAAATGATGGTATAGTTGAAGCAATACTATTTTATGAAAACAATATAATATCTATAGATAAATTAATTGAATACACCTCTTTTACTGAAGAAAAAATAGTTGAAATAATAAATAATCTAAATGAAAAATATGAGAGTTCCATTCATGGACTCTTTATTGCAAAGGTTTCTGATGGCTTTATATTACAAATAAAGCAAGATTATCTCCACAAAATAAAAGAGCTATACAATATCAAAGGAAAAACAAAGCTTTCTAGATCAATTTTAACAGTTTTATCAATAATCGCATATAAACAGCCTATAACAAAGCTTGAAATAGATGAAATTAGAGGAGTAAGCTCTGATAACGCTATGAAAGCACTATTGGAAAAAGATTTTATAAAGATTGTTGGTAAAAAAGAGGCTCTTGGTAAACCACTTCTTTATGGAACTACTGATGAGTTTTTAAAACAGTTTAATATAAAAGATCTTAAAGATCTGCCAAAGTTGGATGAGTTAAAAACAAAAGAGTTTAATGTTGAAGAATAGTATAAGGTTACAAAAATATTTGGCAAATTGCGGAGTTGCATCAAGAAGAAAAGCTGAAGAGCTTATCATTGAGGGAAAAGTAAAGGTTAATGGTGTTATTGCTGCCATTGGCTCTAAAATTAGTTTAGAAAGTGATATAGTTGAAGTTAATAATAAAAAAATTACACCAGTAGATAAGTGGTATGTGGTTTTAAACAAGCCGCCTATGGTTCTTTGCAGCAGAGATGGGAGAGATGGACGTAAAACGATCTACAATATTATAGATAATAGTGAAAAATCACTTTTTTCTGTAGGAAGGCTTGATTATAGATCGTCAGGTCTAATCCTTCTGACCAATGATGGAGATTTTGCAAATAGCATTGCTCATCCAAGAAATGAGGTTGTGAAAAGTTATTTTGTTAAAACCAAGCAGATAATTCCAGCAAAGCTTATTGATGGATTTATGAAGGGTGTGATAGTTAACAATATTAGCTATAAAGCTAAAGATATCAAGATACTTGATGATTATGCTCTTCAAGTCTACCTTGTTGAGGGTAAAAAAAGAGAGATTCGAGAGGTTTTTAATAGTTTTTCTATAGATATAGTTGTACTTAGAAGAGAGTCTTTGGGAAAGCTAAAATTAAACTCTCTATCTATAAATGAAGGTGAATATAAAATTTATAAAAAAGAAGAATTGGAAAAAATGATATATGGAAAATAGTAAAAAACTTATAGTTGCTATAGATGGACCTGCAGGTTCAGGTAAGAGTACAGTTGCAAAAATCATTGCTAAAAATTTAGACATTGAGTATGTTGACTCGGGTTCTATTTATCGTGGAATTACTAAAAAAATACTTGACAGTAATATAAAAATAGATGATCATAACGAAATTGTTTTTTTCTTAGAAAAACTGGATATAAATCTAGATTCTGGAAAAGTAATAATAAACGGTGAGGATGTTACTCCTTACATAAGAACAAAAGAGGTTACGGAGCTTGTTTCACCTGTCTCTGCAAATGTTGATATCAGGCTTAAAGTAAACAGTTTTCTTACCTCCTATTCAAAAAATAGATCCATAATTATGGACGGAAGAGATATAGGAACAGTGGTGTTCCCTTTTGCAAACTATAAGTTCTATCTTGATGCCTCTGTTGAAATAAGGGCATTAAGGAGATTTAAAGAGGGACACAGCGATATGACATTAGAGGAGATAAAAAACTCTATTTCTAGAAGGGATGAGTCCGACAAAAACAAAACTTTTGGTGCTTTAAAAATTGCTGAAGATGCAATTTATTTAGATACAACTAAATTATCAATTGATGAGGTTGTAGATAAGATTGTTAATTTAATTAAATAGACGGAGAAAAAGAAGATGAGTGATTTCGATTTGGAGAAGGGCTACATTGAAAGTTTTAAGGATATAGAGGAGAACTCGCTGATAAGTGCAAAAGTCGTTGATATAAGCGGCGATACCGTCTTTTTAGACGTTAGTTTAAAGTCAGAAGCTAAGCTTTCTACTTCTGAGTTTGATGTTTTGCCAAAGATTAATGACACAATAGAGCTGTTCTTAATAAGAATGGAGGATAGAAACGGAGATCCAGTTGTTTCTAAGAAAAAAGCAGATCAACTAAAAGAGAAGAGAGAGCTAATAAATACATACAAGAAGAGAGAAAATCTTGAGGGCACTATCACAGCAGTGAAGAATAATGGCTTTCAAGTTAAATATAAAAATGTTTATGGATTTATTCCATTTTCCCTATTCGATTTTTCAAGAATTGAGAATCCATCTAAGTTCTTGAATACAAATGTTAAGTTTTCTATTGAAAAACTAATACTAAAAGATGGTAGCAGACAGCAACAACAGAGAAGACCTCAAGGTAAATTTCAAAATAATAAAAATGCTAAACAAAACCTAGCTCAACAAGTTGATGAAGAGTTTATTGCAAACAGAAAAAAGGTACTTAATGAAGAGAATAAGGTGCTTAAACTATCATTTCTTGAAAATAAGCAAGAGGGAGATGTTGTTGAGGGTGAAGTAAAAACTATCACTGCTTTTGGTGCGTTTGTTGATTTAAGAGGAGTTGAAGCTCTTTTGCATATAAAAGATATCTCTTGGGCAAAAATAGCGAAAGTAGAGGACGCTTTAAAGGTGGGAGACAAACTATCTGTTAAGATTTTATCAATTGATAAAACTAATGGAAAGGTCTCTGTTGGTTTAAAACAGACTTTAGCAGAGCCTTGGACACTATTTATTGAAAAATATAAAGAGAATGATGTTGTAGTTGGAACTGTTACATCTCTTGTCTCTTATGGTGTATTTGTAAAAATTATTGATGGAGTTGAGGGACTTCTTCATATATCTGATATGTCATGGACAAAAAATGTTAGAAATCCTTCTGAACTACTTAAAAAAGGTCAACAAATTGAGGTTAAAATTGTTAATATTGATGAAGAGAACAAGAAAATAAATCTTAGCTTGAAACACCTATTGGCAAATCCATGGGATAAGGCAGAAGATAAATATAAAGTTGGGACTCTTGTTAAGGGAACAATAAAGAGTATAGTAGCTTTTGGTCTATTTTTGGAATTAGAAGAGGGAATTGATGCTCTATTGCATATAGATGATATCTCTTGGACAGAGACTCCAAAAAATCTTCATAAAGACTACAAAGTTGCTGATTCACTTGATGTTATTATCCTTCAATGTGATACAAAAAACAATAAAATAAAAGTTGGAATAAAACAAATATCTGAAGACCCATGGAAAAAATTGAGCGATCTATACAAAACTGGAGATTCAATAGAGTGTACAGTAGAGAGTGTAGATGACAATAAAGGATTATATGTAAAAGTAACAGATAATGTATACACATATATACCATTTAACCATATTGGGTATGGAAAAACAGAAGAGATAAAAGCTAAAGCAATGAAAGACTTTAAAGCTGGAGATAAAATACAAGCTATCTTAACAGAGTTCAATCCTAGAAAACAGCTTATAAAACTTTCTATAAAAGAATTCATAAAAAAAGAAGAAAATAAGAAAGTATCAGAGTTCTTGCATGGAAATGAAGATGAGAAGTTCACTTTAGGTGATATGTTAAGATCTAAAAATAGTGATAATTAAAAATAAAGGTTTAAGGGTTTTATTATGAGTAAACAAAATATTATTAGAGAATCAAACAATCCTCTCTCAAATAAGGGGAAACTTATATCTATTATAGTTATATCTGTTCTCTTTGTATCTTTCTGTCTCTTTTTTACTTTATATCTTACTAATGATAAAAAAAACAGAAACTCTGCAGAGCTTTTTGAAAATGCATATATAATGATAACAAAAGATTTTAATAGTGCCAATTTCTATTCAAAAGAGGAGATGGCAAAAGAGATTTTACCAATACTTGATGAAATCATTGCAAAGTATCCAAATACTAACTCTGGCAAGAGAGCTCTCTTCTATAAAGGATATGTTCTATACTATCTAAATAAATTTGATGAGGCTATCCTAGTTTTTGAAAAGATAACTAATAAAATGAACTACTATCTAAAAGATAAATCATACTATTTTCTATCATATTGCTATGAAAACAAGGGAGACGTCAATAAAGCGATAGAAACTCTATCTGTATTCGATAATAAAATGAAGGATTCTTACTATAACTCTCTATCATACTATCGAATTGCTTCTCTTTATGAGGAGAAGGGAGATAAAAGCAGTGCTCTTATCTATTACAAAAAGATAGTTGATTTGCCTAATGATTCATCTCAAAAAGCTAATGCTAAGAAAAGAATTGCTATTATTGAAAATGATATTGCACTTTAATTCTTAGGTCTAATTATATTAAATGTACAAGAGTAGAAAGATAGGTATAATAAAAAAAATTCTTTTTGCTCTTGTCTTTTTTCTTATTATATCTATTATATTAAACATTTCAGTAAATAATTTTGAACCTTTCAAAAACTGGAATTCATCTTTTAATGAGAGCTTAAGAAATATTTTTATATCTTTTAAATTTAATCTATTCAAAAACAGGATAGATCAAAAATATATATTAGATAGTGAAAATATAGCAAATAAAACTATACCAGAAACAATTATAGAAAATAATAACTTGGTAACAACCTACCCTCTTTTATCTGTAGATTATGAGATTAAATCTACAAATATAACAAACATAGAAAGCTTTAAAAAGCCAGATATTATCTATCTTAATGGATTAACTATATCAAAAAGGAAAAACAATCATTACCAATTAGCAAAAAAAGAGTATAAATTAAAAGTACCTAACAACAACAATGATATTTTAACTGAAAATATGATAGATTCATTAAAAGCCCAAATAGATAAAATAAATTTTGATTTCAAACTGGAATTAGAAAATACAAAATCTAGATATGAGACTATAAATCATAAAATAGTAGATAATATCAAGAAATACATATCAAATAAAAGCAATTTACCCAAAGAGGTAAATAGGCAAATAGAGATAGTAATTTTAGAAAAAGAAAATTTTCTCTATTTAGATGAATTATTAAAAGAACTTATCTACATGTTGGAATTAGAAAATTCATCTAAAAATAATGAATTCAAAAATGATATAAAATTCTTAAAAAAACAGCATAACAAACTAATAAAGTTAAATGTTAACAATAATTTAAATCTAAACCTATATGATTTTTTATACAATGAAAAAGAAATTTTCTTTGAAACTCTAAACTTACTTTATGAAAATATAACCTACTCTTCACTATTTTTTAATATAGAAGAGTATCTTAAGAAAAATGGATACACTGTTACTGCAACAAAACAAAAGCTTGAATTAGTAAAAAATAGTGATATTTATATAATCAATCTAAATAGTGGAGAACTCATAATAAATTATATTATTTTAACAGATAAAAATAATAATAAAGTACACAAAACACCTGCTGGTCAAATGAGTGAAAAAAATATTATAATAAACAGTATCCTAACAATAATAAGTAAAAATGATATAAAAGAGGTAAAAAATAGCGTTTTTATTATCATGTTAATTACTCTATTTTTCTATGCTATATCTTTTTTTATGCAATTCAAAAATATCATATTCAGATTTCTATTCATAATTTTTTTACCTTTTTTCACCTCCTTTTTACTTGCTTTTTTACTCTTTGTTCTGTATAATTTATTGGTAGACTTATCTATTTTTTTAATATTTTTTTCTATCTATTTGATATTTTTAATAATACAAAAGAGGATGTTTGCTATATGAGATACAAAATTATTGTGACTGTTTTTATGTTTTTTACTCTATTTTTTATTGGATGCGGAATAGAGGATACAACATATATTAAAGAGATAGAAAACTTAAATGTCTATAACAATAGAACAACTAATGTTAGACTTAGATTTAGTGGATTTAACCAAGAAGAGGGGGTTGATGGAAAATATCTCTTTGTTGGTTATGATATATATTACTATTTTACAAGCAGAGCTGATGCAAAAAAAGCCAATGTCTATATGCCACTTAAAGATAAAGAATCTCCTTCAAGAGTCTTTGATCCTGTATATCCTCTAATAAAATCTAATAATAAACTAATCTATTTTCCAAATGACGATGATAATAAAGCTAGATTTCCTGTTGCATCCTTTCCAAGAAGCATGCTTGATTTTTATAGAACCACAACATTTCCTGTTACAGAGGATATGATAAAGAAGATATTAGAACAGAGTAGAAATGATAATGTACAGTTTGGATTTGAGCTTGCAGGAGTAAATGGATTGAGAGATGCTACCAGTGATTCTGATGATTCTGCAAATCCATACATTGATTCTACAGGCAGCTATATCTATTTAGGTGGAATATTTCCTGACTATAGTGAATATTCTGATAAAGATTGGGGAGTAAAACAGACACAAGAGCAGATAGATGATGGAAACCCTTTTTTAGGTTTTTACGATAGGGACTATTATGACAACCATAGTCCAAAAATAGAGCCTATAGAGGGAAATCCAAATCTACCATCTGGAACTGTAAAATATAGAGTATATTTTTATGTTATAGCAAAAGGATTTAATTCTAGTTTTGAGCGTAATCAGAATTATATACTATCAGATCCTTCAAATATTGTTGAAGTAATATTTGAAGTATATAATAATACTCGTAAGCAAAATTAAAATATTTATCTTTCCTTTTTTATCTTTTTTTGTTACTATTTAAGTAAATTATAAAAAGGATTCTTAAAAAATGAAAAAGAATTGTTGTTTTTTCTTTCTGATTTGTATATTGTCAATGTTTCTGACAAGTTGTTTTAAGCCATCATCAAATACCC